>JAMPFD010000002.1:0-156340 GCA_023664625.1 Bacillota bacterium | reverse complement strand
CAGAGCACGTGATTTGTAATCTCGGGGTCGTTGGTTCGAATCCGACAAGAGGCTCGAAAGCAAGGGTGGTTACCAGAGTGGCCAAATGGGGCAGACTGTAAATCTGCTGGTTTTTACCTTCGGTGGTTCGAATCCATCACCACCCACTTTCTGAAACGCGGACAAGAACTTCTTTCTTCCACGTTTTTTAGCAAGAAAACGCCTCTACCAAAGATAATGCGGAAGTAGCTCAGTTGATAGAGCACTAGCCTTCCAAGCTGGGGGTCGCGGGTTTGAGCCCCGTCTTCCGCTCCAATACGCAAAAATGAAAATGCTGTATTAGCTCAGTGGTAGAGCACTTCCTTGGTAAGGAAGAGGTCCTGAGTTCAACTCTCAGATACAGCTCTCTTCCAATAGGCGGAAACGTCTCTGGAAGGGATTCTTGCGTTATATGGAATATTACTTAACATTATAAAATTAGAAAAACAATGGCAAAAGAGACTTTCCAGCGTGATAAAACTCACGTTAACATTGGTACCATTGGTCACGTTGACCATGGTAAGACAACTCTGACCGCTGCTATTACAACTGTACTTGCAAAGAAGGGCCTTTCCGAGCTTAAGTCTTTCGATCAGATTGATAACGCTCCTGAGGAGAAAGAGCGCGGTATCACTATTAACACTGCACACGTTGAGTATCAGACAGAAAACCGTCACTATGCACACGTTGACTGTCCTGGACACGCTGACTATGTCAAGAACATGGTAACTGGTGCTGCTCAGATGGACGGTGCGATTATCGTAGTTGCTGCTACTGATGGTCCTATGCCTCAGACACGTGAGCACGTGCTTCTCGCACGCCAGGTGAATGTGCCTCGCCTTGTTGTGTTCCTGAACAAGTGTGATATGGTTGACGATGAGGAGATGCTTGAGCTTGTTGAGATGGAGATGCGTGAGCTTCTTGATCAGTATGAGTTCGATGGTGATAATACTCCTATCATCCGTGGTTCTGCTCTTGGTGCTCTCAACGGCGTTGAGAAGTGGGAGGAGAAGGTTATGGAGCTTATGAATGCTTGTGATACATGGATCCAGGATCCTCCGCGTGACCTTGACAAACCATTCCTTATGCCGGTTGAGGATGTCTTCTCTATTACTGGTCGTGGTACTGTTGCTACCGGCCGTATTGAGACTGGACGTATCCATGTTGGTGATGAGGTTGAGCTTCTCGGTCTTGGTGAGGACAAGAAGTCTGTTGTTACAGGTGTTGAGATGTTCCGCAAGCTTCTCGATGAGGGTCAGGCCGGTGACAATGTAGGTCTCCTTCTCCGTGGTATTGACAAGAAGGAAATCAAGCGTGGTATGGTTCTCTGCCATCCTGGACAGATTAAGCCTTTCAAGAAGTTCAAGGCTTCTATCTACGTTCTGAAGAAGGAAGAGGGCGGTCGTCATACTCCGTTCGGAAACAAGTATCGTCCACAGTTCTATCTCCGTACAATGGACTGTACAGGTGAGATCACTCTTCCTGCAGGTGTGGAGATGGTAATGCCTGGTGATAACGTTGAGATTAATGTTGAGCTTATCTATGCTGTGGCTCTCAACGCAGGTCTCCGCTTCGCTATCCGTGAGGGTGGCCGTACAGTGGGTTCTGGCCAGATTACTGAAGTGTACGAGGATTAATGCTCGGACCAAGATTGTTCTGAAATCTATAAAATCAGATAATGGTTCCCGTCGTCGTTATGACGGGAACTACCTACGGGAGTCTTTCAATGGTAGGAAAGCGGTCTCCAAAACCGTCAATGAGGGTTCGATTCCTTCCTCCCGTGCTAATTAAAATAAATATGAATAAGATAGTAAATTATTGCAAGGCTTGTTACGATGAGCTTGCGCATAAAACTACTTGGCCATCATACAAGCAGCTGACACATAGCGCAGTGGTAGTATTGTCTGCTTCCCTTGTCATTGCACTTGTCGTGTTCGCGATGGACACTGTGTTCCAGTTAGTGATGACTACCGTTTACCCTAATTAATCATTTCTTTTTCAACAAAATGGCTGACAATGGTATGAATTGGTATGTCCTCAAAGCTGTAAGCGGCAAAGAGGTTAAGGTAAAGGAATATCTCGAAGCAGAGCAAAAGCATAACGAACTTCTCGCAAAAAATGTTTCGCAAGTGTTGATTCCACTTGAGAAACATGTTTCCGTGCGTAACGGTAAGCGAGTGGTGAAGGAAAAGGTGTCGTTGCCAGGGTATGTGTTTCTGGAAGCAAATCTTGCCGGTGACATGGCTTCTCTTATTCGATTTATGCCGAATGTACTCGGCTTCCTCGGAGGCACGGATACGCCGACACCTATACGCCAGTCTGAAATTAACCGTATGCTCGGAACTGCCGAGGAGACCACAATTGTAGAGGAAACAGACATCCCTTACGAGGTCAACGAGACAGTAAAGGTTATCGACGGTCCTTTCAGCGGCTTCAATGGTATTATTGAAGAGGTGAATGCCGAAAGGCATAAGCTTAAGGTGATGGTTAAGATCTTCGGACGTAAGACTCCGTTGGAACTCGGTTTTATGCAAGTTGAAAAAGAGTAGTGTGTAGTTACGTACATACACCTCTTTTTATATATAATAAATTAAATTACAAACAAAATGGCTAAAGAAGTTGCTGGAACACTCAAGTTACAGATTAAGGGTGGCGCTGCGAATCCTTCACCTCCCGTAGGTCCTGCCCTCGGTTCGAAGGGTATCAATATTATGGGATTCTGCAAGGAGTTCAATGCCCGCACTCAGGATAAGGCCGGTAAGGTTCTTCCGGTTGTTATCACTTACTACGCTGACAAGTCATTTGATTTCGTAATCAAGACTTCTCCTGCTGCTGTGCAGCTGAAGGAGATTGCTAAGGTTAAGAGTGGTTCTGACCAGCCTAACCGTAAAAAGGTGGCTGAGGTTACTTGGGACCAGATCCGTGCGATAGCAGAGGATAAGCTCGCCGACCTTAACTGCTTCACAGTAGAGGCAGCAATGCGTCTTGTTGCGGGTACAGCACGTAGTATGGGTATCACTGTAAAGGGGGACTTTCCTGCTTAAGTAATTAACAATTCCGGGAGCCAAGTCTCTGTGCTTGGCGCTTGTACCGAAAAACTTCAGAAAAAATGAGTAAACTGACAAAAAATCAAAAGGCTGTTGCTGACAAGGTGGAGATGGGCAAGGCTTACACTCTGAAAGAGGCTTCAGAACTGGTGAAGGAAATCACCACAACAAAGTTCGATGCGTCTCTGGATATTGATGTGCGTCTTGGCGTTGACCCTCGTAAGGCTAACCAGATGGTTCGTGGCGTGGTGACACTGCCTAACGGAACTGGTAAGACCGTGCGTGTCCTCGCTCTCTGTACTCCTGACCAGGAGGCTGCTGCCAAAGAGGCTGGTGCTGACTATGTTGGTCTTGACGAGTATGTTGAGAAAATCAAGCATGGTTGGACTGACATTGATGTCATAATCACCATGCCTTCTTGTATGGGTAAGGTCGGTCCTCTCGGCCGTGTACTCGGTCCTCGCGGACTTATGCCAAACCCAAAGAGCGGCACCGTCACAATGGACGTCGCTAAGGCAGTCAAGGATGTAAAGGCTGGTAAGATTGACTTCAAGGTTGATAAGACCGGTATCGTCCACGCTTCCATCGGTAAGATCTCTTTCCCTGCTGAAAAGATCTTCGAGAATGCAAAGGAATTCATCCAGACCATTATCAAGCTCAAGCCTGCAGCTGCAAAGGGAACTTATATCAAGAGTATCTTTATTTCAAGCACAATGAGTAAGGGTATCAAGATTGATCCAAAATCAGTTGAATAAACTCTAAAAGTTTTGTAAAATGAAAAAAGAAGTAAAAGATACTGTCATCGCTGAACTCGGTGAGAAGCTCAAGGCATATCCACATTTCTACCTCGTTGACGTAACAGGTCTGAATGCAGGTGCCACAAGCGACCTTCGTCGCAAGTGCTTCAAGAGTCAGATTAAGATGGTCGTTGTTAAGAACAATCTTCTTCACAAGGCTTTCGAGGCATCTGACATTGATTACTCTCCATTGTATGACTCTCTTGTCGGTAATACGGCTATCCTCTTTACAGAGACTGCCAATGTTCCTGGCAAGATGCTCAAGGATTACAAGAAGGCAGGTATCCCTGCTCTCAAATCTGCATACGCTGAGGAATCTTTCTTCGTAGGAGCAGACAAACTTGAGCAGCTCGCTAACATCAAGAGCAAGAACGAACTTATCGGCGACATCGTTGCCCTTCTCCAGAGCCCTGCAAAGAATGTCATCTCTGCACTTCAGGCTTCTGCCGGTGGCAAGATTCACGGTCTTCTTCAGTCTCTCGAAGAGCGCGGATAATAATCCGGAACATACATCCGATATATGGGACTTGGCGATACGCCCGAAAGTGTTGCTGACAATTAATTCATAAAGATTATTAATAAATTAAATACATTCAAAGAAAATGGCAGATATTAAGGCAATTGCAGAACAGTTGGTGAACCTTACTGTTGCAGAAGTAAACGAGCTTGCTAACGAGCTCAAGGAGACTTATGGTATTGAGCCTGCTGCAGCAGCTGTAGCTGTTGCTGCTGGTCCGGCAGCTGGCGCAGCAGCTGACGCAGCTGAGGAGAAGACTTCATTTGATGTTGTCCTCGCTGAGGTGGGCGGCGCAAAGCTCGCAGTCGTTAAGGCTGTTAAGGAGGCTTGTGGTCTTGGTCTGAAAGAGGCTAAGGATCTCGTTGACGGCGCACCTTCAACACTGAAGGAGGGTCTCGCTAAGGCTGAGGCTGAGAACCTGAAGAAGGCTATCGAGGAGTCTGGTGCTAAGGTAGAGCTGAAGTAATCTGAACTTACTGAATAGCAGAAACCGGAAAACTTTCCGATTTCCTTGATATAAAACATTTGGTTAAGATCTCTCAAATAGAGGGGTCTTAACCTTTCTTTATCTCTACACCCCTGATTATAGGGTTCCTGTACCGGCAGTGCCGGGAATCTTCTGAAGATGCTTTTATGAATGTGCCATTACGGCACAGATGAGAAATACGGATGGTATTTGGCAGCCGTAAAGAGAATCAGTGAAAAAACGGAATCCAATTCCCACAAGATATGTTTGTGGGCTCATAGGTGATAATAGACATCCTAACAATAAATTTAGATAGATGGCTACAAAAGTTATTGATAACAGAGTAAATTTTGCCCGCGTTAAGAATCCGATGCCATATCCGGATTTCCTCGATGTGCAACTCGAGTCCTTCAAGGACTTCCTGCAACTTGACACTCCTCCTGAAGAGCGCAAGAACGATGGCCTGTATAAGGTGTTCGCAGAGAACTTCCCTATTACTGATACACGAAATAATTTCGTTCTTGAGTTCTTGGACTATTATATTGATCCGCCACGTTATACTATCGAGGAGTGCCTTGAGCGCGGCTTGACATACTGTGTGCCTCTGAAGGCAAAGATGAAGCTGTATTGCACTGATCCTGATCACGAGGATTTCGGCACATTTATCCAGGATGTGTTCCTTGGCTCAATACCTTATATGACAAGTAACGGCACGTTTGTTATTAACGGTGCCGAGCGTGTCGTTGTTGCTCAGCTCCACCGTTCTCCGGGCGTATTCTTCGGCCAGGGTATACATGCCAATGGTACAGTTCTTTACAGTGCGCGTATTATTCCGTTCAAGGGCTCTTGGATTGAGTTCGCCACAGATATCAATAACGTGATGTATGCTTACATCGACCGTAAGAAGAAGCTTCCTGTCACGACTCTTCTCCGTGCCATAGGTTTTGAGAAGGACAAAGATATTCTTCAGATATTTGACCTTGCCGAGGAGGTTAAGGTTAATAAGAAAAATCTCAAGGACTGTATCGGGCGTACGCTTGCAGCCAATATCATGAAGAGCTGGTATGAGGACTATGCTGATGAAGATACCGGCGAGGTCGTTTCCATTGAGCGCAACGATGTCATTATAGAGCGTGGTACGGTTGTCTCAGAAGATAATGTCGAGGATATTCTTGACAGTGGTGTCGCTACCATCCTGCTCTCCAAGGATGAGGAGAATGCAAGTAAGTATTCTATCATTTTCAATACCCTGGCGAAGGACAGTTCCAATTCTGAGAAAGAGGCAATCTATTATA
Organism: Bacillota bacterium; assembly: GCA_023664625.1. Taxonomy (GTDB): domain Bacteria; phylum Bacteroidota; class Bacteroidia; order Bacteroidales; family Bacteroidaceae; genus Prevotella. The sequence continues at coordinate 150,200 of JAMPFD010000002.1, read as the reverse complement.
TATATCGTCAGCTCCGTAATGCAGACCCTGCCGATGAAGCCTCTGCACGTGAAGTTGTTCTTAATCTGTTCTTCTCGGATAAGCGTTATGACCTTGGCGAGGTCGGCCGTTACCGCATAAACAAGAAGTTGGGCCTTGATACAGATATTGATGTCCGTATTCTTACCAAGGAAGACATTACGGAGATCATCAAGTACCTCATCAATCTTATCAACAGTCAGGCAAGTGTCGATGATATTGACCATTTGTCAAACCGTCGTGTAAAAATTGTCGGGGAGCAGCTTGCGAATCAGTTCGCCATTGGTCTCGCCCGTATGAGCCGTACTATACGCGAACGTATGAATGTCCGTGACAATGAGGTGTTCACTCCTACAGATCTCATCAATGCCAAGACTATGGCAAGCGTTATCAATTCGTTCTTCGGAACTAACCCGCTGTCACAGTTCATGGATCAGACAAACCCTCTTGCAGAGGTGACACATAAGCGTCGTCTCTCTGCACTTGGTCCTGGAGGCCTTTCACGTGAACGTGCAGGCTTTGAGGTGCGTGACGTGCATTATACCCACTATGGCCGTCTGTGTCCTATCGAGAGTCCTGAAGGTCCGAACATCGGTCTTATCTCTTCTCTCTGTATGTATGCACAGATCAATGACCTCGGTTTCATCAAGACTCCATACCGTAAGGTTAATAATGGAATTGTCGACCTTGATAATGAGAATGTGGTATATCTTTCTGCAGAGGAAGAGGAAAAGCACATTATCGGTCAGGGTAATGCACCTCTGAATGATGACGGCACCTTTATACGTGAGGTTGTCAAATGTCGTCAGGATGCAGACTTCCCGGTAGTTCCGCCTGCACAGGTTGACCTGATGGACGTTGCTCCACAGCAGATTGCTTCTGTATCTGCCGGTCTTATTCCATTCCTTGAGCATGATGACGGCCACCGTGCGCTGATGGGATGTAACATGATGCGTCAGGCTGTGCCATTGATACATAATGATGCACCTATAGTTGGTACCGGACTTGAGAAACAGGTCTGCGAGGATTCACGTACGATGATTACCGCTGAGGGCGAAGGCGTCATCGAATATGTTGACGCAACGACAATACGTATCCTATATGACCGCACAGAAGATGAGGAATTCGTAAGTTTCGAACCGGCTCTGAAAGAATACCGTATTCCGAAGTTCCGCCGTACAAACCAGAATATGGTCATTGACCTCCGTCCTATCTGTGAGAAAGGACAGCGTGTGAAGGCCGGTGATATCCTTACTGAGGGGTATGCTACAGAGAACGGAGAACTCGCACTTGGCCGTAACCTGCTCGTCGCGTACATGCCATGGAAAGGTTATAACTATGAGGATGCCATTGTGCTTAATGAGCGTATTGTACGCGAGGATGTCCTCACGTCTGTCCATGTTGATGAGTATACGCTTGATGTCCGTGAGACAAAGCGCGGTGTGGAAGAGTTTACTTCTGATATTCCTAATGTATCGGAAGAGGCGACAAAGGATCTTGATGATAACGGTATCATCCGCATTGGTGCACGTGTTGAGCCGGGTGACATCATGATAGGCAAGATTTCTCCTAAGGGAGAGAGCGATCCTTCACCGGAGGAGAAACTTCTCCGTGCCATCTTCGGTGATAAGGCCGGTGATGTAAAGGATTCGTCTCTGAAAGCTAATCCGTCGCTGTCAGGTGTCGTCATTGACAAGAAGCTCTTCTCTCGTGCAATAAAGACACGTGAGTCAAAGAAACAGGACAAGGTGTTGCTCCAGAAGCTCGAGGCTGAGTATGAAGCTAAGAACAATGACCTTAAGGAAATTCTTATAGACAAGCTTCTCACTCTCACCAATGGCAAGACATCACAGGGCGTGAAGGATTATACCGGTGCCGAAATTATCACCAAGGGCAGTAAATTTACTGCAACAGCGATAGCAAACCTTGAGTTTGACGGCATACAGTCTAACGACTGGACAGACGACGAGCATATCAATCTGCTTATCCAGAAGCTTATCATGAACTATATCCGTAAGTACAAGCTTCTTGACGCAGAGCTTAAGCGTCGTAAGTTCGCCATCACTATTGGTGATGAACTTCCTTCCGGTATCCTCCAGATGGCAAAGGTGTACATCGCCAAGAAACGTAAGATTGGCGTAGGTGATAAACTTGCAGGTCGTCATGGAAATAAGGGTATTGTGTCAAAGGTCGTTCGTCAGGAAGACATGCCGTTCCTTGAGGATGGCCGTCCGGTAGACCTTGTCCTCAACCCTCTGGGTGTGCCTTCACGTATGAACCTCGGACAGATATTTGAGGCTGTACTCGGTGCTGCGGGAAAGCGTCTTGGAGTAAAATTTGCCACACCAATTTTCGACGGAGCGAGACTTGATGACCTTAATGAATGGACAGACAAGGCAGGTTTGCCGCGTTATTGTTCTACCCATCTGTATGATGGTGAGACTGGTGAGAAGTTTGACCAGCCGGCAACTGTAGGTATAACATACTTCCTCAAACTTGGCCATATGGTAGAGGATAAGATGCATGCCCGTTCTATCGGTCCTTACTCTCTCATCACGCAACAGCCGCTCGGCGGTAAGGCACAGTTCGGTGGTCAGCGATTCGGAGAAATGGAGGTTTGGGCGCTTGAGGCATTCGGCGCATCACATGTTCTCCAGGAGATACTCACGGTCAAGTCTGATGATGTAACCGGACGTAGCCGCTCTTATGAGGCAATAGTTAAGGGAGACAACATGCCAACTCCTGGTATACCGGAGTCTCTGAATGTGCTTCTCCATGAGCTCCGTGGTCTCGGTCTCAGCATTAAGCTCGATTAATAAAAGGTTAACGGCCATCTGCTATGTCATGGACAATAGTCAGGAATGCATAGCATATGGCTTACAACTAACAACTTTCAATAAGAAACTATGGCTTTCAAGAAAGAAAACAAGATAAAGAATAATTTCACCAAGATTACCATCGGTATAGCGTCTCCCGAGGAAATCCTTGAGAACTCTTTCGGTGAGGTTACCAAGCCTGAAACAATCAACTACCGTACCTACAAGCCTGAGCGTGACGGTCTTTTCTGTGAGCGTATATTCGGTCCTACAAAAGACTTTGAATGCGCTTGTGGAAAGTATAAGCGTATCCGTTATCGTGGTATTGTCTGTGACCGTTGTGGTGTTGAGGTTACAGAGAAGAAGGTGCGTCGTGAGCGCTCCGGACATATCGAGCTTGTCGTTCCTGTTGCTCATATCTGGTATTTCCGTTCTCTCCCAAGTAAGATGGGCTATCTCCTTGGTATGCCTACAAAGAAGCTTGAGGCAGTAATTTATTATGAGAGATATGTCGTTATACAGCCAGGTGTTCTTGGCCCAAGAGATGATGAAGACGAACGTGGAACAGACGAGCATGTATATCGCCAGTTTGACCTGCTTTCAGAGGAAGAACTGACAAATCTTTATGAGACAGGAGTCCTTGCTGACGAAAACGATCTCCTTCCTGATGATGATCCGAACAAGTTCATCGTGAAGATGGGTGCAGAGGCTGTCTATGCCCTCTTGCAGCGTCTTGACCTTGATGCTTTGTCATATGAACTTCGTGACCGTGCCAACAGCGATTCTTCACAGCAGCGTAAGACGGAGGCTCTGAAGCGTCTGCAGGTAGTGGAAGCTTTCCGTACAAGTAAGGATATCAACCGTCCTGAGTGGATGATTCTGAAGATACTTCCTGTGACACCTCCGGAACTCCGTCCGCTTGTGCCGCTTGACGGTGGACGTTTCGCCACATCAGACCTCAATGACCTTTACCGTCGTGTCATTATCCGTAATAACCGTCTGAAGAGACTTATGGAGATAAAGGCACCGGAGGTTATCCTGCGCAATGAGAAGCGTATGCTTCAGGAGGCTGTGGACTCACTCTTTGACAACAGCCGTAAGGCATCTGCCGTAAAGAGTGAGAGCAACCGTCCTCTCAAGTCTCTCTCTGATTCCTTGAAAGGCAAGGCAGGACGTTTCCGTCAGAACCTCCTCGGTAAGCGTGTTGACTATTCTGCCCGTTCGGTAATTGTCGTTGGTCCTGAATTGAAGATGGGTGAATGCGGCCTTCCAAAACTGATGGCTGCAGAGCTATACAAGCCATTTATCATACGTAAGCTTATCGAGCGTGGTATTGTCAAGACAGTTAAGTCAGCAAAGCGTATCGTTGACCGCCGTGAACCGGTTATCTTTGATATACTTGAGAATGTAATGAAGGGTCACCCTGTCCTCCTTAACCGTGCGCCGACACTTCACCGTCTGGGCATCCAGGCTTTTCAGCCTAAGATGATAGAGGGCAAGGCTATCCAGCTCCATCCGCTGGCTTGTACAGCGTTCAATGCCGATTTCGATGGTGACCAGATGGCAGTCCATCTCCCTCTTTCCAACGAGGCTGTGCTGGAGGCTCAGATATTGATGCTTCAGAGCCATAATATCCTTAATCCGGCAAACGGCGCTCCTATCACAGTGCCGTCACAGGATATGGTTCTCGGTCTTTACTATATTACAAAGATTCGTCCGGGAGCAAAAGGTGAAGGTCTGTCATTCTATGGCCCGGAAGAAGCTATCATTGCTTATAACGAGAAGCGTCTTGACCTTCATGCCCAGGTAAAGGTTGTTGTCAATGATGTTGTTGAAGGCAAGAAGGTACGCCGCACAGTGGAAACATCTGTCGGCCGTGTCATAGTAAATGAGATGATACCGGACGAGATGGGCTACGTTAACAGTGTCATTTCCAAGGGCTCTCTCCGTGACATCATCGCCGATGTCATCAAGGAAGTTGGTTTTGCCAAGGCATGCGAGTTCCTTGACGGTATAAAGAACCTCGGCTACCGTATGGCATATCAGGCAGGTCTGTCATTCAACCTTGACGATATCATTATACCACCTGAGAAGGAAGAAATCATCCGCAAGGGTAACGAGGCTGTCAAGGATATACAGATGAACTACGAGATGGGCTTCATCACCGATCAGGACCGTTACAATCAGGTCATCAATACCTGGACACATGTCAACAATGACATCGGTGATATTCTCATGAAGGAAATGACTGAGGCTGACCAAGGTTTCAATGCCGTATATATGATGCTTGACTCCGGTGCCCGTGGTTCTAAGGATCAGATTAAGCAGCTGTCCGGTATCCGCGGTCTTATGGCTAAGCCTCAGAAGGCCGGTGCCGATGATCGTGCAACCATTGAGAACCCGATCCTTTCCAACTTCAAGGAGGGCATGTCTGTGCTGGAGTACTTTATTGCGTCACACGGTGCCCGTAAGGGTCTTGCCGACACCGCCATGAAGACAGCCGATGCCGGTTATCTTACCCGTCGTCTTGTGGATGTTTCCCATGATGTCATCATTAATGAGGAAGACTGTGGTACGTTACGTGGTCTCAACTGTACAGCTTTGAAGAGTGGTGATGAGATCATTGCATCCCTCTCAAGCCGTATCCTTGGCCGTGTGTCAGTACATGATGTCCTTGACCCTCATACTGGCAAGGTACTATGTCCTGCCGGAGAAGAGATTACAGAAGCACGTGCCAAGGCCATAGAGGAAGCTGATGTTGAGTCCGTGGAGATACGTTCTGTGCTCACTTGTGAGTCCAAGTCAGGCGTATGTAAGAAGTGCTATGGCCGTAACCTTGCCACAGCAAAGATGGTGCAGAAGGGCGAGGCCGTCGGTGTCATCGCCGCACAGGCTATCGGTGAGCCTGGAACACAGCTTACTCTCCGTACATTCCACGCAGGTGGTGTCGCAGGTAATGCCGCTGCCAATGCAACAATCGTTGCAAAGGGCAATGTGCGTATTGAGTTCGACGAGCTCCGCACGGTTCCGTTCCGTGAGGAGAATGACGGAGAGGATATTGACTGTCAGATGGTTGTGTCACGCCTTGCCGAAGTCCGCTTCGTAGATCCTAACACCAATATTGCACTTTCAAGCCAGAACGTGCCATACGGTTCTTCACTCTACTATAAGAATGGTGATGTCCTCAATAAGGGCGATATCATCGCACGTTGGGACCCGTTCAATGCCGTGATCGTTTCCGAGTATGCAGGTACTCTTCGCTTCAATGATGTCATTGAGGGCAAGACGTTCCGTGCCGAGACTGATGATACTACAGGTCTTACCGAGAAGATTATCATTGACTCCAAGGACCGCAACCAGGTTCCTACATGCGATGTGATAGGAAAGAACGGCGAGGTTCTCGGCACTTACTACTTCCCTCGTGACGGCCACGTTGTCGTTGAGGACGGCCAGAAGATTGCGACAGGTACAACCCTCGTCAAAATTCCGCGTAGTGTAGCCAAGGTCGGCGATATTACCGGTGGTCTTCCGCGAGTGACAGAACTCTTTGAGGCGCGCAACCCGTCCAATCCTGCTGTCGTTTCGGAAATTGACGGTGAGGTCACTATGGGTAAGATACGCCGTGGTAACCGTGAGGTAATTGTTACGTCAAAGACCGGTGACCAGCGAAAGTACATGATTTCGCAGTCCAAGCAGATTCTTGTTCAGGAGCACGATGCCGTACGTGCCGGTACACCACTTTCTGACGGTGTCATCACTCCTGGTGACATCCTTGCCATCAAGGGTCCTACCGCAGTTCAGGAGTATATCGTCAATGAGGTACAGGGTGTCTACCGCCTGCAGGGCGTGAAAATCAATGAGAAGCACTTTGAAATCATCGTGCGTCAGATGATGCGCAAGGTACGTATTGATGAGCCTGGTGATACAAACTTCCTTGAGCAGGAGCTTGTCGACAAGCTTGACTTCCGTGAGGAGAATGACCGTATATGGGGCAAGAAGGTTGTCGTTGATGCCGGTGATTCCGAGAATCTCAAGAAAGGCCAGATTGTCACAGCCCGCCGTCTGCGTGATGAGAATTCCAGTCTCAAGCGCCGTGACATGCGTCTTGTACAGGTTCGTGAGGCAATCCCTGCGACATCAACCCAGATTCTTCAGGGTATCACACGTGCGGCTCTCGGAACCAAGTCCTTCATGTCTGCAGCATCCTTCCAGGAGACCACAAAGGTTCTTAACGAGGCAGCTATCCGTGGCAAGTCTGATTACCTTGTAGGTATGAAGGAGAATGTTATTTCCGGTCACCTCATTCCTGCCGGTACAGGTCTGCGCGAGTTCGACAAGATTGTTGTCGGCAGCAAGGAAGAGTATGAGCGTATGCAGGCAAATAAGCGCAATGTGCTTGATTTTGTTGACAGTGATATCGTAGAGCGATAATCAGAATGACATAAAAGTGGTAGGTGGCGAGTCGTGACAAGGCTCGTCGCTTGCCACTTTTTTATTTATATTGACCGATTTTCCTGTTTCAGGAATTCCAATTCCTTTTCCCATAGGCATTGCGTATTTGTCGGACAATTATAGAAAAATCTTTGGATGGAAAATCTTGATAAGACTATGAACAGACTATTTACAACAATCATATCAATGCTCGTTGCAACTCTCTCGGTTGCATCGGACAGGCAACTGACCGTCCGTCTTGCCAATCCTCTCTCCACGGAGTGCAAGTCCGTTCCTGTTGTTGTCCCTGTTTCGGGCGACATACGTTCTGCCCTTGTCACGATTGCCGGCAAGGAAATACCTTGCCAGCTTGACGATCTTGACGATGACGGGCTGTTTGACGAACTTTCCTTTGTAACTGATATGAAGAGGAAAGAAAAACTGACAGCCATGGTTACTCTTTCCACAGAAGGAGAACCTCGCAAGTATGAGACTAAGACATACGGTGCCATGGCAATAAGAGACCGCAACAAGTCTGCCGCAAAGCCACAGCACATGCCTGTGAAGTCCATAACCTGTCCCGGAACAAGCAATACATATCAGTACATTTTCCCCCACGGTCCGGTCTTGGAAAGCGACATGGCCGGTTTCCGCATTTATGGCGACTACCGTCAGTCCATAGACTATTATGGGCATAAGCTCATGCGCTGTGAGATAGCAGAGACCAACTTCTATCCTTCCAAAGAGCAGAAGGCTACGGGTTATGGTGATGATGTCCTTTATACAGGAACCACCTATGGATGTGGTGCCCTTTACGGATGGGACGGCAAGAATGCCGTGATGTTCCAGAATGTCCGCACACGCACCTATACCGTTGTCACTACAGGCCCGGTACGTACGATAATTGCCATAACCAATAAAGGGTGGCTTCCTTACGAAGGATGCAAGCCGGTTGACATAACCACGACATACACCATCTATGCCGGTCACCGTGATGTGCAGGCTGATGTCAAGTTCTCACGCACAGTGGCAGACATACCGCTCTCCACAGGCATTGTCGACATCGTTGAAGGCTCGGAAGAATTTACGGATAAAGCCGGTCTCCGCGGCTGCTGGGGAACGGCGTGTGCAGGTAATAATCCTAAAGTCTATGACACTCACACTGTAGGCCTCGGAATCTTCGTTCCAAGTCCTTATTATAAGAGTGACAGCCATTTTACGGACAAGGATGCCACACCGGCACCAAAGATTCCTAATCAGGCGTATGTCGAAGTCTGCGGAACACAGACAGACAGTCTCCATTATTGGTTCACCGTCACCTGTGACATGGAGTCTTTCGGTTTCTCAGGCAAGGATGAGTGGTTCTCCCATCTGAAAGACTGGAGAAAGCAGCTTGACAACCCTGTGAGAATCGAGATAAAATAATATCATCCATGCAAGTGTTTCATGTGTTTCCGCATGCTGTGAGACATGGAAGTGTCACATTTGCACATAACTAAAATCAAACATATCTTTTTTATGGAATCAGTATTCTCTTACATTATCGGTCTTGGCGCAGCAGTGATGATGCCTGTTATCTTCACTATTCTTGGCGTATGTATCGGTATCAAGTTCTCCAAGGCACTGAAAAGCGGCCTTTATGTCGGAGTCGGTTTTGTAGGTCTTTCCGTCATCACCGCCCTCCTCACCTCCAGTCTTGGTCCTGCCCTCGGCAAGGTGGTGGAAATCTATGGCCTTGAACTTCAGGTGTTCGATATGGGCTGGCCTGCTGCGGCATCCGTGGCTTACAATACTCTCGTAGGCTCGTTCATCATTCCTGTATGTCTCGGTGTCAACCTTGTGCTCCTCCTTCTCGGATGTACTCGCACCGTAAACATTGACCTGTGGAATTACTGGCACTTCGCTTTTATCGGTGCGGTGGTATATTTTATGACGGACTCAATTGCATGGGGATTCTTCGCAGCAATTATATGTTACATCATAACCCTTGTCCTTGCAGACATTACGGCAAAGAAATTCCAGAAGTTCTACCCGGGTATGGAAGGAATCTCCATTCCCCAGCCATTCTGCCAGGGCTTCATGCCTTTTGCTGTGGTAATCAACAAGGGGCTTGACCATGTTCCGGGTATCAACAAAGTGAACATTGACTCAGAAGGCATGAAGAAAAAGTTCGGACTCTTCGGTGAACCGCTCTTCCTTGGTGTGATAATAGGAATCATCATAGGCTGCCTTGCCTGCAAAGACTGGAACGAGGTCGTTGACAATATTCCTGCAACTCTCGGACTCGGAATCAAGATGGGAGCCGTGATGGAACTTATCCCACGTATAACATCCCTCTTCATAGAGGGCCTGAAACCGATCTCCGATGCTACACGTGAGCTTATAGCAAAGAAGTTCGGAGCCGATAAGGAACTCTATATAGGTATGTCGCCTGCTCTTGTCATAGGCCATCCGACAACCCTCGTAGTCTCACTCCTTCTCATCCCTGTGACCCTTGTGCTAGCTGTTGTTCTCCCTGGCAATCAGTTCCTTCCTCTTGCATCCCTCGCCGGAATGTTCTATGTGTTCGTGATGATTCTCCCATATACCAACGGCAATGTCCTCCGTTCATTCATCGTAGGTCTTGTTGTCGTAGGCATAGGTCTCTATTTCGTGACATGGATGGCAGGAGACTTCACTTCCGCAGCCCATTCCGTTGCCATGGCTCATCCTGAGGATGCGTCCGTAGCAGTGCCGGAAGGCTTCCAGGCAGGGGCACTTGACTTCGCTTCAAGTCCGCTGTCAATGCTTATCTACGCCTGCAACAAGTTCCTTGGCTATATCGGTGCAGCCGTCCTTACAGCTCTCACTCTCGCCCTCATTGCATGGAACTATACACGTATAAACAAGAAAAAGTGAATAATACTAACTCAAAGCAAAACATGAAAAAGACTCTTTTGACAGCTGCCATTGCCATCATGGCTCTCGGCGCTTCTGCACAGCAGAATGTTTACTTCCAGACAGCTTGCCATCCTGAGGACGTCAAGCACTATGACACCAAGACCCTCCGCGAGCGTTTTGTCATGGAGAAAGTCATGGCTGCCGATGAAATTAACCTTACCTACTCACAGTATGACCGCTTCATCTTCGGCGGTGCCATGCCTGTGACAAAAGACCTCAAACTCGAGAACTTCACAGCCCTCGGACTCACAGTGGACTCTACCATCAAGGATCCGTATTTTCTCCACAACCGTGAGATGGGCATCATCAACTGCGGACAGGGCACCGGCTCCGTCCTCGTCGACGGCAAGGAGTATGTACTCAGTCCTAAGGAAGCCCTCTATGTAGGCCGTGGCCACATGCAGGACAAGAAAGGCAATTGGATAGACTGCAACAAAGAAGTAGTATTCCGCTCCAAAGACCCGAAGAACCCGGCAAAGTTCTATATAAACTCAGCCACAGCGCACAAGCACTACAAGACTCAGTGGGTTACCCTTGACGGCCGCAAAGGCTCTCTGAAAGCCGCAGTCTGGGGACCTGTCGGTACCAAGGAAGAGGCTAACGCACGCACAATATACAAGCTCATCGTCCGTGACGCACTGGAGGAAGGTCCTTGCCAGCTCCAGATGGGTCTCACACAGCTTGAGCCGGGTGCCGTGTGGAACACAATGCCTCCTCACACCCATGGCCGCCGTATCGAGGCTTATTACTACTTCAATCTTCCAGAGGGACAGACCATCGACCATGTCATGGGCGAGCCACAGGAGTCACGTAACGTATGGCTTCACAACGAACAGGCAATCATGTCGCCTGAATGGTCAATCCACGCTGCCGCAGGTACATACTACTATACCTTCATATGGGGCATGGCGGGTGAAAACCTTGAATACAACGACAAGGACGTTGTTCCTGTAATTGACATTCTGTAACTCTAACTGCCGGCCGTCGTTCGCCTTGGCAGAACAATGTACGGCAGTTTCATGACAATATAAGTAACTATGGAAAATTATTTTATAATATAGTATTTTCTTATTGAAAATACAGTTGTTTTTTCACTAGAAACTAATTTACGACAGTTACTTGCATATAAATATATAAGCATAAAGAATCCCGGACTGCAATTGCGGCCCGGGATTTCTGTACGCTTAATGACGGGAATCAGCGCTATAGGCATCGGTATTATCCTCTACATCCTCATCCATGTCTCCCTGCATTTGACTCCCTGCCAAACCAGATTGCAAATATCGGGTCGGCAAAGAACAGTCCTTCGCTGCGTTTTTCAATAATCTCCTTCTCAATTAGCGTATTCTGTATTCTTGACACATTGGATTTACTGCCGAGATTGTACTCTTCTATAATTTTCTTGCCGCCAAAACCGGAATGTACACCGGCCAGCACTGCCCTCATGAAATTCAGCTGGAATGTGCTCAGCCCTTGTATGGTTTGCCGGCAGAAAGCGCTGCACTGTGCTATCAGCGCATCCTTGCCGTCTGTAAAATTCTGTTCTGTGGCGGTCTCCTCCGTCTCTGCAAACACATTCCATGCTAATTGCTGTACATAGGAAGAGTAGTTTTCTGTTGTGTCACAGATTCTTTCACATAATGCAGTGCTGATACTTTTGCCTCTGCTCTCAAAGCGCTTTTTTATGTAGTCAATCCAGTCGTCTTTCGGAATACGTTCAAGGATCATTGTCTCTCCGAACAAGTAGAACGGCATGCGCCTGTTCTGAAACAGGTTTGTCATCAGATGCTTCTTGCTGCCGAAAAGACAGTAGGAGCAGTTTTGCTGATGCTGCCATACGCCGCGCAGCCGCTTCTGGATACTTGGCGAGTCAGTCATCTCCCCAATCTGTTGGAATTCGTCAATGCATATAACGATACTTTTGTTTTTTTCCCGTGCGATAACTTCAGGTAAGTTCAGTATCTCTTCAGGCTTGTGTGTTGCGGGGGTGATTCCTAAAGATATTGAATATTCATTCATGGGGTCTGTGCTGAACGATATTTTCGGTGACAGGCGTGACAGAAAGTCCCGTGCATTTTCAATCCACTGCTCAACGTGCCCGGCAGTCTGCTGTATGACACTTGCGGCAAACTTGTTGTAAAAATCATATTCACTCCTGCAATCGTAAATATCCATATATACAGTCATCACATCATTATTGCCGGCCATGCCTGCAATGGCTTTCCTTACAACGGAGGTCTTCCCCATACGGCGTGGTGAAATCAATATGGTATTGATTCCGTTCTCGAAATTCAGTTTCAAACGAGCCGTTTCTTTTTTCCTGTCAGTGAAATTATCTCCTTCTACCGACATCCCGTAGACAAAAACTTTACTCATGCTTTTTGTGATATTATTTTGTTTGACGGTACAAAGATACAAAAAAAAACCATGGTACACAACTTTGTGGACCACAAAGTTGTGTACCATGGTGCGGGAGCTTAAATTTATAAAAGGCCATGGTGCCTGCCCTGATGACTCCGGAATTGTCTCCATGCCCTGTTTGCCATTCTTCTTGACCGGCATTTGTCAATTCAATGTTTGTTTGAAATACAGTTTTTTATCGGAAATCAATCAATGGTCACACGAAATATTTGATATGCCTTTTTGCTGTCCAGAAAGAATAATGCCGTCCTCCATCAAATGGAGGACGGCATTATGTGAAAATATTATGAGAAACATTCTGTTGGCTACTCAGTGACACGCTGCATCCTGACAATCTTGTTTGTAAAGACAGGAGATGTGATTTCAAGGAAAGAGTCGCTCACACCGATAAATTCTATAATGCTATTATATGCAAATTCGGAATTCATCTTCAGATACAGGACATTCTTCTGCACGGATGACATATAGCGCAGGTCCCAGGTTCCGGTGACATCGTCATCAACGACAGTCTCCCAGTCTGTAAGTAAGCTTTCGCCTTCCACCATAACTCTCTTTCGTGACTTCAGCATGACGTGCCCATCCACTCTGCCGTCACCACCGAAAGTGTAGCGCTGCTCCAGATATGTCAGTTCCGCTTCCAAAACAGACATCCAGCTGCCCTGAACCTTTCCGGCATACAGCTCTCTGAGATCCTTTGTCTCCACGGAGGCTGTATCATCCACTATAGGCTCTGAATCTTTCCCGCAAGACGAAACCGTTAAAAGAAGGATGGAGCATAGAAAAACGAATAAATATCTGTGTCTCATAAATTTATAATAGATAAACCATTCAGTGGGCAGTTCTTCACTAAAAAACTACTATTACATATTTCAAATTGAATTTCATGTCATTTGCCAAGACGGGATAAGTCCTGTTTATTGCCATGCCACTTGCCTCCGACTTCCCCTCTGCCGTCTCCTGCAACAGGTTTGTGGAGCTGATGCCACGTGTGCTCTTTCCCATGATGCTGATGAGACTTGTTTAGATTCTGCAATTATGAGAGAAACAGTTAAGCGGGTTCTTAAATCAATGGTGAAGCCTACGCCATCATTCCCTGTTCGCCCAGATAGCTGTCCTTAAAGCCGAGGAAATAGAGCACACCGTCAATGCCGATGGTATTGATGCTCTGCTTTGCGTTTGCCACGACACGCGGCTTCGCATGGAAAGCAATGCCGAGACCGGCCTCGCTGAGCATGGGCAGGTCGTTGGCACCGTCGCCCACGGCAATGGTCTGTGCAATGTTCACCTTCTCCACCTGTGCTATGAGGCGCAGGAGTTCCGCTTTGCGGTGACCGTCGACAATCTCGCCGAGATAGCGTCCCGTGAGTTTTCCGTCGTCGCCGATCTCCAGTTCGTTAGCATAGACATAGTCAATGCCGTAACGCCGTTGCAGGTATTCGCCGAAGAAGGTGAAACCGCCGCTGAGGATGGCGATCTTGTATCCGCACCGTTTCAGGACAGACATCAGGCGGTCGACACCTTCCGTGATGGGCAGGTGCTCGGCAATGTCCTGCATGACCGATGCGTCAAGTCCTTTAAGCAGTGCCACCCGCTCAGTGAAACTCTCCTTGAAGTCTATTTCGCCGCGCATGGCACGCTCGGTGATTTCCTTCACCTTGCCGCCCACTCCTGCACGCATCGCAAGTTCGTCGATACATTCCGTCTGTATGAGTGTGGAGTCCATGTCAAAGCATATAAGTCGGCGCATCCGTCGGTACATGTCATCATGCTGGAAGGAGAAGTCAATCTCCATGTCGGCAGAAAGCCGCATCAGCTCTCCTTGCATGGCAGAACGGTCACCCGGAGTTCCGCGGAGCGAGAATTCTATGCATGCCCGGGAGTTCTTGCATGGAGCTTTCATGCTTACACGTCCCGAAAGGCGCAGTATGGAGTCGATGTTCAGCCCCTGTCCGGCAATGACCTTTGCCGCCGCCTCTATCTGCCGTGCAGTGAGCTTACGTCCTACAAGTGTAAGGATGTACCGGTTCTTTCCCTGTCCGCTGACCCAGTCTTCGTATTCTTCATCGGTGACAGGTGAGAACCTGATGTTCACGTTAAGTTCCGTTGCCTTGAAGAGCAGTTCCTTCATTACCTGTCCCGAAAGCCGTTCTTCCGCCCTGATAAGTATTCCGAGTGACAGTGTGCTGTGGATGTCAGCCTGTCCGATGTCAAGGACCTGAGCACCGTATTTTGCCAATATTCCCATTACCGACGCAGTGAGTCCGGGGCGGTCCTGACCTGTAATCCGTATCAGTATCTGTTCCTCCTTGTTATAGATTTGTTCCATAGTTTGATAATTTTCTGCAAAGGTACAATTAAGTGACGACAAAGACAAATAAAAATCTGTTTAATTTTCTTTAAGTAACTGCCGGAAATTATTTTTAATAAGAAAATATTCCATTATAAATGATTTCAACAGTTATTTATCTGCCTGGCATCGCAGCTCTCCGGCGGGAAACAGTTTTTCGGACGGATGACCTTGAAATCAGAAGCTGTCGCTTTTCAGCTTTTTATCTTCATCCTTCTCCACAGCCATCCCGGTACAAGCCGCCAGAAGGCTACAATGATGCGGTAGCGCCAGTCTATGGTCAGGACATACTTCTTTCGGTTGATGCCCGATACGATTTTTCGTGCCACATACGCCGCATCCATGTTCATCGGGTAATTGCAGTCCTGTATCAGTTCCGTGGTGACGAATCCCGGCCGTATGTCGGTGAAGGCAATGTCAAGTCCGCGGATATGCGCCAGCTGTGCGAGACATTCCATATAATGGCTCTGGAACCGCTTCGTGGAGGAGTATGCCGGGGAAGCACCAAGCCCTTTTGTGCCTGCTATGCTGCTTATCACGGCGATATGCCCCTTTTGCCCGGGATGGGCGGAGAAATAGTGGAAAGCCGCTGTCACCATGCGTGTGAATCCCATGCCGTTGGTCGCCACGGTTGCCATCTCTTTTTCTACGTCAAGATCCACATTCTGGTATCCTATGCCCGAACTGTGGAAGTAAAGGTCCATGCCTCCCAGTTCAAGGATAAGTTCCTCCAGTTTCTGCGGCGCATCCTTGTCAGTGACATCTATTCTCTTTATTGCCACGACATGCGGAAGTTCCTTCTGCAATTCTACCAGACGCTCTTCCCGCCGTCCGGCAACGGCAATTTCCCAACCTTGTGATGCCAAAACCTTTGCCACTTCCCTGCCTATGCCCGAAGTGGCTCCCGTGATTACAGCCTTCCGAGGCGTGTTACTTCTGTTGATGCTCATAATATTTCTGTTTTTTCCCTGTATTGGCAAGACTGTGCTTTTTGATTTGTCAATTGCAGCTTATCCTTTGCAAAGATACACAATTTTATATTATATTGCAAAACAATAAGCCGATAATTGGCAAGCAAACCCTAAAACAACCGTCAGTCGACTCTGCACATATAATTTATTGATACGCACGAGTCTTCTTGACAGGAGATGCCCGGGTTGGTGCTGAAATCCTAAAATCTTATGATAATTTTGGAATCAATTCCTAAAAACTTATCAGGCTTTCGGAAAACAAGCGCCGTCTCAGTCTTGTTCACTACGTATGAAAATGTTCCCGGCTTGTTCCTGTTCTTCTTGCTAATTTGCTGTTTTTCAGTACGGAATGACTGTTGTTTTTACAATTTTATTCGTTAAAAAAGCACAAAAAACAGTACTGTAAGCAACTCCTTTCATGGAAAATAGAATATTTTTTTTGTAAATTTGCATCATGGGCATTCAACAGAAGGAATGCGGAGTATTAACCTTAAAATCCAATGTGCTTATGACAATGCATGAAATCGGAACAAATGCAGGTACAATATGGAACCTGCTGAGCGACAACAACAATTGGAGCTACAGCCAACTGCAAGAAGAGAGTGGTCTGTCCGACAGCAAGTTGAATGCCGCCATCGGCTGGCTGGCTCGTGAGAACAAAATAGAGATTAATGAGGACAGGGATACGGGAACGGACACCTTCCATAATCCGCATTATAACCAATACTTCTGACAGCTGCGCCGTCTCAACTCTTTTTAATCCGTATAGCTTATAGAAAAAGTTTACATTTGATTATATACCGTTGTGCTGCGGTCAGGGCCTGGTGTCCTGATTCCTTAAGGGTTTCGTCAAGTGATGGGAGCGGGGTGCCGTCAGTCCTTGGCATGCGATGCCGGAAAGTGGCGGCAGATAATCTGTCATTTCCGTGCGCAATGAGTAAACAGTGATTATCATAACGCTTCATGGCGATTCCGATCGCTAAAGTCAAGGGTAATCTTTTACACTGCGAAAGGTAACGTTTCGTATGGTAAAAGGTTATCTTTTGTCATGGAAAAAGTAACCTTTCACAAATGGGTTCCTTATTGTTCTGAGAATTAAATAAATGATAAAATTTCATGACATATAATTGTCTTTTGGAAAGATTGACTATCTTTGCAAAAGATAAGTTGCACCCGATGATTGCAGGCAAGCCTCCGTTACACTCGGTTCATACTATTTTTTTTTACATAAGATAGGTTGCAAGCAAGAAGATGGCTGATGTAGTTGCGGAAGATATTGAATGCCGGAACACGGTCTGTGATTAATCTCTGTTGCCGTGAAGTCATGCCGATGCCGGCAAGTTCCTGATCTGTCTGCAACAGGAGAGTGTTGTTAACAATGTCTGCATTAATATAAGAAACAGTATGAAAAGAAGAATCATGACAATGTTGCTTGCCGTCCTCGCCATGGCAGGCGGCTATGCCAATGACGGTGTGTTCTTCACCAACGGCAGTTTCCTTGTGCCTGTTACGGAGACCGACATAGCTGTGTCGAAAGAGATTCTGACAATCACGGTGGGTCAGGATGGTTTCGCGCGTGTGGATGTCTACTATGAATTCCTTAACAGGGGAGGAGAGAAGACTGTGACGATGGCATTCGAAGCGGCCTCGCCATATAATACTATGGAACCGCTGAGACGTGAGGGTGGGCATCCGTATGTCGATGATTTCACGGTGACCATGAACGAACGCCCGTTGGAATATACCACAGGAATCGTGGCGGTAAGCTGGGCGGACGGCGTGCATACCACCGATTTCGTTCCTTTGGATACTTCGAAATGGAAGGGAGTAGGGGAGGTTGATGAGGATATAGTGCCTTATGATGATGCCATATATAACCCTGAACTTGACAGCCTTACGGCATTTTCCTATGCTTACTACTTCCCTGCATGCTTTCTTCCGGGAAAAAACGTTGTACACCATACTTACCGTTACCGCATGAGCTATAATGTCGCCTGTAAGTTTGAGATACCTTACCGGCTCACTCCCGCCACACGGTGGGCAAACGGGCAGGTGGATGATTTCACGCTTAGGATAAAGACTGACGTCCCGGCTGACATCTGTCTTGCCGACTCCCTGTTCTCCTGTGCGCCGTTTGCCGTCACCGAAGGACGTGGCAGCATTTATTCGCTCAACATGGATTATATGGGGCACTTCCTTCTCGCCGCCCTTGCCGGCAACTCCGTTATGGAATGGCATTCCCGGGACTTCTCCCCGAAGACGGATATGTGTATTATGTCTGCCGATTTCCTTCTGCCCGACAGCCGCTGGGCGACATCCTCCGAGGTAGTTGTCCTGCCTGACGGCAGTGTCTGCCGGTATGTCGGCGATTGCGGTGACAGATATCTCGTCATGGTTCATGACTATAAGGAAGTGCCGAAGGATGGCGCACTCCTGATGGAATACTCTGCTTCGAAAGCCCAAGGTTTCCTCTATGCCACAGGTCCCGGCACCGTCAATGTGCACCGGATCCCGTCCGAAGAGAGTGCTAAGGTCGGAATCATAAAAACCGTTGAGGGTGACATGCCTGATACTTTCCCGTGTCTCGGTCTTGACAAAGGCTGGTACAAGCTGAGCATCAATGACAGAGTGGGATATGTACGTGAGGACCTTATGAGATGGAGCCCTGTCCCTACAAGGTAAATCAGTGGCATGATTTAATAATATGCTCAGGTGTCCATATAGTCCAAGGCCAATTGCCGTACAGCACTTTATATCACATTGAAATCATGACCATAAAACCTGATAACCGTAAAAATCAACCTCATTACAACCGTAAAACCGTAATCTGAAAACCGATGAAGCCATATTTCCCGATAGCAGTCTTCTTTCTCCTCCTGTTCAGTACCGTGTTCTCGAGTTACTGCTGTTATGAAACTCAGTATTCGTTTATACAGAAAGATGCGGACAGGGCTCTTGCCATGACGCTCCGCCGGCAACGGAGCGATGCCATCACGCCCGACACTGTCACCGTCTACCGTAGCAATATCGCCATCGCAGAGATAAGGGATACAGCTGCCATCTCCGTGAAAGCCGTTACTATAGGTGACCGTCATGTCACTGTTGTTGAGGCTGATGCCGGTTGCACGTTCCTCACCGTTCTCCGGTTGTCCGACCAACGGTTGCCGTCAGTGCTGCTCTTTCTGACAGCACTGTGGACCGCAGTGGTTCTGTGGCATCGCCGCCGTCATCCTTTTGCCGTGGTTCCTATTCCATGCCCCGGTATAAGTTTCGGAGGCATGACATACGACATTGAACGGACACGGTTCTATTCAGAGGAAGGCACGGAGATTCGTTTCACGCCCATGCAGCACCGTCTGATGGAAATGTTCTTCCTTTCTGAAAGCCACAGCCTGCCGAAGCAGCAGATATGTGACGCCCTATGGCCTAAGAAGCCGGATGCAAGTGAGACTCTCTATACACTTGTCCGTCGTCTGAAACCCATTGTTGAGCGTTACAGCAGCCTGCATATAGAGGCTGACAGAGGACGTGCATATGTACTGACCAACAGTGATGCGGATGCTTGAAATACAGGATATTGGGGGAATGTCAGACATGATGTCAGACTAATGTCAGCGTTGATTTTCCTTTTTCTTGATACAAGTCCGTACCTTTGCGCAGCAAATCAAAAACAGATGCAAAGATATGGACAGAAAAACTTCTAAAACTATCATGCCGCCCATTGCCGCGGCATTCTTGAGAAAACCGTTGCGTTGCCATTCCATGGTGGCGGAAGTGTCATTGTTCCTGCTTACATTATTATCCCTGCCGCTGCAGGCACAGGAACGGAACGACAGTATAGGCATTGCCTCGGAGATTGAAATAGGTGAGGTGACCGTGCAGGGCAACAGAGTGGTGAATACCGACAACGGCAGGAGAATCTATCCGTCGCGGAACCAGTTGGAGGCCTCCGCCAATGGATATTCCCTCCTGAAGAGCCTCGCCCTGCCGGGAATACAGGTTGATGAGGTGACACATGAGATAAAGTCGCCTGACATTCTCGGAACTGTGCAGGTACGCATCAATGATGTCGTTGCCACCGTTCATGATATTCTGGCCCTTGACATGCAGACGCTACAGTCTGTGGACTTTATCCAGGAACCCGGCTTGCGTTACGGGAAGGATGTTGCTTATGTCATTAATTTGAATGTGGTGCGACCGACAAGCGGGTATGCCGTCGGAGGAGAAATCATACAACAGCTTACGTGCCTTAGCGGCTCTGAAAGCCTTTTTGCGCGCTTTAATCGTGGCAAGAGTGAATTTTCACTTGACTGTGACTTGGGATGGCGTGACATACGTGGGACACATACGGATCGGACCACATGCTACACATTGGACGATGGTGCACAATATACAGCCGCAACCCGTGATATTGCTAACCCTAACCGCACAACCGGAGGCAGTCTGCGTCTGCGGTACAGTCTTTCCGATTCTGGGAAATATCAGTTTGATGTCTCTTTGTCAGAGGCTTTGTCATATTCACCTGCGAGCAGACGTGTCATGGAAATGACGACACCTGTTGGCATTACTCCCGTTACTTCGGCAGCACGAGACCGCGAATCCTCACCGCGGCTTGACCTTTATATGAATATTCATCTGCCAAGGAGACAGAGCATTACCGCCTCTGCCACGGCGGCATATACAGAGAGCCGTTATGAATACCGCCGCAATGCTCTCGGTGATTATGCCTATTCCGTACGCGGCAGTATGCGGTCCGTGAGCGGAGAAGTACTTTATGAGAACAGGCTGAAGCCTTTTACTTTCTCCGCCGGACTGCAATACAGCCACGACCGCATTGGCAATGATTATTCCGGTGACGTGGAGTCATCACCGGTGCTGCGTCAGTCAGAGGCCTATGCCTATGCTTTGCTGAACGGAAAATTCGGCAGTCTCGGATGGAAAGCCGGACTTGGTGTGTCGCAGAGACGATACGACCAGGGTGATGCTTCTTTCCGGTATACACTGCCTCGTCCTGCGGTTATGCTGAATTACAAGTTCTCGCCTGCGTTTTCCCTGCGTTATAATTATGAATTATCAATCCATGCACCGAGGATAATGTTTCTCAGTGATGTGACTACAACAGATGAAGTTGTGCCGCTGCCGGCGGGAGTCATAAAAGAAATGAGCGTCGGGAATCCGCTTTTGTCCCCTGATAACCGTAACGAACATACGCTGACATTCTCCTTTACGGGCAGAAAAGTGGAGTCTGTCCTGTCAGCCATGTATCTTTTCTACCGCAAGAACACCATTATGCAGGCAATAGACCGCCATACTCTCAATGACGGTACGACACTGTTCCTGTTTTCAAGGCGTAACCAGGGAGCAATCAGCATGATGGATATTTACGACCATACCACCATGCATCTCCTGGGAGGAAAGCTTGATGCTGTGGTTTACGGGGCGGTGGCGCATTATCGCAACCGTGGCGATGACTATATGCACACCTATACTTCGCTGATGTATAGCGTACAGGTCAATGCCTATCTCGGCAGACTTTCGCTCTCTGCCATTGCTGGAAACGGATGGAGTTTCATGGAAGGGGAGACGAAAGTTAAGGACGGCGCATCAACATGTTTTTCCGCTTCATACCGGCTGAGCAGTGCCGTACGCCTCGCCCTGGTATGGCAGAACTTGTTCCGTAAGGATATACCGGTGCATGAAATGGAACTTCTTAACCGTAATATCAGCAAGAATGTCTGCATGTACAGCAGTGATACAGGTAATAAGGTGACGCTTCAGTTGAACATAAACCTGTCGAAAGGCAGGAAATTCACAAATACAGAACGTCGTCTGAAGTCACGCTCCGTTGAGACGGGCGTGGTGAAGCATGGACAGGATAACGGCAGATTGTAAGTGTGATGGCTATCCTCTGTAAAACCGCTGGGGAAAAATATGCGAGCATTTTCTTAGTGTAAAATTTGTATTATTCGGAACTTATTATTAATTTTGCTAACGGAATATAGGCAGAATTGTCATAGGCAGGCAACGGAACGTTTCGGTTGCCCGTTGCTAACATGCTGAATAAGACCACTAAACGACTAAACTATAATACACTATGGAAAAGAAATACCTACTCGGGTACGACATCGGAACATCATCGGTAAAAGCCTCAGTGGTTGATGCGGAGACAGGAAAGACTGTGGCAAGTGCACAATATCCTGACCAGGAGGCACCTATTATCTCCAGACAGGCAGGATGGGCGGAACAGGAACCTGAGATGTGGTGGGAGGAATTGCGTGCCGCCACACAGCGTGTCAGTGACAAGATAAAGGCAGAGGGTAAGGCTGCGGACGGAGAGTATCCGCTGTCTGCCGTTTCGGCAATAGGAATATCCTACCAGATGCACGGACTTGTCTGTGTGGATAAGGATGGAAAGCCGCTGCGCCCGTCAATAATATGGTGTGACGGACGTGCCGTACCTTATGGAAATGCTGCCTTTGAGACGATAGGCGATGAGAAATGTCTTGGTCATTTGCTTAATTCTCCAGGCAATTTCACTGCCGCCAAACTGGCATGGGTAAAGGAAAATGAGCCGGAACTGTATGAAAAGATAGATAAAGTCATGCTCCCCGGTGACTATATTGCCATGCGTTTGTCAGGCGGAGACAAGAAGACGACCGTATCAGGACTGTCGGAAGGAATGTTCTGGGACTTCAAGAACAATGAGATCTCACGTGATGTGATGGATTATTTCGGATTCTCTGAAGACATCATTGCCGAGATTGTGCCGACATTCTCCGTACAGTCACGTGTATGCAAGGCTATTGCCGATGAACTCGGAATGCCGGAAGGCACCCCTATTTCCTATCGTGGAGGTGATCAGCCTAACAACGCTTTGTCCCTTAATGTCATGAAGCCGGGTGAGATTGCTGCAACGGGCGGCACCTCCGGGGTTGTATATGGCGTGCTCGGCGATGTGAACTATGACCCGAAATCACGTGTAAACACTTTCGCACACGTGAACCATGGCCAGCCGGACACGCGTCTTGGTGTTCTTCTCTGTATCAACGGCACAGGCATTCTTAATGCGTGGATGAAACGCACTGTGGCTCCGGAGGGTATCTCTTATGGTGAAATGAACGAGCTTGCAGAGTCTGTTCCCGTAGGAGCGGAGGGACTCAGTGTCATTCCTTTCGGTAACGGGGCGGAGCGTGTGTTGCAGAATGAGAATCCGGGAGCGTCCGTTCATGGCATAAACTTCAATATTCACACCAAGGCTCACTTACTTCGCGCAGCGCAGGAAGGAATAGCTTTCTCCTTTGCATACGGCATGGAGATTATGACACAGATGGGAATGGACATAAAAACCATAAAGGCCGGACACGCAAATCTTTTCCTTTCACCTCTCTTCCGCCGTACTCTTGCCGCCGTGACCGGAGCAACGATAGAACTGTATGAGACAGACGGCAGTGTGGGTGCTGCCTACGGAGCCGGCATAGGTGCAGGCATCTATAAAGACAGTGACGATGCTTTCAAGACATTGAAGCATATTGCTACGGAGAAACCGGAGGATGAGGCTGCTGAATATAAGGCGGCATACGAGCGATGGAAAGACGCTTTGGCAAAGAAATAAGCACGAAATGCTTCTGAGACTCCTGTGAAACATCTTATTAGAAATATATTGGCTGTGCTGTTGCTGTCACTGAATGCTGTGGCGGCAATGGCACAGCCGCATTGTAAAGTACGCATCTTCGGGACTGAGGACGGTTTGCCGGCCGGCGTGATCTCCGGGCTTGTGCACTCCACGGATAATCTTGCATGGATGATTTCGTGGAACGGGCTGTCATGTTATGACGGTTATCAGTTTACTACATTCCGCAATGTGCCTGGGAAAACAGTACTTCCTACGAACCATCTGACGCATATCGCCCATGGGCAGAAAGGCAATCTGTGGACTGTTGCATATACAGGCAGGGTTTATCTCTTTGACAGCCGTATATGTGAATATATCGATGTGTCGGCGATAATAGCGGCGGATGATGAAGCGAAGATGGCAAACAGTGTAAGGAAACCTTTTGAACTCCGTAAGGTTTATCCGCTGTCCAACGGCCATACATGGTTTGTCGGCAAAGGAACGGAACACTACAGAGTGACGGACTCTCTACTCAGCGACCGCAAAGGGATAGAGCGTTTCTCTTTTCCTGGAAAGCTTCATAAAGTCTGTCTTGACGAGAAAGGACGTGAATGGTGTCTCACGGATGAAGGAACGTATTGTGACGGCAAGCGTGTCTCGGAAGATAGCTATGATTATGTTTTCGTAATGAACGGCAAAACATGGCTTGAACCACGTAGAGGCAGGCATGTGAACTCCTGTATTTCTCTTGATAAGAACCGTATTGCCATGGGAACGGATGCCGGCGTTGTGGTGATTGACACGCGCAACGGCAGTGAGAGACGTTTCTCTGTGCAAGGTTCCGGGAACATCCCGGCGTCAGTCCGGGAAATCTTTGCCGACTCAAAGCACCGCCTGTGGTGCTTTACCGATGCTCCCGGTGTGACTCTTCTTGACATAGATTCTCCGGATACCCCTGCACAATGGCTTAATGCCAACTTGCAGGAAGTTGCCGATGAGACGCATTCTGACAAGCCGCTGTTCCATGAAGACAGCAGCGGAACGGTATGGGTGGTGCCTACTGACGGCACATTCTCTTATTTTGACGAGCGTGAAAAGTCACTCGTCCCTTATCTGCTCAGACCTATTAACGGTTTCAGGAATGCCATTCCGCGTATCAGACGTTATTACGGAGACCATCAGGGTAATCTCTGGATACTCTGTCCGCATAATCTGGCATTGGTGAACTTCATATATACAAATGTCAGTCTTAACTACCGTAATGACAATCGTGAGACACGTGCCGTGCTACAGGACATGTCAGGTGCGGTTCTTACCGGCACGATAGACGGCAGTCTCTATGGTGCAGATTTTCCGTTCCGTGCGAAAAACGGTATATATTCCCTTTACCGTGACCGCAAAAACCGGCTTTGGATAGGTACGAAGGGTGACGGACTGTATGTGCATATGCCTGACGGTACGGTACACCACTATATGTATGACGCTGCCGACCGTTACTCGTTAAGTTGTAACAATGTCTATGATGTCCGTGAAGATACGAGAGGGCGTATACTTGTGGCCTCTTTTGACGGTGGACTGAATATCATAGATGAGAGCATGAAAGGAAAGGACGGGAAGCCGGCCGTAAGGTTCATCAATGCCAATAATGAGCTTAAAGGCTGGGATTTGTCCATATATAAGAAGGTACGGCGTATAGATGTAACGCCGGAAGGTGTAGTGCTATTGTCCACGACAGCAGGATTAGTGACGTTTTCTGACAGGTTCAGATCATACCGAGGCATCCGCTTCTTCACGTCCGGTCACAGGACAGGTGACAGAACATCGCTTCTCAGCAGTGATGTGATGCAGACTTGCAGGATGAAAGACGGCAGAATATACGTCGCAACGCTTGGCGGCGGATGTCAGTTGCTGGTCTCCGGGAATCTCCTCGCAGACGGATTGAAGTTCAAAGATTTGGAAAATCATGGCGAATATACAGTCCAGGGGCTTGTACGCGACAATGCTGACAATCTCTGGCTTGTCAGTGATTCCCGGATTTTCCGGCTTGACAAGAAGGGGAATGTCCGGGAATACAGCACAGATGAGCTGGGTGAAGTGAACATAACGGAAGCCTTGCCGTCACATAACACGGTTACAGACAGGATTATCCTTGCCATAGAGGGCGGCACCCTCTCATTCCTGCCACAGCAGATGGAGGGAAGCAATTACCGTCCTTCCATTGTCTTCACGGCAATAGACTATCATGACAATGACGGGATGAAACCGCTTCTAAATATCGGCAGTCTTGAAGTGAGCGTTGACAAACGTACCCTGACAGTCTATTTCTCTGCCCTTGACTATAAGGAGAACAGCGGAATACGCTACGCTTACCGTCTGGATGACGGCAACTGGACCTATGTCCGGCGCGGAAGCAACAGCGCCTCATTCACCAATTTCCCGGCAGGCAACCACCGTCTTTATGTCAGAAGTACCAATAGTGACGGAGTATGGATGGACAATATGAAGTCAATAGACATCTATGCCGAACCGACATTCTTCGAGAGCTGGTGGGGAAGGACGCTTTGTGCCCTGTGCCTTCTGTTCTGCATAATTTACGGAATGGTCTATTATATGCGTCGTCAGAAGGTGCAGATTCAGGAAGAAGCAGTCGAGCAGGCTGATGCAGGTAAGGTGCGCTTCCTGTTAAAAACACCCGAATTCATCGATGAAAACAAGGTGTTCATGGACAAACTTCTTGCCTATATAGAGGAGAATATCTCCGATTCCGACCTGCGTGTCAATGACATGGCTTCTGAACTGAAGATGTCCCGCACTGTGTTTTATGAGCGCATCAAGGAGATTGCCGATATGTCTCCTGCTGATTTCCTGCGTCATGTACGTATGCAGAGGGCTGAAGATCTTATAAAAGGTACGCGTGAGCCATTCTCACAGATAGCCTACAAAGTAGGCTTCTCCGATCCGAAATATTTTGGAAAATGCTTCAAGAAGCATACCGGAATGTCACCTTCCGAGTTCAGGAAGACTGCCAAGGAAGGGTAGCAATTAGGCAGAAAGGTATGTTTTGAACAGTTGTAGGAAATTGGTTTATACTAAAAAAAACGCAGTTATTTAACCCAAATCGGTCATTGGAATCTTATATGATTTTTGGCTTTTGTCAAGTGGCTTTTTTGCTTCTTTGCAGGAGTATAGCTGGTCATACGACTAAAAAGAAGTCGGAAAGACACTTGACAAAAGCAAAAAAAAGGATACGGAAACCATGCAAAAAGCAATTAAAAAAGACAGGATGCGTTCCGATGGCCGATTTTTGTTAATATGCCCGCCGTAAAGGTTTCCCATCCTTTATGGCGGGTTTTGTTGTCTTGTCCTCCACGGCCCCTTACTGGCTCCGTGGAAAATAGCGTGGACACTTCTGTGTATAAATAGCATTTCAGTTGCATGCCAACAGCGTCAGCGGCCGGCGTGCGTTGAGGCTTTTGGCTTATTCACACTTACCATAGGCCATGGAATTCATGCTGATTCATGCAAGACAATGTTGTTTTATGATGTAATCATGTCAAAGACCGCTCCTTGCTGCCTGAACCGGCAGCTCCGTTCTGCGATGCAAAGGTACATCAATTTATATCAGAAACAAAATACTATGTGGATACAGTCATGAATACAACAGGCTTTACGGTGCGGAATATGAAACAGGAAAAGGCAAGTATTCAAAAACTGTTCCGGCTCACTCCAGCCGGGTACTTGCCGGAAATCAGTGTATGCTGTAGGGAGGGTATTCAACGAAATTCCCCTGTATGATATTTATGATCTTCATGAATACAGAGCTTTTGGATTCACGGCCTGTTCGGTTTTGTCAAGACCTTATGCGTCGTTATAGGTCATGCAGTTCGCCATAATTTCTATTCCTCTTTATGCTTTTCCCCGACAATGACAGCATAGATAAATCAACTTGATTTTGCCGAATGACTTCAAGTGTGACAGTATGCTTATCTTTTCCAGATAAACTGCCGGTAATTTTGCCGTACGTTGAAGTTCATGGTCTTTGCATAATTTCCATATAGACATCCCTGCTATTTTTTCTGCCGTCATGACTTTTATTCTCACAGCTGCTGCGTGCTGGAGATTGTAATGTGGCATGAACTCCTGACCGGAATACGTCAGCAGCTGTGTCAGAGAACCATTCCTCCGTCCACTCTTTGCACAGAGAAGTCCACCACAGAATGCTTTCAAGTCTATATGATGATACTTTCATGTTCCCGATGTGATACATTGAAGAATGGTTACAGAACGCAGACCGGTGCATGATATAATCCATACAACCCCATAATATAATAATGTATATAAGTAACTATTGATAATTATTTTATAATATAATGTTTTCTCACTAAGACTTGTTGAATTTCATTCTACCTTTTCTCGCCATGGCAGAGTTTAAGTGAACTTAACTCTGCTCTTCTGGCTTAACGAAAACGTTCTTTTTTGTAAGTCAGTGCTTGTCACTCAGTCACAATGCACGCATTGCCACTTTGGTTCCGTACACCAACCGCCTAAAAAACAACTGCGTTTTTAGTATAAACTAATTTCCAACAGCTACTTATCAGAAAAAATTTTATCCATTCTGTATGAAAATCCTCAAATATTGTACGAAAATCCTCGGAAATCCCCTGTTTTCGTCAGTTTTTGCCCAGTATCCACCATAAGTAGAGAGTAATTTTGTGGCAGGAAACAAAGGCTTACTCACGGCAAAAAGCCTTGTCACAAAGACAAACATCCGTCATCTTAAGGACGGACTTCTGCCGTTACACAGATGAAAGATCATGCGCAGCAAGAAAAGAATTAAACTTACCTGTATAAGAACTATGTCAATTCACGACACAAACCTGACTGTTGTACATATCTAAACATTCCTGACTGTATTGCTATCTATGAGAACTATCAAACCTATTAAAGCCAAACCATAAAGAATATAATGAAACAGAAAGTACTTCTTGCCGCATTTGCAGTGGCCGCATTGTCAGCTTCGGCAGACGATTATCCGTGGATGGATACGACTCTCAGTTTTCATGAACGTGCAAAACTGCTATGTAAGGAACTGACGCTCCGCGAGAAAGTGGATCAGCTCGGCAACAATGTCAGTGAGCCCGTCAAGCGCAACGGTGTGACAATACTCCCGTCTTACCAATACTGGAACGAGGCAATCCATGGTGTGGCACGGTCCGGTGCGGCGACATCCTTCCCTGAGTCAAAAGGCATGTCTGCCACTTGGGACCCGCAGCTCGTGTATGACTGCGCCAGCGTGATCTCCGATGAGGCACGCATCTATCACGTAAACACCGGTAAAGGCCTTAACTACTGGTCACCGACAATCAATATGGCACGCGATCCGCGCTGGGGACGTGAGGAAGAGAACTATGGCGAGGACCCGTTCCTCACAGGCTCTCTCGCCGTTGAGTTCATCAAGGGCTTCCAGGGAGAGATAACTCCGACAACGCCATACTATAAGATTATCGCCTGTGCCAAGCACTTCGCCGCAAACAATTATGAGCAGGGACGCCAGTCTACCACCTCCTTTGTCAGCGAGAAGAATATGCGCGAGTACTATCTTCCGGCATTTGAGATGTCAGTAAAGAACGCCGATGTGAAGTCTGTCATGGCTGCATATAACGCTTTCTCTACGGATATCAATGAGGTAGATGCCGCAGGCCAGGGAAAGAACGATTCCCACGGAGGCCTTCCTTGTGCAGGAAACAGGATGCTCCTCACGGACATTCTCCGCAACGAATGGGGATTCAGCGGCTATGTGGTGTCAGACTGTGCCGGCCTGTCTTGTATCTACCGTGACACAAAGCACCTCTATTTCGGTGGCTATACAGTCGACGGTACCATCAACAACGGCAAGGAGTTCAGTGCAATCCATAACCCATACGCCGGTCTTCCGTCACAGGTTCAGCCGATAATGGAGGCGCGTGCCGCCACTCTCGCCATCAAGGCCGGATGCGACACCAACTGCGAATTCATGAACCAGTCGTCGGTCATGCAGCGTGCTGCAGTGAATGCCACTGACCCTGCTTTTCAGGCACAGGAGAAAGACTATCCGATAAAGAACAGGAAGCAGACTGCCGTCATCAATGATTCCCCGAGTTACATCAACCTTACGGAAGCAGATATTGACGCCGCTGTGGTCCGCGTGCTGGAGACACGCTTCGCCTTGGGTGAGTTCGACAACTATACTTATCCTGTGGACAACACCCTCGAGAGCGAGAAGAATCAGGCACTGGCGCTGAAAGCGGCACAGGAGTCCATCACGCTTCTGAAGAATGAGGGGGACCTGCTTCCTATTTCCACAGACAAGAAGGTTGCACTCATAGGACCTTATGCCGATGCCATAATGCTCGGCGACTACTCAGGCACACCGACATATACGACAACACCTTACGAGGCTTTCACGAAGAAACTTGATTTCACCCTTTCAAAGACACGTACAGGTGAGGTTCCTGCCGTGCCGTTCGACAAGGCCGTTGTTTCCAAGCGTGGTGCCGCAAGCAACGATAAAGGAGCCGGAAATCTTGAAAATACCGCTCCCGGCGATATTTTCCTCTATGAGCAGGTTGACTTCGGAGAGGCTGGATGCACCAATTTCGCAATGTCCTGCGGTGCGAAGTCCTCAGGTATAGCAAAGGTGAGCTTCTGTCTTGACTCAAAAGACAATGCTCCGTTCCTTACGGTAGATAACGTTGATACCGGCGCATGGACAAAATGGGCTACAGTTACAGCGGATATTGATCCTTCTGTGGTAAATGGCGTACACGACCTCTATGTGAAATTCTCCGGCAGCCAGAGCTATTGCGGCAACTACCAGTACTTCAATTTCACCAACCCTGACAGCCCGCAGATTCCTGTAGAAGAAACCCAGGGACCTCTCTACCTGTGCAAGACAACAACCAATGTCAATGACATTGCCCCTGCCGACATGATACGGCGGGCCGTTGATGTTGCCAAGAAGGCTGACGTTGTGATATTCCTCGGCGGTACAAACTACGACAAGCCTGCCGACCATGCTACGGGCACGGAGTCTCACGACCGCTGGCAGCTCACCCTTCCTGGTAATCAGGAGGAAGTGCTGAAAGCCCTCCATGCCGCCAACCCTAACACAGTCCTCGTCCTTGAGACAGGATCTTCAATGGACATCTCGTGGGCAAAGGCCAACGTTCCTGCCATCATGGAGGCCTGGTACGGAGGACAGGCACAGGGGCAGGCAATCTGCGATGCCGTCTACGGCGACATCAACCCGGGCGGAAAACTCACGTCGACATGGTACAACAGCATCGAGGAACTCCCGAGTGAGGATCCTGCGGCAGCCAACTATTCAGAGTTCAAGCGCAAGGGTATGATGGAGTACAACATTGACGACTGGGGCTATACATACATGTACTACGGCAAAGGCTCCAAGAACCCATGTCAGGCAGAAAAGCCGATGTATCCTTTCGGCTACGGACTCTCATATACGACTTTTGAGTATGAAGCACCTGTTCTCAACATGACCTCCATCAGCAAGACCAGCGGTGATGCCGTTGTCTCTGTGAACGTTAAGAATACGGGCAAGCGTGACGGTGCTGAGGTCGTGCAGGTCTACGCCACATTCGGCGGGAACAGCTACTACGGCAATCTCAACAAGCGTCTCGTAGGTTTCAAGCGTGTCGAGGTGAAGGCCGGCGAGACGGTGAAGGCTGAGATCCCTGTATCTTACCGCAGCCTTGCATACTTCAACACTGAGGCTCACAACTTCCAGGTTCCTGCATGTACGGTAACCCTTGAGGTCGCCAAGAACTCTGCCGACGAGACCGCGAAGACAGTTTCGCTGAACGCACAGGCAGGCGTGGCGGAGGACTCCTACATATCCACGAACATAGACGAATTCCCAGTCGTCTCCGGCAGCAGCCAGCTTGCCAAGACAGACCATGTCTATACCGTGATGGGGGCATACGTCTGCCCTGCATCGGAGTATGACAAATTGCCAAAGGGCGTATATGTCCTCAATGGATATAAATACATAAAGAAATAACGGAAAGGTTGTTTGATATTTTTTAATCCGTTCCCTCCCCTCATCTCTCCTGCATTATGCCGGAGAATGAGGGGAGAACTTTTTGCTGTATGTTTCTCATGGAAGGATGTTTTTTTACGCACGGCATACCTTGCGGAAGTTTGCGGCAGCCGTTGTGCATGGATGAAATCCCTGCTTGCCGGAGTATGCCGGAAGCCTGAAATTCCTGCACGGTTTTTCTAATGTTCTATTTATCATAATGAGGTGGACAGGACACTTTAACCATTTTTTTTACGATTTTCATGCCCGGCAGTATGGGTGAATATGGAAAAAACATGCATATATGTTGTAAAATGTGACGATTTTTAGATCAAATCATTATATTTTACCTGACGTTTCATTACCTTTCACAGGACAAATCGTTACCATTTACATTGCGAAAGGTAACGGTTTGCCTCCTTCTTCTTGAGACTTTTCTTTGTGGTCGAATGAATATCTCTGATTATCAAGTGCTTGTAAAAACCGGAAAATACTTGGTTTTTCGGAGCCGTTCAAAATAAAATTTATTTTACGCGATTCTACAGAGGCAAGATGACCGTGAGTTTTCTTATTTCCGGATGTCGGTTGCAAAATAATTCCCAATGGTTGCTTGCCGCAAATCCAAACTAACATCCGATGTCATGGCATTGGTGGCCACTATGCTCCGTGCGCTGATTGTTGGTGCTTGGCAGTACTGTTTGTGGGTAAAGGTGTTTCTGCTCCATTGGAAACTTGCAGATGATGAAATGGCAGTACTGTTGATTCATGAAAGGATGATGATGCAGTTGCCGATTGACTATAGGAATAGGTCGGGTCTATATGTTTTTTGACATTATCCTTATTGAAATTTTGCTGTTTCGTATATTTTTACTACTTTTGCATTACAAGACCTGCTATATTGCATTAATGTTTAATTTAAATTTTCAAGAAAATGAGAAAATTAATTCCCCTTGCATTCACTTTGGCAACTTTTTTAATTATAAGTTGCAGTGGTGATGAAGCCTATTCCGGTGAATTGGATGACAGAACCGCCATTGAGGAACCTATATCCGAAGAAGAACTGTTCTACGGTGAAAATCAGAATAGTTCAGATGGAACATCATGTGACAATATTTTTCCGGCACCTAACTCGTCTATAGTACCATATACGGTCACAGGTTATTCTTCGCATACAAATGCTAATTATAAGGCTACTATTATTAGGAGTGAGATGGCGAGTAAGATTGGCATCCCAAGTGGGACGTATATAATGGCTAATTTTACCGTTTATCGTAATATTACCATAACAGGATTAGGGACGACCCAGTATTTCGTGCCCGCCAATTCTCCAAATTGTGGAATGGATCCTGCTGACAGATTCAATATCGGCTATTCTAACTCGCAAAATGGAGAAATTGTGACATTGACGACAAATGTATATCATATAGCCTCAGATGCTGGAGGCGCATCTTATGATATATGGTATCCTTGCCCGCTTGAACAACTTGAATGGAACTATCAATTAATTACTCTTTGATGAAGCGTATCGTATTGTTGCTTGTATTCTGTGCTTTTCATATTTGTATGTCTGCACAGAGAAACCGGTTGGGAGTCACTGCCGGCTTATTGCTGTCGCAGCCTGAAGATGTCAATTTACATGTTGGTTATTCGCTCGGAGTGACGGGAGAATTCTTGTTGTCGGACAAAATGTCCGGCTTCTATCTGTCTCCGTCACTTCTTTTTGTAGAAAAAGGCTGGAGGCAGGATGTCTATGACCTTGATGACAATAAGTATGATGGCAGATGTGACGCATATTATCTTGAAGTCCCGGTTATGGCAGGCTATAAATGGCACATAAACGGTGATGTGCGATTATTTGTCGAGGCTGGTGCCTATGTTGCTTGCGGGTTGTTCGGAAACTATAAGTTGGATTACGAAGATGATGAGTTTGACGACAAGAATATTTTCTCGTCAAATGCATACAGGAGGTTTGACTGGGGTGTCAAGGCTGCTGTCGGTGTTGACGTGGCAAAGTGGAAATTTGCGGTTGGATATGGCCGGAGCCTTCAGAAGCCGACGAAAGACAATTGGAACATATACAATCTAAAAGACCGCTCGTTCAGCCTGAGCGTGTCATATATGATAAATTAGGGACCTCCATAGTACATTTCCGTGGATGAGATAATACGTGAGGCTGTCTGACTTTTCACTTGTCAGACAGCCTTCCTTTTTACCTGGCACCATTTTTTTTAACTATACAGGAGCTCATAATACTTTCCTGTGATATGCCGCTAAAGATTCTTTGTAGAAAATAAAGCCGCGTGTGCCCTATGACGGTAATTGAGAAAATATTGGCGTACAGCGTTCTTTTACATATTTGACATGCTTTTATTTACTGTTTGGTTCGGGAAACAAGACATCTTTGACAGTAAGTGTTATGGAATCCATAAAATAATGCGCAATAAGGTTTGGTATTTGAAATATATTTTGTAACTTTGCAACACTAACTCAAACTAACATCTGAATGAAGAAAAGCATTATAGCATTGGTGTTTACAATGCTCTGCACGCTCTCTGTGGGCGCGCAGCAGTACCGTTTGTGGTACAACTCGCCTGCAGAGGTGTGGACGGAGGCATTGCCGCTCGGCAACGGCCGTCTCGGTGCAATGGTCTACGGCATCCCTACGACGGAGCGTCTGCAACTTAACGAAGAGACAATTTGGGCAGGACAGCCAAACACAAACGCCAACAAAAATTCCAAGGAATGGTACGGGAAAGTGCAGAGCCTCGTCTTTGCAGGTAAGTATGCCGAGGCACAGCAGATGGCTGATGAACATCTCATGTCCGGCAGCAACAACGGTATGCCTTACCAGACTTTCGGCGACCTGACAATCTCCACCCCGGGACATGCCGGATATACGGACTATGAACGCTGCCTCTCACTCGACTCTGCCATTGCCGTGACACAGTATACGGTCAACGGTGTACGCTACAGGCGTGAGGCGATGACATCCTTCACGGACAATGTCATAAAGGTACGCCTTACAGCCTCCAGGCCGGGAAGCATCACTTTCAATGCCAATCTCTCCTCGCCACATCATGATGTCATCATCAAGAGCGACGGCAGGGAAGTATCCCTTGAGGGCGTTACGCCTACCCACGAGGCTCTGAAAGGCAAGGTGAAGTTTCAGGGAAGGCTTGCCGTGCAGGCAAAAGGAGGAAAGACAGTGTCCCGCGACGGCGTCATCAGTGTGGAAGGAGCCGACGAGGCGGTGCTGTATGTCAGCATAGCCACCAATTTTGTAAACTATAAAGACATCTCCGGAGACGAGGATGCAAAGTGCAAGGCATATCTCCGCAAGGCCATGGCTGACGATTATGAAGCCGACAAGAAAGCCCACGTGGCATACTTCCGCCGGTTCATGGACCGTTCACGCCTGTGGCTCGGTCCAGACAAGTTCAGCCGTCTGACCACATCACAGCGTGTGGAGCAGTTTGCGCAGAACAACGACAATTACCTTGTCGCCACATATTATGCCTTCGGACGCTACCTCCTCATCTGCTCCTCACAGCCGGGCGGACAGGCTGCCAACCTGCAGGGTATCTGGAATGACAAGCTCCTGCCGTCATGGGACAGCAAGTACACTTGCAACATCAATCTCGAGATGAACTACTGGCCTTCGGAGGTGACGAACCTTTCCGACCTTAACGCCCCGCTGTTCAGCCTTATCAGGGATGTCTGCACAACAGGAGCGGCAACGGCACAGACAATGTACGGAGCCAACGGATGGGTGCTTCACCACAATACCGACATCTGGCGCATAACGGGACCTGTGGATCATGCCGCTTCAGGACTATGGATGACCGGCGGCCCGTGGCTCTGTCAGCATCTGTGGAACCACTATCTCTTCTCAGGAGACAAGAATTTCCTCAAGGAATATTATCCCATACTGAAAGGCGCGGCACAGTTCGTCGATGAACTTCTTGTCAAGGATCCTAACACAGGCTACCTCGTATTGTGCCCCTCCGTATCACCTGAGAACCTCCATCCTGCCGACCACGGAAAAAAGAATATCGCTTCCGGCTGCACAATGGATAATCAGCTCGTGGCGGAAATCTTCGGAGAAGTGGCACAGGCGGCAGCCATCCTTGGTGTCGATGCTGACCTCGCCTCACATTATGTCTCACGCACAAAGATGCTCACCCCTGGCACTATAGGCAAATGGGGACAGCTTCAGGAATGGGCACAGGACTGGGATAATCCGAAGGATGACCACCGTCATGTCAGCCATCTCTACGGACTGTACCCGGGAACCTCAATCTCTCCACTGCGTACTCCTGAGCTTTTCGGTGCGGCGCGCACGTCACTGATCCACCGCGGCGACCCGTCTACAGGATGGTCTATGGGATGGAAGGTGTGCCTTTGGGCACGAATGCTCGACGGTGAACATGCCTATAAGCTTATAAAGGAACAGCTGAAACTCACTGACGACAAGTTCGTGGCATTCGGGAAAAACAAGAAGAAGGGCGGTACTTACGGTAATCTCTTCGATGCTCACCCGCCGTTCCAGATAGACGGAAACTTCGGCTGCACCGCCGGCATAGCCGAAATGCTTGTGCAGAGCCATGACGGTGATGTCTATCTCCTCCCTGCCGTTCCTTCTGTATGGAGCGAGGGCAAGGTGAACGGCCTGCGTTGCCGTGGCGGATTCCTAATAGAGGAACTGGCATGGAAAGACGGACGTATCACTTCCTGCAAGATACGCTCCACAATAGGCGGAAACCTACGCCTGAGAACGGCTCTTCCACTGAAAGGAAAGGGACTTGCAAAGGCAAAGGGAACAAACCCCAATCCGCTCTTTAAGGCCCCTGTCACTCTCGAGACAAAGAATAATTCCGAAGTGAAGCTTAATCCGGTGGCCATGCCGAAGACTTACCTTTACGACATAAAGACAACTACTGACCAAGTGATTACAATTAAGAATTGACATGAAAAAGATTTTTGCTCTATCGACACTCCTTCTCGCCCTTGTAACAGGTACTGCCCTGGCGGAAGGCAACAAGAAACCATGGGACAACGGAAAGCTTAAAGTCTCGGAGAACTCCCGCTTCCTCCAACATGAGAACGGTGCACCTTTCTTCTGGCTCGGAGAGACAGGATGGCTGCTTCCTGAGCGCACCGACCGTGCAGAGGCTGCCTATTACCTTCAGCGTGTCCGTGAGGCAGGCTACAATATGGTGCAGATTCAGGTTATTGACGGTGTTCCGGCATATAACTACTACGGACAGATGTCCAACGTGGACGGC
Organism: Bacillota bacterium; assembly: GCA_023664625.1. Classification (GTDB taxonomy): domain Bacteria; phylum Bacteroidota; class Bacteroidia; order Bacteroidales; family Bacteroidaceae; genus Prevotella. The sequence continues at coordinate 113,282 of JAMPFD010000002.1, read as the reverse complement.
TGGAATTTCCAGAGTATCAATAAGAAAGGCGTGTACGGATATTGGGACCACATGGATTATATCGTCAGACAGGCTGAGCACGAAGGCATATATATAGGTATGGTATGTATATGGGGCGGTCTCGTAAAGGCGGGTCTGCTGACTAAGGAAGAGGCTGTCAAGTACGGCACTTTCCTCGCCAACCGTTACAAGGATGCGCCGAATATCGTATGGATTATGGGCGGTGACATCCAGGGAGACATCAACACAGAGGTGTGGAACACCCTCGCCACTACTATTAAGTCCATTGACAAGAACCATCTTATGACATATCATCCACGTGGACGATATACCAGCGCGAAGTGGTTTGCAAAGGCTCCGTGGCTCGATTTCCACATGTTCCAGTCAGGACATCGCCGCTACGGACAGCGTATGGGCAACAAGGACTATCCTATTCCTGACAATACGGAGGAGGATAACTGGATGTATGTTGATTCAACATGGGCATATAAGCCTATAAAGCCTGTCGTTGATGCCGAACCTTCATATGAGGATATTCCTCAGGGATTGCACGACGCCAATGAGAAGCGGTGGCTTGCATGTGACGTGCGCCGCTATGCCTACTGGTCAGTGTTCGCCGGCAGTTTCGGACATACTTACGGCCATAATGCCATAATGCAGTTCCTCAAGCCGGGCTATGGCACCAGCTACGGCGATGCCGGTGACGTAAAGACATGGTATCAGGCTATGAAAGATCCCGGCTTCTCACAGATGCAGTATCTGAAGAGACTGATGCTGACGTTCCCGTTCTTTGACCGTGTCCCTGACCAGAAAGTCATTTCGGGAGAGAACGGAAAGCAGTATAACCGTCTTATCGCCACCCGCGGCAATGACTATCTTATGGTATACAACTATACAGGGCGTGACATGAAAGTTGACCTGCGCACCATCTCGGGTAAGACAAAGAAGGTCTATTGGATGAATGCCGCTACCGGTCATCTGGAATATATAGGTGAGGTGGCTGATAAGATACAGACTTTCCGCCCTGCTTCCTCATACGATGGAGTCAATGACGGTGTGCTCGTCGCTTTTGATGCCAAGAAGGAATATCTTAAACCAGACATGACGGTCATCCCTGAACAGAGTGACTGGAAGAATCTCAGAGACCTTAACGAGTAGGAAATGAAAAAGGAAATATTGTCAATTATACTGACGGCAGGGGCTGTTTCAGCCTCTGCCCAGTCTGTTTTCCCACAACATAAGTATACTGTGGTGGGTGCGAACATCAGTGCCGGTGCCAACATGGCTGCCGTCGGTGATGCTGACGGACAGGCTGTCTTTGAGATTGCACACAGGGATATTGTACCTTTCACGCAGCAGTGTGTGAACCAGAATCGTCCGCCTGCCGTGACCAATGCAGGAAATACACCTTATTATAATGTGCGTATGGCACTGCCGGTCCCTTCATGCTACACCCCTACAGAACAGGGTGAAAAGGTCGGACTTGACTGGGGTGTGTACACCCACCTGCATTCAGCAGGCATGGAAGTGCTTCCGAACGGGGACATCCTCGCCGTATATTTCTCCACTCCTGCGGGAAAAGCAGAGGCTGACACCTGTACAACGTTCGTACAGTGCCGCCGCCGGTATGGCTGCGATGAGTGGGACATGCCTGAACTCCTGTTTACCACTAACGGAGGCAATGACCAGTCGGCACTGCTCTTCACGGACAATGACACGCTATGGTTCTTCGGCGGTGGCAGAGGAATGACCGATTATGTGCCGTTCCGCATAATGAAGTCTACGGACAATGGTGCCACATGGACATTCTCCGTGCCTCAGATGGACAGTAAGCTGGAGCGGTATACCGCCCAGCCAATCTCCAATGCCTTTAAGAACAAGAGGGGAGAACTCTTTGTCGCCATCGACGGCAAAGGGGCTCAGAGCTTCCTTCTCCGCAGTTGTGACGGAGGTGTGACATGGCATGACATGGGCGGAAGGACTGACAGCCGCCATTCCACTATCGTCATGCTTGACGATAACGGGACATTACTCTCCGCAGCAGGCAAGAACAACAGTATTGACGGATGGAATCCTCAGAACATCTCTCATGATTGGGGTGCCACTTGGGAAAAGGGGACACCGTCGCCGTTCCCTCCTGCCGGCACGGCACAACGTCCTTGCATCATCCGCCTGCAGTCCGGTGCGCTGTGCATAGTGGGTGACTCTTATATGCACAAGAAGAAAATCGCTCCTCCGAAAGGATGGAAGAACGGAAACGAATGCTTCGTTGCCATATCAAGGGATAACGGTAAGACTTGGAAATTCAAGACCCTGCCTGTCACTCTGCCTCAGCATCACCGCGTGACACATCCTTCCCTTGGTTATGTTACAATGCGCCAGGGACAGGACGGACTTATCCATGTTCTTACCACTACCAACTATCCGGGATTGGAAATAGAGTTCAACGAGGCGTGGATAGACAGTGACGTCGTCACGGTGAAAGATGCAGAAGGCTCTGTCTATGGCAAGCAGTCCGCGCTTACCCCGCTGGCAAATTCAGGATACTATGTCCTTGACGGAACGAAGACCTATACATTCCCGAACGGGCAGAAACAATATGAGGTTACATATAAGGACGGTAAGAAAGTAGGTACCGAGACTTTGTGGCGTGAGGACGGCACAAAAGTTTGGGAATGGGTGCGCAAGAATGACAACACCGCCCGCTGGTCACATTACCGTCCTAACGGAATGGTGCGCCTGATAAGCCGTTGGGACCTCCGTCCTGAGCCTCGCGACCTTGTCGGAGTCCACCTTAACGGTGCCATTGCCAATATGTACACATGGGAATATGACAAGGTCGGCATGCAGGTTGAGGCTTATCGCTTCAATGACGGTGTGCTTGACGGTTCTAACAAGCAGGGCATCAACAGTGCCATACTTAATGAAGGAAAATAACAAAGAAGTTGCTTTTTGTGACAGAATGTTGTGTAATGTGGCTTGTAAGTAACTGCTGGAAATTAATTGTAGTATAAACTGCTCAATGGAAATTAATGCTCGTTAGTTACTAAATACCGTTTCTTGTCACAAAAAGCAATATATTAATTTTGCGAAAGAACATAATCTATACAACTGACCTTATATGAATAAAAGACTCATTATTGCCATATTGGCGTTGTTCTCAATCACCATTGCCGTGGCAAAGCCCAAGGCTGTGCGTCTTGTGACGGAGAATATGGAGAACCCTTTGGGACTGAGCACTCACACTCCGCGCTTCTCTTGGCAGCTTGCCGAGGCGAAGAAAAATACTATGCAGACAGCTTACAGGATACTTGTTGCGTCGGCTCCCGAGCTCCTGAAGGATGGAAAGGCTGATCTTTGGGACTCCGGCGTGGTGCAGAGTGATGCCTCAATATGGATAAATTATGCCGGAAAGCCCTTGAAAGACAATCAGCGTTGCTTCTGGACTGTGCAGGTGAAGACCAACAACGGTACTACAGACTGGGCCGAACCGCAGGAGTTCGGCATCGGACTGACTGCCGACAGCCATTGGACAGGCCGTTGGGTGGGCATCGACCATTTGCTTGAAGGAGAGTCTTTAGGCTACAAGACACGTGTCAATGCACGCTATCTCCGTGGTGAGATAGAGCTGAATACGGCAAAAACCGTCAAGCGTGCCACAGCATACGTTGGTGTGCTGGGGCTCTATGAGTTCTATGTCAATGGTGAGCGACAGGGCACAGATGTCCTTGCCCCTGCACAGACGGATACCCGCCGTTCCATAATATACAACACATTCGACATAACAAAGAGTATCACCTCTTCCGCAACGACGGGAGGAAAGGCTTGCATGGGCGTCATTCTCGGCAACGGAAGAACTGTTCCTCCGCGCTACCATAAGCACTATAAGATACCTTTCCTTGGCATGCCGTCATGCCGTATGACTGTCATTGTGGAATATACGGACGGCACACAGCAGAAATTCGGCTCGTCAGAGAAATGGAGAATAACCGCTGAAGGACCTATCCGTTCCAACAATGAGTATGACGGCGAGGTATATGACGCACGCAAGGAACTTGGCAAATGGAGCTGTGTGGGATACGACGACTCATCATGGCAAAAGCCGGAGCGTGCAACCCTGCCCATAGGTGAGCTTCACGGGCAGACTGCACCAAATATGACTGTAACCCACCGCATAAAGCCAGTAAGTGTGAAGAAGACCGGACGCGGCACTTATATCGTGGATTTCGGACAGAACATGGCCGGCTGGGTGCAGATGAACATGCGCGGGAAAGCCGGTGATACGATAAAAATAAAGTATGCGGAACGCCTTGACGAGCAGGGCTGTCTGTACATTAAAAATCTCCGTGATGCGGAGACAGAGGATAAATATATCTGCTCCGGCATGGAGAAGGGCAGGCCTTGGCATTCAGTTTTCTCATACCATGGTTTCCGTTTCGTGGAGGTTAAGGGCATAAAGGACCTTTCTGCCGCTGACCTTGAAGCACAGGTGATCGCTGACAGGCTTGACTTTATAGGCAATTTCTCCACCGGCAACACTGTTTTGAACAATGTCTACCGTAATGCGTGGTGGGGAATCCTGTCAAACTATAAGGGCTTCCCGCTTGACTGCCCTCAGCGCAATGAGCGCCAGCCGTGGCTCGGCGACCATACCGTCGGATGCCTCGGCGAGTCATTCCTCTTTGGAAACGAGCGCCTTTACTCAAAGTGGATGCGCGACATATATGAGACACAGCGCTACGACGGTGTCCTCTGCGACGTTGCTCCGGCATACTGGACATATTATAATGACGACGTGACATGGCCTTCAGCACTGCCTTTCGGATGTGAGATGATTTACCGCCAGTTCGGCAATAGACAGCCTATAGTGGATTCCTATCCATACATCAGGAAGTGGATGAAGCATGTCTTCGATGACTATATGGAGGACTATATCATCACGAAAGACAATTATGGAGACTGGTGCGTGCCGCCTGAGGACTTGAAGCTTATCCATTCAAAGGATGAAACCCGCAAGACAAACGGCGCACTCATATCTACAGCTTACATGATTCGTAACCTCCGCCTTATGCAGGAGTTTGCGGACATGCAGGGATTCTCTGCCGACAAGCAGGAATATGCCGACCTTGAAAAGAAGATGACAGAGGCTTTCAACAGGGCGTTCCTTACGGTCAGACGCGGAACGTCCGTGCGTCCGGGACATGTGCTTTATCCTGACAGCGTGTTCTATGGTAACAACACCTCGACGGCTAATCTTCTCCCGCTGGCTCTCGGTATCGTTCCTGAGGACTGTAAAGGAGAAGTCGTGAAGAATCTCGTTACCGATGTGATTACGAAAAATAAGGGGCACATCTCCTGCGGAGTGATAGGAATATCATGGCTGATGCGCGGACTCTCTGAAAACGGCTATGCTGATGTTGCATATCTTCTTGCAACGAACCGCTCGTATCCTTCATGGGGATATATGGTGGAGAACGGTGCCACGACAATATGGGAACTATGGAACGGCGACAAGGCAAACCCTGCCATGAATTCCGGCAACCATGTCATGCTTCTCGGTGACCTTCTGCCATGGTGCTATCAGCATCTTGGCGGCCTGCGCAATGCGGAAGGCTCTGTGGCCTATAAGCACATAGTGCTCCGTCCTGACTTTGAGATTCAGGAACTTGACTCTGTTGACATGTCATACAACACTCCTTACGGCAAGGTTGTCTCAAAGTGGGAGAAGAATCTTGAGAGAGTTCACTGGCAAGTGGAGATACCTGCCAATACCACAGCTGACATTTACCTTCCAGACGGGACGGTGAAGACCGTAGGCTCCGGTGCATATTCCTTTGAGAGCAAGTTCAATCTGATGAACAATAATACACGCCCGACACTTGACAATCCTACGGTACAGAATGCCGAGATTGCCGATGCCGAGTTCGTTTATGCACAGACAGACTTCCCGGAATGCCACTCTGCCTCAATCGTTGAACTGAAAAACGGAGACCTTGTGGCAACATATTTCGGAGGAACAAAGGAGCGTAACCCTGATGTCTGTATCTGGACGCAGCGTAAGGCAAAAGGTTCTGACACATGGAGTGAACCGGTTCTTGCCGCCGATGGTGTATTCCGTCTCGGCACGGAGGATGCTGAAATTGCCGGAATAAACGAGAAATCCACGCCGGCGGCAAAGGGTTACATAAAGCTTGCTGAGGCTTTGAAACTCGCTCCGGGCTATTTCTATTCGGCAAAGAAAGCCCCTGTCTCGACAAAGTCTGCCGATGACGAGCAGGAAGAGGAGTGGGCAGGAAAGAAACCGAAGAGCATTGCCGCCGCAGAAGCCGACAATACTGTGGCGGAAGGCGCACTGAAGAATTTCCGCCGCAAGGCCTGCTGGAATCCGGTGCTCTTCGAGATGCCGTCAGGAGAACTTTGGCTGTTCTTTAAGATAGGCCTTTCCGTCAGCGACTGGACAGGATGGATTGTCAAAAGCAATGACGGCGGAAAGACATGGGGTGAGCGCAAACCGCTTGAAAGAGGATTCATAGGTCCGGTGAAGAATAAGCCTGAGATAGTTGCCGGCCGTCTTATCTGTCCTTCAAGTACAGAGAGTAACGGCGGATGGAAGTTCCATTTTGAGATTATGGACCTGAAGACAGGCAAGTGGAAGTATGTCGGTCCTGTTGAGCGGGAGATGGCCATACTCACGACTGACATGAATCCTGACGGCACACTGATAACAAACGATGCCGTAAAGGAACATAAGCCTATGCCGGTCTATTGCATCCAGCCGTCCATCCTGCGCCTGAAAGACGGTCGTCTGCAAGCGGTAGGCCGCACACGCAACGGCAAACTGGCTTCCACATACAGTAGTGACAACGGCGACACATGGACGCGAGTGACACTGCTTGATGTGCCACAGAATCAGTCCGGAACAGATGCCGTGACACTGAAAGACGGACGCCATGTGCTCATCTATAACAACTTCTCCACCCTTCCCGGCACACCGAAGGGTCCTCGTACGCCGTGCTCGCTCGCAATCTCTGACGATGGCATCCACTGGCAGCATTTCCTGACGCTTGAGGATTCGCCTATAAGCCAGTATTCATACCCTGCCATCATTGAAGGCAAGGACGGCTCGCTGCACTGCATCTATACATGGAGACGCCAGCGTGTGGCATACAAGCGCGTCGTTCTCAAGCCCTAAACCTTATCCTGTGTCAGAGCCGGCATGACCGGTCATGACTGTCAGTCCGGTCATGCCGGCAAATTGCAAAGTCAGCGGTCACCCTCCACAATGTGGCGTGTCATGGCAAGCTGTGTCAAAGGTAACGGTTTGCATGATGAAAGGTAACGGTTTGCATGATGAAAGGTAACGTTTGACACGGTAAAAGGTAACGTTTGGCCATGCAAAGTGTCACCTTTTGCAAGTGAGTTTGTAAAGGCGTGAATATGAACGTGTTGCAACGGCTGCTTCCTGAGGTGTGGAAACGACAGCCGGCAGACACGCTTCTGTCACGGAAAAAATAAAGAAATAAATCATAAAAATGCTATATGAAAGACATTATCGCAACCATTTCCCTGTTTATGTTCTCACTGCTGGCAATGGCAGAGAGTGTGAACATCGTGACACCCAAGGGTGCAGGGAATAGAGTAAGTTACGCCGCGGAGTATCTTAAGAAGAAACTCACGCAGCAGGGCTTCACCGTTGTCGTCACTACCGGCGGCAAGGAGGACAAGAAAGCAGAACATCGTGTGATGCTCAGCACCATCACTGATGTCAACGCCGAACTTGCCGCACGCAAGAAACAGATGCAGAAGGACCGCCGCCGTGGATATTCCGTGGAGGCAGTTGATTCCTTTATAACAAAGAAAGAAGGCTTCACGATAACATCCGTGACGCTCGGAAGCAAGCAGCGCGGCCTGAAAGCCCGCATCACTGTTGCCGGCAATGACGGCACAGGATGCATCTACGGCTGCGGAGAACTTGCCGAACAGATAAAGAAACACGGCATAACCGACCTTCCCGGGCTGGTTAAGGATGCACCGGAGATGGTGCTACGCGGCGGATGTATAGGCGTTCAGAAACCTTATCTCCTGCCCGGGCGCATGGTATATGAGTATCCTTACACTCCGGAACTCTTTCCTTGGTTCTATGACAAGCAGCACTGGATTGACTATCTTGACATGCTTGTGGAGAACCGCATGAATTCTGTGTACCTTTGGAACGGACACCCTTTCGCGTCATTGATAAAGCTCAATGACTATCCTTTTGCAGTTGAGGTCGATGATGCGACGTTTGAGAAGAACAAGGAAGTGTTTGCTTTCCTCACTCATGAAGCTGAAAAGCGCGGTATCTTCGTAATACAGATGTTCTATAACATCCTTGTCTCCAAACCTTTTGCCGAGCATTACGGAATCAAGACACAGGACCGTCACCGTCCTATCACACCGCTCATCCGGGATTATACCTATAAATCCATAAAGGCATTTATAGAAAACTATCCTAATGTCGGCCTCCTTGTGTGCCTCGGTGAGGCGATGGACACATACGAAGATGATGTGGAATGGATGACCAAAACCATCATTCCGGCCGTAAAGGACGGATTGACGACACTCGGCAGGACAGATGAACCGCCGATTCTTCTGCGTGCTCACGACACCGACTGTAAGATGGTCATGGAGGCTTCACTGCCTTTGTACAAGAATCTGTATACCATGAACAAGTACAATGGTGAGTCACTTACAACCTACACTCCGCAGGGACCGTGGGGAGAGACCCACCGCTCGCTTGCCGCTCTTGGCTCGACACATATCTCAAACGTACACATTCTTGCCAATCTGGAGCCGTTCCGTTGGTCTTCCCCTGATTTCATACAGAAGACAGTGAACGCAATGCACAACGCACACCATGCAAACGCTCTCCATCTCTATCCGCAGGCATCCTATTGGGACTGGCCGTATACAGCCGACAAGCTTGCTGACGGTTCCCGCCAGAAACAGCTTGACCGTGACTGGATGTGGTACTCCGCATGGGGACGCTACGCCTGGAACTGCCATCGTGACCGCAATGACGAGACAGTTTACTGGGACAACAAACTGGCACGGACCTATGGAACCACAGCAGGAAATGCTGCATTGATACGTGAAGCCATGGAAGAAAGTGGCGAGATAGCCCCGAAACTCCTCCGCCGCTTCGGCATTACGGAGGGCAACCGGCAGACTCTTCTGCTCGGAATGTTCTGCTCACAACTTGTCAATCCTTACAAATACACTGTCTATCCCGGATTCTACGAAAGCTGCGGCCCTGACGGCGAGAAACTCATTGAGTATGTTGCCAAGGAACATGACGCACCGTTGCCGGTGAACATCAACTTCCCTGACAATGTAAATCCTAAACTTAACGTCAAGGAACATGTGGGAGAACTCCCGCTTGACATCGTCAGCCAGTGCATGGAACATGGCGACAAGGCCGTTAAGGCCATAGAGGATGCCGGAAAGAATATAGGCAGGAATAATGCTGAGTTTGCCCGCCTGAGCAATGATATACACTGCTATCGTGAGTTCGCATACGCTTTCGGACTGAAGGTGCGCGCCTGTGAGCATGTCCTGAATTACAAGTATACCAATGATATTGCAGAACTTGACAAGGCTGTGCCACTTCTTGAAGAAGGTCTGGAACACTACCGCTGTCTCGTCTCACTCACAAATGACACATACCTCTATGCCAACAGTATGCAGACTTCCATGCGCCGTGTGCCCATAGCCGGCGATGGCGGCAAGATGAAACACTGGAGTGAGCTTCTTCCGAAATATGAGGAAGAACTGGCAAACCTCAAAAAGAACATAGCCCAGCTGAAGTCTCCTTCCTCCGAAGGCAAGAAGAATGTCATCAAACCGCTGCGTCCTGCCAAGGTCACTCTTGACGGTGACGTGACGACGGTACGGCTTGAGAAAGGAGCAAAACTCTTCAACGACCTTGACTCCGCTGTCACAGACTATGGCAAAGAACTTGAAGGAATGCAGGCATACGTCTTCTCTTCCAAGTCCCAGCGTAACGAAGGCACAGTAGTGGAATTCACATGTGACAAGCCGGTGACACTCCTTGTCGGCTATTTCCGTGACGACCAGCGCAAATATGCACGTGCTCCAAAGCTCGAGATCGACGCAACTGCCAGTGAGTATGGCCAGCAAGACCCATGCTATACCTCTGCTCTGCGCATCAACGGCATGCCGCAGGTGAATGTCCATCCTTACAATTTCACCGCCGGAAAGCATCGTCTGCAGTTGCCGAAAGGAATCCTTGTCGTTCTCGGTTATACCTCTGACAAGATTAATCCGCGCGATGCCGGGCTGTCAGGTGCCGACAGCTCCATCGACTGGCTGTTCTATTAATAAAGAAAAATCCGCAGTGGGGTAGGGCTTGTGGTTCTGTCCCACTGCGTTGTGTATAATGCCGAAAACATTTGCGGCAGGTGTTATGCCCTGCCTGTTAAAAATATTTTTAATACAATGAAACATATACTTCTGACCGTACTGTCATTCCTTACCCTCTCCGCCTTTGCGCAACAGATCTCAAAAGAGGTGATGACAGACATCTATAATGAGGTGAAGTCGCCATACAAGTATGGCATGGTCGTTGCTCCTGCTGACAACGGCCATAAGATAGACTGTCCCACGGTCTACCGTGAGGGCGGCAAATGGTATATGACATACGTCGTTTACAATGGTTCCGACGGACTTGACGGACGTGGATACACCACCTGGCTGAGTGAGAGCGACGACCTTCTCCACTGGCGCACGTTAGGCTGCCTCCTCGACTACAAGGACAACGGATGGGACATGAACCAGCGCGGTGGCTTCCCGTCACTCATCAATTGGGAGTGGAACGGTGACTACCGCATAGGCACGTATAATGGAAAGCACTGGATGACATACATCGGCGGTGAGGGCACCGGATATGAGGGTGTCCGCGCACCGCTGTTCATAGGACAGGCATGGACTGACGTAGCCATGAAAAACGGTGTGGACGCCTCTGTGACTGCTGCACACGAATGGCAGTCGCTCGGCAAGCCTCTCCTGCACATTGATGACAAAGGGGCACAGTGGTGGGAAAAGCTGATACAGTACAAGTCCACCGTCTATGAGGACAAACGTAAGACTTTCGGCAAGCGTTTCGTCATGTTCTATAATGCCGGCGGCATCAATCCCGAGAATAATCTCAAGGCTGAGCGCATTGGCATAGCACTCTCCAACGACATGAAGAAGTGGGAACGCTATCCCGGCAATCCCGTCTTCACCCATGAAGCACCGGGAATCATCACCGGCGATGCGCAGATTGTCGATTTCACTCAGTGGGAACGTGAGTGCAATGCATCCGCCACAGCTTCTGCCATAGTTAAGGAAAAGCCACTCTATGTCATGTTCTATTTCTCCGCGTTCAGTCCGCAGAGGAAATACAATGCTTTCAACACCTTCGCGGTCTCCCGCGACCTCGTCCACTGGCAGGACTGGGACGGGCCGGATCTCGTATGGCCTACAAAGCAGTATGACGAGATGTTCGCCCATAAAAGCTATGTCCTGAAGCACGATGGTGTCGTCTACCATTTCTACTGTGCAGTGAACAACGACGGGCAGCGTGGCATAGCCCTTGCCACCTCACGCCCGATGGGCAAGTCGGGAGTGGCGTTTCCTGCTCCGCAGCGCAAGGCAAAGCGTACCGTCACTCCGCTTTCCGAAGGATGGAAGTCAACACTTGTAACCTCCACCGATACAGCCGCAACAGGCAAGGTCTGGACGGGTGACGTTCCTCATAACTGGGATGACTACTACGGATACAGTCAGAAAAAGCACGGAAACCTCCACGGTTCGGCACTTTACGAGAAGATTTTCTTTGCCAGTCCTGCGGCGGGGAAACGCTATTTCCTTTATTTCGAGGGAGTCGGCTCTTATGCCACGGTGACCGTCAATGGCAAGAAGTTTGACAGAAAACCTGTCGGCAGACTGACGTATACGTTAGATGTCACTGACTGCATAAAGGACGGTGACAATCGTCTGACGGTACTTTGCGACCATCCTGAACTCATCACCGACATGCCTTGGGTATGCGGAGGATGCTCTTCCGAATGGGGCTTCTCCGAAGGCTCCCAGCCTTTCGGCATATATCGTCCCGTAAGCCTTGTGGAAACAGACGAGGTTCGGATAGAACCTTTCGGAGTCCATGTCTGGAACAACGAAACCTGTGACTCTGTTTTCATAGAGACGGAGGTGAAGAACTACGGCACCACGGCGGCTGAATTTGAGATTGTGAACAATTTCAATATGGCTTCCGGCAAACGTGTCTTCCGTTGTACCGACAAGATTCGCCTCAATCCGGGCGAGACAAAGACAGTCCGTCAGCAGGCAGAAGTCGGCTCTCCGACACTGTGGTCTCAGGAAGACCCTTATCTTTATAAGATTGTCTCAATGGTGAAGCGTGACGGCAAGACCACCGATCAGGTGGAGACACCGTACGGCATACGTACTTTCTCATGGCCTCTTATGCGCAACGACGGTGACAACCGTTTTTATCTTAACGGCAAACCGGTGTTCATCAACGGTACGTGCGACTATGACCACCTGTTCGGCGGCAGCCACGCGTTCTGCAATGAGCAGATAGAGTCGCGCATGAAACTCATCCGCCAGGCAGGTTTTAATGCCTATCGTGAGGCCCACCAGCCGCATAACCTCCTCTATCAGCAGTTGGCTGACAAGCAGGGAGTGCTCTTCTGGAGCCAGTTCTCGGCACATATCTGGTACGACACGCCGCAGTTTCGCGAGAATTTCAAGCAGCTTCTGCGTCAGTATATAAAGGAACGCCGTAACTCACCTTCCGTTGTGATGTGGGGCTTGCAGAACGAATCGACTCTTCCGAAAGACTTTGCCGAGGAGTGTACAGCCATCATAAAGGAACTTGATCCTGCACGCCGGCCCGTCACTACCTGTAACGGCGGAGAAGGCTCCGACTGGAATGTCATTCAGAACTGGAGCGGAACCTACGGCGGAACGGCACTCAACTACGACAAGGAACTGAAACAGCCGAACCAGCTTCTCAACGGCGAATACGGCGCATGGCGGACAATCGGTCTGCACAGCGAGGCTCCTGTCGATTCTCTCCGTAAGGAAAAGTCATATAGCGAGGAACGTGCCACAGACCTTCTTGAGACGAAAGTCCGTCTTGCGGAGGAAGCACGCGACAGTGTCTGCGGACATTATCAGTGGATTTTCGCAACACATGACAATCCGGGACGTGTCCAGCCTGACGGAGCCTACCGCATGGCGGACAAGATAGGTCCTGTGAACTACAAGGGACTTCTTACCTCATGGGAGCAGCCTGCGGATGTCTATTACATGTACAGGTCAAGCTATGTCTCCCCTGATGTTGACCCGATGGTCTACATAAACAGCCATACATGGGCTGACCGCTTTAAGAAAACAGGTGCTCGCCGTACGGATATCGCTGTCTATTCCAACTGTGACAGCGTGCGCCTCTACAACAGTGGCGATGACAGCCGGTATCTCGGAAGAAAGAAAAACGCACGCAAGCCGGGGACACACATGTTCTGGGAACACCGCCTCATCGAGTATAACGTGCTCCGCGCCGTAGGCTTCAGAGGGGGGAAGGCCGTTGCCGAGGATGTCATAATCCTTGACGGGCTGCCTCAGGCTCCCGGTTTCGAGAATCTTTATGCCGGCTCTTCCGTCGTACCTGTTGCTGCCGACATGCACCCTGTAAGCCTTCAGCCCGCTGAAAATGAGAACTACGTCCTCCGTCTCAACTGTGGCGGTGACTCATATACCGACACTTTCGGCAACAGATGGCAGGGAGACAACCTCGCTTACAGCAGTTCATGGGACGGTATCCGTGCTTCTCAGGGCACTATATCTGAGCCGATTCATGGTACACGTGACTGGGGACTCTTCAGCACTTTCCGCTTCGGACGTCATAAACTCAGCTATGGTTTCCCTCTCCCTGACGGCAGTTACACCGTTGAACTCTATTTCGCAGAGCCATGGCTCGGACTTGGCGGAGGAATAAAGACCGACTGCGAGGGCGAACGCCTTTTCTCCGTAGCCGTGAACGGCGAGGTTAAGGCAGAGGATGTTGACCTTTGGGCAGAGGCCGGTCATGCGGGAGCTTTCCGCAAGACGGTGGAGGCAGAGGTGAAAGGTGGTGTGCTCACCCTCTCTTTCCCTGAAGTCAAGGCGGGACAGGCTGTCATCTCCGCCATTGCCATACGTACTTCGGACACCTCAGTAAAGCCTCTTGCTGACAAGAGCGAGGAAAGTTTCTGGGCAAAAATTGACGGTGACAGGGTGGAGAAACTCCCGAAGACCATGCTTCCCGCCGAGGAAGAGGCTTTCCCGGCATCACGCTATACGCTCAGCAAGAAGAAGGAATTCATCATCACTCCCGGTGTCGCACGCGAGTACGCCCTGCGCTTCCGTTACAAGAACGTTGGTGCACCGGTAGCGGCACAGCTCCGTATAGTAGACCAGAAAGGTGCTGTCCTCGTAGACCGTGAGATGAAGTTCCCTACCACTCCAAAGAAGTTCAAGCTCGTCTCCACCACTACCGGAACGCAGATTAACGCAGGCAATTATCAGGTGCAGCTCCTTATGCCGGGTACGAAGAAACCTATTGTCGGCGCGACCCCTGTCGAGTTTGAGTATCTTGAAGTGCAGTGACCGCTGCAGACGTATTTTATCTATGTGACAATATGGATTCCGCACTGTCCGTCTTATCATAGACAGGCATACGGGCAGTAAGTGGCAGAACCTTTGTCTTGCAATGATAAGAAGCCATGTATAAGGAGGAATATCCTGATACATGGCTTCTTATTGTGTACTGTAAATCAGCATTGCAGATATATGTATGCTTTCGGGCGGACAAAAGGTAACGATCTGCAATATAAAAGGTAACCCTTAGCATGGTCAAAGGTAACCTTTTACAATGCGAACCGTTACCTTTCGTTTTGCGCCAGGTCGTGTTTGGACAGTCATACCTCCTTTCACTGTATTCCTGAACATGGATATATACTGTCGGAGATAGCTTTTCAATCATGTCTTTTCTTGTTCTGTCTGTCCGTTTTGTGATTCCAAAGAGATGCTTGATGAATAAGCAGCTGTTGAAAATCAGTTTATACCCAAAAGAATAAGCCTTAGCAAGAAAATAATCAATTATAAAATGATTTTCAATAAGTAACTATTGATAATTATTTTATAATATGATGTTTTTTCACTAAAACTTGTTGAATTTCATTCTACTTTTCTCGCCATGGCATAACTGAAACGAGTTTCGTTCTGCTCATCCGGCTTAATGAAAACGTTGAATTTCATTCTACCTTTTCTCGCCATGGCAGAGCTCAAGTGAACTTAACTCTGCTCATCCGGCTTAACGAAAACGTTGAATTTCATTCTACCTTTTCTCGCCATGGCAGAGTTTAAGTGAACTTAACTCTGCTCATTTGGCTTAACGAAAACGTTCTTTTTTGTCAGTCAGTGCACTCGCTTGCTGACGCTACGCGCACTGTCCCTTGCCACGGCATAGCTGAAATAAGTTTCGCTCTGCCCGTATGGCTTGTCGGGAAAGTTGTCACTCAGTCACCATGCCCGCATTGCTCCTTCGGTTCCGTACACTAACCGCCTGAAAAATAACTGCGTTTTTAGTATAAACTAATTTCCAACAGTAACTTGGTTACTTATGATATGACCTGATATTGATAGTGAATTCATGTCTGTCTGCCTGTATATTGGAAGTCATTTTGATAAGATAATTGTTATTTAAATTTAAAAGTTTGTTATCTGTGTATATAAAAATGTACGAAACTCTTTTAAAAGTTGTAACTTTGCAGTCCGATTATGCCTGGAGGTTTTCTTAGAGCCTCCTTGTGCCGTAGTGTTAATAGTCATGCATTTGGCCGTGCATGGCGGTTAGGGAATCTGCGCACAGAAGAACGTTTTTTAGTAGTAATATTTTAATTGAAGAAATGAACACTTTAAGTTACAAGACTATTTCCGCGAACAAGGAGACAGCTAAGAAGGAGTGGGTTGTGGTTGACGCAACAGACCAGGTTGTTGGTCGTCTCGCTTCAAAGGTGGCTAAGCTCATCCGCGGTAAGTACAAGCCAAACTTCACCCCTCATGTAGATTGTGGTGACAACGTTATCATCATCAATGCCGCTAAGGTCGTTTTCACCGGCAAAAAGGAGACAGACAAAGTCTACACACGTTACACAGGCTATCCTGGTGGACAGCGTTTCTCTACTCCGGCACAGCTCCGTACAAAGAAGGACGGTGTGGAGAAAATGCTCCGTCATGCAGTGAAGGGTATGCTCCCGAAGGGTCCGCTCGGCCGTCATCTGCTCAACAACCTCTATGTCTACGAGGGAACAGAGCACCAGCAGCAGGCTCAGCAGCCAAAGGCTATTGATATTAACCAGTACAAATAATTAGCAGGTAAAGATGGAACAGATTAATGCACTCGGTCGCCGTAAGAGCTCTGTAGCTCGTGTGTATCTCACAGAAGGTACAGGCAAGATCACAATCAACAAGAAGGAATTAACAGAGTACTTCCCATCAGCTATCCTCCAGTACGTGGTTAAGCAGCCACTTCAGCTCCTTGAGGTAGCAGAGAAGTATGACATCAAGGCTAACCTTGACGGTGGCGGCTTTACAGGCCAGAGCCAGGCTCTCCGCCTCGCTATCGCACGCGCACTCATCAAGATCAACGCCGATGACAAGAAGGCTCTCCGCGCAGCAGGCTTCGTCACACGCGACGCACGTTCTGTAGAGCGTAAGAAGCCGGGCCAGCCGAAGGCACGCCGCCGCTTCCAGTTCTCTAAGCGTTAAACCGGGAAGATTTACATTATTATATATAATAGTAAAGGCTTTTCAGAAGAGAACGGCAGTTTAGCATCTAAACCGGCGAGACCCGTAAGGCTACCCGTCGGCTGATTCTAACAAAGAATTAAAAAGAACGTAAACAAATTCAGAAAAATGGCAAGAACAAATTTTGACCAGTTACTTCAGGCAGGCTGTCATTTCGGACACCTCCGCCGCAAGTGGAACCCGGCTATGGCTCCTTATATCTTCATGGAGCGTAACGGCATTCATATCATAGACCTGCACAAGACTGTCGCTATGACAGACACTGCAGCAGAGGCTCTCAAGCAGATTGCAAAGTCAGGAAAGAAAATCCTGTTCGTCGCTACTAAAAAACAGGCTAAGGACATTGTTGCCGAGAAGGCAGCAAGCGTAAACATGCCATACGTCAACGAACGTTGGGCGGGCGGTATGCTCACTAACTTCCCTACAATACGTAAGGCTATCAAGAAAATGACGAACATCGATAAGATGATGGCTGACGGTACATTCTCAAACCTCTCCAAGCGTGAACTTCTTCAGATCTCACGCCAGCGTGCAAAGCTTGAGAAGAACCTCGGTTCTATCGCTGACCTGACACGTCTCCCGTCAGCACTGTTCGTTATCGACGTTGCAAAGGAGCACATCGCTATTGCTGAGGCACATCGTCTGGGTATCCCTGTGTTTGCCATCTGCGATACAAACTCTGACCCTAACAAGGTTAACTTCCCAATCCCGGCAAACGATGACGCCAAGGACTCTGTCAACGCTATCCTCGGAGCTTGCTGCCAGGCAATTGCAGAGGGTCTTGAGGAGCGCAAGGCTGAGAAGGCTGACGAGAAGGCTGCTGCAGAGCAGGCTGAGGAAGCTGCAGAGGGAAAGAAGCGCGCAGGACGTGCACGCAAGGCTGAAGCAGAGGCAACTGCTGAGTAATATTTTTAATACAGACAGATGTAAAGATGCAAAAAAAAGTTTTGCATCTTTACATCTTCTTAACCCATTAAATAAAAGAAATACAATGGCTGTATCAATGGAAGACATCAAAAAGCTCCGCGCCATGACCGGTGCTGGTCTTGCTGATGTTAAGAAAGCTCTCACAGAGGCTGAGGGCGATATGGACAAGGCTAAGGATATCCTCCGCCAGAAAGGTCAGGCTATCGCAGCAAAGCGTGCTGACCGTGAGACATCAAACGGTTGCGTGCTTGCCAAAGTCGGTGAGGGCTTCGCTGCTATCATCGCTTTGAAGTGTGAGACAGACTTCGTTGCAAATGGCGCAGACTATATTAAACTGACACAGGATATCCTTGATGCTGCCGTTGCAGCAAAGGCTCAGTCTGTAGAAGAGGTGTCCAACCTCACACTCGCTAACGGACAGAAAGTCGCTGACGCTGTCGTAGAACGTTCCGGTGTTACAGGTGAGAAGATGGAGCTTGACGGATATATGTTCCTTGAAGGTGACAATATCGATGCTTACAACCACATGAACCGCAACGGCCTCTGTACACTCGTACAGACCAACAAGCCGGCTGCGGAGCAGGCTCATGCAGTGGCAATGCAGGTTGCTGCCATGAATCCTGTTGCCCTTGACGAGAAGTCTGTACCACAGGCCACTATTGACGAGGAGTACAATGTGGCTGTCGAGAAGTCAAAGCAGGAGCAGGTTCACAAGGCTGTTGAGGCTGCCTTGAAGAAGGCAGGCATCAATCCTGCACACGTTGACTCAGAAGATCACATGGAGTCAAACATGGGCAAGGGCTGGATTACAGCTGAGGACGTTGCCAAGGCCAAGGAAATCATCGCAACTGTCTCTGCAGAGAAGGCTGCAAGCCTCAATATGCAGATGATTGAGAACATCGCCAAGGGTCGTGTGAACAAGTTCTTTAAGGAATCTTGCCTCCTCAATCAGGAGTTCATCCAGGATTCAAAGCAGACTGTCGCACAGTATCTTCAGGCCGCAGACAAGGACCTTACCGTGGTGGCTTTCAAGCGTTTCACTCTTCAGGCAGACTAATCTGCCGTGAGGATTCTGAAAAGATATGCCATTATGGCTGAATTTCCAGAATCGGACCAGTTGAGATTATAGAGGCCGGGAACCGTCTGGTTCCCACCTTGTTGAAACAAAATATCCGCGTCAGTGCCATATTGGTGCTGACGCTTTTTTCATAGATATGAAGATATTTGCAGTTGGCATGAATTATGCCTTACACAATAAAGAGATAAAAACTGCGTTATTACAGCAGAGTGCAAGTGATTCCGCAGAACGCGATCCTGTCATATTCACAAAGACGGACTCCGCTTTGCTGAAAGACGGTAAACCGTTTTTCCTTCCGGAATTCATGGGACAGATTGATTATGAGACAGAACTGGTGGTGCGTATCTGCCGTCTCGGCAAGAGCATTCCTGAGCGTTTCGCCCACCGCTATTATGATGCTGTCACAGTCGGTGTTGACTTTACGGCCCGTGAATTGCAGAAGAAATTGCGTGAGGAAGGACGGCCATGGGAAATATGCAAGGGCTTTGACGGCTCAGCTGTTATAGGGGAGTTCGTTGAGAAAGAAAGGTTCCTTGACATTCAAGGAATACATTTTAATCTTGATATTGACGGTAAGACTGTTCAGGAAGGATGCTCTTCGGATATGATTCATACCGTTGACCGCCTTGTTGCATACATATCACAGTACTTTACACTGAAGACAGGAGACCTCCTGTATACCGGTACGCCGGCAGGTGTAGGTCCCGTCAGTATAGGCAATCATCTTGAAGGATGCCTTGAAGGCCGGAAAGTTCTTGATTTCCATGTAAAATAGGTTCAGATAGAAAATGAAAGCAGCACGCTACATATTGGTTCCACTGCTTGTTCTGATGGCGGATGCCGTCGGAGCACAGCGTTTTTTTAACCTCACGGCAGAGGATGTCAATGTTGACTCCATGTTGCCGAGGGTGGGGCACAATATGCCGCTGCCGCCCGATTATGAGGATTCGGTCTATGTCTGTGAAATCCTTTACCCTGAATTCCTGGACATGCCGCAGAAAGACGTAGACAGTTATAACCGTCTGGCGGGACAGCTCCCGCCTGCTCTTCCAGATGTCCGGCAGACAGTCCTTGTCAGCAGGAAATCCCCTTCAATGCTCTTCTCGCTTACACCGATAGTCTTCCGCAACGGAAAGTATCAGTTTCTTGTCAGCTTTATGCTGAAGGTTGAAGCTTTTCCAAAGAACCGTTCTTCAAAGGCAAAAGCCAATGTGATACGCCGTACCTCGGCAGAACTTGATGCCACAGGCCGTTATGCAGCCCATTCTGTATTACGTGAAGGCTCGTGGGCAAAGATTGCCGTACCTGCCACCGGTTTCTGCCAGCTTACGGAAGACGTGGTGCGCAGGGCGGGCTTCACGGATATTAATAAGGTGAAGATTTACGGTTATGGCGGCAACCTTGTGCCGGAGACTCTCTCGCCCGACTATATCATGGAGACAGATGATTTGCACGAAGTGCCTTCATGCATGGTGAATGGCAAACGACTGTTCTATGGCAAGGGGCCGGTGTCTTGGGAAAGCGTGTCGTCCAATGTACGGACGCGGAATCCTTATTCAGACAAAGGCTATTATTTCATTACCCAGTCGGACGAAGAACCTCTTCTTGTGAGCGATGCCCAGTTGCTGGAGACCAATTATCCTGCAGCAGATGATTATCACAGCCTGTATGAGGTGGATGAATATGCATGGTATGAAGGAGGACGTAATCTTGTCGAATCGGCGACCATACCTCTCGGCGGGAGCAGGACTTATCTGCTGGAAACGCCCGGAGATGCCACTGCGGGAGTGCTGACAGCCTGTGTTACGGCTGGCACGAACAGTACTTTCCGCCTAACGGTCAATGGAACGGAATATCCTGTAGGTGACATTTCCTTATCAGCAAAGTATGACAAGGCGATGTTTACTTCCGTGACATATAATGTGGAAACCCAGCCTACTGACACCGTTACCCTGACATGCCTTTCAGGAGGCCCCTTGCGTCTTGACTATATATCTCTTCGCACGTCTGTTCCGCGTCCTGCACCTGACTTGCAAAATGCTTCTTTCCCGGCGGCAGAGTACGTTTATAGAATCATGAACCAAGACCATCATGGCGACTCAATAGTTGACATGACAATAATAATACCGACTTCCCAGACCCTGCTTGAACAGGCTGCGCGTCTGAAAGACCATCATGAGCGGCATGATAATATCTCCGTCCGTATCGTTCCTGCTGATGAACTGTATAACGAATTCTCAAGCGGAACGCCTGATGTCTCTGCCTATCGTCGTTATATGAAGATGCTTTATGACCGTGGCGACAGTGAAAAGTATCCCAAGTACCTTCTTCTTTTCGGAGACAGTAAGTGGGATAACCGCCTTCTCTCACAGGGATGCAGGGGTGAAAATGCAGACAACCTGCTTCTGTGCTTTGAGAGTGAGAACTCATACAATGCCGAATACTGTTTGGTTTCCGACGATTTTGTAGCAATGCTTGACGACAACGAGGCACTTGCCCGTAACAGTTCGTATACGGGAACTCCTGATATAGCAATCGGAAGATTCCCTGTCACGACGCCGGCAGAGGCGAAAGTGCTTGTCGACAAGACGATATCCTATGCCGAAAACAGTAATGTCGGTGACTGGCAGAATACAATAATGTTTCTTGGAGACGACGGAGACGGCAATATGCACATGCGTGATGTGAACTTTGTTGCTGACGGTGTCATCTCGGATTTCCCGGGCTATGATGTGCGTAAGGTTTATTGGGATGCCTACAGCCGTGTCGTTTCGGCTACCGGGAACAGATACCCTGATGTCGAGACAGTCATCAAGGCGCAGCAGAAAGCCGGCGCGCTCATAATTGATTATGCCGGCCATGGCGCCCCGGAATCCATATCACACGAATATGTGCTGCGACTTACGGACTTTGCAGATTTCCGAAACGCCAACCTTCCGTTATGGATCACGGCCTCTTGCGATGTCGGCCCGTTTGACGGAAATGCGTCGACGATAGGTGAGATGGTGGTCAATAATGAAAAGGGTGGAGGCGTTGCGTTCTTTGGAACGACACGAACTGTGCTTGCCTACTATAACCGATACATGAACGAAGAGTTTGTGGATGCACTCCTGACGGTCAATGACGGCAAGAGAACGACTTTGGGCGAGGCGAACAGAATTGCCAAAACAAAGCTCGTCACATCAAACCGTGACCTGACAATCAATAAGCTTCACTATTCTCTGCTTGGCGATCCGGCACTTGCTCTCAATGTTCCTTTGTACAAGTGTGTCGTGGAAAGCATCAACGATATAGATGTTTCAGGAGACGAGATGCCGGCAATTCATGCCAATGGCAAGGTGCGTGTTGTGGGAAGTGTCGTCAAAGACGGTGATACCGTGGAGGATTTTTACGGACGTATATCTGTCACCATCCGTGACAATGCTGAGCTTTGTACAACTCTTGGCAATTCAGATGACTCCCCGTTCCAATATACTGACAGGACTAAGATACTCTATTCAGGAACGGACAGTGTGCGGAAGGGTAGGTTCATGATAAATTTTGTCGTGCCGAGAGATATAAATTACTCGGACCTTAACGGACTTATAACGATGTTCGCCTATAACGGTGACGCATCCATTGTCGCCAACGGAGAGTCCGACCGCTTCCTGATTGGCGGAACGGAAGAGGTGTTCAATGACTCAATAGGTCCTTCCCTCTATTGTTATCTTAATTCACCGATGTTCGTAAATGGCGGAGATGTCAACTCCACTCCTTATTTTGTAGGAGAGATAAGGGATAATGACGGTATCAATGCCTCCGGGGCAGGCATCGGACATGATATGCAGCTGACAATTGACAGTGATGCGTCAAGGACATATAATCTTAATGATTATTTCCAGTATGATTTCGGAAAATACACCTCCGGTGCAGTACATTTCAGCATTCCCGAACTGACAGAGGGACACCATACCCTCCGTTTCCGTGCCTGGGACATACTTAACAACCCGTCGACGACGACATTGTCATTCAATGTCGTGAAAGGACTTGCCCCTGACTATCTGGATGTCTATGCCACAAAGAATCCTGTCCGTGAGGTAACTTCGTTCATAGTGTCACACGACCGTGCAGGTTCGCCAGTTGAGATAGATATAGAAATCTTTGATATGAGTGGCCGTCTCTTACACAGAATCTCCGAAATCTCAGGCTCGGACACTGCAACCTCCCGTATAGACTGGGACGGCAGTATCTCAGGCGGATGCCGCCTTGCAACCGGAGTCTATCTCTATCGTGCCCGTCTGGCCAATGACGGAGGCTATAAAACGACAAAGGCAAAGAAGATCGTTGTGCTCAGCGACTGATCTTCCCGTTACGCATCTCCCCGTTTGCAGTAATTGCGCATATCTGTATATGTGAGTGATGATGTGACAGAGAGTTATGATACAAAAGCAAAATAATATAATACTATATACAAATGACAAAGAAAACAGTCACGTTATTCATTCTCCTGATAATGGTTCTGACCGCCTCTGCCGATGAAAAGCGGAGCATGTTCAACCCCATTCATACAGCCCTTGTCTCACAGACCATCGCTCCTGATGCCCGTGGCGGCGGATTGGGCGATGTAGGTGCGGCAACAGATCCGGACGTTGCCTCACAGTATTGGAACCCTGCAAAATATCCATTCTGTATCTCAAGGGCAGGAGTCTCGCTTAACTATACTCCATGGCTGCGCCAGCTTGTGGGAGATATGGATATTGCATATCTTGCAGGCTACTACCGCATCGGTGAGTATTCCGCCATCTCAGGCTCAATACGCTACTTCTCTCTTGGTGAGGTTTTCTTCGACGGTAATGACGATATGTCGATAAAGCCTTACGAGATGTCAGTCGATGTGGCATACTCCATGATGCTCAGCCAGAAGTTTTCCCTTGCAGCCGCCGTGCGCTACCTCCGTTCCGATATGTCATATAGCCAGACGGAAGAAACATCTGCTGCGGGAGCCTTTGGGGCCGACATCGCCTGCTACTACCAGGACTACATTAATCTCGGAAGCCGCGAATGCCAGCTCGGCCTTGGTCTCAATGTCTCCAATATCGGTTCAAAGATAACTTTCGGAGGTTCCACGCGCTCAGAGTTTATACCTACCAATCTCAGATTGGGAGCCTCGCTCATGATTCCTATCAATGAATACAACCGCTTCACCATTGCAGCCGATGCCAATAAACTTCTTGTCCCTTCCTATCCCTCCACCGTGAAGTATGAGGAGGCCAAGGCTAACGGCGAGACAACGGCCGCAACCCTTGAAGAATATGCGGATGAGGTTTATTATGACATAGGCTCGATTTCGGGAATGTTCAAAAGTTTTTCCGACGCTCCCGGCGGTTTTAAAGAGGAACTGGAGGAAATACAGTGGAGTGTCGGTGCAGAATATGTATACAATGACAAGTTCTCTCTACGTGCCGGCTATCATCATGAGGCGGAGAGCAAGGGCAACAGAAAATACTATACTCTCGGTGCTGGATTCAAAATGAATGTCTTCTCGCTTGACGTGGGCTATGTCATCTCCAAGGCAAAGACCAGTCCGCTTGACCAGACATTACGTTTCTCACTCGCATTTGACATGGACGGAATAAAGGATTTGTTTGGCAGACGCTGATGCTTCTGCCGGACAAATCCTTTTTTGTTCGTACTTTGCGTATGAGACCCTTATCACCTATCACGCAAGAATAAAGTAAAAATAAGAAATAAGAACATGAAAATCCGTGTAGGAATGGGCTTTGATGTCCATAAACTTGTTGAAGGCCGTGACCTTTGGCTCGGCGGAATAAAGATTGAACATATTCTCGGACTTCTCGGCCACAGTGATGCCGATGTGCTGATACATGCCATTTGCGATGCCATGCTCGGTGCCGCGAACATGCGTGATATAGGTTTCCACTTTCCTGACACGGCAGCAGAGACCGCTGGTATAGACTCAAAGATACTCCTGCGTAAGACACGTGACCTTATTACAGGAAAAGGATATAGGCTCGGGAATATTGATGCCACTGTCTGTGCTGAGCGTCCGAAACTCAATCCTCATGTCCCTGCAATGAAAAAATGCCTTGCCGAAGTTCTTGAGTGTGACGAAGAAGATATTTCCATCAAGGCGACGACAACAGAAAAACTCGGCTTCACCGGCAGGGAAGAGGGCATATCCGCCTATGCCGTTGTCCTTTTGGAGAAACTTTAAGCCAAATTTGTTTGCCATGACAAGCTTACTTACTGTTGTAAGACGGAATCTTGCAGTATCCGTAGAATAACTGTATATTTCCCAAATTATTGTTGCGAGACATACCGTAGCATATATTTATCCTTATCAAATATATAATTGGGCGTTATGAAACATAATCATTCGCCCCATAAAAAGTACTATTTGACTTTATCAAACATACCATTCTACCTTATCAAATGAGACTAATCAAATCATGGCCATTATTTTTTGCCGTATTATTTCCTTTGGCATCCATTGCCCAAAAGCAGGTTTATGAAGACAACCATGTGCTGCAAATCAACAGAGAGCCGGCACGCTCATCCTTTATTCCTTACCATCTCATTCCCGGCGACCGTCAGATGACCCTTGACGGTCAGTGGAATTTCCGCTGGGCACCTGTGCCGGAAAAGATTGAACAGGCACAGTGGGGTACCATAGCCGTGCCGGCCATTTGGGAAGTTTCCGGCTACGGCACACCAATATACTCCTCCTCCGGCTATACTTTCAAGATCAAACCGCCCTACGTCATGGACGAGCCGAAGCAGGCATATACGGCATATACAGAGCGAAATCCTACAGGTCAGTACCGCCGTACGTTCACCGTTCCTTCCGGATGGCTAACCGACGGCGGACATACATATATCCGTTTTGACGGCGTGATGTCAGCATTCTATGTCAGCATCAATGGCAAGCAGGTTGGCTATTCTCAGGATTCATGCACACCGGCGGAGTTTGACATCACATCATTCCTTAATAAAGGCTCCAAGGAAAACACCATAGAACTTACCGTTTATAAGTACAGCGATGGCTCATACCTCGAAGATCAGGACGCATGGCGTTTCGCCGGTATCCACAGGAGTGTCACTCTCTTCCACACTCCGTCACTCCGTCTGCGCGATTTCACCGTGCGCACTGTTGCCACAGACGAGACATACCGCAATTTCCGCCTCCAGATAAGTCCTAAGTTACAGTCGCTTGACGGCAATGATGCCAAGGACTATGCCATCGTGGCGACACTCTGTGATGCTGAAGGCAATGAGGTGGCCGCGATGAAAACAGATGCAGAGCCGGTCCTGAACCTTAATCATAAGGGAGCTGTCATGAACGAATGGTATCCGCAGCGCGGCAGGATGAAGTTCGCACGCCTTGACACTCTCCTGCGGAATGTCCACGCATGGACGGCGGAAACACCATATCTCTATACGCTGAAGATACAGCTGATGCCTCCAAATGCGTTACAACCGGTGGAATGTATTACCCGGAAAGTCGGCTTCAGGCAACTTGCCATCCGTCAGGGAATGTTTCTCGTCAACGGCAAACAGGTGCGCTTCCGTGGCGTAAACCGTCTGGAACATGACCCTTTCAAGGCACGTGTCATGACGGAAGAGCGCATGTTGCAGGACATACGCCTTATGAAACAGGCTAACATCAATGCTGTCCGCACCTCCCATTATCCAAGCACTCCGCGCTGGTATGAGCTTTGCGACTCCCTCGGGCTGTATGTCCTTGACGAGGCAAATGCTGAAAACCATGGCGTCCGTGGAGAGTTCACCTCCACTCCTGACTGGAACGAT
Organism: Bacillota bacterium; assembly: GCA_023664625.1. Lineage (GTDB taxonomy): Bacteria > Bacteroidota > Bacteroidia > Bacteroidales > Bacteroidaceae > Prevotella. Next base: position 86,554 of record JAMPFD010000002.1, on the reverse strand, counting down.
GCCATGATGGACCGCATCATACGTGTTGCGGAGCGTGACAAGAACCACGCCTCCGTGGTGTTCTGGAGCCTTGGCAACGAGAGCGGCTACGGTGCAAACCACAGTGCTATGGCCGGATGGCTACATGAGTTCGACCCTACACGCTTCGTCCACTACGAGGGAGCGCAGGGAAGCGTGGGCGGCACTGAAGAGATTGCTGACCCGGAGTGTGTCGATGTCATCTCACGTTTCTATCCGCGTGTCATGCAGGAATATCTCAATCCCGGAGTTCCGGAGGGCAGCGATAAGGAGCGTGCCGAGAATGCACGCTGGGAATATCTTCTCGGCATAGCACAGCGCAAGTGGTATGTCAATACTGTCAACGGTCCAATACTTGACCAACGTCCTGTCCTTACATCAGAATATGCCCACTGCATGGGCAACGCCCTCGGCAATTTCCAGGAATACTGGGATGAAATCTATTCCAATCCGCGCATGCTTGGAGGCTTCATCTGGGACTGGGTTGACCAGGGCATCATAGTCCCGGCAGACGGCAGTGTGGCAAAAGCAACAGGAAAACAGCCTTCCGGCAACCGCCGCTGGATTGCCTATGGCGGCGATTTCGGCGACAAACCGAATCTCAAGGCGTTCTGCCTTAACGGCATAGTCAAGTGCGACCGCGAGCTTACGGCAAAATATTACGAAGTGCAGCACGTTTATTCCCCTGTGCAGTTCAGCCGTCATGGCGATGCCGTTTATGTCATAAACCGCAACCATCACACCACCCTTGACGGCTATAAGCTGCGCGGGCAGATCATCGTTAACGGCAAGTCTCAGAAACCTTTTGACATTACAGTCCCGGAAGTCCAGCCTGGCGACAGCGCGATATTGAGCATAAAGGGAATCCCTGCGTCCTGTAAGACCGGTATGCAGACCCTTCTCAACATCACCGTTCTGCGTGACGACAACAAAGTTTCTGACGAACAGTTCGTCCTTTCAGGCACAGTTCTTGATTTTGCCAATTCACAGCAGGTTTCAAAATCAGTGAAGTCCGGCATGGACGCCGCGGCATTGCGCACAGCCGTTTCTGCCACATTGTTCCGTGCACCTACCGACAATGACAAGTCTTTCGGCAACTGGCTTGCCAAGGACTGGACGAAAAACCGCCTCGATTCCCCGGAAGTCAGTGTGCTTGAAGAGAAACTCAACGGCGACGGCAATGTCATAAGAGTAGAGGAATACAAGTATGCCGCAGGAAGCATCGTGGTGACCACGACCTTCACTCCTGTGGCTGGCAGCAACGGGAAGCCAGCATCTTTGCTCGATATTGTGCAGGAATATGAGTGCAGGGGTGACCTTCCGGAACTCCCATGCCTCGGCCTCTGCTTACGTCTGCCAAAGGATTATGAACGCTTGACATATTATGGACGCGGTCCTTGGGATACCTATCCTGATCGTTGGCGTTCATGCCACATAGGTTTGTGGAACTCTAACGTGACGGACGAGTATTCCCATTATCCTGTTCCGCAGGATTGCGGAAACCACGGCGAGACCTCTTTTGTGGAGCTTGCTTCCGCCTCAGGCTATAGGGTCAGGGTCACGGCAGTTGATAAGCCGTTCTCCTTCTCCGCTCTCCACTATACTCCGCAGGACATAGCATCGGTACGTCACGACCATGAACTCGTAGAAGGTGACTATACAATTCTCCGCATAGACTGTGCGGTGCTCGGCATAGGCAACAGTTCCTGTGGTCCGGGTGTGCTGAAGAAATTCAGTATTGACAAGAATAAGAAACACCGTCTGCATGTCCGTGTGGCATATTGATTTGGTGGAATGAACATTTGTTAAGGCAGTGAGTCTCGCTAAATGAAATTAGGGAACTCACTGCTTTTTTGTGAGCCGTAGAGCAGAGTATTGGATATGTAAAAAGTCTCTTCGGTTAAATGCTCCCACAAAAAGAAAGATTGCGAGCATTACAAGCAGGACAATCGTGCATGTGTCTGATGTTTAAGAGTAAAAATGCTAACAAAATGTTGTATTTGTGGAGTAAAATCTGTAACTTTGCAGTCAATGAAAGACAGATGTCATATTGCTGATATAGATATGTCGCCTTAAAGACAAGCCACCGGCTACCTTCGGGTATGAGTGGCGAATATATCATCCGCTTCGTCTTTGAACATTACACACTTGAGGGAAACATGGAGTTACGATAGGATGAGAAAGTGAATATCAATACAAACCGTTTGTTCTGATAAAGAACGCTATTTTATAGCTAAAAACAATTGAAAACAATGAGAAAAAATCAATTCCCAAAAGTTCTGTCAGTTATCCAATTGGCATTCTCATGCTTTGTATTTGCGTCTTGCAATGATGGTACGAAAGAAAAATCGGCAACAATAACCCTCCAGACCGTGTTTGAGCTGTTAATATTGTTGATAGCTTATTCAAGATTAATATACGCATTGGTGGTGAATGTCAGGAAGAAGGACTATGGGAGAATGAAAATGAACATATTTCTCCTTCTGTGTGTCACCATAATTGCCATTTTATTAGGAATACCAGCTTTTTAGGTATGTGTACGTCATTGCAGAAAATCAAATGATGTTGAATTTCTTTCTACCTTTTCTCGCCATGGCATAACCGAAACGAGTTTCGTTCTGCTCATTTGGCTTAACGAAAACGTTGAAATTCATTCTACCTTTTCTCGCCATGGCATAGTCCAAGTAAACTTGACTCTGCTCATTTGGCTTAACGAAAACGTTCTTAAAGCGAGAAGAGAGAATCCTGCCCTTCTCTTTCACTCGCATATCTATGCAAAATATTACAAGTGCCGGATAAAGCCATAACAATAAATATTGGTGCCGCACCCAAAGAAAATAGAGCAATATCATGAATATGGCTCGAAGAGAATAAAGAATGAGATTGCATCGTCATGATTATGCGATGACGATGACAGAAATCAGTCCTTTATTCTCTTCGAGCCGTTATTGTTCTTGCTATATGCAGACGAGATGCTTATATTTTCGTCTCACTGATTAGGTGAGTATACATCATGCCGTCCTGGATGGACTTTGACACAGTCTTCCCGCACAGCAGTTCACATAGGGCAAAAGCGTAAGGTAGTGTAGCCGCCGGTCCCTCGCCTGTTATGACATTGCCGTCAACGGTGACAAGTTCGCCCGTGTATGCAGCACCGTCAAGATAGTCCTCAAACCCCGGATAGCAGGTGCAGCGCTTGCCTTTGCTTATTCCCAGCGAGCCGAAAATCATCGGTCCGGCGCAGATGGCAGAGACCAGCTTGCCGTCATCATACTGCTTCTTTATCGCTTCTCTCACCAAAGGATGGTTGCAGAGATTCTCCGCACCCGGCAGGCCGCCGGGAATCATCAGCAGGTCAGCGTCATTGAAATCGGCAAAGTCCTCAATTAGCGCATCGGCAGTGATACGGACATTATGCGCTGTGGTAATCTCAAGATTTCCGGTTGTAGACACTATGCATACATCCACGTCAGCCCTGCGGAGCACATCAACAGGAATCAGAGCCTCAATTTCCTCTGACCCGTTGGAAATGAATTCATAAACTTTTGCCATGATTTTTCTTTTTTTTTAATTAAAATGTTTAATTTTGCAATTGCAAAAATACAAAACATTTGTCATCCGGCAAAGATTTTTAGTGATAATTAATGAAGAAAAAACTCAGTTTTGCCATTTTCGGTAACGAATATCAGACAAAGAAGTCGGTTGCCGCCAAGACAGTGCTCTCGCTGCTTGCAGAAAGAGGAGCCACGGTTTTCATGGAACGCCTTTTCCATGACTTCCTTACGGAGGAACAAGGCTTCACGGTAGCCGTGGACGGCACGTTCACCGAACTTGACTTTGACGTTGATTTCGTCATATCCATGGGAGGCGACGGCACATTCCTCAAAGCCGCCAACATGGTGGGCGGCCGCAATGTCCCCATAGTGGGCATAAACACGGGGCGGCTGGGCTATCTCGCCGACATTCCCGCCACGGAGGTGGAGCAGGCCCTGGAGATAATTTACAGCGGCGAATTCGTCACTGAGAGCCATGCCGTCATAGAGGCAGAACTGGAGATAGAGCGTGACGGCAAGCGTCACATAGCCGTTGAGCACGCCCTTAACGACATAGCCGTGCTGAAGCAGGACAATGCTTCGATGATAACAATCGGCGCGCGTATCAACGGCGAGTCTCTCGTTACATATATGGCTGACGGACTTATCGTCTCCACCCCCACAGGCTCCACGGCATATTCGCTGTCAAACGGCGGGCCGATAATAATGCCGCAGACAAACGTCATGTGCCTTACTCCCGTGGCTCCCCACAGTCTTAACATACGCCCGATAGTCGTGCCTGCCACGGCAGAGATAGCCCTGGAGGTCGAAAGCCGCTCACATAAGTTTCTTATTGCCGTTGACGGCCGTTCGGAGAAACTGCCGGAGACAACGCGGATTACGGTACGCCGTGCGGCATACGATGTGACCATCGTGAAGCGCCGCTGCCATAATTATGTCGACACGCTCAGAAACAAGATGATGTGGGGTGCCGACAGCCGTTCGTGACCGTATCCCTCACCTGCGGTGCTTTTTTTAGAAAAAAGAACAATGCCAGTTCAGAACTATCTTAATACAGAGCGTCCCCTGCCGGACATCCTGAGATGGCTGTGGAAGAGAGCCGGAGGCAATCGTCTGCAGACCTCCCTCAACGCACTTCTCGGTGTGCTGCAGGTGGTCATGTCCCTCACTTCCGTGTATGCCGTGAAATACGCCATAGACATCGCGTCCCATGCCAGGAGCGGCAATCTCTATGTCGCCGTGGCGGGCATGGGCGGCATAATCCTTGCCGAATTCATGCTCGGCGTGGCAGGGACATGGGTGGCAAACATTCTCGGCGTGCGTGCCCGCAACCGTATGCAGCGGCAGATGCTGGAACGGGTGCTTAGGTCAGAATGGCAGGGAAAGGGCACGTATCATAGCGGCGACATACTCAACAGGCTGGAAGGCGATGTCAATGCTGTCGTGGTGTTCCTTACCGAGACCATCCCGGGAGTGTTGTCCACACTGCTGATGTTCACGGGAGCGTTCCTCTATCTTTATTCCATGGACAGGACTCTTGCACTGGTGACAATAGCCATCGTGCCTGTCTGCGTGCTGATGAGCCGGGTCTATGTGAGCAGGATGCGCCGCCTGAACAGGAAAGTGCGCGATTCCGATTCGGAAATACAGTCGGTCATGCAGGAGACGGTGCAGCAGATGATGGTCATAAAGACGCTGGAGAGCGGCCGTGCCATGCTCGACAAACTCTCCTCCTCACATGCCGGACTGCGCCGCAATGTCGTGAAGAGGACGTGGTTCTCGCTGTTCTCAAACCTCACGATAAGCATAGGCTTTGCCGTGTCCTATCTCGTGGCTTTCGGCTGGAGCGCGGTACGCCTTTCTGAAGGCACGCTGACTTTCGGCGGAATGACGGCCTTCCTGCGCCTTGTCAGCAAGATTCAGTCGCCGGCGCGCAGCCTCGCCCGCGTCGTGCCGCAGTTTGTTGCCGTACTTACGGCGGCGGAGCGTCTCATGGACCTTGAGGATGTGCCTGAGGAAAAGGAGGGCAATCCTGTCCACGTACCTGCTCCCTGCTCCCTGAAGTTTGAAAATGTCACTTTCAGATATGAGCCAGGCAGCCGTTACATATTCAGGAATTTCACCTGCACCTTCCGCCCCGGGACCGCCACGGCGGTAGTGGGAGAGACGGGAGCGGGGAAGACCACTCTCATCCGTCTTCTCCTTTCCCTCGTCCGTCCCTCAGAGGGCCGTGTGCTGATAGGGGAGGATGGGCAGGAGATAACCCATCTTCACAGGTGCAATTTCGTCTATGTCCCGCAGGGCAATACGCTGATGAGCGGCACGGTGCGTGAGAATCTGCTGCTGGGAAAGCCTGACGCTACGGAGGCTGAGCTGTATGATGTGCTGAGAAAAAGCTGCGGAGAATTTGTCCTTGAGCTGCCGGATGGACTTGACACAGTCTGCTCGGAACAAGGCGGAGGGTTTTCCGAGGGGCAGGCGCAGCGCATAGCCGTTGCCAGAGCATTGCTCCGTGACCGTCCCGTAATGGTTTTTGACGAGGCGACATCGGCACTTGACACGGAGACGGAACGCAGGCTTCTTGAAAATATTCTTGCCGGACATGACAGGACGGTGATATTCATCACCCACCGTATGGCGGTATGCGATTATTGCGATGATGTCCTGCGGCTTTAGCCGTGGCGTTGGAATGCTGCACCGCGGATGACGGCCGTTAATGTGATTTACCTCGCATTGATGTCAATAAAGGTTATGGTTTGCCACTGCAGACTGTAACTTTTTTTGTGTTAGCGCTCGGTAAACTACAACGTTTTCGTTAAGCCGGATGAAACTCGTTTCGGTTCTGTCATGGAGAGAAAAGGTAGAAAGAATTTAAACGCATCTCTGATTATGTAGACGAAGATGTCCGGATACTCTATGCGGGAAACCACGTCGGAGGTTTAATATGGTAGCCGTGGGTCGTACCAACGGAATTAAGTAACGCTCTGTGCGCGACCGATTCAATGGTCGAATACGTATGCCTCGTTCATTTCGTTCGACCGATAAGCCGGTCGTTGTCTGGAACTTGCATTATTATCCGTGGGTTGCGGCCCGCGGATAATTTCTTGTCACCGCTGACGCGGTTCATAAGACCAGCCCCCCCCCCTTAAGAAAAATATCATACAGAGTATAATATACAAGAACTTTTATGCTTGCCATTGCTTTTTACCGGACACCAATTTTCTTTTTGTACATGGAAACCGGCGTGAATCAGAAAACTCACCGTGTTTTTCCCTCACGAGAATCGCGTAAAAATAAAAATGCGGAGGGAAATTCAGAAAATCGCAAAATTTTACCGTTTTGTTAATGCCTTATTAATCAGTTTGTTGTAGTTTTCGGTACGTTCGTTTGACGGTGTTTGTGTGGCAAACCGTTACCTTTTACCTGCCAAAAGGTAACGGTTTGCCACACAAAAGGTAATGGTCTACATGAGAAAAAGCTGCTTTTTACCTGAAAAAAACATGAAAAACGATACAGGAGAGTGACAGGATATGCGCTTTTTGCGGATTATGATAAATAGAACATTTGAAAACCGGAGCTTTTTCTGTTGTATGAGAAAGGCGGTTTGGCAAGTGGAAAGGCGGCAGGCTTTTTTTGCAATTTTTTCATTTTTACAGGAACTTTTGTAAAAACTCCACATAAAATTTGTAGTTTTCAGTTAAATGTCGTATCTTTGCAGATAAAATATCAAACTAACCTAAAAAGTCATTTGTCACATTGCTGGGCGTGGATAATACCACGCCCCTTTATGGCACGAAAAATTTATCATGAACATCATTACTACAGGAAAAAAACTGCTGAGGGCTGCTGTTGTCCTTAATTTTTCGGTTTTCTCTTTCGGCATAGCCAATGCCCAGTATCCGACAATCCCTGATTCCGTCAAGGTGCGTGGTGCACAGGAGGATGCTCAGTGGGATGCAATGAATGAAGCGGCTTGGGAAAAGGCCATGCCGGCAGTGATGGACGGTGTCTTCAAGGGTAAGCCGTTCGTACCGCAGGCAAATGCTCCTGCTGACCTCAAGCAGGCTGCAATACCGGCGTTCCCCGGTGCCGAGGGTGGCGGCATGTACTCTTTCGGAGGACGTGGTGTGAACTATCTCGGCGCTCCGGTGGAGAGCAAGGTCTATGTGGTCACATCGCTTGCCGACTCAGGACCGGGCACCTTGCGTGAGGCTTGTGAGGCCGGCGGCCCGCGTGTCGTCGTCTTCAATGTCTCAGGTGAGATAAAGCTGAAGCGCCCGATTAACATCATTGCACCGTATATCACCATCGCCGGACAGACAGCTCCGGGCGACGGAATAGTCGTGACAGGCGAGACTGTGCTGGTAGACACACATGATGTCATTGTACGCTTTATGCGTTTCCGCCGCGGTGCCCTCGATGTGGCACACCGTGATGACGCGTGCGGCGGCAACGGTATCGGAAACATTATCTATGACCACTGCTCCGCTTCATGGGGACTTGACGAGGTTATGTCCATGTATCGTCATGTATATGCAAGATACAACGGCAAGCAGGATAAGCTCGCTACTGTCAATATCACGATCCAGGACTGTATCTTCGCCCACGGACTTGACCTCTACAATCATGCTTTCGGAGCGTCGATAGGCGGATATAACTCGCTGTTCACACGCAATCTCTTCGCCAACAACATCTCACGCAACCCGTCTATCGCCATGAACGGTGACTTCAACATGGTGAACAATGTCCTCTTCAACTGGTGGAACCGCTCTGTTGACGGCGGTGACAATACGTCTCTCTACAACATCATCAACAACTACTATAAGCCGGGGCCTGTCACAGGCTATAACATCAATAAGGCTATCTGCTACCGTATCCTCAAGCCTGAGCACGGACGCTCAAAGGAGACACAGGACAAGTGGGGCAAGGCATACGTCAGCGGCAACTTCGTGGAGGGATACCTGGAGGTCTCTGCCGACAACTGGAACGGCGGCGTGCAGCCTGCCGGAATAGAAGGCAATGACGCGATACGCTCGCTGCTCAAGGTGGATACACCTTTTAAATATAATAAGCCAAAGAATGTGATGACAGCTCAGGAGGCTTATGACTACGTCCTTGCCAATGTAGGTGCGACGCTTCCTAAGCGTGATGCCGTTGACGAGAAAATCATACGCAGCGTGAAGTCAGGAAAGTTTGACTATACAAAGAAAGCAAAGCCTTTCGTAAGCCCGTATGTCAAGCGCCGCCTTCCGGCTGACTCTTACAAGATGGGTATCATAACACATCCTGAACAGATGGGCGGGCTTCCTGAATATAAGGGAACTCCACGCGTTGACTCTGACCGTGACGGCATGCCGGACGAGTGGGAGAAGGCTCACGGACTGAACCCTAATGACGCTTCTGACGCCACCGCACTTACTGAAAGCGGATACATGAATATAGAACTTTACATCAACGACCTCGAATATTTCAAGAAATAATGAAGAGACTTAGTATGAGAATATTTGCACTGTTGCTGCTGTCACTCTATTTCGCACCTTCATTCGCCCAGATAGCCGGTGTCAGCTGCTGTGACTGGATGATGCTGAAACGTCAGAAGCCGAGCGCCCTGACGCTCAGTAAGGAAATCGGTGCTGACGGAGTGGAGATGGACATGGGCTCGCTGGGAAGGCGTGTTCTCTTTGAGAACCGTTTCCGTACTCATGAGAATGAGACGGTGAAATACCGTCACATGCTTGACTCTCTCGGTCTGAAGGTCTCGTCTGTGGCCATGTCGGGATTCTTTGCACAGACGCTTATCGACCGCCGCTTCAACGAATATACAAAGGAGGACGGTACAAAGGAATGCTATCCGCACACAAAGGCGGAGAGCCTGCAGAATTATCGTGACCTGATGAACGATTGCTTTGACACAATGGAGAAGTTCGGTGCCAAGACGGCGTTCCTGCCTCTCGGCGGTTCAGGACGTATATGGGTTGAGGGCCTGACAAATCCTGATGCGACACAGGAACAGAAGGATGCGTATGACACTCTCTGCGTGCGCCTCCACATGATTGGAGAGATGGCACTGAAGCGTGGCATCACCGTCGGTATCCGCACTGCTCAGCCGGCTGACATATCATTGGGAATGCTGAAGAAAATCAATTCCAAGGGTATAAAGATTTACTACAACTTCCAGGATGCCTGTGACCGTTACAAGGCCGGAGAGGATAAGACGGGCGCAAAGTCGTCCACAGATCTTATCTGTAAGGAACTGAAGAGGCTCGGCTCAAAGAATATTGTACAGATACATGTCTCCAACACCGACCGTGTCACTCTCCGTCACGACACCGACATAGACATGCCGGTTGTCAAGAAGACTCTTGACAAGATAGGATACAGAGGATGGCTTACCGTTGAACGCTCACGCAATGCAAAGGATGTGAAGAACGTGCGCGGCAATTTCGGAGACAATGTGGCATATCTGCATGAGGTGTTCGGAAAATAGCCGGTGCGGCAAGCAGCCGCTGTAAATCGGTTTGCAGCAAGCAGCCGCTTCATTGTTAAATGATTTCCGGCAGTTACTTGACATAAAGATGAAAAATCAATCAACTCTAAATAACTAAACTAAAAAAAACTATGAACAAGAAAACGAAACTTATAGGGACGGCATTGTCTCTATGTGTGTCACTTTTCATGGCTTCGTGTGCACAAGACGGTTTTGACGAAGAGTCATGGCAGTCTTCTGTTCATGATGCGGTGCTTCTGTCGCCTGAGAGTGATGCCATTGTTGCCAGTAAGAATGCTGACGGCTCAAGTTGGATTATCACTTGGCCGTTGGTAAAGGGTGCAAGCGGTTTCAAATGTACTGTGAAAGACGTCACGGACACAGCAAATGAACCGGTAGTGGTTTTCCAGGATTCTATCGTGGACGGATGCTCTCTGACATTCCCGCGTGTGGAGGATACATTCTATGAACTGGAAATCCAGACTATCGGCAACAAGGCTCTAAACAATCAGGATGCAGAGCAGTCAAGCCTGTTCGCGTTCAATTCTTTCGTTCCTACATGGAAGACTGTTCCTGCCGGCTCTGACATTACTACATGGCTTGCGGCAAATCCTATCCCTGACGACTATGAGGGGGATGTCTGTATCAACCTCGAGCCGGGTGCATCGTACACAATGTCGGGCGTTGTTGACTTCGGCTCACACATGGGTACCATACGCAGCACAGTCGCAACTTCTCCTGCAAATATTGAACTTACAGGTGGCACGGCAGGCTTTGTCATCGGTGATGGCTTCACTCTGAAAAACCTTAACATAGATTGCTCAAAGTCACAGGCTAACCTTATAACAATGAGCAAAAACGCGAAGAATGACCTCATTGTGGGCAACAACATATATTTCGTCACAGAACCGATATATATGAAGAACTGTACCGTTGACCGCCTGCACACACGCTTCCTTTATGACAACGGCGTGAAATACTGCGCAAAGACTGTCATCATTGACAACTGCCTCGTGCACCTTGAGTCAACTGCCACTTCACCTTTCATAGAATTCTACAGCGGCGGCAGCCATGTCAATGACCTTGCAATCCGCAATTCCACAATATGGAACACCGGTGATATGGATATGACATATTTCGTACGCTACAGTAATGGCGGAAAGAGCAGCGATGTGGGACTCACTAACGCATCAATATCATATACAAATTCTACATTCTATAATATCTCGCGCACGCAACAGCTGGGCAACTATGACGGTATTGCCGGCTCGGCGAACTTTATTTTGAAAGAATGCGTGTTCGTTGACTGCAGCGGTAACTTGGATCCGGAAAACAAAGTGTCGCCCGGTGGCGTGGCACGCTACTTCCTCGGACGCAAGACCTCTCCGAATGCGGTGTTCAGAAACAATACATATTGGTTCGGGAATGCAGATATGAGTGTGGATGGATATGACAATACCGGCACTGCAATCCTAGGCAACCCGGGCTTCACAAATCCTACTGGTGATGTCAAATCCGCAGACTTCCACATGAGCGGCGCGGCACAGAACTCAGCCAAGATCGGTGACCCGCGCTGGCTTGACTAAACCTCTTTTTCAACATAAATGTCCCTGATGCAGAAAACTGCACTTTCGGGATGCTGCCCTGTAGCGGGTGGAATTAAACATAAAATCATAAACGAAAAACATAATAAAGTTATGACAAAACATAACAGAATTCTCAGTATAGCCCTGTCGCTTCTGCTGACAATTGTCTTTGCTGTTCCGGCAATGGCACAGAATCAGCAGTATACAGGTACGGTACTTGACGAGAACGGTGAGCCTATCATCGGTGCATCGGTTATCGTTGCAGGTACAAAGGGTACAGGCACAATTACCAATATTGACGGTAACTATACCGTCTCTGCACCAAAGGGTGCAAAAGTGTCAATCTCATATATAGGATATGACACACAGACTGTTGCCGCCGGCGGTACAGTAAAGCTTGCTCCTTCTGACGTTACTCTTAACGAGGTGGTTGTCGTTGGTTACGGCTCACAGAAGAAAGCCCATCTCACAGGCTCTGTTGCGACTGTGCCTATGGAGGAAATCCAGGACTTGTCTTCCGGCAACCTGTCATCAACTCTCTCCGGCATGGTTAACGGTATGTCTGTCAGCGGTGGTGAGAGCCGTCCTGGTGAGGCAGCGTCAATCACCATCCGTGGCAACAGCGGTGGTCCTCTCTATGTTATCGACGGTTACATTTATCCTAATGAAGTGAAGGTAGGCACCACGGTTGAGAATCTCGGCCAGACAGCATTCAATAACCTTGACCCTTCCACCATTGAGAATATCTCCGTGCTGAAGGATGCCGCCGCTGCCGTTTATGGTGCGCGTGCTGCCAATGGCGTTATTCTCGTGACGACAAAGAAAGGCAAAATCGGTGCTCCGCAGATTTCATACAGCGGAACATTCGGTATAGCTGACGCAGTGTCAACTCCTAAGATGCTTGACACATACAACTATGGTCTGCTCTATAATGCCGTGGCTGCTGCCGACCCTAACAGCATCATCGATCACCGCCGTGACATCTTCCAGGCTGACGAGCTTGAGGCGATGAAGTCTCTGAACTATAACCTGCTTGACAAATACTGGCGTACTGCTTTCACCCAGAAGCACTCTATCAATATCTCCGGTGCGACAGAGAAGGCAAACTATTTTGCCAACATCTCTTACTTTGACCAGGATGGTAACCTTGGCAAACTTGACTATAACCGTTGGAACTTCCGTGCCGGTGTCGACATGAAGGTTACAAAATGGATGAAGGCCGGCATGACTGTCAGCGGTGACTATGGGAAGAACAACAAACCTCTCATCAAGGTTGGCGGTACAAACAAGGAGAAGGACTACAATATCCTGCTCACACGTCCGACTTATATCCCTGAAGAGGTTAACGGCATGCCTATCGTGGCGTTCGGTCCAAGCAATGGTGCAGCAGGTAATCAGAGCGAGGAACTTTATTCTTATTCTGTGCTCAACAACAGTGGCGACTATAGCCGCAATATGACATCCAACCTTAATATCAGCGGAAACGTTGACATTGACTTCGGAGAGATATACAAACCTTTGAAAGGCCTTACTGCACGTGTCGCTTATTCTAAGAGTATAAATTCGGAGAAGGGTAATGAGTTCGGCTCGTCATACGCTCTCTATAAGATGGTTCTCCGAGGCGGCTCCGGTGAGCACATGTACACACCGACAGGCGGTGAGGTGATGCCTTGGGAGGATCTGATGGCTGACAATAACTTCCTGCTCTCGAATAATGGTAAGGAAATCAATAACGGTCAGGAAGGCGGTTTCCTCAGCCGTTCAATGTCCCGCACTGATAACTATCAGCTGAACTTCAATGTCAACTATGCACGTGACTTCGGCAAACATCATGTCGGTGCTCTCTTCTCAATAGAGAAGTCAGAGGCAGAGTCTGAGTATGTTGACGGTATGGTCACACATCCGTATAAGTTTACTACAGGTGAGTTCAACTCTGTAACATGGGAGAGCGTCCCTACGGCAAACTCTTATCGCAGTGAATCAGGTTCTCTTTCATATATCGGCCGTATCAACTATGCTTACAATAACCGTTACCTCTTTGAGTTCCTTTTCCGTTCTGACGCTTCTACAAAGTTCGCTCCGAAGAACTATTGGGGATTCTTCCCTTCTGCATCTGCGGGCTGGATCGTATCTGAGGAAAAATGGTTCCAGGATAATGTGAAATGGATTGACTATTTGAAGATCCGTGGCTCTTTCGGTCTTACAGGCCGTGACAATACTGTCGCTTGGGCATGGCGTCAGAACTATGGTACCGACAAGGACAAGGGTGCCGTGTTCGGTGAAGGTGATGAGAACAAGTCCGGTTCCCATATCACTATCAACAAGAACAATTCTGCCGTTAATGAGAATGCTCACTGGGATAAGTCTTATAAGTTTAACCTCGGTCTTGACTTTAACGTGCTTAGAAGCAGGCTTTCTGTAGGACTTGAGTATTATCACCAGTGGGACCGCGAGAAGTTCATGACATTCTCTTCCACAATCCCGACTACTATCGGAACACAGTCTGCAAACATCAACTGGGGCGAAAGTGACAGCTGGGGCTATGAACTTTCTCTTACATGGCGTGATAAGATCGGCAAGGATTTCAAATATAAGGTGGGTATCAATACTTCATATTCTGACGACAAGGTTCTTGTACAGGAGTGGAATACAGGCGAAGGCCAGTACCATGCCGTCTACCCGGGACACCGTGCAAGCATGGGAACTTGGGGAATGCAGTGCATAGGAATGTTCCGCTCATTCCAGGACATTGAGGAATACTTTGCAACACTTAGTGAGAATTCCGGCACACCGATAGAGGACTGCCGCTATATGGGCTTGGAAAAGAAGGACGTTCGTCCGGGTATGCTTATCTATAAGGATGTCCGTGGCAAGAAGCAGGAGGATGGTACATACGCAGGACCTGATGGCTCCGTGGACGGAACATACGACCTCGTTGAACTTAACCACCGTAGCAATCCGTACGGATTCACTGCAAATCTTAGTGCAGAGTACAAGAGCTTCTCACTCACAGCTCAGTTGTCTGCAAGCTGGGGTGGCTACAGCTTCATTGACAGCAGCGTTCTCTCCGCTTCTACATCTACACTGCACTACAAGAACATGCCAAGTTTCTGGAATGTGGACAATATGTATTCATATCAGGATGTGTATGATGACAAGGGTAATCTGGTCGTTGCACAGAACCGTGACGCAAAGTTCCCTAACCTTGCTTACTCAAGTGTAAACAGTGTTACATCTTCATTCTGGCGCATCAGTGGTACACGTATCAGACTGAACCGTCTGACATTGGCTTACAGACTTCCGTCTGAGTGGCTGAAACCGCTTGGCATTTCAAGTGTGCGTCTCAATGTGACAGGTCAGAATCTCCTAAGTTTCTACAACCCTTATCCAGACAACTTTATCGACCCAATGACAAGCTACGGCAGCTACCCTACACTGCGTAAGTGGACTATTGGCGTAAATGTTTCTTTCTAATCAATGTCCGATAATTCTAAATTCAGAATATAATGACGAAAAATATAAAATTTATAGGTGCTTTCCTGCTTGCAGGTCTTGCCCTTTCTTCTTGCAGTGACGAATTCCTGCAGAACAAGAAAAACTATGACCAGACAGATACGGAGGCTTACGAGTACTTCGACGGTGTCCAGGGACGTATCAGTGATGTCTATAAGTTCTGTCTGACGGATGTAAATGCTGACGCAAGCTGGCAGTTTACCAGTACGGGCCGTCCTGATGGCCTGGCAAAATGTACAGAGGAATACTCGGGCTTTGGTTCTTTTGTGAATCCTAATTCCATACTTCAGTCCAACAGTCTTAACGGACATAGCACCGTCAGTGACTGGGGATTCAATATGACAGGAAACATTCAGACTATGGCATGGGGCCGTATCCGTAATATCAATGATGTTATCCGCGGTGTGACAAACAGCAGGGGAATCACCGAGGATGAGAGAGCAATGGCTCTCGGTCAGGTGTACTTCTGGCGTGCGTGGTGCTATTATCTTCTTGTGAAATGGTATGGCGGTGTGCCTATCATCAAGGAAGTACAGGACCCTGTTGCAGAGTCTTTCGTCCAGCGCTCATCTACCTCTGATTGTATAAAGTTTATATGCGAAGACCTCGATAACGCGGCAAGTCTCCTTGCAAAGGCTACGACTAACGGTGGCTGGACAAGCGGTGACGACTATGGCCGTGTAACATCTGGTGCAGCCCTCGCTTTGAAAGGACGTGTACTTCTTCTTTGGGCTTCGCCTCTCTTCAACCGTGCAAATGATCAGAAGCGTTGGGAAGATGCATACGAGTGCATCAACAACTCACTTCCTGTTCTTGCTGCATGTGGCAACGGCCTTGCATATGAAGGGAATCCCGGAACAAATGCCTCAAACTGGGCAAAGATGTTCTCTGACAGAGGAAAAGCTAATACTGAAGGCGTGCTTGTAACTCTTTACAATACTATTCAGAAAGGTTCTACACCGGACTATCAGAAGAACAGCAGCTGGGAAAATTCAATACGTCCAAGCAATGCTCTCGGTTCAGGAATTAATCCGTCAGCGATGCTTGTTGATATGTTCCCTATGAAGGACGGCAGAATCCCGGCAGAGTCTTCACAGTACGACAACAGTGTCTTGGAGCACAGTTCCGTACCTTATGACGACCGTTTCCCGTTCATTGACCGTGACCCGCGTTTCTACCGCACATTTGCATTCCCAGGTGTACGTTGGGCATTCAACGGTGATCCTAACACTACCAACCTGAACAACCCTTATACCGGTGATAACTATGAATTGTGGAACTATGCATGGTATGAGAAAGAAGCAGGCCTTAATGACGAGTATGGCGAGAATGGCTCTGCATACGGTTCTGACAATCTGATGTCAAGTGTGAAGGGCATGTATGTCCGTAAGCGTTCTGACGATAAGGATGTCAATGACTCTCCACGCTATGTTTATTCTGACCAGAGTGGCTTTGAGCGTTCAGCAAGTACCTACATGGAAATACGTTATGCTGAGGTTTTGCTTAACCTTGCAGAGGCAGCTTGCCAGATAGGCAAACTTGATGTCGCTGTCGACCAGCTGCAGAAAATACGTGCACGTGTAGGCTATACAGCTGCCAACAACTACGGTTTGCAGGCAAATCTGTCCACTGATGCTGCTGCATGTATGGCTGCAATTCTCTATGAGCGTCAGATCGAGTTCGCATACGAGGGCAAGCGTTTTGACGACATGCGTCGTTGGCTGCTATTTGACGGTGGCGCCCATTTTAATGAAATTCCTGGTGCACCAAGTTCTTGGGTACTGACAGGATGGGGCGGCAATACTTGCCGTTACCTTGGCTTCAAGGAATTCAATGGCCAGCGCCGTGAGAATATGTTGTTCCGTATTGTAGAGGATGTTGATGCCGGTGACGGTCCGGGTCTTGGAGGTACCACTTGGGCTAAGAGCAAGACAGTCAAGAACCCTCTGCTGGATCCGAACTTCCCTGATCCGATTTTCAAGGGAGGCTATGGCGACTACCGTCCTGCGGCAATAGACCTTCGCAAGACTCTTTACGGAGATAACGGCGAACCGTCAGCTCAGGTTACTGCTGTGAAAGAGTTCTATCAGACATTCCTTGTTCGTGTACTCCGCAAGGGTGACGGCTCTGAGAAAGTTTCCGCAGGTGTTCATACGGATTATGTAATCAACTATGAACCTCATTATTATATTCTTGGATTGACTTCGGCAGTTCAGGACAATAATAAAGACCTGTTCCAGACAATCGGCTGGGAGGACAACCTGAAGAAAGGACTTGACATATTTGACCCGCTTCAATAAGTAGAAGTATACTAATGGGAGATGGAAAAATGTTTTTCCATCTCCCATTTTATATTGTTTTTTATACACATAAGTTCTTTTTAACAAAATTTGTTTGGAGATATTACTGTAAATATGTAATTTTGTTCCCAATATCAGACTAACAAAAGAATAATACTATTTTTTATCAATTAAAACAACAAATCATTATTATGAAGAAAATTTTACTCTCTTTTGTTGCCATTATGGTGACAATGTCTGCTTTCGCAGAATTGAAGACAGCAACATTTGACTTCTCAAATCCTGAGTCTTGCGGCTGGACAGGTGGCAATAAGGCCATCGGCGACGGTGTACTTGCTGTCGGCGATGTTACAATTACAGTAGCCAAGGATGCTACATCTGCATTGCAGAAAGTCCGTTTTGCAGCAACGGCAGGTGTCGTTTCCCTGAAGTATGGTACAGGCTGCGCATTGTCTGTAAAGACCGGTGTCGGTAACATCCGTGTCATAAAGGTTAATGGCGAGAATGTTGCTAAGGATGATGTGACTGTTACTGAGGGCACATGGGCTGCCGGCCAGTGGTCCGGTCAGGCAACAGAAGTTATCCTTACACAGGCAGGAGCAGCAGCAACCGTTAACTCTATTGAGGTAGTTTATCAGATTGCAGACAAGGAGGATGATTTCACACTTGGTGAGACAGAATCATACGTTGCGGTTACAGCAACTCCGGTTGAGGCTGACGGAACTACAAAATGGGAGTATGCTTTCAGCCCTGAATTCGCCAGCCCTGTCCTGACTGAGGGCGCTTGTACAGTAAGCTACGGCACAGCTCACATCACAGCTGAGTCAGTTGCCAGTGCTACAGCAAAGACCTGTGATGCCACAGGTGTTACAGAGTGGAACGACATGAAGTTTGATCTCAAGAACCACCTGAATGACAATACATCTAACCTTCACTATGGTATCGCCGTTGGTACAGGCAATCCTGTCTTCGGCTATGAGATAGAGGAAGTGTGGAAAGATGGAGTGTCCACAGGAACTTGGCGTCAGACCTTCAATAAAAAGAACCCGGCGTATGACCCTGCTGAAGCTTACCTCGCAGGACAAAAGGGTGAACAATATGATGAGCCACAGTATCTGGAGATGAACTACTATTACTGGAAGCCTGGTTGCGGTCAGCTTCCTGGACAGGGTCTCTACCACAAGTTTACCTCCAATGCCGATGGTCAGCTGAAACTTTTTGTATGGGTAAACAAGGGCAACCGTAATACATTCCTCATTGACGAGGAGACAAAGGATGTCGTTCCTTTCAAGGTTGAAGGATACATGAACAACCAGACAAACGAGGACGGTACAAAGAAGCTGCTTACAAATGCTGACATCGAAGTTCTCAATGATCCGGCAAAGCCTTATGTGATTGCCGGTACACAGGCAGGAAGTCAGCCATTCTGGGGCAACATCATCTACAATATCAAGAAGGGTCAGACTGTATGGCTCTTCCAGGATTCTTCTCAGATTGGATTCCACGGATTCGAGTTCGCTCCGATTATCGGTACAGGCATCCAGAACGTAGAGGCTGTAGAGAATGCAACAGTTGCTCCTAAGAAGGTTGTCAAGAACGGTCAGATCATGATCGGTGACTTCAACATCGCAGGTCAGCGCGTTAAGTAATCTCCGTTCTGCGGAACAATGAGGCAGTAATGCCTGACGATATATGGGGAAGCCTTTATGGTTTCCCCATTTTTTATGTCTTTATCTTTCAAAGTTCAATTGCGGGACAGTTTTCAGTAATGTTGCGGCCACCTTTATCCGTTGTGTCTGTTTCCTGTTTCACGAACTTCTGAGAGTATTAACTTATTTAATGTGATGAGCTGCGCGTTGTATGATAATCAGCGTGTTAGGAATTCGTAAAAATTAATGTTTCAAACCGTTACCGTTCACAATACGAAAGGTAACGGTTTGTCATGTAAAAGGTAACGGTTTATCATGTAAAAGGTAACCCTTTTACACCGGCACTCATATGCAATTGTTTTTCCAGTATACGGCGAGAGCCTTTTTTATATATAAATATTTGTTTATTTCGAAAATAGTTAGTAACTTTGCAAGCATAATATCAAACTACTAATAATGAATCTTTTTTCTTTTGGGCTTTCACACGCAGGCTCCGGCTTGGCGTATGTAAATTATGGTATACGTGCCGTAATTGCAGGTGTTTTCATGCTTCTTACATATCCGGCATCCGCCCAGTATCCGGCGGAGATAGAGCCTGTTAAGGCTCCGTTTGACATGCCACAGTTGCAACGTCCCGTTTTCCCCGCCCGCAAGATTGTCATAAGGAAATCAGCCGACATACAGTCTGCCATTGATAAACTGGCAAGAAAAGGTGGCGGTACGGTTGTTGTCCCGAAAGGAAAGTGGCATACCGGCAGAATCATACTCAAGAGCAATATCTGCCTGGAGGTCACTGAAGGAGCGGAACTATGCTTCTCAGGTGACGTGAAGGACTATCTTCCTGTTGTCCCATGCCGCAATGAGGGCGTGGATATTTACGGTCCCGGTGCAATGATCTATGCTGATGGAGCCGAGAATATCGCTGTAGTTGGCAAGGGAAAGCTTGTCGCTCCCTCACGTGACTGTGAACTTCTGAAACTTACAATGGCAGGCATACCGGAATCAGTGCAGGCGATGTCCCTTGAAGAGAGAGTCTTTGACGGAACAATTCCCACCGAGCGATATGGCTTTGAGGCCAAGAGCCCTAAGACAATGCCGACGACTGCCGGCGAACGCCATCTCGGAACCCTCTGCCTTCCGGTCTTTTTCGGTCCAATGAACTCCCGCAATGTGCTTCTTGAAGGTGTCACCCTTGAAGGCAGCATCTTCTGGAACATCGTGCCTGTCTACTGTGAGAACATTATTATCCGCGGTGTCACAGTGAGCAGTGCCGGTATTGCACGCACTGACGGCATTGATATCGATTCCTCAAAAAACGCACTTATTGAGTATACCACTCTCGACTGTGGCGACGACTGCTTCACGCTTAAAGCCGGAAGAGGCATGGACGGACGTATGAAGGCGCGCCCGACCGAGAATGTTGTCATACGCCACTGTACGGCAAAGCGGGGAGCCGGCGGTCTTACTGTTGGCTCGGAAACTGCGGCAGGCATACGAAACGTATATATGCACGATGTCACCATAGAAAGCCCGAAATACGGAATATATTTCAAGACACGCCGTCCGCGCGGAGGAGGGGGCGAGAATCTGTGGTTCGAGAATATCCGTATGATCAGTCCGCGTACAAGGGCAATCTATTGGGATATGCTCGGCTCCGCAACTTATGTCGGCAAGCTTGCCGAGCGTTTCAATAAAGATAACGACCCGAGACTGACGCCATATTTCCGCAATATCCATTTTGACGGGCTTACCGTAGACCATTGTCCTGATTTCATAAAGGCCATAGGACTGCCGGAGTCACCGGTGGAGAATGTCACATTTAAGAATGTGTCATCACCTGAATGTAAAAAGGTCACTTTGCAGGATGTCGGAACATTCATGATTGAAGGTCTATGACCCGGCTGACCGTCATGGCGGTTTCCTGATTATGCAGTTGCACGGCTACCGGGATTTTAACCTACAGACATCGTCTCTGCGTAAGAATGTACATAATCCGCCGTTGGAATGAATAATAAAAGTATAATATTAATCAACAAATAACATTATCATGAACCTATTGAAGAAAGCATTAATCCTTTTACCTTTCACACTGGCAGCCGCTCCTTGTGCGGCACAGTATCCTCAGCTCAACAAAGAGGCTGCTGCAAAGATTGACTCTATGCAGAAAGCTTGGGCAAAGCATGAGGCTGAAGTATGGGCAAAGTGTGAGCCTATTGTAAAGAAAGAAGCGGCGGAGGGCCGTCCGTATGTACCATGGGCAGGTCGTCCTACGGACCTTCCTCAGGCAAAGATTCCGGCATTCCCCGGTGCTGAGGGCGGCGGTATGTACAGCTTTGGCGGCCGTGGAGGTAAGGTTTATGTTGTGACATCCCTTGCCGACTCCGGTCCTGGCACGCTGCGTGAAGCTTGTGAGGCAGGCGGTGCACGTATCGTTGTTTTCAATGTAGCCGGCATTATCCGTCTGGAGAGTCCGCTGATTATCCAGGCTCCTTATATTACCATTGCCGGTCAGACAGCTCCTGGCGACGGTGTCTGTGTGGCAGGTCAGACTTTCGGAGTCGACACCCATGACGTTGTCATCCGTCACATGCGTTTCCGCCGCGGTGAGACATACGCTCATCATCGTGAGGACTCTTTCGGAGGAAACCCTGTAGGCAATATCATGCTTGACCATATCTCCGCAGAATGGGGACTTGACGAGAATATCTCCTTTTACCGTCACATGTGGAATCCGGGAGCGGATTACAAGCATGAGAAGCGCGGAACTGTCAATGTGACAATCCAGAACTCTATCTCTGCAAAGGCTCTTGACACATACAACCACGCCTTCGGATCCACTCTCGGCGGCGAGAACTGCTGTTTCATGCGCAATCTCTGGGCTGACAACAGCGGCAGAAACCCTTCCGTAGGATGGAACGGCATATTCAATTTTGTCAATAACGTAGTCTTCAACTGGGTTCACCGTACTGCTGACGGCGGTGATTATCAGGCGATGTATAATTTTATCAACAATTATTACAAGCCAGGTCCTCTCACTCCGAAAGATTCTCCTATAGGCCATCGCTTCCTGAAGCCTGAGGCAGGCCGTTCAAAACTTTCCTATAAGGAATATGGACGTGTTTACGCCACCGGCAATATCATGGAAGGCAACGAGCGCGTAACCAATGACAACTGGGACGGAGGAATACAGATTGAAAGCCAGCCTAATACCGAAGGCTACACAGAACAGATGAAGGCCAACGAACCGTTTGCAATGCCTTACGTATCTATCATGGGCGCACAGAAAGCTTATGATTTCGTTCTTGACAATGCCGGCGCAACAATCCCTACACGTGATATCG
This sequence comes from Bacillota bacterium, assembly GCA_023664625.1. Lineage (GTDB taxonomy): Bacteria > Bacteroidota > Bacteroidia > Bacteroidales > Bacteroidaceae > Prevotella. The sequence continues at coordinate 64,106 of JAMPFD010000002.1, read as the reverse complement.
TCGACCAGCGTATCGTTGATGAAGTCCGCACAGGCAATGTCTACTATGTCAAGAAACTCCCGAAGGATAATCCTTACGGCGATACAAGCGGCCTGGCAGAGAAGTCAAAGGCTCCTGACGGCTCTTTCAAATACCGCCGCCTGCCTAAGGACTCCTATAAGCAGGGCATCATAACCGACCCTCGCCAGATGGGCGGCTACCCTGAGTATCACGGCACTCCACGCATTGACTCCGACGGTGACGGCATGCCTGACGCCTGGGAGATAAAGTACGGTCTCAATCCGAATGACCCTACTGATGCACAGAAGGACTGCAACGGTGACGGATATACAAATATCGAGAAGTATATCAACGGCATCGACCCGCGTGTGAAAGTTGACTGGCGTGATCTTTCCAACAATTATGACACTCTTGCAGCCAAAGGTTCGCTGGACTAAGGCAACGGACAAGATTCTTTGTCAGGAAAATACATAGGAACAAATATTTAAGTTTATGAAGAAAATCTCATTTATGATTATAGCACTTTGTGTCACTGCTTCGGCGGTGGCACAAAGTGTCGTTTTGAACAGTGATGGCCGTGATGCCGCTTATGTCAAGACTATCGTTGCGCGTTCAGAGAAGAACATCCAGTCACTCAACCTTACAGGCGAGAAATTCGAGGCAGTCCGCAACATTGTCGCCAACCGTTACTTTGAGCTTAACGATATTTACGAATCCGAAGACAAGGCTATGCGCGACTCAAAGCTTTACCGTTCTCATTTCGCGATGCCGGCACAACTGTCGCTCTACCTTACTCAGGAGCAGATAATTGCCGTGAAGGATGCCATCACTTATAATAAGGTGAAAGTGACCTACGAGGCATATCTTGATGAAATACCGACTCTGAAGGAGGAGGAAAAGGCACAGATCTATGCGTGGATGGTGGAGGCGCGCGAGCTTGCCCTTGATGCAGGAAACAGCAAGGGGAAGCATGAAATCTTCAACAAGTACAAAGGCCGTGTCAACAATTACCTCTCCAAACGCGGCTATGACCTGAACAAAGAGCGCGAAGCTTGGTTCAAGCGTATCGAGGAGAGAAAGAAGAACGCAAAGAAATGAAAAGGATTCTTATAGCGACATGTGCCCTTGCCGTCTGCATTTGCGGCAGTGCACAGGAACGCCAGAACATTGCAGACCTGCCGGACTATAGCTATTGCGGCTACAAAATGTCAGAGACGGTGTTGCCTGATGTGGCGGTGAAAGTTTTTGTAAGCCACAAGACGGGTGACCAGTCGTCAAGGTTGCAGAATGCGATAGACTATGTTTCGTCTCTGAAACCGGATAAGGTGACAGGCTTTCGCGGTGCCATTCTGATTGACAGGGGTGTCTATGAGCTGAGCACTCCGTTACGCATTTCAGCGTCAGGTGTCGTCATCCGCGGTGTCTCCAAGACAGAAACGGTGCTTCAGAAGACGGGAGTCGACCGTGGCGCCGTGGTGTATATAGAGGGGAAGGATGACTTCCGTGCTATTGACACCCTCCGTATCACCGACGATTATGTCGCAGCCGGCGGAAAGACCATTCATGTTTCCGCGTCCTCTCCGACAAGGGAAGCGCGGGAAATGCTGATAGTACGACCTTCCACGAAGGAGTGGATAGAGTCGATAGGATGTACCGTCTTTGGCGGTAACCTCCCGTATTGGGGATGGAAACCCGGCGAGATGGACGTGCGCTGGTCACGCTCCTGCACAGCCGTCAACGGCAATGAGCTTACCCTTGACGCACCGTTGACCGTGGCTCTTGACAAGAAATGGGGCGAGAGCTTTGCCGTGCTATACGATTGGAAAGGGCGCATAGCGAACTGCGGCGTGGAGAACCTCACCATAGCGAGCGATGCCGTGCGTCAGAATGCATCGTCCCCGGCACTTTTCATGTTGGCCTCACAGCCGGCGGACGAAGACCATGCGTGGGACGGAGTCTATGTGGAGAACGCAGAGGACTGCTGGGTACGCATGTGTAATTTCCAGGGTCTGGCAGGCTCCGCCGTAATAATCCACCGCGGTGCGCAGCAGGTTACGGTCGAGGACTGCATGTCCCGTCAGCCTGTTTCCGAGATTGGCGGCCTGCGCCGCCGTACGTTCCTTACGATGGGCGGCAAATGCCTTTTCCTTCGTTGCTACTCGGAAGAAGGCATCAATGATTTCTCCGCAGGCTATTGTGCTCCGGGACCAAATGCCTTTGTACAGTGTGATGCCGTCGGCAGCCATGGCTTCAGCGGCGGCTCCTCGTCATGGGCAACCGGCCTGCTGTTCGACAATGTGAACATCGAGGGCGGCGGAATCTCTTTCAAGAACCTTGAGCTGGACAAGTGGGGAGCCGGCTGGAACACAGCCAACAGCACCCTTTACCAGTGTTCCGCCTCATACATAGACTGCTATTCTCCGGCCGAGGATGCCAAGTGCTATGCCATAGGGTGCTGGGCTTACTGTCTCGGCAATGGCGTATGGATGTCAACCAACGACCATGTCAACCCTTATTCCCTTTATACGACACAGGTTGCCGCACGTCTCGGCACAGATGTCAAGGAACGTTTCAGAATCCTTGAGCGCGGGCATGACGGCGCTACATCACCGAGTGTGGCACGTGCCGCAGAGATGGCAAAGGAGGCTTTGCGGCCACGCATTACCCTTGACCAGTGGATAGACTCTGCCACGTTCTCTGCTTCCATTGATGCCAAAGGCGTAAAATCCGTTGACGGCATAAAGCAGGCAGAGCCGGAGAAAGCAGGGAATGTCTGCACTCCGGTCATAACCGCAGAAGGAACATTCGTCCTTGCATCCTCTTCTGCCAAGAACTCACAGCCTGTCTACATGACAGGACGCTTCCACCGTACTCCTTGGTGGAACGGACGTACGCGCTATCCGTACATGGCAAAGGCAGACTATGCCGTGACACGCTTCGTTCCCGGCATGGAACAGCGCGGCGGCACGGACCGTATAGACTCCATCCTCGTGAACATCAGGAAGCATGGAGTTGCCGTATGGAACCAGAACTACGGACTGTGGTACGACCGTCGCCGTGACGATCATGAGCGTATCAAGCGGCAGAACGGTGACGTATGGGCACCGTTCTTTGAGCAGTCCATAGCACGCTCGGGCGAAGGCACTGCCTGGGACGGCCTGTCAAAGTATGATTTGACAAAGCTGAACAAATGGTATGTTTCACGTATCGGACAGCTTGCCGATGCGGCCCCTGAGATGCTTATCATCAACCAGCATTTCTTCCAGCACAATATCATCGAGGCGGGTGCCCATTGGGTTGACAGTCCGTGGCGTTCAGCCAACAATATTCAGAGCGAAGGCGTTATGACCGGTGAAGGCTCCCGTGGCACAAACTTCCTGGAGCCTGTGCCTTTTACAGGTGACAAACGTATCTTCACGGCAGATTTGTTCTACGATGTCACAGACAAGGAGCGTGCCGGACTATATAAGCAGTACATCTGGCAGATGCTTGACAAGTTCGCCGACAATCCGAATGTCTACCATTCAATCTCCGAAGAGTTCACCGGACCGCAGCATTTCACGGAATTCTGGCTTGACTGCATAGGCGAATGGCAGGCAAAGACAGGAAAGGATGCACGCGTTATCCTCAATGCCAACAAGAATGTCACTGATGCCGTGATGGCCAAGGCAAAGTATGCCGCAATCGTCGATGCTGTGGAGATAGAGCAGTGGTTCTATGACTCATCCCTCAAAGAGCCGACATCAGCAGACGCGGCAAATGCGGAGAATCCCAAGCTTTACGCTCCGAAGGGCGGTGTCAACCTTGCCCCGCGCCAGCATCTCCGTCTGATAAGGACAGGACAGCCTACGTTCATGGATGTCTACCGCACTGTCAGTGAGGTTCGTCAGGCATACCCTTCCAAGCCGGTGCTGTACTATGCTAAGGCATACGACCGCAATCCGTGGGCTATAGTCTTTGCCGGCGGCTCCTGTCCAGTACTCACCGTCAAGGACAACGCTCTTGCAAAGGCTCTGCCGGAGATGCACCCGGTCTACTCATCCTTCCCTTACGACGGAATATTCCGTATGGAGGGAAAGGCCGGCAAGCTTGTCTACAATGTTACGGACTCATCAGTGACGCTTGCCTCTGTAACAGGAGGAAATGCTAAAGGTTCCGTCTTCGTTGTCAACCAGAAAGATGGAACATTGTCACCGCTGAAATCTTCTGACATACCTGCCGGCACACTGGTGTGGATAAAGTGACGGACACGCTGCATGATGATGCGGCTCCGGAGCTTTATGAATTAGGGGGGATAATTCCGTGAGAGCGGATTGTATTATCTTGATATACAGAAATATAAACATATTGTGACTACCTTGGGACAACCGGGGGAATCATCTGTCAGACGAAAGGTTATCTTTTACAATGTGAAAGGTAACCTTTCGCTGTATAAAAGGTAACGGTTCGCATGCCGGAAGGTAACCTTTTAAGAAACGCTCCGGCATATTATAGCTGTTGCAGAGTTAAGGCCGGTGCTGCCGATGTGGAATTTTGCTGATGTCATTCTGTATGCCTGAGTATGCAACGCATGCGGACTGCGGTTGTTATGCAGTCTCTTTTGACATGGAGAATCCGTATACTAAAATTACTTATGAGAAGACGCATCAGTTGTCAGATGGTTCATTTTGCTATTTGAGAATCATGGAACAGCCAGACTGTCTCCGTCTTCTCGTGGCATTCATCGTCCGTCATGGATGCGCCGCAGCAGTGGTGCCGTCCGCTTCCTGCTGCCATGCCCTGTCTGTCCACGTTCCGTTTCATGGAGAATTCTTTCTTTTTCGCCACTCCCGGCGGCGGATTCCGTTACAGCCGGAGGACTTGAATATGCCGGCTTTTCGAAAATAATATTGCTCAGCATGTCCAAAGACCTGCGGCAGGGCACGCAATTTTTATGTGATCATTGAGATATGTTAATTTTGTATTAAAAATATATCGAAGAGCCGATTTTATTTTAATAGTTGTTTGCATATATCAGGGAAATGCCGTATCTTTGTATTGTTTTTTAACGAGGGAATGAATTCTTGTGACGTACTACTTCCAAATTTTAGGGAATATGGTATGTATTTCATGCATTATTGCATCACTATAGACTTGGGAAATACAATGAGGAGAACAGAGAAAATTATATTATGTGGCGGGCAATGTCCTGCACTTACGGGTGCCTGCCGCTTATTTCTTATCATTCCATAAACTGTATGTGCCGGGCCGTAAGGCTTGGAAGTGTAATCCGTTGTCGCGGGAATACGAAGCGTGTCGGCGGAGAAAACTCTGTGTGTCCGCAGGCATGCCGTGGCAAGGCGTGTCCCGGTAAGAAAATTCACCAATACATTTATATAAAAAGAGAATTATGATCAGAAAACTGTTAAAGCAAAAGACATTTGTCGGCTTGTTGGTAATCGGGGCTTCGATGCTGGGAGCCTGCGCCGATAATGATTACGATTTCGACCAGATCGACTATACTGTCGGACTGGGCAGCGGAGAGTTTTTCATTCCTGTCAGCAATACGGATGTAATCAAGCTGGAGGATGTGCTTGACCTTGACAACAGCAATTGCGTCGTGGTCAAGGACAACGGCGACTATATGTTTGAACAGACCGGTGACGACATGGCACCGGTGAAGGTCAACATTGACAAGATCGTGCTTAGCCAGGAGCGTCTTGAGACCTATCCCTTCATGCTCGATCTTGGCGCGGGCGGTGCGAAATCACGCTTCAAAGTGCGCAGGACGGCAGCCGTTCCGCAGCAGACAGCTGAGATTCATGTCTTCAGCTACGAAGGTGAGTCAGAGGAGGTCGTCGACCTGAACATGGTCGGAGTGGAGAGAACCCCTGTATCTCTCGTGCTGAAATTCCCTGCAGGGCTGAATAACTACATGCCTGCCATAGATCAGCTTACGCTGGAGTTTCCTGAGTTTGTAGTGTTCGAGAATGTGCAGGCAAACGCCGGCGTGGTGCGCAACGGCAACAAGTTCACATTTGCCAACGTCTCCACGGCGCAGAATCTCCGCCTCAACATGAACATCACCGGACTTGACTTCAAGACGCAGGCATCGGCACTCGGCAGCGCAACGGTGAAGAACGGGAAGATTGTCATGACAGGCAACGTCAGGATGACCGTGGTGCCGGGCACGCTAAGCTTCAACGGCCAGCAGGCACCGTCAGCACCGTTCCGGATTGACAATGACCTTGTTCTCGGCTCCGCTCTTACCGTAGCTTCTGCCGAAGGAAAGTTCAATCCGGCCATAGACATGCGCGATCTCGGCAAGGTGGACATCACCGGCGTGCCTGATTTCCTCAATGACGGCAATGTCGTAGTGGACCTTGACAATCCGCAGATAATCCTTTCCGTGGCAAACAATATGGAGGCAAGCGGAATCATCGACGGCACACTGACGGCGACAAAGAAGGGCCAGGCTCCCAAGGTCGTTCGTGTGAGCGGCATAAGGGTCAATCCGAATTCTGCCAACAATATCTGTATCTGCCGCAAGAAGACGGCGGACATGGTCGCAGCCTACGGCGATGAGAACATCTATGTCGTGGAAAATCTGACAGACTTGATAAAGACCATCCCTGACAACATCAGATTCTCTGCCGTCACTTCAGCCGATCCTACACGGGTATGCCGCTTTGAGTTCGGCCATGACTATGAGATCAAGCCGTCCTATCGCGTAGAGGCTCCCATCGCTTTCGGCAAGGATGCAAATATCGTGTACAGGGATTCGCTGCTCGACTGGCATGAGGACATCAAGGACCTTGACCTGACCGAGGGCGCATACGTTGAGGCAGTGGCGGAGATAGAGAACCGCATGCCGGTATTCCTGAACGTCAGTGCGTATGCCGTTGACGTAGATGACAACGATATTTCTGACGAGATAGAGGTGGAAGTCTCCAACTCCATAATCGCTTCCGCTGACGGCGAGACCTCTTCGGTTACTCCTGTCACCATCAGAATGAAGCAGAAGAAGCAGGGCGCAATGAAGAAAATTGACGGCCTGAGGGTGCTCGTGCAGGGCAAGGCAACGTCGGATGACGGAACCCGGAGTGTCGTCGGCGTTACCCTTAACGCAGAGAAGCATTTCCTTATCGCCCGTGACATAAGGATAAAGCTTGTCGGAAAAGTGATTGCGGACTTAAACTAATAATATCAAACAGGACAAATCATGAAACTTTCACATAACATAAAGTATATTTTATCTGCCGTTGCCGTGATGGGATGCACACATGCGGTGGGACAGACCCTGAACTCTGCATATTTTACCGAGGACCAGAAGTTCCGCCATACCCTGAATCCTGCGTTCGGAAATGAGCAGAACTATGTTTCCGTTCCTGCCCTCGGCAACCTTAATGTCAATGTACACGGCAACTTCGGCTACCAGGATGTCGTCATGAAGAACCCCATGCCGGGCGGCAAGAGGATGACGACGTTCATGAACCCTTATATCTCCGTCGACGAGGCTCTTGCGGGATTCGGCACCAACAACAGGGTTGCGGGCAATGTCAGCCTGGCAGTCCTTTCTGCCGGCTTCAAGGGATTCGGCGGCTACAATACGGTGGAGCTGAACGTGAGGACTTCGTTCGGGGCAGCATTGCCGTACGAACTGTTTGAGTTCGCGAAGAACACGGGCAACAAGAACTATGAAATCGGTGACGTGAGTGCCTCCGCAATAGGATATGCGGAGCTTGCCTTCGGCCATTCACGACAGATTAACGACAAGCTGCGCGTGGGCGGAAAGTTCAAGCTTCTCTTTGGCGGAGCGCGGGCGGACGTGAAGCTGAGGAACCTGAAGGCTGACCTTTCGGCAGAGGACAAATGGATTGTCTCCGGTGAGGGCGAGGCAGATGTCTCCATGAAAGGGTTCACTTTCAAGTCAGAGACAAAGGAGTATAATGACGAGGACAGAGGGTCGTATGAGTATGTCAATGATGTTGACGTCGACGGTGCCGGCCTCGGAGGCTTCGGCATGGCGGTAGACCTTGGCGGAGTGTACAAGATTAATGATGACTGGACTGTCAGCGCAGCTTTGCTTGACCTTGGCTTCATCAGGTGGAGCAATGACATGAGAGCCGTGAACCGTCAGAAGGCTTTTGAGTTTGACGGCTTCCATGACATCTCTGTCAACTCCGGCTCAGGCGTGAGCTTTGACGACCAGATTGACAATTACGGAGACCAGTTGGCTGACTTCGCCAACCTTACTGACGAGGGTGACCGCGGCGGACGTACCACGGGTATAGGCGCGACAATGGTTTTCGGCGGCGAATATACTCTGCCTGCTTACCGCAAGCTGAAGTTCGGAGCACTCAGCACAACCCGCATCAACGGCGATTTCTCATGGACGGAGGGCAGGATAAGTGCCAATTATGCACCTCTCTCCTGGCTGAACGGTGGTGTGAGCTTTGCCGTCAACAGCTTTACGACAAGCTGCGGCTGGATTCTGAACATCCATCCTAAGGGCTACAACTTCTTCATCGGTATGGACCATATTCTCGGCAAGACAAGCAAGGAAATGATCCCGCTCAGCTCCAATGCGAGCATATCTCTCGGCATGAACATAACATGGTGATTATTTTCTGTGGCACGTGTGTGGAAATCTCCCGCACGTGCCATGGCTTCCCGTGATGTATGTCCCGGTTTTATGGTGATAATCGTATGAGAATATGTGTCATGGCGGTTTGTTCCTTCATGATAGATATAATGAAACAAGGTTGGCTTTCTGTTCAGGAAACCAACCTTGTTCCGTTATGCCGTGGCAGAAGTTTTCTTCTTTGCGTCCGGAACATGTCCGCACATACCGGGCGAAGCCGTCAGCCTTCTCCGCTCACGTCCTCCGTCTCGCATCCGCTGAATCCGTATTCGGCGAGGGCTTTGGCACGCGGCGAGCTGAAATAGACTATCTGTGCCTTTGTGCAGACTTCCCCTCCCTGTCTCAGTTCGGCATCGATGAAGACTACCTGCCTCATCTGCCGTGATATGCGGGCACGCATCTCCACCTCCCCTCCGTCAATGGTTATAGGCTTCAGGTATTTCGTCTCCATCTTGCTCGTAACGGCGATGGTGCTCAGCTTATGGAAGACGACCCATCCGGCAACCTCGTCGAGCATCAGGCTGTGTATGCCTCCGTGGAGAGTATTGCGCCAGCTCTGGTAAGCAGGGTCAGGTGTCCAGTAGCTTACTATGTCGTCGCCGTCCTCGAAAAACTCGAGTTTCAGCCCCTTCCCGTTTGTCGGGCTGCAGCCGGGACAGCAGTATTCCGGCAGATTCAGCCACGGATTCTTTATTTTCTTAATCATGTTTGTAGAAGTTAAAGTCTGCCCTGTTGTTGCAGGCATCAGTGCTGTGCTTTTCTACAGGCACGGCCTGTTGTTGCAGGTTAATTGTCAGGGCGTGCCCATGCACCTTTCCTGCGGGTTCACAGGCTGAATCATCTGAAGAGAATCTTTCCCAAGCTGCGCCCGGTTCCTGCACCGAGGAGTACGCCGAGTGCGTTGCATACAGCGTCGAAGACATCTCCCGAGCGGCATGTCGTAAGATAAGCCTGGGCAAGTTCAACGAGGCATCCCATGGCGACAGGGCAGAGAATCCCGCCGATGAGCAGGCGCTTCCGTGAGGATTTCCCCTTGTGCGCTCTCACATGTTCCAGCCATATCGCGCCTGTCAGTGTGCCATACATGACGAAATGTGTCCATTTGTCCACGAACGACAGACCGTCCAGCGGGGTCTCGGGGACGGGAATCATGCACAGAATCCAAATGGCAACGGCTATGGCTATGGAGCATGGGTATCTCTTTGCCATAGCTGTTGCCGTCGTAAAAGTATTATGGTTGTCCATTTTGAATTTTCTGTTTAGGGATGAAAGGTGTCGGTCTCCGGCTTTTCACCTTGTCTCTGTGTACCGCCTCTATTCTTATTTTACCCAGTGAATGTAATCCTCCTTGCGCGGTTTCGGTTCAGGCAACGGTTTCGCGGCATATCCGAGAGCAACGTGTCCTATACCTATGTACTCGCCCTCAATACCGAGGTCGCGGAGAATCTGCTTGCCTTCCTCACTCTCGAATTCCTCCTTTGCGCGGTGAATCCATATGGAGTTCACGCCGAGCGACTCTGCCGCAAGCATGAGAGTCTGCATCACAACCGGCCCGTCGTACATGGCGTTCGGCGACTCCTTTACGAGCACTATCAGCATGCATGGTGCGCCGTAGAACGGATCGGTGCCGGGAGGAGTGGAGGTGACGAGGCTCTTTCCTGTGATGATGGCAGAGTTCATTGCGGAAATGCGGTCGCGCAGCTCCTTGTTGGTGACTGCAACGATTATCGGGTTTTGCTGTCCGCGGCTTGTCGGAGCCCATGTTCCCGCTTCGCAAATCTGCCTGATGATGTCCTCCGTCGGCATGCGCTCCGGGTCAAAGCAACGGCAGCTGCGCCGTGACATTATTGTTTCGATGACTTTGTTCATTATCAAAATTACTTGTGAATTTGAAGTTTGCAGGTTATTGGTTATGGTACTCAGGTTCATTACAGCCGTGTTTCTTTATAAGGAAAAGCTATAACCGCTTCCCATAAAAATACTTACACCTTACAAGTTTCCGCGTTCCTTGTCAAGATAGTATTTGTATGTTGCCAAAGACAGTTCGTCACATGCAGCCTCGTCGCAGACAACGATGGAATGTGGGTGCATCTGCAGGGCTGAAGCCGTCCATTTGTGACTTATGGAGCCGTCAATGATATGGCGCAATGCGCGTGCCTTATGGTGACCGTTGCATACGAGGAGCACCTCCTTGGCTGCCATTACCGTGCCGATGCCGACAGTGAGAGCCTGGTTGGGCACAAGGCTGAGGTCGCCGTCAAAGAAACGGGAGTTGGCGATGATGGTGTCTGTAGTGAGAGTCTTGATGCGGGTCTTTGAAGAAAGGGAAGAGCCCGGCTCATTGAAGGCAAGGTGACCGTCGGGACCTACGCCGCCCATAAAGAGATCTATTCCTCCCGCCGCCTCGATGGCCGCCTCGTAGTCCTCACACTCTTTTATGAGGTCTTCCGCATTGCCGTTAAGAATATGGACATTCTCTTTCTTGATGTCTATGTGTGAGAAGAAGTTGTTCCACATGAACGAGTGGTAGGATTCCGGATGGTCTTCGGGAAGATGTACATATTCGTCCATGTTGAAGGTTATGATATTCTGGAAGGAGAGGTCCCCCTCCTTGTATTTCTTTATAAGCTCCTTGTACAGTCCGAGGGGCGAAGAGCCTGTAGGGCATCCGAGCTTGAAAGGTTTTTCCGGTGTAGGATGGGCTTCCTTTATTCTGTTTGCAACATAGTTGGCTGCCCATTTTGACATGGCATCATAGTCAGGTTCGATAATTACTCGCATGGTCTTGTTGTTTGTTGGTTTGTGTTTATGCGCGCCGATGGCAGGTCATGATGTGGTGGGGTTGATGCACGAAGGCCATCCCTGCATATTCTGCCAAAAGTATGCATGTTTTTGTTCCTGTCTGCAAAAATAATATTTTTTTTTGAAAAAGTCTTCAATGTCACATGCTTTTTCTTTGAATGTAAGGTGTTTTTCTTTTTGCCGTTGCAGAGTGATGAGGCTTTCCTACCGGAAAATGGAAGTTAGGTTTGATTAGTGCGGCATCTCATTCCGTCACTTTTTGCCAACACTGTACCGGCCGCCGGAGGCTCTGAATTTCTGCATGAGTTTTCTAATGTTCTATTTATCATAGCGGGCGAAAGCATGGTGTTTTTGATGGATTTTCATGCTTTTCACGCTGTGTCATACAGTCTGATTCGGTAAAAGATGTACATTTCTACGGTCAACCGTTACCTTTTACCCCACAAAAGGTAACCTTTTGCCTTCTTTTTCCTTCTGCCGTTTATCGTGGTTTAGTAAATAATACTGATTATCAATGGGTTGTGGGGATCTTGAAATTTTCGTTTTTTTCGGAGTCGACTGACGAAAATTTTATTCTACGCGATTCTCAGAGGACAAAAAGCCCGTGAGTTTTCTTATTTCCGGCTGTTGTTGGATATTTCTTTCATGGCAGGTGACGGCTTCTGTAACTGTTCTGCAGGAGAGATAAAAAGTAGGAGATGTTCTGTTCTTTGACAGAGAAGTTGCCGTCTCTGTAATTATTCAGCGGATATAAAACAACGAAATGTCAAGAAACCAACTTGTTACAATAGTAGACGGCTGAAAATTAACTCATAAATGAGTGCTTGTGCTTAAAATTGTAGTTGCCTTTGATTTGTATTGCACGGTAAATCAGTGACAATAATCTGCTGAATACTTACCCATCTCCATGGCTTTTGTTAAAAAAATACAATGTAATATGTTTTTTTATAGAAGAACTTGGCATATACTCATAATTTAGGTACTTTTGTTTCAATAAAGTTATACATTACGAATAAATTTCGTTGGAGCAGACTATTTTGCTGAATATTGGAATACAGTGGGTATAATCTCATTAAAAATAAGTAACATAAAATGGAGAAGTCAATATTACTAAGTTTGATTAGTCTGTTTGCATGTATTTCATGTAACAGTGATGAAGAGTTTGAGTCGGTAAATTCTTATAGTGAACCGGCGTATGGTAACAGTGTGTCTCAGGCAAAAGCAAAAAGTAGTGCTACGTTCTATGCCACAGATTGGCAAACGATAGTGTATAATGGAGAAGTGGCACACCAGACTTTTAATAATCAGAAAGTGTTCTTAAATAGTGCTGCCATTAATAATGTATCCGGTATTTATATATGCCAGGTTGTGAAAGTTCGGGGAACCATAGTTCTAAACAATCCTGATGATGAAGTAGTACGGGCAGTTGAAGATGACAGATGCGGTTATGTCCCGGGAACAGTTGGAACAGAAAAGCCAGTTAGAGGAGTTGAACTTGAAGAAAATCTAAATATGCCAGGGACATATACACTTACGACAAACTGCTATAAGGTAATAAGTAGTTTGTCAGGTGTGGCATATCCAAGTAATTACTGGATACCATGCAGCCCTGACGAAGCAAAGCTTTGTTATAAGTATCGTTCATTCTAATGATGTCATTATGTTCATGAAAATAAAGAAAAGATGCCACCCTCACATTCTCTTGTTTCTTCTCGCCGTATTGCTTAATGTCTCTTGTGAGAAAGAAGACGAATATATCCCCCTTGTAAGTACGGATTTTCATGGTGAATGGCGTGCTGAGGAGATTAATGGGCAGAGTGCCGGGAAAGGGCAGTTGACATTCTTTTTTCATGGGAGCAGCAGGCGGTGCATCATAGAGCAATATGACACAGAGCAATTGGGAAAATGGAGTTTCTGTGAATACGACGGAGGACGGTCTCTGGTAATCTCCGAATTGGACGGGACTCCCGATCGGAATGTTGTATTGCAAATCACATGGTGTTCAAAAAGCAAGAAATATTTAAGAGTGAAATGTGATGGCAGTGGAGATGAAATTCTTCTGTTTAAGTGGGGCTGAATGAATAAAGCTTATGGGGCACGTTTCTTTTTTAGCCCGCTACATGAAAGTTCCTGTTTCACATAATCAATAATATATATAAAAAATCAAGAGCCGTGCCAAAACTCTTTTTTTGAGTTCTGGCACGGCTCGTTCCATAATCTTGTCCGGATGTTAAAAGTGCAAATATGCTGAGAGAATACCTTTGCGGCATTATTTTGCCACACCGAAGTCAGCCTGCTGGTCCTGAACCTCCTGAAGCATGCGCTGCTTCTCCTCTTCTGAGATTTGCTTTGCGGCGGAGTTGGAGGAAGAACTGCTGCCTGAAATCTTTGTTGCGGCTGTTCCGTCAATGCCAAGTCCGCGCACGAATTTGCAGTCGGCAGGTACGGATTCTATCTCCAGGTCGCAAGGGGTAGGGGAGTGTGTGCCCGGATAGAGCACGTCGGCATGCACTTTTATCTTGCCCGGAGTGGTGGTGCTACGGAGGAGTATAGGGGCGCTTCCCCATTCCACCTGACGCGGATTGGCACCTATATCGGTACCGTCGCCGATGATTTCCGCCGGACCTTCTATCGAGAACTTTACCATGTCCTTGGCAAGGCGGCGCACATTGCCGCTGTCATCGGTCACCTCACATACCACAACGATGAAGTCAGATCCGTCGGCGACAAGTTTTCTGTCACGCTCGTCGGCGTAGAGACGGAGCTTCGTGCTGCGGCGCGAAGGCATTTTCTTCATTGTCGCGACAACTTTCCCGCCGATGATGCCTTCAGCCACGAGGTTCACCTTCTGCCAGTTGCGCTGCTTGTAGGAGTATTCTCGGGCCTCAAAGAAGTCCCATACGTTCCTGAAGACCACAGGAGCGTTGTATGGACGGCTGGTTTCGTCGTATTTCTCCACAGGGAGTGTCCATGACTTCTCCCCGTCAAAGATGGACAGGCGGACACTGTCGCAGTTGGAGAAGACCACCACATCGTTCTCCGAGAACTGGGTCATCTCATGGGCGATGTACACCATCGGCTCGCCCTCCGTTGCAGGAATCTGCGAGTGGAACATGTGATATGCGGTCTTAGGCTGGCGGAAAGCATCGAAGTTTCCTCCCCAGTAAGGGTCAGGGTGGTAACCGCGCTGATGGTCGAACGGGTGCCACTGGCATCCGCCGAGGAAGAGTCCTGTGGTGCGGTGCTGGTCGCGTGTGGTGTTGGAGAGTGAGAGTGCCTGCTTCAGTTGTGGAATCTCGCCCCATGAGCGGCTTGCGCGGTTGAGGTTGTTGTGAGCATACCAGTCATCGACAAGTTCGCCGAACTCGCGTGTCAGCATGTTTTTGTTCAGTTGCTGTGCCTTCAGTTCCAATCCTTCCGTCTTCTCATCGTCGCCCGGCCATGCGTAGACGACATCATAGTTTTCAAGAACTCCCGCGCTATGGAGGTCGGCAGCTGCTACGGGACGGTATGGATAAGGGTACTCGTCCTTGGTAATCTTCAGTGCTTCGAGGGCGAACTCTTCAGGATAACGTGTCTCGTTAAGGATAGGTTCCCACATGAGCACGCACGGATGATTGCGGTCGCGGCGTATGATGTCGCGTGTGTTTTGGTGAACTCTATCTGCAAACTCAGGGGCTTTGTTCCAGTATTGCCATCCGGGAGTTGCGACAATGATGAATATTCCGAGTTCGTCGCAGGCATCCATGAACGCCGGGTCCTGCGGATAGTGTGCCACTCGGATGAGGTTGAAACCACAGTCCTTCAGTCTCTGCACGTCGCGGCGCTGCTGAGAGTTAGGCACGGCGTTGCCGACATAGGCAAAATCCTGATGGCGGTTGGCACCGATGAACTGGCGGTAGCGTTTGCCGTTGAGCCAGAAGCCGTCCTTGCCCTTGAACTCGAAGCTGCGGATGCCGATTTTTGTGTCACGCTTTTCGACTTCCTTGTTTGTAAGAACCTGTGTCCGCATGGTGTAGAGATACGGCTTTTCCGGTGACCAAAGGTTCGGTTTTGCTATCTTTGAGCCTTGCTTCACGGTCTTACTTCCCTTTGCGGGAACGGTGAGTTTGGTAGTCCAAGCCTTTATTTTGTTGCCCGCAGCGTCAAGGAGAGTGTTGGTGACGGTCACGGTCTGTGGCTTGTCAAGAGAGTTCTCGATGTCAGTGTTGACATAAACCTCTGCGCTTTTCTCTGAGATGTTCGCATAATGCACGAAGATTCCTCCTCCTGCCACCTCACCTTTCTCTACGGCATCGGTGATGTGCACGGCAGGCTGTTCCGTAAGCCATACATCGCGGTAGATGCCACCGTGATAGCAGAAATCAAGTGTCATCTGTTTCTTTCCCGGAGGGTAGGACTTGTCGTCAGAGTTGTCCGTCATCACGGCGATGAGGCATTCGTCTCCTGCTTTTACGCCGGCAGCCGTGAGGTCTATGGTGACAGGCAGATAACCGCCAAGATGTTCCTTGACAAGTTTGCCGTTGACGTAGATGTCCTGCTTGCCCATGATGGCCTCAAACTGTAGCGTGACCTTGCCGTTGGCATATTGGGCGGCAGGCATAATGAAGCGTTTCCTGTACCATGCCACGCCCTGATAGTTGCGGCATCCGCTGTCCTCTGCAGGCATGAGCTGTACGGTGTGAGGCGTTGATACCACCTCCCATGAGCTGTCATCGTAGCCTACAGCCTCCGCACCTTTTGCCTCTCCCCTGTGGAAACGCCAGTCAAGGTTGAAGTTCCACACTTGCTGCGCCGCGCCGGTGAGGAAAGTCATGGCCGTGAAGAGTAGTATGAGTGATATTCTTTTTTTCATGCTGATAGTGTTGTTGGTTAGTGAGTTTTCTTTATGATGTTACGCCACTGTGCCATGAAACATGGGCATAACGGCGTAATATCTCAATATTCAGGAGTTATCTCTGCTTGTCATAGTCCTTTGTCTCTGTGCTTTCTGTCTTGCGTTCCTCCACCGGCCAGTTGTCTGTGCGGAAGGAAGAGAGAGGCAGGCCGTCGCAGAAGAGGTCGCCCTCGCACCAGTCCTTGAAGGCATAGCGTACGGCAACGGGGTTCTTTACCTCAGGGGAGTAGACGGCAAGGAACTTCCTCTTGTGGAGCTCCACTGTAGCCGGGTGGAACACACGGTCTTCTCCGGCAATCTCAAACAGATGGCTTGTGAACGAACTGTTTGCCCCGTAGAGGTTCATCTTGTCGCGCTCAAATTCCAGAATGGCCTTGCCGTCCTCAACGGTCATGCTCTTATAGCGTGCCGATTCTGCCGTTACGCCCTTCCATTCGTAGGTCTTCACAAGTGCAAGCATGGCGAGGCGTTCGCCTGCAATGCTTTTCTTTGGCGGATGAATGCCTTTCTCTATTCCTGCATCCATGAGCACTGCCATGCCGGCATTGGGGATTTGCGTCTCGGCGATGTACTGTTGCTCGCGGAGCAGGGCGGAGTTCACGGTCCAGTTGATGATGCTGTAGTCGTACGGAGCTATCTGGCAGTAGTAGAAAGGAAACTCTCCTATGCCCCATTTGTCGCGCCAGCAGGTAATCATTGTCTGCAGCTGCTGTGCGTAGTCGGCATATCGCGGCACATTGTCCTCGCCCTGATAGAACACGGCTCCCTTTATTCCGTAGCCGATGACAGGATGTAGCATGCCGTTGAAGAGCACCGTGGGCTGTCGGTTCTTTGACTTTATGTCAGACGGTTGGTAAGGAATCTGGAATGGAGATTTTTCGTTTACGAACGGCTTTACATAGTCGCGTGCAATCCATGACTCACAGGAAGAACCGCCCCATGCCGTCACGATGAGTCCTACAGGCACGTTGAGGGTGCGGCGCAGCTCACGTCCGAAATAGTAGGCTGTGGCGGCAAAGTCGCGTATGACCTCAGGTTCGGAGGTCTTCCACTGTCCTACGGTTGTATCGGTAGGCTCCACACGGCTGATGCGCTTTGCCTGAAAGACATGCAGCTGAGGGTCGGTAGAATGCAGGATATCCGCCGGACCGCCCTCTATTGGCTGGGAAGGAAAGCCCTTCATGGGCATCTCCATGTTTGACTGTCCGGCACATAGCCACACCTCTCCTATGAGTACGTTGTCAAAAGTCAGTGTCTCGCCGTCAGAGACTGTCACGGTGTATGGGCCGCCGGCTTCAGGAGTAGCGACGGAGATATTCCATCTGCCGTCGCTACCGGTACTGGTGCGGTAGGTCTTCTTGTTCCATGAGGTGGTCACTCTGACGCTTTTTCCTGCATCGGCGGTGCCCCACAGCTTTACGTTTGTCTCACGCTGTAATACCATTCCGCTGTCGAAGATGGAAGGCATCCATATCTTTGCATTGGCGGCAGTGGCCATGCAGAATGCCAGAAACAGTAATGTTGTAAGTTTTTTCATTGGTTATGTTTATTTGATAGTTACGGGTCCGAGGAGTCCAGCAGGAAGAAGATATGGCTTATCCATGCGGTACCGTGCGTTAGTCCATATACCTTCATACGGCGCTTTGCCCTCATCCATGCCGCGGAGAGCGTTTGCCCATGTGTTCACGACTTCTATTTCAATAAAGTTCATTCCCTTCTTCAGAGCCTTGCCGATATTGGCTTCGTAAGGTGCTGTCCACACAATGCCGCAGTCATTGCCGTTAACCCATACATGGGCAATGTTCATCACCTTGCCGAGCTGCAGTGTTTCATTGCCTGAAGGCTTCTTCTTCAGTTTCACGGTTGTGGAGTATTTTCCATGTCCGGAGAAGTAGCGGAGGTTCCCTTCCTCAATTTCTGTCCAACTTTTCAGCGTGTCGAGGGTGATGGTCGTGTCAGCTTCCCTGAGTTTCAGAGTGTAAGGGTTGCTGAGCGTGATGATGTTTCCGTGACAGTTCTCTGCTGTTTCCGTGACAGTTTCAGGCCGGTCGGGCAGGCATGAAAGCATTTCTGTCACGCTGTTCTTTGGGAACAGGACGAAGCAGGAACCGTTGGCAGGGAGGGATATGTTGCCTGTCGTCCATGGCATAACTGTATTTGTGACAGCATTATATATATAAGGTGTACCGTTGTTGGTGTCGCGGAATACCGCTTTGAACGTCACATCCTCATTCTTCTGGTTGGCTATGAAGTATGTATCCCCATTGTCAGAGCTGCGGTGGGTATATGCGATGTCTTTTGGAAGCACGGCATCACGTTGCAGTCCGTAGCAGGAAAAATCGTCATCAGTGAATATCTTGTCAACTATGGCCACTCCCGCATTGCGCAACTCCTCGATTTTCGCTTTCGCCTCCTCACTGATTATGCCGTCAGGGTTCATCGGACGTGCGGCCGGAACTATTACAACGCGGTATTTTGCACCACCTGGAAGTACCATGCATCCGTCTTTTGCCGTGGCAAGGTTAAGCAGGACGTCAGGATTGAAAGAGTCATACTGGTATCCGCGCATGCAGTTCACCCACTTTGCCGGGTCAACAATGCCGGCGGAATGGTTCACGCCCACAGGGCTTATCTCCATCGGCTGTCCCGCATTTGCCAGTCTTTCGGCCTCGGAAGCGACACGCTCCTTGCCGAAGATACCTGGCAGCAGGCTGACAAGACGTTCAGGAAGAACGGAGCGCCGTGGCATTTCGTCGCCGGTATATACGGCGATGTCCTGCACGGGGTGTCCCTGCTGGAGGAGTGCCGAGCACCTTGTTATATAGTCGACGAAAGGCTTGGCCTCAGGCATCCATGTCTGGTCGCGCTGGAAGAACAGTCCTATGCCGTCGAGCGTCATGCCGGGTTTCCTGTCCATCCATGGGTTATGTGTGTTCACATGGAAGAAAAGCCTGTTCATGCCGAGGGCGAAATTGCGGTCGAGGAGCGCTTTTATGGAAGCCGGCTCCTCATCCCATACGCCACGGACCTCAGTGAATCCCTCCGCCTGCACAATATTCTTGCCGTAGATATGTGCACCGGAGATTGCGTCAGACATATCGTTCGGCTTATCGTGTGTAGGCGAATTGAGCCAGTATTCTCCCATCGGGAGATCGGCATGCCTATAGTGGTCAAGGCCATCGGCCACCATTGTAGGTGCGATGCTTTCGGAAGAGAACAGCATTCCCATCTCGTGGGCACGGTCTCTTACTGTTGTGAAGAAGACATCGTGTATCAGTTCGTTGATGGTAAGTCTTACATCACGCAGCACACGTTCACTCTCACTTGCGCTGACAACGGGAATTCCCGCAAACAGCGGCATCCACGGGCGTATGCTGTAGCCGCGTCTTGCCATGAATTCCTTTTCGAAATTGGAAGACCAGTTCTGGCATCCGCACTCCCAGGAGTCAACGTGCAGATACTTGACAGTATTGCTATGCGGCAGTTCCATGAACTTGCAGAACCAGTTGTCTACAAGCTTGTTCACCGCAGCCTTGGAGAATTTGTCACACTCCAGACCTCGGCCGCCGCCGGCAGTGGCATTGGTCTGCCCTGTGGAGCAGTGGCCCATGCGTACTATGCGGTAAGCTCCTGAGCAGTTGCCGGGCAGGCTCACTGTACCGTCGCTCTCCATTTCAAGTGGCAGAATGTCATTCAGGGCAGGGCAGAAATCATCCGGCACCTGCTTTTCAGTGGTACCTTCAGCCACGCGCCATGCGTAAGCCGCCTTCCCTTCCCACTGATGAATCTTGGGATTCCGGAAGAAGCGGATGCCTTTCAGACGCAGTGTGGGCTTCCATTTTGCGGCATCAAGGTCTTCTGAACCGGGTTCCGTTCCGTCAGGAGTCCAGCTGAAGCGCAGTGTCAGAGGCGAATTGCCGTTCACCTTGAGATATTCCGGCAGTGCGAATGTTGTGGCGGCGGCAGTGTTCTGCCATCCCTGGCGTGCCGGGGTGAATGTGGTGATGTATGAGAAGTCCTTGCCGTTGAGGCTGTATTCCACCTTGAGGCGCTGGTTCTGTATATTTGTTCCCGACGGAGTAATCTCCACGGCGCGGACAACGGTGCCGGCCGGAAATTCAAACGAGAATGAGCACGGAGCGTTGGAGCGTATGATGTTCTTCTCGTCAGACACCACTCCGTCAGACATTGTCATCTTCAGTGCCTTCACTTCGTCATTTTTGTATCTCACAGGGACGGCGAAGGCGGCGATATCCTTATATCCTTCACCCTTGTAGGCGTCAATCCTGAACTTGTAAGGCGAAGGATTCTTTCCACGCTTTCCGTATGTCTTGGAACCCTTGGCACCGCTTTTCGCATTGCCGGTCTCTACTATTTCTTCCGTCCATACCACTTTCTGCATGGACTCCTCAGGAGTAAACCACGGTCCGCCGGCAAGGGCGAAGCCGTCGCAGATATGTATGCCGAGTTCCAGTCCGAGGGAGTCGCACTGCTGCATGGAGTATCCCACCATGTCCCAGAATGCCGGTGTCAACTGGTTTGCCTGTCCCTGATACTCAGGTCTCCTGTCCGTTCCGTGGATAGGCATGAGGTACGTTCCGCGCAGTCCTGCGTATTTCATGGTTTCAAGGTCAGCCTTGATGGCCGGTTTCGACACTGCACCATACATCCAGTACCAGAAACAGAACGGCGAATAAGTCCGTTGAACCATGCTGCCCATGGCAGGCATGGCTGATAGAACTGTCGCTATGACAGCAATGAATAAATGTTTTTTCATGACATTGATATTATTTTTTCACGGCTTCCACCATCAGGTCAATGGCCTTGTTAAGTACAGAACGCGGGCAGGCAAGGTTCATGCGCATGTAACCGGTGCCGAGGTTGCCGAACATGTCTCCGCTGTTGAGGGCGAGATGAGCCTTGCTTGCGAAGAAGCAGATGAGGTCAGACTGATCCTTCATTCCCTCCGCATCCATCAGCTCGCGGCAGTCAAGGAACACAAGGAACGATGCTTCCGGGCGGATAGGCTTTATCAGCGGGCACTCTTCGGCAAGTCTGGAGCAGAGCAGGTCAATGTTTCCCTCTACATATTCCAGCATCTCTTTCCTCCATTCGTCACCATCCTCGCTGTAGCATGCCGCCACACAGTCGTATGCGAATACGTTTCCGGCATCCTGGTCGGTGCCCCAGATATATCCGAAATACTTTTCTCTGATTTCAGGATTGAACACGATAGCCTGTGAAGCCACCACGCCCGGCATGTTGAACACCTTTGTCGGGGCCTGCAGCGTAATGCTGTTCATGCGTGCCTCCTCACTGACGGTGGCGAAAGGAATATGCTTCCTTCCGTATAGTACCATGTCGCAGTGAATCTCATCACTGACAACGAGGACACCCTCTTCGGCGCATATATGCGCCACGGTCTGCAAATCTTCCTTGGACCAGCATATTCCGGCAGGGTTATGAGGATTGCAGAGAATCATCATCCTGCAACCCTTGATGTCCTTGCGCAAACGGTCGAAGTCCATTTCGAAGTTCTCTTCAGTCCTTCGCAGCGGTGACATGACCACCTTCCTTCCTGCGGCCTCAGGTACAAGGCGGAAAGGATGGTAGACGGGCTGCTGTATGAGAATGCTGTCGCCCTTTTCCGTGAATGCCTGAACGGCGAGAAGTATGCCGGCGACAACTCCCGGAATATAGTTCACCATCTCAGGCTTCACCTCCATGCCATACTGCTTTTTACACCACCGGCAGATGGAATCATAGTAGCAGTCATTGGTGCATGTATATCCAAGCACCCCCTGGTGGATACGCTTCTCCAGGGCTTTGATTATAAAAGGCGGAGTACGGAAGTCCATGTCTGCCACCCACATCGGCAGCACATCAGTCTTTCCGCATATTTCTTCTACACGGTTCAGCTTGAAACTGTCTGTCCCTTCACGCGGGACAATTTCATCAAAGTTGTATTTCATATATGTATTGATGTTGGTTTTTGGATTATTCTTTCAAGAGTGTCATGTCGTGCCGTTGCCTTCGTCTTTGTCATTTGCAATACGTGCCGTCACTTCTCTGCAATCATCCGGTAAAGAGAATCATGGCAGAAGCTCATTGTGGATGTTGCGCATGGAGTTCCAAAGGCTGTACCGGGCCTCGGGATTCAGTTCTTCAAGTTTGCGGAACATCTCCGTCATGCTCTGTCTTCGTGTCACCTGCTCGTAAGGACATGCCGTCTTCTGTTTCTCAAAGCCCTCCGTCTCGGCCACGGTCTTGACAAGATGTTCCGGCACAAGGCACAGCGGGCGGATGACGGTCAAGGGGAAATGTTCCATCTCCAGCCGTGGCGGCATTGTCTGCATGGAGCCTTCAAAAGTCATGTTCATCAGCAATGTGACAAGGATGTCGTCCTGATGATGTCCTAATGCTACCTTATTAAAGCCGTTGGCTGTGGCGAAACCGAAAAGTGTCTTCCTCCTTGTCCATGAGCACAGGAAGCACCGCGGTTTCCTTGAATCCTCCCTTTCCTCAAATCGGGCATGGAGGATATGCAGCTTTATGCCGAGACTGTTGCAGAAGCTCTTGATGTAACTGCGGTCTGTCTCATAAGGAATATTGTCCATTACGACATGTGCAGCCTCCACCCGGATACGCGGCTTGTATATCTTCTGCTGGCCGGCAAGGAGTCTTGCTAGTTCAAGGGAGTCCTTTCCGCCCGAGAGTGCAATGAGTATTCTGTCGCCGTCCTCAAGGAGACGGTATTCGGCGCATCCTTTTCTGAAAAGTCTTTGTATTTTCCTTTCCTCTGCAATCATTTCTTAAGCATGCCTCTTATTACAAACCAAAGGTGCATGGTCACGGTGGTTAAAATGCCGTAATGCTCCCTCATTGTGCGGAAACGTTCCAAAAGTGATGCGCGGTGGTTCTTGATGCTCATGCCTCCCGCAAGGTACCGGCACAGCACACGGTGCGTGTTGTACGTTTGCATGCCATGCTTCTCGCCCTCTTTCATTATGCGTATGCACCAGTCTACGTCACCGGAAATCCTGTATCTCAGGTCGTACGGCGTTGCTTTCGCCAGTATCGTGCTGGCGTAGAATGCCTGATGGCATACAAGCATGCCGTTTTTGAATGATCGCCATGACAGTCTCTCGGGAGCCTGAAGCCGTCTGTGGCGCAGGAAATTGCCGTCCTCGTCCACGATGTCAGTCTCTCCGTACACAACGCAGTGTCCTTGCGGAAACCCCTCAAGGGCATTGTCTGTCAGCATGTCTCCGGCATTAAGGAAGCACAGGTATTCTCCTGTGGCTTTGCTTATGCCCTTGTTCATGGCATCGTAAAGTCCCTTGTCCGGCTCGCTTTGTATTGCCACGGAATGTCCGTTTCCCAGCCTGTCGCTATGCTCCTTGTATTTCTCGGCCAGTACGACAGTGTTGTCGGAACTTGCACCGTCAATAATGATATGCTCGATGTCGGCATATGGTTGCCTGAGGACGCTGTCGAGAGTCCTCTGCAATACGCGCTCCGCGTTGTATGTGCAGGTGATGAGTGTAATCTTCACTTGTGATGGTGTGGATAGTTTGATAGAGGTTGATGCCGGCGGAAATGCAAACGGGCATCAGGAAAACGTACATGCCGTGTTTGCGGAGTGCAGACTTACCGAGTACAAAGTTACTGATTTTTTTTTTATTGTGAAACAATTTTCCGAAGTTTTTAGCTTTCATGTGATTAAATATGTATTGCTTCATTGTCTGTAAGTGTCTGGTCGGGCTTTAGCATTTATTCTTTGATAAAAGTCCTCTGCAAGTGCTTGGTCATCCTTGCTGCTGACATGACAGGTAAAAGCCGCGTGATAGCAGGGGTGTATGGTGGAAATAGAATGCTGGTATATTAAAAATACTGAAGGCTGCGGAGATGATAATCAGAAACCCGCCGTCTGACGAAAGAATGTATGGATAAGTAACTATTGATAATTATTTTACAATATAATGTTTTCTCACTAAAACTTGTTGAATTTCATTCTACCTTTTCTCGCCATGGCATAACTGAAACGAGTTTCGTTCTGCTCATCCGGCTTAACGAAAACGTTCTTTTTTGTCAGTCAGTGCTTGTCATTCAGTCACAATGCCCGCATTGCTCCTTCGGCTCCGTACACTAACCGCCTGAAAAACAACTGCGTTTTTAGTATAAACTAATTTCCAACAGTTACTTGTAACTTGATAAGCCTGGCAATCACAGAGAATATGGTTGGTTTATTGTCAGGCACTCTTTATCTCGTAATGCCGTACATGGTATATTCATACAATAGAAAAAGGCAGACAAACTCCTGTGAAGGAACTTGTCTGCCTTATTATCATATTTGTAATTATCCTGAGGAATTAAATGTTGGAAAAATAGTTGCAACCTCAAATCCATGACAGCTATGTGCTGAGGATTCCGTGAATAGTCTTGGTCATAATCAGAGTTTGTGGCTTTTCCTTTCTTGTCGGGATACTGCGTCTTGAATTAATTTGCACACAATGCGTTTTTTCAATATGCGGCAGATGGCCAGGGGCAGCCTGATGCTGTTTGGAACGGTTGCTGTGGGATCATAGCCTGAGTAGATGCTTTGAATATGATGTCTTGATATCCTTGGCATCCTTGCCGGTTCGGAAGTGAGATTGAATACAAAAGTCTTGCGGTGGCCGGTGGCTTTGATCCTGATTTCTTATGCCATATTCCATAGCCGCATAATCGGCAAACCAGTCATAAATGCACAAAACGTGTAATTTAGCGTACGTGTTAACATATTTTTAGGTTTATGTCCGTTTAATCTTGGAAAATAATTCGTACCTTTGCCAAACATCATTACCTTATGTGTGTAAAATATCAAACTAACAGATAATAAAATGAGTAACATCAAATTACCGATTACCGCCTCTATGGTGAAGGCGGCGTTGTGTATGTGTTCCGTGTTCTGTGTCCAGGGAGCCGCTGCGCAGGTGTATTACAGTGGAACACAGCTGAGCAATCCCAATCATCATGACGGACAGCTGTCACCAGTCGTTGGGGTGCATAACATTCAGATATTGCGTGCCAACCGTGAGCATCCGAGTGCGGAAAACGGCTTCGGATGGACATATAACCACCAGCCGATGATGGCATACTGGAAAGGAAAGTTCTACGTTCATTATCTCTGTGACCCTAAGGATGAGCAGGTGCCGCCGTCGCATACACTCGTCCAAAGCTCCAAGGACGGCTATTCATGGTCGGTGCCCGAGATGCTTTTCCCTGAGTATGACGTGCCGGAAGGTTTTACAAAAAAAGGTGTAGAGGGGGCGGCGCACAACCTCAAGGCAGTGATGCACCAGCGCATGGGATGGTATGTCTCTTCCGAGAACCGTCTGTATGCCCTTGGCTCCTATGGCGTCTGCCTTTCCAAGAAAGATCATAACAATGATGGAAACGGAATAGGACGTGTCATCCGTGAGATAAAGGAGGACGGAAGCATGGGCAAGATATACTTCATGTACTATAACCATGATTTCACCGAGAAGAACACAGACTTCCCGAACTACCGCAAGGGAGATAAGCATCTGCGTAAGGCGGTGGAGGAAATTTATGCCAATCCTCGCATCCGCATGCAGTGGGTGGAGGAGGCCGACAGAGGAGAGAAACTCATTCCGCTTGACAAGCCTTATAAAGCATATAACGACTACACTCTTCCTGATGGTAGGATTGTTGCTCTTTGGAAGCATGCCCTGAGCAGTATCTCCACCGATGGGGGCAACACTTGGTCGCAGCCTATCGGGCGCGCCAAGGGCTTCGTCAACAGCAATGCCAAGATTTGGGGACAGCGTCTCTCCGACGGCACTTACGCCACAATATATAACCCGTCGGAATTCCGCTGGCCTCTGGCAATATCCCTCTCTGCCGACGGCCTCAACTACACCACCCTAAACCTTGTGACCGGCGAGATTCCGCCGATGCGCTACGGAGGAAACTATAAGTCGTTCGGCCCGCAGTATGTCCGCGGCATACAGGAAGGCAACGGTGAACCAGCTGACGGAGATCTCTGGGTATCATATTCCATGAACAAGGAGGATATGTGGGTGGCACGCATTCCTGTCCCTGTGCAGATTGATGCCACGGCACATGCCGACGACGACTTTACGAAATGCAATACCCTTGCCGGCCTTACGTCATGGAACATATATTCTCCGATAGAGGCTCCGGTCAGCCTTGACGGCAAATGGATGACTCTCTCGGACAAGGACAAGTTCGACTACTGCCGCGTGGAAAGGAAAATTCCGGCTACGAAGAAACTTGCCGTGGAGTTTGACCTGAAGGCTTCGCAGAACGACTACGGGTGGCTTCAGATAGAGTTCCTTGACAATCAGGGCACTGCATGCGCACGCCTTGAACTGACTGACGGCGGCGAACTCCGCAGCAAGGGGGGCGCACGCTACGGCAAGTGTATCAGCTATGAGCCGGGAAAGGAATATCATGTCCGTGTTGAAATAAATGTCGAGGCACGTATGTCCACAGTGTATGTCGATGGAAAGAAAACCGCCACGCGCGTTCTCTTTGCCCCTGTGGGGAGCGTTGAACGCGTAATGTTCCGCACAGGTGTACAGCGCACATACCCTACCGTGGACACTCCTGCCGACTGGGACGGCATTCTGCCTGACGCAGGTGAGCAGGACAGACTCGCGGAATACCGCATAGCAAACTTCAAGACCTATGCCATAGAGAATGACGGTACGCCTGCAACAGCCGGAACTCCGGCCGTTCTTGACTACAATGACTACAAAGGCTATGTTGATTATTTCAACAATATGGAGGACGAGAATATCGTGCAGGCCATTCCTAACAGTGAGGCATGGCAGTGGATGCGCGACAACTGCCCGGCGTTCGAGTGCTCGCAGAAGTCTTTCGAGGAGATGTACTGGTACCGCTGGTGGACTCTCCGCAAGCATATTGAGAAGACTCCCGTGGGCTGGGCTATGACGGAGTTCCTCGTGCAGCGCAACTATGCCGACAAATGGAAACTCATCTCTTCCGGCGTGGGACACCATATACATGAGTCGAGGTGGCTCCGCAATCCGGAATATCTTGACCAGATTATCAACACATGGTATAAGGGCAACGACGGAAAGCCTATGGCAAAGCTCACGGCGTACTCCTCCTGGATTCCTTACAGCATCTGGCAGCGCTATCTTGTTGACGGCCGTAAGGACTGGGCGGTGTCTGTCCTGCCTTCCGTGAAATGGGAGGTTGACGACTGGTATCACTGGAATCAGTTCCGCCCCGATATGCCTTTCCCTGCAAAGAAGGCGGGCTACGGAAAGATAAGAAAGCGCAACGCAAAGGGCATTGACGGCATGTTCTGGCAGAGTGATGTCCGTGATGCCATGGAGGAGACTGTTTCCGGCTCACGTACGCAGCAGTTCATGCGTCCTTCAGTAAACGCTTACATGTACGGTAATGACATTGCCCTTGCAAATATTGCCGCTCTTGCCGGCGACAAGGCTACGGCTGATGAATATAACAGCCGTGCGGAGGCCCTGCGCAAACTTGTCCTTGACAATCTCTGGAGCGTGAAGGACAGCTTCTTTGAGACACATACCGGTGATTCTCTCGCCGGTGTCCGTGAGGCTATAGGCTACATGCCGTGGTATGTGAAGATGCCTATGGACAACGGCAAGTATGGGGTGGCATGGCAGCAGGTTGCCGATGAGCAGGGTTTCAATGCTCCTTACGGTCTGACAACTGCGGAACGCCGTCATCCGGCTTTCCGTACCCACGGTGTGGGCAAATGTGAATGGGACGGCGCAATATGGCCTTTCGCCACATCACAGACACTTACCGGCCTTGTCAATTTCCTCAATGACGGACAGGCGCAGCCCGGTGCGGAACTGAAAGACGCGTTCTTCACGCAGATGGAGAAATATGTTCAGGCCCAGCACATGCGCGGGAAACCATACATAGGAGAGTATCAGGACGAGGTGACCGGCTACTGGCTGAAAGGCGATCAGGAGCGTTCGCGCTACTACAACCATTCTACTTTCAACGATATTCTTATCACCGGCATCTGCGGCCTGCAGCCACAGGCTGACAACAGCATCGTTGTCAATCCGCTCATTCCTGAAGATAAATGGACCTATTTCTGCCTTGACAATGTGCGCTACCACGGTCATGACATAACAATCCTTTACGACAAGGACGGCCGGCGCTACCATCAGGGCAAGGGACTCATGGTCTTTGTGGACGGTGTCAAGAAGGCTTCTGCCGAGGGAATGTCAAGGATAACCTGTAAGTTGGACTGATAAGAAAATTAAAGTTTCTGAAGAATAAAGATGACAGTTATGACAGAACGTTTTTCAATCCTCAGCTCCCTCTTGCCCTCTGTGGCACGGACGGTGGTCTTCATGGCCTTGCTTTCCGGCTTTTCCATGGCCAAGGCACAGGATGTTTTCTCCTGTGCCGAATGGGTGGGAGCCATAACAAAGGCTGATGCTCACACTCCTGAAGGAAGAATCTATACGGGAAAGGCATTGAAGGATGCCCTCCCTCTGTGGGAAGCGGCTGACCCTCTGTCGCGTCGCTCCATATATGTGGCAAAGACTTTCACTGTGAAGAAGAAGGTCAGGGAGGCTGTAATGTATGTCTGCGGACTTGGATTCAGCGAGGTGCGTATCGACGGTAACCGCATAGACGACTATGAGTTCACGCCGCTTTGGAGCGACTATGACAAGTCGGTGTTCTACAATAAGTATGACCTTTCCGGACGTGACTTCAAGAAGAAGACACGCATAGAGGTGCTTCTTGGCAACGGATTCTATAACGAACAGGGAGGAAGATATACAAAACTCAGGATAAGTTTCGGACCGCCGACACTCAAGCTTCGCCTGCACCTTATATATACTGATGGTACCGAGGAGAATATTGTAACTGACAAGACATGGCAGTGGTCACCTTCTGAAATTACTTTCAACAGCATCTATGGCGGTGAGGACTATGACGCGCGCGTCGCCAGGAAATGGAAGAGTGTGGTGATTCAGGAAGGTCCTAAAGGCGTGCTGCGCGAACGTATGGCACCGCCGGTAAAGGTTATGGAGCGTTTCTCGCCGAAGAGCGTGAAGTATCTTTCCGATGAGGAACGTGCCGGTGCGGTGAAACTTACGAAACATGAATTGCCGAAAGGAACTTTCGTGCTTGATATGGGGCAGAACCTTGCCGGAGTTCCGGAGATTTCCGTTCAGGGAAACGCCGGTCAGGAGGTCAGGTTGTATGTCTCAGAGACTCTTACTCCCGAAGGTGCGTGCAATCAGCGTCAGACAGGACGTCAGCATTATTATAGTTATACGCTGAAAGGTGGCAGGGAAGCAGAACATTATCGTCCGCGCTTCTCATATTACGGTTTCAGATACATACAAGTAGAAGGGGCAGTAATGGACGGAGAACCTAATCCTGACGGACTTCCTGTTATAAAGTCTGTTAATTCGTGCTTCGTCTACAACTCTGCGCGCAAGGTCTCAACGTTTGAGTGCAGTAACCCTTTGGTAAACAGAACCCACGAACTTATTGACCGCGCCGTGCGCTCAAATATGCAGAGTGTGTTCACTGACTGCCCTCACCGTGAGAAACTTGGATGGCTTGAACAAGATTGGCTCAACGGCATAGGACTGTTCATGAACTATGATCTTACAGGTTTCGCACGTCAGACAATGCAGAATATTGCCGATGCACAGCATCCTGACGGGGCAATCCCTACCACAGCGCCGGAATATGTTCTTTTCCGTGGTCCGGGAATGGATGCGTTTGCCGAGTCTCCGGAGTGGGGCGGGACGTTCATCATGATGCCTTGGATGTACAAGCAGTATTATGATGACGACTCATTGCTGAGGGAATATTATGACAAGATGCTCGCCTACGTCAATTATCTTAACACGATAGACTCCTGTGGCATACTGAAGCAGGGACTCGGAGACTGGTACGACTATGGTGATTTTCGTTCTGGATTTTCTCATAACACCTCCGTTCCGCTCGTTTCAACCGCTCATTACTACCGCTGGACAGACATGATGAGCCGGACGGCGGCATTGCTTGGCAAGAAAGATGATGGGGCTATGCTTTCCAAACGTGCATCCTATATAAAGGAAGCGTGGCAGAAAGAATTTTATAATGGTGACAACGGAAAGAATCCTCTGCATACATCCCAAACAGCTTTGGCTATAGCTCTTAACCTTCATCTCTGCCCTGAGGCGGACAGACAGGCGGTGCTTGACTCGCTGGTTGCTGATATCCACCGTCATAATGACCGTCTCTCTACAGGCGATATAGGCAACCGCTATCTCTTTGAGGTGCTCTGTGAGGAAAACCTGCAGGAACTTCTCTATAAGATGCTCAATCATGATGATGTCCCAGGATATGGTTTCCAGATAAAGCAGGGTATGACAACGCTCACTGAACAGTGGGATCCTGCACACGGGTCGTCTATGAACCATTTCATGATGGGGCACATTGACGGTTTCCATTTTACGTCTTTGGCGGGAATCAACATTAATGGCAATGAGGTCGTATTCCGTCCGCAGCCGGTGAAAGACATTCACTGGGTGAAGGCAAGTACAGAAACTCCGTTGGGAAAGGTTGCTATTGAATGGCACCGTGATGCTTCCGGAAAGATTGTGGCAGACTATTCTGTTCCGAAAGGCATGACGTGTAAGTACATTGATCCCAATGAATGATTTACCCAAAATATTGGAGCCTATGTCTTGCCGGAAACTTCTTTCTTTGGCATAATACATAAACATGCGGATGTTTTCTGCAATATACGTATGCAATAGGCAACATAATTAATTTTAGTTAGATATGAGTAAAAAAATAATTTCCGCATTATTCCTTTTCGCATCGTCGGTATTAGCTTGCGTGGCACAGACGGACCGTGCGCTGAGTGATGTGATGAGAGATGTAGAACAGCGTTTCAATGTCCGCTTCAAATATAATGTCGATACGGTTGGCAAACGGCTTCCGCATGCCGATTTCCGTATCCGTCCATATTCAATCGAGGAGACTCTTGACAATATATGTAAGTATTTTGACTTTAACTGGTGGAAGCAGTCCGGCAACAGTTATAAGATAAAGCCCTACGAGTATATGCGCCGCCATACGGAGGACGGACAGAAAATGCTTACATGGCTCTCGTCACTGTATGAAAACAAGACAGAGTGGGAGGCACGCCGTGACACTTTGCGCCGCGAATTGCGTCAGCGCCTGCAGATAGACGAGTATCTTGACTCTTGCGTGAAAGGCAGGAAGGCTGTTCTCTCAAAGGTCCGCAAGTATGACGGCTATACCGTACAAAATATATGTATAGAGACACTGCCCGGCGAGCATGTCTTCGGAAGCATATATACACCGGCGTCAAAGGGCAAGCACGCGCTGATTATTTGTCCTGGAGGTCATTTCTATGACGGCCGTTACCGTAAGGATCAGCAACAGCGTCTGGGAACTCTTGCCCGCATGGGTGCCATCTGTGTCGACTTTGACCTCTACGCATGGGGTGAGTCGGAGGAAGAATATCCTAAGCATAATGTTGACCGCGCTCACGTCATACAGGCACTGAACGGTCTTGTGCTGCTCAACTGGATGATAGAGAACCGCGGGAAGCAGATTGACATGACACGCATCGGTGCAAACGGTGGCTCAGGCGGCGGTACGCATACTGTGCTCCTGACTGCTCTTGACAGCCGTTTTACGGCAGCAGCACCGACAGTGAACCTCGCTTCTCATTTTGACGGCGGCTGTCCATGTGAAAGCGGAAAGCCGATACAGCTGTCCGCCGGAGGTACGTGTAATCCG
Source organism: Bacillota bacterium (assembly GCA_023664625.1). Lineage (GTDB taxonomy): Bacteria > Bacteroidota > Bacteroidia > Bacteroidales > Bacteroidaceae > Prevotella. Next base: position 31,947 of record JAMPFD010000002.1, on the reverse strand, counting down.
GAAATCCTTGCCATGTTCGCACCAAATCCTGTATTGGTCGTCAGCGATGGTGGTGATTGGACTGCTTCTGTACCGGAACTGGAGTACCCTTACCTGCAGCGTATTTGGGGCTTCTACGGTAAGAAAGATGCTGTGCGCAATGTCCATTTGCCGAAAGAACGTCATGATTTCGGTCCGAACAAACGCACGGCAAACTATGATTTCTTTATTGATGTGTTCAATCTTGACCGCTCAAAATTGGACGAGTCGCGGGTTACGATAGAGCCTAAGGAAATGATGATGACAAATCTTAAACGATAATTTAGTCAAAATACCCATCACTATAATCTCAAACCAACAACAGATAACTCAAAAAACCTTAAGAAAAAATATGAGACGACTGACATCACTGTTATTTTTATTCTCTGCCTGTTGCCTCGCTCCATGTTCCGCACAGAACATAGAGACACAGCGAATCTATATCTCCGGTCACGGATGTGACGACATGAAGCAATGGGATTTCATGTGTACGGACGGCAGAAACAGCGGAAAATGGACAAAGATTGGTGTGCCTTCCTGCTGGGAACTGCAGGGCTTCGGAACCTATCAGTATGGTATGAAGTTTTATGGCAAGCCGCATCCTGCGGGCATTGCCACAGAAACAGGTAAGTACAAGTATGAGTTTCAGTTGCCTGCAAGCTGGGAGGGGAAGCAGATACTTCTTTGCTTTGAGGCATCAATGACGGATACTTACTGTGAGATAAACGGCAGAAAAGCCGGTTCCAAGCATAAGGGAGGTTTTTCTCCTTTCTACTATGATGTCTCCGATCGTGTGTTCTTCGGAAAGAAAAAGAACCGTATAGAGGTCACTGTCAACAAGGAATCGGAGGAGGATGCCGTCAATATGGCTGAACGCCGTGCTGATTACTGGAACTTCGGCGGTATCATCCGCCCGGTTTACCTCGTTGCCAAGCCTGCTCATAATATTGAGCGTGTGGCGATAGACGCACGCCATGACGGACGTTTCCATTGCAAGGCATATCTTAATCATGCTTTGGAAAACACAATGGTAAGTGTGGAAATAAGGGAACTGAAGACCGGCAAGATTGTCGCCACAGCCTCCGAGACGACGCGCTCATCGGACTTTGCTGAGTTTGATTTTAATGTGAATGACATTAAACCATGGTCAGCAGAAACCCCAAACCGTTATGAGGCTGTCTTCACACTGTCTCAGGGTAACGCCTTCCTTCACAAGGAAAAGCAGAAATTCGGTTTCCGCACGGTGGAGGTACGTGAACATGACGGTGTGTATATTAACGGTCAGAAAGTCATGATGAAGGGTGTAAACCGAAATTCTTTCCGTCCTGAGAGTGGCAGAACTCTCTCTAAGGCAAAGAATATTGAGGATGTAGAGCTGATAAAGTCCATGAACATGAATGCCGTGCGTCTCTCACATGCTCCAGCCGATCCGGAGTTCTATGACGCTTGCGACTCCATCGGCCTTTATGTCATGGATGAACAGCCCGGCTGGCATTGGTACCATAACACCATAAACGGTTCCAAACTTGTTGAGGCTATGGTTAAGCGTGACCATAATCATCCTTCCGTAATCTTCTGGAGCAACGGCAATGAGGGTGGTTTCAATATGGAACTTGACCCGGTTTTCCATCAGTTTGACTTGCAGAAACGTACTGTTGTCTATCCTTGGGCAAACGAACACGGACTGGAGACAAAGCACTATCGCTCATGGGGAGAGACGCAGGCATTGCTCCGCGAACCGGAGATCGTCATGCCTACGGAGTTCCTTCATGGTCTCTATGACGGCGGCCATGGTGCCGGACTGTATGACTATTGGGTGATGATGCGCAAGGCTCCGCGTTGCGCCGGTGGCTATCTGTGGGACTTTGCTGACCAGGGGGTGAAGCGTGTAGACATGGACGGCATGATTGATAATGTCGGCAACTACGGTGCAGACGGTATCCTCGGTCCTCATTTCGAGAAAGAAGGCTCTTACTATACAATCAAGGAAATATGGTGTCCGGTACAGATCACCAACCTTGAGACAGCTTTCGACAATGCCGTTCTTAACCTTGACAATCAGTATGACTTCCTTAACCTGAAGGACTGTAAGTTTAAGTATGCCTATAAGAACATGCCGCAACCTGGCGATAAGAGTAAAAAGCCAGAGGTGGTGGCAAGCGGTACGCTCGCAGGGCCGGACATCGCGCCTCACGCACAGGGAATTCTCCCTCTTCCGCGTCGTGACAATGTTGATGTACTCGAGGTCACTGTCATTGATAATTATGGCAAGGAACTCTATACATGGTCAATGAAGTCAAGCACAGCCAAGACTCCGGCAGCCTATGCTGAAAGCAAGGCGGCATCAATCTCTGTTGCAGAGAATGACTACAGCCTTACCGTCACAGCAGCAGGTAAGGAATATGTGTTCTCAAAGAAGAACGGTTCACTTGTCAAGGCTGGAAATTTCGGTATAGCAGGTCCGTCGTTCATCTGCGCAAAGCGTTCCGACCGCTCACAGGACGGATTCTATAATCATGACGACAAGGAGGCAGAAAAGAAGAAGACCCAGTATACCACATATATGGATCAGGGAGCTTTCACAGGCTTTACCGTTGATACGGAGAAAGGCCATGTAAAGGCATCATACAAGCACGGTTCATTGGAAACTGCCGAATGGACTTTCCTTGCCGACGGCTCAGTCAAGCTTGACTATGCCTATACCTTTGGTGGCGTTGTTGACGAAATGGGCATCTCATTCGCATATCCGGAGAGCAAGGTTCTTTCAAAGGAATGGGTAGGCGACGGTCCTTACCGTGTCTGGCAGAACCGTCTCCACGGTCCGCAGTACGGATATTGGAAAAACGAATATAACGACCCTGTTCCTGGAGAGACATTTGAATATCCTGAGTTCAAGGGATATTTCGCAAATTGTTCATGGATGACACTCCATACTGCTGATGGTAATATAACTCTTGAGCCTGTCGGAGGGTTCGCTCCTGCGGCAAAGGCAAAGCCAGAGGCCCGTCCCGGTGCAGTGGACTATATCGGAGTTTATACACCACGTGACGGACGTGACCATATTCTCTATACACTCCCTGAGACAGGGATTGCCTTGCTGAAAGTTATTCCTTCAGTTCGTAACAAGGTAAACACCACAGACCTTAACGGCCCTTCGGCACAGGCTTTCTGGGCAGACCAGTCACAATATACCGGTTCTGTCATCATCCGTTTTGAATGAAATTCAGAAACCTGCCTGACGGCATTGCAATACAAATGAAAATAAGAGTCCGATGGAATAGAAAAAACATCGGACTCTTATGCGTTTTATTTATATGTTGTCACGTTTATGTATTCTTAAGCTCCATAAGTTTACGTGGGCTCTCATACCAAATCCTTGAGAACCCTTATATATGGCGTTGCCGGCACGCTTAAACGCCTTCTTCACACAGATCTCGGAGTCGGGATAGACGTCACAAAGCCTCTCGTTATTTACAATAAGAAATGTGCCAATATTCTTTTCCATCTCCATGACACCAGGCAAGGCATTCTTGATTTTGCGGTTTTTATCAAAATAGAATGGAATTATTACCACACCGACCGTGAGGATACCCATTTCCTTAGCTGTCTTTGCGACAAGCGGGACGACACCGGTACACTGACATGCAAAAGTTGTTTGCTGTCTGTGTTGCAGGCCGCAAAAGTGACTTTTGTTATTCCCTCGTCGTACATATTGTTGACAGCGTTACAACCGTCGCCGCCACCTATTACTTTAATTATTCCTTTGGAATTATCCTCTGTAAGTCCGAAGTCAATAAAATTGCTGTTTCCTTTCTCTTCAATCATTTGTCTGCTCGTTTTGGAATACGATTGCAAAGATATTTAAATATTGTCAGGAAAATATTATGTTTGCAAGGCTTGCGGTGAAAAAGAAATAGAATGATGGCTTTATGAAAGGTGCTCTCTTGCCCCACTGATTAAGTAGCTTTGATAAGAACTATTTCCAACTTGGCAGGAAAATTAGCGGTGGTGATTTCTGAATATCCGGTTCCTGATGTATATGCCAACCGCAGACTCGGCCGGCATGCGCTGATATTTATTCATCATCCATACTTGTTTGTATTCCTCAATACTAATACATAATCAGTGAAGGCATTGAATGGCTTACAATGTAATAATGTCAAAGAGCGCTGTACGTTTCAGGAATTGCAAGTTCAGTTTTGCAGTGCAAAGGTACGATAACTGTCATCAGAAACAAAATAATATGTGGGTACATTAGGGAGTACTGCGGACTTTACTGTGCGGAATATGGAAGCGGGTGCTCGGTATGGACGTTTCCGTAAAGTACACGCTGTATATCGGCCTTTGACATAAGTAGACAGCCTGTATGTTGATACTCTTTTTGTCTGCTCTTGTAAAACCGCAGATGCGGTTGACATACGTTGATGCTTATATTCCGGCATACTTTTCACATGTACACCCCGCCATTTCTCTATTGCCACATGGCCTTTGAGTTGTTCGGGCAAAAATATTCTTGATACAAAGGAAAAAACGTCATATATATTCTTGCATGATTCATATGTTTTTCGTACCTTTACACCTGTGGAAAATGTGACAAAGGTACCTTTATACGTATAACATCGCTAAATCTAAACATCTTAATAACCTTTAACCCTTATATGAAAATATTGTTTTGGCATCCTGTTTTTTTGTAATATTCCCCGGTGCTTCTTTCTCTCAAAGCTTGATTTTTAGTTATGACAATGCGGGAAACCGTATTAAACGAGAGCCGCCAAGATTGACAAGACCATTGCCCGAACTGCAAGATACAGTATATTATTCTGAAGTTCTTTCAGAAAAGAATATTAGTATTTATCCGAATATGGCATGCGGTATATTGAAAGTAGAAGTCCGTGGATATGATTCTTCTGACAATTGTATTTTGAGTATATTTGATATGTCAGGGCAACGTCTTCTTTCAACAGGCATGACCTCTACTTCTGTAGAACTGGACATAAGTTCTTTTCAGGATGGCGTTTACGTGCTCTACCTCTTATTAAATGGTAAGGAAAGCACATGGAAAGTTGTAAAGAAATGATGTCCGGAATGTCCTTTGGAAAACATAAGCCGGATATTGTCACAGGAGTACTGCTGACAATTTGCCTGCTTCTGGGAACACTTGACGCTCATTGCGCCGGCATCAGTCCGGCCGCTGCCCGTACCGATGTCAGGGCTTTTCCCGACAATGACGACAGATTTGCGAAGTGGACGGAAGAAGACTACAGGCATCATGAGGATTCCATCCGCTCCATATTGTATTCTCCTGTGACAATACATAAGGCCGACAGCGCATCTTTTGCAAAAGGCACGGAGACGCTGCCACAGGACGCTCCATCAGCAATGGTTGCCTCTCATGTCCCAAGCTCAATAGATCTGGACATGTCGAAAGAGGTGGGAGAGATACCTATAAATTCCGGCACATCGCCTGCGGGAGCAAAGACTTACGAGATACCGATAGACGTATATCAGGGCATGAAAGGCTTCAAGCCCCGCCTGTCCTTTGCATACGACAGCCGGCAGGGCAGTTCCGTCATGGGCACCGACTGGTCTGTCTCCGGCCTGTCCATGATTTCACGCTGCGGAAAGACCGTATATTATGACGGAATTGCCCAGGGCATTGTCATGGACAACAGTGATAATTTCGTGCTTGACGGTGTCCGCCTGATAAGGAAGGGAGCAGGAAATGACCATATACTGTATGAATCGGAGCAGGGAAACATCAAGGCAAAAGGTTATTTCTCAGGAAATACAATCAGATATTTTGACGTTTTCTATCCTGACGGCAACAGAGGTGTTTTCGGATATGCTGACAACGCACGTAATCAGTTATATTACCCGCTTGTCTCCCTCACGGACTTGAATGGCAACACAATAGCCTATTCATATTCGTTTTCCGACAATCATTATACCATTTCAAGCATCTCATACAACGGTGCCTCCGTTGAATTTCAGTATAAGACATCACGCCAGGACCCGATACTTCATTTTGCCGGCGGACTGAAAGTGTATGACTCAAAGCTGTTGCAGAGCGTGATATGCAGGCTTGGCTCTACGGAACTGGGGACCTACACGTTACAATATTCGGAGCAGAACGGCAGGACGTTTCTGACGGGAGTTGATTATACGGCTTCAGGAAAATCATACAACCCTCTACTTTTCTATTACGGCAAAGGAGAGATTGCCCCGGACTATACCGCAAGAACCACCAAGCTTACCGAATGGTATGAGGCGGAAAAGCCAAGCATGATAAAGGTTGTGAAGGGTAAGTTTGACTACGGGAGTGGGGCCGACGGCCTGATAGCCCTGCCAAACCTCAACCCGTATTGGAAGCATTACCGCCATTCCACCATGTTCAGGCATTCCCAGAACCGTTTCGACAACATGTATACGGGAAATGAGAAAATCTTCCTGTATGCGGGACTTGACGGCGACTGGGCCTTTCCTATGCCTGACCTGTACACGGAGTACGGCTTTGTGGACATCATCTGTGCAGACTTGGAGGGGGAACAGGAGGAGGATGTCATTAAAATCAACAATTATGTAGAGAATGATAACGACAAGGTTGTTTTCAATGTCTACAGGTCTGACATGTTTACGGGGCTCCGACGGCGTTACACAAGGACATACAGTTTCCCGACAGTATATACTGATGCCGACGGCGGGAAGAGCATCCAGCCGAAGTTCTACTATGCGGGAGACTTCAACGGTGACGGAAAAATGGAGGTCATGGCAGTCTCCGTGCATCAGCCTTTCGGGGATACAGGGAAGCCTTCCATGTGCTATATCTTTGATTTGGATAATGACAAGATTATCTACCAGGGGCATGTGCTTCCTTATAATGTGGACTTTGTCGGTGTGCAGCAAAGTGACGCGCAGGCCGCCGTCAACAATTCCGACAAACTGTTTGTCATGGATTATGACGGTGACGGGAAGTCTGACCTGTGCCAAATTAACGAAGACGGGGTGACTTTATACACGTTTTCCGCATCAGGCAACACTCTTGTTCCGCAAAAAGCAGCGACTTATACAGGGTTGAAAAAGTCGGGCTATGCCAACTGTGAGGTATTGCTCGGGGAGTTTAACGGAGACGCCATGATGGACATCCTGCTGTCGCCCGCCAAATCCAAATACTGGTGGACAGTGTACAACTCCAAAGGTGACGGCCAGTTTGAGAGTTCCGAATTCTCAGGGACCAAGAATGACACCGGTGAAACCACCGGATTCCTCATACAGGATATAAACAGTGACGGCGTCACAGACATGATAAAGTATCATGGAACAGGATTCTCCACATATCTCGCCAAGGACAACAGAGTCGGGTCTTATACCTTGCACTATCCCTGCCGGACTTCAAATTCTGTGTTCATACCGACATATGTCAATTCCCGTAACAGCTTCACACAGCTGGTAAGCATGGAGAAAGGCATTGTCACCAGATACTCTTTTTCAAGGAATGACAACAAGGAATCCATGGTTACGGGCATGGTGAACAGTCTGGGAGTCATTGAAAAGAACTCCTATGCCTTGATTAATGCCGGTCAGACTGACAATGAAGACGCGACACCTTATATATTATATACGAAAGGATATGGTGCCACGTTCCCTTATGTGAATATTATGGAGCCACTGCCGGTTCTCTCTTCATCGGAACTATATATGAACGGGGAACAGGCAGACAAGAGCTATTTTACTTACAACAATGCCGTAATCCATCGTCAGGGACTGGGCTTCCGCGGGTTTGAGCAGGTCACGTCCTATGACAAGAGGGGACAAAGCACGGTCAGGACTTATGAGCCTTACCGTTTCTGCCTGCTGAAAAGCGAAGTCTCGCCTGTTTCGGAGAACTCATACACTTATTCCGTAAGTGTGCAGCCGGACAGAATAGCAAAGGTCCGGCTGACAGAGCGTGTCACAAAGGACTTACTGAAAAAGACCTCCGCCACTGCTTCGTATAAGTATGATTCCTATGGCTACCCAACAGAGGAGGACATAGCCTATTCGGACAATACCCGGAAGAAGACTGTCAATACATATACAGAGGAGACTTATGTGGGGCATGGTTATTATCTTGGATTCCTTACTGAGCAGACTGTAACCCTCAGCTATAACGGCTCTTCATACAGCGAGTGCATGCTCATTCCGATGGATAACGCGCGCTTGCCACAGATAAAGGTCTATTATAAAGACGGGAATCAGGTGAAATTATGTCACTATGAATATGACAACCATGGAAATCTTCTGAAAGAAAAGGTAATGCCGTACAATGACAGAGGCGGTCTGACGACATTATATGAATATGATTCTTATGGACGTATAGCCAGAGTCACCAATCCCATGGGGCTGACAAATGAATATGGCTACGACAGTTCCGGCAGGCTTGCAAGCCTGAAAGACCATAGAAACAACATAACGACTTACGAGTATGATTCTTTCGGACGTGAAAGACGCGTCTCTTATCCTGACGGAACAACGGCAACGACAGATTTCGCATGGAACCGTTCGGCAACCAACGGGCTTTATTCCATAACAAATTTCAAGACAGGCCGGCAACGTCTGTTGTATACGATGCGCTGAACAGGGAGGTGCGCAATGCGGAAGTACGGTTTGACGGACAGGAAAGAAGAATTGACAAGCTCTATGACCCGTATGGCAATCCGGAAAAGGTCTCTCTCCCGTTCTTTGGCAACAGTGCCTCATACTGGAACACGTATTCATACGACGATTACAACCGCATGGTGTCGGCAAGGGAGGCTACCGGAAAGAAGACGACATACGATTACGAGGGCACAAAAATTACTGTTGCTGAGAATGACGTAGTGACGACACGTGTCTATGATGTTCTCGGGAACCTGGTTTCCTTGACAGACCCGAGCGGCACTGTAATATATGGCCTCTATGCTGACGGACAGCCTTATTCCATCACTGCTCCGGAAAATGTGACAACGACCTTCGAGTATGACAAATACCGAAGGCAGACTGCCATTTCTGATCCAAGCTCAGGGACAACGAATTATGAATACGATGATGCCGGCAATCTATCACAGGTGAAAAATGCCAACGGCGAAACCATCACTCATGAGTATGACGCTTATAACAGGTTGGTTCTGGCATGTAATCAGGAGTTCTCCACATCGTACGACTATAATGACAAGAATGAACTTACAGGAATCACGTCATCTGACGGGATGGTGAAATTATATTCACATGATAGTTTCGGACGGTTAACAAAATGTGTGGAATTCGGAGAAGATGAGAAATGGCTGCTTAAAGAATATGCTTACGCTGACGGGAACATCAGTTCCGTAACCTACACGTCACCGTCTGGAAAACTGGCTACGGAGAACCGTATTTATGAAAACGGTCGTCTGACGGAAACATGATTGAATGATTCTATCTGCATATACAGACTGACAGGTGAGAATGCTTTCGGACTGCCGACGGGCATCAACACTTGCGGGGTCACGCGCAAATATGACTATACTCCTTACGGTTTACCGATATCACGGTCTGTATATGAAGGTGAACATACATATCAGGCTTTCAATTATGTCTTTGACAGTGCCACATCCAATCTCATGTCACGCACCGATATGAGGAATGGAAAGACTGAAGAGTTTACCTATGATAATCTCAACAGGCTTACGTCATTTGGGGATAACACCATAACCTATGATGCAAAGGGCAATATTCTGGAAAAAGCGACTTCGGCTCTTTAGAATATAAATTGGCAGACAAGCCTTATGCCATATCCGGTGCCAACACCGTAAGTCCCGGAAAAATACCAAGCAGCCAGTATGTCACTTACACTTCTTTCCAACGTCCCTCAATAATAGAGGAAAATCATGTCAAGGCATATATAACATACAATTCCTCCTATGACCGTGTGAAGATGACCGTCTACGACCATGGAGCGAACCTTCTGACACGTCATTATCTGGGAGGATGCTACGAACTTGACGAGACACCTTTTTCCGCTACGGAGAAACTTTATCTCTGCGGCGACTATTATGATGCTCCCGTCGTGCTTGTCAAGGACGAGACTTCAGAAGGAGTCTATCAGATTGTCCGTGATGTAATCGGCAGCATAACGTGCGTCATAGCCCCTGACGGCAGCAGCCGGACAATGAGCTATGACGCATGGGGACGCTTGCGCAATCCTGATACTTTTGAGGTATATGAGCGTGGAGAAGAGCCTGAGCTGTTCCTCGGTAGAGGATTCACCGGACATGAGCATCTCACTTATTTCGGGCTGATAAACATGAACGCCAGACTCTATGACCCGGAGGTCGGGCGATTCCTTTCACCAGACCCGAATGTGCAGGATCCGGAACTTCCGCAGAACTTCAACCGCTACACTTACGCCATGAACAATCCGCTGTGCTATGTGGACAAGGACGGCGAATTCTGGTGGTTCGTAGCGGCTGCGGCCGGAGTATACATAGGCGGTGTGTTATCCAATCATGGCGAGCTGAATCCCTTCGCATGGGACTATAAGTCCGTATCAACCTATTTTGGCATGGCTACGGGAGGTCTCGTCGGCGTTGCCGCAGTGAGCGGATGTTTTGGCTTTGCCGGGGCACTGACAACGCCTTATATCTCTGCCGGTGTGGCTGTTTCCGCCGCTGGTGCCGGCACGGCAATACGACTTCCATTGGAGCACGGTAGCCGGAGGTGGCGGAGGAATAAGGAACTATTCCATGGACCCGTCACCTGCCGTTGACGAGGCTATAGCGGAGGCATCATGGAACTTCCAGGCATTCTACTATGCCTCAGCTGTATCTTCAGTGTTAGTGTCTGACGACATTTCAGGTATAGGTGCGGTTGATGATGTTTTTATTCCTTTGGCTTATTGTACGGCAACAGTCTGCTTCCTGTATGACAATGCCCGGCTTGTAGCAAAGAGAGACAGAGAAATAGAAGGTATCAGAAATAGGAAATTCCAACCAAATCAAGGCTTTACCTATGCTCTCGTTGCAACCAAAGACGGCTATTATCCTGATGTGCGAAAAGGGAGAACATATCTTCATGCAGGAGATGTGTGGAAATATGGGGAAACAATACAAGGAGAGAAAAGGTATACAAATAAATTTTATGAAACCAATTCTGTAAAAATGGTTCCATTACATTACGGCAACCAAATGGAGATAAAAGTTATGGAAAAAATGTATATTTATGGATATGTGTTTAAGCATGGCGAATTGCCTCCCGGAAATAAAATATTTAGATAATATAGTATTATGAAATTGAAATTTACAATGTTTTTTGTGGGCATGGATATTCAGTCTACTACAAAAGAAAAAGACATCGATAGTATTTGTGAATTGGCAATGATTTTCTTTAAGGAAAAAGAATATTCAGAACATGTAAAAACTTACATTATAGATTTTACTTGCATCTGTCATGATTTAGACAAGAATATGGTGCGACGTCCAAAATATTATAGTGATAAGACAATTAATCCTCCCAGAGGATTAGAAATGTGTGATCCTGTTCGCATAGTTCAAGAATTTGAATGTGGTGTAGCTTTGGATAAATCCTTTGCTTACACTAATAAACAAGAAGGCTATAATTTCATAGCACACGCTGTTCTTGATTACCTTGAAAACCTTAAATACCCGATAGCAATACGCAAGAGTTTCGACAAAGAGCGGTTCAACAACGATATGCGCGAGTTCTTCCGGGGGATTGGGTGTGATGTGTGATGCAGCGGCTGTGCATAAGATTCTGCCGGAATAAGAAAACTCAGTGGATTCTCTGTATGTGGAATTTTAAAAATCCGGACTGTCAGTCCTGTATCATGCAAAAACGCGCTATTTTTATGATGCTGTTTATGTGATTATCAATCAACATGTTATGTCGTTTTGTATTGTTTTTCCTGACTTTTATGTCAGCAAAAGGTTACGATTTGTTTTGCAAAGGGTTACTGTTTACTATGTAAACCGTGACGGTTTACGGTGTGTGTTGTAGCCTTTTGCTGCATGGTCTATGGCGTTTTTTTTGCTCTTTTTTGTATAAAAACCGCACGTTTTTCTCAGAAATATGACTTTCCTCCCATGTTTTTCCCTGTGAAAAGACATGAAAAATAAGAAAACTCACACCTCAATCCGGAGAAAACACATCAGGCATATTACGGCGGAAATCATGCCGGGCCTCTGTCAGGCTGTCAGGGGTTAAATACCGTTAAATACGTCGGCAATGTAATTTTTATGTGTTGCGTGATGTCGTTTTATCGGGAAAATATTCGTACCTTTGTCCTCGAAGGAAGTCCTGCTCCCGATGGCGGAGGGCGTGCGGCGCAGCCCCGCCGGAGGTGGTTCCTTGAGACCGAGGCCGTAAGTCTCAGCCTCCACGGCAGTCAGGTGTCGCGCCGGAGCCTGTAAAAAAGTATCTAACCAACGAAGAGTAATAACTATGAGAAAGAAATGTTTATGGCTTGTATGTGTCTGTACAGTGTTGCTGAATGTTTCCTGCGGCAATAAGGCCGAGGGAGACATAGAGGCGGAAACCGCCTCAGGAGTGGTACTGGTTCAGAATCAGAGCTTTTACGAGGTGGAACTCTCAAACGGAGAGTCGCTCTATTTCTCAGGCTTTGACGACAGCGGCAATCTGCAGGGACTTGCCACGGACAAGGATTCTGTGGCGGTGGCAACCTCCTACGGTACAGGATTCATTGTCTCCGCTGACGGCGAGATGGTCACCAATGCCCATGTCGTATCGAATCTCGTTGCCGACAAGGATGTCAACAAATCGGTGGACAAGGTGCTGAAAGCTTTGAAGACGCTCCTCTCTGCCAAGTATTATGAACTTGAGGAAAAATACCGGCAGGCAAATCAGTATTATCAGTACGCACGTTACAGTGATGACGTGAGTTATGAGGATTTCTACAGAGTGAAGGCAATATGTGAGGCAATAGAGTCAGAGCGTGATGAATGTCTTGAATATTACAATGCCATCGACAACATACGCGCCACGGATTCAGAGATAAAATATCACAATACGGTGAGCATAGCCTATAACAACACCCACGTTACGAATGCCGGTGACTTTGTACCGTGTGTCGTTACCAAGACAGACAATGAACATGATCTCGCACTTATACAGTTGAAATCAAAGGCCACTCCGGAGGGTAAATATATATTCGCCGTACCGGAGGAAGACCCTCTGAAAGAATATTCGCTCATGGACAAGGTGACAAAGGAGGTGCGCGAGGATAAGAACAGCAGGCTTTTCATGACCGGATTCAACCTCGGCCCTGCGCTTGCCATAACAAAGGAGGGCGTGAAGTCACAGTTTAATACGGGCACTATAAGCCAGCGCACCGACGACCGCCTGATGTATTCCATCCCGGCTCTTCCCGGAAGCAGCGGCTCTCCCGTGGTGAACCATGCAGGAGAATTGGTGGCAGTCAACTATGCCGGCCTGAACGGTACTCAGAGTTTCAATTATGGAGTGAGAGTGAAGCATCTTCGTAATCTGCTGAAGAGATAGGAACTTGTCCGGATTCCGCTTGTTCCGCTTTTTGCGTCCCTGTGCCCAAGCCTTGCAGCCTGAGCATCATAACTTATAACCGTAAACCGTCACGACTATCAACTTTCTTGACCAGGACATAAAGTACCTTGCAGGAGTAGGCCCGAAGAAGAAGGATATCCTCAGCCGTGAACTTGGTATAGAGACTTTCGGCGACCTCCTTGAATACTATCCATATAAATATGTGGACAGGAGCCATGTTTATGCTATCAGGAGCATGGATGGCGAGATGCCGTATGTCCAGATAAAAGGCTCCATACGCTCATGGGAAATCTATGATACCGGCAAAAGGCAGAAACGTTATGTCGCCCATTTCTCTGACGGCACGGGATTCGTAGACCTTGTGTGGTTCCGTGGTGGGGACTATGCACATAAGAACTACCGTCCTGGTGTGGAGTATATTGTCTTCGGCAAACCGACAATCTACCAAGGACGGTATCAGTTCTCTCATCCTGACATTGATGAGGCTGACACTCTTGTGCTCGGCGACATGGGACTGCAGCCTCATTATGTCACCACGGAGCGCATGAAGAATGCCGGTCTCTCCTCGCGTGGCGTGGAACGGCTGCAGAAAGCCTTGCTTGCAAAAATGCCGGAGACGGAGGAAACACTCCCTTCATATATCACTGAGCCTAATCATCTCATTTCGAGAGACCGGGCGCTGCGGTGGATTCACTATCCGCATAACAATACGGAGATGCGGAAGGCTCAGGAACGCCTTAAGTTTGAGGAACTGTTTTATGTGCAGCTGAATATAATGCGCTATGTTGGCGACCGCAGGAAACGTTACCGTGGCTGCCGGTTCACAAAGGCAGGTGAACCGTTCCGCTATTTCTATGACAATAATCTTAAATTCAGTCTGACAGGCGCTCAGAAACGTGTGGTGAAGGAGATTCATGCCGATATGTGCTCGGGCAGGCAGATGAACCGGCTTCTTCAGGGTGACGTAGGCTCCGGCAAGACATTGGTGGCTTTGCTTACGATGCTCATTGCCGTCGGGAACGGCTATCAGGCTGTCATCATGGCACCTACGGAAATTCTTGCCGAGCAGCATCTGGAGACCATAAGGCATTTCCTCAAGGGAATGTCCGTCCGCGTGGAACTGCTTACCGGAATGGTGAAAGGCAAGAGACGCACGGCTGTTCTTGAGGGTATCGCCTCCGGAGAGGTGAATATCGTTGTGGGAACACATGCAGTCATAGAGGACACTGTGGTGTTCCAGCGTCTGGGACTTGCCGTGATTGACGAACAGCACCGCTTCGGAGTGGCCCAGCGTGCCAAGCTGTGGGGCAAGGCGGCGGGGAATTCTGCTGAGGCGGAAATGTCTGCCGGAACTGTTCCGCATATACTCGTCATGACAGCGACACCTATTCCGCGGACCCTTGCCATGACCCTTTACGGTGACCTTGATGTCTCCGTCATTGATGAACTGCCGCCCGGACGCAAGCCAGTGAACACGGTGCACAGGTATGACAATCAGCTTGTGGCACTCTATCAGAGTATCCGGCAGCAGATACAGCTCGGCAGGCAGGTGTACATAGTCTATCCATTGATAAAGGAAAGTGAGAAGATGGACCTGCAGGACCTTGAACAGGGCTATGCGAAATTGTGCCGGATTTTCCCGGATATGAGAATAAGCAAGGTCCACGGCAAACTGAAACCGGCGGAGAAGGAGGAGGAGATGCTGCGTTTCGTGAAAGGCGAGACGCAGATACTCGTGGCCACCACTGTCATAGAAGTAGGTGTCAATGTGCCTAATGCTTCGGTCATGGTTATCATGGAAGCCCAGCGTTTCGGTCTGTCTCAGCTGCATCAGCTTCGCGGGCGTGTCGGACGAGGAGCCGACCAGTCGTATTGTATCCTTGTTTCGGGACATAAGCTGACAAAGGAGACACGCACCCGGCTTGACATAATGTGTGAAACCAATGACGGATTCAGGATTGCTGAGGCGGACTTGAAGCTCCGTGGCCCTGGCGATCTGGAAGGCACACAGCAGTCAGGCATGGCATTTGATCTGAAAATTGCCAATATCGCCCGTGACGGACAGCTTGTGCAACTGGCAAGGGAGACGGCACAGCAGGTGATAGACAATGACCCTGAGTGCAACAAGCCGGAATATGCAGTTCTGTGGAAACGTCTGTATGACCTGCGGAAAACTAATGTTAACTGGGGCGCAATATCTTAAGATAAGGTCTTGGGCCGTTGGATTCGGTGTGGGATGCCTTTGTTGTCAGATATTCCATACATATTGGCTGGTTTCTGGTTTCATGTTTCAGGTTATTTGTTTCAGACGCCCGTACATATTTGTCGGCGTATGTCACAGGCTTCCGGTTGATAGTCTGAAGCCGCTCTGCACCGTCTGTTTTCATGGCAGAGCAAATGAGTGGCACCGGGACTTTAAAACAGCAGGAATGGTGCACGCTTGGCCCCGTTTGTGCAAGAAATAAAGATTTTTGCATGTTTTCGGTAAAAAATGCAGAGAAACGTTTGGATATTTGCATAAATATGTGTAATTTTGCACTCGGATTACATAAATATGCAAAATGGGACTGAAAAAGAATCGTCTTGATATATTGAGGAAACTGTTCTCTTCGCGGGAACTGTGCTCTCAGGACGAGGTGCTCCGCGCTTTGCGTAAGGAAGGAATCCATATCACGCAGGCGACACTGTCCCGCGACATGAAGCAGCTGAAAGTCGCCAAGGCGGCCATGGCAGACGGAAGGTATATGTATGTACTCCCTACGGAGACCATGTACAAACGTGTACAGAAGCCTATGACTGCACGTGAAATGCTGATGACGTCAGGCTTCCTTTCCGTGAAATTTTCAGGGAACATGGGGGTCATAAGGACACGCCCGGGATACGCTTCGAGTATTGCTTACAACATAGACAACGCACGGCTTGACTCTGTGCTTGGGACAATAGCGGGGGATGACACGATCTTTGTGGTGCTTGCTCCTGATGCGACTCCTGAAGACGCTACCCATGCACTGTCATATATAATACCGGATATACAATAAGATGCAAGAAGAGATAACAATAAAAGTTGCTGATGCCGGCGATGAGAAATATGTCGACACGATTCTTGACACAATACGTATCGCTGCGAGAAAGCGTGGCACCGGTATCGCAGAGCGTACACATGAGTATGTCGCTACGAAGATGAGGGAAGGCAAAGCTATTCTTGCTCTTTGCGGCGATAAGTTTGCAGGGTTCAGCTACATAGAGACATGGGGTAACAAATCCTATGTGACCACATCCGGACTGATAGTCCATTTTGATTACCTCGGTCTCGGAATAGCCAAGCGCATCAAGGACTATACGTTCACTCTTGCGCGTGTAAGATGGCCGCATGCGAAGATATTCTCCCTGACAAGCGGTGATGCAGTAATGAAAATGAACACTCAGCTTGGTTATGTGCCGGTCAGTTTCAGTCAGTTGACTGACGATGACGCTTTCTGGAGAGGATGCGAGGGTTGTACAAACCATGACATCCTGACGGCAAAGAACCGTAAGTTCTGCATATGTACGGGAATGCTCTATGACCCTGAGAAGCATACGGGAGAACCGACTCCGATAGAAGTCTTCCAGGATGTGATAAAGACTCTTACGCTGAGAGGTATCCCGTTCTAAGGGCAGGCTTTCAGGGAATAAGAAGAAAGGAAACAGATATTATGGCAAAGAAAAAAGTTGTGGTTGCCTTTTCCGGTGGCCTTGATACAAGTTATAATGTGATGTATCTCACAAAGGAGATGGACTGTGAGGTCTATGCCGCGTGTGCCAATACGGGCGGCTTCTCAGAGGAACAGCTGAAGGCCAACGAAGAAAATGCCTATAAGCTCGGTGCAGTGAAGTATGTCACGCTTGATGTCACCCGGGAATATTACGAGAAGTCATTGAAATACATGGTGTACGGCAATGTCCTCCGTAACAACTGTTATCCTATATCTGTCAGTTCGGAACGCATCTTCCAGGCACTTGCCATCGCTCGCTATGCCAAGGAAATCGGCGCGGATGCCATTGCTCACGGTTCTACCGGCGCAGGCAATGATCAGATACGCTTTGACATGACTTTCCTTGTGAAAGCCCCTGGCATTGAGATTATCACTCTTACCCGTGACCGAAATCTTTCACGTCAGGAGGAAGTGGACTATCTTAACAAGAATGGCTATTTTGCTGACTTTACAAAGCTTAAATATTCGTATAATGTCGGCATCTGGGGCACCTCCATCTGTGGAGGAGAGATACTTGACTCCGCCCTGGGGCTCCCGGAGGAGGCTTACCTTAAGCATGTGACAAAGGAAGGCCCTGAGATACTCAAGCTTGGTTTTGAGAAAGGTGAGCTCTGTTCCGTAAACGGACAGAAATATGAAGATAAGATTGCCGCCATTCAGGCTGTCGAGGAAATCGGTGCGGCATACGGTATCGGACGTGACTGTCACGTCGGTGACACTATCATAGGCATCAAGGGACGTGTGGGTTTTGAGGCCGCAGCCCCGATGCTCATTATAGGTGCACACCGCTTCCTTGAGAAGTATACGCTCTCAAAGTGGCAGCAATACTGGAAGGATCAGGTCTCCAACTGGTACGGAATGTTCCTCCACGAGTCACAATATCTGGAGCCTGTGATGCCGGACATAGAGGCGATGCTCACTTCTTCACAGCGTAATGTGACGGGAGAGGTTACACTTGAACTCCGCCCGCTTGGCTTCCAGACTGTCGGTGCGGAATCGCCGAACGACCTTGTAAAGAACAAGCTCGGAGAATATGGTGAGACAGCAAAGGCGTGGTCTTCGGAAGATGCGAAAGGATTCATCAAGGTGACATCAACAGCACTTCGTGCTTACTACCTTGCGCATCCTGACGAGGAGCGTTAAGAATGACCTGGAGTACCGACATTCCATTCAAAATCATATTTTGTTTACCCTCCATTGGATGTGGCTGTTTGTACTTTCTTCTCTTTTTCGGGGTGTGGCGCAGTTGGTTAGCGTACGCGTCTGGGGGGCGTGTGGTCGCCAGTTCGAGTCTGGTCACCCCGACTTTTTGTAATATTTCATAATGATGATAAAGGTAGGTGTTCTCGGCGCGGCAGGTTATACCGGAGGTGAACTTATCCGCATCTTGCTTAACCACCCGGAGGTGGAACTTGTATTTGCTAATTCGGAGTCAAACGCCGGCAACAAAGTGTACGATGTCCATGAGGGACTTTTGGGGGACACGGATCTTGTGTTCACGTCAGAAATGCCGTTTGACAAGGTGGATGTAGTGTTCTTCTGCTTCGGTCACGGAAAGAGTGCGGCATTTCTGAAAGAACATTCCCTTCCGGAAAGCGTCAGAATAATTGACCTTGCACAGGACTTCCGTATAAAAGGTGACCATGATTATGTATATGGTCTCCCGGAACTTTATCGTGAAGAAATAGCAGCTTGCCGCCATCTTGCCAACCCGGGATGCTTCGCAACGTGTATTCAGGAAGGCCTTCTACCACTTGCCAAGGCAGGATTGCTCACACATGATGTAAGCATCAATGCCATAACAGGTTCTACCGGAGCTGGTCAGAAACCTGGCGCAACGACCCATTTTTCCTGGCGCAACAATAATTTCTCCGTATATAAGCTTTTCACTCATCAGCATCTGCATGAGATTTGTCAGACGCTTAACGACCTGCGTCCTGACTCTGCGCCAAAGATTGTTGACACTCTTGACGAAGGCTTCTGTACAGCCGGCATAACGATAGACTTTATTCCGTACCGCGGAGACTTTGCGCGCGGTATATTCTGTACTGAGGTCGTCACTCTTGACGATGCTGTTGAACCTGAGGACATCGTGGCAATGTATAAGGAATTCTTCAGGAATTGTGCTTTTACTCATTATTCGGACAAGGCTCCTGACTTGAAACAGGTTATAAATACCAACAAGGCTGTAGTCCATGTTGATGTCTTTGGCAGGAAGGTTGTTATAACCTCAGTGATAGACAACTTGCTCAAGGGTGCTGTGGGACAGGCTGTGCAGAATATGAACATCATGTTCGGATGTGACGAACGGGCAGGACTCAATCTGAAGGCCTCTGCTTTCTGATGGACTATATAGGCAGGGTGGGGCTACTATCCTGCCTTTTGCTATGTATGTCCCATTATATCCCGAAGTTATAATATTTAACCGGAAATGCCCGTGAAGACAGGGCTTGTAATCTGTAAAAATACCATATCATGATACTATTTGACGTTTATCCTCTTTTCGATATAGCGATAGAAAAAGGCAAGGGATGCCGGGTGTGGGATGATAAAGGCGAGGAGTACCTGGACCTTTACGGCGGTCATGCCGTCATTTCCATAGGCCATGCCCATCCTCATTATGTGGAAGCTGTGGCAAATCAGGCCGCCAAACTTGGTTTTTACTCAAATTCCGTACAGAACCCTTTGCAGAAAAAGCTTGCAAAACGTCTTGGCGAGGCATGTGGATATGAAGACTATCAACTCTTTCTCATAAACTCCGGTGCGGAAGCTAACGAGAATGCGCTGAAGCTTGCTTCATTCTACAATGGGAGAACACGCGTGCTTTCCCTTGAAAAAGCCTTTCACGGCAGAACATCTCTTGCTGTTGAGGCTACAAATAATCCGAAAATCATTGCACCGATAAATGCAAACGGGCATGTCACTTATCTCCCAATGAACGAGCTTGACGCTTGGGAGCGTGAGCTGGCGAAGGGAGATGTCTGTGCCGTTATTATAGAGTGCATACAGGGCGTAGGAGGCATCCGCATGGCGACAAAGGATTTTTATGCGGGACTTCGCAAGCTCTGCGCAAAATACGATACAGTACTTATCTGCGATGAGATACAGTGCGGATACGGACGCTCAGGCAAGTTCTTTGCCCATCAGTGGCTTATGGACAGTCCGGAAGACGCTCCTGACATAATAACTGTTGCTAAGGGTATATGCAACGGCTTCCCGATGGGAGGAGTGTTGATATCTCCGAAGTTCAAGCCTGTCTACGGTCAGCTCGGCACAACCTTTGGAGGAAATCATCTCGCCTGTGCAGGTGCCATTGCCGTCCTTGACGTAATGGAGCAGGAAAAGCTTATGGAAAATGCGGAACGGGTGGGCTGCCATATAATGGAACGTCTTAAAGAAATGCAGGCAGAGTACCCGCATATTGCTGATGTCCGCGGTTGCGGCCTGATGATAGGTATCGAACTTGACATTCCTTACAAGGAGCCTCGCACCAGGTTGGTAAAGGAACAGCATTGCTTTACCGGCTGCTCGGGAACAAATGTCATACGTCTGTTGCCTCCTTTGTGCATTACGCAGAAGGATGCTGACGATTTTCTGGAACGTCTTAAAGCTGTGTTATGAGAATTTCTGTAATAGGTGCCGGCAATATGGGTGGCGCCCTTGCCAAAGGATGGGCGAGGGCAAAGCGTAACGGAGAGAAGCTTGACATAACGGTTACTGCTTATACGCAGAAATCCCTTGACAGAATAGCAGCCGAATTCTCAGAATTCAGCTGCACGCTTGACAATGCGGCAGCAGTGGCATCAGCAGATATCGTGGTGCTTGCCGTCAAGCCATGGATGGTGAAGACTGTCATTGACGGGATCTTGGAATCGGGAAGTCTTGATGGAAAAATCCTTGTTTCTGTTGCTGCCAATATCCTTCCGGCGGATCTGAAGGAGATGCTGCCGGGAAGTACGGCACAGATTCTTTATGCCATGCCGAATATTGCGGCGGAATACCGGCAGAGCATGACATTCATTTCACCTGCGGATGATGTGCCTGCGGAGACGGTGGAGAGGGTAAGCAACCTTTTCTCGCTCCTCGGAAAGGCTCAGGTATGTGACGTAAAAACCCTGACAGCAGGGAATATGCTTGCCGGTTGTGGCATCGCTTATGTGATGCGCTTCCTCCACGCAATGATGCAGGGTGGGGTAGAACTCGGACTGTATCCTGCCAATGCACAGCAGATTGCACAGCAGACGATGCTGGGGGCAGTGACAGTGCTCCGCGAATCAGGACTCCATCCGGAGGCGGCAATAGACAAGGTTACCACTCCTGGCGGACTGACAATAAAGGGACTCAACGAACTTGACCATGCGGGACTTACCTCTGCCGTGGTGCGTTGTCTGAAGGCCGGAATGAAATAACCTGTCATTCCATACATTTTGATAATACCCTACGTTAGCATTAGCTTATACATAAAAAGTGGAAAGAATTGTTGTTAAGGTGGGCTCTAATGTGCTCACAACCGCAAAAGGAAAGCTGGACATAACCCGTCTGTCAGCTCTTGTCGACCAGATGGCATGGTTGAAGGAACACCGTTATGAGGTGATTCTCGTCTCTTCAGGTGCCGTGGCATGCGGCCGCAGTGAACTGAAGGTTGAATATGTCCTTGACTCTGTTGAGCAGCGGCAGCTCTACTCGGCAATAGGACAGGTGAAGCTTATCAATCATTATTACGACCTGTTCCGTGAATATGGTATTCATATAGGCCAGGTGCTTACAACGAAAGAGAATTTTGAGGAGGGAGAACAGTACGACAATCAGCGTGCATGTATGGAGGTCATGCTTGATAATGGAGTGATTCCGGTTGTCAATGAGAATGATACAGTGAGCGTTACAGAACTTATGTTTACTGATAATGACGAACTGTCCGGCCTTATTGCCAAGATGACCGGCGCACGTACTCTTGTCCTGCTGTCAAATATTGACGGCATATACACGGGTGAGCCCTCAGACCCGTCTTCTGAGGTGATACGTCTCGTACGCCCGGACGATAACATAGAAAAATATATCAGGAGTTCCAAAAGCTCTGCAGGACGTGGGGGGATGGAGTCAAAGTACCATACGGCGCAGTCCGTGGCAGAAGAAGGCATCCGCGTCGTGATAGCTAACGGCAACCGTGACAACATTCTTCCCGATGTGCTGACTTGTCCTGAAAAGGTTGTCCATACGGAGTTTATTCCGAAGAAGTAGTACTTTTGTCAGAGGTCATGCTGTCCCTTTGATTTCTTAATCAGGACTTTTAAGTAACTGTTGAAAATTAGTTTATACAAAAAAAAGGCATTTGCCAGACTTATGAATCCAATTTTTCAGATAACAAAAGATGCCAGCTACTCTATTGCAGGCATAAATGATGAGCGGCGCAACGCTATTCTCAACCGCGTTGCCGATGCTATTGTGGCAAATGCCGGTGTGCTCCTTGATGCCAATTGCCGAGACCTTGAACACATGGAGCCGGACAATCCTCTCTACGACCGCCTGCGGCTTACGCAGAGCCGCCTTGAGAGTATTGCGGCAGACATCCGCAATGTCGCATGCCTGGAATCCCCGTTGGGTAAGATAACCAACGAAAGAACCTTGGAAAACGGACTTTTCCTGCGGCGCATTTCCGTGCCTTTCGGTGTCATCGGTGTGATTTATGAAGCGCGGCCGAATGTCTCTTTTGATGTATTTTCACTATGCTTCAAATCAGGAAATGCCTGCGTACTGAAAGGAGGTAAAGACGCAGAGAACTCCAATCTTGCAATAGTGGCACTTATAAAAATGGTGCTGGCTGCAGAGGGCGTTAACCAGGACATTATCAATATGTTGCCTGTCACTCACGAGGCAACGGCGGAAATGCTCAATGCCGTCGGGTATGTTGACCTGTGCATTCCACGTGGCGGAAAGAAACTTATAGAGTTTGTCCGTGATAATGCACGTGTCCCGGTAATAGAAACTGGCGCGGGAGTCGTACATACTTATTTTGACAAAGAGGGAGACCTTGAAAAAGGGAAGAACATAGTGGATAATGCGAAGACACGGCGTGTCTCCGTCTGCAACGCCCTTGACTGCCTCCTGGTTCATGGCAGCCGCCTTGAAGATCTGAAAGAACTTGTCTCCCCGATGATGGGGCGTGTCCATTTCTATGCCGACAGCCGTGCCGCTGCATATCTTAACTCGGCGATACTTTGCGCTGACGATGACTCCTCGGTTTACGGTAAGGAGTGGATGGACTATAAACTGAGCATAAAGGTTGTTGATTCTCTGGAGGAGGCTTTGGCTCATATACGCAAATACAGCTCCGGACACTCGGAGGCCATAGTGACGGAAAACAAGGAAACGGCAGAGATGTTCCGCAGACAGGTTGACGCGGCGTGCGTGTATGTCAATGCGCCGACATCGTTCACCGATGGTGCACAGTTCGGACTCGGTGCGGAAATAGGAATATCCACTCAGAAGCTCGGACCGCGTGGACCGATGGCACTGATGGAAATGACGACTTATAAATGGCTCATAGATGGTGATGGGCAGATAAGGCCGTAGCCATGGAGCTGTTGCCGGAAATTCAGATGCCGGCATGAGAAAGTCTGAAAATTATGCCGGTTGACGCTGTTGACCGACTAACATACTTATTCTAATATGAGAAGTTTCGTAAATCCGCAAGACCTCGGCGACCTTCAGAAGGCTATGCAGGAGGCATTTGAAATTAAAAATGACCGTTTTAAGTATCAGCATCTTGGCAAGAACAAGACCCTGATGATGATATTCTTCAATAACTCACTGCGTACACGCTTGTCAACACAGAAGGCGGCGATGAACCTTGGCATGAATGTCATTGTACTGGATGTCAACGCCGGAGCATGGAAGCTGGAGACGGAGCGCGGGGTTATCATGGACGGTGATAAGGCTGAACACCTGCTGGAAGCTATTCCTGTCATGGCGTGCTATTGTGACATGATTGGCGTACGCTCCTTCGCTGGACTCTCCAACCGTGAGTATGACTATGCAGAAACGGTTCTTAACCAGTTCCTTAAGTATAGCGGAAAACCCGTGTTTGCCATGGAGACGGCAACAGTTCATCCGCTTCAGGCTTTTGCTGACTTGATAACAATGGAGGAATCATGGGCTAAGGATAACGGACACTGTATTGACAATTTTAACTTCAATCATAAGAAAATGAAGGCTGTACTAACCTGGGCACCCCACTGCCGTGCCTTGCCGCAGGCTGTGCCGAACTCTTATGCACAGTGGATGCTTGCCGCGCCGGATGTTGATCTCGTGGTCACTCACCCTCACGGATATGAACTTGACCCCAAATTCCTGGAATATACCAATCCTGCTACAGGAGAGGTGCGCCGTGCCACGGTGGAATATGACCAGCGCAAGGCATTCGAGGGGGCGGACTTCATATACGCGAAAAACTGGTCCTGTCCGGGAGTGACCGTGCCGGCAGACTACGGTAAGATTCTTTCTAAGGATATGGCGTGGACTGTTGACACGGAGCACATGTCGTGGACAAACAATGGTAAGTTCCTGCATTGTCTGCCTGTGCGTCGCGGACTGATAGTCACTGACGATGTCATAGAGTCTGCCAACTCTCTTGTTATTCCTGAGGCGGCAAACCGCGAAATATCCTGCTCCGTCGTAATCAAGCGTATGCTTGAGTCTTTATGATAGTAACAATGGGCTTTTCTTTGAGTCCCGCCATGAAGATTCTTTTCATGATAACTTTCGCAGTACGCTGAAAAGATGCTGCTTGTTTAGCTCATTTCCCACGTTTTGCATTTTCTGTGAAGCGTGGGAAATGTGTTTTTTACTTCTCTGTCCAACATAGATGAAAGCATATCGGTCCTGTATTCTGTATGTATATCATTTTGCTTTATTTCCGTTTCTTTCATCCTGTAGTTGCGAAAGGTAACTTTTTTTCCTGTGAAAGGTAACCTTTTGTCTTATTATTTGCGGCTTTTCTTCTAATTATCTGCAAATCAGGATGTTTATGATTGCATGGGATTGTTTTTCGTTTCCGTTTTGAAAGAGCAGACAAGTCTTATGTATGTTGGAACGGGGCACATGGTAAAATCGTATCATCCTGAAAGCCACGTTATAAGATTGAGACTTTTGGGAGATTGTTCCCAAAATGTTCCCATGATTAGCCTTGTCAGTCAACGGACGTTAGTTTGCCGTTGCTTAAAGTCGGTTAGATAACGATTGTACGGAAGTCATCACTACTTCAACCAAAAATTAGCCATTGTCTTGCATCTGGAATTACAGCGTTGCCGATTGTGAACGTATGCGAAAGAACAATACCGTTGCAAACTGTCTTTAATTCATCGTAAAATTACAAATTTATTTTGTTAATCCATCGCCTTTTTCGGAAAAACGAATAACTGTCTCCAAATATTTTCGGGCCGGTGGATTTCCCCTTGCAAGGGTGTTTTCGGAGGGTGAGTGTCCGACAAAAACACATCTTGCAGTTACAATCGGATAATTCATATAGTCACAATAAGATTTAATATCTCTGAAATATAGGCTAATACGCTGAGATGTCAGATTTTTTTTGTAACTTTGCGGTACAGAATAAACCTTATTGCCACTTGTGGCAATGCTATATATATATGTATGAATATTACGATAAGAGATGCTGTTGCCGAAGATGCTGGTACGATAGCGGAAGCAATCGTCATGGCGATCGGTAAGGATTTGGCTATAAAATATTGTGGCTCTGATTATCCGGTTGTAATGGATGAGATAATCAGGACAGACGGCACTCAATTCAGTTATCATAACGCATTGATTGCTTCGATTGATAATATTCCGGCAGGAGCCATAATCGGATATGATGGTGGCAGCCTTAAGCAACTTAAAGAAAAAACCTTTTCAGTTATAAACAAATATCATTCAGAAATTAAAGCATCCGGAGCTGAAACAGGCGAAGGAGAGTTTTATCTTGACGCCATAGGCATTTTACCTCAATTCAGAGGTTGTGGTATTGGCTGCAAACTGTTAACTGCGATGTGCGACAAAGCGTTCTCTTCAGGACATAAAGTTGTCGGACTGTCAGTTGACGACGAAAATCCAAATGCAGAGAAACTATATAGAAGAATAGGGTTCAAATGTGTCGGGGAACAAGTTTTCTTAGGACACACACTAAAACATCTGCAAATCCAAAAGGAGTGGATTATACGATGAGATTTGGTTATATAACTGGGATTTCAATCAAAGATAATAATCAGATATGGAATTATTAAAATTTACTGAATCCGATATAAAAGAAGCGGCAGAATTGGCTTACCCTGTCTGGGGCATAGATCATGCAAAAAATGGCGGTAGGGATTTTGGACTGTTGATGTGTGAATATATCATCCGTTATGGGTGGTTTGGCGAGAAATATGCTTGGAAAATAGTAGATGACGGTAAGTTGGTAGGCGTTATTCTTGCCGGAAATATCCATCAAAAAAATGGATATAACGAATGGCTTGAAGCCAATATGCCAACACTAAACGAGTCTCAGCAAAAAGAGGCGTTGACAGTTAAAGCATATTTTGGACATACCTCACCAAAAGTTTACAAATACATGAAAGCCGATGAAGATTTGTACTTATCATTCTTCATTTCGTCAGTTAAAGGGTGTGGTAAAATTTTACTTGCCGGATTGATGAAACAAGCCAAGGCTGACGGCTATAAGAATATCTATCTTTGGACCGACTCGTCATGTAATCACGATTATTATAGCCGAAATGGTTTCACTCTTGTATCACAGTTCAATAATGAAGATTGGGATCCTGAAGATGTAAACTATTTGACATATATTTACAAGAAGATTATCGACTAATACAGTTTTTAGGAAATAACCGGCGTGAATTGTCGTATGTGATAGTGTTACCTACGGTATTGAAAAGGTCTTTGGCTAATCAGTTAAAAGGAAGAATCTAAGTTCAGCGTCTAAAACCTCTGCTCTGCGTATGATTTATTTCCTCCAGAGCAGAAGGGAAATTGGAGATCAGACGGTCTAACTCCTTGCTTCATTTGTCAAATTCCTTGTCGGTCAGAAACGGTCGTGCGAATATCTTGACAAAATGGGCGTTTGATTTCGGGTCGTCACGGTCGAGTGCGAGCCATGACACAATCGCCTCCTTATGCTCGCGTGTGAAAGTTTTGTAAGCCAACACCCTTGCGAACTGAATGAGAGTGCGGACTGCCTTTTCAAGTTTCTCTCCGAGCAACCGCAACATCGCCTCCATCTGGGCAAGCAGCGTGTCTTTCTCGCGCTTCAGATTGTCTATGATATGGCGGTTGTTGCTCTCCAGCTCGCGGTATCGGGCGGAGAGGTGCTGCAACCTGACTTGGAGGGAAGATAATTCACGGTTGTGCGATGCGTTCAGCTCCCGGATTTCGGTCATATGTCCCTCGGTCTTTTGCTTGACAAGTACCTTGAGGTCTTCAAGCAGCTCCGGCAGAGGCTTTGTGCAGGACGGACTGCGCTACGTCACATTGAGGTGGTGGTGTTCGTCCCAGAAGTATGTCTGCCCGAACTTTCGGGCAACAGCCTCGCAGTAGGCTCTGTCGCGGCAGTTGTGCGCCTCGGCAGTGCCTACGTTGCAGGGCTTGAACTTTATTCCTGTTTTTATATTCCGTAAGGGAAAGAGTGTTTCAATATCGCGGGTTCTCGGACGAAGGGGCTGAGCGAGAGGTGGCGGAGAGGGACCCTCTGCCGATGGGTTCTCAGGGGTGTCTGGGGTGAAACGCCTCGACTGGGTCAAGGGCAGAGCCATAAGCCCCTCGGGAGAGCCCACAACTACGGGAGCGAAGCGGAGTAGTTATAGTGGGCTATAACAAGGGGCAAGCCCTGTCAGTCTCCACCCTCACTCACGGCTTCGAGGAGGATTCCGTATAAGTGCCGGACAGTTCATCATCCGTCACGTCTTTTCCCCTTGCCCCATGAAGGAGCCTCACAGTCATCACCCCGTGTCGCAAGAATCTTCTGAATGTCGGAGAGCGCGTAGAGTGTGCGCCGTCCCATCTTAGCCGGGACAAGATAGCCCGACTTGCTCCATGCCCACAGCGTGGTGTTGCTCACCATGCACATGGCGGCTGCCTCTTTCTTTGTCAGCCATTTCTCCTCGGTGGGGATTTGGACGATCTCTCGCGCTTTCATTTCCTGCGCTTTCTCGATAAGCACCTCGGCGAACTTGCAGAGGTCTTCGCCGGTGACTTCAAACTTTATGCGTCCTCCGGCTTCAATCATACTGTAAATATCCATACTTTTTTGATTAATTTGATGATAGTCTGTTGCCGTCGGTCAATCGGTGCAGGGGGCTCAGACAGCGTTTTTTGAACCCGACCGTCCTCCGCTTGTAAAGAGGTACTATGTTGAAATTATATCTGACAGTCATTATATCATGCCATCATATAGCAATACAGTCATGCAGACATTAAATGAGACATTCATGTAAACATAAAGTCTTTCAGTCATATAATCTTACAGTTATGTTACCATATATTCTGACAATCTGACCGTCAGTTTATCATGTTCACAAGCTCAATCTTCATCTCATCATCTATCGCCCTGTATCTTGCAAAAGCCCGCCTTCCCTCCACATGTCCCGACATGGAGGCTATGAGATCGGGGTCTTTTACCTGTTTGTACAGGTTGCCTATGAATGTGCGTCTTGCGAGGTGCGATGATGCTATCTCGTTAAGTGGACGTTTGTTCTCCTCGCGCGTCTTTGTGTCGATTACCGATACCATGCGCGTTATCCCTGCAAGAGTGCACAGTTCCCGGATAGCGTTGTTGTATCTCCAGTCCTCAAAGAAAAGGAGCAGGGAACTCTTGCGGTGGCTGTGCCTTTCGAGCACCGCTCTCGCCTTGTCGTTGAGCGGTACGCGTACAGTCCGGGGATTGCCGTCCTTTGTCTTGTGTGGGATATACTCTATGACACCATTGACAATGTTGGCCCGTGTCATGCGCGGAATATCACCCATGCGGCAACCTATCAGACATTGGAACATGAAGATGTCGCGCATCTGCCGTAATTGTTCCGGCTTTCCTGACAGGTCGAGGTAATATATACTGTCTCGCTCCTCCAACGTCAGATACCACGGCGTGCCATATACGGGAGTCCGCATTTCAAACTGTTGGAATGACTTTTGCGTTGGTATTCCGTTGCGGTCGCACCATTTAAGCACTCCGCTCAGACGGTTCAGTATATCGTACATACCGTTTTCGGAAAGTGGTTTCGCCGGGTACACATCTTTCCAATCCCCTTGTATAAAACAGGGTATCGGCTCACGAGCAGATGCTCGCTCATGCAGAATGTCCGGAAGTCGTGTAGGTCATGCTCGGTCATGGTATCGGCTTTGAGGGAAAAAGAACGCCTGTGCATGATTTCCTGCTGATAGCGTTCAAACCGCCTTATCTTATGGGACATGCTGTTGAAGGTATATGTGGCACTTTGTGAAAGGCCGCGCTGTCTCACATATCTGCCGATCACCTCGGTAAGACGGGTGTCAACCACAGCTCCGGCACTGTCATGGATACGCGGATGGTGATATTCGTCTATGACACGTTGCAGTCAGTCACCCGAAACGACCCTGCGATATTCCTCCGCTATGCGGTCGGCAAGCTCCCTCACCTGTCGGTTGAACGCCCTGCGCTTGGGTCCCGATACGAGCGACACGCGGTTTTTGTATCCTTGCAGTTCTGCGCTCCAATGATTGGGATTTATGGTCAGCTCACTCGCCGCCTTGGTGTCGCATCCGGTGTCACGGACACGGAAATATACGGTGGCTTTGTCGGTCACATTATTCTTCGCGGTAGTCTTGTTGCGTATGTATGCTGTTACTTTCATAGCTCTCAGTCTATCACGTTTACAAGTTCATGCTTCATATCCTCGGCGATTGCCCTGTACCGTCTGAACGCCTTGCTGTTCAACGAATGTCCTGTCATCGAGGCGATCAGGTTCGGGTCCTTGACAAGCCTGTAAAGATTGGCAATGAATGTCCTTCGTGCGGTGTGGGAACTCACAGCGATGTAAATTGGCTTTTTCACCGCCTCATTTGTCTTGGGGTCTGTAACCACAACCGCCCGTATTACTCCGGCGATGAGGGTTATAACCTTTATATCCTCGTTGTATGATGCCTTATTGAGACATGGAAACAGTGACCTGCCGGATATACCGTCATATTTCGCAAGCAGCGTTCTCGCCTTGTCATTTAGAGGCACACGGCAAAGGGGCGCGCCGTAGGGTCTGCCATCATTGCCGATAGTCTTGTGCGGATAGTATTCCAGAAAACCGTCCTTGATATTGTCAGCCGTCATGCGGTAAAGGTCTCCGGCTCTGCACCACACAAGGCATTGGAATATGAACATATCCCTATGGCGTTCAAGCCGTGGGAAACCGCTCAAATCTGTGGAGAGTATGCGGTCGCGCTCCTCCAGCGTAAGATATATGGGTGTCCCATAGGCTTCGCGCCTGACTGAAAAACCGCGCCATCTCTCGTTTGCGGTCAGCCCTTGTTTCAAAGCCCAGTTCAGAAATGAGCGTATATGCCGGAATATGTTTGTCATGAAATTGTGGGAAAGAGGAACGGGGGCTTTTGAGGGGAGAAAATGGAATTGGCTGTAAAAGTCGGGGTAGATGGCATAAAAGCGGTGCCCCCATGATGTAGTCCCATATATCCTGCATATCGTTGGCGGTAAGGGTGTCGAGACAAAGTGCAAACCCTTTCTTCCCCAAAATCCCACTGTTGTAAAGCTGGAACCGCTCAATCTTTTTGAGTGCCATTGATACTTGACAGCCGCTGTTTGCATACCTTTGACTGGGCTATGTATTCACGGAACAGCGCGACAAATGATTTTTCGTCCTCCGGCACAGGTGCCTCATGTCCTACCGTTGGCATTGTCACCTCGTCCTCTCCGGCGAGACAGTCCTTCACAAGATTGCGCAGCCATGAGCCGTCACAGCCCTCGGTGTAACGCTCATGTATCATCACGGTTATATACTCAATCTTTTGGTAGAGTGCCTTTATTTCCCTTTTTGGCAGTTTTGTAGTACGCTTGTAGCCTGGGATGTCCGCATCCCAGTAATCAGGATTGGCTAACAGTCCCGACCGCGTCCGCAGGTCTGCCGACCCCTCGCGTACACGGAAACATACCTGACGCATATTGCTGTCGGTGCATACTTTCCCGGAGGAAGTGAGATATACTGATATTTTCATGTCCGTGCGTTTTTTTGAATTTATACCGTGTGTTTTGTTTCCGGTGGTAAAAGTAAATTCACCGGAACAGTTCTCAACTAAGTTTGGACACATTTCCATCATTACATGATAGCCTGGCGCATCGCCATTCCCTCCCGCAGAGCGGACTTTGGGAACACGGTTGGGCAATATTGCCCAACCGTGTTCCCAAAAATCCCAGACAGGGTTTGGAGCAGATTGGAGGCTTTTGAATTCCTTTTCATTTGCAAATAATTTAATTTCAAGTTATTACATTCAATATCGAATTAACGGACGTTCATTCTGGTTTGCTTCTTTTGGTTTTTATGTGCCTCAGAACGGTTCATATGGAATGATTCTTGTCTTACAGATGTGCCATATTGTCAAT
>JAMPFD010000029.1 GCA_023664625.1 Bacillota bacterium | reverse complement strand
GGGGGGGGGGGGGGGGGGGGGAATGGACATTTAAGAAGAAAGAAAAACGCATCAATCTCAATAAAGGAATCATCTACCCATCCCCACCCTTCCATCCAACATATTCTTTTCACAGGACCAAAGTTACTGTTGTTTTCTATATGGTAATCTTATTCTCATACAAAGGGGGTACCTATACTATCCTTTTACAAGACAGGCTTGGGGGTAATGCCATTTGGACGGGCTGTCATGTGAAGGGGTAAGATAATGGAAAAATAAGAAAACTCGGCATATTTTTCGTGTCTAAATTTGCGAAAAACAGAACCGGCGATTTTTTTCCTGAAAAACCGCTGAATTTTTCAACTCCGCTATACTGTTAATATACAGGCAGTTAAGCAGAAACCGCCGCTCAAATATTTCGTCCTGCCCTGCAAAAGGTTACCTTTGGGTGGACAAAAGGTTACCTTTCACCCTGTAAAAGGTAACGGTTTGCGGTGTGAATGGTAACCTTTTACAGGGCTTTTTGTGGCTTTTTGTGCAAAATTGCATAAAAATTGCCTTGGAAACGCTTGTCTTCAGGCCATAAGTGCCTCATCCCCCCCGAAAGGGGATAAAAATAAGAAAACTCATACCCTAATCCGGAGAAAAAAATAACTGTTTTTTTCATTGTCGCCACACCTCAACAGCGGGAATAATCAGGGAGCGACAGTTACCACCACACAAGGTGTAAGGACGGGAATACAGCTGTGGGCAATTACGATGTGAAGCCGCCGTTTACGCTGTTTGCTTGCCACAGTCATTCTTTATCCGCAACTTTGCACTGGAATCCATCCCTGCCTGATATTGCGGCAAGGGGGATTTCAACAACGGAGTTATCACTTTCCGAACAACAGTTTTTATCCATTAACTCTAAAACAAACATTCTATGAGAAAAGTTATTCTGTCAGCATGCCTGCTATGCTTCTGCGTGGGTATCACGGCTCAGGACGGCAGGCCGAAGAAGGACAGGGAGAGAAAGAAAATGGCTGAGATTACGTCGGTCATCAGTATCAGCAACATGCAGCGGAAGGGCATACATGACGCTCTGAGCAGAAAGCGTGAGGGAACGGAGGCTCTGGACTCCACGCTGACGGCAAGGGAGGCGGCTTTCAGGAAATATGCCATCGACAAGGAGTGTCACGAGGAACTCGTCAGGCAGCTCTCTGACCGGCAGATTGCGGAATACTGCAATGCGGTATTCGCACCGGAGGTGGAGGCCAAGACAGCTTACCGCATGTCACTGCTCACCGAGGTGGACAACGACTATACGGAGAAGGAACTGGCCGTGGCGCGGAAGGAGATTTACAGGTATCTCATGCTGGAGAAGATTGTCTATTTCAAATACAAATATGACTTTGCCCGCCAGAAGGAGAACATCAGCCGGCTGAAGGCCATACAGCCGGCTGCACTGAAGTCGAGCCTCAACAATGAAAAGCAGAAGGGTTACGGAAAGGTGATGTCGGGAAGGGTAAGCTGGCATCACGGCAACAGGAACGGACATAGAGGGAGGAACGGACGATGAGGGGACGGCTTTATTTTCTTGCAATACTGCTGGCGTTTACGGTGAATGGTTCCGCACAGCGGCAGGACAGTCTGCGAGGCAGACCATCGGAGAGGCAGCTGCTTATCATGGCACGTCAGTACAGGCTCGGCATTATGCGCGAGGCTAATCCTGAAAAGGCGGTGAGGATTTACAGGTATCTTGCCGCTAAGAACAATGCCAAGGCCATGAACGAACTCGGGAAATGCTGTCTCAACGGCGATGGCATACGGAAGAACGCAAGGGCGGCGGCGGTACTTTTCATGAAGGCCGCGAAACTCGGAAGCAGGGAGGCGAAATGTAATCTGGCTCTCATCTGGCAGAAAGGGCTTCACGGCGTGGCGGACTACCAGAGGGCATACGCCTTGTACAGAGAGGTGGCGGACTCGGGGTCGGTGCAGGGACTCTACGGTGCGGGCTACCTTATGTACAAGGGACTTGGCGTGAAGCAGGACTATGCCGGGGCTGTAAGGCTGCTGGAACAGGGGGGGGGGCTGAGAGGAAGCATCCGGGATGTTGCATGCTGCTGGCGTCATACTATGCCAACGGATATGGCGGGGAGCAGGACCTGGAGAAAGCGGAGAGGTTCTGGCGCATGGCGTCGAGAAACGGAAACAGCTGGACGGTGGATGTCACGAAAAGGGGACTCGCCGACTCAATATCCAACCGTATAAACCGTAAGGGTACGTGGACGCACGTAAAAAACAAGGTGCTCTCCGGTGAGGTGTTGCCGGAAATAACCGCCTCGGTCGGGGCACAGGAGATTGCGGGCATGTGGAGCGGAAAGGCATATTCCTACGACTGGTCGGGAAAGACCATTGTTGGGGAGCGTGACTTCCGCCTCAGCATAGAGTGTTCCGGCGACAGTGTGCATATCTCATGCTACGAGGGTGACTCGCTCGTCACTGCCTATTCGCCGCGGATGAAAGAGGGAAGGTATGTCTCCAAGATGCTTACCGAGGAGCAGAAGGCGTTCCCATGGACGGTGACAAGCACTATGTTTGCCAGGAAGGACGGGCATCTCCTTGCCAGAATGAGGACGCTGAACCTGAAGAGCCTCTCGACGGGGAAGCCCATGATTGCCGTGCTGACACGTGACGGGTGGTCAGTGACGGACGCTTCCGCGGAACCGTCCTTCACTCTCAACAGTGCCTCATACTCAGGAGGACAGCTGCTGCTGGACATCACTGCCACAGTGGACATGGAGGCGGACATAAGCCTGTGTTCCGTCTACGGCACTACAATTCAGCAACTTGGGACAAAAAGAATTGAAAAGGGAAGCAATAAAATTGCAGTCCCTGCGTTATTAAACCGGAGAGACATGGCAGGCATAGTCGCCGTTTCTCATAAAAACGAGAGACACTCGAGGACAATAACTGTCGGCGGCTATGAATAGGACAAGACTGCTGCACATCCTTATGATGCTCTCAATTATGATACCGCTCAGCATGCCCTGCCACGCAGCATGGGACGATGATGACGATGACTGGTA
The DNA here is from genome assembly GCA_023664625.1 of Bacillota bacterium. GTDB lineage: Bacteria > Bacteroidota > Bacteroidia > Bacteroidales > Bacteroidaceae > Prevotella. Next base: position 3,800 of record JAMPFD010000029.1, on the reverse strand, counting down.
TGACTGGTATGACTGGTATGATTGGTACGATGAGGATGACGACGACGACGATGACGACGACTGGCCGTACGGTGACGATGATGACTACGACTGGCCGTACGGTGACGATGATGACGATGATGAGTGGGGATGGGATGACGGTAACGGGCATACCATATACGGATTCGATTTTGACGGAGACGGAAATGACGACCTGTTCATTGCCACTGACGAGGATGGAAACGGCACGTCAATGTCATACTTTGAGAACGGATACCAGGAATTTGTACAGTTCGGACATGACAGCTCAGATGATGACGATGATGTCGACTGGGGCGGATTCAATGATGATGATCAAAACGATGGGGACGAAGACGGCAGGGATTATCCTGAGGACGAGGACGAATATTCTAATGTGGGTGCGTATGACAACAATAATGCGGACATTACTGTCCCAAAAACAGCAATACATACTCCCGCGGCAGGAGAGGTTCTCTTCAAAGACAATCTTCCGGCACAGTCGTTGAAACAGAAAGCGAAAATGGACTGCGTCCCAACAGCTATAGCAAATATCCTAAAACACATGGGCAGTGAACAGTCTGCCGAGGAAATACGAAAGATTATCAGCGAAGGATACAATAAAGAACATAACGTACGTGTTGCAACCGACGGGGTTGATCCAATATACTTGGAAGGCCTAATGGCTCAAATTTCCTTCGAGCGTTCTTGCCTTGCTGATATTGTAAAGGATTTAGATGCCGGATATCCGTTATTGGCACTCATAGACACAGATGCAGGCCTACACATGGTTGAAATTGTAGGGTATTTCGATGACAGCAAAAAGTTTGATCCAGACTCCTTTGGGGACTATTCAGACGATTCAAATAAAAAGGGAAGTATCATCACTACATTCCAATGTATAAATCCCGGCACAGGACAATATGAAGTCCATCATAAATCTGCATTTCAGAACCACCCGACTGACATTTATAAAAGAATGTAATAATACAAACAACTATTTTAACAGAACTCAAACAATGAAAGAAAAACTAATCACTCTAATTGCATTACTTACCCTATGTCTTCCAGGCAAGACACAAGTAACAGTTAGTCTTCAAAGATTAAATGGAACCACATGGCGCCTTGTTTATCCGGAGCCTGATGAAGAACAAGTCTTATTGAAATTTTCAAACACTGCTGCTGAGACAATTATGCAATTCCGTAAAGATGATGTCTTGAAATTTCAACGGAAGTATTATCTTAGTGATGGGATACCATCTGAATTTGACTTTGCGAGTGTTGGAAAGAAAAATACTGGAACATATATAATAATGTATAATGACAACACCCACAGAGTAATGTCGTATAAGGTTCTCCGTCTCAGTTTTGACACCCTCAGGTTGCATTACATCCCCATACCGGGAACTATTATCGGAAGCAAGGAAGGACAGGAACTATTATACAGAAGAGTACAGTGACAGAGAAATTCTGACTGACAATAATCATAAGGGAAGAAATACGGAAGCGGAGATTATGCGGGTACAATATCTCCGCTTCTTTTATACACATAGGAAGAATGAAATATTTTCTCATCACAGTGATTTTTTAACATACTAATGTAACTGTATTACAACTATTATCAGTAACTTTGTCAGCAAACTAATACAAATCAAACTCTTATACTATGAAAAGAGCACTGTTCATATTAACACTACTGATTGTTGCATGTACGGCATGTAATGCCCAGGTCTGTATAAAGTCAAGGCAACTTGATGGGACAACATGGAAAGTTATCTGGAAAGACAAGTGGGTTGAAAAAAGATGGGTATTCTCCTCAAAAGAATTAAAGGAGACTGTATACTTACATAAAATATCAAAATCTTACAAGCATACATACGCATACTATCTTACACCGACAAACAGCGAGCCTTTCCTGCACAAGAAAGCCGGGACTTCCACCTCCGGAAAATTCCTGTACCTGTATGATAAAACAAAGAAAGAGCGTAAAGAATTAATAATTGAATCTTTCGATCAGGAAAAAGGACTCATGACCGTCAGATATATAGCACAGCCTATGAAAAAGGGAACCGGCCCATATTATGGAAGTGGAGAGCCGGTGATTTATACCTTGAAAAGGATGTCCAACAAATAATATTTTCTGACAGACGTACAAATAAAAATGAATATGAGGGAAAGAACAGAAGTTTACCCTTATATTCATTTTCAAAGTAACCAAACTCTGCAAATAACAAAGGAATTGTAGATTCACCAACGAAGTGCAATAAATCTACATCTGATAATGCATATATCAATTCCTATGGTGGCAATTATAAATACGACTGGCGTGGAATGCTGAATCTGTTAGGATATTAACCACACAAAAAAAAACAAACATGAAAACATTTTGTTCACTTTCAACAACGCACGGATGGATAATTGCCTTGATGTTCATATATGCCATCCCTCTATACGGCATGACACAAGAAACTTCAGAGAGAATAGTTGACGGTATTATAGAAATAAAATATACAGGCAATAGATCTATTGGGTATGATTACACAACGGAAGAGATAAAGACGGCATATAAACTATTGTTAAGCAAGTCTAAAGCAATGGATTACAACACACTTCTTCCTGAAGAAACAAAACGTATGGGAATGCATCAGGCTGTTATTAAATGTAGAGACCATGTGCAGGAAGAAATCTTCAAACGCACAAATGCAAAAGAATATCTTGCTGGGAAAAGGATACGCTTAAACTTTGCCAGTCTGTCTGACGGTTCTGTCGTGTTGAGCAATATTTACAGCAATGAAAATCTCATTAACACAATAGGCACTGACGGTATAAAAGAGCTTATAAGCATATTACAGTCATATAGATTTGAGCAATATAATGATCATGGGAAATACCATTTGAGATGGTTTATCACGATTTTTATCCCAAAGGAATAGAACAGCCTGAATCACTAAACATTTTCCCACAAATGTAAAATGAGGCTGCGCCTATTTGAAGTACTCCTGAAAGTTCTACATAAAAACTTTTGAAGTGAAGCTCAATTCTGGCAGCGGCCTCATTATACTTTCCACACATCATAACTTTGAAAATAACAAAGGATTGGTTTATACATGTTCTTTTAACATACCAATACCGTATGTATTTCAAATTTTATCAGTAACTTTACAAGTAAAATGGCAGCTATTGGCTATCCTATATCTAACCGTTAATATTAACACATGTGTCTTATCACAACTCACACAATGAAAGAGAAATTTATCACCTTAATAGCACTACTGACCCTCTGTCTTCCCGGCAAAGCACAGGTAACTGTCACACTCAATCAACTGAACGGCACTGTCTGGAAGCAAATTTACCCAGACACAGAAGACAAACCAACAACACTTAGTTTCTCCAATACTACTGCTGAGACAACTATGGAATTCCGTAAAGATGATATCTTAAAATTCCAACAAAAATATTATCTAACCGATAGAATTCCATCAGAATTTGACTTCACGAGTGTAGGGAATAAAAATAGCGGGACATATCTCATAATATACAATGACAAGACCCGTAGAGTTTTGACACATAAAGTCATCAGCATTAGTGATGATACCCTTAAGTTGCACTACTTGCCAATACCGGGAACTATTATCGGAAATAAAAACGGAATAGATATTATATATAAAAGAGTAAAATAGCTGTGAACGTCAGAACTTCCACTGTTTTTGTATGACTGAAATAAATTAGAAGAGGGCGTGTCAAAAGCATGAAGTGACCCCCAAAAGTTGGACGGGTTAAACATTATCCAGTTATATAAAGAG
>JAMPFD010000028.1 GCA_023664625.1 Bacillota bacterium | reverse complement strand
TTTCGGTGGCGGTCATCCACACGTCGTTACCGGTTACGCTGACCGCCTTGTCCTCGATGATGATTGTGTCACGTTTCATGGCTTTTCTTTTTAGATGGCGCAACCTGCAAATTCCTCGATGCCGTTCAATCTTGCGGCAAGGTTCTCCATGTCCTGATTGAGTTTCTCTTTGGTTATCTTCGCGTAAATCTGCGTCGTCTTTATACTCTTGTGTCCGAGCATGGAACTGACCGTTTCGATGGGTACGCCGTTGGAGAGGAATACCGTCGTGGCTGCCGTGTGGCGGCTCTGATGCCACGTGATATGCTTGGTGATACCGCAACGCTTGGCGACGGCACGGATACCGGCAAGGCACGTGTTATAATGCGGTACGGGGAATATACTGCCGCCACCGCACAGCCCCCGGTATTTGCCGATTATGCGGTTGGCGATGTCGAGCAGGCGGATGTTGGACACCACGCCCGTTTTCTGGCGGTTGATGTTTATCCACTCGTGTTCATCGAAATAGGTACGGATATTCTCTTCCGTGAGGTTGCGCATATCAGCGAACGACAGCCCCGTGAAGGCGCAGAACAGGTAGAGGTCGCGGTACAGTTCCTGTTTGGCGTTTTTCAGTTTCCCCTCCATCAGCAGACGGATTTCATCTTTGGTCAGGAAACTGCGTGTCGTTTCCTCCTTCTTGATTTCATACTCGCGGAACGGGTCGCGCGTCAGCCACTCGTTGTTGATGGCGATGAACACCATCGTCCGTAGCGGGCAGACGTACAGCCACACGGTATTGGTACAGCAGTGCTTGTCTGTGCGCAGGAACATCTCGAAGTCGGAGATGAAAGCGGGGGTAAGCTCTTTCAGTGCGATGTCCTTCACATGGTAGCGGATGTCGAGGAACTCTTGCAGGTGCTTGTAAACGATACGGTACTTTTCCAGTGTACCTTTTGCTTTCATGCCTGCTTCCACCTGTTTCTCATAGTCCTCATTGTGACGACGGTACACCTGCATCAGCGTGTGGTAGCGGTGTTCCAGTCCGAGAAAAGCGTTCTTCACCTTCTCAGCAGTGACGAAGTTGTCACGCTCCATGATTTCTTGATAGTGCCTGTTGATGCGCACCCGCATCTTGTCAAGCATACGGTTCGTTTCGAGTGCCGCCGCGCTTCTGCCCGTGACACGTCCCCCTTTGGTGTCCCACAGCTTAGGATCGACAGTCAGCTTGCAGCTGAACTGCGTCTGGCTGCCGTCCACCGTGATGCGTCCCATGACGGGAACTGTCCCGTCTTTTTTCACTACCTGACGCTTGAGATAGTAGATTACTGAAAATGTACTCTTCATCGTCCTTAATTTTTTTGGTTTCAAAATTAGTTGGTGAAGAGTCCGGTGTCGGTACGCAAAACGGGGAGGAACGGCGCAATCTTTTTCCGTAACCGGATTTTTCGCGTGAGTTGTCGGTAACTCACTATTCCTTAGTGTCTTGTTTCGCCATCCATACCCGTTTGTCGCATTATCGGGCATGGTTACAAACAAGTAACGTTGCGGCGTCAGGATTTGGCTTCGGCAGGGATTGTAATGGCTTCACGAATTATCGCCACTTCAACTAAAACCCTTGTAACTCAATTCTATCACTATATCTTTCCGCATTTCACTTTTTTGTAGTAACTTTGCAAAAGATAAGCACGGTTTCTACAATCCATAACGAGTGCCTTGGCCTTGTTCGTCAGGGATAAGCAAAGATGTTTGTTTTGCTGAATCATTGTTGCTGTCATGTAAGACAAATAGAAACAAACAATGAAGAAAATATTACTTCCTTTTTTAATTGCATGCGTAACAGCCGTGGCGCATGCTCAGATTATCAGCATCAGTAAAGACAGCCTGTATCAAAGGATAATGGCATCAGAGGCTGATTACCGTGTACTCTACGTATTTGACGATCTATGCCCGTGCATAATGAAGACTTTGCCCGATGTACTGGAATTGCTGAAAGATAACAGGAATGTGGAGCTGTTTGTTGTTTGCGGACAGCCCAAGAAGCATGTCGAACACTTTATAGACAAGCAACATGTCGACTGCAAATATTATGGGATAAATCCAAAGAAAGGGAAATGGATAGATCTCGGCGGCTATATGAACAAGACTCTGGACTTTTTCGAGAAATATTTTGGCGTGGATACGAAAAAGATGGGTGCCTCAGCCTTATGCATACTTGACCGACAGGGGAAAACGGTCGCCATAACAACTTGGGAAACAGCAGATGAAGAGTATATGGAACTCCTGTCTGCAGCTGTGGCGGGTAGGCTTTGACGCTATTATTTCCGCAGCGTTGCTTCCTGCTGCCATGACATATAATGTAGCAGGAGATTAATAATGAGAAGCATGCCTGCAGCTAATGAGTCACTATATGACGACTTGAAACCTGCTGTCTGTTGAATTGGGCATTTGAAAGACTTAAATATACGACTATGAAAACTGAAAACAAAAAACTCATGCATGCCATAACGGATGCCGTATTGTTCTTTATCGTCTTACTCTTGATAGATATCTTGTCTGAAGAAAGTATTGACATGGTTGAGATTCTGTTTGTGTCCCTTGGGGCGACAATAGTAAAGTTCTTGTTGACGCTTGGTTTGCAGCGATAACATAGGGCACATAAGAAAGAACCATGAAAAAGCTGTGGACATTTATCTTACTTCCGGTATTGTTATTGGAAATTGCCTGCGGGGGCAGGGGGAGGTGTATTGATGAAGCTTTGTTTGACAGAGTAGAAATAGCTCCGGACAGTGTGTTGCTTCTTCTTTCAGGAATGGACAGGGAAAAAATGTCTTTATGTGAATCCGCACGGTATGCTCTTGCATACACTTGGGCGTTGGACAAGATTGGTACGAATGTTGATGATGACAGCCTTGTGCGGTTAGCATACAATTATTATAAAGAAAGGCAGAGTGATGTGTTGTATCCACGTAGTATGTACTATATGGGTAAATATTATTTTCTTGCTGACAGTTCGGAAATGGCAATGCAGTGTTTTGAACAGGCTGTGACAGGAGCTGTACAGCATAAGGATACTGTTACGGAGTGTATGGCTTTGGAAAAGTTCTCAAAACTTTTAAGGCACTATGATATAGAGAAGGCTGTAACGGTAGCGCATGAGGCAACACGTAAATATTCTGTTTTAATGAACCATGATATAGTGAATCAGGGATGGCTGGAACTTAATGAATGCCAAAATGTGTCGTATGGCGGAGATTATGATGCTGCGATGAGGTTGTGCAGGAAAGCATTTTCCACAGCAAAGAAGGCCAACGATTCACTTCTTTTGCGTGATGTATGTAATGCACAGTCCTATATATACTCAATGGCCGGTCTGCATGACAGTGCCTGCTTTTATGCCAAGCAGGCCATAGAGTATGACCGTCTAAATGAACTCTCTGCCATCCTGAACCTTTCATATGAATATATTTGTATGGATTCTCTGAAAGAAGCGGAACGCCTTCTGTTGGAGGCTACGGATTCTATGCCGGTACGATTGTATGCTAAATATTATAATCTGCTTCGCATTTCAATAATAAATGGTGACAAGGACAGGTCGTTGACTTTGCTGGATTCCACCACAAGTTATATAGATGGTATGTATCAGAAAGAACTTGAGGCAAAAGACGGCTATTATAAAGAGCTGATGGCAAAAGAACATGAACGTGCAGAACTGAAAGGTCTGTCGGAAATGAAGACAAGGCTTATCGTATCTTTTGGAGCTTTCTTTCCGGCTGTATTGCTTTTTATATTATATATTTTTTATAATAATAGAAAGACAGCAAGGCGTAGGGCAAAGTTCAGTAAGGAAAAGATGGAAATCCGGCAAAAATATGAAAGGCGATTGTATGAACAGGAACTTGCCAACAAAGACCTGCAACTGTCCATAATGCGTGCTTATCTTCTGAAAAGGATAGAGGTCATTTCAAAAATAGAAAATCTAAAAGAACATTCAGGGATATTGCTTTCTGATGATGACTGGCAAGAAATACGTGTGTTCCTTGACAGTGTGGATAATCTTTTTATATCTCGCTTGACAGAGAAATATCCATCCCTCTCAGAAAAAGATATCCGCCTTTTTATGCTTCTCCGTTTGCAGATATCATCAAAGACCATTGCTGCTATTTATGGTATAAGCGAAAAGTCAATAAAGCAGAAACTGTATTTGTATAAGTCAAAGGTGGGATTGGAAAAGAGTGATGACTCTTTGCGTTCGTTTTTGGAATCATTTTAGGCGCATCTTGAACCTCTTTTTGATAAATTTAGACCCGGTAATTTGTGCGGTCTGTATGTAATAAGCTGATATACAGTTTGATGATTTGTTGTTGGATATGGAGGGAATTTAGACCTTGTTTCTTTGTTTTATATTGTTTTTAGTCATAACTTTGCACCCGAATTAAAAACAATCAGAACAATGAAAAGAAAAATTATTACAGCATTGTTGTTAGGATTGTTCTCTACAACAACGTTTGCCGAGGACACTGTAATTGATATCAGGAGACAGGATTCTTCAACATCTGGCGGTATGCGGAATTTGCAGCCATGCGTATCGGCATCATATAATGAAGACTGCATGTCAGTCCATATTAAATATTATACAGGTGAGAGTACTATCCGTATATACAATGAATATGGTGACGTGGTACATGCTGAGTCATTGCATATTGTTGGACAATCAACTTCGTCAGTTGATACAACGTCCTTGCAGGGAGGATTGTATTATATATGTATATGTCTTGGAGACATGTCTTTTTATGGCGTGATAGACAAATAATACGAGAAACTATTCTCTAATCCAAGAAAGTGGGCTTTTCTTTCTGCTTGCTAATGCGAAGGCGGGTGAATAAAGGCAAAAACAAATAAAAATATAACGAGAGAAGCCGGCATCTATCGCTGTCCGTAGTCGAAAATCGGTACGGGAGTAATTAAAAATAATATTACAACTATGAAGAAATTTCTCTTGGGGGCAATTCTTATTGCTTCAGCAAACTCTTTGTATGCACAGGCGGAGAGCCCTGAATCAGGAAATTACAGAGAAACTGTCACTGAATTTTGGGGGTCGAAAGCCAGTTCCAACGCAAACAATCCTTGTAAAGGCGCAACAATCAGAATATGTGGCACTATTACGACAAAATTGATCAGTGACGATGTTGCTCTTGTTGAGACGATATGGCTGGATGAGAACGGAAATGTTGAAAAGCAAGAGATGTGGGTCAAGGAACCTGCGGACTTAAAGCTTGATTCTGATGATGTACTTCCGGAAATCAACGATTAGTATCTTATTGTTGTTCTTCTCTGTCTGTACATCAGAGGCTCAGACCTCGGATCTCATGCATGACATGGAGAACAATTACCTGCAAATCCGGCAGAAGGCCGGCACGGACAGCCTTCTGCGCGAATTCATCTGGGATAACGCCATAGAGGAGGATACGATCTATGCGTTTATGTACAGGCCGGGCAACTGTCCGAGATGTGAAGCCGGGTTTAAGCTTTTCAGGAAGTGGCTGAATGAGCGGGGCAGAAAGTTCACTCTCATCAGTGTAGGCGGTGACGCCGGTGTCTCCGATTATTATAACAGGATGAAAGGATACATGGCAGACTACTACATCAATGACACAACAGGCATGTACGGCATAATATTCAGTTTCAACAATATTCCTTTGGACGGCTCCAATGTCCTGAAGATAAGCCGTGACGGCCGTCTGATAACGGGTGGCGACTTTACGGAACTCTGCCCGGAGTTTGTTGACCAGCTGGTGGCACGCACTGAGCCTATGCCATACAAGACTTATGAGCAGGTGTCGTCGGACGAGTGTGTTGAGGATCTTGACACATTATCTTTTGAAAGGTTCAGAGAAGAGAAGACATTTACGCTTGACGGATGTGACATTCCGTTGTGTAAGGTAGACCGCGCCCCTATATGGAACGGCCGGTGGCTCTGTGTCCCTGATGACATATTAAACGGGGTGTTTGTTTTTGAAGAGAGACGGAAAAGGTTCGTATTCCGTCAGCTTGCCAGTGTGCAGGATGATGTGAAGGATAATTTCATTGAAGTCTCCGACTCCATGAAAGCCCATTATGAGAAAAACGGCATGCTGTTCTACCTTCTGTGCAACGCCGGTGTGGACAAGGATACACTGTATATGTCGTATTCCATACCCAAAATTGTCTTCACAGACAGTCTGAAAAGCAGGATAGGAATCTTCAACCAGCCTTGCATAATAGCCCACACTCTCGTAGGTAATGCTTCCTCTGACAGGCTATGGCCTCTGGATTTCAATATTTTCAGTGAAGAGTATTTCTACAAGCACTTCCAATTTGCCGTGGCAGGAGGAAACGTTTCTCTCGGTTGCCAGCAACTGACATGGCCTATGGAATATGAGGCGGAGGAATACAAGGATGACAGTCGCAGGAATCCTTTCCTTGATGAATATTACGACTACCGGCACCCGTATATGGCGGATTTCCGTCTGAAGGACGGCAAGCTCGCACGAAGGTACGGGAATCTCTCAGAAGAAGCACGCAGGACGAAGACGGGCTATTACTTCAATTTACCTTTTGTCACAGCCAATGGAACAGAGACGGCATATACCGACGGATTCTCAGGTAAGGTATGCGTGGCAGGTGCAGCCAGTGAATCTGTATATGATGTCTTTGACTTCGATGTTTCAACGCTTCCGTCAGGCGATTCTGCTTTGTTCTACACGTATGAATATGCCGATGCTTTCAAGAAATATTTCAACAGGCAGATTGTTGACATGCAGATAAGCGACAAGGAACTGTGCTGCATTGTCCTTCACGGATGGTGGGGCAGTGATGTACGGCGCAAGGTGTACACCTTCGTAAGGATAGACCGCAGGACAGGAACCAAGCATGAATATCTGCTGCCTGCCCGTCAAAATCTTGTATGCACAGGGTTGCGGCGTGACAAGTCGTCCGTTGATCCTTTCCAGATTGTAAAGCAGCAAGGCGCGTATGCCGTAAAATTGATGAAATAGGATTCCGTCAGGAGTGCATGACAATTAATAGGTAACTGTAAGTAACTATTGAAAATTATTTTATAATTCAATATGTTCTAAGAAACAGCCGTTATTTATCCGGCATGTCTGTAACGGTAGGGAATTTGTCCTGCTAATGGTGACATTATTATGATTAATTGATTTCCGTAGGCTGAAAACACAAAGATGCCGCAGAGAAAGGTTGCTGTCTGCTATGCGGACAGCAACATTTTGTTATTCAGTATGTTATAACTTCTGTTGCGAAAGGTGACGGTTCGCGTTGCAAATGGTTACCTTTTATGCAATGAACCGTTACCTTTTGCAACGTAAAAGGTAACCTTTTGCAGTAAGTAACTATTGAAGATTATTTTCTATTGAATATTTTCTCACTATAAACTTGTTTTTTTTTGTAGCTTGGTGTATTTGCTTCGCGCATTTTTTTATATAAGAGACTCACTTTTGGAAGCCCCAAGCAAGCCCCAAACCCGCTTGTTCTCCGCTCACTTAATCGTTTCTTTGTTCGTAACGGCATAGCCCGAAACAAGCTTCGCTCTGCTCGTATGGCTTATCGGAAACACCCCAAAATTTTTGTGTCTGACTTCCGTGGTGCACTTCATTACTTATTATTACGGGTCATTTAAAGATACTGGATCTTACTCTGACGGCTATGTATAAAATATTTGTAAAATATTCTCAAAATTATTTTTTATTTATAAAAATAATCTGTATATTTGTCGTCAAATCTTGCTATTACTATGATTATGAAGAAAAACGCTGACAGGAAGACTCCTGTTTCTGCTTGGCTTATGTTATTATGCTCGTATTCTAATGTACAGTACATATAACGTAATATTTGAGTGAAATGTTTTTTTGTATGACAGTGGCCTCCTTTGCCGAGATGTCTGCCGATGTCTTCTGTCACGGTCATTGTTGGAATAGTGTTATTTGGAAAAGAAATGAGCCTGACGGAATAGAGAAATATACGCCGGGAACTCTCCTCATGAGTGACAGAATTGCCACCAGTGACAGGAACTTGATGTAAGATGTGTGACGGCATGCCTCTTGGCGGTTTACGGGACCGCATGATGGTGATATGCTATGTCCGGACAGCCGTAAGTATTGCGGACAGAATGAATCTCCGGCGGACTTATGGCAGATGGTTCCCGAAATACACAGACGGGCAACCGGGAAACGTAACTTTGCGGTTCCGTATCATACATCCATGAGACCGATACCGATGACGAAAAAAATATTTCTGTAGGCGATGTTGGGGTGATGCATACGGAATTCAATGGTCTGCAATCATCAGGAAATATAACTCTAAATGGACAAAGCCGTGAAGAACAAACTGGTTTTATTTATAATAGCTTTGGCAATATATCCTTTTATGGGAACTTATGCCGAAGACAGCATTTGTGGCAATATCCTACGGGACAGTACTGTTGCATTGACCGTACAAGCGGCATCGGCAGACAATGATACGGAGGAGCAAGTGCCGCAGATAATGCATCCTTCGCCGACCGTGCAGGCATTGTGCCGCTATGGTGAGACACCTGTAGGCTATGCTACGGGGATTCCAGAAATAACCATACCTCTGTACACCGTCAAATGTGGCTCCCTGGAACTCCCGATAACATTATCGTATCATGCCGGCGGCATTAAAGTTGATGACATCGCCTCATGGGTGGGTTTGGGATGGAGTCTGAATGCCGGCGGAGTGATAGGCATCACCACTGTAGGCCATTCTGATAGTTTCATAAACAGGGCTGACACTCTGCCTTCATACACGGACGTTGTCAACGACCTGTTCACAGGACTGTCGTCAACCGAGCTGCTGAATGCTTATAATACATCCTGCAAGGACTATCAGCCGGATATTTTTACGTATAATTTTTCAGGTCACAACGGACAGATGATGTATGATGGAGATAAAGCTCAATGGCTGAACTTTGCAGGAGACAAAAGCATAAGATTCGGTATTCCTCAATCTACAGATTCTCTCACGGCAACGGATAACAAAGGGAACAGATTTGTGTTCAGGGAGAAGGAGACAAACTGTCTGATGGAGAAAGGGACTCCTCTCTCAACGGCCTACTGTATGTCGGAATATGTCAGTCATGATTCCGAGGATTATATAAATTTCTATTATACCCATTCTACGGAGTATGACAATGTAAGGGTCATGTCGCCTCTTGTTTACGGTGCCTCGGGAAATAAGAAATGGGAACAGCTGGGAAATATCCAAGGTACGAACAAAATAGGCGGAAGACCGTCAGACTTCATGCACGATTACCGGTATTATTACGTTACCAAGAAACTGAGCAGAATAAAGGCGAGCAACGGAACGACGGTTGAATTTATCCATGATACGGTACGTGAGGATTTGACGGCATATCCTTCCACACAGGATTCTTCCAAAAAATTGTCAGGAATAATTATCTACGATGCTAACGGTAGCCGTATAAAGTGCTGGGAGTTCCTTTATGATTATTTCATAGCCGGCACTACGTCTTCCTATTGCTCCGCACATAATAAGCGCCTGAAGCTGACGGGACTGAGAGAGTACGGAGCAACGGATACGGAGCCAAAGGTGTATCTTTTCAGTTACTATGGAGACAGCGAGGGCGAACCGGCGATGCCACACCGTAATGCCTACTCCGGTAAAGACGCCTGGGGATATTGCAACGGGATGCCGACACAAATGGAAGCAGTGGATTCCATGATGTCATACCCTGATTTTGAGGATACCGGGTTCTGCCTTTACTATCGTGACGGACAGACGGTCAAACGTAACGAGAATCTTACATTAAGCTATTCGGCAGGACGGGACATCAATGCCAATCCGTCGTTCGTCCATGCATACTCATTAAAGCAGATTACTTATCCCGCAGGAGGATACGAAAGGTTCATTTATGAGCCAAATCATTATTCAGTCATTGACAGGTTCAGAACTCAGAATGAACGGCCGGACACAATAAGTTGCCATGGCGGAGGAATACGCATAAAGCAGATAATATCCTGCTCAGGAGAGTCAACCGCAACGAGAACATTCGAATACTCTGAGGGCAATGTGCCGAGACATCCCCATTTCCTGAAACGCAGGTTTTACGAAGAACGCACTCAGCCGAATGATTTCATACAGCGCCGGAATACTGTTGAGACATATCTTCAGCTATGTCCCGGTGCTGTTAATACATCCTACATCCCGCAAAGCAACAGTGTGATGTATCCGTTGGTAAGGGAAATCCGCGATGACGGTTATGTGGAATATACGCATACAATGCTCGAAGACACTACGGATCCGGATATGTTTAATTATATGCACAGCGGTTTTGCTCACTTCTTGGGGACGAACTTTAACAGTTCATACGTCTGTCAGGTTAAAGACGGCTGCCTGTATTATACGACACCAAATTCAACAATTATGAATACTGATAGCTTTTCAGATTATATGGGCTACAATGGTGCTTTCTTCAGACGTGGTCAGCCCGAGAGTAAAAAATACTATGACAGAAACGGGTATATTCTGAAGGAAGAGGAATATTCATACACAAGCAAGGACATACGACAAATTGCCGGCATGGAATTAAGAAGAGAGATGGGACTGGACCAGTTCGATACCTACGGACTCCTCTACGGCTCCAGAATCGAGTTCTTCTATTATACAGTATATTGGATGACAACAGGAACGTCATTGCTGACCGGCAAGGACGTGACAACTCATTTCTATGCCAACGGGAAACATACGTCCAATACCGTCCGCCATAAATATAACTATACCGCAGACAATCTGCTGAAAGAAGAGACAATAACGGACTGTAACGGCGGAACGGTCACAGCCAGTACGCTCTATCCTTCTGAAATAGATGCACTGCCGTATACGAAGATGGTAGAAGCCAACATGCTTGATTATCCTGTGGAGCAGACTGTCTCTCGTGGCGGCAATGTTGCGCGGTTTTTTCTTACAGAGTACACGGAATACGGTAATTCATACTACCCCAAATCAGGATATGCATATAAGCCGTCAGACATTAATCCGGACTTTATACCATACAATGGCATACGTGCTTCATATTATGTTTCTCCGGAATATGTGATAGATGCCTATGAGCATGGACGTATAACGAGGATGACAACAAAAGGGAATCTGAGGCACAGCTATTCTTGGGGATACAATAATGAGTATCCGGTAATGGAGATAACTGACAACGTGTACCATGAGGAGGCTTCTCCGGAGGTGAGGCAGAAAGCCCACGTCCGTGAGTTTACATACGCTCCGCAGGTGGGTGTAACGTCAGAGACACTCCCTAACGGACTGAGGAATATTTACGACTATGACACAATGGGACGGCTGGCAAGAAAAAGATTCACCTCGGCAGAGATGATGTCAGACTTCACAACGGAGTGTTATAGTTACAATGAAAGCGGCAGCGGCAATAATTACACCATGACGGAGACAATGTCGGATGAGGATGGTTACGAACGGACGACTGAGATAACTTACTATGACGGACTGAACAGACCGGTGGAGACGGTCGCCGACGGACTTAATACGACAGGAAAGTATGTGGCATCACATATAACATACGATGACCGCGGAAGGGCAAGTGAGACATGGCTGCCGGTAATCAGCGGTACATCTTCTGACTATGTTACATACTCTTCTGTCGTTTCATTGGCGCGTTCAACGTACTCTGATGAACATGCCTGCTCGCATAAATCTTATGACATATTGGACAGGCCGCTGAAAGAAACGACTCCCGGCGCGGCATGGCATTCTGGTGGAAAGGGCGTAACTTATGAATATATGACGAACTCTGCCAATTCCGTAATGAAATATGACGCGCCATGCGGAAAGAACTCGCTTGTGAAGGACGGATATTATGCCGCTAATATCCTGACTTCCGTAAATACTACTGATGAGGACGGACATACGCTTGAGGTCTTCTCCGATTTTGAAGGCCGCAAGATTCTTGAGCGGCGTGACGGCAACAATGACACATATTTTGTCTATAACGTCCTCGGACAGCTCCGCTATGTCCTCACTCCGCAGTACCAGACTGACAAGGCTAAGGATATTGGGGCTTATGAGTACAGATACGATGCTAACGGCAACGTGGTTAAGAAAATCCTTCCCGGCTGTGAGTATATTCAGTACTGGTATGACGAACATGACCGTGTGATTGCCATGCAGGACGGCAGGATGCGTATAGGCTCCGGGACCAGACACTGTATCTATGTATATGACAGACTGGGACGGTTGGCCATACAGGGCTACTGCTCCGGACTTGCACATCCCGGTGCGAACCTGGCTGTGATGGACACTACCGCTCCGCATGACAAGACTAAGGATTCCGGTGGATACACAATAGAGCATCCTTATTATTTCAACAATCCGAAGGCGGAGATTGCGAACTACTACGATAATTATGCCTTCGTGGACTATTGCGGTGCCTTGATGAACCTGCCCACGGACAGCCTCAGGCAGGAACTCATACAGAAGCCGGGCGTTGAGTTCCGGGACATAGAATATGGCAAGGGACAGATGACGGGACAGCTTGTAGTGGACTCGGAGAAAAACTATACGCTGACGGCGTTCTTCTATGACATCCGCGGGAATATGATTGCATCAAGGAGCATATCCTCGGACGGCACATATACTTCCACACGTAACGACTACACTTTCCTGAACACCGTAAAGAGTAACGTCAGGACGCTGATTAGGCATTTCGGGACTCCCAATGCACAAAAGACTACTACTGCCCTTGTAAATACCTATGACGAGCGGAGCGGCAAGCTGCTCCATGCCGACCTGGCAGTTACGGATGGTAGTTTCTCAACTTCCAGGCGCATTGAGTCCTATGACTATGATGACCTGGGACGTGTCAGCAGGCTGGTGCAGGGCAACGGAGCGCACACTGCTTCCTACGGCTATGACCTGCACGGATGGACGACCTCAGTCGCAGGCGATGCCTTCACGGAGTCTCTCGGCTATGCCTCGGGAGCGAGCCCGTGCTACAACGGCAGCATAAGTTCCATGGAATGGATGAATGCCGATGACCGGCTGGCACGCAGCTACTCTTTCAAGTATGACGGGCTGAACAGGCTTTCAGATGCGACATACGACGATGCCGGCGGAGGAAAGAACCATTACAATGAGACTGTCAGCTACAATGCCAACGGCTCTCCCGTAACCATAAAGCGCAACGGCAGGAACGATTCCAGAAGTTACACTGCTATTGACGACCTGAAACTGTCCTACACAGGGCCGCGCCTTCGTGCTGTTACGGACAAGGGCGAGGCATGCACATATACCGGTGCCACGGATTTCAAGGACGGCGCAAGCACATCACAGGAGTACACATACAACGCCTGTGGCGCACTTACAAGCGATGCAAACAAAGGCATGGCAAGCATTGGCTACGGTTATTGGGGGACTCCTTCCGGTATACAGTTCACAAACGGCTGTCAGACGCAATATGTCTATGACGCCAACGGCACAAAGCTCAAGCGTATATACATCACGGCTGTGGACAACATCGTGGTGCCGTTGAGAACCACGATTACGCTCACCGATGACCAGATACTTGCAAGCGACACGACAGAATACTTCGGTAACCTCATATTCGAAAACGGCAGGCTTGCCAAAATACTGTTCTCAAGCGGATATGTCTCTTGCAGTGACAATACTCCGGAACATTTCGCGTTCCATTATTACGTGAAGGATCATCTTGGAAACAACCGTGCCGTGGTCAGCGAGAATGGAGCCATAGAGCAGAGCACGCACTACTATCCTTTCGGAAACAGTTTCGCCGATGCGGGAAAGAATCCGTCCCTGCAGCAGTACAAGTACAACGGTAAGAAACTTGACCGCATGCACGGCCTGGATTGGTATGACTACGGCGCGAGAAACTACGACCCGGTAATATTAATATGGGACAGGATGGATCAGTTGTGTGAAGACTATTATCATGTCAGTCCGTATGTGTATTGTATGGATAATCCGATGAATGCGACAGACCCGGATGGATTATTTCCTGAGTTTTTGATTACTTTCATAAAAACACCTTTTTATCGGGCTGATTATTATGTCTTAAATCCACAGACATGCCACTTGTTGTCATTAGTGTCTGGGGTACCAGAAACATATATTAGGAATGCTCAAATAATGCAACGTGGTATTGGGCATTATTACCCATTATATAGTTCAAATAATGGAGGAGGCGCAATTACATTAGGAAATTCTCCAGATAATGTATCTATAAATTTTACTCCAAACTATTTTGAAGATGATAAGAAACAATACAACGGACATGGTTATGGACAGGATTTCTATAGCTGGATGATACTTCTTAGCCATGAGGTCGGACATATAAAGCATATTGGAGAAAGTCAGAATGAGTTATCGTATATAATTGGATTTGGACTAGACTATTTGAAATATGGACATGATAATACTCCTCGAGAAAAAGAGGCGGATAAAGGATATAATAATTTTAAAGCATTTAATAAATTTGTGAATGATACAAAAGGAAAAAATGCTCTTGAATATTTGTTCAAGTCTAATAAAACTAGCGAATTGCAGATACAAATTGTTAATGAATGGTGGAGTGAATATGAAAAGAAATAATCTATTTATAATGTTCACGATGCTTTTTCTTTCATGCGAAAGTGGACTAAATGAAATATCCTTTGACGAAGCAACGGAGTGTATAATATCTTCAGAATGTATTTACTCACATAAACTGCACAGGATTGGATGCATATACATCGATGTATATTATACCGATTCCGTTTCTGATTCATACCTGATAAAGGAGACGGAAGAAAATGCTGGAAAAGGGCACATTTACATAAAAGCAATACCTGATGAATATACTGTCATGCATTGGCATGACAAACGGTATACAGCATGTCCTGATCATAATTTTGTGATATACCCTAATTGTAGATACAAAATAGAACATAACACGTACGGACATTTTCCTGCATGTATATTGTATCTTTTCACAGATTCTCTCAATCATTTGCATGAAAACGCAAATCCTTTTACGAATGCGACAGACTAAAGTTTACACGACGAAGTTTTCAAGCCCCCATGTTCGAGAACGGCAAGCTTGCCAGAATTATATTCTCAAGCTGTCATCATTATGGCACATGGCACAAAGAATACGGATATGAAACTGTCCACCGGCACAAGCCTTATATCTGAATTGGTAAATCATGATAGAACCGTGGAAATCATGCAAGGTAACAGATACCATACGCATGACGTATATATACGCGATGCATTTAACGGCAAGGGAACAGATACAGAGGTTTATTATAATTTTGATACAGATGTCACTGCTGTCGTCCAAAACAGGGAAACAGGAAAAAGTGTTTCAGAGGTGATACCTCGGCATATTGCTCTCGGACATGAACTAATACATGGGCACAGGTCATTGAACGGAGTTGGTAAAGATACAGATTTGAAAATGAAATACTCATATACTGATACAGATAGCTACGTTTATGAAGCAAAAGAGAAAATAGAGGAACTTGAGACAACAGGTCTTTCCGGTAATTATAAATTTACAGAGAATGGCTTGAGGGAAGAGGAAAAGTTAAGAAAAAGAATAAAATATTAAGAATTACATCCAAATTTAGCCATATGAATAGATATTATTATTTTATATTATTGTCTGCAATAGCTTTGTCATTGACAGCATGTGTTGATAATGAGAAACGATATAAAGGATATTTATGCAAGTACCTTCTCATAGATTTAGGAGCTCTGGACTGCGATTATTTAATAGAAGTCACAGATAGTGGTGTCATGACAATTTCTTCAGGTGAATTAAGACACGATTTCTATACTAAGATTTTATATGAGGATGAAAAAATGACGGAATCACTTTATACATATCCATACCTTGAAACTATCAACAGTAAGGATACTGTAAAATTAACACAGGCTGAATTGGTAAGATTGAAAAAATCTATCTCCAAGATCACAGATGTAAAATTAATAAATCCATTTATTCAGTCTGGTTGGAAGGATACGTTTGCCAATATGGTTATAATAAACGGAAACAAGTCTGTTTTTGTTTATATTCCGTCAGAAGAGTTCAGTGAGTTTCTTACAACTATTATGGAACTGACACGTAAAGAATGGAAAGATCATTATGGCATAAGACTTTCATTTGATTATAATGAAAAATGGGTACATGAATGTCAAAGAAAAAAACGAATCAGATGTGTGTCATGTTGGGAAAGAATAAAGGAAAGGTTTGACTAACAACAATGATATGCAGATTATTTTGAGGACCAGGATGTCCGAAACTTTCGGCAAGCTGCTCCATGCCGACCTGACAGTCACGGATGGTAGTTTCTCAACTTCCAAGCGCATTGAGTCCTATGACTATGATGACCTGGGACGTGTCAGCAGGATGGTGCAGGGCAACGGAGCGCACACTACTTCCTACGGCTATGACCTCCACGGATGGACTACCTCCGTCACAGGCGATGCCTTCACGGAGTCTCTCGGCTACGCCTCGGGAGCGAACCCGTGCTACAACGGCAGCATAAGCTCCATGGAATGGATGAATGCCGATGACCGGCTGGCACGCAGCTACTCTTTCAAGTATGACGGACTGAACAGACTTACCGATGCGACATACGACGATGCCGGCGGAGGCAAGAATCATTACAATGAGACCGTCAGCTACAATGCCAACGGCTCTCCCGTAACCATAAGGCGCAACGGCAGGAACGATTCCGGAAGTTACACTGCGATTGACGACCTGAAACTGTCCTACACAGGGCCGCGCCTTCGTGCTGTTACGGACA
>JAMPFD010000027.1 GCA_023664625.1 Bacillota bacterium | reverse complement strand
CCAACGACCCCGAGATTACAAATCACGTGCTCTGGCCAACTGAGCTAAAGAGGCAAAACCTTTGCAGTCGCTTTTGACTTGCACAGTGCTTTGTTTTCGTAAGCGGATGCAAAGGTACGGCTTTTTTCCGAATTACCAAAATTTTTCGGTGTTTTTTTTTGAAATTCCTGTATTTTTCTTCATTTTATACCATTACGGTATCATTTCACCTCAACTTTCCTTATATTTACGGTAACTTCAACTTACCTTTAATTATCATTCCTTTTTCTTCACAGTTACCCTCGGATGAGCGTCACCATACGCCCTCTTCAGCTGTTCAAATGTTGTATGCGTGTAAATCTCCGTAGTATTAAGGCTCTGGTGTCCCATCAGCTTCTTTATACTTTCAAGATTCGCCCCGTTATTAAGCATCGCCGTTGCAAAAGTATGCCTCAGTACATGCGGAGTGCATTTGTCAAGACTGCATACAGTCTGCAGCTTTTCCTTAACAAGCCCTCGCACATAGGAGTACGACACCCGGCAACCTCTCTGCGACACAAAAAGAGCATCACTGCCACGAGCCACCTCAGCATCACGCCTTCTTATATAATAAAGGAGGACATTTTCAAGTTCTTCCCCGAATGGAACGACACGCTGCTTGTTACGCTTTCCTGTCACTTTCAATTCACGACCGACAAAGTCAATCATGGAATCATCAAGCGAAATCAATTCCGAGACACGGAGACCGGTAAGATAGAACACATAGATGATAGTACGCGCACGCACATCACAAAAGCGTTCATCCTGTCCGTCACCATCTCCATACAGCATTTCAACAAGCTCGTCCATCTCGGCATCCTTCACAAACCGTGGCAGACGCCTCGACCTCTTCGGTCCAGTAACACTGCGTGCCGGATCCACACTGACAATCCCTGCGGCAAGGCAAAACCTATAGAAGGTCCTGAGAGCAGCAAGCGAACGGCTGACATAAGAAGCGGACTTCCCTTGCTCCATCAGCTGCTCCATCCACTCGCGGATATTGTCACTATCCGCCGTACAGAGAGTACGAGGCTCAGGAAGAGTTACAAGAAAGTCCCGGAAAAGACGCAGCGACACCTCATAGGCTTCTACGGTCCCGGCGGATAACCGCCGTTCTACATCAAGATGCTGTAAAAAGCGTTCGCAAACATCCATTTATATTGCTGACCAAGAACAACAAACGAGGATTTTATTCCTCGTTCTGGCGGAGCTTCTGCACATAGACGGCGCGCTCCATCTTCAAGCGCTTAAGAACAGAAGGCTTGTCAAACTGCTGACGTGCACGGAGTTCCTTCACGACACCTGTCTTCTCAAACTTTCTCTTGAACTTCTTAAGAGCGCGCTCAATGTTCTCGCCCTCCTTAACTGGTACGATAATCATACTTTTTTGTTGTTTTTGTTTAATAATTATTGTTATACATACTGCTTTGCTCCGCACAATCCATGCGGAGACAAAAAGCGGATGCAAATTTACATATTTTTATTTAAATAATAATTACCGCACCAAATAAAAGTGAAAACTTTTAAATAAATTAACTATTCCCGCACAAGCAGCGAGCACTCCGAGAATAGTTTCCATTGCAAATCAGTAGTTTATAACCTTACTGCCGGCCAAGCCCCACTCATGTTACCTTTTATGATACAAACCGTCACCTTTCGTTCAAGAGATCACCACAGCACACAATCAATACCTGTGCGGGCATGAGCAAATGCAGCAGCTGGAACCATTACCATGTACACAGAAAAGGCACCATAATATCAAGGCGGCATATACAGGTTTCACCTTACACCATTCATTCCTTATCCTCAACTGTCTCTTTCTGAGCATGAAGCTCAGGGTAGGCTATGCGGGTATGATATATTGCCTTAAGACGTTCTATGAGCACATCCTTTGCCGTCTGCACATCACGGAACGTTATCGGACAATCATGGAAGAATCCGTTCTGCACCTGTGAGTCAATAATTTTATTGACAAGATTGGCAATGGACTCCTCTGTATACTCCTTCAGCGAACGCGAGGCGGCCTCAACGCCGTCTGCCATCATGAGGATAGCCTGCTCACGCGTAAAAGGATTGGGGCCGGGATAACGGAAGACAGACTCGTCGACGGTCTCGTCGGGATGGCTGTTCTTGTACTGTACATAGAAATATGATACAAGTCCGTTACCGTGATGGGTACGTATGAAGTCCTTTATGACAGCCGGCAGTCCCTCTTTTTCTGCAAGCCGGAGACCTTCCGTGACATGACTGACAATAACCTGTGCGGATTCTGCTTCCGAGAGACGCGTGTGCGGGTTGATGCTCGCCTGATTCTCAGTATAGAAAACGGGATGGCGCATCTTTCCGATGTCATGGTACAGTCCGCCGACACGTACAAGGAGAGCCCGCGCACCGATGCGGGTGGCTATCTCAGACGCAAGGTTGCTGACCATGATGGAGTGCTGGAAAGTGCCCGGAGCGACCTCGGAGAGCCGGCGGAGAACAGTCTTGTTCGTGTCGGAAAGTTCAAAGAGAGTCACTGCTGAGACAAAGCCGAACGCCTTCTCCACCACGAACATCAGCGGATAAGCAAGGAGCAGAAGCACCGCATTGGCAACAAAATGCATGAACAGCCCGAGGTTCAAATCTGCCGTTCCCTTTGCATCGATAAGCTGTAATGAAAGAAACACAAGGAATTCCGTCGCCGCCACCGTAATGGCTGCCGTAAATACCTGAGAGCGGTGAGACAGTTCACGGAGAGTATATATGGCCGTCAAGCCTCCGGCAAGACCTATCGCAACAAATTCAAACGGCTTCTGTACGGCAAGCGCACTGAGCATGATCACCGCGGCATGGGTTATAAATGCCGTGCGGGAATCAAGGAACACACGCACGAACATCGGAGCCATACAAAGCGGAATGACATAAACGCCGAAGAAATGATGGCGCATGACGAGCGACACGATGCCCGGAAGAATCACGATAATCATGTACAGCATAACGTACGAGCTTGTCTTCTCAAAATAGTCACTGCGATAAAGAAGCAGATAGAGCGTGAAGAGAAATATTATGATGAAGACAAACAGAGCCTGCCCGCCGTAGGTCGTAAGGAGTTCCGCATGAGTAGTCTTCTGCTTCTGATACTCACGCACATAGGATGTTATGGCGGCGTACGCTTTTTCGTCAACGACGACACCTCTGTTGATAATTTCCTCTCCCACCTGTATTATGCCTGAAGCTGCGGGAATGCTGCTGAGGAGATCGTTCTCCTCCATCTCGGTCCTGTCCTTGTCAAGCAAAATGTTCGGCTCAAGGTACTCGTTCAGGTTACATTGCTGCAACGCCTGCCGCTGTTTCTGCATCGCAGGATCCTGGAAAAGCCATTCGTACGCCGTCAGCGGTGTCATGAACTGACATATCGGAACACTCGTCGCGGTGTTTCCTGAAACAAGACGCACACTCTTGGTACTGTCATCCGCTGCCGACTGTGATACATCGGCACTGATGATGCCCATATCATAAGCCTTCCTGATTCGCCTCGCCACATAAGCCGAATAAGACTTGGAAAGCCCGTGAATACCCTCCTGGTACTCCTCGTTGAACTTCTTCAGGGCGCGTTCCCTCACGGCAACGGAGACACTGTAGTACGGTTCAAAGTCCTTCAGCAACGAGTCACGCTCGTCCCTAAGCACTTCCTCACTCTTGTATATCGGGATTTCCGTCTCGGCTATGAGCTGGTCATAATGCCAAGGATGGTTCAGTTCATAGACGAAGGATACTCCGGGATCGTGCGGCATGATAAGAACCACGAGCACAGTCGTGACAACGATGAGCCACGAACGTTTCAGCAGGTTCGTCCAGAACATACCGCTTTGCGTGTATGATTTTGCCATATTTTTACCAAATAGTTTTGTAATCGAGTGCGAAAATACGAAAAAAAATTCGGTTTTATGCAATAAATATATTAATTTTGCAGAAAATTATGAATTTCATTTCATTGGGACAGAGCAAAGGACTCTGACGCCCCAAGAACGAAAACATCAAAACAAAATGTCAGAAAGAAAAGTAAGAGTACGTTTCGCACCGTCACCTACAGGTGCCCTGCACATTGGCGGTGTGCGCACCGCGTTGTATAACTACCTTTTTGCCAAGCAACATGGCGGCGATCTTGTGTTCCGTATAGAGGATACGGACTCCAACCGTTTCGTGCCGGGTGCCGAAGAATATATCATCGAATCCTTCCGTTGGTTGGGAATAAAGTTTGACGAGGGCGTCAGCTTCGGCGGAGACAAAGGGCCGTACCGCCAGTCCGAACGCCGCGAGATATATAAAGATTATGTCCGACGGCTGCTTGATGACGGAAAGGCATATATCGCTTTTGACACTCCGGAAGAGCTTGATGCTAAGCGCAACGAGATAAAGAACTTCCAATATGATGCCCACACCCGCCTTCAGATGCGCAATTCCCTGACCCTGACAAAGGAAGAAGTGGACGCTCTCATTGAGGACGGGCAGCAGTATGTCGTACGTTTCAAGATAGAACCTGGGCAGGAAGTTGTCGTTGACGACATCATCCGCGGCGAGGTACATATCAAGAGCGACATCCTGGACGACAAGGTTCTCTACAAAAGTGCCGACGAGCTCCCTACATATCATCTCGCAAACATCGTCGATGACCATCTGATGGAAATCACACACGTCATCCGTGGCGAGGAATGGCTTCCTTCCGCACCGTTACACGTCTTACTCTACAAAGCTTTCGGATGGGCTGACACCATGCCGAGATTTGCGCATCTTCCTCTTCTTCTCAAACCGGAAGGAAAGGGCAAGCTGTCAAAACGCGACGGCGACCGTCTCGGATTTCCCGTCTTCCCATTGGAATGGCATGACCCGAAAACCGGAGAGGTCAGCTCTGGATACCGTGAATCAGGATATTTCCCTGAGGCTGTCGTGAACTTCCTCGCTCTCCTCGGATGGAATCCAGGTACTGAGCAGGAACTGTTCTCCCTCGATGAAATGGTGGAAATCTTCAACCTTGAGAAGTGTTCCAAGGCCGGAGCGAAGTTCGACTACAAGAAATGCCAGTGGTTCAACCACGCCTATGTGCTGCAGAAGTCTGCCGAGGAAATTGCCGGGCTCTTTGCCCCGGCCGTGGCAAACAACGGCATTGACGAGTCCATGGAACGCATAACAGAGGTCGTAAGAATGATGAAGGACCGCGTGACCTTTGTCTCCGAACTTTGGGGACTATGCTCTTTCTTCTTCATTGCTCCTCACTCATACGATGAGAAGACCGTGAAAAAGCGCTGGAAAGAATATTCTGCACAACAGATGACAGAACTGAAAGGCATCCTCGAGACTCTTGACGACTTCTCAGTGGAGTCACAGGAGAAAGCCGTCATGACATGGATTGGCGAGAAAGAATACAAACTCGGTGACGTGATGAACGCCTTCAGGCTCTGTCTTGTCGGAGAGGGCAAAGGCCCGGGAATGTTCGACATCTCCGCTTTCCTCGGCAAGAAAGAGACAATAAAGCGTATTGAAGCAGCCACAGCAGCACTGACTCCGGAAGCGTAAGCCGCAGGGACAACATATCCAGAAGGATCGCCGGCCACCGTCCGCCCCACCACCCGCAACAATGACGGCAAGGAGGCGGTCCTCAACAATCCAGTAATAATCTCAACGTGTATCAGATAGTACTTTGGACATACTTGTGCGCCGTGGCAGTGCTCAGCCTTTTTGACAGAAAGGTAAGGGCAATGTGGCGCGGCGAGCGCAAGGCCATAGGAACAATAAAGTCGAAACTTGACCCTCAGGCAAAATATGTCTGGGTTCATGCTGCGTCACTGGGAGAGTTTGAACAGGGCAGGCCTATCATTGAGCATATCAAGCAGAATCATCCTGATTACAAGATTCTGCTCACATTCTTCTCACCTTCCGGCTATGAGGTCCGTAAGGATTATGAACATGCGGACATAGTATGCTACCTGCCCCTTGACACCATCCGCAACGCAAGAAGGTTTCTCCGCGCCATACGCCCGGTGTGCGCCCTGTTTATAAAATATGAGTTCTGGTATAATTACCTGCATATCCTGAAACACCGCGGTATACCTGTATACAGCGTGGCAAGCATATTCAGGCCTGACCAGATATTCTTCAAATGGTATGGAAAGCAGTATGGCAAAGTTCTGAAATGCTTCACGCACTTCTATGTACAGAACGATCAGAGCAAAAGACTTCTTGCCACTCTCGGCTTGGAGAATGTCACAGTCACAGGTGATACGCGCTTCGACCGCGTCATTTCCATTGCAGAACAGGCACAGAAGATCGAAGCCGTGGAGCAGTTCCTTTCCCGTAACAAGGGGAAGAAAGTGTTCGTTGCAGGAAGCTCATGGCAGCCTGACGAGGAAATTTTCATACCATATTTCAAGGGGAAGGACAACTGGACGCTCATCATAGCTCCTCATGTCATAGCAGGAGAGCACTTGCAGCAGATTGAATCTCTCCTTGAAAAGAACGGTTTCTCTTACCGGCTCTACACAGACATTGCGGAAGGCACCGCCTCTCCTGCGGCGGACGGCGGCAAGAATGCCCTTGTCATAAACTGCTTCGGCCTGCTTTCTTCCATCTACCGCTATGCAGACGTCACATACGTCGGTGGCGGTTTCGGTGTAAGCATTCATAACCTGCCTGAGGCTGCTGTATGGGGCAAGCCGGTAATCTTCGGCCCTGAGAACAGAAAATTCGCGGAGGCGCAGGAACTAAAGGCCTGCGGCGGAGGCATAGAGATAACGGACAGCAAGTCTTTCGGCAAGATCATGAACCGTTTTGACTCTGACCGGAAGTATCTCAGCCTGTGTTCTAAGGCGGCAAAAGATTATGTAGAGTCAAAGGCCGGAGCGACAAAGGCAGTAATCTCTGCACTGAAACTATAGTCCGCCGATGCCTTTCTGCACAGTGTGGCACAGTAATCTCCCTGTGGCTTTTACACAATCGTCACCGGAGAAACAACCAATAACATGTTATAATATTACGGGGTTACAAATGTCTCCCACAGAATATCCGCAGACAGGAATACAAGACATACTGATCACAACATCTTAATACACAGACTGAATACAAATACGAACCGCACCCGATAGTGCTAAACAAGCACTATCGGGTGCGGTTCGTATTATCTTCAAGTTTATCTTTCAGCCTGTTGCCGGCAATTTACCGGACATTTCATGGTATATATTGCAACGTCTGCCGGCATCGGCTCCATCCCGCCAACAGGCAATGATATATCTTGTCAAGTTTCTCACACCGTCTTTATCCATAAAATGCCGGCCGTGACGTTTTTCGGAATCCTCTTTTACAAGAACGAGACTATGCTACAATCCTTCCCAAGACAGGCATGGACAAAGCACAGGACAGCATTCTATTCCTCAGAAAGATAAACCTTGCTATAATCAACATAGTGTCTTGCAAAAGACTCGGCCTGATTTGGACGGGTTTTCTTTATGAATCTGGCAGGCACTCCTCCCCAAATCTCATGTTCACCGACCTGTGTTCCACCAAGAACCAGTGCACCGGCGGCTATGACTGCCCCTTCACCTATCACAGCCTTGTCAAGGACTGTGGCTCCCATGCCTATCAGCGCGCCTTTCTTTACATGACACGCATGAAGCGTTGCGTTATGCCCAACCGTGACATCGTCCTCCAGAAGGCAGTCATTGCCGTTGACGAAATCCTCTGTCGGCCGCTCGTCACCACCGAAGTTCGTAACATGTATGCAAGAGCCGTCCTGCACATTGCAGCGGCTGCCTATGATTATGCGGGCGACATCGCCACGGACGACGGAATTGAACCACAGAGAACATTCGTCACCAAGCGTCACATCACCGACAACCGTGGCATTTTCAGAAAAATAACAGTCACGTCCCCACTTGGGAGTGATTCCTTTATATGATTTTACAAGTGCCATTTCGTTACTTTATTTCTAATTAAACATTTAATATAACTACATGTCCGTAAGGTCTATGTCTGAGAAGAAGGCTGTCCATTGCCAATAACCATAAACCGGCAATAGGTACAATGACGGTATAAATCCTGTACTGCCGCCTTCATGCCCAATACGGGCTTGAGCAGTCCGTGCCTCACCTGATAAAATGAAACAGGATAACAAGTTTCACAACTTATTATCCTGAATGGTCAACAAACCTGTTAACCTTAGAAAAAGAGAGAGAATTATATTACCAACTTTTGTTGGTCGAGAGTATCATTTTCAGCAGTCTGTCAGCAGACTGACAATCCTCTGTTCTCCGACACGTGAT
Source organism: Bacillota bacterium (assembly GCA_023664625.1). Lineage (GTDB taxonomy): Bacteria > Bacteroidota > Bacteroidia > Bacteroidales > Bacteroidaceae > Prevotella. The sequence goes on along the minus strand of JAMPFD010000027.1, from coordinate 11,540 downwards.
ATGTGATTAGAGATTCGGATTGATTTTGTTCCACTCAGAGATAGCAGGAACGATATTCAGGGTAACGAGTTCGTCACGCATCTTACAAAGGTGCTCGTAGCTTGCGTCAAGCTTTGCCATCTCCTCGGCAGTTCCCTGCGGCATCTTGTATGTGCAGCCGTTCTCATCGAGAGTAGTGTCCATGGCCATCATGATGTGGTTGTACTTTTCGTTCTGAACGTATGTTCCAGCAGGCCAGCGGAATTTCTCGCCGCCCATGACAGAGCGTATCATCTCTACTGAGCAATATGCCGGTGACTGCCATGAAGAACGTCCGCGAAGCTCAATAATCTTCGCACCGCCCTTTGTAACGTCAACCTTCAGCTGCTCCCACTCCTCTGCGGTGCACTTGTCTGTGCCGATGAGGTCGTTAAGCGGTGTGCCGTTAACCTTAACTGCGGATCCGAACACTGCCATCTGCTCGCCATGACCGCCGTATGTAGCGCATCCGGTCACCTCATACTGCTTGCAGCCGAACTTCTTTGCAAGGGCTGACTGCAGACGTGTTGAGTCAAGCGCTGCAAGAGTCGTAACCTGACCCGGTTTCAGACCGGAGTAGAGCAGGGTTACAAGACCGGTGAGGTCAGCAGGGTTGAAAATAACGACAACGTGCTTTACGTCCGGACAGTATGCCTTGATGTTCTTTCCAAGCTCCTCTGCTATCTTGCAGTTGCCTGCGAGGAGGTCCTCACGGGTCATACCGGCCTTGCGCGGCGCACCGCCGGAAGAGATAATATACTTGGCATCCTTAAATGCCTCCGCAACATCTGTTGTCGCTGTAAGGTTAACACCGTCATAACCGCAGTGGAACATTTCCTCCATAACGCCCTCCATACCCGGAGCATAAACGTCATAAAGACATACATTAGGAGTCAGCTTCATTGTAAGAGCGGTCTGCACCATAGTAGAACCGATAGCGCCACCGGCACCAACGATTACAAGTTTGTCGTCTGTTAAAAATGCCATCGTATAATAATTGTTTAGTTCGTTATTTCATTGCAAAATTAAAGAAAAAAACATATATGGCAAAATTTACACCCATTATTTTCGCCATTATAAACATTTTTTTCTACTTTTGTATATAATTAGCATCTTAAACATTATATTAATTAACAGGGACAGACCAACAAAAACACAGAATACCATGGATACAACAAAGGAAAGGCTTGCGGCCTTGCGCACACTGATGACACGCGAGAAACTTTGCGCCGTCATCATCCCGAGTACGGATCCTCACAACGGTGAGTATGTACCGGAACACTGGGAGGGACGGAAATGGATCAGCGGCTTCTCCGGTTCTGCCGGCACCGCCGTCGTGACAATGGACTCGGCTGCCTTATGGACTGACTCGCGATACTTCATACAGGCTGAGGAAGAACTGAAAGATACGGAATACAAACTTATGAAGCTGGGGATGCCTGGCACGCCTGACATCCCGGGATGGATATCCGGTGAGGTCTTTGGCAACGGCATAGGGCCTAAAGCCGTTTCTACGGAGGTGTGTATCGACGGCACCATATGTTCTGCAGCCGCCGTGGAGGAACTCGTTGCTCAGCTGCGTGCCGGCGGCGGACTGACATTGCGCACCAATCTTGATCCTCTTGCCGCAATATGGGAAGAGAGGCCTTCCCTGCCTGATACTCCTGTGGAGATTCATCCGATTGAACTTGCAGGAGAAAGTGCCGGAGAAAAACTGGCAAGAATACGCAGGATGCTGCGCCGTCAGCATGCCGACGGCATGATCGTGGCAGCTCTTGACGACATCGCCTGGACACTGAACATCCGCGGCAATGATGTCCACTGCACTCCCGTTGCCGTAGCCTACCTGATAATAGCCTCTGACCGTGCCACACTTTTCATAAACAAGGGGAAGGTTTCAGGGGATGTGGAGGAATACCTCAGGAGCGAAGGTGTGGAGGTCGATGAGTACAGAAATATCACTGACGGACTGCAACGGTATCCTGAGTACAACATTCTTGCGGACAAAAGAGAGCTGAACTATTCTCTTTACAAAACCATCAAATGCAGAATTGTTGACGGGACATCACCAATTCCTTCAATGAAGTCTGTCAAGTCTGCAGCGGAAATAGCCGGATTCCGCAATGCAATGCTGCGTGACGGGGTAGCTTTGGCAAGGTTTACAAGGTGGCTGAAAGAGAACATCGGCAAGATTCCCATGACGGAGCTGTCGGTATGCGACCGCCTCAGGAGCCTCAGGGCTGAACAGAAACTCTTCCGCGACTTGTCCTTCGACACCATTGCAGGCTATGGTGCCCATGGCGCCATTGTTCATTATGAACCGTCAGAAAAAACGGATGTCCCACTGGAGCCTCACGGTTTCCTGCTCCTTGACAGCGGTGCGCAATATCGCGACGGGACGACGGACATCACACGTACCATACCTCTCGGCCCACTTACAGACGAGGAACGCCTCGTCTATACACTTGTACTGAAAGGACATATAAACCTTGAGATGCTTAAATTTCCTGACGGCGCGAGCGGCACACAGCTGGATGCCGTTGCACGCAGGGAACTTTGGAAGCATGGCTACAACTTCCTGCACGGCACGGGACACGGAGTCGGCTCATACCTCAGCGTACATGAGGGACCTCATCAAATCAGGATGGAGTACCGCCCTGCACCGCTCCATGCAGGCATGACCGTAACAGACGAACCGGGAGTATATCTCGAAGGAAAATTCGGTGTGCGCATAGAGAACACCCTCCTCACACGCAAATACATCACTCCTCTGCAAAAAGCAGGCAGAGGACACGAGTCTCCTACGGCGGAATTTCTTGAATTCGAAACACTTACTCTTTGCCCGATAGATACAGAGCCGATATTGACGGATATGCTCAATGAAGAGGAGCGGAAATGGATTAACGATTATCACAGGCATGTATTCTCTTCCCTCTCCCCTCTTCTGTCTCCTGAGGACAGGGAATGGCTGAGAAAGGCATGTGAAGCATTATAGCTGAAAGTTTAAGTTTGTCAACAATATTATCCGGAACTGTACGCACTGTTGTTTTCAAGGACAGACATGAAGTGCCGTCAGCCATACGGTCCGGTGCACTCACCTGACTGCTTCAAGTTTGCAAAGAAAGGAATAAACCGAATACTCAAAAGACAAGACATCAGCAGAGTTCACAGACCTGATACCTGTTAATCTTGTTGACAAACTTAAATCCCAAACATTATTTCAACCGAGCAACTGCCGGAAAACATTTTCTAACAACAGCACAGCAAACCTTTTGAGTTTCAACAGCTATTTGGAGTTTTATTGATTCATAAAGGCTGTCTTGCGCCGGACAGTGGAATCCGTTACGGCATCGGCATCCGGCATGTAAAATTTCTCATACAAATTTAGTAATTTCAGAGGAGGTTCAGACCTCCTCTTTCGTTTTTTTTGTATTGCCAGTTGAACAAGAACCGAAACCGTCCTCTCCGTCTTGGAGCGTAGCGTAAAGGCGGAGAGGACGGTGGGATTTTATTGCACTTCGCTTTTGAATATACACTTTGAAAGATAAAGACATAAAAATATGGGGAAACCATAAAGGCTTCCCCATATATCTTCAGGCATTACTGCCTCATTGTTCCGTAGAACGGAGATTACTTAACGCGCTGACCTGCGATGTTGAAGTCACCGATCATGATCTGACCGTTCTTGACAACCTTAACAGGAGCAACTGTTGCGTTCTCAGCAGCAGCTACGTTCTGGATGCCTGTGCCTGTTGCTGTATACAGAACTTTTTCAACAGGTTCACCGGAAGCAGCGTCTGTGCCAGTTACTTTGATTTTCTGGAACGGAGTTTCAGAGAAGATCATACCCTGTGGAGCAATCTTTGAACCCCATGCGTTGACATCATAAATGCAGCCTTCATAAACTGGGAATATAATCACACCAAGACCGTTCTTCTTTACATCTCCACTAACACCAATAATCTGCTCTGGCCAAAGAATAGAACCGTTAGACTGGTCGTAAGCTATGACACCATCACCAACGTCTACACCTGGAAGAGTGTAAACAAGAGGATCTGTGGCACCAGTTACTCCGGCAGCAGCAGCAGCAGCTACTCCTTCACCCCATTCCATAGCGAGTGTGTAAGGAATACATGTGCCTTCCTCGAACACTGTATAATTCTTGTTAGAGCTATACTTTGCAACAACTGCAAGGTATCCATTCTTCTGTGCTGTAATCTTCAAGAACGCGCCGGTTGCCGGGGCTTTAAATGTCTGCCAGCCGTTTCCGCCATCAGCATCTCGTGGATTATCCTGGCCTTGTACAGCCTGCAGCGATGCATCTACAACCATACCGTCAGCATCAATAGCATTGAAACCGTTAGCTGTGCTGCCTGCAATTTTGAAAGTAGTGGTTGCTCCGTTTGCCATTTCAGCAGCTCCGTCAATGCTGCAAATAACTGTACCTGCAGCAACTTCAAACGCTGTTGCACCTCCGTCCGCAGAGCCATTAGCGGAACACCAATCAGGACCAACGATTGACACAGCCTGCGCATTTGCGTTCATAGCTGCAGCTACTGCGAATGCGAAAAGTAAAAACTTTTTCATAATTGTTTTTTAATTTAGTTGTTAATAAAATAGTTGAATAATAAAAAAATCCTGTCAAAACAGGCATTACCGGCGTTTCCACCAGCAAGCCTGTTTACTTTGTTTTATTCGCCCCCAGCAGGAACTCCGCTGAAAGTATTTGTACTTGTGTATCTCTTACGGTTCACAGTCACTGAACTTGAGAAAGAAAGTGACATTCTACCATCTTCCAACTTAGCTGAAAAACTTCCAATATTTACGGCTTTATCTGTGTTAAATACATAATAGTAGGCATTTCCCTCTACCATATGGGCACCACAGTTAGCTATATCCGAAAGTTCTTTTGCTATAATTCCGTTAACCGTCTTGATAGTAACCACGACTTGGTCCGTCCGGCCCTCAACAGCACTGATTTCTATGGAGCCAACGCCATCTTTCTCACCCTGCACCTCACCGGACGAGTTTGTAAGTACCTGATGCCAGTCACCGGTATATGTCCCGACAATCTCTGCTGCCGGATTTGACGGCATGGCTGTTCCCATATCAAGATCATCGTCACATGCTGTAAAGGCGAATGCCACAACGAGCGCCATTAGGGAATATATTATCTTTTTCATTATCTTAATATTTTAATATTAATTAATAACCAGGATTCTGATCACTCTGGCTTAATCCTGTATTAGAATTTATCTCTGTCTGCGGTATTGGGTGATACCACTTAATCTCACCCGCAAGATTCTGCATGTCTGCAACACTGTTAATATAGTTGTTGTAAGCCACATTGTAGCGGACAAGTTGTTTTGTACGACGGAGATCCATCCAGCGTGTAAGTTCGGCATAGGTTTCACGAGCACGTTCGTCAAGGATAAGATTCAATAGAGTAAAATTATTGGAGAACTTAACCTCAATGCCATAGTTAGAAAGGCTGTTATTCAGAGCAGGAGCTTTCGCACGGTCACGAACGGCATTGATCTTTTCCCAAGCCTTACCCTCTTCACCTGCCATATAGTATGCTTCAGCTGCGGTAAGGTAGATTTCTGACGCATGAAGGAGAGGAATGTTTGTGTAAGAGTTTGTTGTGCCTGCATTAGGAGTAGCAGGATCGTCATATTTCTTTACACATGGAGAAACCTCAAGTGATGTGCCGGTATTATTTGTAGAAAGATTCTGATTGTCCGTCTTTGCCAGCTTAAATGTTCCGTCGGCATTGAATTCATATCTAAGGATCTGGCCGTTGAGCAGCAAATTTGCATGAGGAACGTTTGCGTCATCGGAGGTTTTCACAAACTGTGCTTTGTGTGCTGCAAGATAGGCTTCGAACTCTGCCTTTGTTACGTAAGTAGGAGCAAAGTACATCCAGATATGAAGTTTGTCTTTGTCTACATTGTTGTTATAGTAAGCATAATATCCTGCTTTCGACCAGTCTGCCACTTTTTTGTCAAAATTATAAACAGTGGTCATGAATGTGCCAGCCCAACGTTCGTCACCTTTCTCCCACATTGCAAGTGAACGTGTGTTCAGAGCTTTGTTTGATGTGGAAGTCTTTGTGCCGGAACCATAATAATGGCAATAGTAGTTACACAGTTTATGTCCTCCTTCTGTCAAATCACCAGGATAGGCGGAACGTTTATACTGTACTGCAAAGAAAGTCTCAGGATTTTCTGCATCGTTCTCAGGATTCCACTTCTGTTCAAAACTCTGTGTAAGACTCATACCGTTTAGAGCCTGTTCTGCCATGTTTGCAGCTTTCGTGAAATACTCCTTGCTTGTTACAGAATATGTACCGGATGCGGCATCAACGACTGTGGTATGAATATCCCAGCCATGGGCAAGATAAACTTTGGCAAGTAGAGCCTTAGCCGCTTTCTTGTTGACGGTACCGTCTGTAGACATCTCTGGAACATTTGATGCGATAACGTCTTCAAGGTCTTTCTCTATGTTAGTGTATATCTCCTCAAGAGGGGTCTTTGGGTATTCACGTGTAGAACTCTCTATATAATTGGATACATACGGAACAGAGCCAAAGTGCTGTGTCATGTAATAGTATCCGAGAGCGCGCAAGAATTTTCCCTCTGCTACATAAACATCATTCTTACCTGCCGCAAACTTTATAAGACCGTTTGCATTATTTGTAAGTTTTGTACAGTTTGTGTAATAAGTCTCCAAATCCTTGTTCTCTGACGAGAGTGTGAAGTTATGAAATACAGAAGGAGCCTGACCTCTGCATGGTTCGTAGAGGTCTGTACCATCGTCGTTGATTTCATGGGCAGTTGCAACATCATTTAACCGTGCAAAAGCGTTGGTACGGAACTGCTGAAGCCCTTCAGATGTACCAAAGTACTCCATTGCATCAGGATATTTACCCGCCCCCTTATTCTCCGGGTCAAGGAAATCAGAGCAACTTGTAGAAACAAGCATTGTGAATGCTGCTACTATGAGATATGTTATCTTTTTCATTACTACTATCGTATTATGTAATATTAGAACTTGAGACTTGCACCAAACTCCCATGTGACTGTGCTTGGACCGTCATTCTTCAAACCATTTCCACCCCACTCCGGATCAAATCCTTTATAATCAGACCATACGAATGGATTTGTCACCGTGCAGTATAGGCGCAGGTGGCTGATGCCGACCTTGCTGATCCATTTCTTCGGGAATGTGTAGCCAAGACTCATGTGCTTGACTTTGACGAAAGATGCGTCAGTGACTTTCTGGCATTGTACACCGTCACGATTGAAAGCGTATGATGAAGATTTGCCGATTCCGGCATTCTCACCGTCATTAGGGAAAGGATAGTCACCATACTGAGTCTGCTGCTGATATACCGGATTTATGTATGTTCCGTCGGGATTGATACCGTCGCAGTCAAGCAATGTACCTGCAGGAATATAGTAATCAACATTAAGGTGCATCCATCCACGATCCTTATAATCAAGGTAGCTGCCATAAAAGTCTGATGACATTTTGCCACCCTGACGAGTGTATAGAGAAGCGGAGAAATCCCAGTTCTTATACGAAACAGAAGTTGACAGACTGCCAATCCAGTCCGGGTCTGCACTCCAAACTTTCTTGTCTGAGTCATCGAATATTCCGTCACCATTAACATCGTCAATGATAGGCTGGCCCTCATAAAGTCCATAACACTTGTTATAGTATTCATATTCACGGACGCTTTGACCTATTTGGTCTGGCATCATGGCCTGTGCGATTTTTGTGTCCGGAACTGTCATATAGCGGTCGGATACGATGCCGATCCAGTCATAGGCATATACATTGTTGATGGATTTGCCTATGAACAGCTGGTCAGCAGGAAGGTCTGTACCTTGTCCATTGATGTCACGCAATTTGTTCACATTGTGTGAGAAACTTGCTGTAATGTCCCAATTCCAGTCTTTGTTGCGGATAGGAGTAGCTGTCACGGCAATCTCCACACCGCGGTTACGAACTTTACCAACGTTGGTTTCCATTTCGACACCACCTGCCTCAAGTGGGAGTTTCACTTTATAAAGCAAATCCTCGGAATTCTTCTCATAATAGTCAATGCTACCACTGATACGTCCGTTAAGGAAGCCGAAATCAAGACCGAAGTTCCATTCGTGAGAGCGTTCCCATGAAAGAGATTTATCTACGATGCCGTTAGGATAACGTCCTGTCTGATACACTCCGCCAAACGGATAGTAGACAGGGTCTCCGAAGCCTGGCATATATCCGTAGTTGCCAATGCCGGCATTATTACCAGTCTCACCATAAGACACACGCAGCTTCAGGTTAGAGAGCCAGTCAACATTCTTAAGGAAAGATTCTTCGGACATACGCCATGCGACTGCAACGGAAGGGAATGAACTCCAGCGGTGTCCGTCAGCAAGTTTTGACGAGCCATCCCAACGCATTGTGGCAGTCAGCATATATCGTTCCAACAATGTATAGTTTGCGCGCAAGGCATAGGACATCAGTGCGTTGTCACCATAGGCGGTCTTTGTCTCAGTAGGGTCGACTGTACCGCTGTTCATATTGTGCCACAGTGAACCTTCGAGTACGCCAACAGAACGGATCTGATCCTCTTCCGTAGTACCCTTGGACATGGAGAACAGTCCCATTACATTCACATTATGTATTTTAGAGAATGTCTTATTATATGTAACAATATTGTCCCAAGTCCAACTGATAGAACGCTTTGTTTTGCGCAAAGCATAGTTCATTGGCTCACCGGCAGTATTTACCGTTCCAAACGTCTTGTCAAGCAGCGCGCCTTTGTCGTCAAGGACTATATCCGAGAACGTACCGTCACGATAGTAAGAGAAAGAAGGCTGGAACACAGTCTTGACTGTCAGTTCCTTGATAGGCTGTAACTGTAGATAGAAGTTACCAAGTAACCGCCATGTCTGGCGTTCACGCTCATAAGCATCCATGAGATAGAGTGGATTGAACTGATCCGAGAACTGGTTACCTGTAGACTCTGTTCCCATGGAATACTTGTCTCCAGGGCGGTAGTTCTTCATAATCTGCCCGTCAGAATTGTAGTAGTAGCCGTTATATCCATCACCCGGGATATTGCCGTTTGCATCATAGATATATCCATTTCTTGCGTCAGGAGTTGTAGAATATGGCTGGCAGAAAGGGTTCAGGCGGTAAGCAAGTTCTACGCCTTTGTCATTAGCGTATTCATTCATGATATACGCCATATTTGCGGTGAAACCGGCTGTAAGAATTTTGTTGATCTTTGCATCCAAAGAAGCTTTGATTGTAATCTGGTCTTTCTGGTCTCCTTCGTAAATACCCTTTTCCTGATTGTATCCAAAGCCCATGTGATAGTGAATATCCTGGCCGCCACCGCTTACTGCGAGGTAGTGATTCTGCTGAGAGCCATTACGTGTAACCATGTCTGCCCAGTCGGTAGACGAACCGTTTTGGAGAATCTGCTTAAGAACTGAATATGAAGTTCCGTCTGCACCGTTTGCAACAAGAGCCATCTGATCATAATTTCCCATATAGTAACTTGGATTACCGTTGGCAGTTGTCGCAGCGATAGGGGACAGGAACTTCATGAAGCGGAAATTATAGAAATCCTGTCCGTCCATAAAGTCAGGCATGCGTGCGATTTTCGAAACGCCATAATACCCATCGTATGAGATTGATGGCTTAGAGGCCTTCAAACCTACATTTGCACCGCTCTTTGTTGTAACGATGATAACACCGGCTGTGGCTCGCGAGCCATATATTGCTGTTGAAGACGCATCTTTCTGAACGTCTATACGCTCTATGTCCTGCGGGTTAAGGAACTGAATATCATCACAGATAACTCCGTCAACGACATAAATCGGTTTTGTATCATCATTGTGTGACGACTTACCACGAATCTCAATATTGAAATCACCGCCTGCGCGCCCTGATGTCTTCGTGATATTTACACCCGGGACACTTCCCTGCAATCCTTCCATCACAGAGGCCGCACCTTTTTTGTTAAGGTCAGCCGTATTAATGGAGCTCACAGAGCCTGTGAGATCAGACTTTTTCATTGTGCCGTAGCCGACCACGACCACTTCGTTGAGAGTGGTGTTGTCGTCCTGAAGAGTCACGTTGACAGTTGTCTTGCCAGCCGTCTTGACAATCTGTGTCTGCATACCGATATACGACACGCTGAGATTGCCGGCAGACTGCAACTTGATGGTGAAGTTACCGTCCATGTCTGTAACGGTACCATTCTTTGTGCCGGTTTCCATGATGGTGGCGCCGAGAATCGGCTCGCCCGTGGAATCCTTCACATTACCTGTAATGGTCTGCGCCGAGAGCGTTGTCACGAGACACGTGAACAGAGCTACAAACGCAATACGGAATAGTTTTCCAGTCATAGTTTTTAGTGAAAAATATTTTAGTTAAACATTAGAAATTCATGCTTTTACGGCATTTATAATTAATCAATTTTCATCTGCACTTGTGGATATATGTGTCTTGAAGCTATGTATTGTGCGTTTTTCCTGTATATATTGACAATGGGAGATAACTTAATCATAAACCTATGTTAGATTTACGGAGCATATAGAGGTACAGAGTGTGTGCCGTTATGATGCCGTATCTGCATGCAAGTGCCTGGATTCAGAACGTCATATCTCTCACGTAGCCGAAAATTTTAATTCAAATTTATAGTATATAGCCGATGATGTCTATCAAATTTTTGGCAAAATTAAGTAATTTTATTTATCTATCAAAATTTTTCTGTAAGTTTTTTTATAACTTTTTATGAGTGTCCAACAGACACCGACAACGCCCCCTGATGCTTTTCTGATATGTTTTTGAACATAATATCAGCATCAACGGCTTAGCTTTCTCAGACTATTCGTTCACGTGTAATGCAAGCTTTCAGGCCATGGCAAGTACCGATATAAACCGGCAACACCAAAAAGTCATTTTCATACAAAAGCATGTAAAATCCGGCCGCCAACAAAGATTTCTCCAGACTTTCATTACACATGCAACAAACAATATCAGTTTGACTTCATGCAATTCCGTCAACAAAATTGAAAGATATGATATTGCCAAGTATTGTTCGTATGTTATTTTTTTGAACACCATGATTGCCCTTTGCGGTAAAAGACTTTGGCTACATCGGTCATGCAGCAACTTTGTCTTATGTCTTTCTGTCAATATGCAAATAATATATTAACAATGTGTACAATTATATAAGTAACTTAATTATTTTATAATATAAATGTTTTCTCACTAAAACTTGTTGAATTTCATTCTACCTTTTCTCGCCATGGCAGAGTTCAAGTGAACTTAACTCTGCTCATCTGGCTTAACGAAAACGTTGAATTTCATTCTACCTTTTCTCGCCATGGCAGAGTTTAAGTGAACTTAACTCTGCTCATCTGGCTTAACGAAAACGTTCTTTTTTTGTCAGTTAGTGCACTCGCTTGCTGACGCTACGCGCACTGTCCCTTGCCACGGCATAGCTG
>JAMPFD010000026.1 GCA_023664625.1 Bacillota bacterium | reverse complement strand
TGCCCGCATTGCTCCTTCGGTTCCGTACACTAACCGCCTAAAAAAAATAACTGCGGCTTTAGTGTAAACTAATTTCAGGCAGTTACTTGTTTTTTATAATAATTAGGTGTCACTTCCATGGACAATGGAACAGTCGGCAGACAGCCTGCAAGGACTGTCTGCAGGAATTGTAATCCGTACTGCCTCTGATTTCGTATCTTGCATATTGCGTTCTGCTCTTTTTTATATTTAACGCAAAATACCTTAAAAACACAGTATCCGGCACAAGATTTTCCATTATCCTGATAAATAAATGATAATTTCTGTTGAAAAAAAATGGTAATTACAGAAAAAAGTATTATCTTTGCAACCGCTTACGGGAACAAATTGCCGTGCAAGCAGGAACAGCACCCGAGGTTTTGCCTCTTTTGCACTGTTTTTCCGAGCGTGTGACGGCTAATCCCCAGAGCATGGTCTCTGTCCGGCAAGAGACTTGGGAAGCAAGGGTGGTTACCAGAGTGGCCAAATGGGGCAGACTGTAAATCTGCTGGTTTTTACCTTCGGTGGTTCGAATCCATCACCACCCACTTTCTGAAATGCGGAGAGAAACGTTCCTGCCTGATTCCTTGTTACGGGAGAAAGCATTTCTCTGCCGAAGGCAATGCGGAAGTAGCTCAGTTGATAGAGCTCCAGCTTCCCAAGCTGGTGGTCGCGGGTTTGAGCCCCGTCTTCCGCTCCAATATCGTTACAGAAAAAAAGAATCTCTGATGAAAGGGTGTATGCTTCATCAGGGATTCTTTTTCTTTATGTGGGACGGAGATGTTGTCCCTGTGTCTTACGGTACGTTGTAACTCACTTTGTCATCAAACCAATTCTTCCATGGTGAACTCTATATCATGCAGGCATAATGGTCGACGACACCGAGGAGACGGTTGTTGCCGTCAACGACAAGCACTGTATGGATCTTGTGCCGGCTCATGATGCTTTGTATCTCGGAAATCTTTGTTGAGGGAGCCACGCATTTCGGAGTGCGTGTCATGATGTCACTGACGGTACGGTTGAAGAAATCGGCCTGCCAGCGTTCCATGGCACGGCGTATGTCGCCGTCGGTGATTAGTCCTGCGACTCTGTCGTTCTCCAGTGCCACGCCGAGTCCGAGCTTGCCTTTGCTGACATGTATGATAGCCTCACCGAGGTGCATTTCCCGGGGGATAACGGGCATGTTGTCTGTAATCATGACATCGCGTGCCGTGGTGAGCAGACGCTTTCCAAGCTCCCCTCCGGGATGGAACTGTGCGAAATCGCGCGGCTTGAAGTCCCTTACGCGCATCAGTGCCACGGCAAGTGCGTCGCCCATGACGAGCTGTGCCGTAGTGCTGCTGGTCGGTGCGAGGTTGAGAGGGCATGCTTCTTTCTCTACATTGGTGTTCAGGTGTACGGCACTGTACTTTGCCAACAGTGACTCAGGGTTGCCGCTCATGGCAATGATGGGTATGTTCATGTGGAGCACCATGGGAAGGAACCGCAGCAGTTCGTCGGTCTGCCCTGAGTTGCTTATTGCCAGGACGACATCATCGGGCGTCATCACGCCCAAGTCGCCATGGAACACGTCAAGGGGGTTGATGAAGAACGAGGGTGTTCCAGTGCTTGACAGAGTGGCAGCTATCTTTGCCCCGATATGTCCGCTTTTGCCCACTCCTGTGACAATCACCTTGCCCTTGCATTCAAGCATTAGCCGTACGGCGCGCTCGAAACCTTTGTCAAGATGGGGTATCATGTCGAGCACGGCCTGTGCTTCTTCCCTTATGCAGGTTTCCGCGTATCGGCGTACACATGAGAGTTTGTCGTTCATGGGGCTTCAGTCTTTAAGTTCACGGATAAGCTGTCCGAGACTGTCCAGCCTTAGCATGTTTGCCGCGTCGCTCAGTCCGCGGTCCGGGTCAGGATGAACTTCAAAGAAATAGCCTGTTGCTCCGAACGCTTTCGCCGCTTTTGCCATTGCAGGCACGAAGCGCCGGTCTCCTCCGGTCTTTCCGTCGATGCCTCCGGGACGCTGCACGCTGTGGGTACAGTCCATAATCACCCGGGGAACAATCTCCAGCATATCAGGGATGTTACGGAAGTCCACGACAAGATTGTTGTAGCCCAGGCAGTTGCCGCGCTCCGTAAGCCAGACCTCCCGTGCTCCGGCGGCGAGAGCTTTCTCAACGGGGTAGCGCATGTCTTTTCCTGAAAGGAACTGTGCTTTCTTTATGTTCACCGTGCGTCCAGTCTTTGCCGCCGCGACGAGCAGGTCTGTCTGCCGGCAGAGGAATGCCGGAATCTGGATTATGTCGCAGACTTCCGCCACCGCTTCCGCCTGCCGGCTCTCATGTATGTCGGTGAGGATATTCAGTCCGTACCTTGACTTGATGTCTCCGAGCATCCTTATCCCGCGTTCCAGGCCCGGTCCGCGGAATGATTTCGCGGAAGTGCGGTTTGCTTTGTCAAAACTTGCCTTGAAGATTATGTCCGTGGACAGCCGGCTGTTTATTCTTGCGAGTTCACGGGCTACGGTGTCGAGGAGTTCCGGCGATTCGATGACGCACGGCCCGGCAATGAAGAGTGGTTCCATAGAAAAAACTTTTGTTCGGAGGACAAAATTAGCAAAATAATCCGAACTTCCAAAGGATTGCGTGGAAAATGAGCCATGTTACGGGCATTTTGCGGCAGATTTCCTGCCTGAGGCTCTGCCCGCCGTAGGTTCCCGTGTTGCAGGGCCTTTCCTGTCACGGCGGCGGAATCAGGTCTGCGGAATTGCGAAAGAGACTATTTATATCTTTGTTGTTCAGGTAATTGCAGGAAATCTGTTTTTGTCGGAAATGCGCTTGCTTTTCAGGTGTCCGGTGAGTGCGGTGTCAGCGAAGTGTATGCAATAAGCCTCAGAAAGAACAAGTTTAGGAGAGAAAATATTAATTATGAAATAATTTTCAACAGTTACTTATAAAATAAATATGTGAATTCTGCGTTAAATGTTAAGAAACAATTAACTTTCAGCCGTTCCGTCGTTTTGGCGGGAGGCATGGATGTGGTGGAAATGGCAAAGAAGAAATATATAATTACGGCCTTCATGCTTGTCTGTCTGTCGGTTTTCGGGCAGGCGGACAGTGGCGGAAGCGTAAGGCGGGACGTGTTTTCCGATGTCAGTGCCTGTATTGAGGCTCAGATGACGGCAGGCAACGGGTTCACCCCGTTGTGGCTTAATGCCAACAAGTACGGCCTTTCCTCGCTTGATTCAGACAACGGCTATCTGCGCGTGTCGGCGGAGCGCGACATCTCCGCCGACAGAAACCGCCGGTGGGGCGTGGGCTACGGGCTGGACATAGCCGCGGCATATAACAACACAAGCTCTTTCATCGTGCAGCAGGCGTATTTCGAAGGACGCTACAAGCTCGGCACGCTGACTGTCGGAAGCAAGCAGCAGCCTATGGAGCTGCGCGACAATGAGCTTGCAAGCGGTGCGCAGACCCTTGGCATCAACGCCCGTCCCGTTCCACAAGTGCGCCTGGGACTCAATGACTACTGGGCCATCCCGCTGCTCGGTGGATGGCTGTCGTTCAAGGGGCATCTCGCGTTCGGCATGATGACTGACGGAAACTGGGAGGAATCGTTTGCCAAGGGAACTTCGAACAAATGGAACAAGAATACGCGCTATCATCAGAAGGCCGGCTATCTGCGCATCGGAAAGGACGACGGGACACATCATTTGACGTTCACCATGGGACTGGAGATGGCCTCGCAGTTTGGCGGGACGGTGTATAACTGGGCGGGGACCGATGAGAATGTGAACCATGAGGAGAAGGTGGTGCTGAAGAGCAACCTCAAGAGTTACTGGAACGCCTTCACGGGCATGACGAGCGCCGATGCCGGCGAGGGAATCTACGAGAACGCCGAGGGGAACCTGCTCGGCTCGTGGGTGATGAGGCTTGCATGGGACGACAGCCGCATGACGGCGGGCCTGTACATGGACCATTACTTCGAGGACCATTCCGGAATGTTCTTCCTTGACTATGACGGCTACGGTTCTGGTGACAGCTGGAACGTGAAGGAGCGGAACCGCTACTTCGTTTATTCGCTGAAGGATTTCCTCCTCGGCTTTGACCTCCGCCTGAAGAAAGTGAAGGCGGTGAACAGCTTCGTCCTGGAGTATATGAACACAACCTACCAGTCGGGGCCGATCTATCACGACCGCACGCAGAACGTCAGCGACCATATAGCCGGGCGCGACAACTACTATAACCACTCGAGCCTGCCAGGCTGGCAGCACTGGGGGCAGGTGATGGGCAATCCGCTCTATCTCTCGCCGCTGTACAACGGCAACGGATATATCGGCACATGCTGCAACCGCTTCCGCGCCCTGCACCTCGGCATCGCCGGCGACCCGCTTCCGGGGCTCCGCTACCGCCTGAAGGCAAGCTGGCAGAAAGGGTGGGGAACTTACTCTGACACATACACCGTGCCGCGCGAGAATACGAGTCTCCTTGCCGAGGCATCTTTCCGCACGCCGGACGAGGCTTCGTTCCTGCGCCCGCTGACCTTCACCCTCGGCCTCGGCGCCGACTTCGGGAGGCTGCGCGGCGAGAACAGGGGCGTGCAGCTTACGGTGAAGTATGAGCTTTAGGAGCGCCGTGACTCCGGCGGCGTGCCATTTACGAGAAATGAAAAGACTATGAAAGGAATAATCAGCATGATGATGTTCACGGCGCTGCTTGCGGCATGCTCGCTGCACAGCTCCGACAACGGCATGCTTGACGGCTACTGGTCGCTGAGGCAGGTGGACACGCTGAGCACGGGTGCCTCGGCAGACTATTCGGAAGAGCGGGTGTTCTGGTCGTTCCAGGCGGGCCTGATGCAGACTTCAGACATGCGCACGGGCATGATATTCATCTACCGCTTCGGCAACGCCGGTGACACGGTGGCCGTGACGGAGCCTTATCTCTCCGACCGCACGCAGGGTGACGTGAAAGTCACGGAGGAGGTAATGTTCTCAGACATAAACCGCCACGGTATCAACAGTCTGCGCGACTCCTTCTTCGTTGAACGCCTGACGGGAAGCCGCATGGTGCTCCGCGACAAGATGCTGCGTCTGCACTTTGAGAAATACTGATACACATTATTATAAAGTATATGACGGGAAACCGTGTGGAATCGTGGCGCGGGCATGGCTGATTCGTGCGCCGGTCTGTTTCCGGCATGCCTCGTTCCGAGTCACGTATGTGGCGGCGCATTCCTCTCCGCCACGGCCTTGGACGCGACGTGCAAACAATAAGAAAATAAAGATACGATGAACATAATATTAGTTCTGGCGGCGACCTTCGCCGTAACGCTGTGCATAGGCATGGTTCTCACCCCGCGGGTGGTGAAGATGGCAAAGGAGCTGCATCTCTATGACCTCCCCGACAGCAGGAAGGTGCACCAGATTCCTATCCCGCGCATGGGAGGCGTGATGTTCCTCCCTACCGTCGTCATCTCCATAACCCTCGTGCTGGTGGTACTGCTGCGCATGGGCGTCATGGGCGACAGAATATGGGAGGGTGCCACCATACAGCACTTCCTCGCCTATATGGCAGGAGCCATGATGCTCTATGTCGTGGGGCTCTATGACGATATCCGCGGCGTGGGCTACAAGGTGAAGTTCTGCGTGCAGATAGCCGCCGCCGTGCTGCTCTGCGTCAGCGGACTGTGGGTGTCTGACTTCTCCTATGTCTTCTTCATACGTGAAGTGCCCTTCTGGATAGGCATGCCGTTCACGGTGCTCTTTACGGTTTATGTCACCAATGCCATGAATCTCATAGACGGCATAGACGGGCTCGCCTCAGGGCTTTCCATCGTGGCAATGGCGGTGATAGCCGGGCTGTATATCTTCTCGGGAAGCTTCGCCTGGGCACTGATACCGGTGGCTTACCTCGGTGTCCTCGTCTCTTTCTTCTACTATAACGTCTTCTGCAAGCGCGACAAGACGTTCATGGGCGATGCCGGTAGCCTCACGCTCGGCTTCACGCTATCGTTCCTCGTACTCCACTTCTGGCAGAAGGATCCCGTGTGGAACCGTTACGTGCACAATATAGGCATCATAGCGCTCAGCACGCTGACAATACCTCTGCTTGATGTCGTGAGGGTTTTCGCATCACGCCTGCGCGACGGCCGTAACCCTTTCCTGCCTGACAAGAACCATATTCACCATAAGCTTCTTCGCACCGGGCTGTCGGGAAGGAAGACCATGGTGTCCATACTCCTCCTCTCCGTAATGTTCATAACGGTGAACTATCTCGTCTCCGGTATCAGCCAGACGCTCATGATTGTGGTCGACATGATTCTCTTCATGCTCATGCACTATGCCATAAACTTCTTCATTTACAGGAAAGAGGGTCGTGGCAATGTATGGGACAGGACTTTCTCTCTGTAGCTCCCGCCGAGGCTCTCCTTGTACGGAGCTGTCACCATGTAATCCATTGCTTCTGCCATCCTGTAATTCCATTACTGCTGTTATCTTGCCCCTCCCATTTGTGGCGTTATCCCTGCGGCACCGTCATTCTGTGTGGCGGGCGCATGCACAGGAATCCGCCCGCCTTGTTGCTGCAATACAACTTATTTTTAATACATATAACCGGAACACTTCGGCGGAGCCTTCCGGGTGATTCTTTCATGAATTTGCAAGGATGCTCCGCTTTTCCCGTGTTTGCGGCTTACTTATTGCAAAGTGTGACATCTGTCGCTGTAAGGCACAGGACTTACGCCCGTAGGCTTATCGTCAGAACTCCCATATAAGCTTCACTATGTTATACAAGAGCTCACATCTGCTGTAAAGGGCGGCTTTATCAAAGGTGCCGATGCTCTGGATCCTGTATCCGCAGGTGCCATGAAGGTATGTGTTAAGCTCGTCAAGTTTCTTGTTGGTATGGTAGAAGTCGCTGCATAAGGTGTGTCCCCATACCAGTCCGGCACTGTATGTCTTTAGTTTGTCAGCATATTCCTCATTGCCGGAGCTGATGTTGTCCTGACCTTTTAGCAGGAGAAGGCCGCCAAGCATGTTGCGGTGGCTTTCGAAATCTTCTTCATCCTTGAAATATCCTATGTTGGTTTTGTTGTGAGAGAGGATATGCTCTATATGATAGCCGGTCTTGTAGCTTGTCTTCGTGGATATGTAATGGACATCGTTGTTCATGTCGCGCTGAAGTCTTTCACACAGGAATTTCTCCACGCGGGCAAGGAAATAGCGCAGGGAACGTTTGTCGATATTGGTATAGTTCGCTTTCAGGAAAGCCTGGTATTCCAGGACGGAAGTGACATTCTGCACACCCCTGCGCTCCTTGACGGCCTCAATTATTGTCTCATTGAACAGATGGCGGTATTGTTCTATGGGCAGGCCTTGTATCTTCTCGTTAAGGGAATATGAAATTTCCTGAAAGGAATTACTGTTGTAGACACCGTTGAGGGTTAGCAGGACATAAAGGCGGTCATACTCCTTTGCTATAATGTCTGTCTTCTCATTTTCCTGCGGGTCGTCAACGGTGCAGGCCGACAGGATTATCTGGTATTGACCGGACAGTCCGAGTATGTTGCTGTTGTAAGTCAGGAACTCATTGCCGTCTTCATTATGCCTGATCCTGGCATATAGGTTGTTGTAGTAGCGCAGGTCATGGTTGATAAAATGCTTTATGTTTTCCATCTGCCTGTCGTCCGTTTTCCTGAACGCCAGTTTGTCTGCCATGTCGTTCGCTTCAAAGATATAGCGGTGGTATGCGTTGTTTATGGAAGACTCAAGTTTGGAGTTACGCTTGAAGATGAAGCGTGACTTGATATAGTCGATAAAGAAGTCATCTTCAATATGGAACAGACGGTTGACGGCACTGTCCCACTTGTCGGAATACATTTCCGTATCATTTTTGTCCAATGCTCCTACTAACTTGCCTTTCAGTATCTCGAAAGGTTTTAATGCCTCGCCGCGGTCGTTTATCACTTCGAAAATCATGGGAGTGTCGTCTTTTGTTATTCCAAGTTCAACAAGTACCAGGCGTTCAAGGAAATAACTGGTAAACGTGTCAAGTTTCTTCTTGCTCATTCCCTTCCTGTCTATATAGTCGGAAATGTCGTCATAGCGGCAGACGAGCGTCTCTTCTGTCTTGTTCCGGAATTTTTCAGGTCTCTTGCTTTCCTTAAGAATGCAGTCCATGATGTCCTTGCGCTTTTCGTGGTCAAGGCGGTAGATGCTTCCTTTCCATTTGTCCTTGCCGTAAATGCAGTCTTTCAGAGTGTCACGCAAGTCCTCGTTTTGCGTCATGTGATAAAGCTTTGCGGCAATGAGCGTAAGTGTTGACAGCCGCTGCTGGCCGTCAACGACATAAACCTTGCCGTCTATGTTGTTGGTGATGAAGATGTTCAGGTAATACCAATTGTATTTTTCAAGAATCTCTTGTGAGAGTTCTGCGTCTTTATACTGTTCATAGGAAAGTTCGAAAGCATAGAATATGTCACGGAGGAGTGTTTCCACCGTATCTTTTGACCATACATATTCACGCTGATAGAAATCTATATAGTAAGATTTGTTTTTCAGGCAGCTCTCTACCGTCTGGTTGCGGGGATCTATTGTCTGTTGCATATTCCTTTATGTTTACATTATTGTTATATTGTTTCCTTTGATTCTGTTCTGCTGTCAATAAAAACAACAACACTCCTCCCGTCAATGAATCATAAAATACATCAGTGGGAGGAGTGCTTATATAAGTGGGAAAACAGTTTTTATTAAAACTGCTGTCAGGGCATGCTATTCGCTCAGAGCGGCATCCATGCTGGCAGCGGCACGTCTGCCGTCGCCCATGGCGAGAATTACCGTTGCGCCGCCGCGGACAATGTCGCCGCCTGCATAAAGTCCGTGGTGGGAAGATTCCATGTTGTCGTTGACGACGATGGTGTTCTTCCTGCCCAGCTCCAGTCCTGTGACAGACTTCGGCACGAGAGGGTTAGGAGACACACCTACTGCCACCACAACCTGATCAACGTCCACCGTAACGCGCTTGCCTGTGTCTACCGGCGAGCGGCGTCCTGAAGCGTCAGGCTCTCCGAGTTCCATAACGGCAAGCACGGCCTGCTTCACCGCACCGTTCTCGTCGCCGATGTATTCCACCGGATTGTGCAGCGTGAGGAAGTTTATTCCCTCTTCCTTGGCGTGCTTCACCTCTTCAAGGCGTGCCGGCATCTCTGTCTCGGAGCGGCGGTAGACGAGCGTCACGTCCGCGCCGAGACGCTTTGCCGTGCGGCAGGAGTCCATGGCAGTGTTGCCGCCGCCTACGACAAGAACTGACTTGGCAGGATTCAGCGGTGTGTCCATGGCAGGATTTGCGGCATCCATGAGGTTTACACGGGTAAGGTATTCGTTTGACGACATTATGTTAAGGAGGTTTTCTCCCTCAATGTTCATGAAGTTGGGAAGACCTGCGCCGGAGCCTACGAAGATGCCCTTGAATCCCTGCTTCTCCAGCTCCTCCACAGAAATGGTCTTGCCGACGACGGTGTCAGTGTAGAACTTCACGCCGAGTTTGCGGAGGTTGTCTATTTCAAACTCCACGATACTGTTGGGAAGACGGAATTCCGGGATGCCGTATTTCAGTACGCCGCCTATTTCGTGGAGAGCCTCGAAGACATGGACCTCGTAGCCTTTCTTAACCATGTCGCCGGCGAAAGACAGGCCGGAGGGCCCGGAACCGACGACAGCGACCTTGATTCCCTTGGCAGGCTCGCACTCAGGCAGCGCGGCCTGACCGCTCTCACGCTCATAGTCGGCGGCGAAACGCTCAAGGTAGCCGATGGCTACAGCCGGCTCATTCATTTTCAGGTGTATGCACTTTGACTCACACTGCTTCTCCTGCGGGCAGACACGTCCGCATACGGCAGGCAGCGCGGAGGTTGATTTCAGTACTTTCGCGGCGGCGAGGAATTCCCCGCGCTCAATGTTCTTGACGAACGAAGGAATATTGATGCTTACCGGGCAGCCCTCCACACACTGAGGCTTCGGGCAGTCAAGACAACGCTTGGCCTCAATGAGAGCCTGTTCCTCGGTAAGGCCCTTGTTGACCTCCTCCGTGCGTGTCGTGGCACGGTAGACAGGGTCCAGCTCCGGCATGACGACCCGCTCTATGGCAGTGCGCTCCTTCGGCTTCATCGCCTTGCGCAGTTCCTCGCGCCAAGGAGCGTTGCGGTCGGTCAGTTCCGACAGCGGAGCATCGGTATGGGCAGTCTTCTCCTCCTGTGTTCCGGCAGCCTTGCATGCCGTCTCCACAGACTCGGAGTTTGTAAGATGCTCGGTGAAATGTTCCATCTCGTCACGCTCGGCAGCCTTGAAGGTTCCCATGCGCTTAAGCATCTCGTCCCAGTCGACGAGAGCGGCATCAAATTCAGGGCCGTCGATGCAGACGAATTTTGTCTGTCCTCCTATGGAAAGACGGCATGCGCCGCACATTCCCGTGCCGTCGACCATGATTGTGTTGAGCGACACCTCTGTCGGTATGTTGTTCTTCAGTGTTGTCATTGAAGCAAACTTCATCATTATTGCAGGACCGATGGCTATCGCCTTGTCGATATGCTCCTGTGCGATGAACTTCTCCATGCCCACGGTCACTACGCCTTTCTCTCCCTTTGAGCCGTCGTCGGTCATTACGATAACCTCGTCAGAATGCTTCCTTATCTCATCCTCAAGTATCACAAGCTCGGCCGTTCTTCCCGCAATGACGGAAAGAACGCGGTTGCCGGCGGCTTTCAGAGCCTTTACGATAGGGAGCAGCGGTGCCGTTCCCACCCCTCCTGAGGCGCAGAGTACAGTGCCGTAGTTCTCTATGCGTGTGGCGTTTCCCAACGGCCCGACAATGTCAAGTATTGTATCGCCGGCATTGAGGCGGCAGAGTTTCTTACTTGACAGCCCCACTTCCTGGACGACAAGCGTTATTGTGCCTTTTGCTGTGTCAGCATCGGCGATGGTAAGCGGCATGCGTTCGCCTTTCTTGTCTACACGTACTATGACAAAATGACCCGCCTTACGTGATTTCGCAATCAGCGGTGCTTCAACTTCAAAGAGGAAAACTTTCTCTGAGAATTGTTCTTTTCTGATGATTTTGTTCATAATTTCTTTATATGGTTGTGGGTTGTACGGTTATGGGGTTATACGTTTTTCGGGGTTTTGGTTCTTGTTTTTTAGGTTGTGCGGTCATGCCGTTCCCAGGTATTGCCCTACTTTGCGGACGATCTCTTCCGGCTTTATGCTGTTCAGGCAGGCATAGTCGCCGCGCATGCATGGCTTGTTCCCGTAGATGCTGCACGGGCGGCACGGCAGTTCCGCCTGTACGATGTCCTCCTTTTTCTGCTGCCATCCCATGAATCCGGCAAAGGGATGGGTTGCTCCCCATACGCTTACCACCGGCGTGCCGACAAGAGATGCGAGGTGCATGTTGCCGGAATCCATTGTCACCATGCATTTCATGCGGCTCATTAGTGCAAGTTCCTCCCCCATGTCCCTGCAGTATTCTCCTGCATAATACACATTATTATACATGCTGCACCATGTCCCGAACTGTGCTTTGTCCCTCGGACCGCCGCCGAAAAGGTATATCTTCAGTTCCGGATGTTCCTTCCGCAACGTCAGGATGACCGTCTCCATCCTGTCCACAGGATAGATCTTCCCGTCGTGCGCGGCAAACGGAGCTATGCCGACAGCCTCCCCCTGAACCTCTACGGAAGCTTCTCCTGGGCGCAGCGGAGCCTCGTCAGGGACAGTGAAGTCCAGCCCGAGGCGGCAGAAGACGGCCTTGTATTTCTCAAAGGAAGTGGCCTGCTGTCTCAGGACTTTGTTCTCAGCCCTTGTTATTTCCTTTCTCGCAGAGCGGTTCTTGGCGATGAACGCAACAGGAATTCCCGCCATGCGGAAGCGTATGCGTGCATATTTCGTGCGCAGGACATCGTGCAGGTCAGCCACCATGTCCGGGTTAAGTGCGCGGAGGTCATGGTAGACATGCTCCAGTCCTCCGACACCCTTGTAACGGCTGTCCTTCAGGTCCATTCCTACAAATTCCAGGTTAGGGGCAAGTCCCTCATAGAATGCTTTTGCGAAAGGTCTGCTGACCATGATGACGTGTATGTCAGGACGTGCCACGGCAAGAGCCTTGACAACGGGTACTGTCATGGCAACATCGCCGATGGCAGAGAATCTTATGCATAGTAGTCTCATTGGAGAGTTTCAGGTTGTGGGCTGTGAGACTTAGGTTTTCTTGGCTATGGCTGTCATGGTGGGACATGTTGCAATATGATAAGTCATGTCTTCTCATGAAATCATGCCACGTCATGTTGCGTCATGCCGTGACAGCCCGCAACCTGAAGCCCGCAGCCGATACCCCGCAAGCGCCGCTTGCAGATTCATTTCTTGTAAAGTACAGGGTTTGTGGAAGGGTCATTGTACATTTTCATCTGCCGGTAGACCTTCATGTACTTGCGTCCCGCCTCGATGTCGGCGAGGAGCTGGTCAATGGCAGTGGAGAGGTCTGTGTTCTGTTCGACAAGGACATCAAGCTTCCGCCGGCACTTCTCCTTATGCTCAGGCTGCGCATCGTCACGCTCCACCTGCTCCTTCATGTGGTAAATCTTCAGCTGAAGGATCGAGAGACGGTCGATGGCCCATGCAGGGGACTCCGTGTTTATCGTCGCACCGTCAAGAATCCTGACGTCTGCATAAAGCTGACGGAAGTAAGAGTCTATCTGCTCCACGAGATCGGTACGGTCCTGGTTTGACTGGTCGATGCGTCTTTTCAGCACGACAGCCTCCTCAGGGATAATCTGAGGGTCGCGGATGATATCCTCGAAGTGCCACTGCACGGTGTCAATCCAGCACTTCTGATACAGTCTGTTCTCTATCGTGCCTTCCTCGTATGGGTTGGTTATGGGGGTGTCTACGCTGTCTTTAACATGGTAATCGGCAATGGCGCGATCGAACACTGTAATGGCATTTTTTGTAAAACTCATAGACTTTTGGTTTGATGTTTGATTTCTGCAAAGGTAGTCATTTTTAATGATTTGTCAAAATAAAAAGAAGCTTTATTCGGCATTCTTAAAAAAAATGAGTAATTTTGCATCCTGAATTAATTGGAAATTATGGCAAAACTACCAGAAAATGCCTTCCGCGAGCTGAAGGAAGGTGAAAATTACGAGCCGGTGCTCTCCCCGAAGGAGAGTCATCCGGAGGTCAATGCGTGGTCCGTGTGCTGGGGCTTGCTGATGGCAGTTATCTTCTCTGCCGCCGCAGCGTTCCTCGGGCTGAAGGTCGGACAGGTCTTTGAGGCCGCAATCCCGATCGCCATCATCGCCGTCGGCGTATCCTCTGCCACGAAGCGCAGCAAGGCTCTCGGCGAGAATGTCATCATCCAGAGCATCGGAGCCTGCTCGGGTGTCATAGTGGCTGGAGCGATATTCACCCTCCCTGCGCTCTATATCATCCAGGCAAAGTATCCCGAGGTGACGGTGAGCTTCATTCAAGTGTTCCTGTCCTCACTCCTCGGAGGTGTTCTCGGAATACTGTTCCTCATACCGTTCCGCAAGTTCTTTGTCAAGGAACAGCACGGAAAGTATCCTTTTCCTGAAGCAACGGCAACCACACAGGTGCTTGTCAGCGGCGAAGAAGGCGGCGGTCAGGCCAAGACTCTCCTTACAGCCGGAGCCATAGGCGGTCTTTATGACTTCCTCGTCTCCACCTTCGGAACATGGGCGGAGGCGTTCTCCACCCGCGCCATCCCTTACGGTGCGGCCGTTGCGGAGAAGGCAAAGCTGGTCTTCAGCATCAACACAAGTGCCGCAGTGCTCGGTCTCGGATACATCGTCGGACTAAAATATGCGGCGATAATCTGTGCCGGTTCGGCAGTCGTCTGGTTCGTCCTTGTGCCTCTTATGCCTTTCCTTGGCGATGAGATGCTCCGGGTGCTCAACCCGACTTTCGACCTTGCCGCTCTCGGCAGTGTCTCGGAGATGTCTCCGGAGCTGATCTTCAAGACTTTCGCCCGCCATATCGGTATCGGCGGCATAGCCATGGCAGGCCTTATCGGCATCGTGAAGCAATGGGGCATCATACGCAGCGCCATCGGACTTGCCGGCCGTGAGCTTAAAGGTTCCGGCGCAGGCACCGGCAAGGTGGAGCGCACTCAGCAGGATATCTCCATGAAAATCATTGCCGTGGGCGTCATCCTGACCCTCGTGGCGACATTCGTGTTCTTCTATGCCGGTGTGGTTGACTTCAATCTCATGCATGCCGTGGTAGGCATTCTCGTCATCGGCGTGATAGCCTTCCTGTTCACCACGGTGGCAGCCAATGCCATAGCCATTGTCGGAACGAATCCTGTCTCTGGCATGACCCTCATGACCCTTATCCTCGCTTCCGTCATTATGGTTGCCGTAGGACTGAAAGGCTCTGCCGGAATGGTGGCGGCTCTTGTCATGGGAGGTGTCGTCTGCACAGCCCTTTCCACAGCCGGCGGTTTCGTGACCGACCTCAAGATAGGCTACTGGCTCGGCACTACGCCGAAGAACCAGGAGATGTGGAAGTTCCTCGGTGTCCTCGTAAGCGCCGCCACTGTCGGCGGAGTGATGATTGTCCTCAACAAGACTTTCGGCTTTGTAGGCGACAATGCCCTCGTCGCTCCTCAGGCAAATGCGATGGCGGCGGTCATAGAACCTCTCATGTCCGGTACTGGCGCCCCCTGGCTGCTGTATGGCATCGGTGCGCTTCTTGCACTGGTTCTCAATTATGCCGGTGTGCCTGCACTTGCCTTCGCCCTCGGCATGTTCATCCCGATGGAACTCAACGCACCGCTTGTAGTGGGCGGAGCAATCAACTGGTATGTCACAACACGCAGCAAGGACAAGGCCGTAAATGCCGCGCGAGGCGAGAAAGGCACGCTCATCGCCAGCGGCCTCATTGCCGGCGGTGCACTGATGGGTGTCGTATCCGCTTTCATCCGCTTCCTCGAGTATGACTTCGTGAACACCGTATGGCTTGAGAATCCGATGTCGGAGGTGGCAAGCCTCGTGGCATATATCCTCCTGACAGCATACTTTATCATGGCTACGAGGAAGTAAGGCGCGGATTCTTGCCCGCTCGTCTGTAACGGGTTGTGCTACAGATGGATATGGGACGTGTCGTGAAAGGTGGCCTTTCGCTCTTCGAAAGGTAACCTTTTACCATGCCAAAGGTAACCTTCCGTACCGTAAAAGGTAACCTTCCGGTAAATGTCCCATAACCTGCAACCCATAGCCGCAACCGCCCTCCCTTGCAACCTTATGGCCAACAACCGTATAACCATAATCCCTTACAACCGTAAAACCGAAAAAAAATATGTACCTTTTCACATCAGAATCAGTCTCAGAAGGCCATCCTGATAAGGTAGCCGACCAGATAAGCGACGCACTTCTCGACCAGTTCCTTGCATACGACGAGAAGTCCCACTGCGCCATAGAGTCATTCGTCACCACCGGTCAGGTGGTCATCATGGGTGAGGTCTCCTCACGCGAGTATGTCGACCTGCAGACCATCGCCCGCCGTACCATAAACAAGATAGGCTATACGAAGTCCGAATACCAGTTTGACGGCAACTCCTGCGGAATCATGACTGCCATTCACGAACAGTCCGGTGACATCAACCAGGGTGTCTCCCGTGCCGACGAAGAAGAGCAGGGGGCAGGCGACCAGGGCATGATGTTCGGTTATGCCACTACTGAGACCGACCGTTTCATTCCCGTCTCCCTCGACATAGCCCATCTTATCATGAAGACCCTTGCCGAAATCCGCAAGGAGGGCAAGGAGATGACCTATC
The DNA here is from genome assembly GCA_023664625.1 of Bacillota bacterium. Taxonomy (GTDB): domain Bacteria; phylum Bacteroidota; class Bacteroidia; order Bacteroidales; family Bacteroidaceae; genus Prevotella. The sequence continues at coordinate 6,576 of JAMPFD010000026.1, read as the reverse complement.
TCCGTCCGGACTCCAAGTCTCAGGTTACGGTGGAGTACAGTGACGAAGGTGTGCCGCAGCGCATAGACACCATCGTCGTTTCCACACAGCACGACGACTTTGACGAGGATGAGCGTATGCTCGCCAAGATACGTGAGGATGTACTCAACATCCTCATGCCGCGCGTCAAGTCCCAGCTGCGCAGCGAGAAGATGCTCGCGCTCTTCGGTGACGGCATAAAGTATTTTGTCAACCCTACAGGCAAATTCGTCATCGGCGGCCCTCACGGCGACACTGGTCTCACCGGCCGCAAGATTATCGTGGACACCTACGGCGGCAAGGGAGCACACGGCGGCGGAGCCTTCTCCGGCAAGGACCCGTCCAAGGTGGACCGCTCCGCGGCATACGCGGCGCGCCATATTGCAAAGAACATGGTGGCAGCCGGCGTGGCTGACGAGATGCTCGTCCAGCTCTCCTACGCCATCGGCGTGGCACAGCCTGTCAGCATCTATGTCGACACTTACGGCAGAAGCAAGGTCAACATGACTGACGGCGAAATTGCCGCAAAGATACGCGAGATGTTCGACCTGCGCCCGAAAGCCATAGAGCGTGCGCTGAAACTGCGCCGGCCTATCTACAGTGAGACTGCGGCCTATGGTCATGTGGGACGTGAGAGCAAGGTGGTGAAGAAGACTTTCACCTCACTGTACCATGACACGAAAGAGATGGAAGTTGAACTTTTCACATGGGAGAAGCTTGACCGTGTGGAGGAGATAAAGGCAGCTTTCGGCCTCGCATAAAAGGAAACATAATATATCAAGGACGGCATCTGCCGGTGCTCGCATGCAGCCTTGGAGAACTCAGCCACGGCGGCGGTGCGGCGGCCGATGCCCTTTACCGTAAAAAAAATACAGAAGCACAATCTTGTTTCAGGAAACGGACTCCATACATAAGCCTGCTGACGCGGCACCGGTGCAGCTGGTGCAGGACTCAGCCGTCAGTACCCGTACTGCCGACTTCACCGCCGGGAAAAACCATTGGCAGGTGAAGGTGGACTCTGTCCTCATGCCTGATGCCGGCGTGGAAGTGAAGGCGGAGGTGAAACCTTTGCCGAAGTACTATAAGGAGTCGTTCTTTGCCAAGGACTCTCTCCTGCACAGCGAGATCCACGGCGGAAGGTACGGCATACCGGGAGACCCGGTGCCCTACACCATACAGAGGGACAACGTCCTCACACCGGTGCTTATATTCCTCATACTCCTGCTGGTGTTCTCCACAAAACGCTCATGGAAGATTTACCGCCTTCAGGCAAAGCATTTCTTCCATAACGTACGCACAGGCTCCATCATGGAGAAAGAGTCCGTATCGGGAAAGACGTACCTTTTCTTTGCCGGAGTGTACACGATGGTGATACTCTCCCTCCTGTTCTATTTCTACGCAAAGACATACATCGCCGAGACTTACGTGACCTACAGCGAGTACGTCCTTATGGGCTTCTTCCTCGCCGGTGTCATGGGACTGTGGCTTGTGGAATCCCTGTTGCAGCAACTTGTCAACTACGTATTCTTCCCTCCGCGGGAACGTTCTCTGTGGACGGCGGTGAAGATGATGTCGACGGCGTGGACAGGCATACTTCTGACACCGGTCTTCCTCCTTCTTTCCTATTTCCGCCTTCCTGTGGGAAACTCACTTGTTTATGCACTGATTGTCATCATTTTCATGAAATTATTGCTGTTTTATAAGTGTTTTCTCATATTTTTCAAGAAAATGGGCGCATTTCTGCAGATTTTTTTGTATTTTTGCACACTCGAATTAGTGCCGCCACTGATATTGTGGGGTATCCTGGTAACAATAGCCAACTATCTGAAAGTAAATTATTAACTTAGACGATGATAAAGAAAATACTTGTTTCGCAGCCGAAACCGTCAGGAGACAAGTCGCCGTATTTCGACATAGAACGTGATTACGGAGTGGAATTTGTATTCCGGCCATTTATTAAAGTAGAGGGAATAAGTTCAAAGGATTTCCGACAGCAGCATGTCTCCCTCGGAGCATATACGGCCGTGGTATTCACGTCCAAACACGCTATAGACAATTATTTCTCCCTTGCAAAGGAACTGCGTGTGGAGATTCCTGAGACAATGAAATATTTCTGTACGACGGAGAGCATCGCTCACTATATACAGAAGTACGTACAGTACCGCAAGCGCAAGGTGTTCTTCGGCGAGTCGGGCAGGGTTGACGACCTCATACCTGCAATGCTTAAGCACAGCGGAGAAAAGTATCTCGTGCCGCTCAGTTCCGTGCATAACGATGTCATTAAGGATCTCCTTGACAGGAATAACCTGCAACATACGGAATGTGTGATGTACCAGACGGTCAATGATGACCTGACGGAGGACGAGAAGGCGGATTTTGACTTCGACATGATAATCCTCTTTAGTCCTACCGGTGTGAAGACGCTCCGTGACAACCTTGACGACAAGGTGAAGGACGGCTCGCTGAAAGTTGCGACTTTCGGCACTGCTACGGCAAAGGCGGCAGAGGAACAGGGGTATAAACTGGAGGTTCAGGCTCCGACACCGAAGCAGCCCTCAATGGTGGGTGCGCTCCGCGCATATCTCCGTGACCTCGAGGACTAAGGCGGCCCTGCACTCTCGTAAGCCGGCGGCCATAGTGCCGCAGGCAGAAAAAACCTCCATAACCCTAACACGACATAAGCATACGTTGAAAAGACTGTCACTCTCTCCTCGGCTGAAGAGCAAGACTCTTATAGATAGGCTCTTTACAAGCAAGATGAGCAAGGTGCACACCGTTTACCCGATAAGGATGGTAAGTCTGGATGTGGACGTTGCTCACGGTGCTTTTGGGAATGAGGGGAAGGACAGCTGTCCGGTGAGAGTGCTGTTCTCCGTCTCAAAACGCCATTTCAAGCATGCCGTCGACCGTAACCGCATTAAGCGGCAGATGAGGGAATCTTACCGGCATTGCTGCGCGGAGAACAGCGGTGCGCCGCTGGATACGGAGACCGGAATGCCGCAGGAAAGAAAGAGGCTCATAGCGTTCATCTGGCTTGCCGACAAGCATTTTGAATCAAAGAAGGTTGACCATGCCGTCCGTAAAGTTCTTGAAAAACTGCATTAAGCAGTTCCTTCTTGCCCCGATATGGGTTTACCAGCATGCCATATCGCCTTTTACTCCGGCATCCTGCCGCTTCACTCCTACTTGCTCGGAGTACATGAGGCAGGCAATTCTCAGACACGGGCCGCTGAAAGGCTTGTGGCTCGGCATGAGGCGCATATTGCGGTGCCACCCTTGGGGCGGCTCGGGATATGACCCGGTGCCGTGAGTCTCTTGGATTAACTGATAAAAAATAAAATAAAAGACATACAATGAAAAACTTTGTAGAAGAACTGAAATGGCGCGGAATGCTCGCGCAGATAATGCCAGGTACAGAGGAACTGCTCCAAAAGCAGATGGTTACGGCATACCTCGGTACTGACCCTACGGCAGACTCTCTCCATATCGGACACCTCTGCGGCATCATGATGCTGAGACATCTCCAGCAGTGCGGCCATAAGCCTATCATCCTTGTAGGCGGAGCGACCGGTATGATCGGAGACCCTTCAGGAAAGTCTCAGGAGCGTAACCTTCTTGACGCCGAGACTCTCTACCATAATCAGGAATGTATCAAGAAGCAGGTCGCAAAGTTCCTTGACTTCGATGCCGAGGGACCGAATGCGGCGGAGATGGTCAACAACTACGACTGGATGAAGGATTTCACATTCCTTGACTTCGCACGCACGGTGGGAAAGCATATCACCGTGAACTACATGATGGCAAAGGAATCCGTGCAGCAGCGTCTTAACGGTACGGCACGTGACGGTCTGTCATTCACGGAGTTTACTTACCAGCTCCTGCAAGGCTACGATTTCCTCCACCTTTATCAGGCAAAGAACTGTCAGTTGCAGCTCGGAGGTAACGACCAGTGGGGCAATATGACAACGGGAACGGAGCTTATCCGCCGTACCCTCGGTAACGAGGTGGAGGCATACGCTCTCACCTGCCCTCTCATAACAAAGGCTGACGGCAAGAAGTTCGGCAAGACGGAGTCAGGAAACATCTGGCTTGACCGCAACCGTACCACACCTTACGCATTCTATCAGTTCTGGCTCAATGTCAGTGACGAGGATGCGGAGAAGTACATCAAGATATTCACTTCATTGGATAAGGACACCATTGACGCCCTCGTAGAGGAACACAAGAAAGATCCCGGATACCGCATTCTGCAAAAGCGTCTTGCAGAGGAGGTTACGGTTATGTGCCATTCACAGGAAGATCTTGATACGGCAAAGGAGGCTTCAAACATCCTTTTTGGAAAGTCCACCAAGGATTCTCTCCTGAAGCTTGACGAACAGACGCTTCTTGATGTCTTTGCAGGTGTGCCCCACTATGAGATTGCGCGTGAGTACATCATCGGCAAGGCTGCCATTGAACTTCTTACGGCTGACGCACCGGTATTCTCTTCCAAGGGAGAGATGCGCAAACTGACACAGGGCGGCGGCGTTTCCATTAATAAGGAGAAGCTTGCAGACCCGAACATGGTCTTCACGGAAACAGACCTTCTTGACGGAAAATACCTGCTTGCGCAGCAGGGAAAGAAAAAATATTTCCTCATTATAGCGAAATAATGGCAATTGTTGCAAGATAATAGAAATATTTTTTGTAACTTTGCAGGCAAATAACAGGATGTCTTCCTTAAGCCCTGCTGGTGACGGAGGCTTGCTTCCTGAACCTTATCGGGAGGAGGGCGGCGGAGACAGACCATCCTGTTTTTTAGGATTGTCCCATGGTGTAATGGTAGCACAACAGGTTTTGGTTCTGTTTGTAGAAGTTCGAATCTTCTTGGGACAACGTAATCAGGGATGAACGGTCACCGTTCATCCCTGATTTTCTGTTAACTGACAGTCGGAAATCTGTTTATACTAAAAAGCTGTTATCCTTTAGGCGGACTTCGGGCGCAAAACAAGTGCACCAAAAAGGTAAGAAAGAACAAGTTTTAGTGAGAAAACATTATATTATAAAATAATTATCAATAGTTACTTAGTTAATTATACGCACGGATTTATGATGCATATATATGTCCGCACGATATATATAATAAGGTGTTGATGATGAAAAAGACTATCAGGATGATTCTCTGCTTGTTTTCAGCCCCTCAATGCCGTATTGTCTGAGTGTGCTGATTCGTGTATCGCTTATGGCAAGTAATGATTTCAAGAAGGCAACGCGGCGGTGAGGCTTGTCAACATCATGTCGGTTAATTTTGTTGACAAACTCAAGTTACATGAACTGTATCTATGTCAAAAACTTGTGATGCAGATTACTTTTTTTATATTTGCGGGGCAGCGTCGTGGAAATAATATATACCTTTGCAGCCGAAAAAATAGAAAATCATGTTATGATACGACAATGTACCATCCTTTTCGGCTGTCTGGCTCTTGGTGAACTGGTGATTTGGCTTACCGGCATTCAGCTTCCGTCAAGCATTATAGGAATGCTTCTTCTTACACTGTTCCTGCACCTCGGTTGGATAAAGACGGAGTGGATTAAGGGGCTTAGTGATTTCCTCGTGGCCAATCTCGGTTTCTTTTTTGTGCCTCCTGGCGTGGCACTGATGCTTTATTTCGACCTTATAAAGGCGGAGCTTCTGCCTATTGTTGTCGCAACGGTGATAAGTACGGTTCTCGTGCTTGTGGTAACCGGTCTTGTTCATCAATATTTACGTAAGCATCATGGATTTTTTACAAAATGACTTCTTTCTCCTGACATTGACCTTCGGGATGTTTTTCCTGGCAAAGACCTTACAGAAGCGTACAGGATTGCTGTTTCTGAACCCTATATTAATAACGATAGCTTTACTGATTGCTTATCTGAAGGTTACCGGTGTCTCTTATGAGAAGTATAATGCAGCCGGCCATCTTATAGAGTTCTGGCTGCGTCCGGCTGTGGTTGCCTTGGGCGTGCCGCTCTATCAGCAATTGTCTGCAATCAAGAAGCAGATTGTCCCGCTGGTCGTTTCTTCATTGGTGGGCTGTATTGTCGGTATAGTCTCTGTAGTGCTTTCCGCATTATGGCTTGGCGCAAGCCGTGAAGTGGCTGTGTCACTGGCGGCAAAGTCGGTTACAACGCCGATAGCAATGGAGGTTACGAATACTGTAGGAGGTATTCCTTCTCTTACGGCGGCAGTAGTGGTATGTGTCGGTATATTTGGGGCAATTATGGGATTCCGCATTCTGCGGTTCGGTCATGTGACCAACCCTATAGCGCAGGGATTCTCAATGGGAACTGCTTCACATGCCGTGGGAACGAGCAAAGCAATGGAAGTTGGGTACCATTATGGTGCCTATTCCAGTCTGGGACTTACGCTTAACGGCATCTTTACAGCCTTGCTGACACCGCCAATACTTGAAATCATGGGGATGATTTGATGAGAATGTAAGTTCTTTTCTTTATCAAAAATTAGAAAGATAAGTATAAACAAAAATGCCTTTCTCTTATAAGAAGAAAGGCATTGCGGCGCAAAGTTAGTGATTT
>JAMPFD010000025.1 GCA_023664625.1 Bacillota bacterium | reverse complement strand
AATGTCCGTACATGTAAAGCGAAAGACCGTGGAAGGTTTCACATTCAGCGCAATCTGTAAAGGTTACAGACTCCGCAACTTCTTTCAAATGCAATAAAAAGAACAACTTTTGATGAGAAAATATTCCATTATAAAATAATTTCCAACAGTTACTTATTAATATTATATTATTCTACTTTCAGCAAGCCACATCGACTTGCCGGAGAGATGCAGACATACAAACATTAATTTCCGTCCTGTAATCAAGTACAAATGTCGGCTTGCAACAAACTTGTATGGGAAAATCCATGGCGGTTTAATTCTTAAAATGTCAAGTCGCGTAACAGGTGTGTCAGGACCAAAAGAATATTTCGACATTCCAATGGCTACACGTCCATTCGTATAAATAGCTTTTAATTATGCATTATAGGCTGATTATGCATTATATGTGCCGGTATTCCCATTTAATTATGGTCAATCTAAATAACTAAAGGAGCAATGGTTCTCATTTTAATGAACATCGTTGCTCCTTTAGCTATAGTATTGAGCCGTGGCCGAACCTCCGCCTCTGTGACATGCTACAGATTTTTGCCTCACAGAAAAGTAACCTTGCCGTTGAGGTGCAGACGGAATTGGTTGCCGTCCTTGGCTACGAGTTGAATTTGAACTTCTGTTTTATCCGCATCGCTATAATCTTCTTTCAATTGGTCAAACAGTCTTTCTCCAGCTCTGAATTTGTGCGGTTGGCAGTCAAGCAGGATCTTGATTGTGCTCCGCGATATTCTAACGTTCCAAGAATCACAGGCATTAGTAACAAGAGCACGGGATAATGGGAACACTATAAAAATGCATGAAGGCTGACAATCCTGTGCACGCTTTTGTCATGTCATGTGCCACGGTCTGAGATTTTTTTTGTAACTTTGCACACAACAGTGAAACGGAATCCCTTAATCCGCGGACATGAACGTGAAGAAATCAAATGAAGCCGTGAATGCTTCTTTGGATGGAATCTGTTAGGGGAATGATAATAGTGATGATAAGAGCAAGGCAGTGAATATAAAAGAATATATAAGTAGAATAGGTAAATCCCGTGGCTTTGGAATACAGTCGCCATGGGCATACAGGTTTGTCACGGAGGTCATCGGCGAGCGGTGGCCCTATTATGCTTATAAGGATATTGACAGGAAGTATCCTACAGGGAAGGAGAGGAAGTACAGGAAGCTGCTATTAAGGATAAGCAACTTTGTTTATCCGGCAGGGATGGAAACAACAGATGTGGTTACAGCTGCAAGAAATCTTGACACTGCTATTGATAATGTCACATCGAAGGGAGTCATCATCATCGGAGGAATACACGCTGACGCGACCTCCGTAAAACTTTGGGAAAGCATAAAGGCATATGACCGTGTAGGTATCACTTTTGACTGTTATGACTTTGGAATATGCTTTCTTGACAGAGAAATACATAAACAACATTACAAACTGAACTTTTTTTGAAAAAAAGTGTAACAATGTTTGCAGATTTCGAATAATAATAGTATTTTTGCGCGCGGAACTTCAGGACATGGGATTCTGTTGCATGTAAAGCTATCCTATGAGATGTTCATGGATAAGAATGGTATCTGTTTCTCCCTGTACGCTACTATGTCGGGAATCCCTGCCCCACTGGTCCGTTTCTTTGGTAATGACCATAGAAATTCTAAGTGGAAAAGGATATATTGTCAAATCTAACAAATAAAAATATGTATTGGACACTTGAACTTGCGTCAAAACTTGAAGACGCACCATGGCCGGCAACCAAGGAAGAGCTCCTTGACTATGCCACACGTACAGGACTGCCTTTGGAGGTCATTGAGAATCTTGAGGAGATAGAAGACGAAGGTGATGTGTATGATACCATCGAGGACCTTTGGCCTGATTATCCGCAGAAAGATGATTTCCTCTGGGATGAGGAGGAGTATTAAGTACCAGAAAGAAGGATGATCCATTCAAATTATAACGGGTTGATTACCGCCATGCGAGATAGTCAACCCGTTTTTTTTGTTTGTGAGGAATTCAGCCTGCGTGGCCGTCTGAAGATTAATACAGCAGATTTTTCCGTTTCCTAATCAAGATGCCCGTGAACCGTAAGCATTTGTTCTGTTTCAGCATCCGCTGCCGGAACTTATTTCAGTCTGTGCAGTCTCAGGCGGCGGAGCATTGTTATGTTCTCCCCGCAGGTGCCTGTGTGCTGGACGGCAATGCCGCCGAAACGGTTTGGAACAATCTTGGCGGAGAGGTCCACGGATGTAGTAAGTTCCGGAGCGTAAGCCTCCACAGGAGTGGAAGTCTCCACATGCGCTGTCAGCAGTGAGCCGGCAGCCCGCAGAGTAATTGAACATCCTGTGCGGTAGCATACCGAGGATACCGGTGATGTCATCCGCCTCACCGTTCCATTGTCATATCTGACGAGAGAGAAATCCACGGCCTTGCTGTATTTCGTCGTGCGCTCAATGCGCAAGGCATATCCGGTTAATGTCCGTGTGTCGAACTTTATGCAGACATCCATATACTGTCCTGTTGCGCTGCCAAAGCCCTGTCCTGCGGTTTTTGCAGGGTCAACGTCAAGAATCAGTTCCATGTCGCCGTATCTTCCCTCCACGGGAGTGTACATGAGCCTTGCACCACGCTGAGCCTGCAGCAGCCCCGTACCCTTTGCACCGTTAATTCCTTCTCCATAAATCCACGCATTGCGTTTGCAGTCAGGTTCCCAGTCATACTCTTCCGTGTCTTTCGGCTTATGGCAGTCCGTTGTCCAGAAGCCCGGAATTATTTTCGGCTGGTTATCCACAGGCATATTGAGAAAATCTGTATCAATACTCTCGGAGCGCGCCTCTGCCATCGTTATCCGCTTTTCAGAGAACACCTTTATCGGTTCCCCGGGCTTACATCGCAGATGCTTAGGCTCAATAACAGCCATGAGATAGTATCCGCAATCACCTGCCGTCATATGATAATTGCGCAGAGGGTTCCCGTTCCGGCTTACTGCTACAGGGATTGCCTCACGTCCTGAGCGGTCCTTCGTCCGGTACCACGTTATCAGAGACCCGTCCTTACGTGCTCCGAGGTCAAGCGAGTAGTCCAAAGAAGCAAGCCCCTTCGTGATGCTCATCACCGGCTTCTTCGTGAATGCAGGTGCAGGAAGTTCAGAAGGCAGCAGTGTCAGTTCCACCGCACACTCATGTCCCTGCGGCGTAGTGCCGACGAGAATGCAGCGGACAGGCTCGTCACGGTCAAGTCCAGAGGCCACCGAACAGCTGCGGTCGCCGGTCTTTGTCAGAAGCACGTTCCCTTTATGCCACTGATCTATGTGCCAGTCCACCCTGCTGTTGTCAAGCTCAAAGTTAGCATGCCGTTTCAGCACGGCGGAAATCTCCTTTGGCGACTCACCCGTCTGCAGTGTCAGTTGCCGCGGTTCCGCGGCAAGACAGCTGCCTATGTTGGAATAGTCCCGTTGGTCCCGGCGTTCCAGTCCCTCGACAACGGGGCGCACTTCCATAGGGTCCCAGCCGTCGTCTCCACGCAGAAGGTTCCATGTGTTATACACCACTTTTCCGTCATTCTCCAGACGGAATGCCGCCAACAAGGGCTTATCGCCAAGCTCTGCCGTGTTGGCAGGGTTGTCAGCACCTGTGACATACGGCTCACCGTCAAGCCGTACATTATGCTGATAGCACCGCAGCCATCCGGCAGGTACGTCCGTCCATCCCAGGTAGAGAGGTCTTCCCGCATGTATGCGGCAATCTATCAGTGAGACACGTCCTGCGGCCTTGCAGAAGAATGTCCGTGGATTGGAGTGCTTGATGTTAAAGTCACAGTCCATGAAGACAGCTCCTCCCCGGTCACTGCAATAGAACGGTTTCTGACCGTAGAAGTCAAACGTACAGTGGAGGTAGACACCGGTGGATGCCAATGCGTCATCCGTCATCTCCAGATGACACCGGTTGAAGAGAATGCGCCGTCCGCCGCTCAGGGGATTCATGTTCAGACGGCTTATGAACCTGACATTCTCGGCATAAATCCTGTCACCATGAGTATATGCCACATGAGCCTGCGTAATGGCAGAGCTGCGCTTCTTGCGGCTCAGTTCCGGCACCAATGGGAACTCAAGGTCTACGTTGCAGAAGTTACCCAATGTCATGTTCCTCACCTCAAGGCCGGAGCCGAAGAAATTTATCATTGTAAAGTTTCCTACGGCCCCTTGCGTCTGACCGCGTGCAGAGGCAAGGACAACGTTTCGTGCATCGGCGGTCAGGCCGGTGAGATGCAGTTCCTCGCAACGTATCTCTATGCCGAAAGGCTCGCTGCCTTCAGCCCCTGTGCGGTCCTGTGGGTCGTCAGGATCGTCAATCCAGTAAACTCCAGGGGCGACAAAGACCTGCATCGGGGCATCCGCAGTGCCATCCTTGAAATGCTCCGCAGCCTTCCTGAAATCCTTGAATGCATACGGATTGGATGCAGTCTGTTCCTCGGTAAGCGTCATGTCTATGTATATGGTTCTTTCTCCAAGTGTCATGGTCTTCCCTCCATAATGGACTTTCTGTCCGTCATATACCACAGGGTCGTTATTGTCCATAGGCTTGTAGTCCTCTTGTTGTGCCGGCTGCGTTTCGGTTTCGGCAGCAGCCGTCAGCCCTTTTTGTACCGACTCTGCATATATTGCCATAGTCATAACGGCAGATGCGAGAAAGATTGATGCTCGTTTCATGATATGTCCTTTTATTTTTATTCCGCGTACAAATGTAGCAATTATCTTCCACATTGCCAAACAAACCGGAATAATAAGCCGTGAATTTACCGGTGAAGTGCAAGAATGTACGGAGTCTGTCATAGGCTCAGAGCAAATTAATGGTCTGATTGTTTGGTGATTAATATGATTTTTCGTAACTTTGCCATAGAAATCGGTGTGGAGAATATGCAGTGGACATGCCGAAGAGCTCTGCCGCTCGTGCCGGAGGGGCTGTCAGGCTTTATTCCCGAAATCCTTATGCCGGAGATATAACATGGCAAACAATAACGGAACAAAATATTTTTTTATGAAGAAAACAGCAGTGTATGTCATGCTTACAGCAGCGGCAGTATTAGCCGGCTGCAAGGCACAGGAGACTGCCGATGGCATTAAGACCTCAGAAGAGATGCTTACTGAAGTACAGAACAATCCGCTACTGAAGAAGAGCGGCAATAAGCACGGTATTGAATCGTTTGACAAAATCACGGCCGGCGACTATCGTGATGCCGCCAACGCAGGCATGCGTCTGGAGAAAGAACGTATCGATGCCATTGTCTCCAACAGCGCAGAGCCGACTTTCGAGAACACCGTCAATGCCATGGACAAGGCCGGCGAGGAACTTACGCGTGCCCTGATGACGTTCAGTCCGCTCTCCGGCAGTAATTCCACGGCGGAACTGCGTGACCTCCAGAAGGAGATGTCGCCGCTGCTTTCCGCCCACAGTGATGACATTTATATGAACCGCCGCCTTTTTGAAAAGGTCAAGAAAGTCTATGATGACATGGACACGACGGCCCTTTCGCATGAGCAGATAAAGACCACGGAGAAAATCTACAAGGCGTTCCTCCGAAGCGGGGCAAACCTGAGCGACTCCGACCAGCAGAAGCTGCGTGAGCTGAACCGGAGAATCTCCGCACTACAGATACAGTTCTCGCAGAATCTTCTTCACGAGACCAACGGTACATACATCACCGTTGACCGTCTTTCCGACCTCGACGGCCTGCCGGAAGCCAATATACAGCGTGCCGCGCAGATGGCCGAAGAGCAGGGGGAGAAAGGAAAGTGGATGTTCAATATGCAGCGCGCTTCCTGCAATCCGGTGCTTCAGTACTGCAAGAACCGTGACCTCCGCCGCCGGGTTTATGAGGCCTACTGCAACCGTGGTAACCAAGACAACGGCCGGGACAATAAAGCAATATCCTCCGAACTTGTAAGATTACGCCTTGAGCGTGCCCGCCTTATGGGGTTCAAGAACTGCGCATCACAAATTCTCGACACACGTATGGCGAAGACTCCGGATGCTGTCTACCGGCTTCTTGACCAAATATGGACTCCTGCCGTCAGGAAGGCAGCCGGGGAAATAGAGGATATCCGTACCGAGATGAGGAAGGACGGGCTGGCTTGCGAGCCGGAAGGATGGGACTACATGTACTACAGCGAGCGGGCGAGAAAGGCCAAGTTCGACTTTGACGAGGAGAAACTCTCCGAGTACCTTGAGATAAACAATGTGCTGAAAGGTGTTTTCCATACCGCCAACAAGCTTTACGGCGTAACTTTCAAGGATGTTACGGCGGAGCTTCCCGTCTACGAGCATACCGCCAATGCCTGGGAGGTCTATGACAGGGACTCCACGCTTTTGGCCGTATTCTATAGCGACTACTATCCGCGTGACGGTAAAGGAGCCGGCGCGTGGTGTACGTCATTCCGCGGACAGCAGTATGACGGTGACAGGCGTGTGGAACCGGTCGTGGTCAATGTGTGCAGCATGACACCTCCGTCGGCAGACCGTCCGGCACTGCAGACCATAGATAACGTGGAGACTATGTTCCACGAGTTCGGCCATGCCCTCCATGCTTTCATGCGTGACGTTCACTACAATGCCGTCGGCAGTGTGGAGCGCGACTTCGTGGAGTTGCCGTCACAGCTCAATGAACACTGGGCGTTCGAGCCGGAAGTGCTTGCTGTCTATGCCCGGCACTACAAGACGGGTGAGCCTATGCCGGAGGAACTTCTTGAAAAATACAACTCCTGCAGCAAGTACGGTCAGGGATTTGCCACTGTCGAGTACCTCGCGGCAGCCTATGTCGATATGGACCTTCATGTCCTCGACACTGTTCCGGAAAATCTTGACGTAATGGCATTTGAGGCAGAGAAACTGAAAGAACGCGGCATCCCGCGCCAGATTCGTCCCCGTTACAGTGTGACAAATTTCAAGCACACCATGGGAGGCGGATATACCGCCGGCTACTACAGCTATATATGGGCGGAGGTGCTCGACTGTGATGCGTTCGATGCCTTCCTCGAGACCGGTGACATCTTCAATCAGGATGTGGCGGCACGCTTCCGCAAGTATGTTCTCACTCCCGGCGGTATTGACGACGGAATGACGATGTACCGCAATTTCCGCGGTGCAGACCCTAAGATTGACGGCCTGCTGCGTAAGAGGGGACTTAAATAGGCCTTTGGAACCGTGCGGATTCAGCTCCATTGAAGTGGCGGCGGCGGATAGGTGCAGGTGAGATGGACAGCCTTGGCAACTCACCGCAGGCCATGGTGTTCCTGCCTGAAAGACAGAGCATGGAGATACATGCCGGCAGAGGAATTTTCCCGATATAGGAAAATAGGCAAGACAAAAGGTTATCTTTCGTCATGCAAAGTGTAACCTTTTACCCTGCCAACCGTTACCTTTTGTAGTATGAAAGGTAACGGTTGGCAGGACTTCTTTTAACTTGTTCCTGTGAAACGTGGTATGCTACTGATTGCCAATTGTTTATGGCTAAGTTGGTGCCCTGTGGGAATATCATGCCGGGTGGAGTCTGCTTAAAACTATATGTTCGGCTCACTCTTGGACCGTTGAAAATGCCGTGGGAGGGCTTCTGCCAAATAAAAATATCGTGATAAAGACAATAATCATTATGTTGCCACGTTATAAGTTTGTGGTGTATCGTCTGAAAATAGCAATTATTCTGGTGGCGATGGCTTTCGCTGCGGAAGTCAGGGCACAGTATGACGTGCTTTTCAGTCACTATTTCGATATGGAGACGAGCTTTAATCCTGCTACTGCGGGAAAGGAGACGAAACTGAACATTACCGGAGTCTATGCAATGGATATGGCCGGTTTTGAACATAATCCTCAGACGGCATACGTAGCTGCCGACATGCCCTTCCTCATCGGAAGGAGCAAGCACGGTGTAGGCGTGCAGTTCATGAATGACAAGCTCGGCCTGTTCAACCACATGCGCATCTCCGCACAGTACGCCTACAAGCATAAGCTCTTCGGAGGAGAAATCAGTGTCGGCGTGCAGGCCGGCTTGCTTTCCGAAAAATTCTCCCGTGACGGCCTTGACCTTGAAGAGAGTGCCGACCCCGCTTTCGCCAACAGTGATGTCAACGGTTCGGGAATAGACCTGTCAGCAGGTCTGTACTATACCCTGAAACGATTCTACATAGGTGTCTCGGCATTGCATCTTACAGCACCGACCGTAAACCTCGGAGAGACAAATGAACTGAAGATAGACCGTTCATACTATGCCACGGCCGGCTATACGTTCCGGTTGCGCAATCCTCTGCTCAGCCTGAAAACGTCCGCCATCGGACGGACTGACGGCGTGATGTACCGCGCGGACGTTACCGCACGGCTGGTATACACCGGTGAGAAAAGATGCTTTTACGGCGGTCTGTCATATAGCCCGACAAATTCAGTGACGGCACTCCTCGGCATGCAGATCCGCGGTGTGAACGTCGGTTACAGCTATGAATACTATACAACGGGCATTAATCCGGGAAACGGCTCACACGAACTGTTCGTCGGGTATCAGATGAACCTCAATCTCGGCAAGAAAGGCAAGAACCTTCATAAGGCAGTCCGCATACTGTGACGCGGGATAAGTTAACTGTTGGAAATTAGTCTATACTAAGACAAGGTTGGTTTTAGGCGGTTAGTGTACTAAACGGCAAAAAGAACCAGTTTTAGTGAGTAAACATTCAATTATAAAATATTGTTTTCAATAGTTACTTGTAAAGGAAGAATAAAAACCATAAATTATGAAAAGACTATATATAATAATGTGTTGCGCCATGGCGGTGGTTCTCTCCGGATGTATGGGCAGCAAGAAGATGTCTTCCGCCGGACAAGGCGGAGAGGTCGTGGGCATAGGCGGAGGACGCCCGTTCTCAGAACCGGTGCCTTACGGAATGACGCTTGTCAAGCGTGGATACCTGAAAATGGGTCTTGAGAAGCAGGACAGCCTCTGGGGCAAGAAGACTCCCGTCAAGGAGGTCAGCGTCGACGGCTTCTGGATGGATGAGACGGAAGTGAGCAACTCCAAGTATAAGCAGTTCGTGCATTGGGTGCGCGATTCAATCCTCCGCACACGTCTGGCAGACCCGGCCTACGGCGGTGACGAGAGCTATATGATTACCGAGGACAAGGAGGGCAATGCCGTCACTCCCCATCTTAACTGGAAGAAGCAGCTGCCGAGGAAGCCGAATGAGGATGAACAGCGTGCCATAGAGTCGCTGTACACCTATAATCCTGTGACAGGAGAGAAGATGCTTGATGCAAGCCAGATGAACTACCGTTACGAAGTCTATGACTATACGGCTGCGGCTTTGCGCCGTAACCGCCTCAATCCGTCGGAGCGCAATCTTAATACCGACGTCACCGTGAATCTTGACGAGGTCGTAATGATTTCAAAGGATACTGCGTACATTGATGATGAAGGACGTATCGTACGCGAGACAATCAACCGTCAGCTGACGGGACCGTGGGATTTCCTTAATACATACATAGTCAATGTGTATCCGGACACAACGTGCTGGGTGAATGATTTTAAGAATGCGGACAACGAGATTTATCTCCGTAACTATTTCTCCAATCCTACATATAACGACTACCCTGTCGTCGGTGTCACATGGGAGCAGGCCAACGCTTTCTGTGCGTGGCGTACGGAGTACCTGCTGAAAGGCCTCGGCCCACAGGCACGTTACGTTCAGCGCTACCGCCTGCCTACGGAGGCAGAATGGGAGTATGCCGCACGTGGCAAGGACGGTACGGAGTTCCCATGGAACGAGACTGACACGAAGAGCGAGAGCGGATGCTTCTATGCCAATTTCAAGCCTGATAAGGGTAATTATGTCGAGGACGGAAACCTTATAACCTCACGTGTCGGCAGCTATGGCGCGAACTCCAATGGGCTTTTCGATATGGCAGGCAATGTCGCGGAGTGGACTTCCACGGTATATACCGAGGCCGGTGTGACCGCCATGAATGACCTTAATCCGCAGTTGGACTATAAGGCTGCGAAGGAAGACCCGTACAGACTGAAGAAAAAGTCAGTGCGCGGCGGCTCCTGGAAAGACCCCGAATCCTTCATACGCTCGGCTTGGCGCTCGTGGGAGTACCAGAATCAGCCACGCTCGTATGTCGGCTTCCGTTGCGTCCGCTCACTGGCGAGCAGCAGCAATGCCACCAAGAAGCAGCAGAGAAAGTACAAGAAGTAATGTGCGGGTAATGCCGCAGGAAAAGAATAGACACATCATAACTGAAACCTGCGCCACGGCTTGCGCGGCATCCCGTGACGAATAGAATAGAAAAAGGAAAATGGCAAAATATAGTAAATTCAATATCGTATATCTGCTGCAGAAATGGATGGACAGCGTAGCAGGACAGACTTTCATGAACTACGCCTACTCTTGGGGCGCGTCTGTCGTCATCCTCGGCACTCTGTTCAAACTTACTCACCTGCCGGGAGCCAATATCATGCTTTTCCTCGGTATGGGCACGGAGGTCTTTGTGTTCTTTATCGCTGCCTTTGACCGTCCGTTTGACAAGACTTCGGAAGGCCGTCATCTTGCCACGGACTCCCAACTGGCGGAGCAGCTCGCGAAGGGTGAAGAGGATGATGAAGAGGAAAATGCAGATGATGCTCCGTCAGAAGTTGCCGGCGGAACGGTTATCTTCGGCGGCGGAGTTGTCGGCGGAACGGTGACGGAACAGCCGTTGTCGGCAGAACCGTCGGCTGTCGGACAGCAGACAGGAATGACTCCTGCCATTGTCGGCGAAGTGACGGCCGGCGCGCCGGCACCTGCCGTAAGCCGGGAGACTGCTGAAGCAATGGAGGAGGCCACCACCACCTATGTGGACCGTCTCAATGAACTTAACGGACTGCTTCTGAAAGTCGGCGCACAGAGCGAGCGTCTCACTACCGATTCAGAGGAAATGGAGAACCTTAACCGTACACTTACGGGTATTGCACGCGTCTATGAGATGCAGCTGAAGTCGGCATCACAGCAGATTACGACACAGGATGAGATCAATGACCAGACACGCAGGCTCGCACAGCAGATAGCCGACCTTAACGCCATCTATGCGAGAATGATAGAGGCTATGTCCGTCAACATGAATGTACAAGCTAAATAAAGACAATGGCTATAAAGAAGAATTATACCTCGCCTCGCCAAAGGATGATAAACCTTATGTATGTCGTCCTGATGGCTATGCTGGCTATGAACATCTCCAACGAGGTGCTTGAGGGGTTCAGTCTTGTCGATGAGAGTCTTAACCGTACAACGGAAAATGCGCAGAAGCAGAACCTCGCCATCTATCAGGACTTTGAGGCGCAGATGAAGGCTAACCCGCAAAAGGTGCGCGAGTGGTTCGGAAAGGCTCATTGGGTAAAGCAGATGAGCGACTCTCTGTACAATATGGCACAGGATCTGAAAGTCGCGATTGTCAAGGAGGCCGACGGTGCCGACGGAGATGTCAGCAATATAGAGCGTGTAGATGACCTTGAGGCTGCCAATCAGGTGATGCTTTCACCAGGAACCGGCAAGGGAGCGGCATTGAGAAAGGCAATAGATAATTACCGTACCCGTATCCTGACGCTCATAACGGATGAGAACCAGCGCAGGATTATCAGCGGGAACTTCGCCACAAAGATTACCGGCAAGTCCAATCCCTATAACAAATCGTGGGAGGAATATACCTTTGAGGGAATGCCTGTTGCCGCTGCCGTTACTATGCTCAGTAAGCTGCAGAACGATATAAGGTATGCGGAAGGGGAGGTGCTTCATACTCTCGTCAGCAACATTGATGTCAAGGATATACGTGTCAATAAGCTTTCCGCTTTTGTCATCCCTAATGCACAGACAGTGGTGCGCGGAGACAAGTTCTCTGCAAAGATAGTCATGGCGGCGGTGGATACGACACAGCAGCCGCGCATCTTTATCGGAGGACGTGAGATGAACCTGCCGAACAACATTTATGAGTTTGTTGCAGGAAAGACCGGTGACTTCACTCTCTCCGGTTATCTGACGATGCAGAATGGCAACGGAGAGACTGTCCGTCGTGATTTTGAGCAGAAATATACCGTCGTAGACCCTTCTGCGACTGTCAGTGCGGACCTCATGAATGTGCTCTATGCCGGATATTCCAACCCGATAAGCATATCGATACCAGGCGTTCCGCTCAATAAGGTGTCAGCGACAATGTCAGGTGGGACGCTCCAGCCTACCGGACCGGGAAAGTATATAGCACGCCCGGCAAATGTAGGAAAGGATGTTACTATCACGGTATCGTCACTGCAGACCGGCAAACCTCAGCAGATGGGGCAGTATACGTTCCATGTACGCAAGCTCCCTGACCCGACCGCTTATATCCCGCTTGGTACCGACCGCTTCCGTGGAGGCGGACTGGCGAAGGCGACTCTTATGAATGCGAACGGAATACGTGCGGCAATAGATGACGGACTCCTTGACATAGAGTTCAAAGTGACAGGCTTTGAGGCCGTATTCTTTGACAATATGGGAAATGCTGTCCCCATGGTCAGCTCCGGTGCATCGTTCTCTGCACGTCAGATAGACGCTTTCCGCAAACTGTCGCGTAACAAGCGATTCTATATCTCACGTATTACGGCGGTCGGTCCGGACGGAATCTCACGCAAGCTTCCTGCTTCTATGGAAGTAATAATAAAATGATATATCGGACAAGATGATGCCCCGCAGACGGTGGAAGAGCGTTACCGATGTCCTTGAAAAAACAAACAGAACCATCCCCGGAGGTGAATTATTACGGGGTTATCAATATTCTGAATATGAAGAAGTCACTAATATTTATGGCAATGCTGCTGTTCGCCGTAACGGCGGGTGCCCAGCCACAGGCGCGACGCAACCAGCAGAACCGGCAGGCAGCGTCAAATGCCAACAATCTCACTACCCGTGCGCAGATTTCTTTCCCCACATCATCGGCGATGGATGAGGATGTTGTATGGCGCCGTGATATCTATCGCGAGCTGAATCTCATGGAAAGTGCCAATGCGGGTCTGTACTATCCTGTGGAGCCTGCCGGCAGTCAGATGAACCTCTTTACATATATCTTCAAGCTGGTTCTGTCAGGCCGTATCGCAGCCTATGAGTACCGGCTTGACGGTAATGAGGTCTTCAATGACGCTTCGCGTGTGAAGCCGTTGTCAATCCTTGACAATTACCATGTCTATTACACACGTGATGACAATGGGCGCCTGCACATTGAGAACGCTGACATACCTTCACGTGAGGTGAAATCTTACTATATCAAGGAGTCTGCATATTACGATCAGGCCAATGCTACCTTCAGAAAGAAGGTGATAGCTCTCTGCCCGATAATGTCCCGCGAGGATGATTTTGGTGACGGAACAGCGAAATATCCGTTGTTTTGGGTGAAATATGACGACCTTGCCCCTCATCTTTCCAAGCAGATTGTCATGACGAGTGACCTCAATAATGCGGCTACAATGTCTGCCGATGACTACTTTACGCAGAACATGTATAAGGGCGAGATTTATAAAACGAACAATATGCTCGGCCAAACTTTGGCACAGTACTGTCCGACTGACTCTGCCATGAAGAGAGAACAGATGAAAATCGAGGCAGAGCTGAAGGCTTTTGAGACAAATGTCTATGGCGATCAGGCAAGGAAAGACTCTCTTGACAGCATAGCAAAGGCTAATGCAGACCTGAAAGCTTCCAAGAAAACACGTCGTGCAAATAATCGCCGTGGTGGTACAAAAGCAACGGTTTCATCGGCAAAGACCTCAACAAAACGCAGTTCGGCTTCTCCTTCCGGTTCGGCAAGAGTGTCTGTAAGGCGTGAGCGTCATTGACCGTGGCGTCATTGGCTGTGCTTGTCTGCCGGCTGGGGCCATAATAGAACCGTGCCTGTCTGTTGCATTTCTTTTGCCGGCGGTAATGGAAATGGCAATAAATACGCCGCAAAAGAGTGTTGAACAATACTTGTTCCGGCATGTAATGCGAACTCAAAAGTGAGGTGAATACCAAGTTATGCATTGCCGAATACTAATTGCTGGTTTGCAAAACCCTGAGCAGCCGGCCACAGAATTATAAGTGCCGTGACAATGATGACAAGTAAATCACCATTAGCAAATAAGTAAACCAACAATAAATAATAAGTAAAAGAACTATGAGAAAGTTTATCGTCATTGCCATTGTGATGCTCGCCTTTGCCGCAAGTTCACAGGCTAAGATTAAGTTTGGCCTGCGTGGCGGTGTCAATATCACCAACATGTCGCTCAGTAACAGTGTGCTTGATGCTTCCAACCGTACAGGGTTCTATGTCGGTCCGACTGTGAAAATCGGTCTTCCTCTCGGTTTTGACATTGATGCCTCTGCAGTTTACGATCAGCGCAAGGGCAAGATTACTGACATAGAGGACAACGAATCCGTAAGCATGACATCAAAGAGCATTGCCATTCCGCTTAACCTCCGCAAAGGCTTCGGTTTCGGAGACAAGGCGAGTGTCTTTGTTTTTGCAGGTCCCCAGTTCGCGTTCCGTGTCGGAGAAGAGAAATTTGCAGACTGGACAATGAAGTCAAGTCTGTTCAGTGTCAATGTCGGTGTCGGTGCGATGCTGCTCAATCACCTTGAAGTTAAGGCAAACTACAATATCCCTTGCGGCAAGACAGCAGAGGCAGGTATTGACGATGCCGTCGGAAATGTCAAGGCCGGAGCATGGCAGATAGGTGTGGCAGTGTATTTCTAAAAATATCATAAGACAATATAAAAAGCAGGCTTCTGACCAAGGAGTCTGCTTTTTTTTATTTACTTTTGTAAGCGTTCCGTAGGTCGTCTGCATAATCAGGATGCCTTTTCGGCAGGCAGAACATAAATCCGGCGTGCGGTACATCAAATGCTCTGCATACTTTTTCCATGAGGAAACGGAACTGCCATAGAAACCGATGAAAACTCATCATACCGTGAGATACGTAGACTGCATATTGCCGTTAGGGGTGGAAGGACTTTTCACCTATTCTGTTCAGGAAGGAACGGAACAGCGTCTCGCACCCTTTATGCGCCTCCTTGTCCCGTTAGGGAAGTCAAAGACATATACAGCCCTTGCCGTCCGCGTCCATGACAAAGAGCCGGAAGGAGTGGAAGTGAAGGCCGTTGTCAGTATTCTGGATGACAATCCTGTATTGCTTCCTTCACAGTATGAGATATGGAAATGGATGGCAGAGTACTATATCTGTCCCATAGGAGACATCTATCGTGCAGCAATGCCAGCCGGACTGAAGCAGGAGGACGGTTACAGGGCAAAGACTGAGACTTGGATACGCTTCTCCGAAAAGTATCGTGGGGCAAAGGAACAGTCCATAGCAAAGGATATTGTCAGGCGCGCGTCTAAGCAATTGCATGTGCTTTCTGTTTTTACCGATTTAATCGGAGAAAACGGCTCTGTCACCAAGGAGGAACTCATGAATGCGGCCCATGCCGCCTCTCCCGTTGTCAAAGCCCTTGTCGACCGTGGCATACTTGAAACGTATGAAGTCCCGGTCGGCAGGCTGAACACATCAGGAGGAGTGCATCCCGAGAACATCAAACCACTCTCTGATGCCCAGACGGAAGCCTATGGGGAAATCAATGCAGCCGGTGACACTCCTGTCTTGCTGCAAGGAGTCACAGGCTCCGGCAAGACCGAGATATATATCCGTCTTATTCAGGATGCCGTCAGGGCAGGGAAACAGGTGCTGTACATCTTGCCGGAGATAGCCCTTACGGTGCAGATTATGCAGCGGCTGCATCGGGTTTTTGGCGATGAAATGGGGATTTATCATTCAAAGTACAGTGATGCGGAGCGTGTGGAGATATGGCAGAAACAACTTTCTGACACTCCATACCGCATCATACTCGGAGCAAGGAGTGCGGTGCTGTTGCCATTTACAGACCTGGGACTAATCATCATCGACGAAGAGCATGACCCCTCCTTCAAGCAACAGGATCCTGCCCCCCGCTATCATGCGCGCAGCGTAGCGATGATGCTTGCCCGCCAGAGTGGTGCCAAAGTCATTCTCGGTACGGCAACTCCGTCGATGGAATCGTTCAATAATGCACTTTCAGGCAAGTACCGTCTCGTTCAGCTTACGGAAAGGTACCGGGGGCTTCAGCTGCCGAAGATAGAGATTGTCGATATTGCGGACATCCGGCGCAGGAAAATGATGTACGGCCCATTCTCCCCGCAGCTTGTCAGTGCTATAAAGACCGCCATTGATAGTGACAGACAAGTGATTCTCTTTCTCAACAGGCGAGGTTTTGCCCCCGTTGTTGAGTGCCGTGACTGCGGATGGGTTCCGAAATGTGAGAACTGTGACGTTTCATTGACAATGCACAAAACCACAGGACAGCTTACATGCCATTACTGTGGCTACACATATACGATACCGAAGAAATGTCCGTCATGCTTCTGTCCCGACATCCGTGACCACGGTTACGGAACGGAGAAAGTGGAGGAGAAACTTCTGGAGCTGTTTCCCGAGGCGAAGGTGGCGAGGATGGATCTCGACACAACCCGTACAAAGAATGCCCATGCGCGTATAATTGCCGATTTCACCGCCGGAAAAACCAATGTTCTCATCGGTACGCAGATGGTCAGCAAGGGACTTGACTTTGGTAATGTCAGTGTCGTAGGCATAGTAAATGCCGACTCCATACTGAACAATCCTGACTTCCGAGCCTACGAGCGTGGCTTTCAGATGCTCTCGCAGGTGGCGGGCAGAGCAGGCAGGAAAGACTGCCGCGGCCTTGTCATATTACAGACGAAGCAGCCGGACGTGCCGGTAATAGGGCAGGTGGTGAAAAATGATTACCGTGAGTTCTACAAGATGCAGAGCGAAGAGCGTCAGATGTTCAAATATCCTCCATTCTATCGGGTTATTTACGTCTATCTCCGCCATTCCAAAGACCCTGTCGTGGAGACAGCAGGGGTAGAGATGGGCGGAAGGATGCGGCAGGTATTCGGCTCCCGTGTCTTAGGTCCCGACCGCCCGGCAGTAGCCCGTGTGAAGTCCATGAGCATACGGAAAATAGTGCTGAAGCTGGAACATGGAATTGATTTGCCGCGCGTACGTCTCTGTCTGCGTCAGATACGTCATGAGATTCTTCAGGACAAGCGGTATGCAAGTCTGCAGGTCTTTTATGATGTAGACCCGCAATGATTCATTTCTGCCGTTGAAATCGGCTAAAAAGCAACAGACAGGTATAACCTTGATAAAAAATGTGAGTTAACTTGGTAATAAATAAAACATGAACTGAAAATGAAAAAGACAATCCTTACTTTTGCCTGCGCGGCGATGTTCTGTGCATGCAATGCCAATTCGAAACAGGAGAATGCAGGCACCTCTTCTGCTCCGGTGGAGGAGCAGGCCGCTGCATCTTCACAGGAGGAAACCGGTAATGCGGAACTCGCTCCTGACTTTACGCTGAACGATATTAATGGAAAGCCGTTGTCTCTGAGTTCTCTCAGAGGCAAGTATGTTGTCCTTGACTTCTGGGGCTCCTGGTGTATCTGGTGTATAAAAGGCATGCCGGAGATGAAGAACTATTATGAAAAATATGCCGGAAAGTTCGAGATTCTCGGTGTGGATTGCGGTGATACGGATGCGAAGTGGAAGGCAGCCGTCAAGGAACATGACCTCCCTTGGAAGCACGTGTATAATCCGAAGTCTTCGGACTTGCTGAAGAAATATGGCATACAGGGCTTCCCTACAAAGATAGTCATAGACCCTCAGGGCAAGATCGTGAAGACAGTCATAGGCGAGGATCCTGCTTTCTACACCTATCTTGACGAACTGTTCAAGTAGCAGTCGGCATTCCGTACGGCCTGGAGCATCCTTGGCTATGACAGAAACTGTCAGATGCCATTACTCCTCTGTCATTTGGAGTGTTGCCAAGTTGGCCGGTAATTATATAAAAAGACGCGGGATACGAATTCCTTTTCGTAAGATCCGCGTCTTTTCACATATGTATGGAGAGGGTACTGTTGCTCTTTCTTATCTTCATGAGTAAACAGCCGCCTCTGCCTTCGTTTTCCGTCGTTTTGCAAGAGGTTACCTTTCCTGCCATAAAAGGTTACCTTCTATTATGTCAATCGTTACCTTTTGCGGCGTTGTTCATGCAGATTGGTTATCGGTACATGTGTTCCTGACAGCCAGTGCCGGCAGTATCCGGGGGCAGGACAGAGCAGTAGTGAGGTTCGTTTCTTCCTTGCCGTAGAGCATAGGGAAACGCTATTTCCCCATTCTCGACACTGCATCGGCTCCTGCGCCTGTACCTTTGTACTTCGATTTTGCAGTATTGAACGAATACCGCACAGACAATCCCACTCTCTGGCGTCCGAACCGTGACACATTATTTATAGTATAATAGCCGCAGTCCATGGTGATGTCCTGCTTTGAGCCGGTCCTGAAGATGTCCTGAGCCGTCAGGCGGAGACACAGTGCATCATTCTTCAGCCAGCATTTCTGAACGACGGCATTTACAGTGGCCGACGCGCGGTTGAGGCCGAAATTCATGTTCTCGCCCTTCGACTGCACCGTGGCGTTGAGTTCCAGCTGCCATGAGTGTTTCAGGCGGAAGGCATTGTTGAACATGCCGACGAATATCGGCTTCTTGCGCTCTACAAGTCTCTGTCCGCTCTCCTCGCACGGGTCGGCGAGAAGCTGCCTGAGCCATGGCTTTATCATCACGGCACTCCAGTTCGGTGTCCAGCATCCGAAGGTCGGCATGCCGGAAAGCACGAGAGTCATCTGCTTGTATGCGTCTGGCAGGTTCACCGGTTTCAACAGTATCACGCCCTCGTCGAACGGCTCGCCCGGCGTTCCTTCCATGCCGCCGATAAAGGACCATTGGGTTATGGCGTCCTTATGGTGCTCATACTGCATGGAGAGCGAAGCCCATTTGTAGCGGAAGTTCATTGCGAGTTCCTGCTTTATGGCATTCTTCAGCGTAGGGTCGCCTGTCTGCATGCAGAAGCGGTTCAAGTATGATATGGCACTCGACAGATACCAATAGCCGGGGCGAACGGTCTTCATGCTGTAGGAGACAGCTGCCTGTACCGGGCCGAGCTGTGTGGAGAATGATGCCGAGGGGAAGAAGTCGTCTGTATAGCGCGTCATGTCCTGCGCAGGATCGAGACGGTCAACATAGTCGAAACCTACATGCTCATAGCGTAGTCCGACATTTGCAGCACCTACTTTCGGGATATAGACACCATACTCGACGAATGCAGCAATATTCTTGTCGCTGACCTTCATTTCTGTCGATGGAATGGAGGTTTTTGTTATCATGTACTCCGATTCGCGGTTTACGAAGGACATCTCGGTACCTGCCTCCAGCGTACCTTTCCATACAGGATGGGACAGGACGAGCTTTGTGGCAAACATACTGTTTTTCTCAATCTTTTCAGTAGAGATAAGGTCGGTGTCGAGAATGCTCTTCTCGCCAATGCCCTCCTCTGTGGCAGTCTTGTTGCCGAGGAGGTCTATGTTGAGATCTATTCCGAGTTTTCCCGCCTTTCCGCTATAGTAGGCATTGGTCTTCCAGTTGTAGGGATTCCGCTCCCGTTGGGCCGTCTGTGAGACGATGTGGTCGGTGACAGTGCCGTCGGTTAGCACAAGCTCGTCAAGTTCATTAGTGCCGGCGCCGTACATCTGGTTGCCGATGTCGAGTCTCGCGCCTACTGAGTGGTTGTCTGTTATCTGCCAGTTGGTTCCGAGAGTATATCCCATGCCGTAATAATTGCTGTGGCTGGCGGTCTCTCCTTCCTGCGAGACGGTGGAGGTGCGGTAATAGCTGTCCTGGTTGACTGTCTGGCTATGGTCGTTATGCCACTGCCAGAAATTCACCTTGCCGAAAACATCCACCGAGTTGTGGCGGTAGTTGAGGTTAAGGGTCGACGACGGGTCGAAATATTCATTCTTCACATTGTACTTCCCGTCGGCAAAGAAATCAAAGCCGAAGCCTTCTCCCTGACGCTTCTTTGTGCGGATGCGCACGACGGCGGTGACGGTGGCGTCATACTGCGCGCCGGGATTGTGGATGACATCAACGTCAAGGATTTCCTCCGAGCGTATTGTCTTGAACTCATTGGTGTCCTGAATTTTCCTGCCGTTGATGTAATAGACGGGAGTCCCCTTGCCTATGACTTCGAGGTCGTCGCCGTTTTTCATCATTCCCGGTACCTTCTCGAGCATCTCCTCGAGTGTGCCCGACTGTGAGAGAGCCGTGCCTTCTATTTTCGTGAGCATGGAGTTGCCCTTCAGTTTTGTCTTGGGAGCATTGCCTTTTACCACTACCGCGCCAAGTTCCGCTTCCTTGTATATGCTGTCGGCGGCTGCCGCCTGGTCTTGCGCGCTGGCGGTGAGGGAGAACATCATCCCCGCCGCCATGACTATTGAAGTTTTCATGAGTCTGTTTCTTTATTGTAAAATAATGTCCGGGGTGCAGACAGACAGCAGAGTGCGGTGTTGAATGCCGCTTCGGAGGGCTGAAAGCACCGTTGGGTGCCAGCCACTTGCCATAAGGCTTTTGCCACTGTCTGCATCCCGGCCGGCAGGCTGTGTGTCCTGCCATGGTGTTTGTGTCCGTGTTGTACATGTTCCGCAGTGCTACGGCTGAGAATACTGTGTGTCGGGCGTGTTGTTTCGGTTTCATGATGATTTCTGCTCCACTAATATCCGTCACGAATGACGGCAGTCGGTGGTTTCTTACCTGAAACCAACAGCCTGAAACCTGAAATCCTTCAGCCTGAGCCTGCGAAAGCTGAAATATATATATCTATGAAAAGGCTTTTCTCACGGTACTGTGAAGACATTAACCGCAGGGCACATCTTGAAGCCCCGTCTTACCCCCCCCCATTTTGTTTTTGTTCCGATGAGGCGCGGTACTCTTTCACCACCTCGTAGATGGATATGCCGAGGAGTCTCATCTGGCGGAACATCTCCGTCAGAGTCTTGTGGAGGAAAGCGTCCTTTCGCTGACGCAGGATTGCGTCTTTAGCCCCTGCGGTGACAAAATATCCCATGCCGCGGCGCTGGTAGATTATCTCCGATCGTGACAGTTCCTCGTAGGTCTTCATGACAGTGTTGATGTTCACCTGCATCAGTGTGGCATAGTCGCGCACGGAGGGTATGCGCTGGTCGTCGCCGTATGCCCCGGAGAGTATCTCGTCGCAGATGCGGTCGGAAATCTGCAGATAGATGGGGCGGTCTTTGTTGAACATTTCCATAGTGTCAGCTGTTTATGATACGGTTGTTTATAATCTGGCTGCGGCGGAAGAGGCGGTAGGACATCCAGTAGCAGAAGGCTATGAGGGCCGCCTCGGCAACAAATATCGCCGCTGTGGCGAAGTCCGCGCCGACATACCATTCTATCTGCAGCATGTAGTCATGGGCGTCAAGCCACCATACAAGTCCGGAGCCTATGCCGCCGAATATCATGACAAGGATGAACGGTATGACTATCCACATGAGGAGGCAGGTGTATATGAACTGGTGCTTGCGAAACAGTGTGCCTCCGAGGATGAAGGCGGCATGGGCGAAGATGAGCCCGAGCGGTGTCGTGGAGAATCCCACCCCGCTTAGCTCGCTGACGCGAAGCGAAGGGAGAATGAGCCGGCCGGCCGCCTGTGTCAGGGATGACGCCTCGCCGTAGACTATCACTGAGACAAGCATCTGAAGGAGGTCGCCGGCTATGAAGCTGACAACGTAGAGCAGAGTGAGGAACAGTGAGACGTAAATCCAGTTGGCTATGTATTTCTCAAGATTTGTGGCGGGAAGCATGGCATAGCTGATGAAGTCTGTCTTCGTGTTGGTATTGAAGCTTATTCCTGTGGCGCTCTTGAGTATCATGAGGCACAGCACTATGATGAGTATCGTTGCCATGGAGGACATAGCGCCTGCTTCGGCAGGAGTCTCGCTGAACCAGAAGCCGTTGGCGCAGGTCATGCCGAAGAACACGCCTATCATGCCTCCGAGGAAACCGCGGAGGATACGCCCTTTCCTGCCTATGATGTTCCAGCGTAATAGCTGTATGAGTCTGTTCGTTTTCATAATCTTTATGTTTTTGTTTACCCATGCTACAGACAGGTCGGGCTGTCTGCGTGGGTGGTTCGTTGTTGTTGAATGTTTCTTTTCCTTTGAACGGTATGGTGCGGCAGGTGGCTTTTCCTTAAAATGGCAGCTTTGGGACATGAGGCATCCAAAGCGTATGTCCGTGCAGCCGTATAGCCGTCACCGCCGCAAGCCTTACTTTCCCGTAAGTGTAAGCTTGTCGGTATCTATTTCTCCCACACCGGCTATGTTCTTTGACAGTGTGCCGAGCGTTCCTCTCAATTCCACGTCACCCGCGCCGGCTACAGAGACACCTGCTTTGCTGCAATCGCGGAAGGCTATGTCCATATCTCCGGCACCGGCTATGGAAAGGTCGCTATGCTCTACCCTGTCAAGTAACGCCTTCATGTCGCCTGCGCCTGCAAGAGTGAACTCAACGGTGCGTGCCCTTATTCCAGCTATCTCAACATCGCCTGCGCCGGCTACGGATACCTTGAAAGCGTCAGTGACGATGGTGTCCTTGCAGGTGAAGTCCGCCGCACCCTCTATACGTATTCCGCGGAGCGACGGGGCTGATATGTATATGGTGCAGGAACCGTCATAGGTCTGGTTGATGTTCCACACTCTTTCATTCTTGGATATGCCCTGATGAAAGTCTATGGTGAGCAGACTGTCTTCGTTCTGGAAGTCCATATTTTTCAAATATCCCCCGCGGGTCTTGACTCGGACGGAGAATGTGTCTGACACGGTATATATCACATCGGCCGAATTCTTTATACGTAATGCGTTGAAATCCTTGACATCTATGGTTTTCTCCATCATTTCTCCGTTTACTTCTTTCTGGTCGATAAGGCGTACGGAGCATGCTCCTAATGTGAGCATTGATGCTGCGGCAAGGATAAAAATGTTGGTTTTCATAAGTTTGTTCTTTTGGAGGTGGTTGATGATTGTTGCCTCTTCTGTTCATGGGAGACGGCTGACTCCCACTTTTCGGTCACAGCGGATAGAGGCTATTTTCCCTGAGTGACGGCATTGAAGAGTATCTCAAGGTTGAGCGGTGTCTCCGGACGGTCGCCGCGTGGTGCCATCACGATGTTTCCCTGTAGGGACGGCTCACCGTAAACGGCATCGCCCATGTCTTGCGGAAGGCGGGTCTCGAAAACATACTCGTCGCAAATCTCCTGCGTGCTCTTGTCAAGGAGAATTCCTTCGTTGGACATTATTACGATATGGTCGAGCAATTGTTCCACGTCGTGCACCTGATGGGTGGAGATTATGATGATGCGGTCGTCGTCCATGGAGCCTGATACTGCCTTGCGGAACTGTGCCTTGGATGGGATGTCGAGACCGTTGGTCGGCTCGTCCATGAGAAGTATCTTTGTCCTTGTCGCAAGGGCGAAGCTCATGAAGACTTTCTTTTTCTGTCCCATGGACAGCTCCGAGAGCTTCAGGTCTGTCTGCAGGCCGAATTCGGTAAGGCATTGGCTGAGCAGTTCTTGTGAGAAACGCGGGTAGAAAGGGGCGTTCATACTGACGTATTCGGAAAGGGTTACTGAGGGAAGCTCAAACTCTTCGCTGACGAAAAACACTTCTTCGAGCATCTCGGGCTTGCGCTCCGCACTCTCCATATCGCCGACGGTAACAAGCCCCTTGGAGGGACGGAGAAGCCCGGCGATGAGATAGAGAAGCGTTGACTTGCCGACTCCGTTCTTGCCGAGCAGACCGCAGATGCGGTTCTCGCGCAGCTCAAGATGCATGTTGCTGAGCACCTCGCGCTTAGAACCCTTGTACTTGAAACTTACATTCTGTACTCTGATTTCCATAACTCGATTGTTTTATGTTGTTTGTTCTGATAAATTGCCGCGTCATGTCCTGCAACCAGTATCGCCTGTGTGACGGATGCGCTACGGAAGGATGCGCGGCGTGACTCCTGAAGCTTTGGTTCCTGACTTGCCGGACAATATGATTTGAACGGCTTTTTAGTGTACTACTTTAATAGTACACCACAAAGGTATGGTGTTTTTTCGATACCTGCAAATTTTTCAGTGACTTTTTTTAGGAAAAGGCAAAAAAAAGTGATTTTCACCCAAAACGGATGAAAATCACCTTATTTAAATATAGTCTGCCAACAAATTCCGCTTCACAAGCTGTAGCTTACTTGTAGATAGTATTGTCGGCAGACTTGCAGAATAGAAAACTCTAAAAACCAGCGTCTTCGTGTTTAGAACTCAATATCACAGCCTACACCTACGACATCGTTGCTGCGGGTGAACTCATTCATGCCGTCGGCTGTCTTGTACTTGTCATAGAAGGTCTTGAAATATGCAGCTTGAAGAGAGACGTTCTTATTGACCTTGTACTTGCATCCGAAGCCGAAGGAGGTGGAGTTGGTGACGAAAGAGATGTCCGACATGTATTCGTCAGTAAGTCCGTAACGTGTAACCTGCAGACCGGCGGAGACAGTCACCTTCTCAGTCGTGTTCCACTCGATACCGCCGAGATACTCGTTGGTGCCGCCGGAGAGGAGCTCCTGTTTGTTGCCGGCTTTCTTGGACTGCTTGTCGTAGAAATGGTGGTAACCGGCATTGATGCGGACGTTAGGGAGCACGCTCCACTGTGCGCCGAGGGCAAGGAGGGCAGGGGAGTCCTCACGGACAGAGGTGCCGTCTACGAACTGCTCAACGGCTGACATCATACCTGCCGCGGCAAGGTTTGACTTGTTCTTCATGGACATACGTGTGCGGAACTCGTACTTGCCGGCGAAGTTGAACGTGCCGATCTTATAGTCAACGCCGATGATCGGGGCTATGCCGAAGCCTGTCTGGTCGGACTCAAGGTCGACACCGTACTTGTAAGGACTTACTGCCGCAAGCTGAGCCCGCCCGCTATTAATCTGGGCCTGAGCAGCTGCGAACTGAGCCTGTACCTCAGGAGGAAGCATCTCCAACGGAGGAAGTTGCTCCAACTGTGAGTTCAGCTGTGCTTGCAGACCATCCAATTTGGTTTCCAAACCA
The DNA here is from genome assembly GCA_023664625.1 of Bacillota bacterium. Lineage (GTDB taxonomy): Bacteria > Bacteroidota > Bacteroidia > Bacteroidales > Bacteroidaceae > Prevotella. The sequence continues at coordinate 1,070 of JAMPFD010000025.1, read as the reverse complement.
CCGACAAACTTGTCAAGATGTACATTGCCATTAACAATGATATCTGAAATGCGGGCCTGATAGTTTGCCATTCCGTAAAGACCACGGATACCTCCGTACACGGAAAGATGGTCGTTTATCTTGTAAGCAGCACCGAGGGTCACTCCGAAATAATACTGCTTTCCCTGCATATAGCCTTCCATATCATAGCTGTTGACTCCATAGTCTTTCATCATCGTCGCCATTCCGCCAAGAGTACTTTCGAAAGAGCCGAGGCCTTTGTCGAACTCGCATGTGCCGCCACCGCCGGAGATAGCGAAGCCGAACTGGAATGACCATCTGCCAGTGTTGTAGGCTGCCTGTATGGAAGGAATGAAAGGCACCTGCGCGTTGCCTTTGTAACGCTTTGTCTTCTCCTCGCCGTTAAGGGTATGGTCAAGGAAAGGACTTGTCGTAAAGACAGTACGTGTCTGGAATGCAGCCTGCCAATTGAGGGAGAGATGCATGCCGTTGTTGAGGAACGCGACACCGGCCGGGTTTGAATAAACTCCGTCAATGCCTATTGCGCCTTCACGGGCAGGATTCCTGAGGAATGCGATGTTCTGATTGGTGTTGGTGAGCATGCCGCCGGCATGTGCTGTACCGATGCTTGCCGATGCAAGAAACATGAGACAAGCCATTTTAATAAATTTCATAAATACTTATTGAATTATTCTTAAACCTTAATAATGCTAAACCAAATTCGTTGCAAAATTACATATATTGTTCCGAAATTCCATAACAAACTATGTTTAGTTATATATTATTAACACTGTGTCCTGTTGTTTCCGTTATAAAAATACATATCAGACGGGAAGTGGAGTGGTTTGGCTGTTATACCATAATTATATATGATGATTATATTTTCTTGTGTTAAGTAACTGTTGGAAATTAGTTTATACTAAACGCAGTTATTTTTTATGCGGTTAGTGTACGGAACCGAAGTAGCAATGCGTGCATTGTGACTGAATGACAACTTTCCCGACAAGCCATACGAGCAGAACGAAACTTATTTCAGCTATGCCGTGGCAAGGGACAGTGCGCGTAGCGTC
>JAMPFD010000024.1 GCA_023664625.1 Bacillota bacterium | reverse complement strand
TCTCTGTATCCTTTCTTCCACACTTCGCGGAGCATCCATCCTGCGGCTTTATGCAGCAGGTCGTGATTGCTTGACAGCAAATATTCTGCTCTGCCGAAACATGCGTCGGCACGACCGTTGCGGATGAGCATCCAAGTGCTTACCATGGCTATGCGCCGCTGCCAAAGGGTATGCCCGTCGGGCTTTATCCATTCGTCCATAAGAGCGGTGTCGGGATTGAGAACCTCATGGTTGCCAACAATCTTTATTGCCGAGAGGTCAACCAAATCCCAGTTGTTGATGTATGGATGAAGTGCGGTGTACGATTCAAAAATCATGGTCATCAACTCCCGATCTTTCTTTTTCATCGCCCAGAGGTAATGTTCCACCATTATAAGAAGTCCGCAGAGGCGCACTTCGTGTATCGGCGACTTGGCGAGCTTTACCGCTTCCGAAACCGGAGTATCTTTCCATGCCTCCTTTACCACCATGCGTACCTGCGGATTACGGAGACCGATGAACTTGTCTCCCTCACCGTACTGTCCGGGAGCGGTCTTGAAAAACCTTAACGATTGCCGTGCCTGCCGTTCGTCTGCCATGCTCAACAATGTAGCTTCTATGTCTGTCGCGTAAATCATGGATTCAGAATCTTCTTTAATTTTTCTGTGCATGACATTGTCTGAGTAAACTCCACAATCAGATAGTCAGCAATGCCGTTTATATATAGAAAGGGGCTTGCGAAATGATGGCGTCAACAGCCTCCCGGTTGACTCCTTTTATCATTATCACGCCTCCTATGCGTGGATTTTGAGGGCCCGATACAATGAAATCTCCGGCAGCATAATGCTCTGCCAGGTACTTGAGACGAGCCTGAAGATATTCGTCAACCTCATTCAGAGGTTTCCTATATGTAAGGATTGCTATAAACCTTGTCACAATACTATTGGATAAATATTAGAGATTGCTTGTGAAATAAAATACCTTTGCCAGTACAAACGTAAAAAGTTATCTATTCAGTATGAAAGTTATCTGCCCATATTATATTTGACTGTTGATATTCAAACGTTTCACAAACGACACATGGCAAAAAAACAGACGGTGCCCGATATTTATTTCTGCACCGTCTGTAATATTCTCATAATAATATATACTGCTAATGTGTACTCAAAGTGAGAACCCACTAATTCTGAGATCCACCGGCAAGGTCAAGAAGCTCATTGGTGATTGCCTGCTGACGGGACTTATTGTACTGAAGATTAAGTACCCGCAATAGCTCGTCTGCATTGTCCGTTGCAGTCTGCATGGCAACCATTCGGGCAGCATGCTCAGAAGCATTACTGTCAAGAAGAGAAGTATATACCTTCAGATGTAGATACTGAGGGATAAGCCGTCTGAGCACAGTGTACAAATCAGGCTCAACAATAAAATTATCATTGAGAGGCACTATGTTCTCATCAGCCTTTTCCGCCTCTTCACGAGCATGACGCGCTATATACTCCTGCGTCTCCTTAGTAGCAATTTGTGTTTTCAGATCGCGCGCTTTTTCCTCATTGAAATCTACTTCCTTGATATCAATAGGGAGATAGGTCTTCCGCTTCAGCACTTGCGACCCGGCACTCTTGAAATGATGGTATATCAGTTCAACCTTGTCGACCTCGCCTTTGCTGAACTTTGTGGCAACATCCTTGGCGATTGCCACGCATCCGGATATATCAGGATGGTCGCATAGATTATTGAAATCTCCTGCGACAGGCAAGCCCAACTTCACAGCCTTTTCCGCTATCTTGCGTCCGACAGGATAAACAACAATGTTCTCCAACCCGAGTTCCTTGTAATCGTCAACAGCTTTTTGCAAGGCTTTAATGACATTTGCATTGAAGCCACCACACAAGGAACTGTTGCTGCTGTAGGCTATTATCGCGACTTTATTCACAGGACGTTCCTCGGAATAGATTGTCTTGGCATCAACCTCACTGGCAAGGAATGTCTTGAGAATATGTTCCAGCATTCTTTCATATGGGAGCATATTCTCTATCATTACCTGAGCATGGTGGAGTTTGGAACTTGCCACCATCTTCATGGCACTCGTAATTTTACGGGTGCTGTTGATAGATGCGATTCGGTCTTTGATTTCTTTCAATGAAGCCATACGCTTTCAAATTAAGAATTATACATTAGGAAAAATTTTACCTAATTCTATTTGAAAGAGCCGGCGACATCTGCCATTACCTTCTCGATAGTATCAGTTGCATTATCATCAATATTTCCCGCACCAAGGAAGTCGATGACATCCTGATGCTGTGTACGCATCACCTCAAGGAACTGATCTTGGCACTCACGGACACGCTCAACAGGCACAGGTGACATAAGACCGTGTGTACCACAATAGAGTATGGCAACCTGCTCACCGACCGGCATGGGACTGTACTGAGCCTGAATAAGGAGCTGATTGTTCTTACGTCCACGATCCAAAGTCATGGCTGTCACGGCATCCATATCACTGGAGAACTTTGAAAAAGACTCCAACTCACGGTACTGAGCCTGGTCAATCTTCAGAGTTCCGGCAACCTTCTTCATAGACTTTATCTGTGCTGAGCCACCGACACGGGACACTGAGATTCCGACATTAATTGCAGGACGGAAGCCTTGATTGAAAAGATCCGACTCCAAATATATCTGACCGTCAGTGATGGAAATAACATTTGTAGGGATATATGCTGATACGTCACCCGCCTGTGTCTCAATGATAGGAAGGGCTGTAAGAGAGCCACCACCTTTAACTTTACCTTTAAGACATGCAGGAAGATCATTCATCTGCTCTGCCACTTCCTGCTGCTCATTAATCTTCGCAGCACGCTCAAGAAGACGCGAGTGGAGATAGAAGACATCACCAGGATATGCCTCACGTCCTGATGGACGACGCAAAATAAGCGATACCTCACGGTAAGCGACAGCCTGCTTTGACAAATCGTCATACACAACAAGGGCATGTTCTCCACGGTCACGGAAATACTCACCGATAGCAGCACCGGCAAAAGGCGCATAGTACTGCATGGCAGCCGGATCAGAAGCCGTTGCGGCAACGACGACAGTATACGGCATTGCTCCTCTTTCCTTAAGGTTCTGCACAAGGGCAGCCACAGTAGAAGCCTTCTGGCCTATGGCTACATATATACAATAAACAGGTTTTCCCGCATCATAGAAAGACTTCTGGTTGATGATGGTATCAATGGCGATAGCTGTCTTTCCTGTCTGACGGTCACCAATGATAAGTTCTCGCTGACCACGCCCAATAGGAATCATCGAGTCAACGGCCTTGATACCAGTCTGCAAAGGTTGCTTTACAGGCTGACGATAGATGACACCAGGAGCCTTGCGGTCAAGGGGCATCTCGTACGAATCTGCAAGGTCTATGTCACCCATACCATCAATAGCTTCACCGATAGGATTGATGACACGACCAAGCATATTGTCATTTACGCGGATGGAAGCAATACGCTTAGTACGCTTCACCTTCATACCCTCCTTGATACCGCTTGTGGAACCGAGAAGAATACAACCTACGTTGTTCTCTTCAAGATTCATCACGATAGCCATCGTACCATTTTCAAACTCAAGAAGTTCGTTTGCCTCTGCATTATTGAGCCCATAGATACGTGCGACACCGTCATTTACGGTAAGTACGGTACCTACTTCGTCAAAATTCTGCTCGGCTCCGATATTATTGAGTTGCTGAAGCAAAATTTCAGATACTTCGCTTGGTTTTATCTTGTCCATTATTTTACTTTAATTGTTTTAGAATGCCTTGAAGTTTTGACCTCACACTGGCATCCATGCGGTAAGTGTCATACTCGAGAATAAAACCGCCAATTATATCCGGGTTAATCTCGGTAAGGAACTCTACTGTGCCATTTGTTCTCTGAGCAACCATCTTGCGAACTTTCTGTTCTGTCGCAGGACTGACAGCAGTAGCAGTGGTGAGACGTCCGTGAACGATATTCTTCTGCTTGCGGTATAGAGTGATGTATGACTGGGCAATGAATTGCATCACTGTCTCCCTGCCCTCTTGCAAAACGAGTTTAAGAAAGCGTATTGTCAATTCTGCCGGATTCGTACCACAAGCAGACTTGAGCAGACTTTCCTTCTTCTCCTGCTGGAGCATCGGGTTGTCAATAGTGTGGCGCAATTGAGGCACATCCATATACGCATTGGTCAAAGTCACCATATCGCTATAGACATCATCATCACAGCCCATCTGCACTGCACTCTTATGAAGGGCACGCGCATAGCGAATTGAAATAACGCCTAAATCCATACTCTATCTTTTATTGTTTAGCATAAGAAGAAATATCATCCAGCAACTTGTCAACATAGACCATCTGACTCTTGTCATCAGAAAGCTTCTGGCGCAGAATTTTCTCAGCAATGCCCACACTAAGAACAGACACCTGCTGACGTATATCAGCAATGGCATTCTTTTTCTCAGTCTCTATCTGAGCCTTTGCTTCCGCAATAATGCGCGCACTTTCCTCACGTGCCTTGACCTCTGCTTGGGCTATCATATTGTCACGGGTAGCCTGAGCCTCCTTCACAATCTGTGACTGACGCTCACGTGCCTCAAGCAACATTTTCTCGCCCTCTGCCTGAATGTTTGCCAATTTCTCGTTTGCTTCATGAGCTTTTCTCAAACTCTCATCAATATATGCCTTGCGTTCCTCTACCATATTGATTATGGCAGGAAACCCCTTTTTGGCAAGAACGAAGAAGACTACAAGAAATGCCAGTAACATCCAAAACAGCAGACCAGAGTCCGGTGTGAGTACAGCAGGCAAATTACTTAAATCCATTTTCTTCTAATTAAATATCAGTCTTTACTTGATAATGAACGCACAAGCAGCAATGGCAAAAAGGGCACAACCCTCTACGAAAGCTGCTGTAAGAATCATGTTCGTCTGTATCTTGCTTGTTGCCTCCGGCTGACGTGCAATGGCATCCATTGCATTTCCGCCAATCTTACCAATACCAAGACCTGCACCAATTGTTGCAATACCTGCACCGAGAGCACAGCCCATAGCTGCAACACCATCTACTAATAATGAAATCATAGTTTTTAAGTTTTAAGTTATTAATTATTTTTATTTATATTCTTGTTATGCAACTTACCATTTTCTATATTCAGATTCATAGCGTTTTTATATCTTCTCACATGTTAACATCTCCCTAAAGAGATTCTGTATGCATAATCCCACACCATTTATCTATATGAGTTACGCCTCATGATGTTCCACATGAGCAAGTCCGATGAACACTGCAGAAAGAAGAGTAAACACATATGCCTGTACAAATGCCACAAGAACCTCCAAACAGTTCATGAACAACAACATCAGTGCACTGAATATATTCAGTCCGAGGCCACATGCAACACCCATTGACCACCCGAGAAATATCACACACGTAAACGAAAGTATTACTGCATGACCAGCCATCATATTTGCGAAGAGACGAATCATTAAGGCAAATGGCTTCGTAAAGACACCGAAAATTTCTATCGGAATCATAAGCAACTTAAGCGGTCCAGGAACTTCCGGCCAAAGAATTTCCTTCCAATAATGTGCATTGGCAAAAATATTTATCACCAACATTGTACACAAAGCCAAGAACATTGTAATATTAATGTTACCTGTAACATTGGCACCACCGGGAAATACCGGTATTAGTCCTATAAGGTTTGTCGTAAGAATGAAATAGAATACCGTGAGGAGATACGGAGCGTATGGTTTGTAATGCTTCTCTCCTATGCAACTTTTACAAAGGTCATCATGAATTGTCATTGTCAGCATCTCAATTGCACCGACAAAGCCTCTTGGAGCATCGCTTTTGTAATCCCTTTTCTTATACCATTTAGCACAACTGAGAAAGATTATCAAGAGTACAGCTACAACAATCCATATCTGCGCCACCGATTTAGTAATACTCAAGTCTATCGGCCTTACAGATGTACCGTCAGGAAGTTTCTCATAAATCTTACCATGATGATCCGCATTGAAAAAATACTGTTCCGGCAGACTATTCGGCATGCAAAAAGTCCATTTCCCGGTCTGTTCACTTCTTACAATGATAGGCAATGGAATGCTCAGATGTCTTCCCTCATAAGAGACAATGTGCCATTCATAAGCGTCCGCAAGGTGCTCCAGCACAATTTCAGGAATGTTCAAGCCTTCCTCTTTCTGTTCTCCCCCATTCGCCTTTAACGGCATTATGGAGAAAAGCATCAAACCAAGAAGCAGTATTGACTTGATATGTTTCATTTTTCAGTTTTTATTATTTATACGTGCAAAGAACATAGCGTGATGTGCAATGGAGACCAAGTAGCATGCCATGAATACAATCACATACATACTCATATTTTCCCGTCCCACGGCGACATAACATCCAAACAGAGTTATCAGAGCGAGGAGCATCCTAAAGCCTGACACTGCTGTAAAAAAAGTTGTCAGAGAGGCCGGGCTTGAAATAGCGACTTTCTTCCATATAAGTGAGATTGTCGAGCCAACGGCCAACAGAAATATGCAACTGACAGTTACCGGTATTATGGCATCACTTACTATACCAAATGCTGTCAAAAACTCACAAAGAACATAGAGGACAACAATGATGCCCAAGAGCTGTACAATATACATGTTACATGCCTTCTCTATTTCTTTCTTATCCATATCGCAGTTTCCGTTCTCACATCTTTCTCAAATCAGATATGTTCTCATGCAAATCACATACCATTATTCTAAACTTCAACGCAAATGTCCACAGCATTCTTCTTCACCTCTACAAATCCACCTTTTATGGCAAACGAGCATTCACCATCAACTGTAGTATATCTTACATCTCCTTCATCCAAGGATGATATTAGGGGGGCATGGTTCTCCAAGATTTCGAACTGTCCCATTGTTCCCGGGACAACAACTTTCTCGGCAGCTCCACTATATACAATATTTTCTGGAGATACTATAGTTAAAGTAATCATAGTCGAAGATTTTTATTCCTGTGCCTGAGCAAGCAAGGCCTTTCCTTTTTCTATAGCCTGTTCAATAGTACCGACATTGAGGAATGCCTGCTCAGGAAGGTCATCAAGCTCACCGTCAAGGATCATATTAAATCCCTTGATGGTATCCTCAATAGACACCATTTCTCCCTTAACACCGGTAAACTGTTCGGCGACAGTAAACGGCTGTGACAGGAAACGCTGTACACGGCGTGCACGATTCACGGTCAGTTTATCCTCGTCAGACAATTCGTCCATGCCGAGGATGGCAATGATGTCCTGAAGTTCCTTGTAACGCTGAAGAATCTGCTTGACACGCTGTGCACAGTCGTAATGTTCCTTGCCAACAACCAATGGGTCAAGGATTCGTGATGTTGAGCCAAGCGGGTCTACTGCCGGGTATATACCCAACTGTGCGATACTGCGTGAAAGTTCGGTTGTAGCATCAAGATGCGTAAATGTAGTAGCAGGCGCAGGGTCAGTCAAGTCATCCGCCGGTACATACACAGCCTGTACAGAGGTGATAGAACCAGTCTTTGTTGATGTTATACGCTCCTGCATGGCACCCATTTCAGAAGCCAATGTCGGCTGGTATCCAACCGCAGAAGGCATACGTCCTAGAAGCGCGGATACCTCGGAGCCGGCCTGCGTAAAACGGAAAATATTATCAATAAAGAACAGAATGTCACCACCTTGGTCACGGAATTCCTCTGCGACAGTAAGACCAGACAAAGCAACAGAAGCACGTGCTCCCGGCGGTTCATTCATCTGACCATAGACAAGTGTTGCCTGTGATTTCTTAAGTTCTTCCGGATCGACGAGAGACAAGTCCCATTTACCATCAGCCATTGCCTCCTTAAACTTATCGCCATATTTTATGACACCAGATTCTATCATCTCACGGATAAGATCATTGCCTTCACGGGTACGTTCGCCGACACCGGCGAATACAGAGAAGCCGTTATGTCCCTTGGCTATATTGTTGATAAGCTCCATGATAAGCACAGTCTTACCGACACCGGCACCTCCGAAGAGACCGATTTTTCCACCTTTAAGATAAGGTTCAAGAAGATCTATGACCTTAATACCAGTTGCAAGCATCTCCTTTGAAGTTGACAGTTCCTCAAACTTCGGAGCCTCACGATGTATAGGATATGCCCCTTCTTGTGAAAGGCTCTTCATACCGTCAATCGGCGCGCCAATCACATTAAGCATTCTACCTTTAATCTGCTCACCTGCAGGCATAACAATCGGAGAGCCTGTAGGAATAGCCTCAAGACCTCTCTGCAGACCATCAGTATTGTCCATGGCAACAGTACGTACAGTATCCTCACCGATATGCTGCTGAACCTCAACAATCAAGTCCGAGCCGTCCGGGCGCTTTACCTTCAAAGCATCGTGAATCTTTGGCAACACCTTCTCCGGATCCTGTCCCTTGGTATCGAAATACACATCGATAACAGGACCGATAATCTGTGAGATGCGTCCATTAATCTGTGACATAAATTAATGTTTTAGTTATTGTTTTTATTTATTTTATTTCCCTATTATATATTCCAGCCACACTTTGTATCTGATAGTATCACACATATCAAGTCTGGCAAGAGCATTGTATATCATATCTGTTGCAAAGATACCAAAATAATTTAAATCAAGGAAGAAAAATGTATTTTTTTTTATAATTTAACAAATCTCCTTGTAGGAATATACTTCGCTAATTTTTCAGGTACAGACATTCGCTTTATTAAAATAGAATCATAATGCCCTATGCCATTCTTGTTAATTGAGTCACAGGCACGGTTATATATGCTGACGAACATATCCATGTCTGCCTTTTTTAAGAGAAAAGCTCCGTAAGTATTTCCGTTTCTACCATATTCCGCGTAAAGGTTTTCATGCCCGGTCTTACGCGCAACGGTCGCCTGTGGTTCAGGCAACACAGCTGCGTCAATAGTATTGTTTGCAAGCATTGACATACGTATCGGGATACTTTGGATGTTTACAAGAAACGCCCTGGCATCAACAAGCTTTACAGAATCCAGCACATACTGTGCCATAAGAGCATCAGCTCCCTTGCGGTCTACAGCGATAATCTTGTCCTTCATCTGCGACGCACTCTTTATACGCGCCTTACGGTTTGCAAAAAGGTAAAGACAAGCATTCGGATTCCTTACCAACACAAATTGTTTCTTCAAATCTGCCTTCTTTCTCTCCATAAGCATTTCGGCACGCACACAGTCGGTAGACACACATACAGCAGAACCTCCTGCAAGCGCGCTGTCACAATCCGCAACCGAAGCATGTTCCTGCAAAATAAGTATACATCCCATTTCATCGGCAATGCCAGTCTCCTGAGCGACATACACAGGGAGGCAGTCCAAAGTCGGAGTAACCGCGACGGTCATTCCTCCATCCTTCACATCATCACCCGCTCCTCCGGCATCCCCGCTATATATATATATGGCACCGACAATGGCAAATACAGCCATAGCACCTGACAACACAGCAAGAATATGTTTCCGCCTAACAGCCATTTCTTTCATATCCATTCATACTATAATTCAGAGAAACATCTCTTACCAAGCAAATAATATTTTACGAGAATTGAATAAGAAACAGTAAGAGACTTATTGCCCCGCTCATTTTCACAAGCACGTTCCTGTATTCTCTTACGTACGTGAAGATAATCACTCTTCCACGCATTAAAGTCCTTGCGGGCAGCGTATATAGCCTTAATGTCCGCGACATTACCTTTCAGCAATGACTGCAACATAGCCACATAATCCAGCACAAGCCGCCACCTCATCACCTTATATAAATATCTATCCGGGAGATTCTTATAGAGCATCGTCAGGTTATTACGGAAATTCAGATAAGTCTTCCGAGGATTTCCCTGAGGAAGCGTCCCGCCCCCCAAATGATAAACATGGCTCCACGGCACGCACACAACACGGCAGCCAAACAGACGCATACGCCAGCACAGATCTATCTCCTCATTATGGGCAAAGAAACGCCCGTCCAACCCACCCGACTCAAGATACACGCTCCTACGAACCATCATGCAAGCACCGGTTGCCCAATGTATGTCACAGACATCATCATACTGCCCGTGGTCCTTTTCCACGACGCCAAATACCCTGCCACGGCAAAAAGGATAGCCGAATCTGTCAAGAAAACCTCCAGCACCACCGGCATATTCAAAAGAGTCCTTATCATTGAAGGCCAAGAGCTTCGGCTGACATGCCGCAACATCAGGATTAGCATCCATATATTTCACAAGCGGAGAAAGCCAGCCTTCAGGAGTTTCAACATCACTGTTCAGAAGAACAATATACTCACTCTCCACAATTCCTATGGCACGGTTATAACCTTCAGCAAATCCAAGATTCCTGTCAAAAGGCACTATACGGACTGACGGGAACTCCGATTCCAGCATCATCAGCGAGTCATCGTCAGACCCATTGTCAGCCACAACGATCTCCGCCCCTTCAGTATTGGACACGACCGAAGGCAAAAACCTCCGCATCATTGCAGAGCCATTCCAGTTTAATATTACAACAGATACTTTCATCACAACAGCAGTCAATACACAGCAGCAAGCATATCATCATGGCAACAGTCCGGCAATCAAAGCCGTTCTGTCACTATTAAACTCACCAAGTCTGACTCTCAATATCTCATTATCAAACTCATCCCTCACCATATCCGCAGGAAGCTCCACACGGACATAATTATCCGTAAATCCATGCATAGCCCTGCCCTTCGGTGCTTTTTCCATAAGCACATCCATGTCCTTGCCTATAAACTTCCCATAGAAAGCCTCCGTCTTCCTATCCGACAGTTCAAGCAGACGATGTGACCGCGCTTTTTTCTCCTTGTCGTCAACAGCATAAGGAATCTTCAATGCCGCCGTACCCGGACGCTCCGAATAAGGGAAGACATGAAGCTGCTGGACATCAAGCGAATCTATGAATTCATAGCATTCCTCGAAACATTCCGGAGTTTCACCACGGCATCCGACCATGACATCCACTCCAATGAACGCCTCAGGCATCAATGACTTCACAAGCTCTATCTTACGACGGAACAGAGCCTTATCATAACGGCGGCGCATCAGCCTCAACACTTCATCGCTGCCCGACTGCAGAGGGATATGGAAATGCGGCATAAAAGCACGCGACCCGGCGCAGTAGGCTATCAGCTCGTCAGTAAGAAGATTCGGCTCAATAGATGATATACGGTAACGCTGTATGCCATCCACGCTGTCAAGTGCCTTCACCAAATCAAGGAAAGACTCTCCCGTCGTCTGCCCGAAATCTCCTATGTTGACACCCGTAAGGACTATTTCCTTTCCGCCTTTTTCCGCTACTTCCACTGCCTGACCGACAAGGGATTCTATGGAAGGATTGCGCGAATTCCCACGCGCATACGGTATTGTGCAGTAAGTGCAGTAATAATTACATCCGTCCTGCACTTTCAGGAAATAGCGTGTCCTGTTTCCACGCGAGCACGACGGAGCGAAAGATTTTATGTCCTTTGTCTTCACACTATGATGTCTGTGTAATGTCTCAGAGATGATTGCACCATCCCGACCATTACCGTCCGCCTTCAACTTCTCTGTCCATACATCAGAGAGATACTGAATCAGATTTGCCTTTTCATTTGAGCCAAGCACGAGATCCACTCCCTCTATAGAGGCTATACGCTCCGGCTCCAGCTGAGCATAGCAACCGGTAACGACAACAAAAGCACCGGGATGGTTACGCACCATCTTGTGTATCTGCTGACGGCATTTATGGTCTGCGACATCCGTCACAGAGCAAGTATTTATGAGACACATATCAGCCTGCTCACCTTTGTCAGCAGTAACGACGCCCCTTTTTGCCAGCATCTCGGCAAACGTCGCAGTCTCTGCAAAATTCAATTTGCATCCGAGCGTAAAATATGCGGCCTTCTTGCCGTCAAATATGGTATTATCAGTCATCTTCCGGTAAACAGAGTTTCTTTAAGTCGTAAAAAGAGCCATTATAAATATTGAAATCCACCTCCCCCTCTATGCCCGGCAAACGTCCGGCATCCGTATGCTGCCAGAACTTCCATTTGCCTTTGTACTGCATTTTGTCGACATAGTAATGGGCTATCCAGTAAGGATAGTCGTCAAAGCGCGCATCGTTCAGATATTTCTCTTTAAATTTATAATATGTGTATATGATAGGTTTGACATGATATTTATTCTCCACCGCATGAAGCCATGTCAGCACATCGCGCTGGAATTCCTCCACGGAGCGTTCCTTTGCCTTATGCTCCACATCAAGTATCGGCGGCAGGTCCCCTCCCTCGAGAGGGACATTGGCCAGAAAGAACTCAGCCTGCTGTCTGGCAGGAGTCTTTATGCTGAAGAAATGGTATGCACCGCGGATAAACCCATGTTCACGTGCCTGAAAGAAGTTCTCGTCAAAGTTCTCGTCAACAATGCTCGAGCCCTCCGTCGCCTTTATCAGTACAAAGCGTATAGGACAACGGTTGATATTCGCAGTTCTCAGCAATGCCCAGTCAATCTCTCCCTGATAGTGGGAGACATCTATACCATGAATTTCATATCCGTCAGGATAATTGGCATCACCGTACAATGCCTGCCAGCGGAAAGATGTCGGCGAGACAAAGAAATACCAGAAAGCCCATGTATAGACAGCCACGAGCAAAAAGCCACCCAGCCACCATACCCATTTGGGATGGCGGCTGAGTCGCTTGTCTCTATTCCTTTTTGTCCTTTTCTTTACCACTTAACGTGTTTATGAAATTCATGCATCCCAAGCTGCACATCACACGACACGCAAGTCCGGTGCAATGGATCCGGTGCATCATGCATGGTTGCAGCGAAAGGATTACTCATGTTCGAGAGCCAGTGTCTTTGTCGACTGGTCGCAGACTTCTGCAGGGCCGAAATACTGGATAGGACCAGGATATATGAAGTCTGTCTCACGAGCCCACTTCGTGCGGTGAGCAACGAAATACTTGTACGGCTTGCCGTCCAGTTCTACGAGAGCCTTGCGTATCACAGGTTTCATCTCACCGTTACGCTTCTCCATGTTCATCATCATGGTGATAGGAATACCTCCTGCGATCCACTCATTGACAGGCTTGGATGTATTCTTCACAGAAGACATGTAACCAGTCTTGCCGGCAGCGATAAGCATAGAAGCGTTGAAACCGAGAGAGTAACAGTAATCTGCATCAAAGTTTGACGGAGCTGCGCAACGTCCCTCGTAACCGAAGAAATGGTGCTGTGTAGAGAACTTACCGTTGAAGAGGCCTTCCTTCTTCCACTCTGCAAGCTTCTTGCCAACCATTTCTGCGAGCAACTGCTCTGTCTCGATGAGAGATACCTGCACGTTTCCGTGTGGATCGCGCTCAAGGGCGAGCTGACGTGAAACAGCGAGAGGCAGGCTCTTGAAGATTGCAGCGTTCTCATCAGAGAGGTGCTTCAGTACGTAACTGATCTTCTTATCGTCAGCAACGAGGTCGAAGTCAGCCTGGTTTGCAGCAAGCATATCGTTAAGTTCTGCAATAAGTTTCTTGATGGCAGGGATAAACTCAATAAGGCCTTCCGGTACGAGCACCACGCCATAGTTCATGCCGCGCGTTGCACGGTCGGCCACTGCGTCAGCAATATATGTAACAACGTCATCAAGCGTCTGGTTCTTTGCCTCAACCTCCTCACCGATGAGGGTAATGTTCGGATGTGTCTGAAGAGCACATTCAAGCGTAACGTGAGAAGCAGAGCGGCCCATGAGCTTGACAAAGTGCCAATACTTCTTAGCAGAATTGCAGTCGCGCATGATGTTGCCGATAACCTCAGAGTAAACCTTAGTTGCTGTATCGAAACCGAATGATGTCTCAATCTCGGAGTTCTTCAAATCACCGTCAATAGTCTTAGGACAGCCAATCACCTGCACACCTGCACCGATAGCCTTGTAGTATTCAGCGAGCACGCAAGCGTTAGTGTTGGAGTCGTCACCGCCGATGATCACGAGAGCCTTGATGTCAAGTGCCTTGAGGATTTCAAGACCCTTGTCAAACTGCTCTTTCTTCTCGAGCTTTGTACGGCCTGAGCCAATGATATCGAAACCGCCGGTGTTGCGGTATTCGTCAATGATGTCAGCCGTCAGCTCCATGTAGTTGTGCTCTACAAGTCCGCTTGGACCAAGGATAAAACCGTAAAGCTTGTTCTTCGCATTAAGTCTCTTGATACCGTCAAAAAGCCCGGAGATGACGTTATGGCCGCCGGGAGCCTGTCCGCCGGAGAGAATAACGCCGACATTCATCTGCTGTGTCTTCACTTCGCCCTCTACAGGCTCAAAACGGAGATACGGCATACCGTAAGTGTTGGGGAAGAGATTCTTCACTTCTTCCTGGTCAGCAACTGACTGAGTTGGATCACCCTCGACTGCCTTCAGCGCGCCGCGCAGAGCGACAGGGAGTTTTGGCTGATAAGCGGCACGGGCAATCTGCAATGCACTTTTTTCCATAGTTTTCCTTGTTTGGTTATGTTATAGATTGATTTTTGTTCACATATCTCCGTTCTTGCGGCAACCGCCTGACATTTTTTCTTGCACCTACCGCACAGGACACAGCACCGGAAAACCGCATTCCGCGTTCCGGAGACCGCACATAATCTCTTTGCAAAGATAGTAAAATCCTTGAAAAAATCAGAATAAATCACAGAAAAAAATCCAAATTAAAACTTTTTTATTGACAAATTAGGCTATCTGAGAGTTTTTTTATAACTTTGAACCCTAATTTGCACTTATACAAACTGTAATCTCATGAAAAAACTTTGCCATTGGATTCTCTACAGACTTATGGGCTGGCAAAAAGACATAAGCCAGGAGCATCCCGACAAATACATAATATGCCTTGCACCACATACCAGCAACTGGGACTTCATCATCGGCCAGCTTTTTGCCATATCAGAACACATGCGCATCAATTTCCTCATGAAGAAAGAATGGTTCTTCTGGCCTCTCGGCATTTTGTTCAGGAAGATGGGCGGCATACCTGTCTACAGAAAGAAAAGCATGTCCATGACAGACGCACTTGCCCAAGCGGCGGACTCCGCCGACAGGTTCGGGCTATGTGTCACACCGGAAGGGACAAGGAGTGCGGTCAGGGAATGGAAAAAAGGATTCTATTATATCGCACTGAAAGCAAAATTGCCGATACTGCTATACGGAATTGACTACAGAAAGAAAGTAATCCGATGCACGAAGACCATTATCCCCTCAGGAGACATAGAGAAGGACATGAAGGATATAAAAAGCTATTATACCGCTTTTGAAGGCAGGCATCCTGAGAAATTTCTGGTATAGTCCTCTTTCAATTTGCAAAAGGTTACCTTTTACCACATGAAAGGTCACCTTTTACCACACGAAAGGTCACCTTTTACATGACAAACCGTTACCTTTCGCGAGACAGTAGATAAAGCCACTTGCGACAAGACTGACAAATGCTTCACAACATAATACCCACATTACTCTTAATCAGTATATTACTACCTGTAAAAGCACAACGGCCATGGGTAACGAACACCTCCAAGGCCACCACCGCCGAGAACGGCCTGACAGGAAAGCATATATCTGTCTGGCCCAGTCACGGCAGATATTATAATGTCACAACAGGGAAATGGGAATGGCAGAGAGCACAGCTCTACGGCACATGTGAGGATGTATTCACACAATCCATTGTCTATCCTTATCTCATCCCTATGCTTGAGAATGCAGGAGCCAATGTCTTCGTACCAAGGGAGAGGGACTGGCAGACGGAAATGGTCATCGTCGACAATGACCTTCCACGCTCAGGATACTCGGAAAGTACCGGACTGTTCAAATGGGAAAAGGCTCCGGCTCCGGGCTTCGCCATCACCGGAGGACATTACAAGGACGGTGACCGCCCTTTTGCAAACGGAACGGCAAGAATGGCAAAGACAACTACTGAAAAGAACGCAAACCTGTCACGGGCTTTTTACATACCGAAAATACGGGAGAAAGGCAGGTATGCCGTATATGTCAGCTACCAGACTGTCGACGGCTCCACGGACGAAGCGGAATATATTGTATGTCATCAGGGGAAGACCACTGTATTTCACGTCAACCAGCAAATGGGGACGTCAACATGGGTCTTTCTCGGGACATTTGAGTTTGAAGCCAATGCCCCGACAAACAATTATGTCTGCGTTACGAATCACAGCCGTAGCAGCGGCATAGTGACCACTGATGCCGTGCGTTTCGGAGGAGGCATGGGCGACCACGAACGAGGAGGAAAGATCTCCGGACTTCCCCGCGCCATGGAAGCATCACGCTACTACACTCAGTTTGCAGGAGTGCCAAAAGCAATGTACATGACAAAAGGTGGCGGCAGCGACTACAGCGAGGACATCAACTGCCGCTCCCTGGCATCCAACTGGCTGTCCTACGGCTCACGTACAAATCCGACGGAGCAGCCCGCCCCGCAGCATCCGGCATTCAACATCGACTCTCTCACACTTGGAGAGAATGCTGTCAAAATGTATCTTGACAGCATAACCAAGGCTAATACCGACAGTTTTGGAACAGCATATCCGGACAGCCTGTCTGAAATACTTATCGACTCAACAGCCACAGCCATACTTGACAGCGTAAACCGTACACCATTACAGCAGATAAACCTGCAGCGTGGGGAGACTCTGTCCGGACACGTACCTCTTGATCTCCAACTGGCCGTACACAGTGATGCAGGATGGCAGCGTGACTTCTGTTCGCCATACGGAACACTGACGATATGCACAACTGATTTCAACAACAGGAAAATTGCGGACGGAAGACCTCGCCTTGTATCAAAGGACCTTGCCGCCGAACTGCTGAGAGGAGTTACAAAAGACCTCGGGAAGAGTCTCGGCAACTGGACGGCACGCGATGTATGGGACAGGAATTACAGTGAGACAAGGCTTCCGGCACAGCCTTCGGCAATACTTGAGACTATGTCACACGAGAATTTCCCGGACATCAGGTACGGCCATGACCCTCATTTCAAATTCGTTCTCTCACGTGCCATTTACAAGACTATCCTGCGATGGCTGTCCGAAATGGACGGAAAGACGCCAGTAGTCCTGCCGCTCACACCGAAAGACTTCTCCGCCGCACGGCTGTCAGGAGACGAGCTGACACTGTCATGGAACGCACAGACCGACTCCCTTGAACCGTCAGCAAGACCAACGGCATACGTCCTGTACACCCGTGTCGGAGACAGCGGATATGACAACGGCACTTTGGTCAGAGGGAACAAGCACAGTGTAAGACTACTGCCTGACACGACTTACCGCTTCCGCCTTACCGCTGCAAACAGCGGCGGCGAGAGTTTTCCCACCGAGGAGCTGGTCTCCGTATATTCCCCCGCGGCAAAAGAGACGGTCATGATTGTCAACGCTTTCCACCGGCTGTCATCACCGACAGTCATCGACACCGACAGTATCTGCGGATTTGACCTCGATGACGACATCGGGGTGTCCTACGGAAAGACTCCTGCATGGATAGGCCGTCAGCGTGTCTTTGAAAAGGCACAGGCAGGAAAAATCTCAGGGCTCGGCTATACAAGCAACGACCTCCTCGGACGCTTTACTGCCGGCAACGACTTCAACTATGCCTTTTCCCACGCAGAAGCCGTCAGGAGCGCAGGGAAATATAATGTAGTAAGTCTGTCTTCCGATTGTTTCTCCAGAAATACCGACATGACAGGGGTCTCCGTTCTCGACATCCTGTTCGGCAACGAGAAGGACGACGGACACTCACTGATACCGTACAAGACTTTCACACCGCAGATGCGTGACGGCATAGAAGCATTCAGGAACCGCGGAGGAGGCATCTTCATCAGCGGCAGCTACATTGCTTCGGACATGCTGGAAGAGGAAGAGCGACTGTGGCTTGCCGAGAACTTGCACATCATGTACGGAGGTACGGACCGCGATTCAATACCATTCCGCATCAAAGAGTCTTCGGACATCGTTTCCGGCACAGGACTTTACATGTCCGTTTACAGACATGTGAACGACAGACATTATGCCTCTGTGGCATCGGACATACTGTTCTCCACGGATTCTCTGCAGGAAAACGCACACCTCGCATACGCTTCTGGAGCACAGGCTTCCGTATCCTACAATGGAGAAAGCCATAGAATATTCGCACTCGGATTTCCGTTTGAATGCATAAAGGATGCTGCAAACAGAAAACTTCTGATGAAAAGAATGTTGGCTTTCCTGACACGCAAAAGGGACAGATTCTGACATACCTGCACATGCTCGTACAGACAAGCTGCAGGACAAATGCCGGCAATAAAGACAATTCAATTTTTCAAACCATAATAAAAACAATTATTGCACCATGCAGATTATAGCTAATGCAAAAGGCACACGAACCATCGAAATCACCTCTGACCACATCGCAACGCTCAGGAAATACAAACTTTTCCGCAATCTCATCGACAGCAACGGCATCGTCGACGAGACAGTGTTAGGCAAACTGCGGCTCAACGTGCGTGCACTTCTTGAACACGAGGGCACGTCTGACAAGAGCCTCATGGATCTTTGCTTCGATGTCATATACAATCCGAACATGAAAGCGATCGGACTCCATAACCTTATAAAACTATATGCAGAACATGATGTTGACGGACTTTCTGCCGACGACCAGGAAGGAGCTTGAATTACGAGGCTGGGACTATGTGGACATAATCATATTTTCTGCCGACGCGTATGTTGACCATCCGTCTTTCGGTGCCGCCGTAATAGGAAGGACATGGGAGGCTGAAGGCTTCCGTGTCGCCATCGTACCGCAACCGGACTGGCACGGAGACTTCCGCGACTTCAAGAAATTGGGCAAGCCGCGGCTGTTCTTTGCCGTGGCACCGGGCTGCATGGACTCCATGGTCAACAAATATACGGCTAACAGACGGCTGAGAAGCGAGGACGCATACTCTCCTGACGGAAGGCACGACTGCCGTCCCGAATATCCAACCATCGTCTACACCAAGATTCTCCGGCAGCTATATCCGGAAGTCCCTGTCATACTCGGAGGCATCGAAGCTTCCCTGAGACGAGTCACGCACTATGACTACTGGCAGGACCGCTTGCAGAAATGTATTCTATGCGACTCCGGAGCTGACATGATAACCTACGGTATGGGAGAACGGGTATGCACGGAACTGGCAAAACGCGTTGCAGACGGCACTCCGCTGCGTGATATCAAGGATCTTCCGCAAACAGTTATCCTATGCGGCAAGGAGGATATTCCGAACGGCATCACGGAAGACGATATCGTGCTGCATTCCCACGAGAAGTGCCTGAGAGACAAACGTGCACAGGCAGAGAATATACGGCATATAGAGGAGGAGTCCAACCGTATCCACGCACAGCGCATGCTTCAGGAGGTGGACGGAAAGTTCGTGGTCATAAACCCGCCATATCCAACGATGACCACGGAGGAACTTGACCGTTCGCATGACTTGCCGTACACACGGCTGCCCCATCCGAAATACAAAGGCAAGCGAATTCCTGCATACGAAATGATAAAACTCTCCGTGAACATACACCGCGGATGCTTCGGCGGCTGTGCATTCTGCACAATATCCGCACACCAGGGTAAGTTCATAACATGCCGCTCCAAGGAGAATATCCTGAGGGAGGTAAGAAAAGTCATGGAGCATCCTGATTTCAAGGGCTATCTCTCTGACCTTGGAGGCCCTTCGGCAAATATGTACGGAATGGCGGGCAGGAACAGAAAAGCATGTGAAGCATGCAAAAGACCGTCATGCGCACACCCGAACGTGTGCCCTAATCTTGACACCGACCACAGCAGACTGCTGGAAATATATCGGGCGGTGGACAACTTGCCGGGCATCAAGAAAAGCTTTATCGGGTCAGGAGTGCGCTATGACCTGTTGCTGCACCGGTCGAAAGACGAGAGGACAAACGAGGCTGCGAAGGAGTACACACGGGAATTGATAACACGGCACGTGTCTGGACGACTGAAAGTTGCACCGGAACA
The DNA here is from genome assembly GCA_023664625.1 of Bacillota bacterium. GTDB lineage: Bacteria > Bacteroidota > Bacteroidia > Bacteroidales > Bacteroidaceae > Prevotella. The sequence goes on along the minus strand of JAMPFD010000024.1, from coordinate 7,610 downwards.
TACGTCCGACAAAGTTCTCCGACTGATGAGGAAGCCGTCTTTCCGGCTGTTCCGCGACTTCAAGCACATCTTTGACCGTATCTGCCGAGAGGAAGGACTGCGGCAGCAGATTATCCCTTACTTCATCTCTTCCCACCCAGGATGCCACGCGGAGGACATGGCAGAACTTGCCGTTATAACCAAAGGGCTTGACTTCCAGTTGGAACAGATACAGGACTTCACTCCCACCCCGCTGACAATTGCAACGGAGACATGGTACACCGGATATGACCCGTATACACTCGAGCCTGTCTATTCTGCAAAATCACAGAAAGAAAAACTGCAACAACGGCAGTTCTTCTTCTGGTACAAGCCGGAGGAGCGGCGTAACATTGAGCAGGCATTACGCAAAATCGGACGTCCGGATCTCATAGACGCACTCTATAAAGGGACTGCGCCTGTGCGCCGCTCCAAGCCAGGAACTGGCGGACAGAGCAAAAGGAAACGGCAGAACGGACGGAATCACGGGACATGAAGACAAAAGCATGATTCAGCACATGTTATGAAACGAGCCTGAAACGGCAAACATTAATAAACTTTAATAATGGTTTATTGGATGTTTGCCGTTTTTTCGTTACCTTTGCACAAAATTATATAGACAGATGAAACTCGTCATCATAACACAACCGCAATTCTTTATCGAGGAAGACAGGATAATCACAGCTCTCTTCGATGAAGGACTTGACTCGCTTCACCTATACAAACCGGGCTCATCACCGCTATATTTCGAGCGTCTGCTGACACTCATACCGGAAGAATACCACCGTAACATTGTCATACACGAGCACTTCTACATGAAGCAGGAATTTGACCTTGCCGGAATACATCTTGACGAGCCTGATGCCGAGGTGCCGCAGGGGTACCGCGGCAAGGTGAGCAGGAACTGCGCGAATCTATCACAACTGAAAGAAATCAAGAAGAAATCCCAGTATGTTTTCCTGCACGACATTTTTGACAGCCTGCATGAAAGCAGCGTGAAATCCAAGTTCTCAACAGCGGAAATCCATGAGGCGAGCAGACAGGGACTCATCGACAAACATGTATATGCTCTCGGAGGAATGAACGCGGACAATATCCGCTGGGCGCATGACGAGGGCTTTGGAGGCGTAGTTCTCTGTGGCGACATCTGGAACAGATTTGATGTTCACAGCCAAGTGGACTACAATGATGTCATACAGCATTTCCAGCGGCTGCGGAAATTGGCAAGATAACGCTTGCAGGCTGTGACGGGCAAGAGAGAGCAAGATTGAAAACTTAAAAGACAGAAAGTAAAGGAAAGAAGGTAAAACTTGTACCGAACAGGTAACATTTCATAACGATTATACAAGCAAAATGTCTGATTCTAAAAACTTTATGGTATTCTCTGGCACAGCGACCAGATACCTTGCAGAAAAGATTTGTCAGAGTCTCGGTTGTCCGCTCGGCAACTTGGTTATCACAACATTCTCCGACGGAGAGTTTGCAGTGAGCTATGAGGAGTCCATCCGTGGCCGTGACGTATTCCTTGTACAGAGCACATTCCCGACATCCGACAACCTGATGGAACTTCTTCTGATGATTGACGCTGCAAAGCGTGCATCAGCAAAGACCATCAATGCCGTAATCCCATATTTCGGATGGGCTCGTCAGGACCGCAAGGATAAGCCACGCGTCTCCATCGGCGCAAAGCTCGTTGCCGACTTGCTTACTGTAGCGGGAATAGACCGCATCGTGACAATGGACCTTCACGCAGACCAGATTCAGGGATTCTTCAACTGCCCTGTAGATCACCTTTACGGTTCGGCTGTCATACTGCCTTACATAAAGTCATTGAATCTTGATAATCTCGTCATAGCATCACCTGACGTCGGCGGTGCTAAGCGTGCAAAGACGTACGCAAAATACCTGAACTGTCCGCTCGTCCTCTGCAACAAGTCCCGCGCACGTGCCAATGTCATAGAGTCAATGCAGATCATCGGTGAAGTAAAGGGGAAAGATGTCGTCATCGTTGATGATATGGTAGATACGGCGGGAACAATAACGACAGCGGCAAACATCATGATGGAGGCCGGAGCCAACAGCGTGCGTGCCACGGCAAGCCATTGCGTAATGTCCGGTCCGGCAAGCGAACGTGTACAGAACAGTGCCTTGGAGGAAATCGTATTCACAGACTCAATCCCATATACACAACGCTGCGCAAAGGTTAAGCAACTGTCCGTGGCTGATATGTTTGCTGAGACAATACGCCGAATCCTTGACAAGGAAAGCATCTCAGACCAGTATATCATCCAGAACTAAACACCGCTGCCTCTGCTGGCTGTTATCCGCCGAGGCATGAGGCATACAGGTATGGCTTCACAAAGATGACGGCGATATGCCGGACTTTAACTGTATGCAGACAGGATGTGCATACCGAACACACCTAAAAATCTTTGATACATTGAAACATATTATCCTATATCTCATGGCATTCTGTGCCATCACACAAGTGATGGCACAGAAACTTACTACCGCCAATCCTACTTATGATTGCGGGCAGGTAATGTTCCGTAACCCTGTAACCACAAAATTCGTATTGAGAAACAAGTCTTCAAAACAGGCGGTCATAAAGAATATCGAGACTTCCTGCGGATGTGCCACAGCTGTTGCGTCACGGGCAACAGTTCCCGGAGGCAAGGAGCTTGTTGTCGATGCTACATATGACGCGAAGCAGCTGGGACATTTCCAAAAGGAAATATGGATATATGAAGAGGGACAAGACAGGCCTCTTGTACTGACTGTAAAAGGAGTCGTTGTACCGGAGATTTTGGATTTCAGCGGTTCATATCCGTACATGCTCGGCGATATAAGCACTGATATTAATGAAATTGAATTTGACGACGTAAGCAAAGGTGCACAGCCTACGGTCACCATGCATATACGAAATACGACAGGAAGCACCATTGAGCCTGTGGTGATGCATCTCCCGGACTATCTTGAGGCTAACGTCTCGCCGACAAGGCTGAGACCGAATCAGGCCGGAACAGTAACATTCATGCTCCTGTCGTCCAAGCTGAGAGACATGGGACTGACACAGACATCCCTTTATCTCGGCAAAAAACCTGGCGACAAGGTGTCTGCCGAAAAGGAAATCCCTGTCTCAGCCATACTCACTCCTGCTTTCCCGACCCAAGATGCAGCAATAATTGCCAATGCTCCGCAACTCAAGCTGTCAAAGACTGCCATCAGGACAAGTGAGATGCACGGCAAACCGAGCAAGCTGAAAACAGAAATAGTTCTGAAAAACACCGGCAAGCAACAACTCGTCATCAGTTCTCTGCAGATGTTTACAGCAGGCATGAATGTATCCCTCAAGAAAACAAAGATTGAGCCGGGAGAGACTACCAAACTGAAAATTACTGTTGACGGCATTACCATAAAGCAACTTAAGCAACGGCCACGCATACTCATGATAACAAATGACCCGCAACAGCCTAAAGTAATCATTGAACTTAAGGACTGACACGTTGCAAAAGGGGAAGACATAAGCCTTACGTCTTTGCACAGGCAACATGAGCCGGCACTCTTCGTACATAGTGCCGGCAAATGCAATAATAAGATAAGGACATCAAATGTAGTCCTACACAATCCTAACCATCTATTATACTATAAATATTATGGAACATCCGGAAAACGCGAGTGAATATGCCGGACTGCAGGTAAATTCCGGCATCATCAAGCCACAGTCCGTAAACCCATACCTGAAGAAAGGAAGGTTCAAACGCCATGAATATACTGTTGACGAACTTGTCAACGGCATACTTGCAGGCAACATCACCATGCTTTCGCAGGCCGTCACACTTGTGGAAAGCCAGGCTCCGGACCATCAGGAAAAGGCTCAGCAGGTAATAGAACGTTGTCTCCCATACAGCGGGAAGTCCGTACGCATAGGCATAAGCGGCGTACCGGGAGCAGGCAAGTCAACGTCCATCGACATGTTCGGCTGTCACGTCCTTGACACACGCGGAGGCAAGCTTGCAGTACTTGCCATCGACCCGTCGTCGGAACGCTCACAAGGCTCCATACTTGGCGACAAGACGCGCATGGAAAAGCTCTCACAACGTGAAGACGCATTCATCCGTCCCAGCCCTTCGGCAGGCTCATTGGGCGGCGTGGCACGCAAGACCCGCGAGACCATAGTACTTTGCGAGGCAGCGGGATTCGACACAATCTTCATCGAGACTGTCGGCGTAGGCCAGAGCGAAACAGCATGCCACTCCATGGTTGATTTCTTCCTCCTGCTGCAAGTCACGGGAACCGGAGACGAACTTCAGGGCATAAAGCGCGGCATCATGGAAATGGCTGACGGCATCGCCATAAACAAATGTGACGGAGACAATGTCGACCGTTGCCACATGGCAGCGACAAACTACCGCAACGCCCTGCATTTCTTCCCGCAGCCGGAATCAGGATGGGCACCTCAAGTACTGTGCTACAGCGGTTTTTACGGCAACGGCGTGAAGGAAGTGTGGGACATGGTCTTCAAATACATTGAATTTGTAAAGGAAAACGGCTACTTCGACTACCGTAGGGCAAAGCAGGCACGCTACTGGATGTACGAGACAATAGACGAATATCTCCGCCGCTCTTTCTATCAGAATCCTGAGATAAAAGCTCTAAAGCAACTGGCGGAGGATGCCGTGCTGACAAAGAAAAAGACATCGTTCACGGCTGCGCACGAACTGCTTGACACATATTTCAGCGCATTGAAATAAAACCGGCGGACAATCTTGTCAAGCTTTTTGCAAATCATCAAGACATCATGAACATAGAAATCGACAATGGCAGCGGCTTCTGCTTCGGCGTGACCACTGCCATACAGAAAGCCGAGGAGAAGCTGGCAGAGGGTGAACGCCTTTACTGTCTCGGGGACATCGTGCACAACGGGACGGAATGCGACAGACTGAAAGAGAAAGGATTAGTGACGATAGACCATAATGAACTGTGCGGTCTGCACGACGCAAGAGTCTTGTTGCGTGCGCACGGCGAGCCTCCCCGCACCTACAGGATTGCAGAAGAGAACAATGTGGAGATAATCGATGCCACATGCCCTGTAGTCCTTGCGCTGCAAAGAAGGATACGCCGCCAGCACCAGGAGAATCCAAACGCGCAGATTGTCATTTTCGGAAAGAACGGACACGCTGAAGTTCTCGGCCTTGTCGGGCAGACGGACGGAAAGGCTATTGTCATAGAGCATTACGAACAGCTGCAGGATGCCGCCATTGATTTCAGCCGCGACATTTATCTTTACTCACAGACGACAAAATCCCTTGACGAATACCGGCGCATCATAGAATACTGCAAGAGCCGTGTCGCAGACGGATGCACTTTCAAAAGTTTCGACACAATCTGCCGTCAGGTGGCTAACCGCATGGACAACATCCGCGAGTTCGCAAAGAAGCACGGCCTCGTGCTTTTCGTGTCAGGGAGGAAAAGCAGCAACGGCAAGGTCCTCTACAACGAATGCCTGAAAGTCAATCCCAACACATACCTCATCGAAGGCCCTGAAGAGATTCAGGACGGATGGCTCCGCGACATCTCGTCCGTAGGAATCTGCGGTGCCACGAGCACGCCGAAATGGCTCATGGAGCAATGCGCCGAGGAAATCCTGAAAAGACAATAAGCCGCAGGGCAAAGGTGACGGCATTTTTCCACACCTTATTATATATATGTACGACATCTATATCTGTGTCCCGGTTTTGTCTGTTCCTGTGCCACCTCATTATGCATCTGTGCCACTTTCGTCCATATCCGTATGACTATCGTGACACCACATACACAATCTTTATACACCTTATTATATATATACCGTCTCAAATCCTGTACATGGCGTTCCCAGACCCTATCCCGTCAAGCATAAGGAACAAGAAATCACAGCAAGAGCACTGTTCATGAAAGCATAAGGAACAAGAAATCACAGCAAGAGCACTTTCATGAAAGCATAAGGAACAATTCCCGGAAAAATTCAACTGCAAACAGCCTACAGACGAACTAAAACCATCCATAAAAAAATGAAGAAACTACTCCTCGCGCTCCTGCTAATCGCCGGCGCGCTCAACATTACCGCCGAGAACTACCCCTACCGTGCCGACTACCTGTGGGTGACGGTTCCCGACCACGCCGACTGGCTCTATCAATGCGGAGAGAACGCCACCGTCGAAGTTCAGTTCTACAAATACGGAATCCCGCGCGACGGCAAAGTCAGCTGGAAACTCGCCGACGACATGCTCAAGGCAGACAAGCAAGGCACGGCGACACTGAAGAACGGACGCTGCACCGTCAGCATCGGCTCACGCAAGACTCCGGGCTTCCGCGACCTCAGCCTCGCCCTTAGCATCGACGGCAAGACCTACGTCCACCATATAAAAGTAGGTTTCTCCGTCGACAGAATCATGCCCTACACCCAAGAGCCCGCCGACTTCATGTCCTTCTGGCAGGCCCAGAAGAGAAGCCTCAGGCAGGAACTATCCTACACCCGCGAGCGGGCGGAGGAATACTGCACGGACAAAATCCTCTGCGACCTTATCAAACTCAACGTCGACGGCAAGCACAGCATCTACGCATACCTCACATACCCGCGCGACGCAAAGCCCGGCAAGCACCCCGTATGCATCTGCCCGCCGGGAGCGGGAATAAAGACAATCAAGGAACCGCTGCGCCATAAGTACTACGCCGAGAACGGCTTCCTGCGCATCGAGACTGAGATCCACGGCATAGACCCGCGCACGCCGGAGAAGACGTTCCGGGAGATACAGTCCGCATTCCAGACCGACGGCAACAACTATCTCAAGAACGGACTTGACAACCGTGACAACTACTACATGCGCCACGTCTACCTCTCCCTGATACGCACGATAGACTTCGCCGCCTCCCTCCCTGAATGGGACGGAAAGAACGTCGCCTTCCAGGGCGGAAGCCAGGGCGGCGCACTGTCACTGGTGGCCGCCGCCCTCGACGGAAGGGTCACACAGTGCGCGGCAAACCATCCCGCCCTCGCCGACATGGCAGGCTACGCGGAACAGGGACGCACCGGCGGCTATCCGCACTTCAGCCGCGAGAAAGGGATGCTCACGCCTGAGAAGACAAAGGTCATGGCATACTACGACGTGGTCAACTTCGCCCGCCACATCACCTGCCCCACACTCATGACATGGGGATACAACGACAACACCTGCCCGCCGACAACGTCCTACGCCGTGTTCAACGTGATGAAATGCGAAAAAGAAGCTCTCCTCACTCCCGTCAACGAACACTGGACCTCCGACGCCACGGAACGCGGACTCATGGAATGGATCATGAAGAACCTGAAATAATCCGCCGCCGTGAAGGATGCCATGCACCCGCCGGCAAGACCATCCTCCTGCGGGCGGAACAAGGGAAAACGCCCTAAGCAACGCACGCCTCAACATAAGCAAAGAAACGACCGCCCATACTGCCACGGAACGGCAGCATGGGCTTTTTCTTGCAGACGGACCACAGCCACAAAACGGCGGACAGCCCACAAAACCCCTCCACCCCACACCCAAAGGCCTCACCCCGCAACCCAACCCCTG
>JAMPFD010000023.1 GCA_023664625.1 Bacillota bacterium | reverse complement strand
ATTTCAAGGACGGCGCAAGCACATCACAGGAGTACACATACAACGCCTGCGGCGCACTTACAAGCGATGCCAACAAAGGCATAGCAAGCATCGGCTACGGTTATTGGGGGACTCCTTCCGGTATACAGTTCACCAACGGCTGTCAGACAAGATATGTCTATGACGCCAACGGTACGGAGCTGAAGCGTATCCACGTCACGGCAGTGGACAACATCGTGGTTCCGATGAGAGCGGCCGTTTACTCCAAGAACCGCTGCATGAACAGAGCATCCTCATATTTCTGTCCGTGAAGAAGCCAGTCCTTCAGTACGGCAGACAGCCGGAATCCTATGTTAAGGAGCATTTTACGGGAGGCGAGGTTTGACGAAGGGACAATGGCATATATCTGATGGATGCCGATAATGTCACGGGCATAGGTTATGATTTCCTTGATTGCCTCCTGTGCCACCCCTTTCCCCTGTGCCCTCTGTAGGATGGCTATGCCCAGTTCTGCGCGGCGGTTACACGGGGAGAAGTTAAAAAGGTCGATAAGTCCCACGGCCTCCGTGGACAATCCGGCTGCCGTTTCTGTCTCAATGACAAACCTCACTTGTTCGTCCTTATATATGTCCGCTTCGCAGGACGCAACATACTCTCTCAGGCGGAACCTCGACACGGGAGCCGTCTGTGCGCCGACCCACCACAGAGAACGGTCGTTCTCAATGGTGTAGAGCAGTTCCAGGTCTTCCGGTTCTAAGCCTCTGATTCGCATCTTGTGACTGTAGGAGTTATGAATGCCATGGAGATAAAGCCGACAATGGCCATATATCCGAATGCCGGAGCCATGTAGAGGTAGTAGAGCAGGGTGTTTATGAGCATAGGAAGGCATATCATAGCCATACGTACGAGTGCCATGCGGAACAGTCCGTCAGCCTTTTTCTCAGTGATGATCTCTCTTATCTTACGGAATTTGAAAAGCCTTAGTGCAAAAGGTATTGCGCAGATGGTAATCAATTCCATGGCAGTCACGGCGAGGAACTCGCCCTGCACATTTCCGGCAAGCCCGCCTTCAAGGATTGTCTGTGTCTCGTAGAGCACTACCATGGCAACGGCAAGCATAATGCTTCCGATGTATGGTATCATAAGTTTTCTGCTTGTTTCTTTCATTTCATTTCTGTTCTGTTGACGATTGACCGTCCAAGGGTCACCTCGTCAGTATATTCCAGTTCGTCACCGACAGAGATACCTCTTGCGATGACAGACAGCTTTACTCCCAGTGACTGGAGCTTACGGGAGATGTAGAAGTTGGTCGTGTCCCCCTCCATAGTTGATGCAAGGGCGAAAATCACCTCCTCCACTCCTCCTTCCCTGACTCTTTCCACAAGGCTCTCTATTTCAAGGTCGCTTGGTCCTATGCCGTCCATCGGCGAGATTATGCCGCCGAGCACATGGTAAACTCCGCGGAACTGTCCTGTACGTTCCACGGCCATCACGTCCTGGACATTCTCCACGACGCAGATGATACTTCTGTCCCTCTGCGGGTTGGCACAGATGGGGCACAGTTCCGTATCGGAAATGTTATGACATACGCTGCAATAGCGCACTTCATTCCTTAGTTTAGATATGGCATTGGCAAGGTTTTCCGCAGTCTCCTTGTCCTGGCGCAGTAAATGAAGCATCAGCCGCAAGGATGTCTTGCGACCGATGCCCGGTAGCTTGGAGAACTCGCCAACGGCGCGCTCCAACAGTTGTGATGGATATTGTTCTATCAAAAGTTGCCTGTCGTTTTCAGGGGTGTGCCTTAGACTTAATGTTTCTTATCCTCTTTTCTTTACTTATCAGAATCGGTAGCCAAGGGTCATGAGCAGCTGATGACGCTTGTCACTCACGCTTGTCGCACCGGGATTGTTCTCATATTCACCGGTGCCTATGCCGTCATAGAACGGGTAGAAGTCGCCGTTTGTCTGGCTGTATTTATATGCCAAGTCTACAGAGAAAGAACCTTTGGCGTAGCCAATGCCGCAGGTGAAACGGTTTGTGTCCTTCCAGTTCGTGTAGGCAGCCGTGGATGCGAACTCCACGCCCTGTGAAGGAATGTCCGTGTCACGGCATCCGTATGTCTGATATTTCGGTGATACATAGTTGTAGCCGACACGCAGGGCAACTTCAGGACAGAGTTTCACTTCCGCACCGAGACGGAGAGTGTGCACCCCCTGAAGACTCTTCTCCGTATTGCGCTTCATGGCTTTGTCAGAGAAAGAACTCTCGTTGCCATAATAGTAATCATAGTAATAGTCATAAGAGTAGCTGTTATCTATAACACGGTTGTCCAGTGCACCGTAGTCGCTGTATTCGTATGTAGCACCGAGAGCCAGGAAGTTGCCTACCGTATGGCCTACGGATACGCCGAAGAGCCACGGAGTGTTGAGCTTGAAGTCAAGATGGTCTTCGGAAGCTTTTCCGTAAATTTTATCTGTTGCGATATCATAAGTTGTCATCTCTGTATAGTTTGATGTCGTCAGCTTATACCATGTAGGGGTATGGATATAGGCACCGATGCGGAACGGAGAATCGTCAACGGGGCGGAATATTGCGCCGAACTTTACGTTGAAGCCTGTACCCGTGATGATGCGTGAGTCGTCAAGGAACATATCGCCGATAACATATTCATCTTTTTCGTTAAATATGTTTTCTGTGTATAGGCTGCGGCTCTCGTAATGAACATCTTTTATTCCGAATGTCAGTCCGAGATACACCCTATTATGGATATTTCCGCTTATGTTGAAATCATAGTCGCCTATATAACCTGTCTGCACCTGATGCTGAGTGAAATCCTGGGCATTAAAATATCCGTTGAAAGAACTTACATAGTTACCTTCGTTGTCGGTTGCATAGGGATTCATCAGCTGATCATTGAACCAGTCGACTGTGGAATAGCTTGGGTCATAGAAATTCTTGTCATCAGTAACAACATCCTTGAACTTATTGAATGACACTTTATTCAGCGAAGCTTCGTTCAGAGAGTTTGCGGCAGCGAGCAGCTGGTTGAAATTTTTCGACTTATGGAAGTTAAAACCGAAGTTGATGTATGAGTCGTGTCCTGCCTTTGTCGAGAGAACTATGCCCACCTGGTCAAAGCTTCCCGTTGTCTTGTTGCCGTCAAGGTAGCTGTTCAGTGAGTTGTTATAGTAGTTTCCTCCGAATATCTGCAGGCCTCCGGATATGGATACCTGCGACTTCCTGAACAGGCCTATGCCTGCAGGGTTTGTCCCCATTGTGGAGATGTCGGCACCGAGAGCCTCCATGGCTCCGCCCATACCTACGTAGCGTGCTGTTCCGTTGAGATCGTCACCTGCAAGCTGAGCACTCTGATATGTGTCCTGTGCAGCGGCAGAGATGCTCACTGCCATTGCTGCTATTGTCATTATCTTCTTCATATATAGTGTTATGTGATTCTACGGTTGCGTGGGTATATAGGATCCCAATGTCGCATTCTCAATTATATATTCTGTTTGCAATTATTCGACCGATAAATCGGTCGTGGGGAGGGATGATATGATTCCGTGGGTTGCGACCCACGGCTACCTTGTTAAACTGCTACGCAGTTGTTCACCGTTACACGATTGTTCACCGTTACACGGTTATTCACTGTTACTTGGTTGTTTACCGTTACACGGTTATTCACTGTTACTTGGTTGTTTACCGTTACTTGGTTGTTTATTGTTATATGTCTTTTATGGTTGTGCGGCTTTTCCTTTTATGGATGATGGTGCATGTTGTATAAATCCGGTTGCTATTATCCGTAAAACCTCATAGCCTTAACATCATCTCCTTCCTCCGCCACGTCCGCCGAAGCCTCCGGCGCTGCGTGTGCCGCCGCTATGACTGCCTCCGGAGAAGCCGCTTCCGCGGTTGCCTCCCATGCTGCTGTTTGAGAAACCGCTATTGTTCGCCGGACGGTAGTTATTGTTGTTCCAGTTGTTCTGACGGTTAAATGAGTTCTGAGAGTAACGGCTTGAGTTGTTGCGCGTGAAATTTGTTCTCGTGGTTCTGTCGCCGTTCCTTTTTGCCACAGCATAGCTGGTGTTTCTGTTATGTCCGCGTGCGAGATTGCTGTTCCCGCGGTAGTGCACTCCTGCATACTGTGTCGGAGCATTTCCGGCAGGTCTGTAGCTCGGGTAGGCCGGAATTCCCCATCCCATGCCGTGCCATGGATGGTACCACGGGTCGTACCATCCCCATCCGGGACCGTACCACGGGTCGTAGAACGGGTCATACCATCCGTTCCAGGCATACCATCCGTGGTTCCAGCTCGGTCCGTAATACCATGAGTTGTAATACCACGGAGAGTAGAGCGGATTATGGAAAGCATACCTGAAATAGAAATCGTCATAGCGTGAGAGCCAGCGTGAATAGCGGTAGTCGTCATCATCCATGACAATGTACTTGTAGACCGTGTCCACGCGTGTCTCGTCTGCGGCAGGGTAGACACCTTTCTCCATCTGTGAGGCATTGCCTGCCGGGAATTCTATGATGTCGCTTGCCATGGAATCCGTGCTTGCAAGGATACTGTCATTGACGAACGTCGGAGTAAAAGTAGTGCGCTTGCTGCGGCGGTTATACTCATCGTCAGTCTTGTTCAGTCCGCTATAGTATACACCACGGCTCTGCTCATAGGCCTTCCTGCACGCAATCTCAGCCTCGCGGTCTTTCTGGCGGGCTTCCTTCGCCGCTTTGACCTCAGCCTTTGTCGGGGTGAAGTACATGTCGTCCTGTGCCATAGTCATGAGCGGCAGGAACATTGCGGTGAGTGTCGTAAAGATTGTCTTTTTCATATTCATCATCATTTTGTCTTTAACATTTACGTCGGCCGTTTCTTTCCTGACGCAAAATTATAGAAAAATAACAATGCAAATATACGGAATTTTCCTAAAACGTATGGGGATTTCCCCTATTTTTTATAATTTTGCACCGTATTTTAACAAATAGTCTACATTAATAATTATGGATTACAGCGTAACCCACTTTAAGATAGAGGTGTCGGAAGAACTGATGCAGAGTTGCCGTGAACTGCTTGCCGACTGTGTGTGCGAGGCAGGCTATGAGTCGTTTGTCGATACTGAGGACGGCATTGACGGATATATCCAGACACAGTATTACAGTGAGGAGCATACCCTTGCACATATTCTTGACTTCCCCATAGAGACGGCGGCGATAAGCTTCCATACAGAGGAGATGGAGTCCCAGAACTGGAATGAGACGTACGAGAACGAGGTCTTTGAGCCTATCCGCGTGGGCAAGGAATGCATAATCTATGATGCGGCGAGCCCAGAGACGGAGACTCTTGCTGCCGAGGCTCCGACAGCTATTGCCATAGACCAGAAAATGGCGTTCGGCAATGGTGCCCATGAGACTACAAAGATGATTGTGGAGAAACTCCTGCATCTGGATTTCGCGGACAGGAGAGTTCTTGACTGCGGATGCGGCACAGGCATACTGTCCATTGTGGCCAAGCGGTGTGGTGCTTCCCATGTCACAGCCTACGACATTGACGAATGGAGCGTGGACAACGCTCATCATAATGCAGAAATCAACGGCATTGTCATTGATGAGATATTGCTCGGTGACGTCTCTGTGCTGAGCCATGTCGATGGAATGTTCGACATTATTGTGGCGAACATCAACCGTAACATACTTCTTGCCGATCTGCCGGAAATCGTGGCGACGCTGAATATGGGAGGTGCGCTGATTCTCAGCGGTTTCTATGAGGAGGATGCGCCGATGCTCGTGGAGAAAGCTGCAGAGTTGGGACTCCGTGAGACGGAACGGAAGGTCACGAACAACTGGACGATGCTTGTCTTCGGCAGAGAATAAATGAAAAAAAGATTATGTCGGGAGACCTTGGAAACCATGGGTGAGAATGCCGTCCGGCGGCACCGCGCCGCCGGTATGCGGGATTATACGCTTGTACGGCAATGGTCTGAATCCTAAAAGTCAATAACTGTTTTCCATGCCTGTACAGAGGGCAGGAAATGAAAGGTAACGCTTTGCATTGTAAAGTGTTACCTTTTGTCATGTCAAAGGCTACCTTTGACAATGCAAACCGTTACCTTTCGTTACCTATGACTGAACGGTATCGTACTTGCATGCGTGATTGTATCGGATACGGCGGCTTGGACTTCAGACTGCCTCTGGACTTGACATGCTGACATTCTGCCGGCAGGGAATCTTATGAAGCAGGGGGGATTTCTGCATGGGGGGAAGGATGGCCGCTCCCGGAAAAGCATGGGGTGAAAAGAAGAATCCGCAATCGGGAGCAGTCATGCCCCTGATTGCGGATTCTTTGTCTTTCGTTTTTTCTGACGAGGATGCTTCGCTTGCATCTCTTCTTTGTTCACTGCTTTTGCCATAGAGGCACTGAACCGTCGTAGAAATCGTTGCTCTCGATGTCGAACTCAATGCTGTCGGTCTGCGCCTTTATCTTGTATGGAAAGTGAATCTCATCCTTGACGACAGAGACGATGACCATAGCCACCCCTTGGTTTATCATGTCAATCTCTTTTGCCGCACGCCACGACAGGTCGATTATGCCGCCGCGGCGGAAAGGACCGCGGTCAATGACTTTCACAATGACCGACTTCCCGTTGCGCGGGTTTGTCACTTTGAGGTACGTTCCGAAAGGATGGGTGCGGTGGGCGCATACGAGACTGTCATGATGCAGGCGTGCGCCGCTTGCCGTCCGTGCTCCCGTGGCACGCTTGGAATAGAAGGTTGCCATGCCTTTCTGCTGTTTCCCGTTGCCCGCAACAGATGTGCCCGCAGCTTTTTTTTGCTGACGGGAACCGGTCTTCTGCCCTCCCTTGGCATGGAAGAAGGAGAGGGAGAGGGCAAGAAGGAGAATGTTAGCGAGATGAAGCATGTCTCAAAAGATTATCAAGAATCTCCCGGCTGACCTTTATTATTGTTCCGTGTTTATGCTCAAGAGGCACTTTTATGCGTTCCGGGATAGGCGTGAAGGTTTTGAAATCCTGTGTGGAGACAGCTTCGAATTTCTGTGCCGGACGGTACTGGTCATAGTAGATGACCCATTCATCCTTCCTCTTCCTTTTCTTGTCGCCGGTTAGCTTGACGGCGCAAGGGCCTTCACTGTAGGATGGCGTGAAAGTTTCTGTCGGGGAATGGAAAGGCCCGTGAGGAGAATCGCTGAAGACACAGAAGAGATTGGAATAGCTCGGCTTTCGGTTGTCCTTGACAACGAGGACATAGTCCTTTGTGCCGCGTTTCAGAAGGAAACCGTCTATGCTGTTGAATCCCGGGTCGTAGTAGGGCTTGGCAGGTGAGAAACGCTTCCAGTCTTTTGTGGTGCAGTACCACATGCGGTGGCAGCTGTTGGTGCCTTTCATGTCCTCTTCGGTACGGCTTTTCGGGTCGATCTGTGATGACCATATGATGAAATACTCTTTCAGTTCATCGTCATAGAACACTTCCGGTGCCCAGACGTTATTGGTGGGATAGTCTTTCATGACAGGAATCTCAATCTGTTTTGACCAGTGGATCAGGTCTTTGGAATGGGCATATCCGAAACCGCGGCTGCCGTACCATTGATCGGTCCATACGAGGTGGAAGGTTCCGTCGGGTCCCTGTGTTATGGAAGGGTCGCGGAGCACGCGCTCGTCAGGTGCGAACGTGGGGATAACGCTTTCGCCTGTGAAGACATCGGTGTATGCCTGACTGTTGCCGATTTCCGGGCGCATGAAGACTCCGGGGATGGTGTCCCATTGAAGACCGTCATAACTGTAGAGATAGTGCATGCCGTCAATGGAAGGCTCGCGGAACGAAGTGAAGATGAAAGCCTCGTCCTGAGCGTTGCAAAGGGACGGACATGCCGATGCTGACAAAAAGATTAGGAGCGGAATTATTAACTTCTTCATTTATGTTATCAGTTAGATTAGGCCACAAAGATAGTAAAAATTATCGAATTATTTGCAGATATAGAATATTTTTTGTAATTTCGCACCGAATTATATAGTGAATTAAACATCGATTCAAACTAAAACAAAAGTTATGATGGACTCTGAAGAGAAGCGTTATGAGACTATAGCGCAGGTTATTGAACGCGTTAAGGAACTTGCTCAAAGTGAAGAAACTCCTGAGAAGGAAGAGGTGGAACTCTTGAAGAGCTTGTTCTACAAGTTACATTTCCAAGAGCGTGAGCAGAAGCTGAAGGCATATCTTGATGAGGGCGGTGACCCTGAAAAATATGTCATACAGTCTGACGATACGGAGGATGCTTTCAAGACGGCAATGGCGGTCATCCGCGAGAAGCGTCAGAAGGTTTTCGCCGCACAGGAGGCTGAAAAGCAGGCTAACCTCGTAAAGAAACAGTCCATCATAGAGAAGATAAAGACGATGGTGACATCTCCTGAAGAGGCAAACAAGTCTTATCAGGACTTCAAGGACTTGCAGGCTCAGTGGAAGGAAATAGGCCAGGTGCCGGCGGAGAGTGCTACCGAGACATGGCGTTCATACCAGTTGTATGTCGAGCAGTTCTACGACCTGCTGAAACTGAACTCCGAAGCCCGTGAGTATGATTTCAGGAAGAACCTTGAAGCGAAGACACGTCTTTGCGAACTGGCAGAGAAACTTGCTGACGAGGAGGATGTAATCAGTGCCTTCCACCAGTTGCAGGACTTGCATCAGGAGTACCGTGAGGTCGGACCTGTGGCAAAGGATCTCCGTGAGCAGGTATGGACGCGCTTTAAGGCTGCAAGTACGGTGATAAACAAGCGTCACCAGCAGCATTTTGAGAATATCCGTGCCAGGGAGGAGGAGAACCTTGAGAAGAAGACAGCCCTCTGCGAGCAGGCTGAGGAACTGTCTCAGCGTGAGTGCCAGAATTCTGCCGACTGGGAGGAAGTGACGAAACTTGTACTTGCTCTTCAGGCGGAATGGAAGACGATAGGCTTTGCTCCGCAGAAGATGAACGTAAAGATTTTCGAGCGTTTCCGTATCGCCTGCGACCGTTTCTTCCAGCGTAAGACTCAGTATTTCAAGGATATGAAGGAACGTTTTGCAGAGAATGCGGAGAAAAAGCAGGCTCTTGTGGAGAAGGCGAAGGCTCTTATGGACAGCACAGACTGGAAGCAGACGGCCGACAAGATGATGCAGCTGCAGAAGGAATGGAAGGAGATCGGCATGGTCCCCAAGAAGATCGGTGACCAGCTTTGGCAGGAGTTCCTCGGTGCTTGCAACCATTTCTTTGAGGCAAGGAATGCTGCAAACTCCGGAGCGCGAAATGCGGAGAAGGAGAACCTTCTGAAGAAAAAGGATATTGTGGCGGAACTTGAAAGTCTTGCCGATGAGGCTGGTGATGACCTGCAGCAGCGTATGCGTGAGCTTATCGATAAGTTCAATGAGGTCGGTCATGTTCCGTTCAGAGAGAAGGATAAGATTTATGATGAGTATCATGCTGCCCTTGATAGGATCCACAAGGTGCTGAACACCAACAGCCAGCGTCGTCGTATGGATAACTTTAAGCAGAATATAAAGGCTGCGGCAAAGCGTGGTGAGCAGGCTGTTGACAATGAGCGCACACGTCTGCAGCGCAGGCTTGAGCAGATGAAGGGGGATCTCAAGACTTATGAGAACAATCTCGGCTTCCTTTCCATATCCTCAAAGAAGGGAAATTCTCTGCTTGACGAGATGAACCGCCGTGTGGAGAAACTCAAGGAGGAAATAGAACTTGTGAAACAGCAGCTCAGGGAGATTGACTGATGTAGCCACATATACATTATTATATATATAACGGATGCTTGCGTATGGCAGGCATCCGTTTGTCATTATGGCCGGTGGGGCTGTTATGTTATGGTGTCGGGTCGCTTATGGAACCTCTGAAATCCCTGTTTCTTTGTGGAACCTCTTCTGCTCAGTTATGTTTCTGTTTCCGATTTTAATAAAAAAACTCACCCGACAACTATGACTGATTATTCATAGTGTATTGGGTGAGTAATGTATTGTTCTGTAATTCTATCTTTGACGGTAGTGTATCCTTATGTGTACTCGCATCTTGTTTGGAATCGGAAGTAAAGACCTGTACCTTTGCAACAGTAAAATAAGATGCCGGGGAATATCACCTTCTGTGTGAAAGCCGGTGTGTGCACATCTGCAATCCAGGATTGATTCATGCTCGCTGCATGCCTGCAGTGCTGCAATTATGAATGAGAAATTCTGCGGCTATGACATATTGGATGGCTTTTGCCCTCTTGCATTCGTGATGTGATGATGTCAGATTGTTATCTCTCCCGAACCGAAGCAGCGGTGATGCTCTTTGTCATAGATGACGCAGAACTGTCCGGGTGCAACGCCATGGATAGGTTTTTCTGAATAGATTCGGTAGCGTCCGTCTCCGATGTCTTCAATTGTGGCCTTGTTGATGTCTGCAGTGTGGCGTATCTTGAATGTTATCTCATGCTCAGGCATGATATTGTCTGTAAGGAGATGGATGCCGTGGATTACGAATTCTGAAGAATACGCACTTTCCGGGTCGTAGCCATGTGAGAGATAGATGATGTTTCTCGCTATGTCTTTCTTTACCACAAACCACGGTCCGCCGCCAAAACCGAGTCCCTTACGTTGCCCGATAGTGTGAAACCAGTGTCCTTTATGCTTGCCGATAACCTTGCCGGTTCCAAGTTCTATGGCGTTTCCTTCCTGCTCTCCAAGGTACTTGCGGAGGTAGTCGTTATAGTTTATTTTGCCGAGAAAGCAGATCCCTTGTGAATCCTTGCGTCTCGCATTGATGAGGCGGTTGTCCTCGGCTATGCGGCGCACCTCGTCTTTATGGAGTCCGCCGATAGGGAATATGGCTTTTTTCAGCTGCCAGTCATAGATCTGTGCAAGGAAATCTGTCTGGTCTTTTACAGGGTCGGGCGATGTGCAAAGCCATTTTCTGCCGTCGATAATCTCTGTCTGGGCATAATGACCTGTGGCGATGAGGTCGTAGGAATGTCCTTT
Source organism: Bacillota bacterium (assembly GCA_023664625.1). Lineage (GTDB taxonomy): Bacteria > Bacteroidota > Bacteroidia > Bacteroidales > Bacteroidaceae > Prevotella. The sequence goes on along the minus strand of JAMPFD010000023.1, from coordinate 19,369 downwards.
CTTCTCATGGAAAGCACCGAATTTTATCAGTCTGTTGCACATTACGTCAGGGTTTGGTGTGAACCCGTTGCGTACTTTGTCCATAGTGTATGCCGTGACTTTGTCCCAGTATTCGTGGTGACAGTCTACCACTTCAAGCCGACAGCCGTATTTGTGGCACAGTGCTGTTGCCATCTCGAGATCTTCCTCTGATGTGCAGTCATATTCGTCTTTCTCGTCAGAACCTATTTTTATATAAAAACAATCAGGCTTTATTCCCTGTTCGCACAGCAGATGAAGTACTACGGCGGAGTCTACACCTCCTGACAGAAGAACGGCGATTCTCTTATCTCTTATCTCGTCAATGTTCATTTGAAATGTAAGATGCAAATATGATTAGTCCAAAGAATTTATCCAGTCGGCGATGTCTTTCATGACCTCTTCCGAGATTGTCTCTTCTAATTTTGCGTACTCTGTGACAGCACCTGTCGTGGCATGTTGGAAAGGATGGTTGAGCCCATGGTACTCTTTTACAATGTTGTGCTTTCCTTCAGGTAACAGTCTCTTTATTTCCGGTAGATTTATCTTGGAGAGGACCTGGGTGTCAAGGTCGCCGTTTATGGCAAGAACCGGACATGAAATGCTTCTTATATCTTCAGCCGGATTATATGAGAGGAAATGGCTCATCCAGGCATTGTCCATTGTCATTATTCTGAGAACATTGGCTTTTGCTGTTTCCTGCAGGGAAATATTGTTATCTTTCAGTATTTGTTCAAGAATTATCTCAGGAGTACCTTGCTCCTTGTCGTGGACTTTGTGCTCGTAGACCTTTTCCAAGGTTTTGCAATAAGCTTGCACTGCTTCTTCTTGCATGCCTGCAAGAGTGAGTGCTGCACGGTTCTGTTCAATGATAATCTTGTCTCCTCTTACAGCTGTTCCTGCCATGCTGATGACAAAGTCCGTAATCCCTTCGGCACCGAGGATAAAAGATATTGTACCGCCCTCACTATGGCCGAGAACGCCAATCTTGTCAAACTCGTTCAGTTGCCTGAGGAAGCAGAGTCCTGCTTTGGCATCGTTTTTGAATGTCACGGTTGTCGCTTTCCTTACGTCTCCTGTCGACTTGCCGAAGCCACGGTCGTCATATCGCAGTGAGGCTATACCGTTGCGCGCAAGAAAGTCTGCCATGACAAGGAATGGCTTGTGACCAAAGACCTCCTCATTCCTGTCCTGCAGGCCGCTGCCTGTGACCATCAGCACAACCGGCATCGGAGCTTTCTTTTTGTTTTTGCCGTATCCGGCAGGGTAGGTGATTGTGCCTGACAGCACTGCACCGTCATCGGGATTGATGAATGTGACTTCTTTTGAAGTATATGGATACGGCGGTATCGGTGTCTGAGGGCGGTTTTGGATTACTGTTCCTTGTTTCAGGGAAAGAGGAAACCTGTAGCCCGCTTGTGCGAATTCTCCTTTTATCGTGCCATCGGCAAGATGTCCGCTGTAGGCTGCTCCGAGAGATGGTACCGATAGCCTCAGTGAGTCTGCGGAAATGTAGTCCACCTTGGTATCAATGTCTTTTGCCCCTTGGTCAGGGCTCTCCATCTTGCAGACAGTGCTGTCGCCGTTCTTTTGAATGTGGAACACTATATTCAGTTCTGTCATGCCTAAGCTAAGCTTACCTTTCCATGAACCGGAAATTTCCTGGCCGCAGGCAGATTGCGGCATGAGGCATGCAAGGCAGATAAATGGGAAAAGTCTTTTCATGTAGTGGGATGTGGTTGCTTGTCTGTATGCTGGCTGTCAGAAAGCTTCGCGGTACTTGCCGTCCTCTTTGTCGTTGAGCATACTTAGATAGGAATTGTACCTGCTTTCAGAGATATAATGCTCCTCCAACGCTTTTCGTACCGCACAGCCCGGCTCATGTGTGTGTGTGCAATTATTGAACCGGCAGTCCTTGGAAAAACGGAAGATCTCCTTGAAATAGGAACAGATCTCTTCCGGTTCCATGTCGAAAGTGCCGAAACCTTTTATTCCCGGAGTGTCAATGAGCCATCCTTTTGCTTTTGCCGGACAAGGAGACTGTATTCTTCTTGTTTCGTCATCTTCTTGTTCTGGGGCTGTAAAGGTGCCTATAGGGAGCATTTCAGAGAACGTTGTAGTATGCATGCCTGTATTGTGAGCATCGGAAATCTCAGCAGTGCGCAGGTTTGCTCCCGGCAGTATGGTATTCAGAATCGTCGATTTGCCGACACCGCTGTTACCGCTGAAGAGCGTAATCTTGTCGTTCAGAAATCTGGCGAGTTCATCTATGCCGTCATTATGCAATGCAGAGAGCGCAATACATTTGTATCCTATGGTCTCGTACAGTGTCATCATCATCTCCTGATAGTGCAGTTCCTCTTCAGAGAGCAGGTCCTTCTTGTTGAAGGCAAGTATGACAGGAACGGAGTAGGCCTCTGCTGAAGCAAGGAAACGGTCTATGAATGTCGTGCTTGTCTGTGGGTGATTAACCGTGACTACAAGAACAGCCTGATCAACATTGGCGGCAAGGATATGGCTTGCTTTTGACAGATTCTGTGACTTCCGTATGATATAGTTCCTGCGGTCTTCAATTTCGGTTATGAAAGCTGTCATGTCTCCCGTAGAATGTGTCTTGTCAGCTATTGTGTTCTGTGTCGGTTCCGTTATCTTGACACGGTCACCGACTGCCACAGGATTGGTGCTGCGGATGCCTTTGAGCCTGAAACTTCCCTTTATTTTACAATCCACGGTGCTCCCCTCGTCGGTGAGCACCGTGTACCAGTATCCTGTATTTTTAATTACGAGTCCTTGCATCAGACAGTCATTATTTCCTGATTCTTCTCGGCAAGTATATCATCAATCTTCTTGATGTGCTTGTCATGTATCTTCTGCAATTTCTCTTCTGCGTCTTTCTGCTCGTCTTCCGCAAGTCCGTCCTTCACGGCCTTTTTGAATGTCTCTTTGTATTCGGCGCGAGCCTTGCGTACAGAAACCTTCGCTTTCTCGCCGATGCCGTTGCACTGCTTTGCGAGTTCACGGCGGCGTTCCTCTGTCGGAACAGGGACACAGAGACGTATTACTTCTCCGTTGTTGTCAGGTGTGATGCCGAGAGACGAGTTGATGATGGCTTTCTCTATGTCGCGGATAGCCTTCTTGTCCCATGGGCGGATGGCGATTGTGCGCGGGTCGGGAGTGGAAACGTTGGCAACCTGATTGAGCGGTACCATAGAGCCGTAAGACTCTACTCTGATACCGTCCACAAGAGCGACGTTAGCCCTTCCGGCACGGATGTGTGATAATTGCTCGGAGAGGAATATGCAAGCCATCTCCATCTCTTCCTCAGCATTGCTGAGAGTCTCTTTTACATCAATCATAGTATTTTATTGGAAATTTTGATTACTCTGACTTTGCAGGTGCGGCAGAAGCAGGAGCTGCCTGCTTTGCCGGACTTGCGCCGAAGCCCGGCAAGTTGTTGGGGTTTGTTTTCTGCTGTTCTGTCGCAGCCTTCTCTATGACGCTCTCCTCTGTCGCACCCTTCGGCGCAACGTATGCACAAAGAATGCTAAGCACAACCATTGCTCCGGCAAATGCCCAAGTTGCTTTCTCGATGAAGTCTGTAGTCTTGCGGACACCGAGCATGGCATTGCCGCTTGAGAATCCTGTGGAGAGACCGCCACCCTTAGACTCCTGAATAAGCACGATGCCAATCATCAAGAGTGCTACGATGACAATAAGAATTACGAATAATGTGTACATCTTTTTATTTTATTTTTTATTGTTGTTATTCATTATCAGTTTCTCAAGGAAACGTATTTGATCTGCAAAGTAAGCATTTTTTTTCGGATTTTCCAAATTTAAACGCTTAATAATTTCTAATGCTTGCGAATATCTGCGCTGATGTACATAGATTTGCGCCATTGTTTCGGTATAGATGGTCACTTGTGGCGGTGTGTCATCGCAGCCTGACGCATTACGGTTCTGCTGCTCATCATGGAAGTCCTCGTCACGCAGGTCCGGTAGCGTTATGGTGCTTTTCTCACGTGAGATGAAGTCGTCAATGAGGTTTTGTCCTTTCATCTGTGGTGCTTCCTGTTCTGGCTCGCCGTCATCAGCCATACTGCTTTCTATGAGGTATGCCACATAGTCCACTGTTGCGTCAGCCGGAGTGGGCTTTCTGCGTTTTGCTGGTTTCTCATCAGGCTTCTCCTCCGGTATGGAGTCAAGGAAGTTGTCAATAAGTTCCGTTGTCCTGCTTCCGCCGTTTTCAGCGTCTTTACGAGCCTCGCTTTTTTCTCTTGTCTTTGTGTTGTCCGGCTTTCTTAACTTATAATGTGCCGCCTCTATCAACTGGAACAGCACTTTTCTGTCTGTGATATATATCGCTGCCCTGCGCAGTTCCTCGTCAAATGTCGCGTCGTGAAGCAGATAGAGATTCTGCAACATCAGCAGTCTGGCAGTCTGATGATATGGATACAGCGCTATGAGACTCCTCAGGTCGTAAAGAGTCTCTCTGTCCATTTTTTCCGGATGCTGTATCAAGTCTGTCAGATTCATTCGCTGCGAATAGTCGTTAAGGTGTGCAAAGATACGAAAAAAAATCCAAACAGCGAACTCTTTATTTAAAAATGTATGTCATGGTGAACTTTTTTATGTCAGGATGCTGTCATTAATCAATATTTTTGTATCTTTGCAAATAATACTTTCCCTAACGGAGAAAGATACTTGTTCATGCTTATCCGGTAACTTTTGGCAGGTGTTAGCCATATTCTGCCATAAATCTGTCAATATCAAAATGAATTTCAAGTCTTCACCATGGGCGTGGATTCCCACGCTGTATTTTGCGGAAGGACTGCCTTACGTGGCAGTAATGACCATATCTCTCATACTTTACAAGCAGCTCGGTTTGAGTAATGCCGACATCACATTCTATACTTCATGGCTCTATCTGCCATGGGTGATAAAGCCATTGTGGAGTCCTTTCGTGGACATAATAAAGACCAAGCGGTGGTGGATTACAGCCATGCAGTTGCTCATCGGTGCTGCATTCGGCGGCATAGCGTTCACAATACCGACATCTATGTGGCTGCAGGGCACACTCTGTTTCTTCTGGCTTATGGCCTTTTCGAGTGCCACCCATGACATTGCGGCAGACGGTTTTTATATGCTTGGTCTGAATCAGCATGACCAGGCGTGGTTTGTTGGTATCCGGTCAACTTTCTATCGACTGGCAATGATAGTGGGGCAAGGCTTTCTTGTCATGATAGCCGGCAATCTGCAGGTGGTTTTCAGGGGGAGCATCGCCTTTTCGTGGAGCTTGACTTTCTACGGGCTTCTCGGTTTGTTTGTCGCTTTCTGGCTATGGCATAACTATGTGCTCCCACGTCCCAAGGAAGATAATGAGCGTGGAATATCTGAGGACGGAAAGGCGTTAGACCTCGGAATGATGCTCTCTGAGCTTGGCGGAACAGTAGTGTCGTTCTTCAAAAAGCCTCAGGTCGTGGCCGGTATTCTGTTCATGTTGCTATACCGTATGCCTGAAGGACTGCTCGCGAAGGTGTCATCCTTGTTCCTCATAGACCCGCAGAGTGCCGGCGGGCTTGGCCTTTCTCCGATGGAATACGGACTCGTGCAGGGCACTGTCGGTGTCGTAGGGCTTACCCTCGGTGGTATAACAGGCGGTGTCTGTGCAGGCAAAGACGGGCTGAAAAAATGGCTTTGGCCGATGGTCTGTGCCATAACGCTCCCCGACGTGGTGTATATCTATCTCAGTTATGCCCTTCCGTCTTCTCTGCTTATCGTCAATCTCTGTGTCTTCGTAGAGCAGTTCGGCTATGGTTTCGGCTTTACGGCATATATGCTCTACCTTATATATTATAGTCAGGGAAAGTACAAGACATCACATTATGCCCTGTGTACAGCCTTTATGGCTCTCTCCATGATGATTCCTGGCCTGTTTGCCGGTGCATTGCAGGAAGCTGTAGGCTATCGCAACTTCTTTATAATAGTGATGTGCACTTGTGCAGTGACATTCCTTGTGACGGCATTCCTGAAGATTGACTCAGGGTTCGGGAAGAAGGAACGGTGAGTGGTTGAACTTGTTCTGCAGATTAGCCGGAGTGAATAAACGGCAGTGCGGACACTGCTTCGTTGGCAATGGAACGTATAAATTATTGTATATGCCATAATCGCCATATTAAGCTGTATGCTCACAGGTTACCTTTCGTGTTGTCAACTGTTACCTTTGAATGTGTAAAGTGTTACCTTTTATATAGTCAAAGGTAACACTTTGTTTCCGTGTCTTTTGGATTTGTGCTATGTGTTTGACAGCCAGTTCTGTACGATGGACATCAAAAATGCGCTCCATGGATTGCCGTCCGGGTGTTGGGAATAGAGGGGGAACCGTAAGAAACTCAGACGGTTATGTCGGGTTTTGTTAGGAAAAACGTGTGTCCGTCATATACTTCATGCCATGTTCGGCATGCTATGTATTGACATCTGTCAAAAAATAAAGTGTCAGAATACAATTTTTGTAATGTGCAGCATATATATTGCTCTTAAAATGATTAATTTTGCACATGAAAAATAAATATGGCACGGACATTGCTCCGTCAAGTGAAAAAACGCTCTTACTTCAATAGACAAACACAAGGACGACATTTGAGTCAGGGGGAATGGAGAGAACGTCACACATAGTGTGCGGGATGCAGGATTAGGTGAAAAGATTATGAAGGAATCGGAGACGGAGGGGAACTTCTGCCCGCATAATGTTCCATCTCCTTAAAATTTGCTAATTAGGTAGGTGGAAGTTTGTGATTTTCGGAGGAAATTATTAATTTTGCATCTGATATTTATTCAAATAAGGAATATTTAGCGTGAAAATACAGGAAGTCATTGACGCCCTTGAACAGTTCGCGCCTCTGCCCTTGCAGGAAAGCTATGATAATGCCGGCTTGCAAGTTGGATTGACAGAGGCAGATGTCTCAGGGGCATTATTGTGTCTGGACGTTACGGAGGAAGTTGTCGATGAGGCTGTCCGCCGTGGCTGCAATCTCATTGTTTCTCATCATCCGCTGTTGTTCCGCGGACTGAAATGCATCGGTGGCGGTGACTATGTCCAGCGCACGGTGATGAAAGCCATAAAGAATGACATCTGCGTAGTGGCCATGCATACCAATCTTGATAATGCCGAAGGAGGAGTCAACTACAAGATTGCTGAACTGCTTGAACTCGACGGCGTCACGTTCCTTGCCGAATGCGGCAGTGGAGCGATAGGGACGCTTCCTGCGGCAGTGGATCCTGTGAGGTTCATACAACATGTGAAAGACCTCTTCGGTGTGGAATGCTGCATGACGAACGCCCTCCTGGAACGTCCGATAAGGAAAGTCGCAGTCTGTGGCGGTGCCGGTTCCTTTCTCTTGGACAAGGCCTTGGAGAAAGGTGCGGACGCTTTCATCACCGGGGAGATGCGCTACCATGAGTTCTTCGGCGCTGACAGGCAGATTCAGATTATGGTTATAGGCCATTACGAATCTGAGCAGTATACAACGGAAGTCTTGCGCAGAATAATCACGGCCAAGTTCCCCGGCATAAGGACTGAGATATACGGCAGCACAAATCCTGTACGCTATTGGTAAGAGATAAGAAGAAACAGAAACATAACCATAAAGAAATATATAAGAACATGGCAAAGAAAGCAAAGGAAATGACGGTTGAGGAGAAACTCAAGGCCCTCTATCAGTTGCAGACAACCCTCTCAGGCATTGATGAGAAGCGCGCTCTCCGTGGTGAGCTTCCTCTTGAGGTTGAAGACCTTGAGGACGAGATTGCAGGCCTGGAGACACGTATAAAGAATCTTACTGACGAGGTTGAGTCATTCCGTCAGGCTATTGTCACAAAGCGTGACGACATTGAACGTGCAAAGGAAAGCCTCGAACGTTACAAGAGCCAGATAAACGAAGTGCGCAACAACCGTGAGTATGACGTCCTGACAAAAGAGATTGAGTTCCAGAATCTGGAAATTCAGCTTTGTGAGAAGAAGATAAAGGATGCGCAGGTGAAAATCACTGAACGTACTCAGGACTGTGACCGTGCGAAGGTGCAGATGGAGAGCCGTCAGGCTGACCTTGATTCCAAGCGTGCCGAACTTGACGAGATTATGGAAGAGACACGTGCAGAGGAGGAGCAGCTCCGTGAGAGAGCTGAAGACCTTGAGCTGCGTATCGAGCCACGCCTTCTCCAAAGTTTCAAGCGTATCCGCAAGAATGCGCGCAATGGACTCGGTGTGGTCTATGTGCAGCGTGATGCCTGCGGAGGTTGCTTCAACAAGATTCCGCCACAGAGACAGCTTGACATCAAGATGCACAAGAAAATCATCGTCTGCGAATATTGCGGCCGTATTCTTGTTGATCCGGAACTGGCAGGCGTGAAGACAGCCGCGCCTGTTGACGAGAAGCCTAAGCGCAAGCGCACCGTTAGGACAAAGACTGCCGCGGAGGATTGATGAGCTTGGGCAGTGACATGGGATAGCTGCCAATATGATTTCCGTGCAGACGGCTTCCGTCACAGGCGGAAAACTGCCTTGGTTGATATATGGAAGAGCCATATCTTTACTCAGGAAATGCAGAGTAGGGATATGGCTCTTTCTTTTAGATTTACTTTAAAATGTCATGGAATGTGACAGATTGTTACGTTAGAGGTGGTGGTAGTTAAGTGACTGTAGGAGAATTTCTGTGAAAAAGAACTTCATTGGAAAACCATCCTCAACAGCTATTTATAAAAAGAAATTAACATAATTGACATGGTAAATCTTGAGGCATATCATTAAAATTGCCATAAAAGTGGATTTTTCTTATATATTTAATGGGGGAAATGCCATTGTTTTGGTAATTTTGCACACAATGGACAAATATAGATAGAAACCTGATTATGTTAAAAGTATTAGGAAAGGTATGTGCCGCGGTGACTGTCTGTTCCGGACTTACCGCTTGTTTTAAGGATGAGCCGCTGAACGCCGAGTGCGACATTGAGAAGGCTTGGATTCACTATGAAAAACCTGAAGAGTGTACTTGGAATCTCAGTGACACTATTATTGATAAGGTATATACAGGTGAGAGTGATATATTGTTTAAGGTAAAGCCTGGAACGGACAGGACAAGTCTTGCGCCGCAATTTGTCATAACCGAGGGTGCCACACTGAGTCCTGCAAGCGGGACACCGCTTGATTTTACCAACGGGCCGCAGAAATACACTGTCACGTCCGAGGACGGTGAGTGGAATCGTGAGTACAGGGTGACGGTTGCGGAAGAACGCCGTACTGTCCGTGACATTATAAACTTTGATTTCGAGAGAGTTGCCACTTATACCGATGATGTTACAAAGAAGCAGTATTATGTCTGGAGTGACCTGAAGGAAGATGGTACGGAAGCCAATAACTGGGCTTCCGGCAACGGCGGATTCTCCATAAGCAATCCTTCTGCCAAGATTGATGACTATCCAACTGTGACAATCGAGGACGGATATGAGGGCAAGGGTGTCCGCCTTATGACAAAAGCCACGGGAAGTCTGGCACAGACAATGAAGATGCCGATGGCGGCTGGTAATCTGTTCCTTGGAAAGTTTATAACTCAGACAGCCTTGATAAATGCTTTGGAAAGCACGCATTTCGGCCTGCCGTTTGACAAGAAGCCTGTGAAGTTCACCGGTTACTACAAGTATCAGCCAGGTCCTGTATTTACTGACAGGTATGGAAACATAGAGGCAGACAGAAAGGACGAGGGTGCCATATATGCCATCTTGTATAGGAACCATGATGAGGCAGGCAATGCCGTGGTACTGCATGGAGATAATGTGCAGACCAGTGAGCAGATTGTTGCGAAAGCAATCTTGCCGGAAGTAAGGCCTACAGACGAATGGACGGCTTTTGAAGTTGACTTTGACTATTATGGTAATGAGATAGACATGGACATGCTGAACTCTTTTGGATACAGTCTTGCCGTTGTATTCTCGTCAAGTAAGGACGGAGCCTATTTCCAAGGAGCTATAGGAAGCACGCTATATATAGATAAGGTGACAGTAATCTGTGAAACATCAAAATAAATATATTCCGATGATACGCAAAACAATTACGGCATTGCTGGTGGCGGCGCTTTCCGTTACGGCCAATGCAGAAAGCCTGTTGGACGGCTGGGACTATTACGCACGCCTCGGATACAATATCGGCGGTACGGCTCCGATAGGAATGCCGGCAACGATACGCAGCATGAACAATTATAAGTTTATGCCTAATTTCTCACTTGGACTGGATGTCCACAAACCTTTGAAAGGACAGTGGGGAGTGCTTACAGGTTTGCATCTGGAGAATAAAGGTATGGAGGTTGACGCCACAGTGAAGAATTATCACATGGTCATGACCAAAGGTGGTGACGAGGTGGAGGGATACTATACCGGTAATCTTGTCACGGAGTGTGAGGAATGGATGCTCACTCTTCCTGTAATGGTGACATACAAGGTGCACAGGAATGTGATGCTGAAACTCGGCCCATACGCTTCCTATGTATCCACCAGAGTGTTTAAGGGACATGTCTATGATGGCTACCTTCGCCGCGTGGCTCCTGTCGGTGAGAAGATAGAGATGGGAAATACAGAGGACACATGGGGCACGTATGATTTCAGTGAACACATGCGGCGCATACAGGTGGGAATCGATGTCGGTGCCGACTGGCAGTTCAGCCGCCGCTGGGGTGCGTACGCCGATTTGCAATGGGGGCTTAACGGTATACACAAGCGTTCTTTCACGACTATTGAGCAGACGCTTTACCCGATATTCGGAACGGTGGGCGTGATGTACAAGCTGAAATGATGTGCTGATGTAAGTGACTGCTGAAAACTATTTTGTGCAAAGACGCTGTTGCTCTTTAGACGGTTAGTGTGCGTGGCATTACGAATGCTGATGCACGAAGTGGCAAGTTCGACAAGTGTTAATGAGAATAACTTCATTATAAAATGATTTCCAACAGTTACACAGAAATATAATAACGTATATAAACAATATTTTTTAATAAAGAAAATCATGAAAAAACTTTTTACTTTTTTATTTGCTGCAATGGGATTGACGGCAATGGCCGACAATACTGTTACGGTGAAGTATGACTTCGAGAACTACAGACTTGATACCGGTGGTAAGTATTACGAATGGTTTGAGAAAGGTGCTGATGAAGCAGAGGTTAATCTGTGGGCTTCAGGAAATGCGGGATTCGCTATTACAGCAGGCAAATCACCGGCAACAGACTATCCTTCTGTGGCTATTGCAGATGGATTGGATGGTGCCTGTGTGAAATTAGAGACCAAGTCCACAGGATTCTTGGGAGCTATGGTGGAAATGCCTATAGCTGCAGGCAATCTGTTTGTCGGTACATTTGACGCAACAGCTGCCATGTCAAATGCAATGGCTGCAACAAAGTTCGGAAAGCCGTTTGACCGTAAGCCTCTGAAATTCACAGGATATTACAAATACACGGCAGGCGCGAAAGTTACCGACAAGTCAAATAAGGAAGTTGTTGGTGCTGTTGATCAGGGACGTATTTATTCTGTACTTTACAAGAACAAGGATGCGGCAGGTAATGATGTCGTTCTTAATGGCGGAGATGTACTGACCAATGAGAACATCGTTGCTATCGCTGATGCTGGTGAAATATCAGATGCTGCGGACTGGACAAAATTTGAGGTGTCATTCGACTATAAAGAAATATCTATTGATGATGAACTTCTGAAAACCGGCGGTTATAGCCTTGCAGTCGTGTTCACGTCAAGTGTTGACGGAGCATCCTTTGTCGGTGCTGTTGGTAGCACAATGTACGTTGACAAGGTAGAAATCGTATGTGAGGCAGATGCAGATGAGCCTGTAGCACGGGAATTCACGGACAACCTTACTGTCGTCCTGAATGGAGAACCTTCTGAACCGCAGACATCTTCAATTTTCGTTACCGAAAAGGGTGAAGGCAAATACACTCTTAGTCTCCCTAACTTCATTCTTGGCACAGGTGCTGACGCACTTCCTGTCGGCACTATAACTCTTGAGGACGTTGAAGGTGTGGAGGCAGACGGCGTTGTCACTCTTTCTGCAACTCAGACAATAAATATTGTCGCAGGCGATGCTGAGGGCGTTGACGGCTGGCTCGGTCCGAATCTTGGTGAGATTCCTGTAACCCTGAATGCCGAGATTAACGGTGATAAGCTGACAGCAGAGATAGACATACCGTTCGGTACATTGTCCATCAAGGTACTTTTCGGTAAGGAATATGTAGCAGATGAGCCTGTAGCACGGGAATTCACGGACAACCTTACTGTCGTCCTGAATGGAGAACCTTCTGAACCGCAGACATCTTCAATTTTCGTTACCGAAAAGGGTGAAGGCAAATACACTCTTAGTCTCCCTAACTTCATTCTTGGCACAGGTGCTGACGCACTTCCTGTCGGCACTATAACTCTTGAGGACGTTGAAGGTGTGGAGGCAGACGGCGTTGTCACTCTTTCTGCAACTCAGACAATAAATATTGTCGCAGGCGATGCTGAGGGCGTTGACGGCTGGCTCGGTCCGAATCTTGGTGAGATTCCTGTAACCCTGAATGCGGAGATTAACGGTGATAAACTGACAGCAGAGATAGACATACCGTTCGGTACATTATCCATCAAGGTGCTTTTCGGCAAGGAGTATGTCGGTACAGGTATTGACAGCATAGTAACCGGAACATTGGAGTCAACGGCAGTTTATACTATTGACGGTGTAAAGGTTAGCACTATGCAGCCTGGAAATGTTTATATCATGCGCAAGACAGACGGTAAGACTGTAAAGATCATCAAGTAACAGCAATAGGTATTTTACAGACTGCATGCTATATATGGCAGGGTTCCAAGCCGGAGTCCTGCCATATTTGTTTTCTTTTTGTCACAGAAAGAAAATATCTTTGGCGTTGCCATACATAATTGAAAATAAATCATTAAATTTGCACAAGGAAGGGAAGGTAGCCTTTGTAATGGTAAGTGGTTGTAGGAAACTGTTTTTAGTGAATGACAGCTTCATTATAAAATAATTTTAGACAGTTATTTGCCATACTGACTTACTGATAGCTTTTGCCACAACTTATTTTATTGTCATATTTATTCCCACAGATTATGTATAGGACAGATATTGCCTTGATGTATATGAAAGAGATGGTTTGTAGAATAGTGTTGCTTTCTTTATTGTATCTTGTATCATGTGTTCCGATTATGGCTCAAAGAATGCAATGGCCGGAACAGACAGAAACCACAAAGGCGGGCAGCAGGTGGTGGTGGCTTGGTTCAGCCGTTGATAGTGATAATTTACGTCTTAGCATACAGGAATATGCCGGGGCGGGCATTGGCACTCTTGAGATAACACCAGTCTACGGAGTCCGTGGCAATGAAAGCCGTGAGTTGGATTTTCTTACTTCTCCATGGATGGAAGCTCTGAAAGTTTCAGAAGAAGAGGGGCGGCGTAATGGTGTTCTTATTGATATGAATACCGGTACAGGATGGCCGCTTGGCGGACCTGGAGTCCCTTTGTCTGAAGCTGCATGCAAGGCGGTATTTATTGATACGACATTGGCAGGCCGTCATTTTTGTGATATATGCATTGCTGCTCCTGAGAAAGAACGTGCTTTTTCTGTGTTGCAGAAAGTCATGGTGTTTGATGAGGACGGAGCGAAGACGGATATAACCTCATGTGCGGCTGATGGCAAACTGAACTGGAATGCTCCTGTTTATGGGACATATCGCTTCATAGTCCTTTATGCAGGCCGTACGCGCCAGAAGGTTAAGCGGGCGGCACCGGGCGGCGAAGGATATGTCATAGACCATTTCGACCGTAATGCAGTAAAGCATTATCTGGAGAATATTGATAAGGCCTTCGCTATGAGCGGGACACCATATCCTCATACATTTTTCAACGATTCATATGAAGTTTATGGAGCCGACTGGACACCGTCGCTGCTTGATGAGTTCCGTAAGCGTCGCGGATATGCCCTGGAAGACAGCTTCTGCAGACTTTTGGATAATGATCCGCAGACGTTGAGTGACTACAGAGAGACATTGGGAGAACTGTTGCTGGAGAACTTTACGGAACAGTGGACAGAGTGGGCTCACAGCCATGGGGCAAAGACACGTAATCAGGCACATGGCTCTCCTGCAAATCTTATTGATATGTATGCGGCAGTTGACATTCCTGAGACAGAAGGATTCGGGCTGACAGACTTTGGTATAAAAGGCCTGCGCCGTGACATCGGATTCACCCGTGAGAACGACAGTGACGTCTCGATGCTGAAATATGCCTCGTCGGCCGCACATGTCACAGGCAAGCTATTAACATCGAGCGAGACATTCACATGGCTTACAGAACATTTCCGCACATCGCTGTCACAGATGAAACCGGAACTTGACCTGATGTTTACTTGCGGAGTCAATCATGTATTTTTTCATGGAACGACTTATTCGCCGGTTGGGGAGGCATGGCCCGGATGGAAATTCTATGCCTCAGTAGATATGTCTCCGACAAATTCTATTTGGCGTGACGCGCCGGAATTGATGGCTTATGTTGACCGTTGTCAGCGTTTTCTGCAGATGGGGCAGCCGGACAATGATTTCCTGGTATATTTGCCTGTCAGGGATATGTGGAAACAGAATGTTGACGGTAAACGCCTGATGCAGTTTGACATTCACAGTATGAAGAAGAAAGCTCCTGAGTTTATAAATGATGTGCTGGCAATAGACCGTATGGGCTATGACGTTGATTATATCAGTGACCGTTATCTGCTGACTGCCACAGCTGATGGAGGAATGCTGAAGACAGCCGGCGGGACAAAATACAAAGCTCTGATAATACCGGAAGTATGTGTCATGCCGAAAGATGTCCGGCAGCATATTGATTCTTTGAGAGCAAATGGCATCAAGATACTGTATGGCATGGACACGTTATTGTTGGCAGATGCGGCATCTCCTGAACCGATGCGTCTGGAGGGCTTGCGGGCTATCCGCCGCCGCAGCTCAGGCGGGTATCACTATTTTGTTGCCAACCTGACACCGGACGACATCTGCAAGCGTATTAAGACTGTGGTGGAGTGTGCCTCGGCAACATGGTTCAATCCCCTTAATGGCGACATTGTACCTGCTGATGTTACGAAGGAGGGTGTAATGATAAATATGAGATCTGGAGAATCACGTATACTTGTGATACATTCTCCGTATGAGGCTGTAGGTAGGAAATATATCGCTGAGGCAACAAACTGTAATGCTGCAGATACTGTCACAGATAGGGATGCGGTACGGAAGATGGCCTTGGCAGATATTGTGGAACTTGCCGGAAAATGGAGTCTTTCTTTTGTAAATACCGTTCCAAGGGTGGACAAGGTCTTCCAGTTAAGGAACTTGCAGTCATGGGAGACTATTGACGATGATTCTTTGAAGGCTGTAATGGGGACCGGTGTATATACAACCAGTGTAAGGCTGAGCAGGAAACAAGCCGGCAAGCACTGGGAGATTGATTTGGGGGATGTACGTGAGAGTGCCCGCGTGTACATCAATGGGCAGTATGTCGGTTGCGCATGGGCTGTGCCGTTTGTGCTTGATTGCCGTAACACACTGAAAGCCGGCAGGAATGAAATACGCATTGAGGTAACTAATTTGCCTGCTAACCGTATAGCATGGATGGACAGGCAGGGGATAGCATGGCGTAAGTTCAAGGATATAAATATTGTGGATATTAATTATAAGAAAACAAATTATGCCGGCTGGTCTCCTGTACCTTCCGGATTAGTTTCTGATGTGAAACTTGTTGAGAAAAAGAAATAATCTTTCATACAAAGTCAGCCACTATGTGAGCCGGTGTTTTTATAGATTCGTTTCCTTTACTCGGAGAAGGAGTGGTGTGGAAAGTGCTGTTATAATCTGCTTTCAAATAACTGCTTGTGAAATAGATTAGAAGATGTGTTCACGACCGGTAGACATCCTGTCTAAAGAACTTGATGATACAGCCGTACCATTGCCGTTCGAGATTTTTGCAGCAATGAAAACATGCAAGTATAATGAGGTTGATACACTCGTACATAAAACTATAGACCGTTTGGCGGATTAACGAATACGCCAGAATTGGAAGCTTTTCAATGTGATACCTCAGATGGCACTTGATATTTCCAAAGATACTGCAAAGACGATTGATGATGCCGCGGTCGTGCAGTGTCATGAGAACATGCCGATAACCGGCAATGACGCCTATCCTGTCCGTGCGGAGCGTGAGACGAAGCATTCCCGTTTCAGATTCAGCATGTGTGACATGAAAATTGGTGAACAGTTGACATTTGTTCCGTCCGGTCTGACAATAAAAGTTGCTTCGGATGATTCTGTTGAATATGAAGGGCGGGTATGCAAACTCTCACCTTTTGCAGGTACATTTATGCCGTAAGACAGGCGTGCAGCATCCGGCTCATATCAAGGGGGATTTTTCTCCTATAACGGAATGATTCTTGATGATTTGAGGAAAGAACAGAAAAAAATGTCGTTAGTATAATCGCATCAACTACACAATTGAAATATTATCTTTTGTATCGGAATTGACAGGCATAAATATGGATGACTATATAATATTTCATGCAATGTTGTGTGGAAGTGAATATTTTGTCTGATACCATGCCCCTAAGTTGCATGCCAATGGCATCAGTTGTTGGCATGCAACTTGGATATATAGCCTGCCCGCATTTGCCGTATGCCATAAACACAATAGAGATCCTGTGAAAGCATTGGTGTCTGTATGATGGTAATGATATCAAAGATCACTTATTGCCGTAGAAAAAGGAAAGTTCTGTTATGCAATGCAAAGGTGCAACAATTGGCACCAGAAACAAAATAACATGTGGATACAGTTGCCGGTACATTAGGATTTGCCATGCAGGAAATGACGTTTGAATAACTATAGTACATGATTTTTACAATTAAAAAGTTCCTGATTAATACTTGCTCTTTTTGTCTCTTTGCATACTTGGTTCTCTGATGCTATGCGTACAGTTTATATAAAAGACTCCCATTTTGAAAAAAAATAGTCAAGCTTGGTCTCCGCTCGCTTAATCGTTTCTTTACATAAGAAACTCCCGCTCTGAAGACTTCAATTAAAATTGGTCTCCGCTCGCTTAATCGTTTCTTTCTCGCCCTAGCATAGCTTAAAAAGAGCATTTTTTTTATCAGTATGACTTGAGGTAAAGACTGTGGCTCAGTTACAATTCATACATTGTTCATTCTATTCTGATACCAATCGCCTGAAAAACAATCGTTATTTTGCCTGTACTCTTTGAATAGAAGCCCTTTGCACGCTGTTTCTTTCCCTCCGGTGTGCTTGCATCAGTTACAACTTCAACATTATCAAGACCAAGTTTCTCTACGAGTTCATTCACACGCTCCGCCATCCTCTGGCGTTCATGCTGTGCAAATGCCTTGCGCTGTGCCTTGCCTCTTGAAGACTTACCGGTCCACTTTGCTATCGGGTCATTCTCATAACTCAAAGCATCATCAGAGTATGCGCCTTCACCGTTGCGGGTCAGCACATCTTCCTCATTCTCGCCTTTGGCCTTTACGCCCAGTCTGCTAAGAACTGCAACAACCTTGTCAATTTGACTTGCAGGAATATCGGCACGCAGTTGTCCTCGGTATGGATAGAAATTTCCGCCTGCAGCCTTTAACAGGTCTGCATTCTCGTAATACTGAGCACCGTCCTTCTTACTCTTAGGAACGGTGAGGTAGTGCATATTAGACCAACTACCGCCCTCTATACGCACCTTACCATCACAGCTTGTGACGGTCTCGTATTGCTTGATTTGCTGCATACGGCTGCTTATAGGCGCACCGCTGGTTTTAAGCATTGATGCGTTCCACTTGTCAGGCATAAGAATACCATCATGCACATTGCTGTCAATGTCCGTGTAGCTGATAAGCTGACCCGGATAACCGCCGTGCTCATCTTGCGTGTCGGCAATAGCCTGCAAGATGTTGCCAGTCATGATGAAACCTTGTTTACGTATTTCATTCGGTATCTGTGCATCCCAGTTGTCAAGAGTTGTCGAACGGGCAGAGTCCCAATTATCATTGGTCATTTTATCAATGCTTGTCAGAGCTGTGCCGTCTGATAGCTTAACCTCAACACGTCTGCGTCCGTCAAGAGTAGCGAACACAGCAAGCATAGTGGATGCGGTTATCTTCTTGTCCTTTGTCTTATATCCGCAGAAGATAGCAGGAGAAACGAAATCGAACACCATTGATTCAAGTGTTTCAGGAACAAGATAGGTCTTGCCAACCTCAAACATATCCAATCGTCTCAATAACAGGTCGCTATTTGAGTTCAACCTTATCACGTTATCCTGATGCTTGGCTTCTACTCGCTCGTTGATATCTGTCGTAACACGAGCGATAGCCTTACTCTTTTCTTCGGCTGTGCGTTTCTGCTGACAATTGATTTTCTCCGTCTGCTTGGCAATGTCTTCTGCTGCTTTGGCTTTTCCGCATCCTTATAGTTATTGGCAAAGAATAGGTCGTGAATGAGTCTCTAAATAACTATTGGCAGTACATTGTGGAAATTGAGTCATGATTATTGGCAATCGTGAAATGGTGTGTAGGTGTTTTCTGCGACAGCAATAAATAGAAAAAATAACTCCTGTAAATTCCTTTTTAGTCCCACAACTCTGTAGCTTTTTCTGATTAGTCCATAAAATTAAGGTGATATTTTTATCTATGCCCCGTCCTTTGTATCCGGAAAATCAGGATACAAAGGACGGGTCATAGACGTTCGTATGGTGGAATTTCCCGCAGGAATTGGTAAGAATTATTGCTGTAATCCATTTTGCAGCAATAATGTTTCTTGCCATTGGACACAATAAGATAGTCAACGTGCAGCAGCAGATTATAAGCAGAAATCTGGTCAAAGACCTTTTGGGTTATGGCAATCTGTGGCGCTTTATATTCTATTATCATGCGCGGGCGTGTATCCTGACCATATAGAATACTGTCGCAGCGCAGCCGTTTGTCACCGCATCTCAGTTCCACTTCATTCTGAAGCAAAGCAGAAGGGTAGCCGAGGTGTTCAAGAAGGAAATGTGTGAAATGCTGCCTGACCCATTCCTCAGGAGTCAATGTCACATATTTCCTTCTCAGAATATCGAGAATCATGGTTTTTCCTTGCTCTTTTCTGACTTTTATCTCGCACTGTGGGAGGCATAAAGAATCCATTTAAAATATCTGAATTTATTTTGAGGTTTGGTGGAATTGCTGTAAATTTGCAATACAAATGGCTGTATATCAACATGTAACAGGAAAATGA
>JAMPFD010000022.1 GCA_023664625.1 Bacillota bacterium | reverse complement strand
ATGTGAGTTCTTTAAACATTTTTACTAATTTTGCACTTGCCGGTTGACTCTAGGGACTCTAGGCTAGGCCATAAAAAAGAAGAATTACGGCTTTTTTCTTTAAATTATTTTGATATAAGAAAAAAAAGTTATACCTTTGCAAAGATTTTCCAAAGGCATGTTCTTTTGAAATGCCTTTTTCTAAAATTCACCCGACTTTATTTTTAAAATACAATATGGTTGACATAGAAGAACCAATTAAGCGTACACGCAAGAGGGTTGTCAAGAAAGACGCTCCTGATCATGTCTATAGCGTAAACGGCATAGAAGGAGAGAACCTTGACACCAAAGCGTCAAAGAAGAAAGCTCTGGAAAGCGCACAGTTATTTCCGGCACCAATGGTTACCGAGACAGAACCTGCCGTAAATCCTTTTCCGAAGCACCGTGGGCGAAAGTCCAAGGCTGAATTAGAATATCTGGCAAGAATGGCAGAAGAAATGTCCAAAAGCCAGGCTCCTGTGGAACAGGATATTACGCCGGATAACGAGTACAGCGATAATAATGCCGAAATGTCGGAAATGCCTGAGATGAAAGACACACCGATTACAGCAGACGAGCAGGTTGCAGACAATTACGGACTTGATGAAGACAGAAGTCTGCCGGAGGAGAACATCGTCAACGACAACATTATAGCCCAGCTTCAGGAAAAAATGAATGCCCAGAACGTTTCCGGAGAAGACTGTGACGATGATGATGAAGCCGAAGACAGCAACGAAGAAGACATCGAGCCAGTAGATAATGGTGGTGTCTGGCTCGGTGACCCGGGCGACGGAACAGACTTCATCACGATTGAGGACTTGCCTATTGAAGATACCAACATGACTGTAAACGTCGATATATTCGACAATCCTCAGACAAACAAGATTCTTCCGTCTTCATTACTTGCAGCAGAGGAGAATGTACCATGCTTTGATTTCCAAGAGAGCATCAAGACCATCGGACTGACAGAAGTGATGGCTGAAGGATATGCATTCTTACGGTCAAGTGACTATAATTACCTGTCGTCTCCAGACGATGTATTCATCCCGATGCCCAAAGTGCGCAAACTGGGTATCAAGACAGGAGACATGGTTGAATGTACCGTCTGCCCTCCAAACACAGGAGACAAATATTTCATACTACAGGATGTCATAAGAATCAACGGCAGAGAACCCCAGGAAATTCGCGACAGGGTCCCTTTTGAACACCTGACACCACTCTTTCCTGATGAGAAATTCAATCTATGCAATGATCCACAGACAACAAACCTGTCAACCCGCATAGTTGACCTTTTCTCCCCTATCGGCAAAGGGCAGCGTGCACTTATCGTGGCACAGCCGAAAACGGGTAAGACAATTCTCATGAAAGATATTGCCAACGCTATCGCTTCCAGCCATCCGGAGGCTTATCTGATGATGCTTCTCATAGATGAACGCCCTGAGGAAGTTACGGATATGGCACGTACGGTTAACGCAGAAGTCATAGCATCAACTTTCGACGAACCGGCAGACCGTCATGTGAAGATTGCAGGTCTTGTCCTGGAGAAAGCAAAACGCATGGTAGAATGCGGGCATGATGTGGTTATCTTCCTTGACTCCATCACCCGGCTCGCACGTGCATACAATACTGTGGCCCCTACAAGCGGCAAAGTGCTCACCGGCGGTGTGGATGCCAACGCATTGCAGAAACCAAAGCGTTTCTTTGGTGCCGCACGTAACATTGAAGGCGGCGGCTCATTGACAATCATTGCCACAGCACTTATCGACACAGGCTCCAAAATGGACGAGGTGATTTTCGAAGAGTTCAAGGGTACGGGAAATATGGAACTTCAGCTTGAACGCACTCTTGCCAACAAGCGTATATTCCCTGCAGCAAACCTCATATTGTCAAGTACGCGACGCGACGACATGCTGCAGGACAAGACAACTCTGGACAGAATGTGGATTCTGCGTAAATATATTTCTGACATGAACCCTATTGAGGCTATGACGGAAATACAGAACCGCATGCGTGTAACTCGCGACAATGAAGAGTTTCTGCTCACAATGAATTCATAGGATAGCCGTTCTGCAATATGAATAATACGGGACTTGACCATCTAAAGTCCGGATTTTATATGCAGAATGCCAAGCAGCCCCTTGATACGGAATCATGTATCAAGGGGCTGCTCATAGAATATCGCCTCAAACATCATGGATTCTGCGAATCAGATACCATGACGGTCAGACTTTCACATTACTGCTTCAATTTGGCAGTTATAGACTTAACCAATCTCATATTATATGTGACAGTTGTTCCTGCATTTAGAATGGAACCTGTCTTTGCAAAGGTAAAGGTTGTTCTTCCACTTCCGCAAAGATAACGCAGATAGCCGCTCCCTGAGGACTTATTCTTTGACAAATCAACTCCACCGGCATTTGCTATCACCGCATTCAGAGCCGCCAATGCGGCATCATCGGAATACAACGTATGCAGCTCCTTCGCCTCCTCTTCTGTCGGCAGACGCCAACCTTTTAGTCCGTTCTCTATATAGCGGTCGATAAGTGCTGCAGTCTCCGGACCTTTTTCTTCATTAGCCATAGAATAGACATTGCTCCATTCATCAAGAGAAATAAGCAACAAGCCTGATTCCTCAGAAGATATTTCATTTGAAATTGCAACAACATGTCCGTAAAGAACATCCCCTGCCGCCGGCAATGATGAAAGATACCATGTTGTCTCATTATTATCAGTAATGCCCGTCACTCCAGGGCCAAAATCAAAGTCTGTCACAACAGGCTTTTCCCATTCTCCTCCTTGTATGGAAGCCGTAATATCTGCCTCAGACACTCCTCCTGCATAATTTCCTGTAAAGAAATAAGGTACACCTGCCTCTAATGTCGCATTATATGTATAAGAATATGACTCAGAGGATCCGTCATCAAAAGAAAGATGCATAGTGAGAACGGTCTGAGACGGCCGTGTCGGCATAATATAAAAAGTTTCCGTCTTCCATGAATCACCCGATTTCACACAGGGGACGGTTACAGACCTTACATCTGCATAAATACCATCAAGAGACATTGTACTATACGGTGTACTGAGAGAGACATCCATGGCTGTTATGTTGGCAGGCGTATTGATCAATGTCACATTTACCGCAGACTGCCTATATCCCATCCTTATGCTTACAGACTGTGAGGTTGAGGATGTTACAATAATATCGGCATTACCTGTAGAGAAAGGAGTCCTGGCATATCCACAGGCTGGCATCTGTAAAGGTGACGAACGTGACATATCACCATCCGTAAAAGAATATGAGTCCGGCAGCGAAATGGCTGTCAGCCTATATGTCCCCTGAGGAAGTTTCAAAGTCGTGGCATTCTCCGTATCATCAGCAATTACAGCAGATGCCCGGCAAATACCGACTTCGTCAAAGGCATATATGAGCACGGGATATTCTATTGATGTATTACTTGCACTTCTTAGCGAGACATTTACAGACTTGCCTTTGGAGGAAGTGGTTGTCTGAGTGCCTTCCTCATCATCAAACATGAAGTTTGCTTTCTCACAAGAACTGAGTGCCATGATCAATAGTGACACTGCACATATATAAAAAGGTTGTTTCATAGTATTTGTTAGGGTTATTGTTTTTGTGGTGAATCTTGTGGAAAGAATGCACGACCGGCATGTTCTTATTGCACATTCCTGCATATCCAGCCATAAGACTATTTCATAAATGCGAAATAGACAGCAAGGATAAGACAAAAGAATGATGCGACATGGTTCCAGTGAAGCTGTTCTCCCTGGAATAAGAATCCTGCAATGACGGTAAATACAGTCAATGAAATTACCTCTTGGAGCACCTTTAGCTGCATTAACGTAAAAGGGCCTCCATTGCCGTCAAAACCTATTCTGTTGGCAGGTACCATAAGACAATATTCCCAAAAAGCTATACACCACGAAAAAGCTACAATGCCTATTAAAGGCCAAGAGGTGGATATATTCATCTGGTTCAGCTTCAGATGTCCATACCAAGCAAATGTCATAAAGATATTGCTGCCTAAAAGCAGCAATATCGTATAGATTCCAGTCATAATCAATTAAACAAGATTAACAAGACATATATTCTGCAGTTAAGGCAAGCAGGCTACACGCCCACTTGCCTTTAAATACCGGTTTTTAATACTGGCTGGAAGTATTATAGCCAAGACGCTCCATCTCCAATGTAGCCCAAAGGAACGGGCCGACACCCTTAGGGTCATTGTCACGGATCGGCTCTGACATATAATAATCAAATGTACCGTCACGATGAGGTGACTTCTCCGGACCAAGACCTGACACGCTCACTCCCTCTGACAATGATATCATCGGGAAAGAGCCGTCTTCCTGTGCGTCAACACGAATAAAATTATTGATAATACCCTTATAGGCCCTGATTCCGGCCTGACGGTAGCTGTCGTCAAGGTAACCGAGGCGTGCACCTTTCAGGAGGCAATAGGCGAACATGCATGATGCTGTTGACTCTATGTAGTTGCGCGGATCTTTAACATCCATTACATCATACCATACTCCTGTTGTAGGATCCTGATAGTTTATGCAGGCACGAAGAGTTTTATTGAGCATGTCAATAACCTCCTGACGACGTGCATAATCCTTTGGAAGATAGTCAAGAATTTCTATCTGCGCCATTGTGAACCATCCCATGGCACGTGCCCATGTATGGCGGCTCTGTCCCGTTTTCTTGTCAGCCCAGAACATTCCATGCTTGGAGTCCCACGCATGCTTCCATAGCCCGGTCGCCTCATCATATGTACGTGCATCAGTCATTGTTATCTGGTCTACGATGTCATCATAATAAGCTGTCAGCTCTTGCTGCTGAGCCTTGGTGAGCTTGCTGCCTTTACTCTTCTTTCCGGCAGGTACAATGCCTTTGTTGGCAACAGTAAGTCCTTCCTTTACCATATATGGAGCTGCCATTGTCTTATACGGAAGGCCCATGAAGATGCCGTCAAGCCATACTTGATCATGGTATATCTGCTTATGCCAATACACACCCTCGTCTGTACGTGGCTGATTAATGAGCTGACGGAAATATTCCTTCAATGCGAGACGTACACCTGCACGCGGGGCAAGCGAGTCTACACGAAAGATGAAGTGTGCTGTACGGATATTGTCAAGATTGAAGTCCGCATACTTGAACCCTGTAGTCTTGCCATCATCGGATATCATTTGCGCAGGATAACGCATGACATAATTTTTAATGGCCTCCCCACCGTGAGCATAGTATGTATCAAGCATTCCTTCAAGCTCTATACCCATAACGTATGACCACTTTCCTTTTGGATGCTTTATTGAATCTGTAAAGTCCAGGTATATAGGGTTCGGATTACGCTTCATTTCTGAGTAAGTCATCCATTCCGCATAGCTTTTATATGGAGCCTCAGATATAACATCAGAGCCTGAGGCGTTCACGAGCTTGCCATTTACCTTGAAGTTATCAAAGAAAATATCATGACAACGGTTTTCACGTACGAACGGCTTTATGCTGACATTGTTAAATGTACAGTTCTTTACATGAATGTCATATACTGCATCTTTTTCCGTAATACCATTAATCTGAACACCATACTTTGATTTCTGACAAGTTACATTTTCCATCCATACATTATGTACATAAGGAATATGACCACGCTCAGATGCTTCCTTTGGCCAGTAATTGATGTTGATACGCATCACAGACTCCTTGCACTCGCCAACTGTAACATTGCGCATATAGACATTCTTTGTCTCTCCGCCACGACAAGTATTTGTCTTGATACGGAGCACACGGTCAAGATTTGGAGACGACATCTGACAGTTTTCTGCAAAAACATTCTCTACACCGGCAGAAATCTCAGAGCCTATTACGACACCTCCATGACCATCTTCCATTGTACAGCCGCGAATGATGATGTTCCGTGACGGCCGTCCGTCACGTCGTCCGTCTGCATTACGACCGGACTTTATAGCTATACAGTCATCACCTGTATGAAACATACAGTCTTCGATAAGAACATTCTCGCAAGATTCAGGATCACAACCATCACCGTTAGGACCCTCATTGATGACTTTCACGCCACGTATTGTGATGTTCTTGGAGAACAGAGGATGCATTACCCAAAATGGAGAGTCTATCATTGTGACACCTTCAATAAGGATATTCTCTGAGTTGACAAGGTTTACAAGCTGCATGCGCAATCCCTTTCCGAAGCCGAACTGACGCTGTTCTACAGGAATGCCGTCGTCACACATCTTCTGCAAAAGCTCACGTGAGCCCATCACACCGTTAAGAGAACGTGATGTTTCTCCACCTTTATAGCCCCATTTTTCTTCACCGGTCCACATCCAAAATGTATTTCTATTGCCATTGCCGTCAATAGTACCCTCACCCGTAATGGCGATGTTCTTTGCACCGTTTGAGTAAATGCAAGGAGAATAGCCATAAAGGTCAAGACCTTCATAGCGTGTATATACGGTTGGATATAACTCCGGCTCAAAAGCGAACTTCAATACTGTACCTTTGGAAAGTACAAGATTCACGTCTGATTTCAATGTAATGGCACCTGTCCAGAATGTACCTGCCGGTATCACGACCTTACCACCGCCATTCTTTGAACACTTGTCTATCGCTGTCTGGATAGCCTTTTGGTTCTTTGCAGCCTTGGCTTTGACGCTGACGGCAGGCTTATATACCTTATCTGCAAATGTCGGTGCCTTGATGCTCTGCTCTATTTGTTTATAAAGAGCAGAATCCCACCCGTCCGCAAAAGCGGAGAGTCCCATAAAGCACAGAGCACAGATTAAAACTGAAAGCTTTTTCATATTTATAGTTGTTGTTAGTGATAAATTTCCTTAGAAGTCCGCACTTACCGTCACATTGTCAAGATGTATGTCTTTAACAATACCGGTCTTATATACAGGAACATCAGACAATCCGCCAAATTTGCAATTCTTGACATTTATATTGTATATCTGTGCGTCCTTTGACTCTTTCGCATCAAGACCATTGAGAAGAATGCCGTATCTTGACTTCTTGCAGGTTACGTTTTCAACATAGACATTGCGTACTGTCGGGATATGTCCGCGCTCTGCAATTTCCTTTGGCTCATACACGAGATTGATACGCATGACAGATTCTCTGCACTGGCCGACGCGGATATTGCGGACATAGATATTCTCATTGATGCCACCACGACAGGTATTGGTCTTGATACGGATAACACGGTCAAGATTAGGAGAATCCATATCGCATTCTTCAGCAAAGACGTTCTGAACACCACCAGAAATCTCAGAACCTATTACGACACCACCATGTCCATCTGCCATTGTACATTTGCGGATGATGATATTCTTACAAGGCACATTAGCCTTCAGACCGTCAGCATTACGGCCTGACTTCAAAGCTATGCAGTCATCGCCTGTATGGAATGTACAACCTTCAATAAGAACATCCTCACAAGACTCCGGATCACAACCGTCACCATTAGGTCCTTCATTATAAATCGTAACTCCCTTTACTGTCAGATTTTTGCAGAACAATGGATGAATAACCCAGAATGGAGAGTCACGAAGTTCTACACCTTCTATGATTGCATTCTCACAACGTACGAAGTTTACAAGCTGCGGACGGAGACCTTTTCCCTTTCCGAAAACACGTTCATTTGTCGGGACACCGGCATCTGCCATTTTTAGCAGACTGGCACGAGTGCCTACCTTATCTGTTCCCTGCCATTCATCAACACCTTCATGATACCCATGACGCTTATTGCCTTTCATGTACCACCAACGCTCATTGGAACCGTTACCATTAATAATGCCTTCACCGGTAAGTCCGATATTCTTTGCGTCAACGGCATAAATGCAAGGCTGATAGTTAATGATATTCAGGCCTTCCCAACGTGTCTCAACATTTGGATACAAGTCACGGTCAAAAGCAAAGACAAGCTCTGCTCCCTTTTCCACGACAAGATTTACATTTGAACGAAGTGTGATGGCACCGGTCTGATACTTTCCTGCCGGAATTACAACCTTACCGCCACCAGCCTTACTACATTTAAGGATAGTAGCATTGATAGCCTTTTGGTTGGCCTTGGCTGAAGCTGTTGTCTTTATAGACGGTTTGAAGACTTTGTTCTTAAATGTCGGTGCCACAATACGTGCACTAATTTCCTTGTAAGTCGTGTTCCATGCATCCTGAGCCATTGCCGTCATAGGCAGCATGAGACACAACGCGAGTGTTTGAAAAACTTTTCTCATAATTGTTGGATTTAAGTTATAGTATAAATTAATGAAATCTTTATTGTCATATTTGGTATTTAATAGTTCTTATGTCAGTGTCTAAGCACCAAATTTCTCTATTGCGGAACGCTCGCCGACAATCCAAAGGACATCTCCACGTTCAAAGACATAGTCAGGATTTATTTTAGTCAGTTCCTGTGATACTCCCTCCATACCGACAACGAGCAAGGAATATTCCTCACGAAGCCTGCTGTTCCTCAACGACTGTCCTGCAATCGGCGACTTGGACGTTACAACAATCTGGCGCAGAACCATCTCACGCTCTTCATAAATTCTGTCATCAACAGGATAAACAGCAGACTGCAAAACTTCATTCATCTGAGAAATCTGTGCATCGGTCCCTATTACCTGAAGTCTGTCTCCTGAGAATATCTTCTCTATTCCATAAGGAATGTTCAGGCGACGGCCGTCACGCAATATGCTTGCGACATGAACACCAAAATTCTGTGCCAACTTCAACTCTGCCAAAGTCTGTCCGGCCCAGACAGAATGGACCGGCACAACTATCTCTGCAAGATTAAGGTCACGTTCTACAAGATGCTCTCCGTATGCAGGAAGTTTGGCTCCTTTCACCTGTGCAGCCACGTCACGAGAACGTAGATTATTCATAAACAGACGTTCCATCTTTATACTGCGCTGCTTCACTGAGCGTGAAAGGACTATCAGTATGATAACAATTATACCAAGACAAATTACCACAGCATTGGCAAAACGTGCAAGATAGTTACATATATAGAACAGGAAGATAAGGCAAACTGCAGCACGCGCGACAACAGTTGAGATCAATGGCAAGCGATTAAGTACTGACAAGTTCCACAATTGCTGCCACTCTGTGCTATGATTCTTCTTTATTATGATTGCACGCATGAATGGTGCTATAAGCAATACGGTCAGTACTCCTGTCACGCCATTAGCCCACCAATGAGGAATTATGGTTCGTGAGAAAATCAAGAAGAATGAGAGCATAATATAAGTTACCGTCGCTATAAGGATAGAATAGACAACCGTATTGATTATCATGGACTTTAAGAGACGCTTCCAAAGTTTTTTTGAAGGCAGTCCGTTCTCCTCCACCTGGCCGACTGTACTGCCATTCCTCCTGAGCGACAGGGAGTTAATAGCTATAATCCATGATTTAGGAAGATGCCTTTCCATAAATCCATAAGCAGGATTAGCACCTCTTATCATATATGGAGTAGTAAATGTTGTTATTACAGAGACAGCCACAATTACCGGATACAGATAATCGGCAATGACATGCATGGACATTCCGAGCGAAGCTATGATGAATGAGAACTCACCTATCTGTGTCATTGAAAATCCACAACGGATAGAATTATGCAATGACTGTCCGGAAAGGAAATATCCCAGTGTACCAAAAATTGTCTGACCGATTATGATTGCAAGTACAAGGATTATTATCGGTGTTGAATATTCGCATAATATATCCGGGTCAACAAGCATTCCTACAGAGACGAAAAATATCGCTCCAAAAAGATTTTTCACAGATTCCGTAACTTTCGCAATCTTCTCCGCTTCTATTGTCTCTGCAAGTATACTGCCCATGACAAATGCTCCGAAAGCCTCGCTAAATCCAGCTTTTGTAGAAATAACAGCCATAAGGCAGCAAAGACCAATTGAAACAATCAGTAATGTCTCGCCTGTCATGATTGGCCGGGTCTTTTTCAAGAACAGCGGTATGGCGAAAATACCAACGACAAACCATAAGATAAGGAAAAAGCCTATCTTCAGCACAGACGCAAGCATATCTCCCCCTTCAATATCTCCCCCACTGGCAATCGCTGACAACATAACCATAAGGACTATGGCAAGAATATCTTCAAGAATGAGGACACTCATAACCATAGAGGCAAAACTCTGGTGGCTGACACCAAGGTCGGCAAAAGCCTTGTATATAATAGTCGTGGACGACATGGCAAGCATACCGCCAAGGAATATGCAGTCAATATGGCTCCACCCGAAGAGTTGTCCGACAGTATATCCAAGCATCATCATACTGAAGACAATTGTCATGGAGGCAATAATCGGGGCAGCTCCCATTTTGACAATCTTCTTGAAAGAGAAGTCCAGGCCAAGTGAGAAGAGAGTAAACATCACACCAATATCAGCCCATTCGCGGACGTTTTGCAACTCCACGTCAGGTACAAGTACTGGCATGTGGGATGATACTAGGAATCCGGCTACTATATAGCCCAGCACAAGAGGCTGTTTTAGTTTTCTAAACAGCAATGTCACAATACCTGCGACAATCAATATAAGCGCTAAATCTTGTATCATCTTTTATTATAGAATCAATCAGGTCAGTACCATTTTATTGAATTTGAGTAACTGCTTCGTTTGTCATATTTCAATGCATCAGTCAATGTTGCGGCATTGCAACGGAAAGAGAAATTATATGATGTATATGGTGAGAGCACCACAGAACATGACATGCTAAAACAATGTAAATCCCTCGCAAGAGAAGCCGTTGTCATCGACATCTTATGGTAATCGAAATCATATCCGCTTGAAAAAGATATATTCCATCCGTCTGCAATACGCACATTTCCACTGAAATTCAGCGTCTGTGTAAATTTGTAAGGATAGCGCATGCTTTTAGTATTAAACTCACCACTTGTATTCTCACGCATTGTTACGCCATAACCGACAGTAAGCGACCAAGGCATGGAAAACTTCATATAACCGTCATCATCTGTCTCAGCCATACCGGCATTTTTCTTACGCGCGCCGTTCTGCCCTCTCTGCATGTCGTCATCAAGATTGGTCTCTATCCCTGTATCATCGTCGTCATCATCCTTGCTTTCCATGTCATCATCCTTGGAACCTTTTCCAAAAAGCTTCTTGATTTTCTCAGGAGTAATGGTGTATGAGATATTTTGAGACATTCCCTGAAAGCGTCCAAAACGGCCATGACTGTATTCAGTACGTGTTCCGACGTATGGCCTGCCGTTATCATCCAGCTCATAAGCATAGGTTGCAAACACAGCATTCAGGTTGAATGTATAATTCTTCCACCACTTCAATCTCAATCTTGTAGTAAGGTCGGACAACGGTCTTTCCTTGGCAGCCATATTATACGACATGCTAAAACCAAGTTCATCTATTATGCTGAGTTTCTTGTATCCGGTAGAATCTCTGTCTGACTTCACCTTCATCTCTATATTGTTACTTATGTCCAAAGAGACACTTCCCGTTTTTCCCTGAGACACAGTTCCGAAAAGCATTCCTGCATACGGGGAGTAAGGCACAAGCTCTACGGTCCCGTCGGCGTTTGTCTTCTGATAAGAATCCCAAAAGCCATAATGCTGAGCAGAGAAATCAGGAGCATAGTTAAAACTTACCGATGGAGTGAAGACATGACGTACAGCCTGTATCTTGTCTCCAAAAAGCTTTCTGTTCGGCACATAAAATCCATAAAGCTTAGTACTTGCGGATACAGAGAAGCTCCAGTTGTACACATTATGGAATCCGTATGTCGTATCAGCAACCTCCCTTTGTGCAGCTTCATCCCACGACTTGTTTATCTTTTGAAAATATGTACGGTCGGTAATATTGAATGCCGGAGTAATATTAATGACATCAAACAAGGATATTGACGCTCCGACCGGAATCTGATGCTGCCAGCCGTTACGCCAATCCTTGACAAGATTGGAATGCATGAGTCTGTCTTCCTTTGTATTGATGGAATTTGATATACGGCCAGTATAGCTCATATAAATTTTCTCATACCAGCGTTGCTTTCCCGCAGCGTACTTGCGCTTGAACGGATAAAAACGTGATATAGAGATGTTCAAGTCCGGCAATGTCATGGCAATTGAGGAATCACGCATATTCTGCGAAAGGTTCATTGATGCGGACAGTGACATTCCTATACTTGAGAATGTAGTGCTGTAACTTACGGAAGATGTTCTGGTACTCTGCGTCATTGCCTGTGGATTGTACATGGAGTTCAAATTACTTGACTCATAGGAGGTAGAGGCAAAATTCACACTTGCAGAAAGCGAGCTATAGGGATTAGCCTTAGAATCCTGACGATGGCTCCACTGTATCTTCAGACTCTTTGTATGAGATGCCTGCAGGTTGTCATCCTCATTCTTTGTGTCAAGGTATGATACAAAGAATGAACCGCTGTATCTATAACGTTTACGGTAGTTGCTGGCAGCAGAAAGTCCCCAAGACCCTTTGGTGTATATCTCACCAAGCAATTTCAGATCCATCCTGTCATTAATGGCAAAATAGTATCCGCCGTCCCTAAGATAGAAACCACGTGTGGATTCATCACCATAAGTCGGCATAATAAAGCCGGATGAGTAGCTTTTGGAGAACGGAAAGAAACCATACGGTATGGCAAGGGGCAGAGGAACATCTGCCACAACAAGATGTGCCGGGCCAAAAACAACATCCTTTCCGGGACGGACACGTGCGCGAGAAAGAGCTATATAGAAGTCTGGCTCTTCCGCGTCACAAGTCGTATATCTTCCGTGCTTCATATAGACAACACCCGAGCTGTCACGCTTGGACACCTCGGCACGCATGAAACCATCATCCTGCTCCGTATAGACATTCTTTATGAGGCCTTTTTTTGACTTAAAGTTAAAAGCCATATTGTCACTCTCATATCTATCGCCACCTATA
Organism: Bacillota bacterium; assembly: GCA_023664625.1. GTDB lineage: Bacteria > Bacteroidota > Bacteroidia > Bacteroidales > Bacteroidaceae > Prevotella. The sequence continues at coordinate 21,635 of JAMPFD010000022.1, read as the reverse complement.
TTGAACACAGGTGTGCCGTATGACTCTCCAAGAGTATCCTTGCTTCCCTCTGCACGCACAAGGCTGGAATCCAGACTCATATATATTTTTTCCGCATTAAGCTTCATGTCCTGATAATCCACATTTGCATCACCAAAGATATGTGCTGTCTTGGAGTCTGCATAGTAGACCATAGAGTCTGCACCGGAATAAACAACCGGGGCATCTATACCGTTCTTCTTCTGACTATTTATAGAGTCCAGACGGATGGAGTCATCAACAGCCTTGTTGTGGTTGTATATTGCAAGTCGTAATGAATCCAATACTAACGTGTCAACATCCATCATGCGGACAGTATCAGGAACCTTCGTATCAGAACTGCCGACACTGTCCTTTTCACCTTTATTCCCGGTGACAGGTACAACGTCTGCGGCAGCCACAAAGATGGCAACGAAACAAAAGATGGATATAACGAATTTCGTCCTCATAATATATTGCAAAATTACATAATTTTAATGAGAACGAAGCCCTCAAATGCCAATAATTAGGATTTCTTAATAAGTTTACCACTAAACTTCGGAGAAGACGCACTGCGCCGGAATTTACCGTTGCCGGCAAAAATGACAAGAACCTTAGCAACAAAAAGTCACTATGACCAATATTTATGCAGTCAAAATCCATCCTGTCGGCCATATACCTGCCATGCCTGATGCTTCCGCTGCATGTAGTTCTTTAACAGCATTATGAGTAAATGCAGAGCAACACTTATACTTTGAAGAACATCCAATACAACAAATATGGAAAATCTATCCCTACATCACCGACACTGTACCAGCTACAACACCAAAATAATATTGAATTATACAACAAAAGAAAACATGAATGTCCATAAGCAAATTGCTTATCAAGTAGCTTGAAGAAACGGCTTACTCTTAATTGTTATGGACGAGAAAGGAAATGTGCACACAGCAACAAAGCAATCTTCAATGTTACGGCTTTTCATTGCATCAAAAACAATAAATGATGATATAAACAGAACCACACACGGCCACACCACACAAAACATTTTATTTGCCAGTGCCCTCCTCATCGCCTATTCCACTTGTTACCCATGATTACCAACACAATTCATTAACGCCATCATACTATCATGGCACAGGCAACAATTACTTACCATTGCGTCATTGCGGAATCAATTATCGGTGTCAAGAATATCTCCACGGATGTACATCACACTGAGCCACATAGAGTACATTCATCGACGCATGATAGTCCATATAGGGCAAATACACTCTTAATATCTTGATATATGGTGAATTACATCATCTTTACAAACATCAAAAATCATACTACCCGAACAGTTTGTGCCATGTACGGAACTTGCATACGCCATCTTCTCCGAACTTCAGAAGAGAGTGTTCCACACGCTCATAGGCTTTTCTTTCACCAGGACGAGTCTTCGAGAAGAACTTGTCCGCGTAACATACAATCTGTTCTTCCAACGTCTCCGGCACGAGATCAATGTGGGGCAAAGGCAAATTGCCGCACACTATTTGACTTTTCGTCAATCCTGTCCCCGTATGTCTTTCACATATTCTGGCATACGGCTCCACTTCGTCTGGAGGGAGTCCTAATTCTTCTCTTAACATCCGCGCCCCAATAGTGCCATGGCATATATAAGGTTCCGTCCCAAAGCATTCAATACCTCTTGCATCACAGCGTATTATGCCAATATCATGAAGCATTGCTGCAGAATAGACAAAGTCTCTGTCAACTTGCAATTCAGGATGTCTGTAAAGTATTTCCACCGCATAATCTGCCACATTTCGGCTATGCACATAAAGAATATCCCGAAGTTTATCTGCTTCGGGATAGTACTTGTTTATTATTTGTTCAAAATTCAACATATGCAGTTATTTTTCAGACCATAGAGTTACATAACATTCACATATCAAAGAACGTTTTGCAAAAGGTTACTTTTTACATTATAAAAGGCTACCTTTCATATTGCAAACCGTTACCTTTTGCCACACCAACCGTTACCTTTTACGAAACACATGATTTACAATAGGATACGGTATCTATATGCCGTCATTTAAACAGCTAACGATTTCACTTGTTATTTTACGACCCTCTTCTCTGTCACATCGGCAGCCTTCTGTGCATGAGCATTTGCAGCCATGGCACTTTCCTTGCGGTGAAAAGCAATCCGCTGTTTTACACTGTTTTGAAGTACAAGTGAATCATTGGTCATAAAGATAAAGTCAAGAGTGTCATATACCTCCTTAGCCTGCGTATGCTTTGATGCATTATCATCCGTACTTTTTACATTCCCCGGCACGTCAGCCGCACTAATCAATATAAGACGGCCATTACGGCATTTCCAGCTTGTATAGTGCTTGACTACAGGATATTCCACAGGACTGTCATCTTCCAAACTTGACTTCTGCATGACATAACCGACAGGCGAGGCCACACTGGAGCGTTTCAAAGTAAAGCCGTATTCTCTCGGTACGAGATATGCTTCCTTCAGCGAATCAGGTATTTCGTTCAACTTCCGGCGTAATGCACGGCGAGACATCTTTGCAGAATCTTTCCATGTAGGACGTACTTCAAAAGTCCATGTTCCCTTCAACTGGTCAAGATCGACAACCATCGTAGCCTCGGTACTGTCTTCCGGATTAATTTTCAGGCCTACCCAGTCACCTATCTGCGGCTGTCCTATGACTTTACCTGTTTTCTTTGCAACCTCAATATTATAGACGATGGGATCGACACCATTTTCAAATGGCAAAAAGACGATTACAGAATCATTGGTACCGTCGCAGGAGAGACCATAAATCATAGAGTCTTTTTCTTCTGCGACGGCAGCCGTTTCTTTTTCTGCAGGCTTGCTATTATTACACGCGCATATACCCGTCAACATAACAGCTGCAAGACCGAATAAGATATTTCTCATCAAGAATACTTCTTATTCCGAATTACTTATTTACCTGAAACTTCGTACAACCCTCAGCAAAATATGCATTGATTTGATTGGCAGCTGCTATACCGGCATTAGTATTTGCTTCAGCAGTCTGCGCACCCATCTTCTTCGGAGTTGAGAAATAGCGTCCCTCAAACTTGGCAAAGTCCGCATCAGCATCCGGCTTGATGTCTGTGATATATTTTAAGTCATCACGGTCAGCCATCAGTCTGAGAAGTCCTGCTTCATCAATAACCTCCTTACGAGCGGTATTAATCAGGATGGCACCGCTCTTCATTGTGTTGCATAGGTCATAATTAACAGACTGCTTAGTCTCTGCTGTAGCAGGAATATGGAGAGACACAATATCTGCCTCCTTGAAAAGTTCCTCCTGTGACGCACAGGCCTTTACGCCAGCTGCCTCTATAACTTCTGCCGGACAGAAAGCATCATATGCTATCACATTCATTCCGAAGCCCTTTGCCACTCGTGCTACGTTACGGCCGACATTACCGAAAGCGAGAATACCGATGGTCTTTCCCATAAGTTCAGAACCAGCCTTGCCATTATAGAAATTACGGACCGTAAAGACAAGAAGTCCGAGAACGAGTTCCGCAACAGCGTTTGCATTCTGTCCTGGAGTATTTTCAACAATAATGTTACGGGCTGTTGCCGCTGCAAGATCAACATTGTCATAGCCGGCACCTGCACGGACTACGATCTTCAAGTTCCTTGCTGCATCCATAACCTCATTATCAATCTTGTCAGAACGGACAATTATCGCGTCTGCGTCTGCAACGGCAGCAAGAAGTTGTGATTTTTCTGTATATTTCTCAAGAAGAACAAGTTCATTACCCGCACCTTCTATAACTTTTTTTATACCAGCAACCGCAGTGGCAGCGAATGGCTTCTCTGTTGCAACTAAAACCTTTGCCATAGGAATATATATTAAAATGGATGTTAAACAATATTGTCCTGAACACTCCAATTCGATTAGGAATATTCAGGACAGATAAATATAAATAGATTAGTGATTTGCCTCAAACTCTTTCATGCAGGCAACGAGTGCCTCACAACCCTCAATGCTCATAGCATTATAGCAAGAAGCGCGGAAACCGCCGACATCACGGTGTCCCTTGATTCCGACCATGCCCTTTGATGTGGCAAATGCCATAAATTCCTCCTGAAGTTCCTGATACTCCGGCTTCAGTACAAATGTAAGGTTCATCAATGAGCGGCTGTCTTCCTCCGCAGTACCGACAAAGAGTTTGTTGCGGTCTATTTCGCCATAGACAATCTTTGCACGCTCGTGAGCAAGTTTCTCCATAGCCTCAACACCACCATGTGCCTTTATATACCGCAGGTTCATGAGAGCTGAATATATTGGCACTACAGGAGGAGTGTTGAACATTGAGCCTTTCTTTACATGTGTACGGTAGTCAAGCATCGTAGGGATCTGGCGTGAAACCTTTCCAAGTGCATCTTCCTTCACAATGACAAAGGTCACACCTGCCATTGCAAGGTTCTTCTGAGCTCCACCATAGATAAGGGCATACTTGCTGACATCAACTGGACGTGAGAATATGTCTGAAGACATGTCTGCGATAAGAGGAACAGGAGAGTCTATATCCTTTCGGAGTTCCGTACCATAGATAGTATTGTTGGATGTTATATGGAGATAATCAGCATCTGCAGGAATCTCAAAATTCTTTGGGATATATGTGAAGTTCTTGTCTGCTGAACTTGCCACCTCAACAACTTCACCAAAAAGTTTAGCCTCCTTCATGGCCTTCGTTGCCCATACACCGGTGTTGAGATAAGCGGCCTTCTTTTCAAGGAAGTTGTAAGGTATCATGCAGAACTCCAGTGAAGCGCCACCACCAAGGAACAGCACCTTATACCCCTCAGGGATGTCGAGGAGTTCCTTAAAAAGTGCCTCAGCCTCGTCTACTACCGGTTGGAAATTCTTAGCACGGTGGCTGATTGTCATAAGTGAAAGTCCTGAGTTGTCAAAATCAAGACAAGCTGCCGCAGTCTGCTCAATAACCTCACGTGGGAGAATTGAAGGACCAGCATTAAAGTTGTACTTCTTCATTTTTTAATGAGTTTATATAAGTTGTTATCTTATTTCTGTCTTTATTTCGTTACAAAATTACAACATTTTGCCGATATAAGCAAATATTCTGTGTACATTATTATATCACCCAGTATATTTATTGTCACTTTTTATCATTTATTTCCGTGCTTTTTACCAAGTTGTCTATTTCTTCAAACTTTTCGCCCATATTAAGGTTAAAGTAAATGGTGTAGAGGAGTGGAATCCACTTTTTCTGCTGTCGTGGGCGAAGTAATCTATATCGTTCGACATACGGCAGAGCCTGTCTGTAATATTCATTAACCTCATCACGCTTTGCTTTTGACTCTTTACCTTCCTTGCTTCTCAGGAGAGCTTTATTGAAATAGGACGAGCCGACATTAAAATACGCAACTGCAATTTTGTCGTTATTATGAATAATCGAATCTCCCAAGGCTATGCATTCGTCATATTCACCTTTATTTAATTGCAGGGTATTCTTTGCAAGACGGTAAAAAAGATTTCCCGGTTCCATGTCCAAGGCCTTCTCTACAATAGCCTGCACAGTATCTATTTTGTTGATTGCCGCATAGTAATCCACTAAACGTGGGAAAAAAAATGTATTTTCAGAATGCCGGCCAAAGCCGATTTTCAAATACTCCACCGCTCGTTCCATATTGCTTTGCTCCGCATAGCTGTTGTATAATATCATCAACGCATGAGACGCTTTTGCATCATAGGCAAGAGCTTTATCCTCATATTTCTTCACACCGTCATAATTTTTCTCCTTATAGGCACAGAATACTGCAAGATATGCAACTCGCGGAGCTATAGTATCGGTATGTGCGAAATCAAAACTTGAGAACAAAGGCTGTATGTGGCAGTCAAGATATGTATCAAGACATTCATATGCTTCATCATATTTCTGTTTTGCAATGTAATACTGCGCACCACGAATCAAGTTCTTTCTAAATAAATTCAGGTACTCTGCATGCTTCTTACGGAAACGCAATTGAACCCTGCCTTTCTTGTCTGGTAATGCGTCTATGGAATCCAAAGATTCAAATGTATCTATCATATTGCGTAAAGACAAGAATATTGCAGACGTATCTTTCAATTGCTTAAGATAAAGGCTTTCGTTGTAATTCTCATATTCCTTTTTAACAATATCTGCCAAGAGAGCATAATTTGCAAGTCTGTCCTTCTCTTTTTGTTCCGGCATAGCAACAACTTTCCTCATCAAAGCTTCTGCCTTATCAAGATTCTTATTACCTTTAAGGCATGTACGAGCCTCAAGAATATCCGCTTTCTGAGCGAAACTATAAGTTCCGTAAGATACCCAAAACAACAATATAATTATCTTATTTATCATTTGCACTACATTCTTTCTTTTGCAATGCAAAATTATATCATTTTTCCCAAACTTCCAAAAGATAATACATTTATTTAGCACAAAGTAAGAAACATAAATACGAGAATACAAAACCAACGGGAATATAACCATTATACATAGGTTATATTCCCGTTTACATTAACATACTCAGTCATCTATCATAATGCTTTCATATCATGGCCATGTATCAATAAAGCAAATATAAGCACCAGTTAATGACGAATTCCAAATGACACGTAGACTGCAAATCAATTATTTGATATTCTCAAGAATATAGTTCACACGCTCAAGCGGATAAGTCCAATTAACTTGCCCCTTATCAGGATCCGCAGTCTTAACTTCCTCAATAAGAGTCTTAGCCTTGTTGAGATCAGCAACGATACCATCCTTAGCCTCCGGCTTTACATTACCACGCGCATCTGAGTTTGCGTCAATGGCAGCAGCAGCCTTGCCGAGATAGCAAATACCCACATTAAGTTTTGCTGCAAGGAAATCCGGTTTTGCCTGAAGTGCTTTCTCATAAGCGGCAATAGCTTCGTCATATTTATTCTCTGACTGTGCATTCTGACCAACATAAGCGTTAGCCATAGCATCATTCGGATTCTCCTTGAGACGTGCACAGAGAACCTTCTGTGCGCCATCCTTGTCACCAGACTCATCGTAAAGAGCCACTAACTTTCCAAAGACTCCTTCATTCTCAGGATAATCCTTAGACAATTTCTTAACATTGCTGATATACTTCAATGTATCAATCTGCCCAGCCTTTGCCTGCTCCTCCAATGAACCAAGTTTTACGGTAATAGCATCATTGACAATTTCCTTGTCACCGGAATTCAATGCATAATCTGCATACTTTGAGCACTTCTTCGCATCTTTATTAAAATAAGCAGCGAGTGCAGCATAGTAGCAAATCTGGCCATAGTTTGTTTCTGCAGAGAAATCTGTCTTTGCAAACAGTGGATCCTGGCGAGATTCTGCAAACAGGCCGAAATACTTCTGAGCAGCAGCATAGTCTTTAGAATTGTACGAATCCAAACCACTATTGATAAGAGTGTTACGAACAGGAATGATACGTGCCGCATTCTTTGTCTGGAACTTTGGCTTTACCTGTCCTTTCTCATTTGGTTCATTGTCGGCATCATTACAAAGCATCGCGTTTTTCACAGCATTGTAAGCTGCCTTCGCTTTCTTTGCATTCTGCTTATTCATGTCAGCATCATCCTTTGCCAGCTGTGCTTTCACTGCATTTTCCTCAGCCTTTGTGCACTCTGCGATAGCCAAGTCAACAAGTTTATTATAAGCCTTAGCCTTCTCTGTGCTGAGCATAGTCGCAGAAGCCGTCTTCAGCAGTTCGTTAGCCTCACTGTACTTGGAAGCCGCCATCACCTGCTTGAGGCCGTCAGGATTCTGTGCGTTTGCTGCAAGCGACATCATCACTGTAGCAGCCATCAACATAATTTTCTTCATAGTTGAATGTGTTTAGTTAATTATTGTGTTAGTTTTCCGTTTGCACTGAAGTCTCAGTTTCACCAGATCCATTTTGATTAAGCAACTCAACGGAGGCTTGTCCGAGAACCTTGCATACAGAAGCAATGACATCATTCTTCTTTTCAAGGTTTATGAGACGCACGCCCTGAGTCGCACGTCCCTGAAGACGGCATTCCTGAACAGAGAGACGAATTGTAATACCTGATTTATTTATAATCATAAGGTCATTTTCATCTTTCACATTCTTTATGGCTACAAGTTTGCCCGTCTTTGGTGTAATGTCCAAAGTCTTTACACCCTTACCTCCACGCGCTGTGATACGATAAATATGGTCTATGCCGCCTTCTGTTTCATGGTTCTCCATATCAATTGGAGTACGCTTGCCATAACCCTTTTCTGACACAACAAGAATAGACTCTTCCAAAGGTTGGTTAACGACCACCATACCTACGACCTCGTCATCATCACCATCAAGACGCATGCCGCGCACGCCTGTGGAAACACGTCCCATAGTACGTATATCGTTCTCATTGAAACGGCAGGCACGACCATTACGGGATGCCATGATAAGTTCGTTCTGTCCATTTGTAAGGCGTACATCAACAAGATCATCTCCATCTACGAGGTTTATGGCTATCACACCATTCGCACGTGGACGGGAATACTGCTCCAGGCATGTCTTCTTTACTGTTCCTTTCTTTGTACAGAAGACGACATAATGATTGCGGACAAATTCTTCGTCATTCAAACCACGGAGACGTAATATTGACTGTACGGAATCGTCTGCATCAATGTTAAGCATATTCTGTATGGCACGGCCCTTGGAATCCTTTCCTCCTTCTGGAAGTTCATAGCACTTGAGCCAATAGCAACGGCCCTTCTTTGTAAAGAAAAGCATTGTATTGTGAAGAGTTGCCGGATAAATAAACTCTGTAAAATCCTGATTTCGATGTGATGCCCCCTTCGAACCCACGCCCCCACGGGCCTGCTCACGGAACTCAGAAAGAGGAGTACGCTTAATGTATCCCAAATGTGATATGGTAACCACAACTGGATCATTTGGATAGAAATCTTCAGGATTAAATTCTTCCGAAGAGTATTTTATTTCCGTACGGCGTTCATCACCATATTTTTCCTTCACTTCCTGAAGCTCATCTTTCATAACTTTCTTACAAAGCTCAGGATTATCCAAAACAGACTGCAAGTAGTCTATCGTCTTCATAAGCTCATCATATTCATTATGAAGCTGATCCATCCTAAGACCTGTCAACTGGGACAGACGCATATCCACAACATATCTTGCCTGCACCTCGTCAAACTGGAAACGTTCCATCAAGTTCTGCACAGCCACAGCAGGAGTCTTGGAACCACGGATAATACGCACGACCTCGTCTATATTATCGCAGGCTATAATTAGAGCTTCAAGAAGATGTGCACGCTCCTGCGCCTTTTTAAGATCATACTTAGTACGACGGATAGTAACATCATGACGATGCTCCACAAAGTATTTCACACATTCTTTCAATGTCAAAAGACGCGGACGTCCTTTAACGAGTGCAATATTATTGACAGAAAATGAGCTTTGTAAAGCCGTCATCTTAAACAGTTTGTTCAGAATAACATTTGCATTGGCATCTTTCTTACAGTCAACAACAATACGCATACCTTGACGACCAGTCTCGTCATTTACGTTTGAGATGCCGTCAATCTTACCCTCTTTGACAAGTTCTGCAATGTATTCTATCAGCTGAGCCTTATTTACTCCATAAGGAATTTCAGTTATGACAATCTTGTCATGTGTATCATCGCTTTCTATCTCAGCCTTCGCACGCATAATAATGCGTCCACGACCGGTTTCGTAAGCATCCTTGACCCCCTGGATACCATATATATATGCTCCTGTAGGGAAATCCGGAGCCTTAATATATTGCATCAGGCCATCAGTATCAATCTCAGGATTGTCAATATACGCACAACAGCCATCAATCACCTCACCAAGATTATGTGTCGGCATATTGGTAGCCATACCGACAGCAATACCATTACCGCCATTCACAAGAAGATTAGGCACCTTTGTAGGCATAACAGTAGGTTCTTGGAGGGAGTCGTCGAAATTGTTCATCATATCAACGGTATCCTTCTCCAAGTCATCCATTATATGCTCACCCATCTTTGAAAGACGACACTCCGTATATCGCATTGCTGCTGCGGAGTCACCGTCTATGGAACCGAAGTTACCCTGGCCGTCAACAAGAGTGTAACGCATGTTCCAATCTTGCGCCAGACGCACCAATGCTCCATAGACAGAACTGTCTCCATGAGGGTGATACTTACCAAGAACCTCACCAACGATACGGGCACATTTCTTATATGGCTGATTGCTCACATTGTTTATACCCATCATACCGTACAATATGCGGCGGTGGACCGGCTTAAAGCCGTCCCGCACATCAGGAAGAGCACGTGCTACGATGACAGACATTGAGTAGTCAATGTAACTAGACTTCATTTCCTGCTCGATGTCTATCTGAAGAATTCTGTCATTATCAACAGTCTGCGTTATATCCATTTTAGCGTATTTAGTTATTTATTTTCGTTTTGACAAGTTTTACCTGTTTATATTAAGATACAAATTTAGCACTTTTTTCAGACATAAAAACCGCCAAATCAAAAAAAAACATGTTTTTTAGGCTTTTTTACAAAAAAACGTATACATAAAGTTTGTTCTTCTTGAGATATTACCGCATAACTGATGCTAATTACCAAAGCACAACTATAACAGAGCAACAGCAAATACGCCCCTATATTTCAAATAAAGTTATATGCAAACATTATTGACCTATCACATTATCACAAAAGCAATAACACAGAGAACAAAAAAAACATAACGGATTACAGAACAAAAGACCGTAACAATTCGCATGGCAAATCTTCTACGCCACGAATCGTTACGGTCTTTGTTTTAGCAATAGCACTTATGTACAAGTATTTATGTCTCTATATTCCAAGATAATAGATATCAGAACATAAAATCTGCCTGAAGTATATCACTTAAATACCAACTGTTCTAAACGAGATTTCAACTGTTGAACTAAAGACTTACGTATTGCCAAAGTTATAGAGCATGTATTATCAAACTGTTGTGACACTATACGAGGCTGCAGATCTTTGACAACCCTCATCACATCATTCATCATCGGATAAGAAAAAGTATACTCCACCCTCTCTTCTATGATACGTTCCTCTATGAGAGAATTATTTATACAATCCAAGGCTGCCTCTCGGTATGCCACCATGAGCCCTGATGTACCAAGGTTTACTCCGCCATAGTATCTGACGACAACAATAAGTGTGTCTGTAAGATCAGCCTTGACAAGCTGTCCGTAAATCGGCTTACCAGCCGTAGATGACGGCTCACCATCATCATTCATACGAAAAAGCACACCATCACCAATGCCGTCAACTCCGATAACGTAAGCGTAACATACATGACGCGCATCGTAATATTTTTTTCTATACATGGCAATAATATTCTTCACCTGTGCTTCTGTCTCCACATGGTGGGAAAAAGCGAGGAATTTACTCCTCTTTTCGGAATAGAATCCCTCGCCCTCTTTGCCAATCGTCTTAAAAACGTCTTCCATTAAGAAAGTTTATGAATAACCAATCCTGAACGTAGTTTTGGCTCAAACCAAGTTGCCTTTGGCGGCATGATATTACCAGAGTCCGCAATATCCATTATCTGCTTCATTGACACCGGATACAGAGCCAAGGCCGCACGCATTTCACCACTGTCAACACGGCGCTTCAATTCTCCGAGACCACGAAGTCCACCGACAAAATCTATGCGCTGTGAAGAACGGAGATCTCCCAGCTCCAGGATATCCTGAAGGATGAGGCGTGACGATATGTCCACATCAAGCACCCCAATAGGATCACTCTCGTCAAAAGTTCCAGGCTTAGCATTCAAAGAATACCACTCCCCGTCAAGATATAGAGAAAACTCGTGAGGCCTCTGCGGACGATATTCATCCGTCCCCTTCTTCTCAACAACAAAATTCTGTGAGAGTTTTTCTACAAACTGTTCACTTGTATTACCATTCAGATCCTTTACCACACGATTATAGTCAAGAACTGTAAGCTGAGAAGCCTGAAACGCCACGGCCATAAAGTAGTTATACTCTTCATCACCTTTATGGTTTGGATTATTCTTTGCCTTTTCCGTACCTACAAGAGCGGCTGCAGCTGAACGATGATGACCATCCGCAATATAAAGTGCCGGCATCTTTGCAAACTCCTCCGTGATGGTATTAATATCCTCCTCGTCAGACACAACCCACAATTTATGACCGAAACCGTCAATCGGTGCGACAAAATCATATTCAGGTTCCGTCTTGGCATACTTCATAATCAGAGTATTCAAGACATCATTGTCCGGATATGCGAAAAAGACTGGTTCTATGTTGGCATTGTTCACCCGAACATGCTTCATACGATCTTCTTCCTTGTCACGACGTGTAAGTTCATGCTTTTTTATTACGCCACTCTCATAGTCACCAGAGTATGCCCCGACAACAAGACCATACTGAGTCTTCTCGTTTCCACCGTTAGCAGGCAACTTTGACGTTTGGGCATAAATATAGTATTGTTCTTTCGTGTCCTGCACAAGCCATCCTTTGTCCTGAAACATCTGAAACTGTCTGGCAGCTTCCTCATAAACCTTTGGATCATATTCACTTGTTCCCGGCTCAAAATTGATCTCCGGTTTGATAATATGATACAATGATTTTTCGTTATTACCAGCTTCTGCGCGCGCCTCTTCTGAGTCTAGCACGTCATAAGGACGTGACTCCACTTGCTCAACTAAGTCTTTTGGAGGGCGAATGCCCTTGAATGGTTTTACGATTGCCATAATTCTGCTGCATTTATTGTTGTTCTTAATATTATATTGTTTCCATCAAAACCCGAAATACTACTCAAAAATATCCTCGATTGACACACCTCCATCTATGCTATCCTTATAACATGAATCATAATCCTTTGGAATATCAAATTTTGCATCCTGATTATAGCCAAGGGTCTTGTCACGGAATACTTTTTTCATAAAATATCCCCATATAGGCAAAGCCATTGCCGCACCTTGTCCAAGACTCATGGAGTTAAAATGTATATCACGGTCTTCGCCGCCAACCCAACAGCCGCTTACGAGATCAGGAGTAATTCCCATGAACCATGCATCAGAATTTCGGTTCGTTGTTCCAGTCTTCGCTCCTATATCACCGTGCAGGTCAAACATATAACGAAGACGGGAAGCCGTACCGCCATCAGCAACAGCACGGAGCATATCTATCATCTTGTTACAACCGTCCTGCGACAAGACCTCTATCATACGTGGCTGAAATTCTGCAAGCACATTACCCATATTGTCCTCTATTCTTGTTACAAACAAAGGAGCACATCGTATGCCATTATTCGCAAATGCGGTATAAGCACTGACCATCTCCCCGACACTGACCTCACATGGTCCGAGGCAGAGAGACATTGAAGGATGTATGTCCGGGCTGTCAATACCATACTTCTGCAACAAGGCAACGAACTGTTGCGGATTCAATCTTGACATCAGATATGCGGAAATCCAGTTATTCGACTGTTGCAGTCCCCATTTCAGAGTTACCATGTCACCATAACGTGAGCGCGATCCATTGCGTGGAGTCCAAGGTTTGCCTGCCACCATATATGTCTGTTGGACATTCGGTGCCACATCACAAGGTGTATACCCATTCTCCATGGCAAGAGAATAAAGGAACGGCTTAATCGTAGAACCGACCTGACGGCGTCCAAGCATCACCATATCATATTGAAAATGAGAATAATCCAATCCTCCAACATATGCTTTAACCGCACCGGTATGCGGATCAATACTCATAAAGCCGGCACGCAGGAAAGACTTGTAGTAACGGATTGAATCCATAGGTGTCATTATGGTATCTATATCCCCATGGTAGGTAAAGATGTTCATCTCCGTCTTCTGCAGGAATGATTTTTTTATTTCTTCATCACTATAACCAGCATCGTGCATGACACGCCAACGCTCACTCTGCCGCATAGCGCGAGCGAATATGTCAGCAATCTGCTTGCTGGTCAAATCATCAGTATATGGAAAATTTGATTTAGTTGCCTTACCTGCATTGAATTTTGGCTGAAGGTATTTTGCAACATGATAATACACCGACTCTTCTGCATATTTCTGCATACGAGAGTTGATACTTGTACGTATTTTCAAGCCGTCAGTATATATATTATAAGGTGTACCGTCTTTCTTCGTGTTTTTATTACACCACCCATATAGCGGATCATTCTCCCAAGCTATGGAGTCAATGTAATATTGTGTACCGGCCCATGAGGGATAATCCGTACGATAAGGCTTTGTGGCAGTCATATACTTTCGTAAAAACTCGCGGAAATACGTCGCACTTCCGTCTTTATGGTCAATAGTCCTGAAATGCAGTTGCAAAGGCTCTGTCACGAAGCGTTCATACTCTGACTTGGAAATGTAATTTGCTTTAAGCATTTGTCCTAAGACAACATTACGCCGGCTTTCCGAACGTTCCCTGTAACGTACGGGATTAAAATACGAAGGATTTTTACACAGACCCACCAAAGTTGCCGCCTCACATACATTAAGGTCCTTAGGTTCTTTGCTGAAATAAGTGTTTGCCGCCATTTTGATACCCACAGCATTGTGCAGAAAATCAAAATAGTTGAGATACATTGCTATAATTTCCTCTTTCGTGTAATACCTCTCAAGCTTCAATGCAATAACCCACTCTATCGGCTTTTGCATAATGCGTTCAAACTTTGAGTCGGCATGGTCGCTATACAGCTGTTTTGCCAGCTGCTGGGTAATGGTTGAGCCTCCTCCTGCACTCGTCTGGCCGAGAAGGCCACGCTTTACAACAGCTCTGCCTATAGCCCGGAAGTCAATACCAGAATGCTCATGGAACCGCACATCCTCTGTTGCAATCAAAGCCTGTATGACATGAGAAGAAATACTGTCATAAGGAACACGGATACGATTATTTTTATTATGATTCCAAGTGCCAATTACTTTCCCGTCTGAAGAATATATCTGTGTGGCATACTTGTCTATTGGATTCTGCAAGTCCTCCACCGGAGGCATATAGCCTATCCAGCCATTCCAAATGGCAGCACCCAGCGAGAGCGAGAGGACAATACCCAGTAAAAGCAAAGCCCATAATGTGTGTATAAACGTACGTCTCATAATAAATTATCAGAGATAAATATTTTTGCAAAAATACAATAATATTTTGATATTTGAGATAATTTTCAGGAAAAAATGCGTAACTTTGCATCAAATCCTAAAAAAGGCACATTTCTCAATAATGGAAAAACAAGATTTTGTCACTATTGCCGACTTGTCAAAAGAAGAAATTATGTATCTTCTGGAAATGGCAAAGGAGTTTGAACTACATCCAAATCGTGAACTTCTGAAAGGCCGAGTTGTCGCAACTCTTTTCTTTGAGCCTTCTACAAGGACACGATTGAGTTTTGAAACAGCTGCGAACCGACTTGGTGCACGCGTCATCGGTTTCTCTGATGCGAAAGTAACCAGTGCGACAAAAGGCGAGACCCTTAAAGATACAATTCTTATGGTCGCAAATTATGCTGATGTTATTGTAATGCGACATCACATAGAAGGTGCAGCGCAATATGCTTCTGAAATATCTCCTGTACCTGTCGTCAATGCAGGTGACGGAGCACATATGCATCCATCACAATGTCTGCTTGACCTTTACTCTATTTACAAGACCCAGGGAACTCTTGAGAACCTGAATATCTATCTTGTAGGTGACTTAAAATATGGCCGCACAGTCCACAGCCTTATAACAGCCATGCGGCATTTTAATCCTACGTTTCATTTTGTCGCTCCTAAAGAACTTGCAATGCCTGATGAATATAAAGCATATTGCAAAGACCATGGAATCAAGTTCAAAGAACATACAGAATTCAATGAAGATGTCATTAAAGATGCCGACATACTTTACATGACGCGTGTACAGAAGGAGCGTTTCTCCGACCTTATGGAATACGAACGTGTAAAAAATGTATACATATTGAGACGTGACATGCTATGCAAGGCAAAAGACAATATGCGTATACTTCATCCACTCCCACGCGTAAACGAAATAGCATACGATGTTGATGATGACAAGCACGCATATTATATACAACAAGCCGGCAACGGATTGTTTGCACGCGAAGCTATATTCTGTCACACGTTGGGAATAACACTTGAGAATATCCGCAACGACAAGACAGTCATAGGACAGGAGTAGACCTTTTACCCATGCCATAACCCTAATGTACCATGTTGTAACTTCAAATTGTGTTCAACTTACATGATGGTTCAGCTAAAAACAAAACATAACAAAATGAGCAATATGTCCAAGAAAGAACGCATTGTCGCTGCCATTGAGAACGGCACCGTAATAGACCATATTCCTTCTGAAAAAACATACGAAGTGGCGAACCTATTGAAAGTTCACAAACTTGACACTCCAGTCACCATCGGGTTCAACTATATATCAAAGAAACTTGGAGAAAAAGGAATAATCAAGGTTGAAAACAAATATTTCAGTGACGCGGAGATATCACAGCTGTCTGTTGTGGCTCACCGTGTTGTGCTTAACATAATCCATGACTATGAGGTTGTTGAGAAAAAGACCGTCACACTGCCTGACAAACTCGTTGGCATAGTAAAATGCAACAATCCTAAATGCATTACAAACAATGAGCCTATGTCCACATACTTCACCGTTGTTGACAAACTCTCACCACATCCTGAGTTACGGTGCAGATACTGCGATAAAGTGCAGGATATTGACAAAGTGGAACTTTGCAAATAAAGACATGTCTGTCTCAATATCTTTTTTATAAAATATTTTAATATAAATACGCAAGAAATATTAATCCAAACATAGGTAAAAGACAACAATGGTAAAAGATCAAGTTATCTTCGATTTAATCGACCAGGAGCACCAGCGCCAACATAAGGGCATGGAGCTTATTGCAAGTGAGAACTTTGTTAGTGACCAAGTGATGCAGGCTATGGGATCTTGTCTTACGAACAAGTATGCCGAAGGATATCCCGGCAAACGTTACTATGGCGGGTGTCAGGTTGTAGACAAGGTAGAACAGCTTGCCATTGACCGAGTATGCAAACTATTCGGAGCTGAGTATGCCAATGTGCAGCCTCATTCCGGGGCACAAGCCAATGCAGCAGTACTACTTGCCGTACTTAAGCCGGGAGACTGTTTCATGGGCATGGATCTTGATCATGGCGGTCACCTCTCACACGGTTCTCTCGTAAATACCTCAGGTATTCTCTACCGTCCTGTCGGCTACAAGCTTGATCAGGAAACCGGCCGCGTGGACTATGACAACATGGAAGAACTTGCCATCGAGAATAAACCGAAACTTATCATTGGCGGTGGTTCAGCCTATTCACGCGAGTGGGATTACAAGCGTATGCGTGAGATTGCAGACAAAGTCGGTGCACTACTGATGATAGACATGGCACATCCGGCCGGACTCATTGCAGCAGGCATACTTGACAATCCTGTAAAGTATGCGCATATCGTAACATCAACAACCCACAAAACTTTGCGCGGTCCACGTGGCGGCATAATCCTTATGGGCAAGGACTTTGAGAACCCATGGGGATATACAACTCCAAAAGGTGTAGTGAAAAAGATGTCACAACTTCTCAACTCCGCCGTTTTCCCCGGACAGCAGGGCGGTCCTTTGGAGCATGTAATCGCAGCAAAGGCTGTAGCATTCGGAGAAGCTCTCAGACCAGAATTCAAAGATTGGGCTAAGCAAGTACAGAAGAACGCTCAGGTACTTGCAGACGAGCTTATTAAGCGTGGTTTCACCATTGTTTCTGGTGGCACAGACAACCATTCCATGCTTGTTGACTTCCGTTCAAAATATCCAGAACTGACAGGCAAAGTGGCTGAGAATGCCCTTGTTGCAGCTGACATTACTGTAAACAAGAACATGGTTCCGTTTGACACACGCTCAGCATTCCAGACATCAGGTATCCGACTCGGAACTCCGGCAATGACCACACGTGGTGCAAAGGAGGACATGATGGTTCTCATCGCAGAACTTATCGAGACTGTACTTAACGATCCGGAGAATCAGGAAGTTATAGCATCTGTCCGCAAGCGTGTAAATGATGTCATGGCTGATTATCCAATGTTTGCTTGGTAACGGGTATGTATAACGGACAGCTGAAATCACTCTGAATACAAATGGTATTTCAGAATATGATAATGACAGAAGGTGAATGTCCCTGACAGATATTCACCTTCTGTTTTTTTCATGTTTACAAAAGCGTTGCTGTACAAAGTTTTATTATACTGTTTATCAGTACTCGCCTGGAAATGAAAAACGACATACCATATATAATTGTTTTCTAACGTGGCTCTATCCACAGATTTCTTTTTCAGCAGAAATACTTCTATCGCATAGGATTCTCCAATATCGAATCCACTTCAAACATGATGTCATCTCCTCTTAAGTCGCGTTTCAATATGATGCCGTTGGGGACTACAAGGATAATCATAGGCAATCCGTTGAAACCATATAATTTCATGGGCGTTTCTCCAGCATCTATAAGTTGCGGCCATGGATATTTAAGTTTTTCAAGTGCCTCAAGCGTTTTTTCATGTCTGTCCCATGTTGCTACTCCTAAAATTTGGAATCGCATATCATTTTTGTATTTCTCATATAGCGGTCTAAGCGTTTTAAGCTTCTTCCCTGCATGGGGCACACCATGAAGCCCAAAAGTCTATGAGAACATATTTCCCTTTACCGATATAATCAGACAACATCACCTCTTTGCCATCTGATGTCCGTGCATTTAAGTCTGCAAGTATTTTCCCCGGCTGTGAATTGCGACGGATGGTGTACATATCGTTAAAACGTGCAGTTAGATGTCGTTCTTTTAAATATGAAGGCATTTGTGAGTATAGTATATCCCACTCTTCGGGTGTGATCCCCAAACCGTCCATCCTAATGATCGCCAACTCTCCAACTCCATTCGGATTTTCAACAATTGTGTTTGAATAAAGACTGAGAATTGCAGGACGTAGTTTATCTGACAAGCGTTTGTATATTTCCCGTTGTTCAATCCCATGACTCCGCAGTTCATTAGCGATGCTGTCAAATTCGTATTTTATATTTTGCTCACAAACAACAAATTCTATTAATTTTTTGTTCAGAAACGAGCCTGACAAGGGATAATGCGTAGTAAAATCAACTATCGCAAGAGTATCAAGAATACATTCTGAAAAGACGTTTCCATTTCCGACTCTGACAAATGCCGGCCGGTTGTATGTTCCCTCAAAGTGAAACCTTCCATTGTTAACGACTGTGGAATCTATTTTTATTCTCGTATCGTAATCATATATATATATCGTTTTGTTGTCGCAGCCATCAATTTCTCCATCTACAACATAATCTATGGCATATACATTGGCCGATATAAATCGTAATGTCAAGAACAGGAATTTCATCTTTCAATATTTTTTTAGTTCTATGACTTATAATTGCTTACACACATAACCAAGACTCCGACACAAAAGCCCCTCATCGTATATCCAAAATCTTATGAATCTGGAGAGACAACTTCCACAACGGGTTCTCTTCTACAAAAGATATACAACGTTTTATTATCTCCTTATTCCGAATCTCATCTGTTGTATCGCACGGTTGTACTAAATAGTTATCAGCTTTGATTCCAAATGCCGGGTCATCATATGTATGTAAATCGTCAAGAACAATCTTCACTTCATGAGCCTTCTTAATAACTGGCATTCCAGCTTCACCCACAAATGTTGCTTTAGGAGAAACTGTTACCCAATCTACATTATAAGGAATCGGACGAGTCCCATTTGTCTCTACAGCTACATACTTTCCAAGTTTATGAATTTTATCAACAAGTGACATGGTCAGCTGTAATGTTGGCTCTCCTCCTGTAACAACGACGAGTCTTGCAGGATACCTTGAGATCTCTGACACTATCTCATCCTCTGTAAACTCTTGGTACGGCAGGTGTTCTGTATCGCAAAACGGACATTCAAGATTACAGCCCGAAAAACGTACAAAGATCGCTGCCTCACCCGTATGCATTCCCTCTCCCTGAATAGAATAAAAAATCTCATTCACTCTCATAAAGAATGTTCCTCCTTCATATTATCGTCAACATAGACAGCACAGTTGCCTTCACTCTCCATAACGGAAACCTTATAGCATTCAGGGATCTGCTCTGCAACCCATCTGGCAATGTTTTCTGCCGTAGGATTAAAAGGTAACAGTTCATTAAAGTTTCCATGGTCAAGATAACCGTGGATTTTGTCCTTGATATGCTTAAAGTCGCATACCATTCCATCCTTGTTAAGTTTTGGAGATTTACAAAAGACTGTCACAATCCAATTATGGCCATGCAGATTCTGACATTTTGACGGGTAAGACAGAGAGAGTTTATGGCTTCCTGCAATCTCCATTCTTTTTGATACATAATACATAGTCGTCCGATGTTACATACTCAATCTTCATAAACCGTAGGATCCAAAATACCGGCTCCACTAATAGCCTCTTTTCTCTCTACACAAGTGCCGCATTTGCCACAATGCACCTCTCCTCCCTTATAGCAAGAATATGTCATGGAATAGTCCAGATGAAGCCGTTTGCCAACCTGTGCTATGCCCGTCTTCGTCATAGTTGTATAGGGGGCCTCCACAACAATACCATCATACGTGCCGTATGTCATAGCTTCCGACATAGCAGATATAAATGTATCCCTGCAATCAGGATAAATAGCATGATCACCTCCATGATTTGCAATGAGAACAGATTTCAATCCCCGGCTCTCAGCCAAACCACAAGCAATGGAAAGCATGATGCCGTTACGGAAAGGTACTACTGTGGATTTCATGTTATCAGCATCATAATGTCCATCAGGGATAGCATCAGCCCCCTCCAACAGAGAAGATTTAAAGTATTTGCCCATAAAATCGAGGGGAATAAGGATATGCTCAATATTTAATTGCTTACAATGATAGATGGCATATTCTGCTTCGCGCTTATTATGATTGCTACCATAGTCAAATGTGACTGCAAGTGCTATACGCTCCTTATAATCATGCAAGAGAGTTACGCTATCCATACCGCCTGACAAAATAATCACTGCATTCTTTTCTTTCATAGTCTCGTGTATTTGATATACAATATTCCAATTGCAACATACTTTACAATGACACATAATTATCTGTAAACGTTACAATTAACATATATCTGACAATTTTATAGATCTGATATTTAATTCTATACTTACCAATTTACAGCAAAGGTACAAAAATATTTTATATTACATATCATGTTTTATAGTTTTTATATAAAAATATCATCTGCATAAGGTAAGTAACTGTTGGAAATTAGTTTATACTAAAACGCAGTTATTTTTTAGGCGGTTAGTGCACGGAACCGAAGGAGCAATGCGGGCATTGTGACAGAGTGACAAGCACTAACTCACAAAAAAGAACAAGCTTTAGTGAGAAAACATTATATTATAAAATAATTATCAATAGCTACTTAATATAACGTGAGTTCGATGAAATTAGAATAGAGTAATCTGTGTTTCCAATGTC
>JAMPFD010000021.1 GCA_023664625.1 Bacillota bacterium | reverse complement strand
CAATCTCTTTTTGATTACATTGCAAAGGTACTAAAAATATTTGAAATACGCAAATATTTTTCAAATTATTTTCATTAAAAAGGCAAAAAAAAAGAGGGCATGCCGCAAAATTGACACGCCCTCCGCACGGCTGCGGGAATTGTGAAATCAAATAAGACGCAAACCGGTTAATTCTTCTCCGAGACGATGGATGCCGTTTTCTATCTCGCGTAATCTCTTCTCAGAAATATATGTATCACCTTTGCGGTATTGGCGCATTAATGTTTCGTTAATGCCGATATATCGCGCAAAAGCACTCACGTTCAATACGGAATAATACTCAAACAGAGATGTTATACTGAATTTGTATTCAGGAGCAGAGGATAGAATCTCTGGAATATTCCCGGTTCTCTCACATTCAGACTCCGCAACTTCTTTCATCGAATTTTCAAAATCAGCCTTGGCCTCCGACACTGTATTTCCACGGCCAATGAGGGCAAAACCGTCACCGTTAGTATTGTAGGCAATATATGTGCCGTCCGTATCTTTTTCCACTGATACAATAAATCTTTCCATGTCTTTCCTTTTTTGTTATGTATTTTTTGTTTTTTTTGGGGGGGGGGAGAAATCGGGTTAGAACCCGATTTCTTTTCTCAGCTTCTCAGCGAGTCCCTTTCTGACCTCTTGGTTCCAGTGTCTTTCAATCTGAATGACAACGTTTGTCTTTGGGTTGTAGTACTCATCGTGCTTCCCGCCGTGCTTTCTGAATACAAAGCCGTGTTTGACAGCTTTTCTTTTTAATTCATTCCAATTCATACGTTTGTTATGTATTATTTGATTTCACAATGCAAAGATACTACATTTTCGTCATATATGCAAGTTTTTTGTGTAACAAAAATGTAGTATTTATTATTTTTAACATCTCGTCTGCATTTATGCCCTGACGATCCAAATCGCCGGGGCTTTCTTTTTTGCAAAAAAAAATATTAAAAACACAGCAAGTTTCTTGGAATAGCCAAAGAAAATCAGTAAATTTGCAATGCTAAAACAAGGGCAACACTTGTATAAAGTTGCGAGAAAGAAAATATTAAATAAAATCCGTGGAGGTGTAGTGTATCAGTAATGGTATACAATAATGGCGCAAGCCCTTGTTTTAGCAGCACCCACCCACGGATATTTTGTTATTATGCTAAAACAAGGAGAACAAACCTTCCAATACAACGGAAGTCCTATTGCTTTTCAGAAAGGCGATAGTGTTATGGTAAATGCCACTCAGATGGCGAAGCCGTTTGGAAAAACGACCAAAGACTGGTTAAGAACAAAACAATCGCAAGAGTTTATTGCCTCATTATCAGCCGTTAGGTAGATTTGCCTAACGGAGTTGGTGATAATCACACAGGGTGGCATTGGCGAGCAAGGTACCTGGATGCACGAGGACGTAGCTTTGGAGTTTGCCCGTTGGCTAAGCCCGGCATTTGCGATTTGGTGTAATGACCGAATTAAAGAATTGCTGATAACAGGTGTTACCACCGTTAGCAATGACGATGAGGCTATAGCTTATGCGTTGCAAGTGCTGAACAAGCGTCTTGAGCAAGCCAAGCAAGAAAAGGCTATGCTTGAGCAGCAAAACACATATCTTACCAACGAAATCAAATCAGCAGCCCCCAAAGTGAAGTACGTCGACAACTATAAAAAAAGTTAATATAATTAATTCTTTTTTTGATAATCGAAAAATTATGAGTAATTTTGCAATGTTCAAACCATACGAGAGCGATGCAAGGCTCTCAAATAAAACTGAGGGCTATTTTTGTATAGCACTTTGAGAAAAGATATAATTGTACCCGTACCCCTGTGTGTTAGCTATAATGGCGCACAAAACTCACTCGTGTGGTTTGAACAGCAGGAAAGGCGGGTACTTTTTTATGTTTTTTAAATATGTTCAATCACGCGAAACAGAACGTTCAGACGTTCAACAATTCTCAATTCGGTGAAATCCGTATTGCGCTTAATGAAAATCAAGAACCATTATTTTGCCTTAATGATGTATGTAAGGCGCTTGATTTGAAAAATCCACGTGATGTTAAATCAAGACTATCTCCAAGGGGTGTCGCCATTGCCGATACCCTTACGCAAGGTGGCGTTCAGTCAATGACTTACATCAACGAAGCAAACCTTTACAAATGTATATTCCAGTCAAGAAAAACCGATGCTGAGGCTTTTCAAGATTGGGTATGTGAAGAAGTCCTCCCCTCCATCCGCAAGTCAGGTGGTTATCTTGCCACAAAGTCAGACGACACGCCGGAGGAGATTATGGCGCGCGCACTAACCATTGCACAGGTGACACTCGCCAAGCGTGAAGAACGGTTGAAGCAGCTGGAAGCCGACAACGCCATGCAAGCCGAGACCATCGAGTCCCAGTCCAGGGAACTTCAGAAAGCAGCCCCTAAAGTTCAGTACGTCGACGAGGTGTTGCAGTCGGTGAACACCTACACTGCGACACAGATAGCCAAGGAGGTCGGCATGGTAAGTGTAAAAAAAGTTAATATAGGTGGCACTTTTTTGCAAACTCGAAAAAAAATGAGTACATTTGCAATGTCCTATTTTCAGAAGCGGCTGGATGGCAGCCGAACAAATGCGTTTCGGCATTTTTTATGCCTTGACGGTCAACATATAACGGTTTCGTACCCCCTTGATATGGCTTAATGGCCATAACTGCCGCTTCTGGTGTAGGACAAAGGGACAGGCGAAACCGTTTTCTATTGTCCCTATAATACAAACAATGTTATACAATGTCCAACCAGAAGCAACTTTGTTTGTCGGGGAAGCATAGTACCCTGCAACCAACGGCGCAATCCTCCGAAATGGATTACATCACATCCTTGCAGATTGCTGAAATTACCGGAAAACAGCATTCGAATATCATGCGCGACATTCGCAATCTCCTTGAACAGCTTGAAGATAGAGGTGCATTCAATTTTGAATTAACCTCGTACACGGACAAATCTAACCGGCAAAGTTCCTGCTACAACTTGACGAAGAGAGACTGCCTTTTGTTGGCGTCGGGCTACGATGCGAATTTGCGTGCAAAAATCATCAACCGCTTGGAAGAACTGGAGACAGAGAAGCACAGCGGTGGTTATCAGGTGCCGCAGAGCTACTCCGAGGCGTTGATGCTTGCAGCCCGTCAGGCTGAGCAGCTGGAGAACGCACAGCGGCGGATAGAGTGTCAGTCCGAGACCATCGAGTCCCAGTCCAGGGAACTTCAGAAAGCAGCCCCTAAAGTTCAGTACGTTGATGAAGTGTTGCAGTCGGTCAACACCTACACCGCCACACAGATAGCCAAGGAGGTGGGCATGGATGCCGCCAAGTTCCACCGGGCCCTGAAGGAGCGCAAGGTGATGTTCAAGCAGTCCGGCACGTGGATGCTCACCGCAAAATATCAAGATCAGGGCTACACGAAGATGCGCACGCACCAGTTCACGCGCAACGACGGCAGCATCGGCACAAGCTCATACACCGTATTCACCGAGGCAGGGCGTGCGTTCGTCCATAGCCTCCTCGGCAGCAACTAACCTATTACAAGTCCAACTAACTCAAAAGAACAGCATCAAAATGGAAAATCAGAATATAGCAAATACAGAGATAACGAAATCAGTTGACGGCCTCATATCCTTTTTCGGCGTTGACGGCATAATGGAAAGAGTATTTGATGCCATCTATGCCACCGTAGCCAGAGACGTAGCCAACGCAAAGGAAGCGGAGGACGAGGAAGCGGAACGCTGGCTGAGAGGCCTTGCATGCGAGATTTACGGCCTTTGCGAGATTGGCAAGGCGCAAATAACAATCATTGAGGCCCGCAGGAGGCAGGAAGCCTTGCAGGCGCGGAATCTGTAATTTTGAACAGAACATAAAGAAGGGTGCCGTTGTCGTGAGACAGCGGCATTTTCTTTTGTATCCTGTTGCGGGAACAGAAAAAAATCCCCCGACAGGGTTCTTCTGCCGGGGGATCATATGAGTATTTCGTAATCTTATCTTTTCTGCTTGCCCTTCCCGATAAACAAAGACATTGCCGTTAGCATTGTCGCACCGGCACTCAGCCAAGCAAACCACGGCTTGTCTAAATATAAAGCGAGCGCAGACAACGCGATGAAAAAAGACATTGTCAGGAAAGCAAAAAACATGCCTCACCAATTCATGACGGTTACACGGCGTTCGGAAATCTTCAGCAGCTCCAGCTTCTCATTTTCTGATTTATGCCTGTGTTCCTGTTCTTTCGTTGAAGAGTCCAACAGGAAACTTATAATGCGCGGGTCGACGTTTTTGTATTCTTCCAGCTCTTTTGGAGACGGCAACAGGTTATCGTCAACAGTGACGATCTGTTCATATTGACGGCCGATGCCCCCTTGTGTGGTGACGTTAGTCTCTTTTCTGTTTATTAACTGCTTAGCCATTTTCAAGAATCAGTTTATCCCAACTTACACGTACGTCATGACCTACCTTTTCCCTGTCCTTGCGGAGGTTTGCGGCATCGTCTGCGCGGCCTGTTTGCGTCTCAAGCAATTCATGGCGTATTTTTTTCACCTCGTCAGTCTGACAGTCGTAATGACCTTTGGAAGACTTACGCAAAGTCTCTGCACCATGGGTTACAAAAGACTTGATTTCATTGATGATACACATAAGTACACTCCTTCTCGTTTTTAAGTTTCACCGCAAAGGTAATCAAAAAAAAACAATATTGCAAAACAAAAGTAGTAATTAATAACAAATATGCGATAAATAACAGTAAGATTTGACAGTTATTTTCAACTCATGCAACACGATATAGGCATTCTGTCTGTTGTGGGGACATACAAAAAGCCTCCTGCGCAGAGACGCGGGAGGCTCGGTGCTCTGACGGCCTGGCAGAGACTTGGTGAGAACGGTACAATTAATAAAACCGAGGCCGTTGCGTTAAATAAAACATTACTGTTTCTTTATATTTTCAGCCGCCTTGCGGATACGGTCGGCCAGATCGTTGAGCGCACAGTACAGCTTGTCAGCCTCATCAGGCGTGAAGCCGCCGACACCGCCGTTGCCGTCAATTCCGTCAAACTTATGGTAGAACCATGAGGCTGACCTGTTGAAATAAGTCCGTGACAAGTCACGCCATGATATTGATATGAGTATATCAGACAAGCGTGTTTTCATGTCGCTAACGACATTTTTTTGCATTTCTTTTTCCGTATTTTCCATTATATTTTGTTTTTTGATTCCCCCCACCACCCCAAGGGGGGGGAATCTTCGTTAATCACTTTGGCATGTCAATCATGATGCTGAAGAGCTTCTCTGCATAGTATAGCAGTTCGGGATGTCCGTTTGGGTAACTTTTGCAGTAGTTCCTGATTGTTCTGATGAGTTCTTCTTCTTCCTGGGTAACCTCCATTTTAATTGTTTTCTTTCTTTTCATAATGTTTATTTCTTTAACAATACAAAGGTACTACATTTTTGTGTAGTGTGCAAGTTTTTACTACACTTTTTTGTAGTAAAATACTTTTTTAACATTTTAATTTATGCAAATGCCGTTTGTTGTAATAGAGGAGGATACCGGACGTTGTAGTAGTTACAGTTTACTATAGGAATATAAAAATGCTTATTTATTTTGAAATATAAATTAAATATATTACCTTTGCATACAGGTATACATATTTTGTGTATGGGAAAGAGAAAAGGAACCAATGACAAGTATGAGAAGTTCGCCTCGCTTATAGTGGAAGGCAAGGATGCCGCGGAGGCATACAGGGAAGTGTACCCGCATTCTGTTAAATGGAAAGCCGTGAGCGTGGCGAACAAAGCATACCAGCTGTTGCAGAGAGACGATATACGGACGATACTCACACGCATGCGTGAGGAGGCTCAGCACAAGGCGGAGCTCAGCCGTGAGTATGCCGTGAAGTCGCTGAAGCCCATGCTTGCGGTCACACAGAAGGATTTTTATGACGAGAGAGGTGTTCTAAGGCCCTTGCCGGATTGGACGGCGGAGATGTCCGCATGCGTTCAGGAGATAGTGTACGACCGCCAGACAGGCAAGATGTCAGGCGTGAAGCTGTATGATCGCATAAGGGCAACGGAGCGTCTGTCAAGGATGCTCGGCTGGGACAAGCCGACGGAGGTGAACCTGAAAGAAAGCTATTCCGAGATGCCTGACGATGCTCTTGACGCGGAGATTGAACGTCTCAGAAGACTTAACGAGGACAGCTGACGGATGTGCGCATGCAAGGACGACATACGGAGGATGCTGCTTGAGGCGGAGAAGGAGAGGCTGATGCGCAAAGCACGCGGTTCCCTCCCGATGTTCCTGTGCTATACCAATCCCAGATACGACCTCCAGTGGTTTCACAGGCTTATTGCCGAGAAATGCCAGCAGCTGCTTGAGGGCAAGATAAAGAACCTGATGGTCTTCGTCCCTCCGCAGCACGGCAAGAGCGAGATTGTCTCCCGCAACTTCCCGGCATGGGCGTTCGGCCGGAATCCCGACCTGAAGATTGTCGGCTGTTCCTATTCGGCAAACCTTGCCGAGCAGTTCTCGCGTTCCATCCAGCGCACGATGGACTCTCCGGAGTACAGGAAGATGTTCCCCGAGACCTATCTTAACGGCTCTAACGTTCGTCCGAACGTTAGAGGGTATCTCCGCAACGTGGACATCTTCGAGATGGTCGGGCATGATGGATTCTACAAGGCCGTCGGTGTCGGCGGCTCGTTGACGGGCACCCCTGTCGACATAGCCATCATCGACGACCCGGTGAAGGATGCCACCGAGGCCTACTCAGTGACATACAGGCAGAGGGTGTGGGACTGGTACAACTCCGTGCTCACGACCCGCCTGCACAACAACTCGAGGCAGCTGTTCATTATGACACGCTGGCATGAGGACGACCTTGCCGGGCGTATCCTCGCAACGGAGCCGGGCGAGTGGGAGGTGCTGTCAATCCCCGCGATATGCGAGGAAGAGAGTGACGGCGGGTATTCCGGCCGCAAGTCCGGTGAGGCTTTATGGGAAAGCCGCCACTCCCTCGCCAAGCTGGAGAAGCAGAGACAGAGGGCTCCGCGGGAGTTCACCGCCCTGTACCAGCAGCATCCAACCGTCGAGGGCGGCAACATCGTCAAGCGGGACTGGTTCCGCATTATCTCCGCAGGGGAGTTCAATGCCCTGCGCTTCCGCGAGCCGGTTCACTTCTTCCTCGACACCGCCTACGGTGAGAAAAAAGCAGGTCAGGACAACGACCCGTCAGGCATTCTTGCCGCATGCAGGATAAAAAACGACATCTACATAATCAACGCAGTCAAGATGTACAAGGAGATGCCCGATCTTCTTCGCTTCCTGCCAGAGTTCATGCGGAACAACCACGGCAGCAAGGAAAGCACTCTGAGGGTGGAGCCTAAGGCGAACGGCGAAAGCGTCGTGCAGATGCTGAAAAAGGGCACGGACCTCAATGTCACCCGTACACCTTCGCCGAGGGACAGCAAGGAAGTGCGTCTGAGGGCGGTATCCGCCCCTGTGGAGTGCGGCAGGGTGTGGCTTGTCGAGGGAGCGTGGAACGTGCCGTTCCTCGACGAGGTCTGCGGTTTTCCCTCCATGCCTCATGATGAGTTCGTAGACATCCTCGGCTACTGCATAAACTATTTTGACAGCAGTGATGCTGAGTTGCCGAAGAACTGGGCGCGCATGCTGGGAAGGTAGTTGCACGGTCATGGGGGTATACAGTTATGATTAAACAGTCAATATATGTTCGATTCACTTATTAATTTCTTCAACGCCGCAGCAGGGCGTAATCAGGATTTCGATGAACTGGTCAAGGCCGGTGACATTGACGGTGTGATGTCCAAGATGGACAGCAGGCAGGTGCAGACCATGGAAGCCGCCAGAATGTACGACCCCAGGGAACACAGCATCGTCATGGACCCAAACAGGCAAGGGAAGGTCATCGAGAATGCTGACGGTCAGCGTGTAGGATTCGTCAGGCAGTGGCGTCTGCCCATTCCTTACCCACGGTACATCAACGAGATTGCCCTTGTGTTCCTCTATGGCAGGCCTGTCAAGTGGGGATGCGGCACCGAGGGTACGGAGAGGGCTTTCGCGGCGTTCAACGAGTTCCTGGCGCGCACGCATTTCGACTCCAAGGTTCGTCAGATGAAGCGTTTTGCCGGAGCATACACGCAGTCGGCCATGCTCTTCCGCGTGTTCCGCGCCGATGACGGCAGTCCCGGCTGTCAGATAAGGGTATTGAGCCATGAGAAGGGCGACAGGATATACAGCCGTTGGGACCAGTATGAGAACCTGCTGAGTGTCGGATGGGGCTATACCGTCACGGAGGGAGACATTGCCGTTGAGCATTTCGACCTGTTCCTGCCTGACATCATCTGGCACTGCAAGAAAGGAGCAGGCGGATGGGATATAGTGCCGGAGAAGAACAAAATAGGAAAGATCCCCGTCATTCTCTGCCGTCAGGAGGCCGAATGGGCGGGTGTGGAGCCTCAGATAGAGCGTGAGGAGTACATCAACAGCCATACGGCGGACACTAACGACTATTTCGCGGATCCTCAGCTGATAATCCATGCCGACATAATCAACTCGATGCCGGACAAGGAAGATGACAACAAGACATGGATAGCGAAAGGCGATAACGTGGATGCGAGCAAGGCCGCCTATTACCTGACATGGGACAGTGCTCCGGAGTCCAAGCAGAAAGAGATTGAGCAGCTTCAGAACCATATTCTCAGCAAGACCTTCACTCCGAACATCGACTTTGAGAACATGAAGTCGCTCAGCAACGTCTCCGGCAAGGCGTTGAAGCAGATGATGATTCTTGCGTCGGTCAAGGCGCAGAAGCACAGGGAACAGCATGACGAGCTCATGGAGCGTGCGGGAAGCCTCATTAAGTCAATCATCGGCAACGTGCTTGACGTCTCGCTCAGTGAAGAGTGCGGCAGGATGCGGCTCACGCATGAGTTTCAGGAACCTTTCGGTGAGGACATTGCAGATATGGTGGACTGTCTTGTCAAGGCTGTTGACGGCGGCATCCAGTCGCGGGAGTCAGCCGTGGAGCAGTCGCCGCTGACAAAGGACCCTCATACCGAGCTTGAGCGCATTTCTAAGGAGCAGGAGGAAGCGAATGCCGCACAGCGGGACATGTTCATGCAGCAGGCGCTCACTGACGGCGGCATGGCGGAGTAGGTGTCTTTTTAGGGTTGTAGTTTATTGGTGTTATAGTCATGGCAGGCAGTAAGGACATTGCAGACAAGTATTCACGGGAGATGTTCGTCCGTCAGGAGCAATATGCCCGGCGTGTGAAGGCATATTATGACCATGCGGTTGAGCGGCTGCTTGAGCTTGCCCGTCAGGTAAAGGACGATGCGAGCGGCAAGGCGTTCCGCTTTGCGGACAATATCGGCGTGCGTGACGAGGCGACGGTGGTGATACGCCAGCTGTATTCCAGGGTGTATCAGGAGATAAGGGCAGGTGTCGAAGCTGAATGGGAGTATGCCAATCTCTCGTGCGATGCCATGGTGGCGTCGGCATTCGGCGAGGGATGCATGGAGCAGGATGCCTTTGCCCGTCTGTTTGAGCGCAACCGCCGGTCTATGGATCAGTTCTTCAAGCGCAAGAACAGTTTCGGAGGCCTCAGTCTCAGTCAAAAGGTATGGAAGTACACCGGCGACCTGCGTACGGAGCTTGAGAACGCCGTTACTGTCTCTCTTGGCGAGGGAGTGTCCGCCTCCACGATGAGCCGTCGTGTCCGCCAGTATCTCCAGGAGCCCGAGAGGCTGTACCGCAGAGTGCGGAGTGCAGACGGCAAGCTGCGCCTGAGCAAGGCGGCAAAGGCGTTCCATCCGGGGCAGGGCGTGTACCGCTCATCGTACAAGAACGCCATGCGTCTGGCGAGGACGGAGACAAATGCCGCCTACAGACTCGCTGACGAGGACAGGTGGCAGCGTATGGACTTTGTTGTAGGCATGCGCATCAGCAAGTCGAACAACCATCCTTCGGAGGACGTCTGCGACATTCTGTGCGGAGATTACCCGAAGGACTTCAAGTTCTCCGCATGGCATCCCCAGTGCCGTTGCTATGTCGTTCCCATTCTCTGCACGAGGGAAGAGATGATACAGATGCAGAGAAACATCCTTTCGGGCAATGATGCGGCCAATGCCGGTTTCCGTTCAGTGAACGAGGTGCGCACTGTTCCTAAGGCGTTCAGGGACTGGGTTGACACAAACAATGACCGCATCATGAGGGCGAAGGCACTCCCGTATTTCCTCCGCGACAACATTGATAGAGTGAACCGTATCCTCGGCAAAGAGTCGGCATTAGATAGCGTAATTAAGACTTTGACAGATGCAAAAGTTGAATATCTTACTGTTGAGAAATTGCATAAACAGTTATCCGAAACGGAGATAATATCAAGGGTTGGCGGTGGAGATTTAACCAAAGGCTCTTGTTCGTCATTAGCATTCGCCTACGCAGGAAATGTCTGTGGGTTTGATGTTCTTGATTTCCGTGACGGTGTGAGCCGTAGTATGTTCAGCCGTTCAAGTGTCATTATGGATATTGCGGAAAAAGTAGGTGGAATTGTCGTTGAGCATACGGACGATTTTAGGAAAGCCAAAGATCTGCTGAAAAACACGAAAGATGGACGGATGTACTATTTCACTTGTGGCGCACACGCAGCAGTCGTTAGAAGAGTTGATGGCGTGTTGGAATACCTCGAACTCCAATCATCAACCAGCAACGGATTTAAGCCGTTGAATACGGATATACTAAAAAGGAGGTTCGGAGCAAAAAAATCTCATACGTTTGGAGGTCGCAAATATCAGACAAAGGATTGTATAATTGATATTGAGGTGCTGAAAAACAATAATGGCTTCCGCAAGATGCTTGGTTACATCAATACAGAAGCCAAAAAACAAAGGAAAGGAATGGGTGGGTCTGAAAAATGACCATCCCAGTTACTTTCTATCTTTGAAGAAGTCAGCCCAATATGGGTTTTCTTTATCAAAGATGCGCTTTTCTTCACTCGTGAGGTTGTGGGGATAGTCGGCGAATAGGTTGTATATCTTCTTTTTGTCGAAGCTAAACAGGTGTTCGCCGATACTATCTACATTATCCATCCAATAAATGGTGTCGCCCTCGTTCTCCTTATAGAAGTCGTATTTATCCATGGCACTGCAAAATTACTTCTTTGTCTGGATTTATAATGAAAAAATAAATCCTCTGGCAGTGGCAATTTAATGCCCGGCGGATCAAATTCCGCCCTCCACCAAAGGATTTATGTTGCAAATTTATGAAAAAGTATTCAAATTACCAAATAAATGAAGAAAAAAGTTTTGGGAGCGGTGAAAAAACTTGCTCGGGAGGCAGGTTATCACGATGTGCGGTATCTTGGGATGTGGAGCGGTTATGAGGTCGCTGAGCCGATATTTACGGACGGTGAGGTGCGTTATACAGGCCTGCCGCAGTATATTCTTGTCAAGGACGGCGTGATGCGGTGGACGTCGGATGCGGACGAGAGCATTGCAATCATGGAGGCGTTTTAACTGAAATTCCGGCTTATGACACATTATGAGTTTTTGAAGGTTAACCGATCTGTCTTCGCCTCAGCGAGGCGTTCCGGTGTGAACATATCCGATGAGACGAATATCGAGATATACGAGCGATTTACGGACATGATGAGTGCAGGGCAGAAGAAAGCGTTCGTCGTTGCCTGCATCGCCGCAGAGTTCAACATATCGGAGCGTACGCTGTTCCGCATCATCAAGCGTATGAGCAAGAATGTCGTTTTGTGAGACGATAAGCAATTTTATTATGAGTGATGGAAAATTTTACTGACACGTGCTGTCAGTTGAATTTTCCATATTTTTTTTGTCTTGTCTTTTGTTCTTTCTATCTTTGCATTGTAAACTAATTAGTATACGATGAAGGAAAAGATTTTAGATGCTCTCAAGACCAAGTTTGACGGGGTTGAGGGCAAGATACTGGAAAAGCTGGCATTGAAGCTGGCAAAGACGGCGACCACGGAGGCGGATGTCAAAACGGCTGTTGACGGTGTGACATTCCAAGACGTACTCACAAGCTACGGCGACTCTCGCGCGGATGATGCGCAGAAGACCGCAGTCAAGAACTACGAGAAAAAGCACGGTCTGAAAGACGGCAAGGCGGTCAAGGCTGCCAAGACGGACGATGACGATGATGATCCGGACGAGCCCTCATGGTTCAAGGCGTTCCGCAAGGCCAATCAGGAACAGCTGGATGCCATAAAGGCAGAGAACGAGACGCTAAAGGCAGAGCGCGCCAAGGCAGAGCGCATCCGCGCCATTACCGACAAGGCGAAGGAATTAGGCATTCCCGAGTACCTCATGAAGCGCATCTCCATTGCCGATGACGCAGACTTTGAGGCAGAGCTGGCATCGTTCAAGCAGGACCTTGTCAACAACGACCTCCTGCCGAAGCATGGAAACCAGCAGTCCCGCACGGATGCCCAGTATGAGGCGGAGGCGGACACATGGCTCTCGCAGTTCGGGAAACAGTGACGGGGTATGAGGCGGAGGCTCTTGGTTTCCTGCCGTCAGCCGATACCCGGAACAATCAGATTAATTTAAATTTTCAAGAAAAATGGGCGTTACATTCGACAGAACAATCTACACAGGACGCAAGCAGGCGTTCTGGCGTGGCGAGGCCAAGATGCTCCCGGGCGGTTTTCATGTTGAGAACCGCATCAGCATCGGCTCCGTCATCAAGCGCGGTGCTTTTATCCAGGTGGACTTTGACAACATGTCCTGCGGACTTGTCAAGGTCGGCAAGATACTGGAGGGCGGCACGGCAACGAAACCGCGCGTTGCCAAGGACAATTATTTTGAGATAGGCGACGAGGTCGTCAAGTACGGCGGCGATGCACTTGTCTCGGTGAAGGACATAGACCGCAGCAATGACGCATACGACATCATCACGTTCGACAAGGCACTTACGGGTCTTGTCAAGGACGACTTCATCGTCGAGGGCGTTGCTGACGGAGAAGCAGTTAAGTCGCGTTACACTCCCAACTGCGTCGTAGGCGCGGACAAGGAGTGGAAGTCCCAGGGCTCGGAGAGCCTTGATGCCGCTTACGATGTCCTTGTCATCCGCGATAATGTGCCGGAGTTCCCTAAGGAGTGGGTCGCAGAGGAAGGTTTCCACATGAAGACCAATCCGCAAATACGTTTTATTTCACAGTAAGGAGGAAAGATAAATGCCAGAATTTACTACAAGCTCGATATTCGGCGAGCTCACCAGGGTTGTGACCGCCCGTCTTGACAGAGCGACGCAGAAGCACGTACGGCTTTACGACAACGTGCTTTATGACCAGTTCCTTGACTGGGACACCCCGACCATAGAGCTCGACTTCAAGGAGCTTATGGGTACATACAACATGTCAGTCACCGCAGCCACCGTCGGTGACAATTCCAATGAGCCGGTGATGGACACAGACGGTGCAGAGACATATCCCGGTTCGGTATACCGTCATGCCATGACCCGTCCTCTGACGGTTCAGGAGTACCGCAAGATACTTGCGCTGAAGGATTCCAAATACATCAGCCCGGCCACCGTGCGCAACGAGCTCATAAAGCTGATGTGGAAGACCGTTTCTGATCCGGTCAAGGCCGTTCAGAACAAGCTCGACCTCATATTCCTCACAGCTCTGTCAAATAAAGGAAAGTTTGAGTTTACCCGTGAGAACAACCCGCTCGGCGGTGTGTATGAGAAGGTGGACTACAAGATGCCAGAGGAGAACATGGCGACAGTCACGGAGCCGTGGACGGAAGATAATCTGGACACCGTGGACTGTTTCGCAGACATCCAGCAGATGCTGGAGCTGGCAAGCGAGAAGAGCGACATCGGCGAGATTCTTGTGGACCAGAGTGTCATAAACTACATGCTCCGCTCCCGTCAGATAAAGCTCATCCTCAACGGTACGGACCACTATGCCACACCGCGGTTCCTTACGGATCTCAATGCGTTCATGCAGTCCAACGGGCTGCCGGCGTTCCGTCCGATAAAGAGGCTTGTCAAGATAACGAAGGACGCTCCTTCCATCAAGCCGTGGAATGCCGACAACATGGTCTTTGTACCGTCCGGCAAGCTTGGTGTCATCAAGAATGCGCTTGCAGACTCAGAGGTCAAGCCGTCGCCTGGCGTGTCCTATTCTAACTACGGCCGCATACGCGTGGCCCAATGGTCTGTAGGCGAGAAGGAAAACAGTCCGTTCACCGAGTTTGCCAAGGCGGAGTCGCTGTCACTCCCCGTCATCACGGAGATTGGCGGTATCTTCAACCTGAACCTCAAGGGAGAGAAGTAATATGACAAGAACAGCGAAATCTGACCTCAGGGCCGTATGCAAGGCTATATGCAACACGTGCTATGTCGATGACGACGTTGCCGTGGCGTTGCTTGTAAGCAATGACATGCACCCCGACGCGCCGACATCAGGAGATTTCTCCGCCGGCATCGTGCGTCTTGCGATTGAGATTGTCAAGGGATGGGTGGAGACCTCCCGTTCCGAGGGCGGTATCAGTGTGGCGAGGGACACGTCGCAGCTGAACCGCAATATCCTGTACTGGAGCAACAGATACGGTCTTGAGGCAGACGAGCTGGCACAAGGAGTGGCAACGGTAACAAACGGTTCAAGGATGTGGTAGCATGAGGATAAACGGCACAATATCATTCGGCAAGTTGCCTTCGGAGCCGCTGTTCAACGATGACGGGGAGCCTTTAGCGGTGCCTGTGGAATGGAGCACGCCAGTGGAATGCTTCATCCAGGACATAACGGAGGACAGGCGCACCCGCACCGAGGGAGGCCTATATACGGCAAGGACTTTCGAAGTGCTTGTCGAAGGACGTGCCTGTCATGCCGGCGAGCTTGTCCGCCTGACCCGTCACGGCAGAGAGCTTGGCGAGTACAGTGTATCGAGGGTCAAGAGCATCCTTATGGACAGAATGAAAATTTATGTATGATGGGTATTAAACCTAAAAATCCTTCGTTCAGGCTACCTCCAAGTATACGTAAGAAGGCTGCAGAGCAGGCTCGTGTTGTTGCAGAGAATATCCTTTGTTATGTAGGTGAGGATGCCGCAACGGCAGCCCGTGACCACAGAGACTACCACGACCAGACAGGCAATCTCCGCTCGTCTATCGGCTATGCCGTGGTCAGCAGGAGTGGAAGGATAGTAGGAGAACAGAAACTGTACAAGCAAGGCTATGAAGGTCTCTCGGCAGGCCGCGAAATGCTCGACAAGCTCTCTAAAAAGCGCAGAGGCGATGTCAGCCTGCACATCGTTGCCGGAATGGACTATGCAGAGCAGTTGGAGCGTAAGGGCTATAAGGTTCTTTCGCCGGCAAGAGTCCTGGTTGACCGTACTGCAAAAAAGATGCTTGAGGATGCAGGCCTGAAAGTACAGAAAATTTCCGATGAATGAGAAAGACATCGACACAGATAGAGCGAGACGTATTCCGTATCGTCAAGAGTTGCATGAACGGCTCCATCGGCGGTGGCGTGTACCGTAAGGGCATGCGCCCCAAGGATTCGGATAAAGAGGATTGCGTCGTTGCCTTCCTTTCAGGAATGGAGGGGCAGTTGCAGAGCGGCGAGGTTTATGTACATATATATGTGCCTTATACCAGTGCAGGCTGCCGTTCGGCGCTGATACCCGACATTGCAAGGATTGAGCAGCTTGAAGTGAAGCTTACGGAGCTGCTCATGGAGCTTGGCAACGATTCCGAATATCTGTTCAGTTACCGTTCCACTCCCAGCACAGTCGAACTGGAAGACATCAGGCAGTCGCAGCTGTCCGCTTTAATAACATATGAAAGATACATATTCATTTAAAAATAAAAGTTATGGAAGAAGAAAAAAAAGTCGTAATGGCATGGGCGCAGTGCAAGATCGAAATAGGTAAGATGGGGGCAGGCGACACCATGGCAGAGACGCTTACGGAGGTCGGCAGGGTAAAGGATAAGACCACTGCACTTACATCAGACCTTGGAACCGCACTGGAGTCATACGCATCAGGTCACAAGCTTATTGCGCGCGAGTATCCGGAGGAACAGCTTACCGTCAACACAACGGTTGTCGAGCCTTCAGACGAGCTTCTTGAGCTTCTCGGCATCTCAGACGAAAGCGGGAAGGTCAGGTCGCACTATATAGAAGGTTACTTCTCCATTGTAATCACTCCTAAGCACAAAGGCGCGAAGGGTATCAAGGCACCGAAGTGTCAGATAACCTACTCTCCTGCATTCGGTGAGGAGACAGGCAACGAGTGTACGCTTGCCTTCTCCATCACTAAGACGTCAGAACTCGGAGACGAAGAAAACTACTGGTACGAGCGTTTCAGAACAACCACAGAGCTTGCATAGTCATTGTCATGTTTTGTCAGAGTGACGGTCAGACGGCCGTCACCCTTTATTTGTCAGTATGAGCATAGAGAAAAGAACATCAGAGGCTGTGTTGCAACAGCCGGCAGTCATCAAAATTGGTAAGGAAGAGTACCGGATGCCGAAGCCGACGGTAGGGACAATCATCATGGTCAGTGAGTTAGTGTCTTCACTGCCGTACAGTATTAACGCGGACGAGGACATTCTTCACCATGTCCTTGCTAACGCCAGGGACATGAAGCCGTTAGGGCGGATTGTTGCCGTGCTTCTCCTTGGGGCGCAGGCCGTTGTCGCGGAAGAGAAGAAAGGGCTGTCGGCGCGTATTTTCCGGAGAGGCCGCCGCAGGGCGGACGAGCTTGCCGAGAAGGTGCTGCTTGAACTCTCCCCGAGGGAGATGGCGGAAATAGTGGCGAAGGCCATAGAGTCCCTTGATATAGCTTTTTTCTTCGGAATTATCACTTCGCTGACGAGGGTAAATGTGCTGATGCCGACAAAGAAAGCAAGCCAAACGACAGTATCTGGGCGTTAGTTCTGGGAGTGTGCAAGAACCTCGGTGTCACACCGGAGTATGTGCTGCACAATATGACTTATCAGAACGTGATGCTCTACAGTCACGCTACTCCGGTATACGACAGCAAGAGCGGCGGCAAGAGAGATGCCAAGAAGGAGAAAGACACGTTTGAGTGGAATGACTCTCTTGACGCGAACAATCCAGACAATTTCACCGATGAGCCGACAGACAAGGTAAAGGAAATCCATTAATAAGCAATCTATGTCAAAATCACCAGACGGTACACAGAGATATGGCGTCAGCATTTTCGTGGATAAGGAAATGTTCGACAGACAGATGGCCGAGATCAATGCCCGCTTCGACAAGTTGGGTCAGACAGCCTCTGACTCAGGTGATGCCATAGACAGGACATTCCGAAAGATAGGAGCCGGTGTCGCTGCCTATTTCGCTGTCGGGCAGCTAAAGTCTTTCGCCGGCGAAGTCATTAACGTGCGCAGCGAGTTCCAGAAGCTTGAGGTCTCCTTTTCTTCGTTGCTCGGAAGTTCTGGGAAAGGCAAGAAGATGTTCGAGGACATTACAGCCTTTGCCACGTCTACGCCGATGCTCGAGAAAGACCTTGCGCAGGCAGCCCAGACCCTTCTCGGCTTCAATATCGAGGCAGAGAAGGTCATGCCGTTGCTGCAGCAGTTGGGCGATGTGTCGATGGGTGACAGCCAGAAGTTCCAGTCGCTCACTCTTGCATTCGCACAGGCGTCATCAACAGGCAAGCTGATGGGCCAGGACCTGCTGCAGATGATTAACGCAGGCTTCAATCCCCTTGCCGAAATCAGCAGGACCACAGGCAAAAGCATGTCCGAGCTGAAGGATGAGATGTCAAAGGGCAATATCACGGTGGAGATGCTTGAGGGCGCGTTCCGGTCAGCCACTTCCGAGGGCGGCAAGTTCAACGGCATGCTTGAATCGCAGTCGAAGACTCTTGCCGGAGCCGTGTCCAACCTGGAGGGTGCTGTGCAGAAGCTGATGAATGACATAGGTACCAAGATAGAGGAACCTGTAGTTAATGCCGTAAATGATCTCTATGAACTCACGAACAAGCTTGCAGAGTCTTTTGACGATGTCGCAGGTGCACTGACACACTGTATAGGAGCTTTCGGAGGTTACAAGGCCGCTTGTATGCTCGTTTCTGTAGCCAACAATATTGCAGCTGCTTCCGCTGCAGGCCATTCCATCAAGACGCAACTTCTGCGTAAGGAAATACAGCTGCTGCGGACCGCACAGGCATTGCTCAATAAGACAATGCTGATGAATCCTTATGTTCTTGTCGGTGCTGCTGCTGGTGCTCTGGCCGTTGCTTTCTATAAAACCGCAACCGCAACCACCAGTGCCACTGAAGCACAGGAACTCCTTAATACGGTAACGAGGAAGTATGAAGCAGAAGTTGCGAAGGAAAATGCGCAAATAGACGAACTGTTTGACAAGCTGCGCAAGGCAGAGAGCGGCACTGATGAATATAAGTCGGCGAAGGACAATATTATCAGCCAATACGGGCAATATCTGCAAGGGCTGAATAACGAGATTGCCACTCTGCAGGATGTTGAAGGCGCATATAAGGCAGTGACGGCCGCTGCAAGCGAAGCTGCGAGGGCAAGAGCCATGCAGACGGCAAAAGAGGCCGCGTACACTGCTTATGGAGACAGTTATTCCGGAAATATCGACAAACTGTTTGATGCCCTTAAAAAGAGGAAGGGTGGTGAAATAGCAACGAAGCAGATAAGGGAGCTTCGCAAGGAGCTTCGCGAAACAGGGACGATAAGCGGGCAGACTATCAAGAATATACAGGCGAAACTGGCAGGGACGTTTGACTACGGTAACTCAAAAGCGTGGCTGACAGGCTTGAAAAACGCGCAGAAGGTTCTGGATGACGAACTTAATGACATTAGCGCAAAGTTCGGTGAAAACAGTAAAGTCAAGGCAGGCGGAACTCAGACCAATACCCCGAAGCCCACCAATGGGCAGACGAGAAAGGAGCTGTCAGATGCAGTCAGGAAGACCAAGGCAAACTACGAGAAGCTTGTCAACAACTCCAAGGCAGATGCAGCTGAGACCGAGAAGGCGAGAAAAGACTACGAGGAGGCCAAGAAGAAATGGGATGAGTCAGTCTATGGCAAGCAAGAAAAAGATAATTCGAAGGCAAATTCCACTGCGAATAAGGCTGTC
Organism: Bacillota bacterium; assembly: GCA_023664625.1. Taxonomy (GTDB): domain Bacteria; phylum Bacteroidota; class Bacteroidia; order Bacteroidales; family Bacteroidaceae; genus Prevotella. Next base: position 15,753 of record JAMPFD010000021.1, on the reverse strand, counting down.
AACGCAGCTACCCGCGCCGCAAAGGAACAGGCAAGCCAGCAGCAGAAATACAACGATGTGCTTTTGGAACAGGAGGAGGAACTTTCCAAGAAACGCAGCCAGATAGCCTTGCAGACAGAACAGGCCCGTATCGACCAGATGAAGGACGGCGCGGCAAAGACTCTCAGGCAGATAGAACTTGACTATCAGAAGGAACTCGCCGCCATAGAACTTGCCGAGGATGATATTCTCAGGGCTCAGACGGAGGCGGCCCGCAAGCGTTGGGAAGTTCAGAACCCTAAAGCCGGCGAGAAGGGGCAGAACTGGGAGAACACAGGCTACTGGCAGTGGCAGAAGGAAACAGGCGGTGCCAAGCCCAGCGATGAAGAGCAGGAATTTCTCAGTGAGCGTATCAAGGCTGCAAAGGCCAAGTATGACAGCGCGCTCGGGGAACAGCTCAGCGCCGAGCGTCAGGCGATGCTTGCATATGTGAAAGAGTATGGCAGCATGGAACAGCAACGGCTTGCGATTGCCGAGGAATACGAAAAGAAAATTGCCGGATTACGCAAGGCCGGAGCCTCAGGGTGGGAAGTGGCATCCATAGAGGATGAGATTAAGGCCAAGCTCCGTGAGATTGACACTACAGACATTTTCAGGCAGATAGACTGGGATAATATCTTCTCCGACCTCGCCATCCATACCAAGGGGTATCTTGTCGGTGTACGCAATCAGCTTCAGAATCTCATATCAAGCGGTGCGCTTACCTCAATAGAAGATATTGAGAAAGTGCAGTCCCGTCTTGATGAGCTTAACAAGGAAATCAGTAACAAGGGCGGTCTTTTCAGCTTCACCGGCTCGAGGACACAGGAGCACCGCAGGCTTGCGGCAAGGGCGGATACGGCAGAGGACAACCGCCGGAACGCTCTCGGCAAAGAATCCGCCGCCTTCAACGAACTTGACAGGCTGCATAAAGCCGGTGCGGCTGCCGGGGAACTGGCAGTTGCCGAGGCACGTCTTGCGAAGGCACGTGAGAATGTGATCAGTGCCACGAACAAGGCACGTCAGGCTGCGGATGCGGCCAAGCGCACATCTGCCCAGGCCATGGCAGACTGGTTTTCCGATGCTCAGGAATTCATCACACAGAAAGGTCTTGACGAACTGCCCGGACTGCTGGACAAAATCGGTCTCGGCAGCCTCGGCGACAAGGTTTCTTCCGGTCTGTCAGCATTCAATAATGCCTCGGGATCAGCTGCGGACTTCGCCAGTGGCAACTATATCGGAGCTTTGTCAAAGGGCATTTCCGCCATTGCCGATTTCGGCTCTGCTCTTGGTATCGGCGGTGCCGACTATTCTGAATGGGAGGCAGCCGTAGCCAAATATTCAAGTCTGTGCGATGTGTGGGAAGATGTTCTTAAGGACCAGAGGGATGTCATAGACAAAGCACGCGGAGTCTATGAAACAATGGAGGCATACAACAAAGCTCAGGATACGATACAGAAGCAGGTGGACGCTCAGCGCGCGATGGGTGCCGCCGCACTTGGCAGCGGCTCGAGCGCAGGTTCCCATTCGATACACTACAGAATGTGGCAAGGCTCCTACAAGTCAGCCTATGGCAGGACATGGAATGCCGTGGCTGACGAAATAGGCATCAGCAGTCTGTATGACCTGCTGGACATGAGTGCGGAGCAGCTGAAGGACATCCGTGCGGAGTATTCCGACTTATGGGCAGCCATGGACGATGATTTCCGCAATGTGCTTGAGACGATGATCGAATACAGGGAGGAGGCGGAGCAGCTGGCAACGGAAGTAATTGATAAGATTACAAACACGTCTTTTTCCGACATGCGTGACAGTTACCTTGATTCCTTGTCGGATATGGAGAGCGATACCGAGGATTTCGTCAAGTCCATCGAAGACATGTTCTTCTCCGCCATGATAGATTCTTTTGTTCTCGGCGACGACTTCAACGAGTGGCTGGAGAAATGGCAGAAGCGGTATGCCGATGCTGTGAAGAATAATGACAAGGAAGCTCTTGCTGCCTTGGTTCAGGAAGCCGTTGACATGCGCAGTCAAAAGATAGACGAGCGCAACCAGCTTGCTGCGGAGATGGGGTATGACAGAAACGCGTCCCAGTCGGCAACCGCAAATGCCGTCAGGAGCATAACTGCAGACCAGGCAGACCAGCTTATAGGCCGTATCACGGCCGTTCAGATAGCCGTGGAGCGTTCAATTATGTTCAGTGAGGAGCTGACGGCCAGTGCGAAAGACATATCGGCGCGGATATCGGCAGGGTTCTCCCTTGTGGAGGAGAACAACAGCCTAACGCAGCGTTGCGCACAGCATCTTGAAAGCATATCGGAGTACACGTCAGTGTTGCCCGCCATGAGTGAGGAACTGACAAGGTTAAGGACAATAACAGAGACAAGACTATGATAGAGTGCTACATTAACGGCAGGCCGTCAGTTGATTACGGCGTATATCTTGACGAGACGGCACTGGCGGCTCTGATGACCCCTGCGCCGAATAAGGAAGATATTACGAACACCTCAAGGTCGGAGCATGGAACAAGAGTGAAGCGAGACCCGTCCAAGGTTTTCAAGAAAGAGCGGACGGTGAGTCTGAAGATTGCCGTCCATGCCGCTTCCAAGGCGGAATTTTACAAAATATATGCGCGGTTCTGTGATGAGGTTCTCGCCTTTGGCGAGGTAGACATAGAGACGGTCTACCAGCCGGGTGTGATTTATAAATGCAGGTACAAGTCCTGTGAGTCTCTGACATATTATAACGGCCAGCTCGCCAAGTTTACGCTGACACTGACAGAACCTAATCCAAATGACAGGAGGAAATGATGAATATCTACAATCCGGACGGTACGATACTTATGGAAGATGTGGTGATAACATCCTCGGCGGTCCATATTCAGGAACTGATGAAATCTGATTATGTAAAGCTGTCATGGTCAGACACGGAGTGTGCCGTGTTGCCTGTGGGTGCTTATATCATGCCGTTTCAGGAGGGAAGTGTGCGGTACACTTTGTACAGTGAATACCGTCCGACATCACGCAATGAAGTGGAATATCTCTACGAGCCGGAGTTCCAGCACCCCAAGATGCAGCTTGCGTACGTGCCCTGTCTGTTCCGGACAAAGAGTGCGTACGACAGTGAGAAATGGCTTTATGAGACCGACTGGACATACGTGGGCAATCTCGGCGGGATTCTCGGGAGGCTTATGGATATAATCAGGGAGCAGGCGGGTATGGAGATGACATACGTGGTGACAGGTGATGTGGCAGCCTCCGCCACCTGCTCCTTCGCCGGCGTGGACATACTCTCGGCGTTCAGTGTGATTGCGAGTGCCTTTGAGGTAGAATACCATATAGATTGGGAAATCCGGACGGTGCATTTCGGCAAAAATCTGACGCTTGGAATGCCGGTTACGCTTGAAGAAGGAGCCAACGTCGGCATCGCCACAGTGAACAGGAGCACCGAGGAAGCCGCAAACTGCTATATCGTCCGCGGCGGCACCCGAAACATCACGGTGCAGACAGCATCAGGCAGCAATGTCGAGACAGACACCCGTCTGACATTGGAAGGATATAAGGAGTTTGATGCTGAAAGCCTCATTGACACGCGTGAGAGCTCGGACGAGCCGAAGCTGACAAAGGTTCTCATTTTTGACAATGTCTATCCGAAACTGGATCTGTATGTATATGACGTTCGTGTACGTATCCGCAGGCTGCTCGACGACACTGGGAGTCCGGTGGTGGAGTCCGTGAAGGCAGACGGGTCTCCCGTGTACAAGAAGTACGGCATATATTACATACGCCTTGCCTATAATATAGACGGCAGATGGTACGATTATACAATTGATCCTGCCAAAGATCTTGTTAGCGGCAAGGAACTGATGGCGTCGTTCGAACCCAATGAGGACGGTACGCACTCCGCCCTTGCAGGCAGAGAGTTCAAGATGACTTACCATACGTCAGGCAGGACACTGCCTGCAAGTACCGCCATGGAAGATACCGGAGTGGAGATAAAGGCCGGCGACTACGAGATAAACTTCGAGCAGTCAGGAGACTTGATAATTCCAAATATAAACACCTTGCAGCCGTGGGGTGCCGGCAATGCCATTAACGGGCGTGGCCAGATTGTCATCCGTGACGGTGACAGTGAGACAGTCCTTGCGGATACGGAGGTGGCGGAGAACGACAAGGTCGTGCTTTACAACCTTGTGATGTCTCCGGAGTATATAGCAAGCGCGCAGGCGGAGCTGTATGAAGAAGCGGAAAAGGAGATAGCCCGCCTGCACTCAGACCTGGACAACTATACTTTGCCGAGCGATCCGGTGACATTCAACGAGTCACTCTCCGTTGTCAGGGCAGTCACATACAAGGCCGTCAGCGGGTATAAGCTGGACACCCGTGTGATAAAGATAGAGAGAAGTCTGGACATTCCTTCGGACATGAAGATAACCGTCGGCAATGCCGAGGTGAAGGGCAACATTCAGTCGCTGAAAGAAGAAGTGTCGTCGGCCAACAGTGAAGCGTCGGCGATGCAGGCGATGAACGAGGCGGCAAACGCCATGACCAACGCCATTGCCAATGCCCAGAACTCGCTGAAAGAAGCGATGGCGAAGTGGCAGAACATGTGGCGGTTCGATGCCGACGGCAACCTGTATACGGAGTTCAACGTCTATTCCCTCCAGGACATATCTGCTTTCGGGAACAGTTCCGGCAGCGGCGGCGAAGAAGGCGGCACAGGGACGGTAGGTGTCAGGAAACTTAGTGAGCTTGACGATGTTGTCATGGCAGGCACTCCTGCCAGAGGTCAGGTATTGATATGGAACGGCACAACGTGGTCAAACGGCACGGCAGGACTGAATGCCACGGAAGTGGAGGCCCTCCTTACGCAGCGCGGGTATGCCACGCAGTCCTGGGTGAAGGCGCAGGGCTTTCTTACGCAGCATCAGTCGTTGGACGGATATATGAAGACAGAAGAAGCCCGTCTTGCCTTCCTCGGCAAGAATGAGACCGCGCAGGACTCGTACAAGTTCGGAGGGCATGACGCCTCCCATTTTGTTGACGTTGACAGCTATCAGACAATCCCAGGCACAAAGATGTTCACCGGATTTGTGGGTATAGGCACGACAGCGCCTCAATGCGCGCTGGATGTTGTAGGGGACATCAATGTCAATGGACAAGGCAGCAACCTGCCTTCGCACTTCTTTCACTATCTGTATAACGACACGCCGGTGACCTACGAGCACTTTTATCCTCTCGGCCATCAGGAGGGAAGCACGGTCGGCGATCTGCGGGTATGGCGCGACGGCATCGGCATACGGACGTTCAGGATAGACGGAATAAATGACCTTATTTCATGGGATGGTGATACGCTAATGCTGCAAGGTCACCGTGTATCGTGGGACGCAGAGAACAACGCATGGAGGTTTGAGGGCAACATCATCGCCACCGGTGATGTCATAGCACTCTCAGAGGCTTAAACAAAAAAAACTGAACAATGGCAGAACAGTTAATAGGCAGCAAAGTGGCGTTATTGAAGGACGTGAGGGCTGTTTTGGGTGCATCCCAAAGGAATCTGCATGCCCTATGCACGCATGACAGCATCAACAAATGGGCGAAGTTTAAGCCGGTATGCGACAGAAGCCCTGTTGCACGGCACGATGTGGCTCATGGAATTCCCATATCATCGGGAATCGTCATGTCAAACGCCGCAGAGAGCGATCCGAGGGATATTATAGTACCCAAGACAAGGTATGAATATGAAAGACCTTTTGGCGGATGGCCCTGCCGTCTTGGCGATTTCGAGGGATATAAGCATAACGCAGCAGCCCCATGCATCATAAGTCCCGTCGTCTCACTTGAGACGAACAGCACAGGAGAATATGTAAGACTGTCAGCCGCAGATCATTTGAGTACATATAACCTAAGCTTTGAGGATGTCATCAGGGACATGCCCGGCTTTGTCCCTTCTGAATGGCGTTTTGCAGTAATGATGACTGACGCGAATTATTTAGAATGCAGATGGTTCTGGACAAGTCCTTATGCATGGGACTCTGAACTTCAGGACAAGAATGAGGTCATAATAAACATTAACGGACTGAGTCTTGCCGGCGGAGACATTGTCGGTCTGGTGCCGTTTCTTCTGAAGACCGGGGAGGACTGGGAAATGCCGGATTATGGAGGTTTTCCCGTCAGTGCGCTGCCAGCGGGAACAGGTTCAGCGGATTACAAGGCGTTGGCATTGCCAGTAGAAGACGGCGCGGATCATTTTATGGCGACGGTAGTGAGCAATCCGGTATACAGTACATTGCAATTGTATTCAGTCCTGTTTGACGCTGCGGCATATAAGGTGAACCAGATTGTTCCCGGCACCATGAATGAAAGGTATAACGCCTACAGGATAAACGAGGTTCTTGTCCAGATACACATCTCCAACGCCGGCAAGAACTACGACTACCTGAACAATGCATATATAAGGGCAGAGCTTGCACTGTATGATTACTATGATGTGTCGCCGTACTATGATATGGAGGAACTGTCACCGTTCAAGAGCTATGGTGCCGAGACGGTCGGCGAGTCCAGGCTGGGAGTATTCAGTGCATCGGACGGTGATGAGGATGTTGTCGTCAATATAGACCTGACAAAGTCAAACCTGTACCTGACATACAGCCGGTATGACAATTATGCTTATGAGCTGCGGATATATGTATACCGGCAGTACTTTCCCGGCAGCGAGGTTTTGCTGAAGACTGTAAGCATACCGTATAAAGCAGACGGAACAAAGATATATGTCGATGACTATTATAACTAAAAAACAAAATATCATGAGGTTGATAGACGCAATGAACATCCATGCCGTAATAAGTGTGGTGAGATTGGACAAGGTGGCGGATTTGAGTGCCAGACTCGGCATTGTCCGCCTGTGTGTGGAACTGCGGAAGCATGTGGCGGCATTTGAGGAGTTCAGGCGTGTCACTCTTTCCATGGACAGCAAGAATGCGCTTGACATCCTGAGCAAAGAGGTTGCCGAAGAGGTCGTCATTGAAAATGTCAATGCTCTTACGGAAGACAATGTCAGGGCAATCATCGAGGGTAATCCGGAACTGACGGCAGGACAGATGGCAATTCTTATGGAACACATTATATAATATAGCATATGAGACTACTTTTTGTGAAACAGCTGATAGACGGTGATGTCGTCATCTGCAAGTATTGGCTCATGGCCATAGCCATGATGGGCATATCCATTATCGTTGCCTCTGTTGTAGACCTGCGTTACGGGCGTATGGCAAGCAAGGCGGCAGGTGTCTATAAGACCACATCCTACGGTCTTAGGAAGACCATATACAAGCTGAAGGACTATCTGACATTCCTCACTTTCGGCGCGATGATAGACGGCTGTGCCTCGTTCTTTTTTGACGCGCCATTCTGCAGTGCCGTGGTTACCATCGGTGTCATACTGATAGAAGGCATCAGCGTAAGGGAGAAAATAACAGCCATTGACAAGGGGCATGATCCTTTAATGGCAGCCAAGGCTTTCATCAACGCATACGGACTTACAGATGCGGAGAAGATAGAAAAGATAATAAAGACAATACAGCAGCAGAAGGAGGCTAAAGATGGCAAAGGTTAATATATTGCTGCCGTTCATCCTTGCTTGGGAGGGCGGCTTTGCCTGCCGGAAGAATGACAAGGGCGGAGCGACGAACAAAGGTGTGACACTGACGACATGGAAGTCTGTCGGCTACGACAAGGACGGTGACGGTGACATTGATGCCGGCGACCTGCGCCTTCTGACAGATGCCGACGTGCGCGATAAGGTGCTAAAGCCCCATTACTGGGACAGATGGCAGGCGGACAGCATCCGTGACCAGTCAATAGCCAACCTTGTTGTCGACTGGTTATGGACGAGTGGTAAATATGGAATAATCTATCCTCAACAGGTGTTAGGAGTGAAGGCAGACGGTATTGTCGGCCCGCAGACCATTGCCGCGATTAACAGCTATAGAAACTCCGTAGTGCTGTTCTCAAAGCTGTGGGCGAGGAGGAAGCAGCACTTTAATGCCATTGCTGCCAAGGATCCTACTCAGAAAGTGTTTTTGAAAGGATGGTGCAACAGGCTTGAGGGCATAGCGTACGGCTCATTGACATACACGGTCAATGGCAAGAAGAAAACCGTGAGAGTATGAAATGTGGTTAAATTACCAAAGGTAAAGGCTATGAATAATAAAGAAAAGTACCTGAATGACATAGTGGACATCGTCATAAAATGCTGTGCAATGGAGTTGTCAGACGGAAGAATGTCTCTGACGAGGGAGGATGTCATCGGAAAATCGAGATCAGAGAATGCGGTCATATCGCGATGTCTGCTTGTCATGATGGTCATAAGTGCAGGATTCTCAATAACGACAGCAGCACAGCTGCTGGGGCGTACGACACATTCTGTCAGGCACTTGCTCAAGACAGGTCATAACTACCGTCATACGTCACGTGCTTTCCGTGTGGTACACGATGAAGCGTCAGCAGTATGTCACGCCATTAATAAAGGTGTGGAAAATAAAAAGTAAATAAGACCGCAACAATATAGTATTCATCTTTTTTATTCATTAGCAATAATGATATATCTTTGCACCAAGTTCTGATTTTGGAACGAAACAACACAAACACATTTATTATGGGAAATTTCTCCAATCCAGCGGAGTGCTTCGTGTTTAACGACGGCAACTCGGCAAACAACAGTATCTTGGCGATGCTTCCGGCCTTGCTCCAGAAGCAGGGAGTTGATCCGTCGCTGATAGCAATGTGTACTAATCGTGGCGGGTTCGGGAACAACGGACTAAGCGACATCATTGCACTTGTCGTAATACTTGCGATATTTGGCAATAACGGCTTCGGCGGTCTGTTTGGCGGCAGCCGCAGTGGTTTTGGCGGTGCTGTTCCAGGCATAATCAACAATGACAGCAACACTCAGCTCCTTATGCAGATGCTGCAGCGTAACGGCGTTGACATCCAGTCTCTTGCCAACATGACCAACACATCTTCTGATGCCATTATTGCTGCCGTCAACGGCGTAAGCAGGGAGATATACTCTCTCGGAAGCGCACAGGGGCAGTCGTTCAATCAGATTCTCACGGCGATTATGCAGGGGGACAACTCACTCCAGTCACAGCTTGCCACCTGCTGCTGCACTCTTCGCGATGCGATAACACAGCAGGGATTCCAGAACCAGCTCGGGCTGAAGGATATTCAAAATACGGTCATGACAGGTGTCGGTACCCTTCAGACAGGCATGGACCGCGGTTTCGCGCAGATGGGCTACCAGATGGCGACCGACGTGTGTGGTATCAAGCAGACAATCGATGCCAACGGTGACCGTATCATTGCCAAGCTTGACCAACAGGATAAGGACAGGATGCAGCGTGAGATTACAGCCCTTACTGCAGAGAATGCGACACTCAAGGCACGCGCCGAGCGTCAGGCGGAACTTGCGCCGGCCATACAGAAGCTGAACGACATAGACTGCAAGCAGCCGAATACTGTTAATGTTCCATATCAGCCATTTGTAACAGTTCCGAATTGCGTAGCCTATGGTGCAGGTCTTTACGGTCTGAATGGCGTTGGCCAGTTCGGCGGTCAGTTTGGTTAAGAAGGGAGGCTTTTATGGCGAATCCACGACCATTTAACCGTTCAGGAATATGGGGAATCAAGTCTGTGGGTACCCCTACGGTGACGGCGGACAGCGTCACATTCAATTTTACCTCGCATCCTTTCCTGATGACGCCATATAACGGCATCCTTATTGTCGACATCACTGCAGCTGCTCCTACAGGAACTACGGGAACACTGCCGGTGTTCTTCAAGACCGGCAATAACGCAAGGGTGGCGGCGACAAAGGGTGGCGGCGTGCCGCTTACATCCGCAGACATTTCCGCTTCCGGATATTACCTCTTCTTCTTTGACAGGGGTGCCGGAACATTCCAAGTTTTCAACAGCGTCGTATGACGCATAATTAACAACAGCAAAGAAGATGTTTTCTAATCTAAGACAAGGAAGCCAGATATACATACTCCATAAGTGTGCATCTACACCTTTTGTCGAGCAGGGCAGTGTTGAGGGGACAAGCAATCCGATGACAGGATATTACCCTACGCTCCCCAATATGCCCGTCAATATCAGTATCAGGACAGGTGAGAAAGTCACGCCGTATCAGAACTTGCCTCCTAATGCTGAGATAGCCGAGGTTGCCAACAACAATACAGGCGAGAAAGTGATGATTGTCTGTACCAAGGAAGCCTTGAACACGGAGGTGCATTCAATGCGTCAGGCCTCCGTTGACGCAATCAACTCGGTGGAGTGGCATAAGCAGCGCATAAGTGCGTGTGATACGCTGTTGCAGCAGATAAACCCTGAAGAGATGCTGAAGGCTCAGCAGCAACAGGAAATTTCGGATCTGAAGGCTCAGGTTATGCAAATGTCACAGATGATGTCACAACTGACAAGCCAGCTCAAGGAAAACGGAGCATCTTCCTCCAAAAAGAAAGGAGATTAGTTATGAGTACAATAATGATCCGTGTGCCGCGGCAGAAGACAGAAGAGCTGAAAGGCATGATAGAGGACGGCTTGCGTATATTCGGCAGGGCAATGTCCCTGGCAGAGCAGATGTGTGAGAGTGCAGAAATGGGTGAACGTGGAGGTTACGGCGACCGTGATTCAGATTATTCTTACGGTGACCGTGACGACTACGAAATGATGGACGAACGTCATTATCCAAGATACCCGATGGCGGGCAGCAGAAGGGAATACGGCGACCGCCGCGGACGTTCCGCAATCACAGGACGCTACACTCGGATGTAAAATAATAACAGGACGGACTAAATATCCGTCCTGTTCATGAACAACAAAAAAAAGAAGGAAAATAACATGAAACGTCAGCCGTTAGACATCTACGATGATATGCCGCCCGCTATGCGTGCATATATTACACATTACGGGTGGAACTTCTCCAAGCATGCCTGTGACTATGCAGTGAAGCTGATGAAGCGCAGGAACGGTGTCACGGGGAAGGAAGAGCCTTTGGAGCCGTGGAAGAGAGAGCAGGTGGAGGAACTTCTTACGAAACACGGCGTGAGACTTGAGAGCGACACTCTGTATAATTCGACATTCGTCTGCAATATGGCGCGTGCCGATTATTGGAAGTCAAGCATTGAGGACGAGAAGCATCTTGCCATGTTCATAAAGGATTATATCGACGATGCTGATGCATCTCCGGAAACCGCGTTCCGACGCTGGGTTGCCACTATGGTGGGCAACGGCATGCCTATAGAGTGGGAGGATATAATGTAATATGATACGGGCACGATTGTACATACCTCGCTATGACTGGGTCATATACGCATATATTGCAGTTCATGAGTACTATACGGACGAAATACTCGGGAAGATGCGTCAGATAGGAGCGGATGCCCATTCTGTTAGCAGGGCTTATTCGAACCTCACGTCAAGGCGGCTTAATAACGGACTGACATATTCCAGTCCTGCCGGCCGTGAGACAGTGTGGGTGACAGAGATTACATCCTCTGCGGGTGAGTTCTTCAATTCCATCGTACATGAGATACGCCACCTTCAGCAGCATATAGCCAATGAGTTCGGAATTGACCAGAACAGTGAGGAAGCGTGCTATCTCTGTGGAGATATAGCATTCATGCTTTTTCCGTATGTTCAGGGGCTGCTTTGTGACCATTGTCGTAATGAACATTAACCAAGTTAAATATGGAAGTTAATTACAAATCAGACTTCAAGATAAAGCTGAGACTCTCAAACTGTCTTGGTGAAGACATCGGCATTCCGAACTTCAACTGGCGTGTGGAGATATTCTCCGGCTTTAAGGTCAATACATATAAGGCATCATATGCGGGAGGATTGTACACCAATGCTTATGCGGACATTAAGGACGGGCATGTATGGATAGTATGCCAAGACCACAGCCTGTCTCCCGGACAGGTGACGTTGGAATTCATCGCAGACATACCTGACAGTACTTATCCGTCCGGACATAAGAGTGTCGCCATTATCTGCAAGACAGGAATGACGCTCGCCAACCTTCCGGATGACAGTATGACCTGCTGTGCGTATCTGACACAGGCGGACATCTGTCTTCCTGTGTGCAAGACAACGGCAAATGAGCAGGAACCTTATGTTATCGTGGCTCCGGAGATTTGTTGGATAGAGAGGAAATGGAACGAGGAGACAGGGCAGTATGACGAAATTCAGCATTTGTTGTCCGAAGAGTTGCTGAGTCCGGAATACAAAGAAAAACTTGATGCTCTTCTCAGGCTTGGCTTCACCTCTATAGGCGAGGGCTTGAATGTTACTGATGAGACGTTGGACGTGAATGTTTTATCACAGGAAGAAATAAAAGAAATTGTTAAAAAATAAAGCAAAATGGGACGATTTGTAGATAAAGCGGGAATCCAATTGCTGTGGGATTCCATCAAGAAGTATGTTACGGATGGCACTGGTGCTGATATTTCAGACCTTTCCAACCGCATAGACGAACTTGTAACCAGTTATGGGCTTACAGCCAGCGAGGTCACTCAGCTGAAAAGTACACTGAACACTCTTGTCAGCAATCCGGATGCCGCCATCAACTCATTCAATGAAATAACGAAGTTCCTTGAGAACGTTGACAACACACAAAGCCTTGAAGGTATACTCGCAGGTATAACTAAGAGCATAACAGATGGGGATGCCGGTGAAGCCAAACTGCGTCAGGACGGCGATGACGAAGTGAAGGCTCTCGTTGTCAAGCTCCACGCCGCAGTGACATTCGGTGCGAGCAAGACCACCATTGAGAAAGGTGTGAGCACCGCCGTGACAATCAACCATTCGGCCAAGTTCGACGGTGCGGCACTGACGTATGCGCTGGAGGTCAACGGGGAGGCGGTGAAGAGTTCATACACCATTTCCGACACAACCACATTCAGCGGTGTGTTCAAGGTGGACAACGCAGACCCGAAGCTCGTTACAGACATTGCAAAGTCTGTGACAGTCAACGCATACTATCCGAAGTACGTCGGCGGCAGCACGAAGACAACCTTGACAAGTGACGACATCACAGCCTTGACGAAGCAGGGAATCTCCGGCAGTGCGTCCGGCACGGCGAACATCACATCGGCTGACGATGAATATATATGGTTCTGTGTGCCGGCGAACATGACAATCAACAAGGTCACCCTCGGCGGCTTTGCAGTGCCACTTGAGGCGGCCGTGACCGTTGCGGTCACAGGCAAGGGCAACTACAAGTGTTATCGCAGCACCAATCCGCTTAGTGCCGGTGCCCGCAGTTTCGTAATCGCATAATTAAGAGGAGGACAATAATATGGAAGCATTAAAAGGCGGAATAGAACTTACAGGTACCCTTTATACCAGTGCCCAGGGCGATGCCAAGGATAAGCTCGCCATGGCGGAACAGATCTACGACCAAGAGCAGGGGAAGTTCCAGTCGGAGATAAACAAGGAACTTCAGGCAGGCTCCACGTCCCCTGAGGCGGTAGACAGCAAGATCGCTTCTGCCGTCAAGACCAACGTTACCGACAAGCTCGGCAAGGGGAACGGCATAGCCACTCTCGGTACGGATGGCAAGTTGACGGCAGCTCAGTTGCCGACATTGAAGACCATCAACGGCAACAGCATCATCGGCAGCGGCAATATTACATTAGACCTGACACCTTATATTAAAGATGAAGACATCAAGAATGAGGAATTTATCTCTGACATCTCCGTCACGGAAGGAGCTGACTATGTAGACATTGAAGGCTCCGTCAAGAAAATTCGTGCCGGTATACCGTCACTTGAATCAAGTGTAGCTACAATATCATCAGCTACATCAACCCATGCAGGTGTCATGTCTGCTACGGACAAGGCTAAACTTGACCTTATGCGTGAATCAGTAGAGGGATTCACCGGCAAGGTCAATACGGCTAAGACCGGCTATGAGATAGACCTCACTCTCCGTAACCTTGACGATGATACAACGGAGGACTCTCCCAAGGTAACAATACCAACGGCAACGACTACAGCTCCCGGGCTTATGGCACATGGAGATAAGGCTAAACTTAACAGTGTGGCAACTGCTGCAACGGCAGACAGTGCAATACCAATTGCCGAGCTGGAAGCGATATTTGTATGATCCTAAAGAGCGTGATTGATGGGGAAATTCATGGATTCCACAGGGGCAAATCTCCTGTGGAATAAAGTTAAAAATAAGGTTGATAGAATTATAGGCTATTACAATATCATGCGTCAGCGTTACATCGCTTTGCAGGATATTGCCGGAGGCGTTGTGCATAATTCCAATAATGTAACCATAGGTAATACTTACAGCGGGGCGCTGGACGACATTGAGACAAATCCTGTAACAATAAACGAGGCTACTACTGAGACTGCCGGAGTTATGTCAGCTGACGATAAGGCTAAGCTTGACAGATTTTTCTTTGGTCCAGAGTTTACATATAGTCTACCGGCATTCCGGTTAATTGGAATGGCAAATAATTCGTTTGCATTATTTGTTACAGATAAAGTTCTCCACACGCGGCAATATCCGTTTGTCATACATGGCATTGCCGACAGGGTGAGCAGCTATGTCTGTACAGTCCAGAGTTCTACAAATCTGATATTGACAATCAGTGGAGGAGGCGTAGGAGGATACTTTGTGGATTATTTCTCTGATGAAGTGCGGGGTACATTGTGTGATACGAGTGTCACACTCAATGGAGTAAGAGACCATAGTACCGGAGAGATAGAGTGGGCGGTTATAGACAGCTGATAATGGGATAACAAGTGCCTGACAGTATATGAAGACATACATAGTATATATAGGAATACTTGCCGCCATGCTGATTGTGATAAGCAGACAGCAGCGTGAATTAAGACAGATGACGGTTGAGCGGGATATATATCGTGAGAACACAGTGACGGCATTGCGTGATGCCGAGGTGTACAGGACACGTGACAGTCTCAGCGCCGCCACCGTCAAGTCATTGCGCCTGACAATGGATGAGTATATAGCGTGCAGACATGAAGATGCTGCGCTCATTAACACCCTGCGTGTTAAGAACCGGGACCTTACAGCCGTTGCATCTGCTAACATGGAGACTATCCGGCAACTCCGCGGCAATGTGCATGACTCTGTGATATATCTTCCAGGAGATACGGTGACCGTGCCGGCGAGATGTGTAGATATAGAAGATTCCTACATGACACTTCACGGTTGTGAACTTTCAGACAATAGGTTTGAGGGCTCTATAACCTTATATGATTCGTTGTTAATTACGGAAACGGTATACTATAAGCGGTTTCTCGGCTTCCTGTGGAAGACAAGAAAGGTAAAAGATTGCAAGATGGACATTGTAAGCCGTAATCCATATACACGTATTACATGCTTAGAGTTCACCAGGATAATAAGATGATGTTTTTATTTTACTTGGCGTGGGATGTCGGGAGACATTCTACACTTTTTTTGATGTTTTAGGACAAAAAAAATATGTATTCAAAAAAAAATAGGTATCTTTGCAATGATAAACATCGACTACCAAGAAAAGGTATAACTACTGTCGTTAAGTAATGATAGCAACTATCTTTTGCTACTTATTAACTGTATGTCTGCGACTTATGCGTTACCTGTAAATGTGTAATAGATGTGTAATTGTGTATAGATCATATATTTACGTGTGTTGCTGTAAATTTGCAATACAAA
>JAMPFD010000020.1 GCA_023664625.1 Bacillota bacterium | reverse complement strand
GTAATTGTGTATAGATCATATATTTACGTGTGTTGCTGTAAATTTGCAATACAAAGTTAATGTATTTATTTCAAATTCCAAAACAAAATGGCAGAAAAGCGTTCCTCCGGTGCTACATTCGAGAGCATCATGAAAGACATGAAGGTACGGAAATTCTCACCGGTCTATCTTCTTATGGGCGATGAACCGTACTTTATTGACAAAATTTCCGATTACATATCTGACAATGCAATCAAACCGGAGGAGCGTGATTTCAATCAAATGACTCTTTACGGACTTGACACAAGTCCTTCGCAGATTATGGATGCCGCCCATGCTGCTCCGATGATGTCCGAGTATCAGGTCATCATTGTGCGTGAAGCTCAGTTGTTGAAAAACATAGAACAATTGGAGAAGTATCTTAAATCTCCGATTGCCTCCACAATTCTTGTTCTCTGTTACAAGAAGGAAGCACCTAAAAGCCGTAAGGGATGGATAGGGGAGGCCGAGCGTAACGGAGTCTTTTTTGAGAGCAAAAAACTGCGTGACTACCAGCTTCCAGGATTCATTAACGGACATCTTAGAGCCAAGGGAGTCAGCATAGAGGAAAAGGCATGTATGATGCTCGCGGATTACATAGGTGCCGACCTCAGTAGGGTAGTGTCGGAACTTGACAAACTTTTTCTTACTTTGCCACAGGGAGAGACACGTATCACTCCTCAGCTTGTGGAAGAACAGATCGGTATAAGTAAGGACTTTAATGTCTTTGAACTGCGGGATGCCATAATAAAGAAGGATGTTGTCAAGGCAAATCGTATTGCGAAATATTTTTACAATAATCCCCAGTCAGGTAATCTTCATTCTATTGTGCCACAGTTGTTCAATTTCTTTCAGAACCTCATGCTTGCTTTCTATTGCCCTAACAGGTTGAACGGAGAAGAACTTTCTGCATGGCTGGGCCTGAGGGGAGGGTGGGCAGCCCGTGACTATATAACAGCAATGAATGTATATAATGCCATGAAAACAATGCAGGTTATCCAGAAGCTTCGCACTGTTGCAGCGAAGAGTAACGGACTTGATAACCGTAGTGCATCGGAACGTGAACTGATGCAGGAGTTGATTTATTTTATTCTTCATTGACTGTCAGCCGGAGAATTTTTATTTTTCTCCAAATTTACCAAACGTTCTATTTATCATAATGGGGGGCGGGATAAATTCACAGCGTAGTATATTGTTCCCTGTTATCATATATATAATAAGGTGTGAGTTTTCTTATTCTATTAGTTTTTTGATTATGTGAGACAGGGATGCGTACTGTAAGCAGTGACAGGCTTACAGTACGCATTTTATATATCATGGCTACTATGTGTGGAGGCGTATACCTTTCTGTTCTTTTTTGTATTTCTCAATGGATTAACAAAAATTCACACGTAAATATGCCTTATTTCAGACGGTTTTTGTGTACTGTACCTCCGAATTTCTGTGATTTTGGGTGGGAGTTGGTTATATTTTATCTCTAAAAATATAGTAAAAAGCATGTTTATCCGGAGGAATGAAAATGTGTCTCAGCCCTTTGTTTATCGGTGTTTGCAATGGTTGTCGGCTTGAAATTCATGGCTTATTGCCAAGGAAAGTGGGATGGAACCTTAAAATCGCGAAAAATGCGTAGTTTTGTTCTGTGCGATACTTTGCAAATTTAGTGTTAATATTTATTTACATACAACAATGTTGATAAATATGCCTGAATTTATAAATTGAAATACACAAACACAAATACAAACATAAATACACAGAAAACCAAAATAATAAACAAACGCAAATACCGCGATTGTAATTTGTAAAATAAAAGATTCAAAAACCTGAATGCATAAATATACAACCATATTTAATGATATACAACAGACTAAAACCTAAGAGTTTATGATAAAAATGCAATAAGATAAACATCGTAGAATGATGAAAATGAGCCAAAGTTGTCAGAATTATGCAAAATATGCCCAATGCTTCGAATAATAATGGTGAAATACCCAGTAATATAGACAGATACGTTATTGTTTCTCTGAGTAATACTTTTTGAACTAAGAGTTTATGTTTGTAAACATTGATTATAAAACTCTGAATATACAAAGGTGTATGACTGTAATTCGGATTTTAAGACATTAAATCAACAAATATTATAAATACATTTAAAAATGTTGTGCATGTCAATTTTTATATATAACTTTGTAAAGTCAAAAAAATAGACAAAATTCGCCATGTCAGTCCTCGTTTGACACATGATATGAGATAATCCGGCAGACATCGATTATGGTTTTAACAATCCGGACATCATCATCCGCCATCCTGACAGTCACTGAAGACCGACTTTCAGATTGTAAGTAAGCACATTTATATTATATATGAAAGACAGAATACGACAGCTGATGGAATCTCAGCATATGAACCAGCAGAGTTTTTCAAATTTCATAGGAGTGTCACCCGCCTCCTTGAGCAGTATCCTTCAGGAGCGCACCCGCCCCACCCTTAATATTGTTGAGGCAATCCGCAGTAAGATGCCGACTTTGAACACCGACTGGCTGATGTGGGGCGAAGGTGAGATGTTCCAGCCTGGGAGTGTCACCACGCCGGCTGCCACGGAAGATCTTTTCTCCGGCGATACAGTCCGGGTGCCGGAACCGGGGACATTGGATTTCGGAGACTCTACGCCGTCAGGTCGTCCTGTGCCGTCCGGCAATGCCTCACCGTCCACATCCCGCCAACAGCGTCAAGGTTCTCCGTCTCTTGTTCTTGATACGAAAAATATTGACAAAGCACCGCGGCGTATTACAGAAATCAGAGTATTCTATGATGACCAGACATGGGAATCGTTTGTGCCAAAGAAGTAATGGGGTACAGTATGGCATATTTCCGTATGCGTCTCTCGGTATTTTGCTCGCAAGTGACTGCACAATGTAAAAGTTATTTGTCAAATATTTTCTTATATACTGTTGTGATTTTTGTTGCCAGTGGTAAACTTTCTGCTCAGGAGGAAGGAGGAAAATATCGCTTCCGTGTTATGGAATATAACGTGGAAAATCTCTTCGATACACACCATGACAGTCTTAAAAACGACATGGATTATTTACCTGACGGTTCCTGTCATTGGACACGCGGAAAGTACTGGCGTAAGCTCAATGCCGTTGCCCGTGGCATTGTTCTTTCAAGTACCGAGGACGGCAAGTTCTTTCCGCCCTCGGTTGTCGGGCTGTGTGAAGTGGAGAACGACAGTGTGCTTCACGCTCTGACGCGCAGGTCGCTGCTTCGAGGTGCGGGATATGAGTATGTGATGACCGATTCTCCTGACAACAGGGGCATTGATGTGGCACTTTTGTATCAGCCTTCTGCCTTCCGTGCCGACACAAGTTACAGCCTTCGGGTAGACACCGTGCCGGGAATGCGTCCCACCCGCGACATCCTTTACGTCCGTGGTGCGACGCTATGCTCGTCCGCGGCAATGCTTAGAGAGAATCCCGGCGGCATATTCCCGCTGCATATTTTTGTGCTCCATTCGCCGAGCAGGAGAGGCGGTGAGAAAGCTACAAGGGAGTTCCGTATGGCAGTGGCACGCCGTCTTATGCAGAGTGTGGACTCCATCCGCGTATCGGAGCCACGTCCGCACATCATTGTTATGGGAGATTTCAATGACCACAGCCCGTCCGCCGGCCTCACTTACCTTGCGTCCTGCGGTCTTACGGACATAACGTCTGAGGCGGCGAATGCTACCATTGGCGGCACGTACCGCTACAAGGGCGAATGGGGAAGTCTTGACCATATCCTTGTTTCGGAAGCCTTGCTGTCCTCTTTCCGCACTTCATGTATTGGCAGTCATCCTGAGTTGCTCGAGCCTGACACGAAATATGGCGGTGTGAAGCCCCGCCGTTTCTTTCTCGGACCTGTGGCGCGCAATGGCTACAGCGACCATCTGCCGCTGATTTCCGATTTCGTTTTCTGACAGCTGCCATTGTCATGCGTCTCTTGACAGAATGCCGTCAAGAATAAGAAAACTCATGCCGCCGTGCCCTCATGAGATTTGCGCGTAAATAATTCTACGATTGAAAGTTGCGGAAAACGCAGGAATTTCATGTTTTTATAAACGTTTGGTTATCAGTTGGATATGTCGCAATAAGATATAAAACATAATAAGATTGACGGCAAAAGGTAACCTTTCGTCCTGTCAGAGGTAGTTATTTCCCCTGCAAAAGGTAACGGTTCGTGCTGTAAACCGTTACCTTTTGCAGGGGAAATTGCCGTTATCCGCCTTTCCTTCCATCGGGAATATCGGCGGAAAGCCCCGGAAAAGGTTCCGGAAGTCCCTGATTCCCATATTATGATAAATAGCGCATTTGAAAACTGATGCAGGGACTATGTGCTTTTTCCTACGGTCATAAGGATGGCTTCCGAGACTTGAAGACCTGATGTTGACTGCATCCAAAAAGTCAGGCAAAAGAAACTTTTTTCGGGGGGCAGTTCAATACAATCTTTTGGGAGTGTTAATGTATTCGCAGATGTGCATGAAGATTTTTTTTCATTGGAAACCTGGAGAAATGTTCTGTTTTTCTTGCTGTTATCCTGAAAAATTGTTATTTTTGCAGAAAGATTTGGACAGATGCTGTCCGGTCATTCCTGTGCATCTTTGCACCTTTCCTGAATATTCACCCTGAAAACGAATGCCGATGAATTAAAAAACAGACAGGAACAATACGCTTCGGGATGATTACACCTCTATTATATATAGTGACAGTCTCCCTTTGGATTAACAATTACTTATTAACCTTGCAAGAGAAGCGTTCATGTCCGTACTTGAACATATATGAATTGAGCTTTTGGCTCTTGTTCTCTTTACTTAGAATACCGCCAATATTCAACTACGTGAGGACGAGCAGACTGAAGGTTCACGCTCTAAGGCGTGGACCATTCTGTGCTTGTTACGTAGAAGGTCACTTGGCGGTAACCCTAAGTAAAGGCAAGTCACGGATGGGTGCACGCCTTTCTTGTACCTAAAAACAAGATAAATGAAAAAGACATTTTTACTCATTGTGCTGCTCGTTGCTTCGGTGGCACTGCATGCACAGAAAGAAGTTACTAAGTTCCTCGGCATTCCTGTTGACGGAACGAAATCGGCGATGATACAGAAACTGAAGGAAAAGGGATTTACAAGTAGTCCTGATGTCAAAGATGCTTTAGTTGGGACTTTTAATGGTAGGGACGTCTATGTTTACGTTGTTACAAATAATGGAAAAGTTTGCAGGATTATGCTGGCAGATGTTGATAATATGGATGAAACAGGTATTAGAATCAGATTCAATACTCTCTGTAGACAGTTTAATAATAATGTAAAATATATAGCTTTATCTAATAATACATTACCTGATGATGAAGACATATCTTATAATATGTCTGTGAAAAACAAACGTTATGAAGCATCTTTTTGTCAACTGCCAACAGTGTTGCCGGAACTTACAGAAGCAAATAACATAGAATTGTATGAAGACTGTAGGAATAGATCGGTTTGGTTTATGATATGTAAGTCAGGAAGTAAATATTATATCACAATGTTTTATGATAACGAATACAACCGTGCCCATGGTGAGGATTTGTAACTAATAATACTACCACTGATGAAGAAAATACATATTTTATTAGCTCTGACATTGTGCATCTGCCTCTGCGGATGTTTTAGTTTCAATCCTAAAAACAATTCAGAAGGCTTGGATAGCGAGGAAGTTGTCGATGACCCGCAGGATGATGCTGCGACGGCAAAGAATACACATCTGAAATTCAAGGGTGTCCCGATTGACGGCGCTTTGGAAACATTCGTGACACGCATGAAGCACAAAGGTTTCAAGTATGAGGGTAGTACAGAGGATGGATACGAAGTTCTTACGGGAGAATTTGCCGGTTCAAAGAATTGCAGCATTTATGTCGCCACGCTTGACAACCAAGACTTGGTATCAAGAATCTATGTGAAATTTCCTGAACGGGAGAGATGGGAATATCTCTATGGAGAGTATGAAGAATTGAAAAAGATGCTTACCGAAAAGTACGGGAAACCTTCTTCATGTACCGAGAAATTTCTGACATTTTCCACTAAGACTGATAGTGACAAGATGAGAGCTGTAGATTTTGGCGAGTGCAAGTATGAGAGCTGTTTTAATGTCAATAATGGTGAGATTGTGCTATGGATTGAACATGAGGGCTTCTCAACATGTTATGTGATGCTGTTATATAAAGACAAGGCAAATACCACCACCGTGCGCCGGCACGCAAAAGACGATTTATAAAAACTTAATAATTATGGAAACAAATACTATTCCTACCCTTGAGTTTACGGAAGCCATAAAGCAGGCTGCCAACAGAATAGCACAGTTCAGCGGACGCGCGCGCCGTTCCGAATATTGGTGGACGCGCCTTTTGGTGTGGCTGCTAAGCATTGTCTGCACTCCCATTGCAGGTTTCGTGTTCGATGTGCTGACCATTCCGTTGACCTTCCGCAGGCTTCACGACACCGGCAGAAGCGGATGGTGGTGGGGAGCGGGAGCCATCATGAAGACAGGTATTGCCATCTCCGTCATTTATGACTTCCTTGCCCTGACGGTAAGCACTGCCAATCCCGGTTTTGAAGGCTACGGTCCGGGTGCCGCTTATGCTGTCATTATGAAATATATCCTATGGGTATTGCTGATAATGGTCTACGAACTCGTGATGCTTTTCTTCCTCTGTCAGGACAGCGACCCGTACGAGAACGAATACGGAGAGTCGCCGAAATATGTTGCGGACGACACTGACGGCGGTTCTGACGTTTAAGCCGGGCTGTGCGCAGTGCGCATAACAGACCTGAAAGAGCCATACCGGACTCCTGCGGAGAGTGACGGTATGGCTCTTTGCTTTATAAAAATACGGAGAGAAGTTTAACGTGTGGATCTGTATGGAATAAGCAGTTTTTTGCCATTTCTTCTTGATTTTCAGAGAAAATTATTATATTTGCACTGAAAAATACAGGAGAGGAATAGTGGTTTTTGAAAGAGTTTTGTGTGTCAAACCGAAATTCTGGTAAATCAAACCAAAATCGGGGTATGCGCTGACAATAATATAATGTGTAATTTTGCACCCGGACAAAGAAATGTTTCCCTGTTTGCTTCCGCAACCGAATGTCTGCGATAGTCCGCAGGTCGGGGACGAGGGGCAGGAGGAACCAAGAACTTTCTCCGCATGCTTATGAAGAAAACATTATTATCACTGCTGTCATTGCTGACACTCTCGGCAGTGGCACAAATCTTAAAAACTACACACGTCATGAACAAGACAGAACTAACGTTGACACAGGAATGGGACAAAACTTTCCCACAGTCTCCTAAGGTGAACCACGGCAAGGTGACTTTCACCAACCGTTACGGCATAACCCTCGCCGCTGACCTCTATGTCCCGAAGGATGCGGACGGCAAAATGGCAGCCGTTGCAGTATGCGGTCCGTTCGGAGCATGTAAGGAGCAGTGCTCCGGTCTTTATGCGCAGACACTGGCGGAGCGGGGCTTTGTGACAATGGCCTTTGACCCCTCGTTCACGGGAGAGTCAGGGGGAGAGCCGCGCTTCATGGCATCGCCCGATATCAATACCGAGGATTTCCAGGCTGCCGTAGACTATCTCTCCTGCCGTGACGACGTCGATGCCGGACGCATCGGTGTGCTCGGAATCTGCGGATGGGGAGGAATGGCTCTCAACGCCGCGGCTCTTGACACCCGCATTAAGGCAACCGTGACATCGACGATGTATGACATGAGCCGTGTCAATGCCAACGGCTATTTTGACAATGCTGACAATGCCGATGCCCGTTATGAGGCTAAGCAGGCACTGAATGCCCAGCGTACAAAGGAGTTTGCACAGGGATCCCATGAGCAGGGCGGAGGAGTGCCCGACCCGATGCCGGAAGATTTCCCGTGGTTCTTCAAGGATTACCATGACTATTACAAGACTTCCCGCGGCTATCATCCGCGCAGCGGCAATTCCAACGGCGGATGGAACAAGACGGGCTGCATGTCGTTCCTTAATCAGCCTATACTGAGATACAGTGACGAGATACGCTCAGCAGTGCTCATGATTCACGGTGAGAAAGCCCATTCGTGCTATTTCTCGAAGGATGCCTACGCCGGGATGATGCGCAACGGTGAGAGCGTGGCGGCAAAGGCCGGCAACAAGGAACTGATGATTATCCCCGGAGCGGTGCACACCGACCTTTATGACAATCTTGAAGTAATACCTTTCGGCAAGATAGAGGAGTTCTACAGGACATATCTGAAGTAATGGCTGTTTCCATGAAAAGATTGATTTTTACCGTTTATGCCGTGCTGGCGGCAACCGCTCTCATGGCAGCCTGCGATGGAATCCCAGGCGGAGGTTCCGGCGACGGGAAGGCTGAGGATGCGGAATCAGTGGAGATTATCATGTACAATCAGAATAAGGCAATGAACAAGATGAACATAACAGTGAACGGAAAGACCATGACGGCAACGCTTGCCGACAATTCTTCCGCTGCCGCCCTTGTGGCACTGCTGGAGCAGGGGCCGCTGACATATCAGGCACATGACTACGGCAATTTCGAGAAAGTAGGCTACATAGGGCATTCTCTTCCGCGCAATGACGAGTATATCGCCACCGTCCCCGGTGACATAATACTGTATCAGGGCAGCAACATCTGCCTTTACTATGACACAAACGAGTGGGATTTCACGCGTCTCGGCAAGATAGACAATCTCTCTGCAAATGAGATAAGGAGCATTCTCGGCACAGGCGACTGTACCGTAACCCTCTCCCTCGCCGGCGAAACGGCAGTGAAGCAGGTGGAGGGCGGCACGGCTTCCGGCGGCAAGACAATACACAGCCTTGACGGACGGACGCTTGTGAATGCTCCAGAGAAAGGAATATACATAGAAAAAGGAATAAAGAAATCAGGGAAATGAAAACAGTGAACATTGATTCTGTACAGGCTTTTAATGACAGGTTTGGCTTTGAGACTCTCCATCCGCTTGTCAGTGTGGCGCATTTTGACGGGAAGACCGCCGGTGACACTGAGACCTGCGATATGTATTACGGACTCTATGCTCTTTTTCTCAAAGAGACTAAAGGCTGTAACTTGTCGTATGGCCGCACAAAGTATGATTTTGACGAAATGACAGTGACGTCATTCGCTCCTGGACAGATAGTACACGTGGAGCCGACAGGCATTAAGCCGAAGTGGACAGCCTTGGTCTTCCATCCTGATTTTCTCGTGCGCACACAGCTCGGCAGGCAGATTTCACGCTATGAGTTCTTCCATTATTCAAGCAGTGAGGCTCTGCATCTCTCTACGCAGGAAGTGGAAGTGTTCCGCGGAGTGTTGGGAATGATAGAACAGGAACTGCACCATGCTATCGACAAGCATACACGCGAGCTCATCGTGAGCAACATAGAACTGCTGCTGAACTATTGCCTCAGGTTCTACGACCGGCAGTTTACCACCCGTGAGGAAATAAATCACGGTGTTGTACAGCGTTTCTCCAAGATGCTTGACGAGTATGTCCGTGACAAGGCACGGACACAGGGACTGCCCACAGTGGCGTATTTTGCGGACAAGTGCTGCCTTTCCACAGGATACTTCGGTGAGCTTGTCAAGGCGGAGACAGGACGCACGGCAAAGGATTTCATTACCGACCGCCTGCTCCTTGCCTCCAAGGAGATGCTCAGCGACGAAGGGCTCAGCGTTACACATGTAAGCGACAGCCTCGGCTTTGAATATCCTCAGCATTTCGTACGCTTTTTCAAAAGATGCACGGGCATGACCCCCACGCAGTTCCGCACCGCATGACAGCGGCAGTTAATAACATGGACGGGTACGCCTCTCATGATGCTTTCTGTGCCCGTCCCCTAAAAACAATATAATCTATGAAACGCTATTTCTCTTTTGCTTTTGCAGCATTCTTCTCTTTGGGCTTATATGCACAGAGCAAGGTTTATGTCACCCGCGAGATCACTCCCGAGTCTTTGGTCAGGATTTACAAAGCTTTGGGACGTCCTGCCGAGGGACGTGTGGCAGTAAAGATAAGTACAGGAGAGTCCCAAAAGACAGGTTATCTGCGCCCTGACTTTATCAAGCCATTGCTTGATGAAGTCCACGGCACCATCGTAGAGTGCAACACCGCCTATCCGGGCACACGAAACACAACCGAGGCACACAGGAAAACCGTCCGTGACCATGGCTTCACTGCCGTTGCCCCTGTGGACATCATGGACGAGGAGGGAGACATGAGGATTCCTGTCAGGGACAGTATGCACATCAAGTATGACATTGTGGGCAAGCATCTGGCATACTATGACTTCATGATTAACCTTGCCCATTTCAAGGGGCATCAGATGGGCGGACTCGGAGGTGTGCTGAAAAACGCAAGCATCGGCGTGGCATCGTCAGCGGGAAAGGCATATATCCATTCGGCAGGAGTAACCGCGGATGTCGTGGAGGCATGGAAACATGTCGATGATCAGGACGGATTCGTGGAGTCAATGGCTTCCGCCGCCCAGGCTGTGCATGACTATTTTGACGGCGGAAAGAAGATTGTCTATATCGCCGTGATGAACAATATGAGCATAGACTGCGACTGCAACGCCAATCCGCAAAAGCCTCTCATTGCCGACTATGGCATTGTTGCCTCACTCGACCCTGTAGCCTGCGACCAGGCGTGCTATGACATCGTCACACAAATCCATAATGATGAGCATAACAATACCAAGCCTCTGCTTGAACGCATAGCACAGCAGCACGGCACGCATATCATGGAATGGGGTGAGAAAATCGGTCTCGGATCGCGCAACTATGAGATTATCAGTCTTGACAAGTAAGCTTGTCGCCACTTTGAAAAGAGATAGTATATGAAGATTATAATCACAACATTATTACTGATATTAACCATGTCAACCATACAAGCAGAAACACTGTCAGAGCGTCAGCTCCATCTCGCCACCCTCGCAAGCCTTGAAGCGCAGGGCGATATCAACCGTCTTGAACCGGCCATACGCAAGGCTCTTGACGGAGGTGTTACCGTCAACGAAATAAAAGAGGCTTTCTCGCAACTCTATGCCTATACAGGCTTCCCGCGCTCCCTCAATGCTCTCGGTGCCCTGGCAAAGGTTCTTGAGGATAGAAAGCCCGAGTGGAAGGAGGGCACGCCATGGACACGCCCTGAGGTGTGGGACGATGCAAAGGCTGCCCTGCGCCTTGGAGCGGAGGTGCAGACACAGGTGTCCGGCAGACCGTTCAACTATGATTTCTGCCCGCAGGACGACTATTATCTTAAAGCCCATCTTTTCGGCGACATCTTTGCCGGCGACCAGCTGTCAAAAGCCGACCGTGAGATTGTCACCGTTGCAGCCCTGTCCGCTCTGAAGGGTGTCGCTCCGCAGTTTGAGGCACACAAACGCGGTGCCGTAAATATGGGAAACACGCAGGAACAGGTTGACGAACTGTGCAGGTTCCTCAGCGAAAACGGTCTCTCACGGTATGACGCGGCGGCAGAAGCCTGTGCCGGCGACTGGCCGAAGGGAGAGCCCAACGTGAATTATGCACAGTTCTTTATCGGTGACAGCCATCTCGCCCCGCTCCCTCCTAAGAACCTTCAGGAAGGAGAAAAGACGGTACTTCCTTGCAACAATGTCACTTTTGAGCCCGGATGCCGTAACAACTGGCATATACACCACGGTGCGCGGCAGGTGCTCATCTGCGTCTCCGGCAAGGGCTGGTATCAGGAGTGGGGCAAGGAGCCCATACCGCTGAAGGCCGGCGACATCATTGACATTCCTGAAGGAGTGAAACACTGGCACGGCGCTGCCAAGGATTCCTGGTTCCAGCATATTGCCACTCATGTGGCTGTAGAGAACTCCAAGCCCGGCTCTGAGCCTAACGAATGGCTTGAACCTGTTGCGGATGAGGTGTACAGCCTTCTCCCGGAATAACGCTTTGGCATTCATGTACACGGTTTTATCATAGCTTTCTCTGATATATGTTACAGCTTTCCTGTAACCTACATCACAGTTTGCCCTGCCATTCAGCAATGATTCGTGAGGCCTCAGTGACGGCAGGACATGGAACAGCCGGCAATCCTTTCTCAACATGACTTTCCTCCGCATATTTGCCTGTATGGGATATTTTTAGTAATTTTGCACCCCGATAAGGTTCATTCTGTCACGTTGCAGCCGGGAATAAATGATTTCCCCGGCTGTGGATGACAGCAGGGTGCACAATTAATATTAACATAAACAAAGATAAAGACATGAAACTCATACCAAGCTTTGCAGTAGACCATACAAATCTGCAGCCGGGAATCTATGTCTCCCGTCAGGACGAGGTGGGAGGAGAGACAGTGACGACCTATGACATCCGCATGACTGCGCCTAACCATGAACCCGCCATGGCGCAGGGAGCAATACATACAATGGAACATCTTGTCGCAACCTTTCTCCGTAACGATGAGGAATGGAAGGACAGGATAATCTATTGGGGACCCATGGGCTGCCAGACAGGCAACTATCTTATAATGAAAGGCAGCCACTCCTGTGAGGAGGTGCGGCAGCTTATGCTCAGGGCTTTCCTGTATGTCGTGGACTTTGAGGGGGAGGTGCCGGGGACGACGCCTGCGACTTGCGGCAACTGTCTCCTTCACGACCTGCCTATGGCAAAGTGGGAGTCACGCCGATATATAGCCCGCCTTACAAACGCTTTCCGCTGTGAGTATCCTAAAACGGAATAACAGTGTCGGGTCAGCCGGCATGACAAAGGACCGTCTGCTTGAAATGGTGCGTGACAGCACGCAGACTATGACGTTCCGGCAGAAACTCATGCTTGTCGCCATGCTCAGCCTGCCGGCAATGATAGCCCAGCTGTCCTCGGTCGTCATGCAGGTTATCGATGCCTCAATGCTCGGGCATCTGGGAACTCATGAGGCGGCGGCTGTCGGCCTTATGTCGACTACTATATGGCTCTTCGGCGGAGTGACATCGGGACTTGCCACGGGATTCTATGTTCAGGTGGCACACAGGATTGGAGCCAACGATGCCAAGCGTGCGAGGAGCATTGTGAAGCAAGGTATCTCGTGCGGACTGGTGTTCAGCTGCGTCATGACGCTTATAGGTCTCGTCATCGCTCCCTGTCTTCCCGTATGGCTCGGGGCGGCGGAGGCGATACGCGGCAACGCCTCGCTGTACTTCTCCGTAGTGGTGCTGGCAATGCCGCTGCTCATGATGAACAATCTTGCGGCAGGAAGCCTGCGCTGCAGCGGCAATGTGAAGACTCCGAGCATGCTCGGAGTTCTTATGTGCGTGCTTGACGTCCTGTTCAATTATCTTTTCATCTTTGTGTTCGGCATGGGGGTGCTAGGCGCGGCAGTGGGCACGTTGCTCTCATATCTTGTCACAATGTCGCTGATGATGTACTGCCTTGTTGCCAGAGACAGGAACCTGCGCTTCTCGCTTGATGCCGTACAGAAGTTCAGGCCGCATTGGGACACACTGTCAAATGTGATGAAGATTGGAACTCCGATAAGTCTGGAGCGGGGCGTAATGTCAGGAGCACAGGTGGCAATCTCGGGCATCATAGCGCCAATGGGCAGTGTGGCAATAGCCGCCAACACCTTTGGAGTCAATGTGGAGAGCCTCTGCTACATGCCGGGCTACGGTGTCGCCGAGGCTGCCACGACGCTTGTAGGGCAGAGCATGGGTGCAAGGCGGCAGGAACTGATGCGTAGCTTCGCCTGGATATCAGTGCTGCTCGGCATGGCTATAATGGCTGTCATGGGTGTCGTAATGTGGGTGTTTGCACCTGAGATGATGAGCATAGTGACCTCTGACGCTGACGTCATACGACTTGGAACGGATGTTCTCAGGATAGAGGCATGGGCAGAACCGGGATTTGCCGCCGCCATTGTAGCTTACAGCGTTTTTGTCGGTGCGGGAAGGACAATGGGGTCGAGTGTCCTCAATCTTGTCAGTATTTGGGGTGTACGCCTTACCCTTGCCCTCGCCCTCGCACCGTCAATGGGACTCCACGGAGTGTGGATAGCCATGGCTGTGGAGCTGACATTCCGTGGCATCGCATTCCTGCTGAGGCTCAGGTTCAGGCTGAAAATAAGAGAAAACTGCCGTCAGGCTTGACAAACGGCATGAAGAATTGCACAGGGAAAGACTCGGAAAGTGTTACCCTGTAAATATTGTTGACCAATTAAACTGTAAAAAAACAGACGAATAATGACGATAATCCAGAATAAAGAATATGGCGGTGAACGCCCTTTGTACGCTGTCCATGATGTGAGACTTGAAAATGTTACAATCCATGTCGGAGAGTCAAGCATAAAGGAGACCGGAAACATTGAGGCGGAGAACTGTACCTTTGAAGGAAAATATGTGTTTTGGGAAACGGACAGATTCCGTGTAAATAACTGCTATTTTGCCGAAAGTGCACGCTCCAGCCTGTGGTATTCGCGTGACTGCCGCATGACAAACTGTAAGGTTGATGCTCCGAAACTATTCCGCCGTATGGAGGGAATATATGTGGAAAACACTGACTTCCCGAACGGTGAGCAGTTCCTGTGGGACTGTAAGGATGTGGAGATGCACAATGTATCCATAAAGAATTGTGACTACGTCTTCATGCATACTGAAAAAATACGTCTTGAGAACTATCGCCAGGACGGCAATTACGGATTTCAGTATGCCAAGGACGTGGAGATACATAATGCCGTAATCAATTCAAAGGACGCTTTCTGGGAGGCGGAGAACGTTACGATATACGACAGTGAGCTGAACGGTGAGTATCTTGCATGGTATGGCAAGAACATACGTCTCGTGCGCTGTCATCTTACCGGTGAGCAGCTCCTGTGCTATGTCGACGGACTGATTCTCGAGGACTGCACATTCGGCAGTGATGCCAACCTCCTTTTTGAGTACTCCGTTGTGAATGGGACCATAAAGGGAGATGTCGTCTCCATAAAGAATCCTACAAGCGGAAGGCTCTCCGTTGAGGGAAAGATTGGTGAACTTATCTTCGATGACAACCGGAAACAGCCTGCTGATGCTGTTGTCACGGAGGGGCAGTCCTTGTAATGTTGTCCTGAAAACGGGGCCGCGGAACTGACGGCAAGGGCACAGGTGTCAGTCGGTTATTCTTATTTGATGATTCGGGAAAAATAAAAGCAGGGATGGCATGTGGATGTCATCCCTGCTTTTATTTTCGGCTGTGGATTATGCATTGCAAAACACCTGTCTGTCACGGTCGGCAGAAGGCTCTTTTGAACATCGATCTGCAAAGTGTTACCTTTCGCATTGTAAAAGGTAACACTTTACATGGTGAAAGGTTACCTTTCGTAAACCTGCTGAAGCTCAGAGGTGCTATAGCTTGATTTGGGCTGTGAAACAGTCTGCGAATGTTTCCTTGACGGCTTCCGGTTTGTCCTTGAAAAGTCCGAAGAGGGTTGAACCGCTGCCGGACATGAGTGCAAATTCCGCACCGAGGTCATAGAGGCTCCGTTTTATGTCTCCAAGCTCAGGATGCATGCAGAACACCGGCTCTTCAAAATCGTTTGTCAACAGCCCGCGCCATTCACTGATCGGCAATTTGATGATGTCCTTGCAGCATATCTCAGGACATCGTGGGATAATCATGCCATAGGCTTTGCCTGTGGAGACGGCGATGTCCGGCTTGACCAAGACGAGATGGTATCCGCTGAGGATGTCTTCTGTAGTGTCAATGGGGAACAGACGGTCGCCGATGCCTGTGGCGTATGCCGGTCGGGAAGTGATGAAGAATGCACAGTCGGCTCCAAGTTCCGATGCGTAGCTCTCCATCTCGCCGGTGCTTAGTCCGAGACAGAACTGATCATTGAGAAGCGTAATCATTGAAGCTGCATCGCTTGAGCCGCCTCCGAGGCCGGCTTGCGACGGGATGCTCTTGTACAAATGGGCATGTATGCGTGGCAGCTCCCTGTCGCGGGCAATGATGTTGTATGCCTTTACTACGAGATTTTCTTGCTCAGGACATAATGATGCCGGATTCTTACTTTGGCCAGAGATATTATCCCGTCTCATCTTTGTAAGCAGATCGCACGGGACATCAGAGGGGAATCTGTCGTCCATCAGTGTGATCTCCAGTGCGTCATGGAGGGGAATGGGGTAGAACACAGTCTCAAGGTCGTGGTATCCGTCGGCACGCCTCGCAACGACATTGAGACCAAGGTTTATCTTGCAGCAGGGAAATGTAATCATACTTACTTCGTGCGGAACTGCTCCGCATGGGATGTTAATTTATAAAGATTTTGTTTCGTCTGCAAAGTTAATAATAAAAAATGAAACACGGAAGAATGCTGTGAAGGATTTCTTGCATTGTTGAAGATGTCGGATGATAATTTTGCAGGACTGAATGTTTTTGCTGTCTTTGCAGACGAGATGGCTGATATTCATGATTTCTGTTTCTCTAATTGTGAAATATGGCAAAAGCATTATGTATCGGTGCTGAACTGAAATGAGAAAATCATGGAACAAAATTTTGTCGGAGTTGCGGAATGCCGCTTGCCGATGACAATCTTGGCACTAATGCCGATGGCTCTCATAATGAGGAATATTGCATGCACTGCTATTAAGGATGAAACGTTTACGAATGATTTTACGAGGAATCAGATGGTAGAGTCCTGCCTGCAGTTCCTTGACCGGATGAATGAACAGACAGGAATCTGACGCAGGAACAGGCTCGGGAACAGATGAGACAGTTTTTCCCGCAACAGAAACGCAGGAAAATAAGGGCTTAAAGGACGCTGGCCGGTAAAGTTTCCTCACTGCTTGATGATTGTGCTGAGGTGACTTCGATGTCTGTGAATGCTGACGGTTACTGGTCGGTAAAATTATTTTATTTGGACTAATATTGATTTTTGAAAAGAATACTGTAAAATGAGGACGTTGTAACAGCTTCTATCATTAGGTGCTTTTAAGATTTGTTGTGGAAATGAACGGATAGGCTATCTGCTATGTGAACATAAAGCACATATGTTAGCATATCGTACAAAATGATGCCTTTGGCTGGTATAAATTGTTAAAAATGAGTAGATTGTTTATGTTTACCTACTATCTGGAAGACCTTCTTTATATTAATTGTATGTAAAAAATATTGTTAATATTTGAATAAAAACTTGCACAGTTCGGAAAAAGTTTGTACCTTTGCACCCGCAATTCGGAAATGATTTGCTTGATACCGTCACAGAGGCGACGGGCGCTTAGCTCAGTTGGTTCAGAGCGTCTGCCTTACAAGCAGAGGGTCGGGGGTTCGAATCCCTCAGCGCCCACAATAACAGATGTTCCTGTAATTCTCGGAAACTTTTTTGAGTTTGAGAATTATGGGATTTTTTTATGTTCTGTATGCAAGGTGGAGGAGTATGGTGATTGATTATTGTTAAGTATTGTGCGGATGGGGGTAAAAGTTGTTGCCGAAATTCTTTTGTTTGTGAAAAAATAACTATATTTGCACCATATTTATATATGGTGGCGGTAACCGTTGGGTAATAAGCTGCCGGACATAAGAAAACACGTATTCTCTACTTGGTATAATGAATCTCGAACTACTTACAGCCATCTCTCCTATTGATGGCCGCTATCGTGGCAAGACGGACTGCCTCGCTGATTATTTCTCAGAATATGCACTCATACGCTACCGCGTGAGAGTGGAAATTGAGTATTTCATATCTCTTTGCGAACTGCCTCTTCCGCAACTGGAGGGCTTTGACAAGGGCCTGTTCCCGGCACTGCGCAATGTTTATGGAAACTTCTCCGTGACTGATGCACAGCGTGTGAAGGATATAGAGAAAGTCACTAATCATGATGTAAAGGCGGTGGAGTATTTCATCAAGGAAAAACTTGATGCCATGTCTGCTGACGGCCTCGTCGGCGAGGGGTATTTTGAACCGTTCAAGGAATTTATACATTTCGGTTTGACGTCACAGGATATAAACAATACCTCTGTACCTCTCTCTGTAAAGGAGGCTTTGGAGAATGTCTATTATCCGCAGCTGGAGGAACTCGTGCGGCAGCTGCGTGACTATGCGGAGGAATGGGATGACGTGTCCATGCTTGCCAAGACTCATGGACAGCCTGCTTCTCCAACACGTCTCGGCAAGGAGGTTATGGTGTTCGTATACCGTCTTGAAGAGCAGATGGCTCTCCTCCGTCAATGTAAGTTTACGGCGAAGTTTGGCGGTGCCACAGGTAATTACAATGCTCATAATGTTGCCTATCCTGAATACGATTGGAGGGAGTTCGGAAATAAATTCGTGGCAGAGAAACTCGGGCTTGAGCGTGAACAGTATACGACGCAGATTTCCAATTATGACCACCTCGGTTCCGTATTTGACGCTTTGAGGCGCATAAATACAATCATCATTGACCTTGACCGTGACTTCTGGATGTATATATCAATGGAATATTTTAAGCAGAAGATAAAGGCGGGCGAAGTGGGTTCGTCGGCAATGCCGCACAAGGTGAACCCGATTGATTTTGAAAATTCCGAAGGCAACCTCGGTATCGCTAACGCCATACTACAGTTCCTCGCGGCCAAACTTCCTGTCAGCCGTCTGCAGCGTGACCTGACGGACTCTACGGTGCTGCGTAATATCGGCACTCCGCTCGGTCATGGAGTTATTGCCATACAGAGTACGCTGAAAGGATTGCGTAAGCTTATCCTTAATGAAGAGGCTTTGAAGAATGACCTGGACAATACTTGGGCTGTCGTTGCCGAGGCTATACAGACAATCCTCCGCCGTGAGGCCTATCCGCATCCTTATGAGGCCCTTAAGGCTCTTACGCGTACAAATACAAAGATGACAGAGGAGGCGATCCATGAGTTTATCAAGACTCTTGATGTCAGTGACGATGTGAAGGCGGAACTGATGGCCATAACTCCTTCGAACTATACTGGTATCTGATACTCATATATTTGCCGGTGAAGCCAAAAACATCTCATTTCAAATAAGTAACTGTTGGAAATTGGTTTATACTAAAAACGCAGTTGTTTTTTAGGCGGTTAGTGTACGGAACCGAATGAGCAATGCGGACATTGTGACTGAGTGACAAGCACTAACTGACAAAAAAGAACGTTTTCGTTAAGCCAAATGAGCAGAGTTAAGTTCACTTGAACTCTGCCATGGCGAGAAAAGGTAGAATGAAATTCAACAAGTTTTAGTGAGAAAACATTATATTATAAAATAATTTCAATAGTTACTTAATACATAATAAGTAAAATAATAAGAATAACAAGAAAGTACTAAAGAAAAACAGGAAACATTTAACTAAGACGGCTCGAGAGAGTCTGAGAAAAGTAAGTAATCTAAGT
The DNA here is from genome assembly GCA_023664625.1 of Bacillota bacterium. Lineage (GTDB taxonomy): Bacteria > Bacteroidota > Bacteroidia > Bacteroidales > Bacteroidaceae > Prevotella. The sequence continues at coordinate 16,410 of JAMPFD010000020.1, read as the reverse complement.
TTTCAACAGGTAATTCTGTCAATAATGTGAAGATGTGAAAATACAATGGATAAATAGACAAAAGCACATCATTCTCAGAACTGACCATCAATTAATCTTCAAACACAATGAACCAGGAATTCGACAAAGACAAGACAGAGAGAGGCTTCGAGGATAGTGGCCGTGAGGGCTACCGCAAGCCGGCATTTAGCAGAGAGTACAGCACAGAGGGACGCCAGCCGCGTCCGCGTACAAGAATCGTCCGTCTGCAGTACGGTTCGGACCGTCCTCGCTACAGTAATAACAGTGAGGGTGGTTTCCGTCCGGAGGGCTTCGGCTCCGGTCTTCATGACAACGGACAGCAAGGGGAGCGCCGCCAGTACGGACAGCGTCCGCGCTATACAGGCAATAACGGCGGCGGAAGTACATATAACCGTGGCGGCTACAACCGTGGCGGCTATGGACAGCAGGGCGGTTACCGTCCTCGCTATAATAATAATGACGGTGAACAGAGCGAGGGAGGTTTCCAGCCGCGTCCTCGATACAATAATGGCGGTTACGGCCAGCAAGGCGGTTATAATCGTGGCGGCTACAACCGTGGCGGTTATGGTCAGCAGGGTGGTTATAGCCGTGGCGGCTACGGGAACCAGCAGGGAGGAAACTTCCGCAGACAACGTTCCGCAGATTATGACCCTAATGCCAAGTACAGCCACAAGAAGCGTATAGAGTACAGCGAGGCGCATATAGACCCGAATGCTCCTATACGTCTCAATAAGTTCCTTGCCAATGCCGGAGTATGCAGCCGCCGCGAGGCTGACGACTTCATACAGGCAGGACTTGTTACGGTCAATGGTAATATTGTTACAGAACTTGGAACAAGAGTCCTCCGTTCTGACAAGATTGTCTTCCATGACCAGCCTGTATCTATAGAGAAGAAGGTGTATGTACTTCTCAACAAGCCGAAGGATTATGTGACAACGTCTGATGATCCTCAGAACCGCAAGACTGTCATGGATCTTGTCAAGGATGCATGTCCTGAGCGCATTTATCCTGTAGGACGTCTTGACAGAAACACTACCGGTGTGCTCCTTCTTACCAACGATGGCGAGATGGCTTCAAAGCTGACTCATCCGCGTTTCCTCAAGAAGAAGGTGTATCATGTCTTCTGCGACAAGAATGTTACAGCACATGATATCAGTCAGATTGCGGAAGGTGTTGAACTCGAGGACGGTCCTATAAAGGCTGATGCGGTGGAATACGCTTCCCCTACAGACAAGAAGCAGGTCGGCATAGAGATCCATTCTGGTAAGAACCGCATTGTCCGCCGTATCTTCGAAAGCCTCGGTTACAGGGTCATAAAGCTTGATCGCGTGCAGTTTGCCGGACTTACAAAGAAAAATCTCCGTCGCGGCGACTGGCGTTTCCTTACAGAGAAGGAAGTTGACATGCTCCGCATGGGGGCATACGAGTAAGGGGCTTTGGAAAGAACAGGACTGTATGTCACCGGAATATGATTGTCCTTGCCTTCCATGGGAACGAATCCTTTGAAGATACAGGGCATCTTTCAGAACACACATATAATAAATAACGTTCATATATGAAAAGAACAAAAGTTATAGACATCCTGCAATGTACAGAATTCGGCAAGGATGTTTGCGTAAAGGGATGGGTGCGTACCCACCGCAGCAGTAAGGCTGTTGACTTCATCGCTCTTAACGATGGTTCTACTATAAATAATGTACAGCTGGTCTGTGACGCGGACAAGTTTGACGCTGAGCTGCTGAAGCAGATCACCACCGGTGCATGTATCTGTGCAACCGGTACGCTCGTGGAGAGTCAGGGCAAGGGACAGACTTCTGAAATCCAGTGCCGCGAAATTGAAATCTATGGTCTCTGCGGCGCTGACTATCCTATGCAGAAGAAAGGACAGACATTCGAGTATATGCGTCAGTACGCACATCTCCGCCTGCGCACCAATACCTTCGGAGCCATAATGCGTATCCGCCACAACATGGCGATGGCTATTCATACTTTCTTCCATAATAAGGGATATTTCTATTTCCATACTCCGCTTATCACGGCCTCCGACTGTGAAGGTGCGGGGCAGATGTTCCAGGTTACCACAAAGAACCTTTATAATCTCAAGAAAGATCAAGACGGACAGATTATCTATGATGACGACTTCTTCGGTAAGCAGACATCACTGACCGTATCAGGACAGTTGGAAGGAGAACTTGGTGCTACGGCTCTCGGAGGCATTTACACTTTCGGACCGACGTTCCGTGCCGAGAACTCCAATACTCCGCGCCATTTGGCAGAGTTCTGGATGATTGAGCCAGAAATAGCCTTTATGGATCTTGAAGAGTTGATGGATCTTGAGGAGGAATTCATAAAGTTCTGTGTACAGTGGGCTCTTGACAACTGTAAGGATGACCTTGAGTTCCTCAACAAGATGATTGACAAGGGACTCATCGAACGTCTCCAAGGGGTTGTCGGCACGGAGTTTGTACGCTTGCCTTATACCAAGGGTATCGAGATTCTTCAGGAGGCTGTCAAGGCCGGAAAGAAGTTTGAATATCCTTGTAACTGGGGAGACGACCTCGCATCTGAGCACGAACGCTATCTTGTAGAGGAGCATTTCAAGAAGCCGGTCATCATGACAAACTATCCTAAGGAGATTAAGGCATTCTATATGAAGATTGATGCCGAAAAGCCTGTCTGCATGGGTCAGGAGATGGAAGAAACGGTACAGGGCACTGATGTGCTCTTCCCGCAGATCGGCGAGATTATCGGTGGCTCCGTACGTGAGGAGAGCTACGAGAAGCTGATGGGAGAGATCAAGCGCCGTAACATTCCTATGAAGGATATGTCATGGTACCTTGACACACGTAAGTACGGCTCATGCCCTCATGCCGGCTTCGGTCTTGGCTTCGAGCGTCTTATCCTCTTCGTAACGGGTATGCAGAACATCCGTGACGTAATCCCGTTCCCGCGTACTCCGAACAATGCGGAATTCTAAGAAATAGGACATACCCGTCACTGTGATGTGCAAAGAGAACCGTGATGGAAGGCTTCGGCCTGACATGGTTGAACTTTGCACATCACAGTGACTGCAATGAAAATCTGAAGGGCTGATTCCGTTTTCGCAGGAATCAGCCCTTCAGATTTGTTTCTGCATGGTGCAGACATCTGGATGTCAGATTGGCATCATGCCTCACCTTTAATCAGGGATACCTTAAAGAGCACTGAGCCGGAGCATGATGCCGTTGCCGTGACATTATTCGTACAAGAGTTCTTCAGAAATTCAGTGCAATAGAATCATGACAAAACAACAGACACAGTCCTTCTTCTGATGTCACAGTACAAACATCTGGCTGTGACACAACTTCTTCATTACCGGGATTATGGGCTTTCCGTATATAGTTTCCGCTTCCCTGTGGTAATCTTTGTCGTTTTGCTATCTGTTTCAACACTCATTTCCTACGTTATAAAAGCAATTCTGGAGCCGGTCAACATGCTGGTATACTCCCGTCAATAGTATGTTGGTGAGTACAGGCTTCCTTTTTGCAATCAGGTAATGTTGCCTGATAGAGAAAGAGAGAACAGATTGCTATCGCTGTTATAAGGCTCTGTGCGGGTAATGGGAATGCCGGGAATCTGCAGATAGAGGGTAATGAGTGTTGTTGTACCTTGTATTCCGTTTGAAATGTTGTGCTTGTCGGCATGGAAGAGAGAGATGAGTATTCACATTGGCAATAATAACGCTTCGTGATATGAAATGTAATATTTCGTTTTACGAAGCATTTTTTTTCGTTTTGCACCATAACCTCCAGACGTCAGTTCCGTTACCGACGTTACGAGTGTTCTTTCCTGTACAGGTCAGGAGAAACACCTGTATTTTTTTTGAAATAAGTACCTAAGAATGACTGGTTGGGAAAGTTCAGCCTGTCCGCAATTTCTTGTACGGACAGAGTTGTGGATTCCAGTAACACTTGAATCTCCATTATGACATGGCGTGCAATGAAATCCTTGGTCTTCAGCCCTGTTATGCTTGCAACTACATATGAAAGGTATCTGGGTGTGATGCACATCTTGTCAGCATAGAAAGCCACACTGCGTTCTTTGCGGCAATGCTCGTGTATCAAATTGACAAATCTTGCGAACAGCTCCTCCCGGCGTGACGTTGACAGTAATTTCTGCTTTACGACAAGATGGTCGTAGATATCATAGAGTGCACATTGAATCAGGTTTTCCATGATGGTAGGAAGGAAAGAATTCTCATTATCGTTATGATAGTCATAGATAATCTGAAAAAGATGTATGGTCTTTGCGTTGGAGGTATTAATGTCCATTACCGGGTGTTTCTTCAGGAGATAGAAGAATGACGGGGATAACTTTCCCATGCCGAACCTGAATGTCAAATCTGAGTATGAACTGCTCACGGCAGAAAATGCTTTCCTGACAGCAAAGGCACAGCTGGAACAGGCTAAAGCCCAAAAGGTGAATGCGGAAAATAGTCTCTCATATACAGAGATTAAGAGCCCTTCGGACGGAGTGATCGGGACTCTTCCTTACAAGGTAGGTGCATTGGTGAGTCCTGAGATGCCAAACCCGCTTACAACTGTTTCTGACAATTCTGTAATGTATGTCTATTTTTCGTTGAATGAGAATCAGATGTTAGGACTTCTTCGCCAATACGGTTCCATGGAAAAGACAGTTGAAAGCATGCCAGGACTGAAGCTGAGGCTCAGCGATAAGAAAATGTATGAGCATGAAGGACGTGTGGAATCAATCAGTGGTGTGGTTGATACAAAAACCGGAACGGCAAGTATACGGGCAGAGTTTCCGAATCCTGACAATATTCTTGTCAGCGGAACATCTGGAAATGTGATTCTTCCCCGTAAGGTGAGCAACTCCATTGTGATTCCCCGCAGTGCTACGTTTGAGATTCAGGATAAGGTCTATGTCTATAAAGTAATCCACGGGAATGCAACGGCTGTCTCTGTGAAAGTAATGCGTATGGATGGAGGTCATGACTATATTGTGCATAGTGGTCTCACCGCAGGCGACGTGATTGTCAGTGAAGGAGTAGGGCTCATCCGCGAAGGTCAGCCGATAAAGGTGGATGAAGGTGATGAATCAGACAAAGTCAGAGAAAGGGAATAAACAATGAATTTGATTTTCTTTATTAAGCGTCCGATATTCTCAGCCGTAATTTCACTAATGCTTGTGATACTCGGAGTCATTGGATTATTCTCTCTCCCTGTTGAGCAATTCCCCGACATAGCCCCTCCGACAGTACAGGTAAGCACAACTTATTTCGGGGCAAACGCCGAGACAATTCAGAAAAGTGTCATAGCTCCGCTGGAAGAAGCCATAAACGGTGTGGAGAATATGACCTATATGACATCTTCTGCCACCAATGCCGGCACTATGACCATTACGGTTTATTTCAGTCAAGGCACAGATCCGGATATAGCGGTTGTGAATGTCCAGAATAGGGTGTCCAAGGCAATGGGTTCCCTTCCGTCGGAAGTGACACAGGTAGGTGTCACTACATTCAAGCAACAGAATAGCATCTTGCAGATGTTCACCCTGCACAGTCCGGACGGCAGTTATGACGAGGCGTTCCTGTCAAACTATATCGCAATAAACCTTAAACCGGAGATTCTCAGAATTTCCGGTGTGGGGGACATGCTGATCATGGGTGGCGATTACAGTATCCGTATATGGATGAAGCCCGATGTGATGTGCCGGTACAATCTGGTTCCGGCCGATGTGACAGCTGCATTGGCGATCCAGAACATCGAAGCTGCCACAGGTTCGTTTGGTGAGAACTCCAGAGAAACGTATCAATACTCCATGCGCTATAAAGGCCGTAAGATGACGCCGGAGGAGTTTGGTGATATAGTCATTCTTGCCACGGAGCAGGGAGAAGTCCTGCGGCTGAGAGACATTGCCGACATAGAGCAGGTAAGGGATAGCTATGCTTTCTGTGGTGCGTTTAACGTAAAGCCCGGTATCACCTGTATGGTTTTCCAGACTTCGGGATCGAATGCCACAGAGGTCAACGAACAGATAGATAAGTTTCTTGAAAAAGCGGAAAAAGAATTTCCAAAGGGTATTGAACTGACCCAAGTGCATAATACCAATGACTATCTCTATGCCTCTATCCATGAAGTGGTCAAGACATTGTTGGAGGCAATTCTGCTGGTAATCATCGTTGTCTATGTTTTTCTTCAGGATCTGCGCTCCACTTTGATCCCGCTCGTCGGAATCATAGTCTCATTGATCGGTACATTTGCTTTTATGGCAATAGCGGGATTCAGTGTGAATCTGATAACTCTTTTTGCCCTGGTGCTGGTAATCGGTACGGTCGTCGACGACTCCATAGTGGTTGTGGAAGCAGTGCAGGCGTGTTTTGACCAGGGCTATCGCTCTCCGTATAAAGCAAGCGTTGACGCTATACGGGGAATAAGCAATGCTGTAGTCACGTCGTCTCTTGTCTTCATGGCTGTCTTCGTGCCAGTCTCGTTCATGTCGGGAACCTCCGGCACGTTCTACCGCCAGTTTGGCCTGACGATGGCTGTGGCTGTAGGCCTTTCTGCTGTCAATGCCCTTTCTGTCTTCGTACTTTATGGAAAGACTTTACAGCCAATAAAAAGGTACTGACGTGATAAAAATCTCATATTCCTTTTCTTGATTCTGAATTAAATTTTATACCTTTGTAGCCCAAATGCGGCGGATGACTTCAATGAATACGACATGCTTTTGAATGAAAAGTCCTTGCCGCTGTGAACCACAGTAAGAACAGTAAATACAAATAATCCAGATCATGCCAGCAACAGAAGGAACGAACAGAACGGGCAGGCGGCAGCAAGCTCCTATTGACAATACTTATGGACATTTGCCTCCACAGGCTGTTGAAGTAGAACAGGTTGTACTTGGTGCTTTGCTGATAGATGCCGAAGCATTTGGAGTAGTCAGCGAATTGCTACATCCTGACACATTCTATGATCCTCGCCATAAGCATATCTTCACTGCCATACAGACATTGAACATGAGCGAGCGTCCAGCCGACATCATCACAGTGGCGGAGGAGCTTAGGAAGATGGGCAAGATGGAAGAGGCCGGAGGTGCACCTTATATTATAGAACTGTCGGCAAAGGTCTCGTCTTCTGCCAATGTGGAATACCACAGCCGTATCCTTGCCCAGAAGTATATGGCGCGTCAGCTTATCAGTTATGCCAGTGACATAGAGACAAAGGCATTTGATGAGACAGTGGACACTGACCTTCTCATGCAGGAGGCTGAAGGTGCGTTGTTCCAGCTTTCGCAGAAAAACATGAAGCAGGACTATACCCAGATAGATCCTGTTGTAAAGAAAGCGTATGAAATCCTGCAGAAGGCGGCAGCAAACAGCGGAGGTCTGACAGGTATTCCGTCCGGACTTGACGACCTTGACTCCGTTACTTCAGGATGGCAGCCCTCCGACCTTGTCATCATTGCCGGACGTCCTGCCATGGGAAAGACATCGTATGCCCTGTCCGTTGCAAAGAACATCGCTGTTGATTACCGCATTCCGATAGCTTTCTTCTCTCTTGAAATGAGCAACGTCCAGCTTGTCAACCGACTTATTTCCAATGTCTGTGAGATTCCAGGCAATAAGATTCTCAATGGTCAGTTGACTAACGAAGAGTGGGCGCGTCTTGACCAGAATCTCCGCAAGCTTGACGGTGCCCCTCTCTATATAGATGATACTCCAGGCTTGTCGGTCTTTGAGTTGCGTACAAAGGCACGCCGTCTGGTTAAGGAAAAAGGCGTGAAGATAATAATGATTGACTACCTTCAGCTGATGAATGCCACCGGTATGAGATTCAATTCGCGCCAGGAAGAAGTCTCTAAAATCTCAGGTTCTCTAAAAGGTCTTGCAAAGGAACTTGATATCCCTGTCCTCGCCCTTTCACAGCTGAACCGTTCTGTGGAGAGCCGTGGTGACGGTGATGCAAAGGGTATTGATTCCAAACGGCCGCAGCTTTCCGACCTCCGAGAATCAGGCTCTATAGAACAGGATGCCGATATGGTGCAGTTTGTGCATCGTCCTGAATATTATCATATCTATGAGGACAGCAGTACGGGGCAGGATTTGCGCGGTATGGCTCAGATTATCATTGCCAAGCACCGTAAAGGTGCCACGAAGGACGTGCTTGTTTCTTTCCGTGGTGAGTTCACGCGCTTTGCTAATAAGAATGAACGTTATGCTCCGGTAGAGGGAATAGGGCCTATGGATGGTGAGATTATTGGTTCTGCACTCGATGGAGGTATGACAGATCCTCTTGCCGGTGAAGTCCCGCCTGCTGTCTCAGGATTGGACGACTTGCCGTATTAGTATGGAGTAGGGTGATGCCCATGTCTTTTTAAGTATGCTGATGTTGCAGTCCTGATAGGTTGATAATCGTTATATATTTAATCTTTTACATATAAAAATTACAATTTGCTTGTATATGTGGTAAAATAGTTGTAAATTTGCAACAGGATAAAGTAAAAAGATTAAAAACTGAAACTTTGCAGATTAAATATGAGTGATAGATTATACATTTTCGATACGACCTTGCGTGATGGTGAGCAGGTGCCGGGGTGTCAGCTCAATACTGTGGAAAAAATTCAGGTGGCGCGACAACTTGAGGCATTGGGCGTTGATGTTATAGAGGCGGGATTCCCTGTTTCCAGTCCGGGAGATTTTAACAGTGTGATAGAAATAAGCAAGGCTGTCACCTGGCCGACAATCTGTGCGTTGACACGTGCAGTCAGGAAAGATATTGACGTTGCTGCCGAAGCACTGCAATATGCAAAGCATAAGCGTATACATACGGGTATCGGTACGTCGCCGTCGCATATAAAGTATAAGTTCAACAGCACTCCTGAGGAAATCATAGAGCGTGCCGTTGCTGCCGTGAAGTACGCAAAGAAGTATGTTGAAGATGTGGAATTCTATGCTGAGGATGCAGGCCGCACGGATAATGAGTATCTCGCACGTGTCATAGATGCTGTGACAAAGGCTGGTGCGACGGTCTGCAATATTCCTGATACAACCGGTTTCCGCCTCCCTGGAGAGTATCAGGAGAAAATAAAGTATCTGTATGAACATGTAGATGCTTTCGCTGCAGGCAAGGCAATCCTTTCAACCCATTGCCATAATGACCTCGGAATGGCTACGGCTAACACTGTGGCCGGCGTGCTCGGCGGTGCTCGGCAGGTTGAGGTCACTGTCAACGGCATAGGAGAACGTGCCGGCAATACTTCTCTTGAAGAAGTGGCTATGACATTCAAGACCCATCCGGAATTGGGCATAGAAACAAATATAAATACCACAAAGATTTATCCGACCTCACGCATGGTCTCCTCATTGATGAACATGCCTGTACAGTCTAATAAAGCCGTAGTAGGAAGAAATGCTTTTGCACATTCCTCAGGCATCCATCAGGACGGGGTTCTGAAGAACGCTTCTACCTATGAGATAATGAATCCGAAGGATGTGGGCATAGACGATAATGCCATAGTGCTTACGGCGCGTTCCGGCCGTGCCGCACTGAAGCACCGTCTGCAGGTCAACGGTATAGAGATTGACGGTGAGAGACTTGACAAAGTTTATACAGAATTCCTGAAACTTGCTGACAAGAAAAAGGAAGTGAATGATGACGACATTCTTGTTCTTGCAGGTGCCGACCGCGCCAATGCCCATGCCGTAAGGCTGGATTTCCTTCAGGTCACGACAGGTATGGACGCCAAGTCGAAATGCGTGGCTTCCATAGGACTGGACATAAGCGGACAGAAGTTTGAGGCCTGCTCTACCGGTAACGGTCCTGTTGACGCGGCCATAAGGGCCATGAAGAAGATTATTATGAAGGAAATGGTGCTCAAGGAATTTACCATACAGGCCATTTCCAAGGGGTCGGATGATGTCGGAAAGGTTCACATGCAGGTTGAATATGATGGTCATGTCTATTATGGATTCGGTGCGGATACGGATGTAGTGAAAGCTTCTGTTGAGGCTTATATTGATTGTGTGAACAAATTCAAGTAGGCCGTGTGGCATGTTCAAACGCAAATACGTTATATATGAATCCTTAAAGAAGTCTGGATTTTTTTTATCCATGCCACAAGTTAGAATAAGAACTTCTGTGACAGCTCCAACGGAAGAATACTGGCTATTTATGCAGGACATGGCTTAGCTTCTTATGCCCCCTTTCCTAAGCAGTATTTAGGATTATACTAATAATGATGCTTTTCATATATATATATAACATATCTATGACTGTGAGGGGACAGGAGAAAGTCGAACATCAACAGACCACTAAATACTAAGTCCTAAGTAACTGTTGGAAATTAGTTTTTAGTGAGAAAACATTATATTATAAAATAATTATCAATAGTTACTTATGAGAAAAGTATATAAATCCAAAGTTGATGCATGGCTTGTCATTGTCATAACAGGACTCACATTGATACCTGTGGCTCCTGTGCTGTATCCAGATTTCTCGCTTGTCGTCTTTTGCATAGTTGTTGCCATATTAGGCTTTGTAATGGCACTGTTATTCGGCATAAGATATGTTGTTTGCGGAAAATACTTGGTGGTCAAATATGGATTTCTCTTTTCTGAGAGATTCCACATTGATGATATTCAGTCTATAAAATCAACGAAGACCATGCTGTCTGCCCCTGCTGCCTCAATGGACAGAATAGAGTTGAAGTTCTGTAATGGCTCTGTAGTCATATCGCCTAAAGATAAAGTCAGTTTCATAAAAAGCATACAAGAGACATGTTCTCATGAAATAAATATAATTGGAGTAATATAGGTTTTGGCATTGGGCTTTAGGTTGTCATAGTCATCAGCTCACAGCCCATAGTCATAACCGCAAATATATCATTATATGGGAAAAACATTATTTGACAAGATTTGGGACGCGCACGTTGTACAGAATGTGGAGGATGGCCCTACACAACTTTATATAGACCGCCTCTATGCGCATGAGGTAACATCGCCGCAGGCTTTTGACACTCTTCGTGACAAAGGCATCAGGGTATTCCGTCCTGATCATGTCGTGGCAATGCCTGACCATAACACTCCTTCCGATCAGCAGGAGCGCATTGACGATCCTGTAGGCAGAAAACAGGTAGAGACTCTTGCCGCCAACTGTGCAGAATTCGGAATCAGGCATTTCGCCATGGGCACGAAAGATAATGGTATAATACATGTTGTAGGTCCGGAAAAGGCATTGTCACTCCCGGGAATGACCATTGTCTGCGGTGATTCGCACACTTCTACACACGGTGCCGTGGGTGCCATTGCCATGGGCATAGGGACGAGTGAAGTAGCTCAGGTACTTGCTTCGCAGTGCATATTGCAGTCTAAGCCGAAGACAATGCGCATCAACGTTGAGGGAGAACTTCCTGAAGGGACTACGGCAAAGGACGTCGCACTCTACATCATGGCGCAGATGACAACCTCCGGAGCGACAGGCTATGCCGTGGAGTATGCAGGCTCTACAATCCGCAACATGTCCATGGAAGGTCGTCTGACATTGTCAAACTTGTCTATTGAGATGGGGTCGCGTGCCGGGCTGATAGCTCCTGACGAGACGACGTTCGCTTATCTGAAAGGGCGTGAATATGCCCCGAAGGGCGAGGAGTGGGAAAGTGCCGTAGGCAAATGGAAAGAACTGTACTCGGATTCTGACGCTGTATTTGACAAAGAGGTGACATATAGGGCAGAGGACATAGCTCCGCGTATAACATACGGTACAAACCCCGGAGCGGGAATCGCCATTGACGAATGTATCCCTTCCCTTGACATGATTCCGGAAGAAGAGCGCGAACAGTTCATAGGTATGCTTGATTACATGCAGTTCCAGCCGGGACAGAAGCTGGAAGGCATACCTGTTGATTATTGCTTCCTCGGTGCTTGTACAAATGGTAGAATAGAGGACTTCCGCGCTTTCGCCTCTGTAGTGAGAGGAAAGAAAAAGGCTGATAATGTCGTGGCGTGGCTTGTGCCCGGCTCCTGGCTTGTAAGACAACAGATAATTGACGAAGGAATTGACAAGATTCTTGAGGACGCCGGCTTCGAACTGCGTTTGCCGTCCTGCTCAAGCTGCCTTGCCATGAACCCCGACAAGGTTCCTGCCGGCAAGCTGTCAATATCTACGTCCAACAGAAACTTCGTCGGCCGTCAGGGACCGGGTGCACGTACTGTACTGGCTTCACCGCTCGTTGTTGCCGCATCGGCGGTAACAGGTGTGATTACTGATCCTCGAAAACTGTAAGTTCTGTGCTGTATGGGCATTACGACTGTATCGGTAAAATACCTGCGGTGCAGACTGTAAGTGAAAATTAACCTTTCATTATTTCAAAGGAAACAATGGCAAAGCAAAAATTCAACATAATAAAGAGTACGTGTATACCTGTCGCAATAGACAACTGCAATACAGACCTTATCATTCCTGCACGTTATCTCGCAAGTACGACGCGTGACCCGAAATTCTTCGGAGATGCCTTTATGCATGATCTGAGATATGATGCTGACGGTAATCCGGTGGAGGAGTTCGTCATGAACAGGCCTGAATTCTCAGAGGCTCCACATGAGGGGTGTCACGAAATTATTGTCGGAGGACAGAACTGGGGCTCAGGTTCCAGCCGCGAGCATGCTGCATGGGCAATAGCTGGTTATGGAGTACGTGTGGTAATATCGTCATCTTTTGCAGACATTCACCGCAACAATCTTCTAAACTGCTTCGTACTCCCTGTAGTAGTGACAAAGGAATTCCAGCAGGAACTGTTTGACACTATCGCCGCAGACCCGAAAGCTGAGGTCAGGGTTGACGTGCCGAACCAGACAGTGACAAATCTGTCGACGGGAAATTCAGAGCATTTCGAAATTAATTCTTATAAGAAATATTGCCTCGAAAATGCTTATGACGACATTGATTTCCTGCTGTCGAACACTGATAAGATTGAGGCTTTTGAAAAGAAATGAAGCGATTGTCTTGCCGTAGCTTTGATAATAGATGTATTAATTTAATTGATTCAATTGCTTTTGAATAGTAACTTCATAGAGATAATGGACTCCACACTCCGTGATGGAGAACAGACCAGCGGAGTCTCTTTCGTGCCACATGAGAAACTTATGGTGGCACGGATGCTTCTTAATGATGTCAATGTCGACCGTATAGAAATCGCTTCGGCACGTGTCTCGGAGGGAGAGAAGACCGCCGTGACCATGATTTGCCGTTATGCACAGATGGCAGATGCTCTTGACAGGGTGGAGGTTCTTGGATTTGTAGATGGCGGAAAGTCTGTGGACTGGATAGCTTACTGCGGTGGAAAGGTTATCAATCTACTCTCGAAAGGCTCACGGAAACATTGCGTGCAACAACTTGGAAAGACACCGGATGAGCATGTTGGCGATGTACGCCGTGAGGTGGAATATGCCCATTCCAAAGGCTTGGAAGTCAACCTTTACCTTGAAGACTGGTCCAACGGTATGAAAGACTCTCCCGAATATGTCTTTCAGATGATGGATGGGTTGAAGGACTGTGGCATAAAGCGTTTTATGCTCCCTGATACTTTGGGTGTGCTGAATCCGCTGCAGGTGATGGATTTTTTTGGGATGATGCTTGAACGCTATCCGGAAACCCACTTTGATTTCCATGCTCATAACGATTATGACCTTGCGGTCGCAAATAGTCTGGCGGCTGTATTGTCGGGTGCTGCAGGGCTGCATGTGACGGTAAACGGTCTCGGCGAGCGTTGTGGAAATGCTCCGCTGAGTTCTGTCCAGGTCATTATGCGTGACCAACTTGGGGTTGACACCAATATCCGGGAAGACAGACTCAACGAAATCTCACGGCTTATAGAATCCTATTCCGGCATCTCCGTGGCACCGAATCAACCTATAGTGGGAGAAAATGTCTTTACACAAGTTGCCGGCGTCCATGCAGATGGGGACAACAAAGACCTCCTTTACTGCAATGACCTTACGCCGGAACGGTTTGGAAGAAAACGTGAATATGCGCTTGGAAAGGCTTCGGGAAAGGCGAATATAGAAATGAACCTTCAGGAATTGGGACTTGAACTGGAACCTGAGCAGATTCGGCAGATAACGAAGCGTATAACGGAACTTGGAGACAGAAAGGCTGTTGTTACACAGGAGGATTTGCCGTTTATCGTCTCTGATGTGCTTAAGCATACCGCTCCTGAGGAGGATAAGGTCAAACTTCTCGGATATATGGTAAGCCTTGCTTATGGAATAAAGCCTTTGGCATCACTGAAGGTTAGCATTAATGGCATGGAATTTACGGGAGAGGCAACCGGCGACGGCCAGTATGATGCTTTTGTAAAAGCTCTTCGCAGAATATATCGTGACAAACTTGACAGGACTCTGCCTGACTTGCTTAACTATGCAGTCACAATACCTCCAGGAGGACGTACTGACGCCCTCGTACAGACCGTCATAACATGGCAGGACGGACAGAAGATATTCCGTACACGTGCCCTTGATGCCGACCAGACACAGGCTGCTATTAACGCAACGTTCAAGATGCTCAACCTGATAGAAAGACAGTGTGCCCTCTGACCGGCCTGTGATACGGCTATAAGCATCCCCCCCCTATGGCTGTATGTTTGCCACAAAATAATTTTATTGTTAAGATAATATTCCACCACTCTCTCATACTTTCTGATAAGGAAAGTGTGAGGGAGTTTTTTGTAACTGTCGGAAATTAGTTTATATCGTAGTGTGATGCTCTCTTGCCGTAAAAAAAACGCAAATGCTTTCAGACGGAAAAGGTAAGTATGTGAAAATCTGAATAGCAGTCTGCCGTGCAGGCCATGAATGTGTTTTTTCAGCTGTAAGGCAGCCTGCCATTTCGTTATAGTGTGACCATCTTCTTATGGAAGTTCTCCTTATATCCATGCCCTATAGGAATTGCCTTCCTCTGCCCTCTGAGTATTGTTGTGTTGCCACGGTGTGACTCGATGCATGTCTTGTTTACAATGTATGATGCGTGAATCCTCATGAATTGTGTAACTCCGGCATCATGCAGCTTGGCCAGAATATTTGCCATTGAACTCATGTATATGCTCACCACAGGCTTCGTGGGGTCAATGGGATGCCACAGTGAGTAGTGGTTTGACGTTGACTCTATGTAGGCATACTCCAAAGGACGGAACATAGTTCTCACTCTGTCCTTGAAATAGAAAAACGTCTTCTCGGTTTCCTCTTCCGCCATGTCAGTGGAGTTCTTGACAACCTCCATCCAGACAGGGTTGTCTCCCAAGTCGGTCTGTTTCAATACAATTGTGTACTTCTCGCCTTCCGGTACATGTAAAATAAGAGTGTTTTCCATAACCTTATTCTTGTTGTTTATAGTGTGGTTAATTGCACTTGTAGCCTATTGGATACATGTCAAATAATAGTGCTTTTCATAATCATCTTTTTGGGTTATGATGATATTCCGCAAAATTACAAAAGATAAATGTTTTTAGCAAATAAACATCGTAAACACTGAATCTACAACGTATTTTTATAGGTAAGACAGGAAAAAACACCCGTCACGGGGGCACCATGGCAGTCATTGGCTTCTCCGTCAAGAGGCTCGTCAGGTTCAGCGTCCTCATTCCGGCAAGGATATGCCCGTCCTTCATGGCAAACATTGTGCTTGTCACCGTCTATGGGAACGCCTTCTGCTCCTCGGTAAGCATCTTTAAGCCATACCTTCAGTCTTCCGCTGTGCCTAAAAAGAACAAGGAGATAATGTAAAAAATCTACATCATCTCCTTGTTCATATTGATTCCTTTTTGACATATACCTTTGTCAATCAGGACTTCTCAGTCACTTTACTCTTTTATATATAATATCTGTTCCGTTTTTATTCCCGATAATGGTTCCGGGGATGGGCAGGTAGTGCAATTTCAGAGTGCTGTTAGTAATGCTGGGAACTTTATATGACATGACTCTGCCAGTTTCATAATTGTACTTGATGATGTATGTACCGTTGTCTTTTTTACCGACGCTTGCAAAATCAAACACTGTTGGGATATTGTTGTTCAGATAGTATTTGAATTCATGTGCTGAACGGCTTTTTAATCTCGGATGTTCAATGGTCTGTGTAAATGTGCTTGCGGAAAATTTTATGATGGTAGTATTATCTTCCGGATCCGGATAAATTTGTTGCCATGTGGTTCCGTTCAATTGTTTGAGGCTAATTGATGTCTGTGCTTTACCAGAAAGACAGATGGTCAGTAGTGCTATTAAAGTGATAAATTTCTCTTTCATTGTTTGAATCATGTAGTTTTAATGAATGAGGCTGTTCCCAGAATGAACTGCACCCCAAAAGTTAGACAAAAAACTTTTGTGGTGCTTTTTATGAAGTA
>JAMPFD010000001.1 GCA_023664625.1 Bacillota bacterium | reverse complement strand
AGGAGTACGAGGCCGACCGCGAATGCCTGATGATGAACTACGGGTATCTGTTCTCGGAGTAAACAGTAAGTTGATGGAAATGACTTATTTGCCTGTCTGTTGTTGATGAGAATGACAATATAAAATGAGTCCGTCTGCAAATACAAAAGTGTAATGTATGGGGCAACGAAATATTAGCGATATAATGGATAACATGAGGTAAAATATGACAGCATCAGATATAAAATCAATAGTATTTACAGGAGGTAGTATCATTATTGATGCGAAAAATTATACAGTTTCAGATTTACGAAGTATAGCATTCACGGCTAAAAGCAAGAATGTAAAAGTCATTATTAGAAATGCATCGGTCTTAACCGCTTCAGATTGTAAACTTATTGCATTCTCTAATGGAGGATTAGGAAATGTGTTTTTAGATTTTACAAAATAAGTATGGCTGTCTTTTCTGAGGATATAATTGAAGCCGTGTGGTCTAAAGCTTTCCCGCAAGTTAACAATAATCCGGATGCGTTTCGGCAAGACTATGCCGGAGCTTGGATAAAACGTGACGATTATGGTTCCCGCGATTCCGTTTATGGATGGGAGATAGACCACCTGAAGCCAAAAGAGAAGGGAGGAACAGACGACATCAATAACCTTATCCCGTTACATTGGCGGAATAATGTGGCAAAAGGCAATCATTATCCAAGGTGGCAGACATCCTACTCTTCCCAAGGTGTGGATAATGAGGAATTGACCAAACATTGGCATGTGTGAATTATGAACAGCATAGGAATACTTTATAAAATAAGGCAGGGCTGTACTCCGCGTGAAAATGTCGGCATCAATGCAGATTTGCATGTGAATTACTGGAAACTGCCTATAAAGGGCGGTAATTATGACCGCTTCATAGACTTTGGCGTCATGGTGTATGAAGTAGGCAATGATATTGATGAACTGTATTTCTATTTCCCGTTCGAAGTGTTGGAGGCAGACCTTGAGGACTTGGGAAAATCCCTGTCGCAGAAAGATCTTCTCTGCCTGCTCTTTGGCGCAGACTACGAGCTCCGTAACGGCATCAGTACTTCGTACACTTATGCAGATACGAAAACGGAAGGCAAACTGTCTTTCTGGATGTATCAGCTGGATAAACCTAATTTTGAAATAGTCAAGAAACAAAGTGGCACAATAGTAAAAGTAAAAATAAAGACTCACCCAAACAATGAGACAGTCATCAAAGAGGGCAATTATAAAAAAGACTCACAAAAATATAATCTTTATATACGGTTCAGAGTAAACAATATAACAGATAAGAACCTGTACAACTCAGAGACTCTGTCGAATGATTTTATTCAAAGCGCTTTCTCAAAGACAGAGATGACAGACATCTATATAAATGATAAGCGAAGCTTTGACAAGTCAGACTATCAGGATCTGTCAAATATGGGAACATTCTTTACATTCTCAAAGTTCCATTTCTTCTTTGTCGGCTCCTCATGCGAGGAAACGGTGTCAGGACAGACTACATATAAGGATTGCCGTCCTATTTCGTATGCGGATTGGGCTGAATATCTTGGCGGGCATAATCCCCAAAAACTTATGTGCATTGCCTATCATTGGAATGTAGATGTGCAGAATGCCGGATGTAAAGTGTTTCTGAGAACCGTTTATTCTTCAAAGGATATATACCGAATCATAAAATACTCATTTTATGTTTTTGGCATGAGTTTCCTTGCCACACTTGTGTATGATTTGATAAAGATTTTACTTTCGTCCTTTATGGATAGCATTAATAGACTATAGAACTAAATAATTTCAAAAAAATCGGATGTTTTCGCTGAGCCAAATGAGCAGGACAAAGCTTGTTTCAGTTCAACAATAGTGTGAAAAGGTAGCATGACATTCAATATCTAACGAATCAAAGATAAAAGCCGATGATACTGTATCTTTTTTTTGCAACTTTCTTGGATATAAGTCAGAGGCTTTTCCATTCATCATTTAATTATTATAGATAATCGTAGGACAAGAGTGATGCAAACAAATATAGAATCCCAAAATAATAAACGAATAGCTCGAAATACGGTCTATTTATATATGCGTATGCTGTTCCAATTAATAGTTGGTCTGCTTACTGCACGTTTCGTTTTCAATACATTAGGGGTTGTTGATTATGGAATCTATGGTGTAGTTGGTGGAGTCGTTGCTATGTTTAGCTTTATTAATGGCTCGATGAGTAATGCCACTATGCGTTTTTTGACTTTTGAGTTAGGTAAAGGAACTAATGAAAAAAGACTGAGAGAGATATTCAGTACTGCAGAATTGATACATTGGGGTATAGCCGTATTAATATTGATACTGGCAGAAACATTAGGTCTATGGTATGTATTAAATAAGTTGGTTTTTCCTCCAGAACGCTTAACAGCAGTTTTATACTTGTATCACTTCTCTGTGATAACAACAATGACAGCTATTATTAGTGTTCCATTCAATGCCGCAATTATTTCTCATGAGAAAATGGGGGCTTTTGCCTTTATAGCCATTTATGAGACGATTGCAAATGTTCTTATAATACTTACTATTCCATTTTTCCATAAAGACAATCTGATTCTCTATGGATTTCTTGTCATGATGGTTCAAGTATCAATACGCTTAATATATGGAATTTATTGCAAGCGGAATTTTTCGGAAACAAGTGGGCGGTTCTATTTTGATAAAACGCTTTTCCGTCAAATGCTGAAATTCGCTTTTTGGATTGTTAACGGAAGTATTGCCTTTATGGCTTATACTCAGGGACTTAATTTGTTACTGAATGCTTTCTTTGGCCCATCTGTAAATGCTGCACGTGCTGTCGCGACAACTGTACAAGCAAAAGTACAGGGATTTAGTTATAATTTTCAAGTGGCAGTTAATCCTCAAATAACCAAAAACTATGCGGCAGGAAATCTTGAGTATATGCATAAATTAATATTTAATTCATCCAAATATTCTGTTCTTCTCGTATTTTTTCTGTCTTTCCCATTAATGTTGGAGTGTCCTTTTATTCTAAAGGTCTGGTTGGGTGATAATGTACCTGTAGAAACTATTTGGTTCGTCCGCTTGACCTTGGCGATAGGGATTATAAGTACTCTCACGAATCCTATGAACACATCGGCGCATGCTACAGGAAATATCAAAAAGTTTCAATTATGGGAGGCTACAACATTATTGTTGATTGTACCTGTGTCTTATATGTTTTTGAAGTTAGGTTTTCCTGCCGTAACTGTATTCTGGGTTCAGCTGGTTATATTTGTCTTAGTGCAGATTATACGTATATTCATAGTATCTCCAATGATTAAAATGAAAAAATATGATTATCTGAGATATGTAGTATTCGATTCTATTAAAGTTATTTTGCCGTCAATGCTTTTGCCACTATATTTAGAGTATTTTCGTCCAATACATGATGCTACAGTTAATTTCTTAGTTATATGTGTCGCTTCGTTGGTATGTACAGCTTTATGTATATACTTTTTTGGATTAAGCCATGAGGTCAAACAAAGAATAAAAATGAAAGTAATAAATTCGTTTCTACAGGAAAAATGAATATATATATTAAGAATAGAGGGTCTTTCTTTGAAAAGATTCTTTTTATTTGCTCGATTTTTGCACTTGTCTTTTTGTATTCGAATTTTGCCGTCATTATAGGTGTCTCAAATAAAAGGACTGTTGCGTTTTTCCCTATTTTGCTCTATTTGTTTTACCAGATCTTAATCGGGAGATTCAAACTTAATCGAATTAGTCAATTATTAAAAATTTTGTTAGTTTGGAGTATATCTTCTTCTGTCGTATTGCCTTTTATTACAGGAACAGATGCCATTAATTATTTAACATTTTCAGTATTTCCATTTCTAATTTATGCTTATTTTGAAAGAATCCGTTTATGGGAAAAAAAAATAATTAGATTGATTATCCTGGGTTTATTGTTTGTTGAGATGTTTATGTCTTTTTATGAAAGAATGACATATTCAATTTTGATATCAATAGTAGATTCAGAATTCAGTTACGAAGGTTTTAATGCTGCAGGAGATACTTGGGCGTTTAGGGCCCAGGCTCTTTTTGGACATTCTTTAACAAATGCAATGATTGTAAGTTCAATCGGATTGTTCTTGTTGGCTGATAAAACAATAAAAGATAAAGTGAAATATGTCATTTATATTTTAATATTATTGTCTTTATTTTGTTTTAATACCCGTGGAAATATTTTAGTATTTGCTATAATGGGGATGCCTTTTCTATATTCTGCATACAAAACATCGTCGAAATCAACAAAATATTTATCGCTGATAATGCTATTTTTTGGAGGGTATTTATTATTACATATAGAAGACTTGGGACTTGGGGGACGATTGTTTAATCAGGATCTTGGGGCAAAAGACAGTAGTTCTATGGCACGTTTTGATGCAATAGAAATATTTCAATATTTGGATAATGAACTTTTTCTATGGGGTTCTTCCTCGAATGTGTATAATAATTTGATGTCCCTCCATACGGGTTCTTTATTTGTTGAAAATGGACTTATTGTCATTTTACTTCATTGGGGAATTATTTTTGGGTGTCCTTTGTTATTATTAATGTTTGTGTATCAAATAAAGACTTTGTACATATATTATAGAAGGTGGGAAATGTATATTATTATTTTTGCATTTTATATTATAGGAATGTCTAATCCTCAATTGGCAAATCCTGTACAATGGATAGTTTTTTTTCTATCTTTTTATGCTTTCAGGAAAGAAAAACATAGTAATTTGATTTGAAAAAATGAATAATATATTTGACTTTAAATTATTTGGGACTTACCGAACCACATTAATGGGTATAGCAATAATAGGAGTTTTCATAGCACATTGGTTGCATAGTTCCAATATCGCATGCAATTCGGTACTATATAATTCGCTTTATTTTTTTACGAAATTGGCATTCACTCCTGCTTTTTTATTCCTATCTGGATACGGTCTATATTATTCTATGGAAAAAGAACCAAGCTGGATATCCTTTTATAAAAAAAGGATTTTACGTTTATATATACCATATGTTTTAATTTCTTTCCCATTATTGTTGCTTTTGAATAGGCTGAACCATAATGGTGTATTGGATCTTTTTGAGGAAATAACGACATTGAAATACTGGATTAGTGGAAATTTTTATGGAATGTGGTATGTTTCTTTATCTGTTTTATTATATTTGTTTTATCCAATAATACATGTAGTTCTTACAAGTTTCAGGACAGAACATATTCAGTATATCTTGTTTTTTGTTTTTGTTTGTATTTCATTGGAACTGCTAAAAAAAAATAATTTAGATTATTATAATTTAGTGATACACACCGTAACCCAAGTTCCTGCATTTGTGTTAGGGGTATATTCTGCGTCATTATCTAAAAAAAAGGAAACAAGGAACATTGTGGGTAATATGATTTATATAATATTATTATTATGTTCTTTGTATTTGAAACAAGCCAATCCTTCGTATTTTAGTATATTATCTCGTGTAACAATATATATGCCAATGATTTGTGTTTTTTTTAGTTTGATGAGCGATTATTATGCCATTAAGGCTTTAAAGAAATTATTGGATTGGTTTGGCAAATATACATTGGAGTTATATATACTTCATTTGTTGCTTTATAATATATTCATATCGTTGGATTGTTTACATATATCAGAATTGTATAAGATAACATTGGCTGAAATTATTGCAATTATGCTTTGTAGTAATGTAAAAAAACAAATATATAGAAGCATAGAGTTTTTAAGTGTAAAAAAATAGCGAAATAGAAAATAATGATACTGTTATCTTTCTATGTTGTAGGACTTTCAAATCCTCATTTAGTAAATCCCATTCAATGGATGGTTTTCTTGTTGTCATACTATACATTTAGACCATCTGACATGCATAAATACAAAATATGTCTATATAGTAAAAGGACTGTAAATTATTGAGATATAGACATTAGTCGCCCCCTACTACTAATTTTGCAAAGTGCTATTAATTGAATATCTAACTTGAAGATGGGTAGACGAATGTGAAATTTGATTACGAAAGATTTATTTTGACTTTAATATATAAATGATGAACAAGAAAAAAATCACTTGGATTACTGCGGACTATTTTATTGATGTTGATTTTTTATTAGTACCGTATTTACGCGAATATTATGATATTGATTGGTATGTTTTAATAGGGAAAGGTAGTCGAGTACAAATCCCATGTGATATTGATGTTAAATATATGAAATGTAAATTTGGTTATCGAAATCCTCTTTCTATTATTGAAATGTATTTGCATATATACAAATTGCATCTTACAAAAAGTGATTTGATTTATTCGGATGTGGTTGGCAATCTACATTATCATAAGATACTTCTTAAATTAGCAGGAGAAACCCCTATAATTCATGCTGCTCATAATGTAATTGCATATGACGTGTGGCCACAAAGGTTAATTAATTGCGTTGATTATATATTCAGTCATCACAACTATTTTCAATTGTTTTCCAAATTTACGGCTAAATATTTTGAGGCAAAATTTCCACAAAAATCAATGTTTTATTGTCCTATGACTTTGAAAGGCTATGGAAATATGACAACATCAAATTATGACATAGATAGAAATAAGGTCAACTTGCTATTTTTTGGAAATATTATTGCGAATAAACGACTAGATTTGCTTATTGAAACGATTAAATCCTTGCCAAAGGATATATTAGGAAAAATTCATTTGACAATTGCAGGTGATGATAAAGGTCAGGCAGGTTATTATAAACAATTAATTGGAGATAATAAAAATATAACGACTTATTTTAAACGTATTCCAGATGAAGAAGTTGCAGAATTGTTTACAAAACATGATTTTTTGATGCTTCCATATGAAGATGTAGCACAAAGTGGTCCACATATGGTAGCTTATTATTATAATCTGCCTGTCATAGCTTCTGACATTGATGGATTTACGGAGCGTATAGTTGATGGTGAAAATGGTTTCATATTCAAAAAAAATGATCTTGAATCATTCCGCCAAGTTATTGTTCGAGCCGTTTCTATGAGCAAGGACGAATATACTCAAATGAAAAATAATCTTTATACTTATGCTCAGGCAAATTTTGGGCTTGAAGCTGTATCTATACGATATATTGACTATTTTAACAATATTATGGATAAACGATGATATGGAGACGCCTAAATTAATGATTGGAACGTTTCAAAACAAGAACTATAAAAGCTTGTTGGACGTTGTAAGGGTTAGTGTAGAGAATGGCTTTTTTGGATTTGATACTGCACCAAGCTATGGAACGGAACTATACTTAGGGCGTGCTATTCGCGAATGCTGTAATGCAATGAATTTAAAACGTGAAAATTTTTTCTTATCAGATAAGGTTGATGCTTGGCAAATGTATAAGAGTGACGGCGAAATACGTCCTTATGTAGAAAATGCATTAAAAAAAATAGATACAGAGTATATTGATCTTTTATATATTCATTGGCCAATTGACAAATATTTAGATAAGACTTGGAGATGTTTTATGGAATTGGTTTCTGAAGGTATTGTTAAAAATGTTGGAATATGTAATGTGCGTGTAAGGCATTTAAAACAATGGGAGAGCAGAGGTATAAATCCTAATTATGTACAAATTGAACGACATCCGTTGAGAACATGTTCTGCTGAGCTTGATTATTGTGCCCAACACAAAATAAAAGTATTTGCTTATTCTCCTTTATGTAGAATGCATCCGATGATAAAAGATAGTTCGTATTTAGAATCATTATCCGAAAAATACAAAAAAAAGGTAGCTCAGATAATCTTGAGGTGGCATATAGACTCAGGTGTAATACCTGTATTTATGTCCACTAAGCCTTCTAGAATAAAGGAAAATATAGATATTTTTGATTTTTCTCTAACTGATGAAGAGATAAATGTAATATCATCAATGAATCAAAATTACAAAATATTTCTTGAATCATGGGGATGCCCTGGATTTTAACAGATATGAAGAAATATAAATTAAGTAAGACCATATGTCTTTTGGTAATTTGTGCAGTTGTTATGCTCACTATAGCTGTTTACGCCAGATGTGTGTATGTGTACGCATTATTGTGTTTTTTAGTTTTGTTCTTTTATACAAATAAAATTGTTTATGATAGGATTTCGTATAATGCACGTATGTTGTTTTCAACAATAGAACGGAATTATAAATATTTAGTTATAGCAGATTGGGTTGATATTGATTATCCCAATAGTATTTCATATTATTCTCCTACACCGCGTTCAATATATTCCATATTTGAACTTGTTAAAAGACTGTATAGTTTGATAGATGAAGATAATGGAACGCTTGTGATTATAATGCATAAGAAACAAGTAAAAAACGGCAAAATTTCTGTCTTCGATATTCCATATATGCATGATTTCTTACTTATGGATAGGAATCTTTATTATATGAAAAGATTGTGTAAATTACCTTTTTTATTTTCACCCGTAGGCTCGTTTAAAGTTTTATTTTCTATTAAGCCGAGATGTAATTTGGAAAATGTAGTATGTCCGTTCTCTGAAATACTATCCTTTTGTAGTGAAAGAAATATAAAGTTGAATTTTTATTTTATAAATTAAATTATGTCGGAAATTCATTATTCTAGTGAGAAGAGCGTGCAGATTATACAAAAACTTCTGAAGGAACATGGTATTCGAAAGATTATAGCATCCCCAGGTGCTACAGATATGGCAATTGTTGTAAGTTTCCAGCATGACCCATGGTTTGAAATGTATAGTGAGGTTGATGAAAGAGGTGCGGCTTATCTGGCTTGTGGAATGGCTGCTGAGAGTGGTGAACCTGTTGTTATTACATGTACAGGTGCAACTTCTTCTCGTAACTATATGCCAGGATTGACAGAAGCATTTTATCGCAAGTTACCTGTGCTCGCAATTACTTGTAGCCGTGACAATAACTTGATAGGTCATAATGTGGATCAATCTACAGATAGAACCGTTTTACCCAATGATGTCGCCCAAGTGAGTGTACAAGTGCAGGTGGTAGATACACCTGATGATGAATGGGATGTTATGATTAAGGTTAATAAAGCCATCTTAGCTCTTATGCGTAATGGCGGAGGACCTTGCCATATAAATTTGGCAACTCAACGCAGTCCAGTATTTAATGTGAAAGAACTTCCCAAAGTGCGTGTCATAAACAGATACACATTAGAAGATAAGTTGCCCGATATCCCAAAAGGAACGGTTGGTATTTTTGTGGGGGCTCATAACCAGTGGTCAGATGAACTGACTGCCCTTGTTGATAGATTCTGTGGTATTTATGATGCATGCGTTTTTTGTGATCATACGTCTAACTATAAAGGAAAATATCGTATTTTATTTCCGTTAATGAACGATCAGTATGGGGCAGATAAAGGGGCTGAAACAATAGATACTCTTATTCATATAGGACATGTTAGTAATTGTATTTTTACAGGAAAGCGTATTTGGCGTGTAAATGAGGACGGTGAGATTCGAGATCCTTTTAAAAAGATGAACAATGTTTTCCAAATGTCTGAACTCACTTTCTTTAAAGCATATACATTAGGACAAGAAGATTCTCATAAAAATACTCTTTGGACGTCTTATGTGGAAAAATATAAAAAACTTCTTATTGGTATTCCTGAACTGCCTTTTTCGAATATGTGGATTGCTCAGCAAATGGCAAATAAACTTCCTGAAAAATCGGTTTTACATTTAGGTATTCGTAATAGTCTCCGTTCTTGGAATTATTTTGAAGTACCACAATCGGTTCTGGGTTATTGTAATACAGGTGGATTTGGTATTGATGGAGGAATCTCCTCAATGTTAGGTGCTTCTTTTGTAAGTGTGGACAAGATTTTTTTTGGTGTCTTTGGAGATTTATTGTTTTTTTATGACATGAACAGCATAGGTAATCGTCATATAAAATCTAATGTAAGGATTCTGATGATTAATAATGGGCTGGGACAAGAATTTAAAAATTATTGTTTTGGAGGATCTGTTTTGGGGAATTGTATTAATGAGTTTACAGCAGCTGAAGGACATTTTGGAAAAAAATCGTACACTTTGGTTAAGGCTTATGCAGAAGCACTTGGTTTTGAGTACCTGACAGCAAAAAGCAAAGATGAATTTAATCAGAATGTTGATTATTTCCTTTCGCCGATAATGACAGAGCGCCCAATTCTATTTGAAGTCTTTACTAATACAGAGGATGAGAGCAGAGCGTTTGAATTGATAACGATGCAAACGAGGTATGCTTATTTAAAAAAGACAGTGACAGATTTAAAAAATTCCCCAGAGATGAACGGGATAAGAATTTTTGCGAAAAAACTTTTAAATAAGTGAAATATGGAAAAAGTGGGACTTATTACAATCCATGAAACATTAAATTACGGCTCTTTAGCTCAGGCATTTAGTACTTACAAAGCTTTAGAGAGTATTGGTGTTGACGTTGAACTTGTAGATTATAAATGTGATAAAATATGGGAACGTGAACGACTTAAAAACCTATTTGAATCACATAGTATAACGGCTATTTTTGAATGGCTCATAGTTCGTAATGCGAATAGAAGAAAATGGAATAATTATCAAGATTTTGTCCATAAAAATATGCGGTTAAGCGTAAGGGTGGATAAATACGGTATAGAGAAATTAAATGAGAGGTATGACACATTTGTTGTTGGAAGTGATATCGTTTGGGGAATGGATATTACTGGACATGATTTTAATTACATGCTTCAGTTCGTTAAGGACAATAAAAGAAAACTTGCATTTTCTTCTTCTGTTGGAGAAAAATGGAGTGATGAAGATTCAGAGCAGATTAAGATTTTGTTGTCTCGGTTTGAGCAGATCTCAACGCGTGAACAATTAGCAGCCGAATGGTTAGGAAAACTTATAAATAAGAATATATATACAACGTGTGATCCAACAATGCTTTTTAATGCTGATTTTTGGACAACATATTCTCGTAAAGAAAATGTACCTGAAAATAGGTATGTATTAGTTTACATGCGAGATAAGAATAAGAAAAATATAAAGGATGCTGTTAATTACGGTAAAAAATATAATATTCCCGTTTATTTCATAAAATTTGGTATTCCAGAGTTAATTCGTGGAATAAAGCTCATAATGCCAGAAACATTTTATGATTGGATTGCATTATTCCAAAATGCAGAATGTGTTTTTACAGCAAGTTATCATGGTTTGCTTTTTTCGCTGTATTTCAATACACCTGTTTTCTATTATAATAGGGGAAATAAATCTAGAATGATTAGCTTGTGTACGGAATTAGAAATTTTGCATAGGGAAGGATTGGATGTTAATATAGAAAGAGATATTCCAATAAATTGGGATTTTGTAAATCAGAAAATAGAAGAAAAACGTAAGTTTTCAATTGATGTGTTAAAGAGTTTTTTTAATGAAAATCATTGAAATAATACCTTCTTTACGGTCTGGAGGTGGTGAAAGATTAGTTGTGGATTTATGTAATGAATTAGCTAAATCAAATGATGTTACTTTGGTAACTTTATGGGACGACCAGTTGACTGATTTTGGGTTTTACAGACAAGAACTATCAGCCAAAGTTCATTATATAAATATGAAATTAGATGAAAGATGTAGATTACAGGTTTTGTGGAAAATCGTGGAATGTATTCGTCAAGTAAAGCCAGATGTCGTTCATCTTCATATGTGTCACATGTTTGCTATACTTGCTATTTTGCTTCTTGGTAGGATGTATAAGTTTTACCTTACTATACATAATGATATTAAAACGGTATATGCTGCTACTAAGATTAAGATAATTTTTAATGTTTTAGGGCGTTTAAAATTATTGCGCTATGTGACAATATCACAAACAAATTATAATGATTTTAATTTAATATACCCTAAGTTAGAAAACCATCTTGTTTATAATGGTCGTGCACCATTGATTCCCACTGAAAGAAAAGGTGATGTTGTAACAGAAATAAATTCCTATAAAATGACATCGGAGACAAAGGTTTTTCTCCATATAGCCCGATGTGCTCCGCAAAAAAATCAGGAATTACTTATCAAAGCATTTAATAGATTTGTTGAATCGGGAAAAGATGTGATATTGCTTATTATAGGTTCACATTTTGATGATACACCAGAGGGCTTGTTCCTTAAATCAATAGCCTGTGATAATGTTAAATTTTTGGGTACAAAAACAAATGTAGGAGATTATATTCTCTGTTCTGACGCATTTTGTCTCTCTTCTGTTTTTGAAGGTATGCCAATCACTCTTATTGAATGTGTGAATTCAGGTATTCCTGTTATTTCGACCCCTGTATGTGGTGTTATTGATGTGATTAAAGATAAACAAAATGGAATATTAAGTAAGGATAATGAAATTACTTCGTATAATGAGGCATTAGAATGTTTTCTTATTCTAGAATGTTCGTTGAAAAACTATTGCCAAGCAACTAAAAAAAATAGTCAATACACTATTGCACAATGTGCGAAAGGTTATGAAGCAATATTTGGTGAGAGGTAATTTATATTTCTTTTTTGTTAAGTCTGCAGAGTTATTTGATTAGAAAGAATAAACAGATAAGCGAATACAACATGAACAGATACATCTACGCTTTGTTTACAAAGCACAAGAAGAAGCACCTGCCGAAGAGGTTGCAGGGAACGTGGTTTGACGAGTGGATGAGCTACGGCTACATCACGTTTATCACGAGTTTTATACTTCAGGGAATGCTTTATGCCAACTGGAGGGACAATGTGATAAAGATTGGAATGGATGTGGTGATAACCATATTGCTGAGCCTGGTGATGCCGTGGTGGGCGGGACTGTTTATCGCACACGTCATCAATTATTGCATCAATGGGCAGGCGATATGCGTGTTTTATCATATCAAGGCCGGCAACATGACGGCGCAGGCATTTTATGACGGAACCGTAGCCATGCAGCGACGGTTGCAGAAAGACAAGTGCGTGGCGGCAGCTATCAGTTATGGGTCGCTGTCGAAAGGACGCTGGCATAACTCCAGTGACATAGACATACGTTTCATCCCAGCAAAAGGAGAGTGGAATTTCTGGAAAGCCTGTCTTGTAGGGCTTCGCGAGAGAATGATAGCCTTTTTCAGGGCTTATCCGCTGGACATGTATATTTTTACGATGAAGCATTCTTATGATGTAATGAGCAAGGATGAAATGCCGATTGTCTTTAAGGATGTTAACAATGAGGCTCAGCGGTATTATAAGGAGCTGATGTCCTTTGAAGATTTCAAGAAAATGTTTACTCACGAACATCTGAAGAAATGAAAGTAGCCTTACATACAGTCGACTTGTTCCCGGGGCGTGAGCGCCTTATGCCGTTCCGCACGCTTCTTGAAGTGGCAAAGGTAATGAACTGCCATGGTTGGGAAGCGGAAGTGGTGAACAGCAGTGTAAGCATGAAAGGTGCCGAGGACTTTGAATGGCAAGGTGTCTGTGTCCGGCAATGTCCGCGAGATTTCCGTCAACTTAGCAGATGGGTGAATGACAGGGGATTTGATGCATTCTTCTTCGCTGCAACCATCCGTGAAGGGCTTCGCTCTGTTGACGGCTTCAACGAGATGAAATGCCGGAAGATAGCGTATGTACCTTCGGGCATCACACCCAAACAAAATGCTTTATGGCTGATGAGGATGTACGGCTTGTTTGCAAAGGCATGGGTGTTGGAGGCCTTTACTCCGAAATCGTGGATTGTAAGGAAACTGCATAAGGCCGGCTTCTCGGATGTAATAGGATTGACAGAATATACAACGGACAGGCTTGGAGACAGTTTGTCTCCGCATACAGTCTATCCGGGAAAAGACGGCTTTGAGGATATGGAACCTGACTTTTCCATTGTTGCGAAGCATGGTCTGCAAAATAAGAAGTTTTTTCTTTTCACCGGTGCTCCAGGAGAGGTGAGGGGCAGTCAGGTGTTGCTGAAAGCGTTTGATAAATTGGCGGACAGTCATTCAGATGCAAGGATTGTCTTCCTTATGCGTAATGATGTAGGGGCGCAGTATGATGCTTTCTTCAAGGCTTTGAATGGTTTGATGCATAAGGAAAATGTCATGGTATTGCGTGAGTCGCTTACCGTGCCTCAGCTGAAAGCGTTCATGATGGAAGCCTATGCCGTGGTGCTGCCGTTTATATGTATTCCGGCAGAAGTTCCGATAACGTATTATGAAGTCATGTCATGCGGAACCCCTGTTGTAAGTTTCCCCAACGCCGGAACAACGGATTATTTGAAAGATGGGCTGAAGATTACGGATGGCCTTGGCGTAAAGCCTCTTGCCAAGGCCCTGAGAGAACTTTGGTGCTCGCCTGAGGAGCGTGCTGTGCTTGGAAAACAGGCTGCCGGGATAATGGAAAGACATCCGGCGTGGGAACAGGTCGGACAGGAATGGATGGATGTGATACAAAACGGAATATGACAAAGTATATAATAATAAGTGGTGTGGACGGTTCGGGCAAGACCACCGTCATCAATGCCTTGCAGGAGGAACTGAAGAAGCAGGGTAATAGCGTCTCGTATATATGGATGCGGTACAGTCATTACACGGTGAAGGCGATGAATGCCCTGGCGCGTGTGTTGGGAATCAGTGTGAGGGTGCACAACGAGATGGGTGACATCTGGGAGCACAGGCTCTATAAGATGCCCTGGTTTTGTAAGATCTATGTGTGGTGTTCGTATCTGGACAATCTGATAGCCCGCCGCAAGGTGGTGAGGCTGAAGACAGACTACGTGATCTGCGACCGTTGGATTAACGACATCCTGATAGACTTGGGAGCGGAGGGACGCATGATGGGCATTCTGGATTCGAAATGGTATCGGAAGTTTCATCAGATACTTCCGGAAGGCTCGCATCAGTTTGTGGTGATCCGCGACCGTCAGGCGGTGTTGGACTGCAGGGTGGAAAATCATGCCAATCCTGATTTCCCTTTCCGTTTTGAGCTTTACAAGCGCCTGGCGGACAAACCGGACGTGAACGTGGTTGACAACACGGGCACGATAGCGGAGAGTGTGGAACAGATCTTAAAGGTGTTGAAATAAGAGAAAAGAGATATGGAAAAGATAATCAAGAAGGAACTTTCTTCGAAAGTACTTATGATAGGTGAGTACTTCAAGAACAGTGCGCCGGGAGGAATGGCGGCTGTGCTGGCATCCTACGATGAGTATTTCGAGGATATGAAGTTTATCCCGACATGGAAAAACGGCGGGCTGGCAACCAAACTTTGGTATGCCATCTATTCTTACATTGTCTTTAT
The DNA here is from genome assembly GCA_023664625.1 of Bacillota bacterium. Taxonomy (GTDB): domain Bacteria; phylum Bacteroidota; class Bacteroidia; order Bacteroidales; family Bacteroidaceae; genus Prevotella. The sequence goes on along the minus strand of JAMPFD010000001.1, from coordinate 354,579 downwards.
GGGGTATATGCTGTTTGACAGGAACATAAAGATTGTGCACATACAGGGAGCCGCCTTTGCTTCGTTTGAACGGAACATCTTCTTTGTGAAGTTGGGAAAGGTTTTTGGGAAGAAAGTGATCATGCACATGCATTGTGCCGATTTTGAGTCATATTACAATCCGTCGGGACACAAGAGAAGAATCATAGATACGATTAATGCCTGCGACAGTTTCTTCGTCCTGTCGGATTCGTGGAAAGATTATTTCACGGGAATCGGGGTGGACAATCATAGAATCGTTGTGCTGAACAACACCATCACGCCTCCGCAATTCCGGACGGTGGAAAGAAGCGAGAATAAGTTGCATCTGTTGTATCTGGGTGTGATAGGCCAACGGAAAGGAATCTATGATATTCTCAAAGTCTTGGAGATGAACAGTGATTATTACAGGAACAAGCTGGAACTGCGGATAGGAGGAAATCAGGAAGAGGAGAAACTGAAAAGAATCATACATGATGCCGGGCTGGAGAGTTTCGTGAAGTTTGAAGGCTTTGTGAAAGGAGACAAGAAGACGGAATGCCTCAACTGGTGCGATGTGTATATCTTGCCGTCATTCAATGAGGGACTGCCCATTGCCATTCTTGAAGCGATGGCATACGGACATCCCGTTGTCTCTACGCCGGTGGGTGGCATTCCGGTGGTGGTGAGGGATGGCGAGAACGGAATCCTGGTGGAGCCCGGCAACTGTGGTGAGATAGACCGTGCGATAAGGACCTTTACGGAAAGCCGGGAACTGGTGGAACAGTATGGGCGGCGAAGTGCCGAACTGGTGAAGCCGTTCCTGCCGGAGACTGTGTTTGAGACATTAACGCAATTATATAACGATTTGTTGAGATGAAACGTAAACCACGCATTTGTATGGCATGTTGTCCGGGAGGGCATTTCGCCGAACTTCGTCTCGCCACAAAGGACATTGACGAAAGCCTGTATGACATCTATTGGCTGACGTTCAAGTCGGAGCATCTGAAGACATTCCTCTCCACACGACGACATCACTATGTGATCAATGTGAAGCCGGGCAGTAAATGGACTTGGGCGGTAAATGCCATTCAGTCGCTCTGGTTTTTGGTGAAGGAACGTCCCGACTGCATCATATCCACAGGTTCGGGAATGGCTTATCCCACGATATTCTTTGGAAAGAAGCTGTTTGGCAGCAAGGTGATCTATGTGTGCTCTGCTGCTGATGTGACATCGCCTTCGCGTACTCCTGCCGTGGCATATAAGCACAGTGACTTGTTCTGTGTGCAGTGGGAGGAGATGAAGGCGGTATTCCCGGACGCAAAATATATAGGAGTATTATGATATTGTTTAGTTTAGGAACCCATGACCAGGACTTCAGCCGTATGGCTAAGGCTGCCGATGAATATGCCGCAACGACAGATGAGCGGATAGTCGTGCAGACGGGTTACACTCATTATCGGTTTGAACACATCAAGGAACATTTTGACTTCTGCCCCAAAGAGCGTATGACAGCCTTGATGGATGAGGCCGACATCCTGGTGCTGCAAGGAGGATGGGGCGGAATGTGTGAGGCAGTGGACAAAGGAAAACGTGTGGTGGTGATTCCACGCATCAACGGATTGGAGCACGTACATGACCAAGGACAGGTGGTGAGAAAGATGGAACAGCTGGGATGTGTGCTGGGTGTTTATGACACGAAAGATCTGCCGGCTGTGATTGAAAAGGCGCGCACCTATCGTTTTCAGCCACTGAAGCGCGGCAACGCATCGATTATAAAGGAAACATTGGAAAACTGGTTTAAAAAATAGGATAGACAACATGGTGAAGATAAAGATTTGTGTGGCAACACACAGGAAGTATCACATGCCGATGGATGATATGTATCTGCCGGTGCGTGTGGGAAATGCTTTGGCTAAAAGCGATTTTGGATATATGGGCGACGATTCGGGTGATAACATTTCGGAAAAGAATCCTTTCTTTTGTGAACTGACGGCAATCTATTGGGCGTGGAAGAATCTGGATGCCGATTATATTGGTCTGGCACATTATCGCAGGCATTTCAGCTGCCGCAAGGAGAAATGGAAGTTTGCAAGCATCCTGTCGGGAAAAGAGGCAGAGGCGTTATGTTCAAAACATGCGGTCATTCTGCCCAGGAAGAGACGTTATTATATAGAGTCGCTGGCATCGCACTACAAGCATACGCATGACATTGAACATCTGGAACTGGCCCGCGAAGTGCTCCGCAAGCAATGTCCTGACTATCTGCCGCAGTTTGACAGCATCATGGACCGTACATACGCCCACATGTTCAATATGTTCATCATGCGTCGTGATTTTCTGGATGCTTATTGCAGCTGGCTGTTTCCCATTCTGTTTGAACTGGAGACTATGATCGACACTTCCAATATGTCTGCTTTTGATGCCCGCCTTTACGGCCGTGTCAGTGAGCTTCTGCTGGATGTGTGGATAGAGCACAATCAGATCAAGTATAAGGAAATCGGATTTGTGCAGATGGGAGATGAAAACTGGGGAAGCAAGATAAGAGGATTCCTTAGTGCTAAATTTAAAGGTAAGAAGTATGACAAAAGTAAATGAAGTGGAGGCACCCTCTGATGTGTTAACTAATCCTAAATCGGGGGGGGCGTGATGCGTCGATAGATGTGGCAAAGGGAATAACGATGTTGATGGTGATATGGATGCATTCTACCAATAATATGCCAAAGGTCCCTGAGTTTGATTTTATTAATCGGTTTATCAGCATTATGTATATGCCATGCTTCTTTCTTATATCCGGCTTCTTTCTTAAAAATGAGCATTATAGGATATTTTGTCAAAAAAGAATAAAGACATTGATATGGCCTATGTTGTTTGTGTATGTGCTTTCGTACGTATTCGCATTGGCTGTATGTTCCATAAAGCCGGAGTTGCTGAAGAACAATGTGAGCTTCTGGAATATATTTTTCAGCAGAAATTTCACAAATGGGCCAATATGGTTTCTTTCAGCCCTGTTCTTTTCTTTGAATGTGGTGTATTTCATACGAAAATCATCCAATGAATGGCTAAGGTGGATTTTAGCATTCTGTGTTTGTGCAGTAGGCTTTTATTGGAATCGTTTTGTAGAATGGCGATTGCCTTTGTTTTTCGATACGGGTCTTACAGCTGTGGGATTTGTGTTTGTCGGTTCTTATATCCGTAGGGTGATGAATGGCATGAATCGCAGGGCCGTCTTGCTTTGTTTGGCTGTTGTATGTTATGTTTATGCCAGCTTATGGGGAGTGGGGTGCTCAATGCAGAACAATCTGTATTCAGGTCATCTGCCAACATTCTTTCTGTCTGCAATAGCAGGCTCAATTATTGTTTTGGCGGTTTCTAAATGTATAAGTAATAATCAGATGTTGCAATATATCGGTCGTAATTCATTAGTCATTCTTTGTTTTCATATGTTTGTTTTGATGGGAACAAGTTTTATAATCAAGAAAATTGTGAATGATGGTTGTGTTGCATTAGTGATATGTTTTGCTGTGACGGCCATAATGTCTGTTGCTATAATTCCAATCATAAAGAGAATTTTATTTTTTGTATTCAAATGAACAAATATGACTATCTGATAGTTGGCTCCGGATTATTTGGTGCCACATTTGCTTATCGTGCGCATAAGGCAGGTAAGCGATGTCTTGTAATAGACAAGCGTCCACAATTGGGTGGCAATGTGTATTGTGAAAAGGTGGAAGGAATCAATGTGCATAAATATGGTGCGCATATATTCCATACATCAAACCGGGAAGTCTGGGATTTCGTCAACTTGATTGTCGAGTTTAACCGATATACCAACAGTCCGGTGGCAAACTATAAAGGTGAGCTGTATAACCTGCCTTTCAATATGAATACGTTCAGCAGGCTTTGGGATGTGAAGACTCCTGCCGAGGCACAGGCCGAGATTGACCGTCAGAAGTCAGAAGCTGTTGCGGCACTGAATGGCAGGGAACCGCAGAATCTGGAGGAGCAGGCACTGACCCTTGTCGGTAAGGATATTTTCAACAAGCTGATAAAGGAATATACAGAGAAACAGTGGGGACGTAAGTGTGCTGAACTGCCCGCATTCATCATCCGCCGTCTGCCAGTACGCATGATTTTCGATAACAATTATTTCAATGATAAGTATCAGGGCATTCCCGTAGGTGGTTACAATAAACTGGTGGAAGGGCTGCTCGAAGGAGCGGACACGCTGACCAGTGTGGACTTCTTCCACTCTGAATACAGGGACTGGAGAAAATATGCAGATAAGCTGGTGTACACCGGAGCCATCGACGAGTATTTCGATTACTCTCTTGGCAAACTTGACTGGCGTACCGTAAGTTTCAAGACCCGTGTGGAGGATACTCCGAACTTTCAGGGCAATGCCGTGGTGAACTATACATCGCATGACGAGCCCTACACCCGTGTGATAGAGCATAAGCATTTTGAAATGTTCGGTCAGGAAGTGTATGATTGTCCTAAGACTGTTGTCAGCGAGGAGTATTCAACGGAATACAAAGAAGGGATGGAACCTTACTATCCTGTGAATAACGAGCGTAATAATATTCTTGCAGAGGAATATCGGAAGTTGGCGGAAAAGGAAGATGATGTAATCTTCGGTGGGCGTCTTGCCCAGTACAAGTATTATGACATGGCACCTGTTATTGAACAAGTGCTTGCCATTGAGATTGTCTGATATAATTTTGAATGTATTTCTGAAAAAGATGTAAGTTGCAGTGACATAAAAGCCCTTTTTGCAGTATGTAGCACTATTGTGTGTAGTACTAAGTAACTGTTGGAAATTAGTTTTAGTGAGAAAACATTATATTATAAAATAATTATCAATAGTTACTTATTATATTGCCGGTCTGTTTATAAAATAGCCATATCATTCTTCTTTTATAGTAGGTGATATGGCTGTTTTTCTTTCTGATGGCAATATATTTGTCTCTGCAACTAAACACTACCTGTTATTTGCGAAGTTATACCCGTTTGATTCGGGCGGATTTCAGACTCCTACGGTTATTTAGCAACTGTTTTTGAAATTAGTAAGAAAATATTTCATCATAAAAATAATTCTCACTAATTACTTTCTTTTCACCATGAACAGTCTTCTCTTTGAAAAGGCTTTTCCTACTTGTTGTATATCTTCTCCGCCTGTTTGGAGCCGTCAGATGCAGAGACTCCGGAGAGCCGGATATATGCGACACTCATGGAACTCTTCGGTTTCAGCTGTACATAAATTTCTTTCAGTATGCACCGTCTGTTGTTTATGGTGCACAACGCCACCCAATGGCCGTTGTGTCTGCACACTTTTATGCTACGTTTCTTGTAGGCTGTAAGACGAATCTCCGCCTCCTGATTCCCTCTTTTGAGAACTTTCACCCCGTATGCCATCTTGCGCTGGAAAAAGGAAAGTTCGTTCTCATGTCCAGGATTGTCAGAATTATTGTGCCAGTAGACATGCACAGGGTCGTCAGCGTTCAGTTTCCCGTTTTTCAGCCTTGCGTCATAACATACCCAGTTAGGGTTCAGGCTGCGGGCGATATGGAACAGCCGCTCGTCGGCACTTGCCATGCTGACAAGTACGGAAAGCTGCAATATAGAGAAGAGAGCCAGAGATATAAGTCTTTTCATTTGTGGGGATATGTGTAAGCCGTAATGTTGTGTTTTACTGTCAGGTCGTAATATGAAGATAGAGTATAATTCCTGGAAATGAGTCCTCCTGCTTTCATGCGAGGCATTTTACAAGGGCGAATCCGCCAATGACGAGCCATACATAGAGTATTCCCGCAAGATAGAACGGCTTTGCCCCTGCCTGCTTGAACTTGTTGATGCAGGTGTCGCTGCCGAGAGCCGTCATGGCGAGGGTGAGCATGAAAGTGGAGACAATCTCAATTATCTTCAGACCGTCGGTGAGCCACTGCTGTCCGCCGGCTATGGCATGGAGTCCGCTGTTTACGCCAATCATCAGCAGGAAGACAAAGGCAAACCACGGAATGCTTATCCTGCTCTTCTCCGTTCCGCAACCGGTGACGTTGACACTCTTACGGCTTCTCCTTGCAAGAACCCAGGACATGGCGATGAGGACAGGGACGAGGAGCATCACGCGCACCATCTTCACTATAAGCGAATCTGTCGCAATCTGCTCGCCCATGGCATTTCCTGCGCCGACAACGTGTGCCACTTCGTGCAGCGTGCCGCCGGTATATATACCCATCTGTTGTGGAGTGAGGAATTCACTGAGCCCGCTTCGGTACATGACAGGGTAGAGGAACATTGACAGTGTGCCGAAGATAACCACCGTACTTACAGCCACTGCTGTCTGATGAGGCTTTCCCTTGACAATGGATTCTGCTCCGAGGACAGCTGCCGCTCCGCAGATGGCCGAGCCGGTGGAGGTCATTAGCGTCGTCTCTCGGTCAATACCGAGCTGCCGGCCTGCCCATACGCCGAGGAGGATGGTTACGATGACCACTATGCAGTCTATGAGTACCGCTTTCGGCCCTACGGCTATGACGTCCTGAAAGGTCAGACGGAATCCGTAGAGTATGATGCCGAGGCGCAGCATCCGTTTTGAGCAGAACTTTATTCCTGAGTCCCATTCCTTCGGTTGCCTGCTCCTGAGCGTGTTGGCGTAGACCATGCCGAGCAGGATGCCTATGATAAGGGAACTGAACGACAGAGCCTTCACCGCCGGCAGTGTCGCTATGTACCATGCCGCAACGGACATTGCGGCGATAACGGTAAATCCTTTCAATGAATTGCTGTTCATGTTTTTCTGTATGAAGTGGGATGGTTGTCTGAGGATATGATGTCTTTTTTTACCGTGATGTCTATGCTTGACAATTGCTTCCTGCCATGATGCTCTGTGCCACGATATAGCCCGTTGTCCATGCCGCCTGAAGGTTGAATCCTCCGGTGACGGCATCCACGTCGAGAACTTCTCCGGCGAAGTAGAGCCCGGGGTAACGGTGCGACTCGAGAGTGTTCGGGTTAATGTTGCCGAGTGCTATGCCTCCGCAGGTGACGAACTCATCTTTGAAAGTGCCGCGTCCGGTGATATGGTGCGTGTCACTTGTCAGTACGGTGGCAAGACGGTTAAGCTGCCTGTCGCCGATTTCCGTCCAACGCCTTTCAGGGACAAGTCCCGCTCTTCGGAGAAGGTAGCACCACAGGCGTTGGTTGAGCACTGTAGGATAGACGCTTGACAGCTGTTTATGACGGTTTGCGGATTGGTAGTCCACAAGTCTCTCCATAGCCTCCATGGCGTTCTCTTCTCCAAGCCAGTTGATGCAGACATCGGCTTCGTAGTCTTTTTCGGCAAGGAGCCGTGCCCCGTATGAAGACAGCCGCAGAATTGCCGGGCCGGATAGTCCCCAATGGGTAATCAGCAGCGGCCCCGAAGATCGGAGTTTTGTGCCGCAAAGCTTGCATGCCGTGTGCTCGACAACAGTACCCATGAGTTCATGCAGTGCCTTGTCATTGACGTTGAAGGTGAACAGTGCCGGCACCGGAGCAACTTTCTCCAGCTCCAGGGAGTCAAGGAATGACAGTGCCGAAGGCTTCGGCGCACCGCCTGTCGTCACCACCACGTTGTCATAGTCTGACATGATGCTCTGCAAATCCGTGACTCTGTGGTTGAGGACCAGATTTATGCCGAGGTTCTCAATAAGCCTTGTGAGTGTCATGACAATCTCCATTGCATCCTGGGAAGCAGGGAAAACACAGTTGTCCTCCTGCACAACAAGGCGCACTCCCTCATCCTCGAACCACTGCATCGTGGCGTTGTGTGAGAATATTTTCAGTGCTCTCTTCATGAGCCGTGCCCCTCTGGGGTAGACGCTCTCCATGCTCCGCACGCCGTCGAAGGAGTTGGTGAGGTTGCATCTGCCGCCTCCTGTTATGGCAACTTTCGCCAATGGGCGTGTGCCGCTTTCGTAAACGCATACTTCAGAGTCAGGAAACCTCCGTTTGAGGTTCACTGCGCAAAAGCAGCCGGCAGCACCGGCTCCGATTATAGCTGTTCGCATGGTAAAGGGTTATTTGTGGAATGGATGGCCGGATGTTCAGTTCTTGCGTATTATGGTCAGGCCGTCGCGCAAGGGAAGAATGACGCGTGTCACCCTGTCGTCTGCCGCTATGTGGTCGTTGAAGGCACGGATGGCCTGTGTCTGCCTGTCATGCCGGTATTCCGGGTCGATCACATGACCGTCCCAAAGGGTGTTGTCGGCAAGAATGAACGCTCCGGGAGACATCAGCGGAAGCAGTGCCTCGTATGTTTCTATGTATGTGCGCTTGTCGCCGTCGATGAAAGCCATGTCAAACCTTTCTCCCACTTTCTCCGCTTCGGTGATGGCGTTGCCGATGACGAACGTAATCTTGTCTGCCCATGGCGACTGCTCTATCCACGGACGGGTGAAGTCCTCCTGCTCGTCGTTGATCTCGAATGTCCACAGATGACCGTCGGAAGGAAGTCCCTCAGCCATGCACAGGGCGGAGTAGCCCGAGAAAGTTCCCACTTCAATCACTCTCCTTGGCCGTATCATCCTGACCAGCATCTTCAGCAGTCTGCCCTGCAAATGCCCGCTCGCCATTCGTCCGTGAAGCATGTGGACATTGGTGGCGCGCCACAGGCGGTACAGATATTCCGGTTCCGGGTCACTGTGACTGATGACGTAGTTGTCGAGAGCAGCCTCGCCGTCAAGGGTAGTGTGGTTAGGGTCCTGTGTCTTAGACTTGGCCATTGGTCAATGCAGATACGGCGAGGCGGTAGGAATCGAGCCCGAAACCGCAGATTACGCCCTTGCAGGCAGCGGAGATAAGGGAATGATGGCGGAACTCCTCGCGGGTGTGGACATTAGAGATGTGCACCTCAATGACAGGGGCTGTCACGGCACGTATGCAGTCGTGAAGAGCCACGGAGGTGTGAGTGTATGCGCCGGCATTGAGCACTATGCCGTCATATGAGAAGCCTGTCTCCTGGATTTTGTTGAGCAGTTCCCCCTCAATGTTGCTCTGGAAATATTCCATCTCAACATCGGGAAACAGTTTTCTCAGCTTAGGCATATAGTCATTGAACGACATGCTGCCGTATATTCCTGGCTCACGGACACCGAGAAGGTTAAGGTTTGGACCGTTTAGGATAAGAATCTTCATCTTTTTTATAGTCTGCAAAGCATGTTTTATGATTTATTTTTTGTACTTTTGCAATTGCAAAGGTATATAAAATAAATGGAAAAAGCAAATAATAACAAGGAAATAACGAAGCGTTTCCGCCGTTATCTGCGTCTTGAGCGTTCATATTCAGGGAATACGATAGATGCCTATATGAGGGACATTGACAAGCTGCAGTCCTTCCTGTCGTCAGCGGATGGCATCGGAGAGGATAAAGTTGTCAAGTCTCTGCTTGGCGTGACATTGGAGGACCTTCAGGCATTCCTCGCGTCACTGTTCGACCTCGGCATATCTCCGCGTTCGCAATCCAGGATTCTCAGCGGCATAAGGACGTTCTACAAATTCCTTCTTCTTGACGGTTTCGTGGAGCAGGACCCCACGGAACTTCTCGAGTCACCCGCTCAGGGAGCACATCTTCCGGAGGTGCTCAGTGTGGAGGAGGTGGACATGCTGGAAGCTGCCATAGACCTTTCTCTGCCGGAGGGGCAGCGGAACAAGGCCATCGTGGAGATGCTCTTCTCCTGCGGGCTGCGTGTCTCGGAGCTTGTAGGGCTGCAACTTTCCAATCTTTATCTTGAGGAGGGCTTCATACGTGTTATAGGGAAGGGTGACAAGGAGCGTCTTGTGCCGATCTCGCCGCGTGCGGTGCAGGAACTTGAGTATTGGTTCATTGACCGCAATATGATGAAGATAAAGCCTGGGGAGCAGAATTATGTCTTCCTGAACCGGCGCGGGGCGCACCTGACGCGCACCATGATCCTGATAATGATTAAGCGTCTCGGTATCGCCGCGGGAATAAAAAAGACCATTTCTCCGCACACTCTGCGCCATTCCTTCGCCACCTGCCTCCTTGAAGGCGGTGCCGACCTCCGTTCCATACAGGTCATGCTGGGACACGAGAAGATCGGCACCACGGAGATTTATACCCATCTGGATGTGTCACGCCTGCGCGAGGATATTATAAAATGTCATCCGAGGAACATCAAATACGCTCAGGAGCACGGCCTCTGAACTTCTCGTGAATGTCGAGAAGGGACGTCTCTCCTCCGACATTGCCGGGGAAAATGATGTATCCGAACTTTTTTGCCATGACGCACGGGACACTGTTGATTGCCTGTCCCATGACTCTTCCGACTTTTATCTCAAGTCCTTTGGTGAGGATGTCGTGGCTCGTTATTCCGCCTTTCGCCACCAGATAGGCAGGGGTGAAGGGCATGTTCCTTACGATGCCGACGAGGAAGTCTGACACTGTCTGTCCGAGTTGCTGACGCTTCTCCGGATTATTTATGCGCACTTCTTTCCTTGCCGTGAAGACAACGGGTGTCTTGCCGTCACGGAAAATCCGGGACATCTCCATGAGCGTGTCGCTCATAAGGTTCTCCGGCTCGTCGAGGATACGCTCTATCGGAAGCTCAATGCCACGGACGCTGTCCGAAGTGAGCAGGTTCTCCAGTTGGACGGTTGTCTTTCTGACATGTGAGCCTACGATGAAGACTCCCGGTGTGTCATCCTTTATGCCGAGGTCCTCACGTGACAGATACGGTTTGTCACTGATTCCTGACATCGAACGGGGCAGGGAGGACGAGGAGCGGATTACCACAGCGCCGTCGAAATCCTTTGTCTCCGTGAACAGCCGGTCGCGGAAGGCGTCAAGTTCTGCATAGCTTTCCGCGTTGACAATCTCGTAACCGTCGGGATTGCCGCCTTTTTCCTTGATGTATTCCGTGAGTGCGGAATTTTTGTAACCAAAGACATTATCACGTGCAAACTCCGTTTCCGATACAGGGACAAGCGTCTCTTCGCCCGCCTTTCCTGACGGCGAAGGGACTTTCATGTAGTGGGTTCCATTGACGGTAACTCTTCCGCTCTCGATGAATGCCGGACAGAACGGTATGCGCTGCCATACTTTTATGCCGTGCTTCTCCAGTGTACGGCTGATGATGTCTGTCTCAAGCGGGAAATGGCCGCGGAGGCAGGAGTCGCTGCGGGACACGCAGATGAGTCTGTAGCCAAACTTCTCATTAACTCTAAGCACGGCTTCCACGGCACTCTCCAGCACCCTTTCCGCCTCGGAGGCTGTCAGGGCGCGGGTGTTTGTCAGCAAATAGAAGAACGGCTGCTTGTCGTTCATCGCCTCGGTGATGTTCTCCTCGCTCCAGTCGGTAATGAGGAGGCACCCGTGGACAGTCTGGATTCCGGTAGGGTCGTCGTCGAAGACAACCATTTTAGTGTTATTGTTCATCGTCGGTGACTATGGGTTTTGATGGGTTTATGAATGCGAAGAGTGCCGCACTGAGAAGAAGCATCGCGGCAATCATGTAGAGCGGCAGGTTGTAGTTCCCTGTAGACTTCAGGAGATAGCCGAACATCAGCGAGCAGCAGAAGCCGCCGAGGTTGCCGAAGGTGTTCATGGCACCGGAGACAAACCCGGCGTAATGCTTGCCGAGGTCTATGCACAGTGCCCATGCCGACGGGAGCATGAGGTCGAAAATGCCGAAGCACAGGGACAGGAACACAAATACGGCAATCTTGCCCGGGATGAAGGCTGCGAGAACCATGCACACGGCTGATACCGCAAGGCACGCTGTGCCGAGGGCTTTCCTGCCGACTTTTATGCCGAAGCGTGCAGTGAGCCTGTCCGTAAGATAGCCTCCGGCGATGTTGCCGAACATGCTCATCAGGAAAGGTATTGCCACTGCATACTTCAGTTCCTCGGCGGCGAAGCCGCGTCCCTGCTTCATGAACTCTGGGAACCATGTGAAGAAGAACCATGAACCGAAGGCGTAGAAGAAGTACATGCCGCAGATAATCCAGAACTGTCTGTGGGACGTTATTTCGCGCCATGGGATGTCCTTCCGCTTGTCCTCAATGATATTCTTCGCCTGTTTTGCCTGCTTGGCACCGATATGTACCTTCTCGTTGGCCTGATGCAGACGTTCGCGGACGGTGCGGTGGGGGTGGGTCTTGTCGCGGTAGGTGTATATCCAGACCAGTGACCATATCGCTCCGATACCGCCGAGCAGGTAGAACGAAAACCGCCAGCCGTGGCTTGCGACAAGGGGAATGACGAGGAACGGTGCCGCTGCTCCTCCGAGGCGTGTCGCCGCCCATACGAAGCCCTGGGCCTTGCCGACTTTCTCTTTCTCGAACCACCGGCTTATGACGCTGGTGGAGCATGGCGACGCTCCCGCCTCGCCTATGCCGAAGCAGAAGCGGATGGCGAGCATGGACATCAGTCCGCCGGCCATGCCGGTGAATCCTGTGAACAGTGACCACCAGAGGACTATCAGTGCAAGCACCCAGCGGTGGCCGACCTTGTCGCCGAGTGCTCCCAAAGGTATCTGCATCAGTCCGTATGAGAGAGTGAAGATGCTCATCACCCAGCCCCAGCCGCTCTGGTCTATGCCGAGGTCTTCCTTGATTTCCATGGAAGCGAAGGTGATGCATGTTCTGTCTAGGAACGTGATAACGCTAAGTACTACAAGGAGTACAAGAATGATGTTTTTCTTGCTCATGATGTCATGTCTTTTTCTTTCCGGTGCTTTCCCTGTATGGACGATGGTGGAGGTTGCAGCCTTCTTCGTTTCCAGGAAAGGATTGCCTTTGCAAGAAGCATGTGCCTGTAGACCAACGGTTTGCGCGTGATGTAGAATTCTTCGGTATACTTGCTTGTGTGAAAGGTTACCTTTGGCCAGGCTGGTGCCGGGTCTGTGTCCGCACAGCCTCGTGCGTTGCGTTACATGCCGTTGTCAGATCATCTTGGAAAGGCCGGGGGAAAACGTCCCGGAAGTAGCGTCATTTATTCCAGTAAGTGCCAATTTCGAGCATCTCGCGCGCCTCTGCCGGGGTTGCCGGCTCACACCCCATGAGGCGGATAAGCCGGACAAGTCTTTCGACAAGTTCCGCATTTGTGTGCGCCCGCAGTCCCGGTGCGTAATAGAAACTGTCCTCAAAGCCTACGCGTACGGCGTTCGCTCCCATGCCGATGGCACAGGCGAGCATGGAGAAATCTTTCATGGAGTCATGGTTTATGCCCCACGATGTGCCCGGTTCCGCAAGCGCATTGAGCAGCGCAAGGTTACGCCCCGTGGCGGAAAGGTTGCTGCTTGCACCCGGTCCGACACAGAAATTGTAATGCAGCGGACGTCGGATAACGCCTTCATCGGCGAGGCGTGAGCAGCATTCGACATGGGAAAGGTCAAAGAGTTCCATTTCAGGCACGACATCGGCCTCCTTCTGCCGCTGTGCCCAATAGCGCAGGTCAGGGTTGGTGTTGACATATACGGTCTCGCCGAAGTTTACGGAGCCCATGTTCAGGGATGCTATTTCCACTTCGGGGACATTGAGGCTGACGCATCGCTGCTCGAGGGAGAGGGACGAGAGTCCTCCTGTAGAGCCTTGGATGATGATGTCGGGAGCCTGCTCGCGGATCATTCCTATGGTCTTGGAAAACACGTCAAGTTCGAATGTCGGGTTGCCTTGCAGGTCACGTGTGTGCAGATGTACCTGACAGGCTCCTGCCTTATAGCAGTTGACTACGTCTTCCGTGATTTCCTCCGGTGTGAGAGGGTTCTTGCATTCAGATGGTATTTCCTTGCCCACGTGGCATACCGGGGCAACGGTAACGATGATCTTTCTCATTGTTGTAGGTTAGTGGTTATTAGGTTGTTTATGTTATTTTTGCCAATGGTGAGTTAACGATGACAAAGTTACGGAAAAATTATGAATTATCCTGCAAAAATGAAAAGAAAATCACGCCGTCATTCATTCTTCCCATATTATTCACGGCTTTTGGTGCAGATGACCGGGACGGAAAAATAAAATGCCGCCCTTCAACATGTGAAAGGCGGCATTTGGGAATGTGATGAATATGGAGAGTGTCACTTAATAGGGATAGTCATGTTTCCTTCTCCGTTTGTCGTCCATTGTACTTGCCATTGCTTGCCGTCTATTTGGTCAAGTAAGATAAAGTTCCACATGTTACTTGTAGGTACAAGTGTGAACCGTCCCCTTGTTTGTGTCTGCCCTTGTGATAGCAGGCTTTGCTCATTCAATGTGCTTTGGAAACGGCTGTCTTCTCCATTCACAGAGTATTGAACAATCCACATTTTGCCGTTTATGGTATTCAGTTTTATAAAATTCCACATATTTTGAGTCGCAAACAACTGGTAAGTTGGTTTGTCCATTGTTGTCACTTGTGTTGTATGTGACTCGTTTTTCTTGGCGGTGTTACAGGCATTCATTATGCAGCTTAAAGCCAGGCTTAAGATAAGAAATGCGATGTTTTTTTTCATAGTATATTTGTTTGATGGATTTTTCCAAATTTAGAATAAATATATTATTTACTCCGTAGAACAACTACGGGGACAGTCTTTTCTATTTCGTTTTTCGTGGTGTACTTATATGTACCTATTTGCCTTACGCATTTTCCCGCCGGCACGGTTATTACTTGGTCATCGTAATAAGCATTACTCTCTTCATTCAGAAACAAAACAACCAGACCGGTAGATATGGAGTACTCCCCAAGCTCCAGGGCAAGTGCATCTCCAGAGTCAAGAACCTGGAATACTTTGAATGAATTCTCACTGATGACATCACCCTTCTCGTCAAACAATGTCATACCGGAGGGGAGGTTTGATGACCTGTTAGTGACAATTGCCGCTAAGATAACCATGGAGAGTATCCCACAAATGAAGCCAGCGATAAATATTCCGATTTTTTTCATAGCAAAAAATAAGTGTTAAATTTATCGTGAATATCAAATATCGTCCATGGCATCGGAGACTACCACCTGCTGATTTAGAGCGTCATAATATGACAACATCACATAGCATTCCGTAACACTTTGATGAGATATTTCCAATTGTATTGCGCCATTTCCCGTCCTGAAAACAGTATAATACTTGCATCGGTCAAATTGAAGCTCATACATTTTGGAATTATCATCTTTTGGTTGGGAGTAGGACTGGAATTCTTCCACACAGTCGGACGGCTCGCCATACTTACTTGTCAGCATGCTCTTAAGTGACATGTAGTTATTTTCAAGTTTTCCCCAAGTATCATGAGAAGGGAATACGACCGCTACCTTGCAGACTAAATCTTTATTTTTGATAGCTACGGCGCCAATGGTACAGTCTTTGTAACCGGCAAAGTCTCCTTTTAACAAAGCTACACCATCACCCGATTTTAGAGGTATGCACCCCTTCTGCCGCAGTTTTGCAACAAAACTATTAAGCGTCCCGTCAATGGGAATGCCTTTGAATTTCAGATGTTCTCCCTGATCTTGTGCTGATATTCCGAGTGTAATGCAGGCGAATAGCAGCATGGAAATGATTTTTTTCATAGTGTTTTGTGGATGTAAAAAAAGGCGTAAACCATTCTGAGACTTGCTATCTTCCAGGTTACCGCCAAGTGACCTTACATCCTACAAGCACAGAATAGTTCACGCCTTAGTGGCGTGAACCTTCAGTCTGCCTGTTCTCGGATGTAGAATATTGGCGGTATTCAGAAGATGAGAACAAGAGCCAAAAGCTCAATATCGTATTATATGTTCATTTCAAGTCAAGGGATGGAAACGCCGGGTTGATTATTGTTTTTGGTTTATATCTAATCAGTAAGGAATACCATGCTCGTGCATGAAGGTTCCGTTTTGCGTCTCGTCCGTTGTCGTTTTGTCAGCCTCCTATTTTTATATGCTTAGTACTTTATTTTCTCTTCATTACGGTTATGACTATTACACGTAATGGTTTATCGCAGACAAAGTTAATGATTTTTCCGTGATTACAGGCTATTTTTATGAAGTTTTTAATGCTCTTAGAGCGTTTTTTGTTTTTAATGGGATAAAAAATCAACACTAAATCAATGTGATAATCATTTTTCATGATACACATGATGTCTTTCTCAGTTTTTTTTGTAATTTTGCACTTGACGGTTGACCTTAGAAACTTAAATTTAAAAAATCAAAGTTTATCAGTTGACGCACACGGCCAAATTTTAAGAATAATGATATAATTCATTCTATAATGGAAGGTGAGAAAGCGAAAATAATAGGTATATCACGCCACCGTCTCTCCACTGACGGAGAGGGAGTGACTACGCTTGTTGCTTTCCATGGGTGTCCGCTATGCTGCCGTTACTGCCTCAATCCGCAATCACTCGGCAATGGTGAGCGATTCATGGAATACACACCACAATCGCTTTATGATGAAATACGTATTGACGAACTGTATTTCATAGCCACAAACGGCGGTGTTACTTTCGGTGGCGGAGAACCGGCACTGCGTCCCGATTTCATACTCCGGTTCCGTGAACTATGCGGCATGACATGGCGGCTCACACTGGAAACATCATTGAATGTGGAACAGAAGAACATAGAGAGACTGCTTCCTGTTGCTGATTCATGGATCATAGACATCAAAGATATGGATGCGGATATTTACCGGCAATACACCAGGGCAGACAATTCGCCTGTAATGGAAAATCTCCTGCTGATAGCTGATGCTGGACGGCAGAATGACTGTACGGTCAGATTGCCGCTTATTCCGAACTACAACACTGACACCGACCGGGAGGAAAGCCGGAGGATTCTCTCCTCTCTTGGCTTCTCCAACTTCGATTTATTCACCTATCTAATACGCAAGCATTAACTATGGCACGAGGAAAACATACCTGCAGGATTCTGAAAGACATCCGCAGGCAAATAGCGGAGGCAAACAACATTGAACTGATCACCTCAGAGTGTCGCTACAAGGGAGACTGCCCAGGTACGTGCCCTAAATGTGAGGCTGAGATTCGCTATCTGGAGCAACAGTTATACAAGCGTCAGCTCATGGGAAAGGCTGTCGTTGTGGCTGGTGTATCGGCAGGAGTGCTTGGGCTCACAGGGTGTAACAGTTGTGAAACCCAAACAATTGACGGTAGCGATATACTGCAGGGAGAACCTATGGAACTACTTGAGAAGAATGTCAGACAAGATTTGAAAGAGACTGACTCCATGCACATAAAGGAAGGAGAGATAGCCAGCAGTAATGAGTCAGTTTCCCAAGGCTCAAGCCGGAGGCAGGGCGCACAGGTGAAGACGGTAAGATGTCCTGCCACATTCACAGAACAGGATACGTCTCATACTGTATCAACACGAGACACTCTGAGCAACGCTGTTTTCGGGGAGATAATGGAAATACAGCCTGCATTTCCCGGAGGAGCAGTGGCACTGTCCCAATTTATAGAAGAGAACCTAAGGTATCCTCAGACAGAGGCTTGTGCTCAGGGCAAAGTGGTGGTACGGTTTATGGTTGACAAGACGGGCAATGTATGCCATCCTGAAATCATGCGGAGCAATCTTCCTGAAGAATTCTCTCAAGAGGCTCTCCGTGTGGTAGGGCTTCTGCCCAGATTCCGTCCGGGAGCTATTGGGAGTCAGCCTGTCGAAATGCGGATGTATGTTCCCGTCATCTTCCGCCTCAAATAAAGTAATGTCTGTTCATATACGCCAAGAGATACATACATCACACTCCCTTAGAAAAGAAATATTAGCAAAACCGCTTTTGCTGTCTTTAAGCCAACGGGACAGGAAGGGTGATTGGGGAAGTTAAAACGAGCCGAAACAAATAAAGACTTGGATATTTATTATTATACGCAAACATCCACCACCTTTTAAATTAATGTCAGTAATGGTGCTGTACCGTTGCCTATCAGCCTGGATATAACATCATCAGACCGTTATAAAAGAAAAACCTGCAACGTACAGTTATCAGAATACTCTGTACATTGCAGGTGACTATTATCATCCCACCGTCTTTATCTCAGCAGTGGTTTATGTCAGTTTTTGAAGGCCTCTGCCTCTGCGGCGGCTATTATATCCTCGCGCGTAGGCTCTTTTGCCTCAGTCTGTATGTCGGAGAAGTCTATCTCAAAATGTGCGGGGCTGAGGTTATCCGTTGTTGTCTCAGACAGCTGTTCGCCATGACCGGCAGGTGCTGAGGTATCAGAAACAGTGGCAGCCTGTGTGTTTACGATGATGAACTGCTGCTTCTCCGCCACCTCCTTCTCTATGTCAGGGGCAGCCATTACCGGCTCTTCCTCCATCTTGGTGCGGGCTGTCTTGGCGGCGAAGATGCTGTCACAGAACTTAGGCTGTTTGCGCAACTGTTTCAATGTCTCTTCGGAAGCATGCTGATGGGCTTCTTTCTTGGAGAAGCCTTTGCCTTTGCAGCATTCCACTCCCTCAATGACGCATACGCATTCGAAGACAGGCGAGCCGTTCTCGTCCTTTCCCTCAAAGGTGCTGCGGTATTCCATGCAGACCTTGTTCTTCTGGGTCCATTCGATAAGCTTGGACTTGAAGTTCACTTCCTTGTATGCGACTTTGTCGATATTGACGAGCTTTGAGAGTATCTGTTTCTGTACAAACTTCATGCAGGCGTCATATCCGTGGTCGAGATAGAGTGCGCCGACGAGAGCCTCAAAAGCGTTTCCGCCCATGTAGGAGTTATGTGTGGCGGAGCGTCCGCTGGAGAGGACGAGGCGTGTTATACCCATTTCCTTGGCCAGTTTGCCCAAAGTCTCGCGTTGTACGAGTTTGGAGCGTGTGTTGGTAAGAAAGCCTTCCTTCTTGCCTGGGAAATGGTCATAGACGATATGTCCTACGGTTGCGTCAAGGACTGCGTCGCCGAGAAATTCGAGACGCTCGTTGTTGACGGGGCGTCCTTTGGCGTTGCGGTGTGCCACGCTTTTGTGCATCAGCGCAAGTTTGTATAGAGAGATGTCGTGTGGGAGGAATCCCAGTATCTGATACAAAGCAAGATAAAGCTCCTTGTCCTTACGGAAAGGGAGCTTTATCCTATCAATGATAGCATTTACCATACGTTCTTCTTACTCTGCGTATTTCTTGAAAATGACGCAGGCATTGTGTCCTCCGAAGCCGAAAGTGTTTGAGAGTGCTGCACGCACCTCACGCTTCTGTGCCTGGTTGAATGTAAAGTTGAGGTTATAGTCTATCTCCGGATCCTCGTCGCCTTCCTCATGATTGATGGTAGGAGGCACGATGTCGTTCTTGACGGCAAGGACGGAGAACATTGCCTCTGCGGCGCCTGCTCCTCCGAGCATGTGTCCTGTCATTGACTTTGTTGAGGAGATGTTCAGCTTGTATGCGGCATCGCCGAAGACATCCTTTATGGCTTTTGCCTCGGAGATGTCTCCCACAGGGGTTGAAGTGCCGTGGACATTGATGTAGTCGATGTCCTCCGGTTTCATTCCTGCGTCAGAGAGGGCGTTCTCCATGACGAGTTTCGCACCGAGGCCTTCTGGGTGGGACGCTGTGATGTGATAGGCATCGGCGGACATTCCTGCACCGGCCATCTCGGCGTAGATCTTAGCGCCGCGTGCCTTCGCATGCTCCAGTTCCTCAAGGATGAGTACTGTAGCGCCTTCTGCCATTACGAATCCGTCGCGGCTTGCTGAGAACGGGCGGCTTGCGCGCTCAGGGTCGTCGTTGCGGGTGGAGAGTGCGTGCATTGCGTTGAATCCGCCGAGGCCGCATTCCACTACGGCTGCTTCGGCACCGCCGCTGACGATGACGTTAGCTTTTCCGAGGCGTATGAGGTTGAAAGCGTCGGCGAGGGCGTTGCTTGATGACGCGCATGCTGACGATGTGATGTAGTTCGGGCCGTGGAATCCGTACTTGATGGAGATATGGCCGCAGGCGATGTCTCCGATCATCTTCGGGATGAAGAACGGATTGAACTTAGGACCGAGGGCCGGGCCGTTGATTGCGAAGTTCACAATCTCGTCCTGGAAGGTGCGCATGCCGCCGATGCCGACACCCATGACAACGCCTACGCGGTCTTTGTCGAGTGTCTCCATGTCGAATGCTGCGTCATCGATGGCCTGCATTGCGGCAGCCAGTGAGAACTGGCAGTATGGGTCCATCTTGCGTGCTTCCTTGCGGTCGATATAGTCGGTAGCCTTGAAATTCTTCACCTGGCAGGCGAAATGGGTCTTGAAGCGCTCCACGTCGAATCCCTCGATAGGTGCGCACCCGCTCTTGCCTGCAACGATATTGTTCCAGGTTTCCTCAACGGTATTGCCACAAGGAGTGATACAGCCGAGTCCTGTTACAACAACTCTTTTCAGTTCCATAATAATCTTTTGGGGAGTTATGATTTTCCGGTTGCTCTCTCTGCGTCAGTGGTCGTGGCGTGAGAGGTGGCACCTCTCGCGGGAGCAGCCTGCTTATTTTAAAAAATAATCGGAAGCCACGCCCTGACAAAGCCATGGCACAACTTCCGAATAAGTTTTATCTCTTCAGGGGATGCTTATTTTGCATTCTCCTCAATATAAGCGATTGCGTCGCCTACAGTAGCGATTTTCTCTGCCTTGTCGTCCGGAATAGAGATGCTGAATTCCTTTTCGAACTCCATGATGAGCTCTACTGTGTCAAGTGAATCAGCGCCGAGATCGTTTGTGAAAGATGCTTCTGGCTTTACCTCTGTCTCATCAACGCCGAGCTTGTCAACGATGATATTCACTACTTTGCTTTCAATTTCTGACATAGTTGTAATGTTTTTAATTTATTGAATGTTCTTAGTTTACTTAGGGGTGAAAAACAGATGGAATCTCCGGCATAAGCAGGAAATCGTTTGCAAAGTAACAAATAATTATTGAATTATACAAAAAAAATAACAAGAAATGACACTTTTCGTGCACAAGGTAGATGTCTTTGTGCATATTTTGTGTCATTTTTGTCACTTTTTGTGGCTTGATTTGTCTTTTTTGTTTTTTGCCTGTGCCAGTCTTTAATCTGCTTTTTCTTTGTTTGTGTTCTTGTGTTTTCTGCTTATGGTGGCTGGCTGCCGGCCGGTGTATCATGCTAATTGTCTTGCTGTTCTGCCGGCATGTCATATTGTCCGGGGGTACGGAGGTGTGGTGTTTTCTGTGGGGATGCCGGTGTCATTCCTTCCGGTCTATTCCCCATTTCCAGTAGGTATGTCCGAAGATGAACAGTTCTCCCATAGGCTTGAAACCGATGTCACGGTAGAGTTTCTGTGCCTTTGTGTTCACCGGGTCTACGGCAAGGGTCACCGTGAGTCCGCGTCTCCGGCCTTCGGCGACGGCGTTCTCGAGCAGCTGCCGGCCTGTTCCCATGCCGCGGAACTGAGGGCATACGGCAACGGAGTCCAGGTAATATTCTCCCGGGACAGTCTCGTCGTCCATGCCGGGAAATTCTATGCCGAGATGTTCCTTGACAAGTTCCATCGTAATCCGGCGCATTTCTCCGTAGCGGCTGCCGTCATATGCTGTGAGCATGCCTGCGGGACAGCCGTCAATCTCTGCGATGGTGGTGTTGCAGGCGCTGTAGAGGACATCGTCACGGCTGCATATCTTTTCTGCGAACAAGCGGATGCGTTCCTCGGCAACGTCTTCCATGAGCATTGCCGCATGGAAGCCTTTTGCTATGAAGAGTGCGTCCGCTTGTGTCGCTTTTCTGAATATCGTCATTCAGTTGTATGGACAAATTGGTTGTACATTTATGTCTCTTGTCGTCAGGGGAATCCTTGACGGCTGTGTCATCAAGGCTGCTTGCCGATGTATGCGAGGATGCCTCCGTCGACGTAGAGCACGTGGCCGTTCACTGCGTCAGATGCCTTTGATGCGAGGAATACTGCCGGGCCTCCGAGTTCGGATGGGTCAAGCCAGCGTCCTGCCGGGGTCTTTGCGCAGATGAATGAGTCGAATGGATGGCGTGAGCCGTCTGCCTGACGCTCGCGGAGCGGAGCTGTCTGTGGTGTGGCGATATAGCCGGGGCCGATGCCGTTGCACTGGATGTTGTATTCGCCGTACTCGGAGCAGATATTGCGGGTGAGCATCTTCAGGCCGCCCTTTGCTGCTGCGTATGCGGATACTGTCTCGCGGCCCAGTTCAGACATCATGGAGCAGATGTTGATGATCTTTCCTTCCTTGCGCTCCATCATTTCAGGGAGCACTGCAGAGGCGCAGATGTATGGTGCGACGAGGTCGATGTCGATGACCTGCTGGAATTCTGCACGCTTCATTTCGTGCATAGGGATGCGCTTGATGATGCCGGCGTTGTTTACGAGGATATCTATCTGGCCAACCTCCTCGTGTATCTTTTCTACGAGAGCTTTCACGCCTTCTTCGTCGGTAACGTCACAGACGTAGCCTTTGACGTTTGTTATGCCGGCTTCCTTGTAGTTGGCAAGGCCGCGCTCGAGTGCTGCCTCGTTGATGTCGTTGAAGATGATTGTCTTTGCACCTGCTTCAACGAAGGCCTTGGCGATGTTGAAACCGATACCGTAAGATGCGCCGGTAATCCAGGCATTCTTACCTTCGAGTGAGAATGGATTTGCCATAGTGGTTTGTTTTTATGATAATTGTTAATGTCAGTTCGTTTTGTCGGCTGCCGGTTCAGGTGTCTTTCTGCGGCAACATCTTTGGTACAAAATTAATAAAAAGTTTTTGTAATGGACTTGATTTCTGTCAGTTTTTATAATACATTAACCAAAACAACGGCATGAAAAGCGGGTGGTGGAGGAGGGGTGTGGCTGTGGCTGCCGGTGTTGTCGTGGTGCTTTCGGACATGGATTGCGGAGGGGCTTGATTTCAAATGCTGAGGAGCGGCAGGATGAAGGGTTACCTTTCGTGTGGTAAAAGGTTACGGTTTATATTGCAAAAGGTAACCTTTCGTATAACAGAAGGTTACCTTTTGCGAAGTAGTTCGTATGTGATGTCTGTTGCGTTGCCTGTCTCTCGTGTTGCCTGTCTCTCGTGTTCCCTGTCTCCGAGGATGTTTGTGGAATGGCAGCGGATACATGATGTGGTGCCTTAGGGGATGCTGCTGCGAGGATTATTTTATAACGCAGTTCTTGTTCACTAAAGCTTGTTCTTCTTCACTGCTCAGTGCTTGCCGCTTGCTGACGTTACGTGCACTTTTTGTATATTCGCTCTGTTCGTATGGCTTATGGGAATAGTTGTCGCTCTGTCACAATGCCGGCATTCTTCCTTCTGTCCGCATAGTAATCGCCGGAAACGGCTGTGTTTGCGGTGTGTGCTGATATACAGATGGTTACTTGTGCGCTTTTTTACTTTTCCGAATATTTCGGCCGGAGTGCGGTGCCTTTACATGTTGAAGATGTGCGGCTTCTACATTTTTTCCATGGCCTGGCGAAGGTCGGCGATGATGTCTTCGGCATTCTCGATTCCTATGGAGAGGCGTACGAGGTCAGGTGCGATGCCGGCTTCACGGAGCTGTTCGTCGGAGAGCTGACGGTGGGTGTGGGAGGCGGGGTGGAGGACGCAGGTGCGTGCGTCGGCAACGTGGGTGACGATGGATATGAACTCGAGGTTGTCCATGAACCTTATTGCTTCGTCACGGCTTCCGTTAAGTCCGAAGGCTATCACGCCGCAGGAGCCTTCCGGCATGTATTTCCGGGCGAGCGGATAGTACTTGTTGGATGGCAGGCCGCAATAGTTTATCCAGCCGACTTTAGGATTCTTCTCCAGCCATTCTGCCACTTTCTGGGCGTTGGCGCAGTGCTGGCGCATACGGAGCGCGAGAGTCTCGAGGCCGAGATTGAGCAGGAAAGAATTCTGAGGGGCAGGGATTGAGCCGAGGTCGCGCATGAGCTGTGCTATGAGTTTTGTGGTATATGCCATTTTGCCGAATGACTTGGTGTATGTCAGCCCGTGGTACGACTCGTCGGGAGATGTCAGTCCCGGGAATTTCTCCGCATGTTGGTCCCAGTCGAAGTTGCCGGAGTCGACAATGCATCCTCCGACTTGTGTGGCATGTCCGTCCATGTATTTTGTCGTGGAGTGTGTTACGATGTCGCAGCCCCATTCGAACGGGCGGCAGTTTATTGGTGTGGCGAAGGTGTTGTCGACAATGAGCGGCACTCCGTGCTTGTGAGCTATGTTGGCGAAGCGTTCGATGTCGAAGACGTTTCCGCCGGGATTGGAGATTGTCTCGCCGAAGAAGCATTTTGTGTTTTCCTTGAAGCAGGCTTCTATCTGCTCGTCAGTCCAGTCAGTGTCGATGAAGGTGCATTCGATGCCGAGCTTTTTCATTGTTACTCCGAAGAGGTTGTAGGTGCCGCCGTAGATACTGTTCGAGGTGATGAAATGGTCACCTGACTGGCATATGTTGAACACGGCGTAGAAGTTTGCCGCCTGTCCTGAGGATGTGAGCATTGCACCCACGCCGCCTTCGAGGGCGCAGATTTTCTTTGCCACAGCGTCGTTTGTCGGATTGGCGAGGCGTGTATAGAAGTATCCTTCGTCCTCCAGGTCGAAGAGACGTGCCATCTGCTCGCTGGTCTCGTACTTGAATGTTGTCGACTGGTAGATGGGGAGCTGCTGCGGTTCGCCTTTCTTTGCCTTCCATCCTCCATGGATGCATATAGTCTCAAGGTTCTTTTTCATTGCGGTGATGTGTTGAGGTTAAACGGTGTTTTTTTCTTGGATTATGGTCTTGCAGATAAGACAAAAGGCTGCCACCTTTGTCAGGGAGCAGCCTTTTGTTCTGTGTTATGTAAGAAAGGATGTGTCTTTTATATGCAGACTGTCATCCTTGCCTTTACGGCATGTGTTCACTACTCTTCTGTGCGCAAGTCTCTCACCTTCTTGCCGAGAGTGATGTAGGCCACCGGTGCGGCAACGAAAATAGACGACAGGGTACCGAACACTACACCGAGAATCATTGCGAATGAGAAGCTGCGTATGCTGTCACCGCCGAGGATGAAGATACAGATCAGCACGAGGAGTGTTGAGAGTGAAGTGTTGACTGTACGGGCAAGAGTCTGGTTGATAGAAGCGTTGAAAGTTTTCTGCAGGTCTGCCTTAGGATGGAGCCCCATGTTCTCGCGGATACGGTCGAAGACAACCACCTTGTCATTGATAGAATAGCCTATCACGGTAAGTATGGCTCCGATGAACGTCTGGTCAATCTCGAGTGAGAATGGCAGTATGCCGTAGAAGACTGAGTAGCAGCCGATGACGACGATGGTGTCAATGGCAAGAGCTGCTATGGAGCCTATTGAGAATGCCATGTTGCGGAAACGTGCAAGGATGTAGATGAAGATTGCGATGAGGGCAACGAGCACGGAGATGATCGCGCCGTAAGTGATGTCCTTCGCAACGGAAGGTCCTACCTTCGTAGAAGAGATGATAGAACCGCCTTCACGTATGTCAGGGTTCTTGAACGACTCAACGTTCTCCTGGTTTACGAAGCCCGCCTTCTTCAGTGTGTTGTAGAGCTTTGTCTCACATTCGTCGTCAACAGCCGGGTTGTTGGACTCGATCTTGTAGTTTGTTGAGATTCGGAGAGTCTTGCCGTCTGTGCCTATTGCGAGGGCAGAGGTGTTTGCTCCCGCGAATGCCTCTGCGAGAAGAGGGCGTACGCTCTCCGGTTCAACAGCCTTCTCGAATGCCACTACATAGTTGCGTCCGCCTGTAAAGTCGATGGACTGTGACAGACCGCGCACGAAGAAAGAGGCAACGAACACTATGATGAATATTCCGTAAACGACGAATGTCTTCTTGCAGATAGAGATAAAGTGGATGTTCGTGTTCTGAAGGAGGTTCTTGCTGATTCCTGTCGTGAATGTCAGACCGAGCCACTTGTTCTTGGCAAGGCGGTTCTCATAGATGAGACGTGTGAGGAACACTGCCGTAAAGAATGAGCAGACGATGCCGATGATCCATGTTGTGGCAAAGCCCTTGATTGGGCCGGTACCGATTGTGAGGAGAATTACACCTGTGATGATTGATGTAAGGTTGGAGTCGAAGATGGCAGAGAAGGCGTTGCTGTAGCCGGCCTTCAGGGCTTCCTTGATTCCGAGCCCTCGTTTCATCTCTTCTTTGATGCGCTCGTAGATAAGCACATTGGCATCTACTGCCGTACCGAGTGTCAGAACGATACCTGCGATACCAGGCATCGTAAGTGCAGATTGGAAGGATGCAAGGATGCCTCCTGTGAAGAAGAGGTTTATAATCAATGCGCCGTCAGCCATTGCGCCGGGGATGAATCCGTACATCAGAATCATGTACACGCAGAGGAGCACGAATGCTATGACGAAAGATATCAAGCCCTGCTGGATTGACTGTGCGCCGAGCGTAGGACCTACGACCTCTTCCTGTACGATACGTGCCGGTGCTGGCATGCGTCCTGACTTGAGCGTGTTTGCCAAGTCTTTTGTATCCTCGATTGTGAAGTTGCCTGAAATCTGTGAGTTGCCGCCGGCAATCTCGCCGTTTACACGCGGGGCGGAGTATACAACGCCGTCAAGTACGATGGCGATGGCCTTGCCTACGTTTGCTTTCGTGAGCTGTGCCCAAAGGCGTGCGCCTTCAGAGTTCATCTGCATGGATACACATGGCCGTCCGTACTGGTCGAACTCGTCCTTTGCATCGACAATTACATCGCCCTCAAGCGGAGCACGTCCGTTGGATGTTGTTACTTTCAGGGCGTGGAGTTCAAAGATATTCTTTGCCTGAATGCCGTCAGCCGGCTTGGCAGACCATAGCAGTCTTACGTCAGAAGGGATAATCTGCTTTGCTTCAGGAGTGTTGAGAAGCTGTGCTATGTATGCTGTGTCGCGTACGTTGGCATAACCTATGACAGAAAGGCTCTGACCACCTGTTGGCTGGAATACTGCGAAGAGGGGGCTCTTTTTCTTTGCTTCGGCAATGAGTTTGTCTGTGCTCTTTGAACTCTTGGCGGCAACGCCCGCCTCAGCCTGTGCCTCGTTCTTCTTCAACTGGAACTTAGGCTGTGCCTCGGCTGCCTTTGCAGAGTCCTGCTGTGCCTGTGCTTCGGCAACAACTTCCTGTATTGCTGTTGTGTCAGCTGCAGTCTCGCCGTTTGCGATACGCTGGTCAAGCTGCTGGAGATAAGGAAGAATTTCCGATGCGTTGTATGTTTCCCAGAACTCAAGGTTTGCAGAACCCTGGAGGAGCTTGCGGACGCGCTCCGGCTCGCGGACACCTGGCATCTCCACCATGATACGTCCGTCCTGACCTTCGAGTTTCTGAATGTTAGGCTGGACGACACCGAACTTGTCGATACGGTTACGTACAACGTTGAATGAGTTGTCTATGGCAGACTGTACTTCCGCACGGAGAGCATTCTCCACCTCTGCATCGGAAGACTGTGTTGACACCTTTCCTTTCAGCTGCTGTGTGGCGAAAACCTCTGCGAGACGGTGACCGGGAGCTGCCTTGTGGTAAGCTTTGATAAAGAGAGAGATGAAGTCTGACTGGCTTGTCTCTTCTTCTTTCTTGGCCTCTGCAAGAGCTTTCTGATACGCTGCGTCAGACTTGTGGTCGGCGAGCACGTCGATAACGTCAGGAACACTGATTTCAAGTATCACGTTCATACCACCTTTCAGGTCAAGGCCGAGACCGATTTGTGTCTCAAGACACTTCTGATAGGTGTAGACGCCAAGGTACTTCACAGAGTCCTTGTAGTCCTGCTGGGCAATCGGGTCTTCTATCTCGCTTGCCTTGCTGTCATAGTAACTTGTGGCTACCGAGAAGGAAAGGTAGAAGATGCTTGCCAGAGTCAGAAGGACCGCTGTTACAATTACAATTCCTTTGTTTTGCATTTTGTTATTTATTTTTGTTATTTATTTTCGTGTCTGTCAGTTTTTCGTGTCCTCCTGCTGAGGTGTGGAGCCAATGAGGACTATACACAATATGCGTGCAAAGTTAATTAATTTTATCCAAATAAAAGAAAAAAGTTGGTTATTTTTTCAAAAAGGTGGCAAAACCTGTGTGCAAGTGGCGTTAAATGACCTGAAAACAGGCACTTTATGTGTGTCTGCCTCTATCAGAAAGTGTATGTGAAATTATGCGGAATGCAGGTATAAGTGGCACCTGTTTTCAGGCTTGCACTGTGGAAGATGTATGTGACAATATGCAGGATACAGGCTTTATGCCGCGTTTTCCGGTGTCCGGCAGATAGTGAAATGCATGTAAAGTCGTGTCAGATACCGGATATGGGTGCAATTTGTTGTGTTCTTACGGGTTGGAAACTTCAAGGAGAACCGTGCAGGACACAGGATATATGTCATTACTGTTCCTGTGTCCTGCATGATGCTATCTGTCGGTATCCTTGAGCTTTATGTGGCTGAAAATGGGGTAATGGTCAGACTGTGTTACAGATCTGTCCACGATGCAGTCATAGATGTTCCAATGGTCGCTACACATTATATTATCTATACGCACGTGCATGGAGTAGTAATGCATGGAATATCCAGCCCAATGGCCGGTTTCGCGGTAACAGTCTTTTAGGTTTTCCGCTATGGTGTTGTGCACATAGGAAAGCGGATGGTCGTTGATGTCTCCGCAGAAAATGACGGGCGTGTTGCTGTTTGCCTTTACATATTCGTCAATGGTGCGTGCCTGCGATGCCCGTTTCACCGCCGACTCAGCAAGTTTGGACAGCAGGGTCTTGGAATCTTTCTTTATTTCTCCACGGTCAGTGTCTCCGTGAACCATCTGGCTGAACTTGTTCTTGTCCTCCATTGAGAAACCGACGGTCTCAAGATGGGCATTGATTACTTTGACATCCCGGCCGTCAATGTCTATGGTGAAGACACCTGCGAGATTGTTTGCTGATTTGATAGGCAGTTTTTCCTTCGCCTTTATGGGGAACTTGCTGTACAGCGCCACACTGCCGCTTCCGGCGGAATTCCCTCTGACGGTATCGTTGTGTTGGTAGATGCGGTTCATCTCGTGCCATAGTGAGTCCTGTCCACGGATGTCCGTAAATTCCTGTATGCACACGATGTCTGCTCCCGACTGTGTGATATATTCAAGTATAGGGTTCGGTTCTCCTTCCGTGATGCCTTCGTTGTTGAAAGCGAAGACATTGAATGACATGACCTTTATGGCATCCGCCGGTACTTCCTTGTATGCATTGACGGGGAAGTAGGTCATCACTGGTGAGTAGGCGAGCAGGAAACCGAGTGCCGGAACGCAGACTTTCTTCCAGTCAAAGAAGAGCCATATCACGATAAAGGCGACATTGGCGAGGAGAAAAGCCGGGAATGCGAATCCTATAAGGTGCAGATGCGTGAACGTCTCCGGATTGAGAAGTCCTGCGAAGCCCGTGGCCAGCATCATTGCGATGACAATAATGTTGGCATAGAGCAATATTCTCATTGCTGCTGTTTTCATTGCTATATCCTGAAAAATAACTTTTTTCCCTGTCTTCGGGTATATATATCTTATGTTAATGATCCTGTCTTTCCGATAAGTGGCGGTACGCTATTTTCTGTCGAAGAGTTTTTTGCGTTCCTCCATTGTCAGTGAATCATATCCTGTACGTTTGATTTTGTCAAGGATGCGGTCTATCTCCGCTTGCCGTCTGCGCTCCTCCTCATTGTCATTCTTGACATTCTTTCCTGAATTTTTCTTGCCGAGGTTGGAGAAAAAGACTTTCAGTTTGTCGCCGAGACTCTCATGGTCCCGCACTTCATATCCGTCCCATCCCTTGAATTGATAACGGTTGCGGTATTGATATTTCCAGTACTGTATGATGGCATATCCTATCGCCATGCCGCCGAGGTGTGCTATGTGTGCCACGTTGTCGGAAGAGGTCCCGAGGGCGGAGAACAGCTCCACCGCTGCGTAGATGCACACAAACCATTTGCCTTTGATGGGCACGGGCAGGGGAAAGATAAAGATACGCTCTTCAGGGTATGTCATGCCGAATCCGAGAAGTATGCCGTAGACTGCTCCAGAGAAACCGACGGTGTTCCACAGGTTGAGATATTCGGATGTCGGGAGTATCATTCCTCCGAGGTTTACGCTGTCATATGCCGCAAGTCCCTGTACGGCATAGGAGATGAATTGTGCGCATTCCTGAAAAAGTCCGGCACCTATTCCGCAGGCGAGGGTATAGAAAAGGAATCTCTTCTGTCCCCATGCGTTCTCCACGGTGCATCCGAACATCCACAGCGCGAACATGTTGAAGAACAGGTGGGCTGCGTTTGCATGCATGAACATGTATGTCACAATCTGGTACAGCGAGAAATCCTCGGCCATGATGAAGTGCAGACCGAAGATGCTGTTGAGGTCAATGCCTCTCGAGAGCATGACATAATGTGCGAGGAATGCCAGCACATTGATGATTAGGAGGTTCTTTGTGATTGGTGGTATCTGTCGCATTTGTTTCTTGTTTTTTGCTTGAATGTTGTCCTTTTTCTCTTCCTGCGGCAGGCATCCAGTGCATACGGATGCCGTTTCCCGTTACAAATGCCGCAGGCATAGTCTCTTATGCAGGTACCGGATGACTGCCGGACGGTCTTGTGACTTATTTTTGCGCAAAAGTACAAAAAAAAGAGCGAAAAGTCGTAAAAACAGCATTAAAACCCATTTTTTTCGTTGATTTTAATAACTTTTTTGACAAATTTGTTTGTTTTCTAAAACTAAAATACTAATTTTGCCGAATATTTATTTCACAACCCCCTATTTTACTTGTGTTTAAGGGACAAAGTACAGTATTAACTTTAATTAATAGCAAATTATGAACAAGACAGAATTGGTTGAGAAGGTTGCAGCAGCTGCAGGTCTCACAAAGGCAGATTCAAAGAAGGCTCTTGAGGCAACTCTCGACGCTATCAAGGAGGCTCTTGCTGCAAATGACAAGGTCGCCCTCGTCGGCTTCGGAACTTTCTCAGTGAACGAGCGTCCTGCTCGTGAGGGTATCAACCCTGCAACAAAGGAGAAGATAACTATCGCTGCCAAGAAAGTTGCAAAGTTCAAGGCCGGTGCTGACCTCAATGCAGCTCTCTAATCCTTGAATTGATACATACAAGAGATAAACGTTAAGGCACTGTCACTTTATGGGACAGTGCCTTTTTCGTCTTCTTAAGTGCCTTCCGCGTCTGATTCCCGATGGCTCCGGAGGAGGATTCTGCATGGCGGACAGGCAGTGTCTGGACTGCCGGCCGCAAGGCGGTCTGCAATTGTACTGTGAAAGTCATCCGCCTGGCCGTGACCTTTTGCCTTGTAAAAGGTTTTCTTTCAGGTAACTGCCGTGAATCAGCTTGTACTAAGAAGCAACTGCGTTTTAATGAAAAATATTATATCATAAAATTATTTTCAATAGTTACTTACCATTCCAAAGGCTGCCTTTTGTGAGGTAAACCTTAACCTTTCGCAGCGTCGTTCTGCAGCCTTTCGCATCAAGAGGTTCTCTCTCCTCCTGTCTTGTTGCATGTCGGGATGGTGCGGAACCCGGGAAAAGGGCTTGACATGAGTCTCTGCCGGGCGTTGGTCCATACTAAAAAAGACACTGTTACAAAATGCTTTCCAACAGGCATTGCTTTAATATGTTTAGCTCACGTTACATGAAACGGCCTGTAAAAAAGAAAGAGCCCGGTGCGGAACCGGGCTCTCCTCATATGAGGATAATCTCTATCCCCTTTCCATATTGAAGCTTTCTTGATAATAATGACGCTTGCAAGAAAAATTGCATCCTGCCCTTTCTTTCCGGCATCCTGCCGTTCTCCGTATTAAAAAGCCAGGCGCATGCCGAAACTGAACTGCCGCGGCGCACCCCAATATCCGCGGAAAGACTCAAGGTCGTGTGACGTTCCGTCTATGCCGCGCTCTATATAGTCTGCATCAAAGAGATTCTTGCAGCAGGCGAAAATATTCAGACGGAGTCCTTTTGCGACACGTCCTTCCCAGCCGGCCGTGGCATCCACGAGATGATATGCAGGAAGACGATAAGCGTCAGGGGCGCCCTCCTCCGTACGTGACGACGGTTCGAAATCGGCATACATGCGTGCGTTCATCTGCCAGCTGACATTGAAATACAGTGCGCCCGCCTTGCTTCCCAAGGCTGCTGACAGAGGAATCCTGCCGTCAAGGGTCAGTCCCGCCTGCGTCTGCGGTGCATCGCCGACATGAAGATTGTTACAGTAAATCTTGTACTCTTTCAGCGTCTCTCCGCTGAAAGAATCGTAGTTCACGCCCTTGCCGTCACTCTTCCAGCGCCATGAAGCGGTGGAGAAGAACGCCTTTGCACGAAGCCATGGCAGCAATTGCTGATACAGGGAAAGCTCTATGCCGCGGTGCAGTGCATTAAGGCCTGTGATATTATATTTCTCGGCTGCCTCATTGGCACGCTTGGTGATATTCACCGTGAGCGTCTTGTCACGCCATGAAGCGATGTATCCCGACAGCTCCGCACCGCCACCCTGCCATGATGCTCTCATTCCTATCTCGCCGAGCAGGTTCTTCTCATTGGCAATGTCATTGGTGACTGACAGGTCACTCGACGCGAGATACACACCGGCGTACGGAAGACGTGAGTTGTATCCTGCGTTGGCGTATGCTGACAAGGCAGTCTTGCCGTCACTGCCGGCTTTGAGGATGTGGTAGAGCAGTCCGCCTCTCACTCCTCCGCCGAAACCGTGAGCCCAACGGCTGCGTGCACCGGAGATGTCGTCGTGACGGCTGTAGGTCCCGCTGAACAGTGACACACCGACATTGGCGTTCAGACGGCCGGTGGCATACTGTCCCTGGACGTACCCTGAAGCATGGTGCGTGGTTCTGCCATAACGCGCGCCGGTATAGTCGCCTGCACCGACATTCTGCTTCGTAGTGGAGTCATACCAGTAGTCCCCGCCAAGCAGATCAAGCACCTTCATCTTTGACCAAGTGTCATAATACTGGTACTGAATGCCTGCAAGCACCTTCGCTTCCTTTGTCAGGCTGTACTCCGCCGAAGCTATTGCACCAGCCTGAGTATGCCCCGAAAGATAGTCCAGCATAATGTTCTGCGAACCATTCTCCGACGCACGGTTCTCCGCCTGCACAGCATCAAAGTCGATGTGCCCGTCAGGTGTCTGGTGGCTTATTATCGGAACGCTCCCTTTCTGCCCGTAGGTGGAGCGGCCGCCTCCGTTGGCAATGGCAAGGTACAGTGAGTTCTTCATGGAGAAACGCTCGCCGTCAAGGATGTGCTGCAGGGTGAAATACGGCTTGTAGTAGTGGTTTCTTCCAATGGAATATTTCTCTCCGTTGAGCCATCCCCAGTTCTTTGAGTAGCCGCGCCCATACTTTTCCACCTCCGCAGCGGAAAGTTCCGTGTTGCGCTGGTCGTGGACCTCAGGTGAGCCGAGTGCCGTGAATACAAGCGTGTTGTGTGCTCCGAGGAGCTTGCTGATGCTGAGCATGTAGGAGAATGTGCTGACATCGGAACACTCCACAAAGCCGTGTCCCCTCGTGTACGACACCATCGCGTCGACGTTCCACCCATGGCGCAATGTCCCGGTGGAGTAGTTCAGCACCCCTTTCGTGAGTCCCTCGTCAGTGACGGAGAGGGCAAACGAGCCGTTAGGCAGACCGTTGCCGGTCTTTGTGATGATGTTCACCATGCCGCCCATGGCACAATCGGCAAGCATCGAGCCACCCATGCCCTTCTGCACCTGCACGGAATAGGTGGCCTCTGCCAGGCCCATCCAGTTACTCCAGTACATGCTGCCAGAGGTGAGTCCCTGGATAGGGATGCCGTTGAGCATGATGGAGATGTTCTCCTGCTTGAAGCCGCGCATGTTAAGCGAAGCGTCGCCATAGCTGCCTGTGGAGGCTGTGGCATAGACTCCCGGCACACCGTTGAGCATCTCCACATAGTTGGGAGACGTAAAGTGCAGGCGTATGTCCTGCGGAGTGATGGTTGTAAGATTAAGCGGCGTCTCCTTCTCGTTACAGAAATTACCACGGATGGAGACCTCCTGAAGAGTAATTGTGGTGTCGGAAAGCTCTGTCGGGTTGACAGAGGCTGAATTGCTGACACTCTTCTCGTTTACGCCACCGGCGCAGACGAGTTGTGCGGACATAAGGATGCCCAGCGATAAAACTGTCTTTTTCATTCTTTTCTTCTTTCATCCAGACTTTACTGTCGGTACCGTAATGGCGACTTTCGCTTCAACGGTTCAACCTTAAGGACCTTGCGCCGGGTGGGATTCGGTACGAATCTTTCCATGGCTTGCAGGCTCAAAAGGCTCGCGGACTTTACCGCCGATCGGGAATTACACCCTGCCCTGAAGATTTTTTGTTGATGCAAAATTATAAAAAAAAATACAAACAACATTGCTGGTGAAGAAAAAAATACATGAAAACCGTAAAAAAATACATGCTTGCAGAAACTCTTTCCTGTCTCTCCATGAAAGACCTTATTATATTTAATTTGTCAACAATATTGATTTGCATTGTCTGTGCAGCTGTTTTCTCGGAAAGACCTGAAGAGGAAGAGGGGGGACAGCGGGCTGCATGACCGATTATACATAATGTTTTGACAGGAAGGAGCAAGCAGGGGATGTAAAAGGAAATGCAGCAGCAATGCCTGTCAACGTCATTCCGCTTGGTTGCGCTGGCCAACTTCGGCCTGCCGGCCTGTATGAACCCAAAAGCCCCACGCCACGATTCCATGGGGCAGGGACTGCTTCCCGCAGACAAATGAGTGCCGGACTATGGCATGGAAATTGTTTTCTGAAATTATTTTCATTAAGAAACTGTCGGGAATTAGTATAAAACGAATACAATGGAAACTGATTTTCAACAGTTGCTTAAGGAAACCGGCTTGTGCTGAAACTTATTGTTTTCAGCACAAGCCGGTTTCCTGTATTCACTCGGGAAAGGACATTTCTCCACTTGCTCTGTAATGTTCCGCACCGGTGGTGCTAATGGACTTTTCCGCAGGTCATTTTCTACAAGCCTGCAAACCGTTATCTTTTACCTCACAAAAGGTTACCTTTCGCAGGGTAAAAGGTTACCTTTTGTGAGGTAAAAAGTAACCTTTCGTCCTCCTCATTCTTGCATATAATCCTCCACAGACTTGCACTTTGTGTCTATATGCCTGCTGTTCAGTGATATATGCCGTTATGGCCGGTGCCTGACGACATGGCTTTCCTGTATCTTTCAAATATCGGATTATCCGCCAGTCCGGCACCTCTTTTCGGACATGTTTATTTTGTTGACAAACTTAAAATAAGCTGCTGTCTGAAATTGGTTTATGCTGAAAGCAATAAGTTCTTAGCGGGCAACGATTTCATTTCGAAAGAATTTTCAACAGTCGCTTATCATTTACACTCATGGCCAAAGAAAAGTTTGGACAAATATCAAAACCTGCTCCGGCCAATTTGCAGGCTTAACGAATCTATTGCTTTTTTATATATTTTTTCTTTTTAACCGTTTTTGAATGTTAAAACTCCACTTTGATAACAAAAATGTGTTAAATCAAAACCTGTACACGTTTACATCTTTATTAAATTTGCTAAATTTGCGAAACCTAACTTGATTCCGGTTTGAATAAAATTCACAATATTTATAACTAACTAAACATTTATGCAAAAGAACAAAACTTTGGTCAACAGAGCCATGAAGGCAATGTTGGTGGCTGGCTTTGCAGCAACGATGTCCCCGGTGTCGGCATTTGCCGGTGGGGGGGGTAGTGCGAATGCCTTCGTACAGGCCCAGCAGAACTCAATCAAGGGTACTGTTGTTGACGAGTTCGGAGAGCCTATGATTGGCGTCACCATCAAGGCAAAGAACTCACAGGCTGCCGCAATTACCGATATTGATGGTAATTTCTCACTGAATGCAGCAAACGGTGCTGTGCTTGAATTTTCATACGTAGGATATACGACTCAGACTGTAAAGGCTCACAATGGTATAAAAGTACAGATGGCTCCTGACTCCCAGATGATGGATGAGGTCGTTGTCATCGGTTTCGGCACGGTAAAGAAACGTGACCTTACAGGTTCCGTGGCGTCAGTCAAGTCAGAGGCAATTCTCCAGTCTCCTACGTCAAGTGTGGCGTCATCTCTGCAGGGACGTATAACAGGTCTTGACATCAGCGGTGACGATCTGCGTATCCGCGGTAACCGCTCTATTAACGGCAGCAATGCCCCTCTCGTTATCATTGACGGTGTGCAGGGTGGTTCGATGAGCGACCTCAACCCTAATGACATCGAGTCTGTTGACGTGCTCAAGGACGCATCCTCTACAGCCATCTATGGTTCGCAGGGTGCCAACGGCGTAATCATAATAACAACGAAGAAGGCTGATAAGAACAAGCTCAGCATCTCTTACGACGGATATGTCCGTGGTGCTTTCCGCGAGGAGCATCCTGACTATCGCACAGGCGATAATTGGTATGAAGCACGCCGTATTGCAGCGGCAAACGCCGGCCTGTGGAATTCTACAGACGATAATCGCAACCTCTTCTCTTCTGATGCGGCATATGCGGCATATGAGGCAGGGTCATGGACTGATTATGAGGACCTGCTTCAGAAAGCCACGACATGGAGCAATAAGCATACTGTCACTGTCAGTGGCGGCAATGACAAGACTTCCGCACGTTTCTCCGTAGGCTATGCCAATGATGGCAGCAAATGGAGAAACAGCGGTGGTACGGACAAATATACTCTCCGTGCCAACATTGACCATAAAATCAATAAGATAATTGATGCCGGTGTGACATTCCAGTTGACACACAACAGAAATTTCGTGTCTCCTTATGAGAGCAACACGACAAAGAAAATTGAGCTCGGAAGCCCTTATGGTGTGTATGACCCGGAAACCGGCGAATATACAATAGGTACAGAGATGGTTGAACGCCCTCTCGCATCAACAGATTATGTCAATCCTCTCATTAACACTTTGGGTGATGACCGCTATTCAAGCGAGAAATACAGCACAAACGTTGTTGCTAACGGTTACCTTGATATTCATCCGGTCAAGGGACTTGACTTCCGTACACAGTTTGCTGCGCATATAACCAACGCATCAGAGGGTAAATATACAGATGCCCACTCTGCAACGGAAATCAACAGCGGTACATTCCAGTCTACGGCTGTCATGACAAAGGCAAACAGCATGTATCTCGAGTGGAATAATATTCTTACATATAAGTTCTGGCAGCTTCCTGAAGACCATCATCTCAGCCTCACTGCACTCACGACATGGAGCCGCAAGACAGAAGACGAACTGTCTGCTACGTCAAAAGGACAGTCTCTGGCAAGCAACCTTTGGTGGAATCTTGCTTCCAATGATGGTAAGGACGGCTCTTCACTACATTCCTCAAACTATCTCAAGTCAAATAACTTCTCTTATGCGTTCCGTGTACAGTACGACTGGAAGAGCCGCTATTTGTTTACAGCTTCTCTCCGTCGCGACGGTGCGTCTATTCTTGCCGAGGGACACAAATGGGACTGGTTCCCGTCAGCAGCCCTTGCATGGCGTGTGACGGACGAGGCTTGGATGAAAAACGTCAAGGGACATTGGCTTGATGATTTGAAAATCCGCGCTACGTATGGTGTGACGGGCAATTCCGGTATTCCTGTTTATGGAACAGCTTCCGGTGTGACATTCGCAAACTGGTCTTTCGGTTTCCAGGACGATGCTGCAAATCGTTATATTCCTGGAAAGCTTGACGATAAGGTTTATGTAATAGGCAATAAAGATACAAAGTGGGAACGCAGCACCACATTCGACCTCGGTTTTGATGCATATCTTTTC
The DNA here is from genome assembly GCA_023664625.1 of Bacillota bacterium. Classification (GTDB taxonomy): domain Bacteria; phylum Bacteroidota; class Bacteroidia; order Bacteroidales; family Bacteroidaceae; genus Prevotella. The sequence goes on along the minus strand of JAMPFD010000001.1, from coordinate 316,836 downwards.
AATAACCGTGTAAATATCGTATTCGACTGGTATACCACAAAGACAACAGACCTCCTTCTTCGCCGCTCTCTTCCTACATCAGCAGGACAGGACGGTACATACTCGACATATACTAATGTCGGTGAAACAAAGAACACCGGTGTCGAGGTGACCATCAATACAAGAAATATTGTGAAGAAGAACTTCCAGTGGAACTCTACATTGACATTCTCTGCCAACTCAGAAAAGATTGTAGACTTGATTGATGGTGCCAATATCCAGCTTGGTAACGACAAAGAGTCCACAACACTTATGATAGGACATCCTATAAAGTCTTTCCAGGGATATAAGTATCTTGGTATATGGACAACAGCGGAGGCTGCGGAGGCTGCGAAGTATTTCTCTGACGACAACAAGACACAGGCCTTCAAGCCGGGTGACATTAAGGTTCAGGATACCACCGGAGACAATGTAATCAAGGACGAAGATTATGTATATCTCGGTTCAACATCACCTAAATGGTTTGCCGGTTTTAACAATGATTTCAAGATTGGCAACTTTGATGTCAACCTTTATCTCTACGCACGTTGGGGACAGTGGGGAGAAAGTCCTCTCAGCAACTTCAACCCTCAGACAGGTGGTGACTATACGACATATAACTATTGGGTTGCAGGCTCAAACGAGAATGCTGATTTCCCGGCACTCAACAAGAGTAAACTGTTCTCTGACTATGTAGGCTATCTCAGTCTTAAATATTGCGATAAGTCTTTCGTCAAGCTGAAGAGAATCACTGTCGGATATACTCTGCCGAAGTCAGCTCTCAAAGCAATGGGTGTTCAGAATGTACGCATCTATGCAACAGTCACAGACCCTCTCTATTGGGTTAAGAACGACTGGATGAAGAATCAGGATCCGGAAGGCAACCAGCGCAGTATAACTGCAGGACTCAGTGTTAACTTCTAAGAATTTAACCGGATTCTTTCACCTAAATATAACAAATAACGGAAACAATTATGAAAATATTCAATAAATATATAATGGGCGCACTTGTACTCGGAACTGCGACTCTCGGACTCCAGTCATGCGACCTCGATGAATACAATCCTTCCGGTGAGGGTGCTGATGCCGTTTACACTACCGCAAACGGTATGGAATACCTTGTTAACCAACTGTACTATAACTTTGGCTGGAAATACTTCGGACGTGAAGACCCTGTCCTTTACATGGAGGGCTCTGCGGACATCTGGCAGAACCGTGCCGATGCTTATGATTACGGTAATCACAATACACGTTACCTTGGTTTGCAGGGTGATAAGTGCGGTCAGTCAAACAATGCGTGGAAGCGTGTCTATGACAATATCAATGTCGCCAACAACATACTCGCTTACCTCCCTAAGAATAATAATATCTCAGCGGCACAGCGCAGCGACTTCGAAGGAGAGGCACGTGCCATGCGCGCTTACTGCTACTGGTGGCTCGTGGAGATGTTCGGTGATATAGAGCTCCGTACGGAGCCTACGGAAACTGCAGAATTCACAGCTTACCGCACAGACCGCAAGGTTATCTATGATCAGGTTATCATTCCTGATGCGGAGGCTGCCACAAAACTGCTTCCTGCTGCAGAGTATCAGGGGGACAAGGGACGTCTGACCCGGAAGGCTGCATATGCAATCCTCGCACGTACATGCCTTGCCCGTGCACAGTATGAGACAGAGGGAAGTGCCGAGCAGAAGGCATTCTACCAGAAAGCCCTTGACGCTGCCAATTATGTCATGAACAACCAGGCAAGCCTTGGTATCAGTCTCTACACTACATACGACGAAATATGGCAGGCTAAGAACAATAAGAACAACTCTGAATATCTTTGGGTATGCACTCACTCAAGCAATTCTTCACTCAATGCCCAGCCGAGCAATCCTAACCGTCTACACGTTTATTATACTCCGAAGCTGATAAACAAGTGCGGTATTGCAGCGACAGCCACTTCCTGGAACTATCCTAAGGAGACCGGCTTCTCACTTGCTCCTACATACTATTTCATGAAGTTGTGGAAAGACTGGGATATACGTTACCAAGTGTTCTTCCAGGAAGAATTCTGCACTTTATCAAAACTTGGATACAAGTGGACTGAGGCAATGTGTACATCTTTCAAACTTGAAGGTGATATCAAGGAGGCTATCATGAATGCTCCGAGAGTGCCAAATGGCACTGTAATGAAGTTCGTCGGTCGTGAGGTTACTCATGCAGAGAAGCTTGCAGAAGCAGAGAAGGGTATCGTATTGCTTGGACTCGGTGATGTTTACGATCTTAACAAGATGACGGCAGCCGGCGGTGCTCCGATGAAGTCAAATGATGATCCTACAACCAACCAGGATATAAAGACTTCTTTCCCTCGTTTCAATAAGTTCCGTATTTGGGACGGTGATGAGAATGGAACGATCCTCCTTGCTGCGGCAAACGGTCAGGTCGGTTTTGCAGACGTTCCTTTGATTCGTTTTGCAGAGATGCCTCTCATTGCAGCTGAGTGCTATATCGGTCTTGGCAACAAGCCAGGTGCCGTAAATGTAATCAAACAGTACATCCGTAATGAGCGTGTTAAAGCTCCTGGTCATACTATTGAAGAGGTTCAGGCTGATGTCATAGAGGCGAACATGACCATTGACTGGATTCTTGAAGAACGTGCACGTGAACTTTGCGGTGAGCATCTGCGTTGGTTCGACCTTAAGCGTACAAAGAAACTTGTAGACTATGTACGTGGTCATAATCCTTCAATGACAGGTGATGACTGTGTTGACGAGAAGAACTATCTGTGGCCTATTCCTAACGACTATCTCGACAAACTTACAAACGCCGAGGAGTTCGGACAGAATCCGGGATACAATGCATATGTACGCTCAACAAAATAAAAAGATTGCTGTATCAGCAGAAAATTAAATTATTATAACATGTGTTGGGGCTGTGCTCTATTTAGAGTGCAGCCCCAACTGTTTTTAATACCACAGACAGGGCTCATCCTTGTAAGTCTCGCTGTAACCTCAAGTGCGGAAACTATTCTGAGGATTATAAAGTAACTGTTGAAAATTATTTTATAATTGAATATCTTCTTACTAAAGCTTGTTCTTTTTGGCCGGTTAGAGCTTGTCACTCAGTCACAATGCCCGCCTTCTTCGGTCCCGTACACTAACCGCCTCAAAGATAACTGCGTTTTAGTATAAACTAATTTTCAACAGTTACTTATCACAGATTTACAGTGCAATACAAATCGGAGCCAACTTCAATTTCAGTCAAAAGCACTCATTTGTGAGTTGACTTTCAGTTGTCCGCTTCTGTAACGAATTGTTTTCTTGCCTCCGCTGGCGGAATTAATTTCCAAATAGGAACTGCTTATAATCAGCAGTATAATATTTCTACGACCTTATTCCATTTGTCAAAGGAGCGGTTTATGTGAGTTGTTTTTTACAATATGACATCATATAATCACTTAATCACTTCAAATTTGACAAACGGATAACAAAATAACATCAGTTACCCGAATAATAGTCAAATTAATTCCGCCAACGCGTTTTTCTTGGAATTTATTTGTTTTATGTCCTCAGAATAGTTACCAAGTACCCCCCCCCCACAAACAGTTTAAACATGTCACAAAATTGTCAAAGAATGTAATGACAAAGACATAAGTAACTATTGATAATTATTTATAATATAATGTTTTCTCACTAAACCTTGTTGAATTTCATTCTACCTTTTCTCGCCATGGCAGAGTTCAAGTGAACTTAACTCTGCTCATTTGGCTTAACGAAAACGTTCTTTTTTGTCAGTCAGTGCTTGTCACTCAGTCACAATGCCCGCATTGCTCCTTCGGTTCCGTACACTAACCGCCTGAAAAATAACTGCGCTTTTAGTATAAACTAATTTCCAACAGTTACTTAGCAAATAATCTGATATGCCTTTTTATAGTTTCCATAAGTCAAATATCTATATGAGTTAATCAACAAAATTTCAAATCACACCTAACCATGACAACAATCTGCAGATTCAATATAGAAGTTGTATTCCTAACAGTACTCATATATTATTTTGTCTTTGATATCAATTGTAGTACCTTTGCACTGCATGACGAAACGTACTGTTCCGAAAGCAAAGAGAGTTCTTTGAAATTATTACATTATAAAAATAAGGTCGTCAATAAAATTATTTGTATTATTCGTGCAGTTATTTCTGCGGAAAACCTAAGGGGCGAATGGAGTGCAACGTGTTGGATGTCCGTATGAGTCTGCTGTTATGGCTGTCTCCAAGTTGCAGAGACGTTTGTTGCCGGCTTCCGTATGATACCCATGCAGGTTTGTTGAAGTATTTGTTGAGGTTGGCAATGTTTGTCGCCTTGCGGTATGCGTAAGACGCATTCTGCGCATGTCTTTTAGTTTGTGTGGCATATTGCCAGCTAATTCCAACTTATCCGAGGTGTGTCTGCATGGACATGGTATAGATGGTCTGTTTGACGATGTGTCTGCCTTCTTTGCGAATCTTGGTGGCTTTGCGCTTATACTTGTTGGGCGTTCCTCCAGTAGTGTTTTTATAGATTTAGGACTTGTGCATGATGAATAACGTTACGTTTCTATTTGTGGTATAAAGAACGGACGGTTATGTGCGTGTGAATGTACATGAGAAAGACGGAGCCATGCATAATGGATAAAGCTTCTTGCAAAGTAACTGTTGGAAATTAGTTTATACTAAAACTCAGTTGTTTTTTTAGGCGGTTAGTGTGCGTAATGAAGGATCAATGCTGGCATTGTGCCTGAGTGACAAGCACTAAACTACCAAAAAGAACAAGCTTTAGTAAGAAAATATTATACTATAAAATAATTTTCAATAGTTACTTATGTAGCTAAAGAAACTTCCTTACAGGGAATTTGGAAAGAAACGGGCATGAAAATGGGGAAACCACAGCGGCTTCCCCATAGATGTTAAGGCATTGTTGCCTTATTGTTTTGTAGGATAGAGATTACTTAACACGCTGGCCTGCGATGTTGAAGTCACCGATCATGATCTGACCGTTCTTAATAACCTTAACAGGAGCAACCTTTGCGTTCTCAGCAGCTTCAACGTTCTGGATACCTGTACCTGTGCCAGGAACGAACTTAACCTGATGCATTGTGAGATTCTTACCGTCACCACCAACGAGGAGATATGTGCGGCCGGCCTTTACTTCACCTTTAACATATGCAGGAGCATTCTTTACAGTGACATTACCGTCTTGATCAAGTTCTACACCATCATTTCTGAAGTTGTTGTATGCAACAAAAGAGCTTGGCTTTCCGTCAAGAATCTCTTCCTCTGTAGAAAAGTCAATGATGCCGATAGAACGTGAGTTGTCACCGGCATAAACGCCGAAGCTGAGGGTGCCGTCAACCTTAGGAACAACAGCGAAAATACCATGGTGATTCTTATACAGTGCACCGATTTCCTCTATAGTTTCAGGTTCGTTTCCCTTCCAGTTATTCTGAGGGAAAGAGCATCCGAGATTCATATAGCCTTTATACTCAGGGAAGTCCTTTTGCATATCGCCGCACTTGTTACCGGAGAAATATATAGGTGTGCTTTCTACGGCTGTTTTCATGGTCATTTTCTCATTGTCAACAAGTACATAGTCAGCCGGCAGTCTTACGCCCATTCCCCATGTCAGATTCGCTTCTCCCCATACTGATGTTACAGCTTCAAGAGTCGTTGTCACAGCATAAGTATTCTCTGTAACCTCTGTATAGAATGTGTGTTCAATTGGTTCCACAACCACCTGTGCATTAGCACCAAGTGTCATCAATGCAGATGCGATAAGAGTAAAAATTTTCTTCATAATTCTTTAATTTTTGTTGTTAATAATATATAGTTAAAAATGTTAGTTCAATAGTCGCATATAATTCTTTGTTCTTCTGTGAATATCAATGTCTCACATTATCTTATATGCCTTATGGCAAACAATGTATAAATATCGTGGTATTCACAGAGGACAAAGGTACTGAAATTTTCTTTATATTCAGCAGGACTTAACAAAATTTAATACTAAGTACGTGTTCTTTTTACTATTGTTCATTGACATCCATGTCTCTCAACTACATGGATGTCAATGATATTATGTTTTTATGGAAGTGCAGAACCGGTTAATAGCCGTTTGTTCCGAACTCGTCAGGGTTGGCAATTTGGTCGAGGAACTGCTGCGGTACAGGACGCACTGTATGTTTCTTGTTGTCGAAAGTGGTAATGAACGGGTTCATGCCTTTCTGTGACAAGTACTCAGAAGTGAGACGGCCTGTACGTTTGAGGTCATACCAGCGCCACTGCTCTCCGCAGAGTTCGCGTGCACGCTCTTTAAGGATGTAGTCGATGGTCATCTCGTTCAGTGTGACGTCCATTTCTGTTGCATCGCCGGCAACGGCAGCGTGGCGGCGCACAGCATTAAGGTATTTCAGTCCGTCTGCCGGATGTCCTGCAGTGATGGAAGCTTCGGCAGCAATCAGATAAACGTCCGTAAGGCGGATGATAGGAATGTCCATCATGCAGTACTGATTGGTGTAGACATATTTGAAACTGTGCCATTTCTTCCATGAAGGGAACAGATTGCGGAAATATGTGTATGTTGCTTCGCCGCCATAGCTGTCACTGTTCTTGTCCTCCATGTTGAAATAGTCAGAGATTCCGACACAGAGACGCTTGTTGACTGCCGTCTTCTGAGGGTCAAGTTCCCAGTTCGGAGTGTAGCATGCCAATGCGTCAGGAATATCCTCACGCTCATAGTTTGATGTAGAGTTGCTTGTCGCAGCATAGAAATTTGCACCTGGGAACTGCATGTTGAGGTTTGCTCCTGTTATGAGTGACGATGCTATGCGGCGTCCGCTCATCTTGCTGAAGTAAGGGTCGTCAATGTCTTTCTTGTAGCGTGCCAGCACATCCTTTTGCATTGTCAGCTGCGCACCGTAGTACTTATAATAGAAAGCCTGTTCAAAACGTGTGTCAGCGGTGCGTTCCGGTTCTGTCTGTCCGTCAGGAATCTTTGCGAGATTGATAAGTTCGGCATTGGTTTCTGTCTTAGGAAGTTTCGGCTCGAAGCATTCCGTGAGGAGGTAGAGGGTAGGGCTCCATACCGTTGCATTGTCACGGCCGTAACGCAGACCGGAGCTCTGTACGCCGAAATTCTGTGCCTGTGAACTTATTTTCATCATGTAGTACTGTGAAGTTCGTCCACGGTTCCATCCTTCGGGGTTGTATGCGCTCTCATGGTCAACTGCCTCGGTGAACAGTATCTCACTGTTATTCTTGTTATTCTCGCCGTCCCACATGATGGCGTCACCGCTTTTTGTGGCAGTGCTGGCATAGAGTCCGCAATTGTAGTCTCTTGCGTGGTCAATGAGTTCCGTTGCAGTCTGAAAGGCCAGTTCCGCATATTTCTTACGTTCCTCACTGCCTTCAGGATAGAGACGTGTGCGCTGTAGATAAGCCTTCGCGAGCATTGCGTATGCCGCCTTCCTTGTTGCACGTCCGCGTTCTGCCTGTGTCAGCGGAAGATTATCTTTGGCGAATGTGAGATCTTTGATTATCAGCTCATAGAAGTCCTCCTCAGAAGAGCGGTAGCCGTTTTCGGAAGATATTCCTGACTGTGCGAAAGATTCTGTCTGAAGAACCACGCCACCCCATTGTTCCACGATATGGAAGTTGGCGAAGCCACGGAGGAAGTAAGCCTCTGCAACCTTCTGTCTGACGCTCTCTTCCGTGAAGTTGACGCCTCGGTTCTGATATGCTATGGCAGTATTGCAATAGCCGACGATGGCGTAGAGGGCATTCCATATAGTCTTGATTGTACCGGAACTTGGAGTAAGGTTCTCGTTATAGTTGGTGAGGTCGCCGTGTCCTCCGTTGCGAGAGCCGTTTTTCCATAAGTCCGTTCCCATTTCCATAAGGTCGATGCCGTCGACCTTTCCGTACATATAATATACGTTCTCGTAGCAGGAGTTCACTATGGCGTTCATGCCCGCCTGAGTAGTATAGACTTTATCTTTGTCGAGCGAAGAATAGTTTGTCTCGTCAAGTGAGCATGATGCCATGCCGAGAGTCGTTACAGCTGCGCCGATATATAATAGTTTTTTCATTATAGTCCTTGGTTATTAAGATGATTATAAGATCTGTTTGCTGTTAGAACGATGCGTTGACGCCGAATACGATTGTCCTGTAGAGAGGGAATTTGTCAGAAGCGTTGTTCTCTGGGTCCATGCCTTTCAGCATCTCGCTTTTGCTCCAGATAATCGGATTGCTTACAGTGGCGTAGATACGGAAATTGGACATCTTCACTTTCTTCAGGGCACCCTTTGGCAGAGTGTAGCCGAGAGTGATGTTCTTCACTTTGAAGAATGATCCGTCCACATAGCGCATCGCCTCTTTCTGTGCATCAGTGCTGTTTGCTCCGAACTCATGGCGCGGATACGCATTCGTAGGATTCGTAGGAGTCCAGTAGTCGTAGCATACAGGCTGGTTGGTGTTGTCCATGTAAGACAGCAGCTCACCGTTAATCATCTGTCCCCAGCGCATGGAACACATGATACTGAGGTCAAAGTTCTTGTATACGAATTGGTTATGGAATCCTATGCTCCAGTCAGGAGTCTTATGGCCAAGAATCTGCTTGTCGTTAGTAGAGATGCCGTAGGTATGGTCACGTGTGAAGTACTCACGCTCGCCGTTTTCATCCTCTTTGTAGTATGCGCCGGTATAGGTCTTGGTCTGCATTTCGCTTTCTCCAGTCTCAGGATTTGTGACAATTTCGTCACGTGTGTACTGATAGGAGTCGTCCCATACCAGTCCCGGTGTCTCAATGCGCACGTCGCCTGGCTGGCTTCCGAAACAAGCTGCCTGATTTTCCTCGCCGAGCTGCCAGATTCCGAGTTTCTTATATCCGTAGAACGTGTTGACAGGGTTGTCCATGAACAGGTTCAGGGCTATGAGCTCAGATGCCGTGACATTGTTGCCGAGGTTGATTTCCTTCAGTTTCTCGACGTTCTTGGCAAAGGTGAACGTTGTATTCCATCGGAAGTTTTTTGTCTCAATGTTACGGCTGTTTATGGTAATCTCTATACCCTTGTTTTTGATTCTGGCAATGTTGGACATCTTGTAGTATGTTGCCTTTGCGTTATAGAGTCCGAGGGCGGTAGGGAGAGGTCTGTTGTACAGGACACCCTTTGTATCGGTCATGTAGTACTCGATGCTTCCGTCAATGCGGCTGCCGAGGATGGCGAAGTCAAGACCGAAGTTCCAGTTGTAGGATTTCTCCCATGTCAGTTCGTTGTTTGCAACATTCTGCGTAAGGATATATGTCTGTACGCGTCCGCCTCCGAGGTTCAGCTGGTTAGCGGAGTTTGTCACTTCGGTAGTGGTCACGTAAGGTGAGATGTTGGCATTGCCGGTAACACCGTAGCCTACGCGGAACTTAAGGTTGTCAAGCCATTTGCGCGTACCTTTCATGAATGCCTCGTCAGAGATACGCCATCCTGCGGATACGGCAGGGAAGGCACACCATTTGTTATACAGCTGTGAGGCACCGTCCCATCGGATGGATGCAGAGAGGAGGTATTTGCCGAGGTAGTTGTACGCTCCGCGGAAGGCGTAGGACATCTTTGCTGTCTCTTTGTAGCTTGAAGAAGCATACGGATTGAGTCCGCCTTCCAGGTGATACCATTTGAAACCGTCAAACTCGAACTGGTCATTCTGTGCGAGTGCGTTCTCGTTTCTTGTCTTTGCATACTCCGTTATGCCTGTAAGCGTGAAGTCATGGTCAGAGGCAAGCTTGAAGTTGTATGTGAGAATGTTTTGCCATGTGTAGCTCCAGCTGTTGTCGGAGCTGTAGCTTGCTATTCTCTTGTTGTCAGATGAGCCGGAGAGTTTCATGAATGTGTCGAGTCCGTCCCACAGTCCTCCGCGGCTATGGCTGAGACTTGCGCTGAGCATGGACTTGAACAGCATGCCTTTCATCGGCTTGATTTCCACGAATGGAGCTATGTTGATGTTGGTTCTCTTCGTATTGTTCTCGTATGCGTTAGGCTGATCGTCTGCCAGGATGTTGATGTACGAGTTCATGTCGTCGATAGGGCGCTGCTTGAGCGATCCGTCTTCGTTATAGACATCGCCGAGCGGCAGGTAGTTCAATGACTTGGAGAGACGTGAGTTCCGCTTGTTCTGGTTACGGTATGTCATGGTGCTTTGGAAGCCGACACTGATAATATTGTTTATGTTGTATGTCGTACCGGCACGGAAAGTAATCTGATCCATCTTGTCATCCTTGTAAAGACCTTTCTCCTGCTGGTAGCCGACACTGAGGTAGCTCTGCTGTTTCTCCGTGCCTCCTCTAAGGGAGAGGGAGTAGTTCTGCTGCACACCGGTATGGAGGATCTCGTCGCGCCAGTTGATCCATTTCCCCTGGTTATATGCCTCCACGGCTCCTGCGGAGAGTCCTGCAACGTTGAACAGCTCGTTGATGTCCTCCGGCTCGCGGCCTTCGCGTGCAACGAAGCCGTCGGTAAGGAAGTCAATCCATTTCTGCCCGGTATATGTTTCAGGATATGACGGGAAGGCGTTGATGCCGACATATCCGTTGAAGTCCACTTGTATTTTTCCTTTGACGCCCTGCTTTGTCGTGACGATGATTACGCCGTTCGCTCCTGCGGCACCGTAGATGGCTGTTGAGGAAGCGTCCTTGAGGACATCGATTGTCTCAATGTCATTAGGGTTGATGTCGTCAATGTTTCCGCCCTGTATGCCGTCGATGACATAAAGAGGTGCGCAGCTGGCATTGAGCGAGCGGTTGCCGCGCAGCAGGATTGTCGGTGAGGAACCGGCCTGGCCGCTCTCGCGGGTGATGTCAAGTCCGGAGATACGTCCCTGCAGGCCTTCCATGGCGTTCATCACAGGTGCTTCCTTGATTTCCGCGCTCTTTACGGAGGATACGGCTCCGGTGAGGTCACGCTTCTTCTGTGTGCCGTAACCTATGACGACAACCTCGTCCATGATATGCTGGTCAGGTTCGAGTGTGACCTGCATGTTGCTGCGTGCCTTGACGGTTTTCGTTGTATAACCGACGTAAGAGAACTCGAGAGGTGTGCCGTTGGCGACATTAAGGGTATAGTTGCCGTCAATGTCCGTGATAGCCGCAGCCTGTGAGCCTCTGGCTTTTACGGTCACTCCTATCATCGGCTCACCGTGTTCGTCCACAACGGTACCGCGGACAGAGTTCTGTCCGGCCTGCACAAAGGTGTTGGTGCCGGTGTACGCCAATGTGTAGACAGGAATTGCCATGACGGCAAGACCTGCCACCAGCAGAACCTTCACTGTTCTGTTGATAAAGGCATTGTTCTTCTTCATGATTGTAGTTGTTTAGTTTGATGTATATATGGATTTCTGAATTGTTTCCCTTGACATCTGCACTCATTTCTGCAAATGGGCTGTTTTTATGGAACTCTTGCATGTTTGCCGACGGTGATTTCATCTTGTTTTCGGGCATCCGGTTCCAGCTGAAATGTATATAGTTCTATCTTGGTTGTTAGTTTGACAATTATATATATGCAAAAATACGACATATAATTAAAAAAATATAATCGGGGGGGGTGAATTAGAAAACTTTAACTTAATATTGGGTGATATTGCATAAAAATGTATACGAAGTGTGAATTTGATGTCTATAATGACATGGTTAATGACAGATGTCGCGGCAGTATATAATCACCCGTTATGTGAATCGAACGACATTTTGTTGTATGATTCTTATTACTATTATGCAAAAGGTTACCTTTCTTTCATTATATAAAATTAACCTTCCATCATGCAAAAGTTACCCCCCTACGATGTAAAAGTTACCCCTTTGTAAAGCAGAATCTCATCGGGAATGTTGGAAGTCCGCTCGCTTAATCGTTTTTTACATAATAAACTTCCGCCCGGGCGACTTCAAGCAAGCTTCTGCCGGCAGTATTTTTTATAGTACATGATAGAAAAGATTATTTTTCATAAAGTTGCAGGAACGATTCCGAATAAGCACAGAACGGCTGGACAGCATTCATGCACAGAACGAAAAGGACGTAAAAAAAGTTAAATAAGTGTCTTGGTACACCACTTTATTGTATATTTTTGATAAATTTGTCAACAAAATACCAATGCAAATAAGTATCAGAAATAACTCTCAGGCTTTCTGCAACTTATTTGACATGTTGATACCATTATTTGTTTTACTAATCCTAACACCTAACAAGATGAACAGAAAAAGACTATTGTCACTTGTTGTCATGCTCTGTATATGGACAGGCATGGCACAGGCGCAGTCATTTGACTTTCCCAAGGTATGGCAGCAGACACCGGCCTTTCCCACTGCCGAGGGCTTCGGTAAGTACGCCTCGGGAGGACGCGGAGGGCGCGTGGTGACTGTCACCACACTTGAGGATGATGCCGTCAATCCGCCGGAAGGCTCTCTGCGCTGGGCACTCAAGCAGTATCCCGACGAGCCTCTGACCGTCGTATTCAACGTATCGGGATGGATTGTCCTGAAAGACGTGCTGCGGATTACCCGCTCCACCGGCGTAACCATTGCCGGACAGACAGCCCCTGGAGAGGGTGTCACGATATATCCGCGTATGTTCAGCATCAATGGAGCTAAGAATGTTGTTGTGCGGAACATGCGTTTCCGCACAAGTTCCAAAGGTTGGGACGGTTCGGACCTTGTACAGGATGTGCAGGGAACCTTGGATCAGGCACTGTGTGCAGAGAACGCCGAGAACGTGATTTTCGACCATTGCACCTTCGGATGGAGTGCAGAGGAGATTGTCAATAACCAGACATCACACTTGCAGACCTATCAATACTGCATCCTTCACGAAGGACTCTATGACGCAGGCCATCACAAAGGCACGCCACGTTCTTTCGGATGCCAGTGGGGAGGGGCACAGAGTACGTTCCACCACAACATGATTATTAATAACTATAGCCGTTCCCCGCGTCTGCAAGGTGCGCGGAAGAGTGCGGGAGACATTGTTGTCTACAATGAGTTCCTTAATAATGTAATCTACAACTGGGGCCGTCAGGGGGCCGTCTATGGCGGCGAAAACGACCAGGACGGTGTCTATTCCAGCCATCAGATAAACTACTGTAACAACTATTATAAGCCAGGACCGGCCACCAAGCGTGCCATAACCAATCCTGCAAGCTATCGTTTCATCTCTCCGTCACATGCCACTATGGTCTCTGAATGGCATTTCAGCGGCAACTACATGGAGGGAAATGCAACAATCACCGAAGACAACAGCAAGGGGGTTGTGAACGAAAACACAAAACTCATCAAGCTTCTTGACGAATGGCTCGTGCCGGAAGTTTTCTATCCTGGTTATCGTTTCGATGTCTCAAAATATACATACAAGGACAAGATGCAGACTGCCGAGGAGGCTTACCGTGACGTTCTCACCAAGGCAGGCTGTCTTACGCGTGACGGCATAGAGAACCGTCTTGTTGAAGAGTGTACCACCGGCGTGGCCACATACGGCGGAAGCCTTGGCGGCGGTGGAATTTACGGCATCATCGACGACCCTCTTGACGCTGAGATGGAGAAGAATGCGGACGGCTCGTACTACTATCCGAGAGAGAAAAGGGATGCCCGTCCCGATGCCTGGGACACTGACGGCGATGGCATGCCTGACGCTTGGGAGGATGCCAACGGATTCGACAAGAGCAATCCTGCTGACGGAAACTATGTCAACGGCGACGGCTATACGGCTTTGGATAAGTACCTCGCATCCCTGATGGGTGAGGAAATCACAGGAACTTTCACTGCGCCGGACGCATATATGAAGATTGTTGCTGCTGACGGCACAGGAGACTTCACCACAGTGCAGGCTGCCGTGGATGCTTGCTCACAGGACGGCACACGCAATTTTATCTTTATAAAGAACGGAACCTACAACGAGCAGGTGACCATTCCTGGCACATCCGTCATCACAATGCTCGGCGAAAGCCGTGACGGAGTTGTCATCACACGTGCCAAATCACATCAGGAGGTGGACGATGAGAAGGTGACAACAACGATGTATATTGACGGAACTGACTTTTACGGTGAGAATTTCACCGTTGTGAACTCCGCCGGTCCTGCTGCCGGACAGGCAGAAGCACTGACCAATCATGGAGACCGAATGACGCTGAAGAACGTTGCCATAAAGGGCAACCAGGACGGTCTGCGATTTGATGACAGCAGTCGCTCATATCTCTACAAGTGCTATGTTGAGGGAACCGTGGACTATATCTTTGACAGTGGTATTGCTTTCCTTGACTCCTGTGAGATAAAGCAGGTCAATCAGGCTGGATACATTGTCGCTCCCGGCAATCATTTCGCCTCAGTAGGACGTGAGGTGACAAACGAGGCGACAGGCTACAGTAATGTATGGGGACTTGGTCTCTTCCTGCGCAACTGCATACTGACGGCCGACAACACCATAGGTGCAAAGACGTCCCATCTCGGCCGCAACTGGGGTAAGCAGTCGTCAGCTGCTTACTTCATCAACTGCCGCATGGGCAATCATATCAGTGACGTGGGCTTCGTGGAAATGTCTGCCGGCGCGACACGCTATCTCGGTGAGTATGGCTCTATGGATCTTGACGGCAATAAGCTTGACCTTTCCAAGCGTGTCAGCTGGAGTATTACCCAGGATGAGAATCATAACCCTCAGATTATGACATCCGCGCTTATCAACAATCTCCTCAACACCGAATATGTGTATGCGCAGGGAGCGGAACAGAGCACACACTGCAGCGGAACCTTCGCACCGAAACCGATGGTATCCTCTCCTCTCCGTCCTGCCAAATTCACAAACAATGCCGGAGTTCTGGCATGGACAAAGATTGATGCTGCCAAAGGTTATCTGATCTATAAGAACGGAAGATTCCTCGCCCTCGCTACGACAAACTCATACACTGACGACACATACAGCAACGGTGATGTATATGCCCTGCGCTCAATGTCCGTCAACGGTTCTCTCAGTCTTGTAGCCGAAGCAGGAAAGACATATAGCGACATGGACGACACTCCTCAGGAAGGTGTTGAGGACGACGGCATATTCCCGGGCAACAGACCTATAGAGGAGGAGAGCACCGCCAATACCGATGCGGCAGCTACCAACTATACTGCAACCCAGTGGGAGCACTATGCTGCCACAGACTATGCCGGCGGCAGCGGAACAGCTGATGACCCATATCTCATCGAAACAGCGGAACAACTCATGAAACTCGCTGTGAATGTCGAGAACAAGGAGCATGTTGAAGCTTATTTCGGAGACAACTACAGTAAGGGAAAATATTTCAAGCAGACAAAGGATATTATCCTTTCAGAGGATGCCCTGGCCGGAATAAACTGGGTGTCACATACCTTCGATGAGTCGCCAAGCTATAAATATGTGTTCAAGGAACTCAGCACTGATCCTGAGACGTATACACGGAAGTCAAGCAACAGAACTTTCTCAGGTATCGGCAAGAAGAATAACGATGATGATTATCAGCGTTTTGCCGGTGTCTATGACGGTGACGGCCATGCCATCATCGGTATGATTAACCAGGCTGCCGGGATTTCCGCCGTATTCAATGAGACGAACGGGGCAATCGTCAGGAACCTCATCGTAAAAGACAGCTATGTGGCTGGCAATTCCAACGCATCACTGCTTGTTGCGCGTGCAGTAGGCACGACAGTGATAAACTGTTATACCAGCGGTGTGCTCTTCAACAGCGGCTCTTATGGAGCAGGACTGATCGGCAATGCCGATAACTGCCGGATTCTCAACAGCGCTTCCGATGCATGGACATGGGGCAAGAACAATATGGGCGGACTTGCCGGCAAGGTCTTGAACGGCTCTCTCATCAACAACTGCTACTTCGGCGGATGGGCAGGAGCACGTTTTTGGGCAGGAAGCAGTTTCAAATACTGCGGCGCAGTATCTCCGGAACTCGGGTACAACACTCCTAACGAGGCACGGAACTGCTACTGGGCAGACACCTGCACTGTACGTTATTTTGCCACACCTCTCGAGGCTGTCAATGCCGGCAACAGCACAGGCGGCACGCTGACAAACTGTAAGGCTGTCTCTACGTCAGAGGCAGAAGCGACAGTGGCGGCCCTCAATGCTGAGGTCCCGAACATTCCAGGTGCCTATATGTGGAAAGTGGAGAACGGCGTGCCTATGCTTGACTTCACGTCTGTTGCCACAGGCATCAGCGAAGTTCCTGACAACAGCTACGGCAACAGTACCGGCAACCATGCAGTCTACACCTTACAGGGCATCCGTGTGACGAAGCCTGGCAAGGGACTGTATGTCATCAATGGTAAGAAAGTTGTGATCAAGTAACCGGGAAGGCGGAATAATATTCAAAGTAACTGTTGGAAATTAGTCCTGGTAAGAGAATATTCAGTCATAAAATTTTCTATAGTTACTTATAAAAGCGGAAGACAGGCATCGGTTACCGGTGCCTGTCTTCCGCTTTTATGTTTGCCATATCTTAATGCTGTACACAAGATTCACTGGCATATAGGTGTACCGGAGTTCTGAGACTGTAATGCCACGGAAACATTCATGTACAGGAAACAGACGGCAGAGTCTCCGCAACCGGACATGATTTTATAACGGACAGCTTTACATATGATCAAGATGCTTGTCTTGTAGGGTATGACCTGTATGCCGGCAAGCCCCTCGCTTGTTTTACATATACTCAAGATAATTGTCTCATGCAGTATCGGCATAGGAAGATATATGAGTGATAATGTGAAGACATCCGATGTAGGTATTCCTACAGATGCAACGGTAAGGATTGTCACCGTTGCAAGTCTGCGGTGCCGGTGCAAGGGAGAAACACGAACCAACCCTGTCCGTGCAGACGACCATATCGGCGCAGACAGCTCAGATGCTGTTCCCGCTACAAGACATATCATTATCAATGTACAGACATGAGTTTCCAAGAAAATTTATTATCCACCCGCAGCGAACAGCAATGTGATAGACAACGACAGACATGAGTTTCCAAAGAAATTTATTTGCCACCTCATCACTGACAGGGCATGTTGTCAAAAAGCTGAATGTAAAAGGTAACGGTTTGCATGACAAAAGGTTACCTTTTTGTTTCTCCTGTAATTATGACAGCCAATGAAGGGGATGCTTACAGAGTTTCTGTGGCTTTGTTGTTAATAAAGGCAGCCGGTGTTGCCGGAAGAATAAAAGAATATGCCGCGGCTTCGAGAAGTCCGCGGCATATTGAATTAAGTGTGTCTTTCGTAGGATAAAATTATATTCCAAGCTATTTTGCGACGTGCTTCTTCCCGTCCTTTATATAAAGCTGTCCCTTTGTTGGGCCGGCAATCTTGCGTCCGGAAATGTCATACATCGCACCGGTTCCGAGCATGGTTGTCTCAATGCCGTCTATGCTGGTGGGGCGTGATACGATGATTTTTGTCAGAGTTGCTGTCGTGTTGCCGTCACGGACAATCCACAGTTCGTCATAATCCTTTGTGAGAGTATAGGTCTGGTCGGCAGCCGTCGCGGTGAAATCCTCAAACTTATGAATCTCCTCGTCGACAGCCGTAGCCTGCTGTCCGGCCGTGGCCTTGGCAAGTACAGCCGTCGCACGCTTTCCGTCAGCAACCTTGATTGTACCGGCGATAGTGACGATGTCACCGGCCTTGAATCCGCCGGCTATTTTCAGGATGACACCATTGTCAGCACCTGCGCTGCTTGAATAGAAGCCGTTTTTTAAGGATATTGAACCGGAGTTCATGGTTGTCGTACCGCTTACGGTGATGCCGTCGGTGCTTGTCGGGAAGTTGATCTGTGCCGCCTCCTGACTGGGGTCGTCAGGCTGTGATGTACCTGACGGGGTGACGGTATTGCCGTTCTCGTCATAGACCTTCTCTGTATGAGTTCCTGTGGAGGTCTGATAGGAACGCTGGCTGTTCACGGCGGTAATATATTCGTCCTTGTCAGATGCCGGAACGGCATCGGCGTATGTCTTCCATATCTCAATCTTACCTGCTCCGGAATATTTTTCACAGATGCCCGGAACATCCATTGCCTTATCATAGCTGTTTACAAAATACCCCTTCCATGTGTCAGCAGGAGTCCATGTGCCGTTTGTTCCTGATGTGAACTCCTTGTCATACTTCGCAGGAGCATTGACAAAGGTCACTCCCGCACCCTTGATTACACGGCGGCAGTTGTCGTAGACGATGCCGTATCCTTCCGTTGTGTTGATTTTCAAGATACCTCCGCCGTCAGGCAGTATGGGAGCCTTGCTGTCCTTGAAGTAACTTGCATCCGCATATCCTACAGAAGATGTTCTCAAGTCCCAGCCGTCTGCGCAGTTGTTCATGTAATTGTTCATATAATGAACATTGCCGCCACGCTGCAGAGGAAGGCGTGAGCCGTCGATGTTGTGAAAGTAGTTGTGATGCGCGGAGATTGTGCGGCAGTTGTCAAAGACATCGCTGTCGCCCTTTCCCCAAAGGCATGCCTTGTCGTGGTCATGGAAATAGTTGTAGGAGATGGTGAGCCACTGTATGTTGTTCTTGCAGTCCACAAGTCCGTCATAGCGGTCCTTGTTGGCAGCATTGCCGTTGAAGAACTCGCAATGGTCTATCCATACGTGCGAGCCGCCGTTGGTTTTTGCGCTTACGGCATCAGCCTGTATGCCTATGCAGTCAGGGTCTCCGACTTCAACCTGTGCTCCGTTGCGCCATGCGACAATCTTGTTCTCGCCGGACTTCAGGATAGGTGCACCCACCATTGTGAACCGGCAGTTGCGGATAATGACGTTATGTACGCCCTGCATCACGAATGTTATGCGTGAGAACAGCGGAGCCTTGCCTGTCTGCGGGTTCACGATACCTATCAGGGTCTTGTTGTCTGCAATCATGATACGTTCGCCGTAGGTGGTCTCCTGGCCTGCCGCTCCGCTTTGGTCATCAAGGAGATGTCCGCTGTTTATGTCGTCGACATAGCATTTCATGCCTGTCGTTATGTCCTTGTCGACAAGTATTATGTATGGCTTTGATGACTGGAGGTACGCCTGAAGCTCGGAGAAACTGCCGGCATAGACGACTTTTCCTCCCTGTCCTCCTGTTGTTCCTCCGGCGTGATACCATTGGGTTCCAGCAGTACCTTCGTATGCGGCGAAGCCGTCAATGCCGAAATCTCTGCCGTTGATCTGCTGTGAAAAAGCAGTGCCGGAAACAATTGCCAACACTGCCATAATGGATAAGATTCGTTTCATGTATTATCTTTAAAAGAATTTGTTGTTGGTTTGTTGTGTGTAAGACGTGCTTTGCAAAGTTAATATGATACACTACGTTATCGTCCGCTTACACATCGATTATCCGAGAAAAAATAGTCTTTAGTGTGGAAAAGAGAGAAGGGCATATCTGTATGAACAGTGTTTCCACAGATATGCCCGCAATTTATCATGTGTGTTTATTTACCAACAAACTTCTTACCGTTCTTTATATATAACTGTCCCTTTGCCGGAGCAAGAATCTGACGGCCGCTGATGTCGTACATGGCACTTGTCTCAAGTAGAACTGTCTCTACATTTTCAATGCCCGTAGGGCGTGTGACTATGATTTTTGTCAGGGTCGCTGTCGTATTTCCGTCACGGACAATCCACAGTTCATCGTAATCCGCAGTGAGAGTGTAAGTCTGGTCGGCAGCCGTAGCTGTGAAATCTTCAAACTTGTGAATCTCTTCATCAACGGCCTGAGCCTGCTGTCCTGCTGTGGCCTTGGCAAGCACTGCTGTCGCACGCTTTCCGTCTGCAACCTTTATTGTTCCTGCAATAGTGACAACATCGCCGGCCTTGAAGCCACCGGCTATTTTCAGAATGACACCGTTGTCAGCACCGGCACTGCTTGAATAGAAGCCGTTTTTCAAAACTATTGAACCGCCGCTCATTGTTGTTGTGCCGCTTGCTGTGATGCCGTCTGTGCTTGTAGGGAAATTGATCTGAACTGCTTCCGGCTGTGGATCGACCGGCTCGTCCGGATCCGGGTCTTCAGGACCAGGTCCCTCTTCTGCTGGTTTTGCAATCTTTATGCCCTGGATGTTCAGGCCGCCGTTTGAGGTGTTTGTAATGCGGACATATTTACAAGGAGTTGCCGGGGTTACGGTAAGTTCTTTTATACCTTTTTTTCCGTCATACGCAGACTGTTCGGTAAATGTATTGCCGTCTGCACTTGTAAGAATATTGCCGCCGAAAGAGCCTGTGCGTACAAGGTAGAAAGCCATGCTCTGGATTCCTTCCGGAATATAGAATGTAGCTGTGCCTGTGCTCTTTGCAAGCTGTAGAGAGCCGATCTTGTCGGAGTAGACGGTGCCGTCGCCGCCTGCAATATTCTTTGTTGTCTGGAAGGATGAACCGGCATCAAGAGTGATGGTACCGTTGGCAAGCAGCTCCTGTGTTGCCGCTGCGTTGTCGGCGATTGTCCAGAAGTAATCCTCTGCTGTTCCGATCACGTACTCTCCCGAGATGACAGCTCCGCTTCCGCCTCCGTATGAAGGAATATAGCCCTCGTTAACCTCCGGGTCGATGCCTTTTCCGTTGCCGCCGTCAACGGCGAGACCGTCACTCGTAGGTGTTGCACCGCCGTTTTTGATTGCTGTACCGTCAGCGAATCCGATAAGAGTTGACTTGTAATTTACGATTGCATTCTTGAGTTCGGCGATTACATCATAGTTCTCATCCTCTATGGAGTTGTTGAAAGTCCACTTGAAGTCACCCTGCTCACAGCGTCCCGCATACTGCTTTACGGTAGTGTATGCCGCTTCAGGAGTCTCCACGGCACTTGAAGGAACGGCTTTGCGTGCCTCGGCATCAGCGGCATTATTGTATGATGTGCCGCCTGTGAATGCTGTTGCACTGACGGATTCCTCACGGGATGTGGCAAGGACTGCGTCCCATTTTCCGTCAGTCTGTGATCCGTCATAGTACTGGACCTTGCGCTCGCCCTTTATGAAGTTGTTGAATGCCTTGTTGACACCTCCGGCTTCACCGGAGAATGTGCCGGAGCCTTCAGCGTCAGTGCCCTGCTTAGAGATGAGCATAGGGTACTTGCAGTTACGGAAATAGTTGTTCTCCACGAAAGAAGAACCGCCCATTGTAACGCCTACGCCATATTTTGAGTTGCCGTCAAAGTAGTTGTTGTAGACATGATAGAAGGCTGTACGGATACGCGGATGGCGTGAGTCTGAGTGGTCAAACCAGTTGTGGTGGTATGTCATCCAGCAGTCTGTTGTCTCGCTCTTCATGCCGCCGAGGGAGCATTTGCCGGAGTCAAAGAAGTGGTTATATGATACTGTGACATGGCTTGACTTGCCCTTGATGTCAACAGTGCCGTCGCCCTTTGCCTGGTCGGACGCACTTCCGGTGCCGCCGTAGAAGAAGTCCATGTTGTGAATCCATATGTTCTTGTTGTCTGTGTCAAGCGACATGCAGTCGTCTATACATAGAAGTACGGCGAAATTGCGGAACTCCACAGAGGAGATGCTGCGGCAGAGAATGCCGAAGCCGTGTATGCCGGCGTCGTTGCCTATGCCCTCAAGGGTGATGTTTGCGCTGTAGGAGCTGTTCTTTCCCTTGATTTGAAGACCTTCCGAGCTTGAACCGAATGAGTCCATGTCTGCTG
The DNA here is from genome assembly GCA_023664625.1 of Bacillota bacterium. GTDB lineage: Bacteria > Bacteroidota > Bacteroidia > Bacteroidales > Bacteroidaceae > Prevotella. The sequence goes on along the minus strand of JAMPFD010000001.1, from coordinate 295,145 downwards.
CCTTGACTGTTCCGACGATACGGATGGCGAGAGGCCGTTTCTCATATCCCTTCTCAAACGCCTGGAGGATGTTCTGCAGGCCGGTACGTGTCTCATCGCCCTTGCTGCTTGTCTGTACAGGGAGTGATATTGTCTTGGCATTGTTTGCTGTGACATATATGACGCGTGCGTTGCTTTTCAGGGTGCCGTCATTGTTATATGCGCCGACTCCCTCTGTCCTGTTATAGTGTGCGAAGCCGCTGCGGTCATGTGCCATGACGCTGACTGCTGATGTTTCCATTGCTTTGCTCTCGTCGGCATTGCCGCCGATTACAGGCACGATCTTCATGACGTAAGAGCCTGCTTTCAGGCCTACAGCATCGGCACGGAAGTAGCCCGGATATTGACGGACCAGCTCCTTGTCAAGCTGGGTGTATGTACCGCCTGCCGGCTTGATGAACACTTGATAGTCGGAAGCTCCGCTTACAGGCTCCCATTTTGCATAGGCGGCTTCGAACCAGCCGCCCTGTGCTGTGACTGCTGCCTTTGCCGATGCTGACGCAACGAGTGCCAACGTCATCATGGCAATGTGCTTCAAAAATCTTTTCATTTGTTGCTGTTTAGATTTTAGTTGTTGTTTGGAAATTAATAGTGTGTCGTTTGATATTTTCTTCTGTCGCAGTATGAAACTGTGAACGCGCACAGCCCTGTTGTGAACGCACACAGTCGAATGTGTTCGCAAAGTTAGGTTAGAAAATATTCATATAAGAATTTTGTTATGAAAATTAACGTTTTTTGTGACAAAACCTCTATTTGTAGTGTACGTAAAACACTTTAAAATACAGTCTTTTCTGTATATATGAGCGGTTCTTGAATAAAGAACAGGAATGTGTTAAAAGTACTTTTTTATGCTTTTATTTGTATGTTTGGAGAAAAAGCATTACCTTTGCAACGCAAAAGCCATGTGGCGTCGGGAATGTCGCCTTACTGGCAGGAACGCCGGCTTTGTAGTTCAATGGATAGAACAGCCCTCTCCTAAAGGGCAGATCTGAGTTCGATTCTCAGCGGAGCTACGACAATGGCGTGGGAACTTTTTACGGTTTCCACGCCATTGTTGCGTTTTAGGGATGATGTTCTTTGTGAGAGACGAGAATTATATATATGAAGAAATGTGGTTCGGCATATAATTCCCATGACGTTGAAAGTACTTTTTTTTGTGTTTCCTGAGTTCAGGAGAGTATGTCGTCTTATATTTTGATTGTCAGTGTATTGGCGTTTTTCTCGCTGTTACTGAAAGCAAACGCAGCAAAGTGTAACCTTTTGCCTTGTGAACCGTTACCTTTTGTTTTCCGGACTGTTGTCACCGGGAGAACTCACAGTGGTGGCAGCTCAGACGAAAGTATCCGTCCGGCTTCGGCAATGATATGCTCCGCTTCCTGTAGCGGCATGGCTGCATCGGTGACATAGACGGCGATGCCGATGGGGTTTCCGTTGAATGGGATTATGAATCCCATGTCGTTAACTCCCGTTATGCGTCCCTTGTTGTCCTCAAAGCCTGTCCCTGTCTTGTGTCCGAGCATGAACACTTTGTCTTTCAGGTGTTTAGGGAGGCGCTCCGTGCCTGTTGCGCACTCTGTCATCAGGCGTATGAGCCACCGGCGGTTCCAGCCTTTCAGCAGCGGTCTGTCCACGAGGTGCAGTGCGAGTCTTGCGCACTCAACCGGTGTGCCGAGATTTCTGTATGCCTTTTTCGGGTCGGCGTGCATCTCCGCCTCTGTGGCATGGACATGCAGTCTTGCGGTATCACATCCGGCGGTGTGCAGGAAACGGTTGACGGTCTCACATCCTCCGAAGCGTGAAAGGAGGATGTCGGCGGCATTGTTGTCGCTCTGTGTCATGGCAAAGTCAATGAGTTCGCCTACAGGAAGGCTGATGTCCCCTGAAGGATATTTGTTGCGCATGGGGCTCCATGTGTCATGCAGAATCTCGCTGCGCAGTATTTCTGTCGTCATGGATGCTGGCTTGCATGCCTTTTGCAGAGAGTCGAGGACTGCCATGGCAAGTGGGAACTTGAACACGCTTGACAGAGGGAACGGCACATCTCCGTTCACTTCGGCTATTACGGAGTCACCCGTGACGATGGCGATGCCCACCTTTGCATTTGCGGCATTGGCGAGGGAGTCAAGCCGTTGTTGTATCTCTCTTCTTTGTCCGTGGCACATCATGGCGCAGAAAAATGTGAGCAGGGAAAATAGAATTATGTGCTTCATTGTCGTTTTTGTGTGTTGGGATGGTCTTTCCTGTATGTCTGCCGGTTTTCTTGCAAGGCAGTGTCGTGTGAAAACAAGCAAGTCCTGTATGCCGTACTCAGACGGCATGCAGGACTTGGGGTCTTGTTCTTGTGCGGTAATCCGAGGTTGTTACATGTTCTTCCGTAGCTTATCCCACCACTGAGCCGGGCTTGACCTCCTGGTCAAGAGTAGAAGTTACGTGAAGAGTGCCGTCGAAGTTTACTGCGGAGAGTATCATTCCCTGGGACTCCTCGCCCATCATCTTGCGCGTAGCGAAGTTGGCAACGAAGAGAACCTGCTTGCCTACGAGCACCTGAGGGTCATCGTAGTACTGTGCTATGCCTGAGAGAATGGTGCGTCCGTCCTTTGTTCCGTCGTCGATATGGAACTTCAGGAGTTTCTTTGACTTCTTTACTTTCTCACATGATGTTACGAGTCCGACACGTATGTCAAGCTTCTCGAAAGTTTCGAAATCCACATTTTCCTTGACAGGTTCCGGCTCAAAGTTGGCCGCTTCGTTGGCACGCTTGGTGTCTTCGAGCTTTTTCAGCTGTGCGTCTATTACGCTGTCCTCAATCTTTTCAAAGAGGAGTGCAGGCTCGTTGAGCTGCTTTCCCGCTGGGAGGATGTCCATTTTGCCGAGCTGTTCCCATTCGAAAGTGTCCATGGCGAGCATCTCACGCAGTCTCTTTGAGGAGAACGGCAGGAACGGCTCGAAGGCTATGGAGAGGTTGGCTGTCAGCTGGAGGCAGACGTATAGAATGGTCTCCACGCGCTTCGGGTCTTCTTTCCATACCTTCCACGGCTCGCATTCCGTGATGTAACGGTTGCCGATGCGTGCGAGGTTCATGGCCTCTTTCTGTGCTTCGCGGAACTTATACTGGTCCAGGAGTTCCTCAACGTTCTTCTTGACATCCTTGAACTCTGCTATGGCGTTGCTGTCAACGTCAAGCAGTTCTCCGCATTCAGGCACGATGCCGCTGAAGTATTTTTTCGTCAGCTGAAGAGCGCGGTTGACGAAGTTGCCGTAGATGGCGACGAGTTCGGAGTTGTTGCGCTCCTGGAAGTCCTTCCATGTGAAGTTGTTGTCCTTGGTCTCAGGGGCGTTGGCAGTGAGGACATATCTCAGGACATCCTGCTTTCCTGGCAGGTCGGCGAGATACTCGTGGAGCCATACCGCCCAGTTCCGTGATGTGGAAATCTTGTCATTCTCAAGGTTCAGGAACTCATTGGAAGGTACATTGTCAGGCATGATGTACTTGCCGTGGGCTTTCATCATCACAGGGAATATGAGGCAGTGGAAGACAATGTTGTCCTTGCCGATGAAATGCACGAGCTTCGTATCCTCGTCCTGCCACCATTTCTCCCATTTTCCGTATTTCTCAGGGTTGGCATCGCATAGTTCCTTGGTGTTGGAGATATAGCCGATAGGCGCGTCGAACCATACATAGAGCACCTTGCCTCCGGCGCCTTCCACAGGCACCGGTATGCCCCAGTCGAGATCTCGTGTCATTGCGCGTGGCTGAAGGTCCATGTCAAGCCATGACTTGCACTGGCCGTAGACGTTCGGGCGCCACTCCTTGTGGCCTTCAAGTATCCATTCTTTCAGCCAGTCCTGATATTTTCCGAGCGGCAGGTACCAGTTTTTGGTCGGTTTCTTGACAAGACCGTGTCCCGGATTGTTCTTGTTCGTCGGGTTGATAAGTTCATCGGGAGAGAGCGTCGCACCACATTTCTCGCACTGGTCGCCGTAGGCTCCCTCTGCCCCGCACCGCGGACAGGTGCCGACGATGTTACGGTCTGTCAGAAATTCGCCTGTCACTTCATCGCAGTACTGTTCCTCAACGATTTCCTCCAGTTCGCCCTTGTCGTAGAGAGTGCGGAAGAAATCGGAGGCAAACTTGTTGTGTATGTCCGATGTGGTGCGGCTGTATATGTCGAAAGAGATGCCGAACTTCTCGAAAGAGTCCTTTATCATATTATGGTAACGGTCGACAACCTCCTGTACGGTGATGCCCTCCTTGCGTGCCCTTATCGTCACCGGCACTCCGTGTTCGTCAGAGCCTCCGATAAAGATGACGTCTTTCTTCTTCAGACGGAGATAGCGCACGTAGATGTCCGCCGGTACATATACGCCGGCAAGGTGGCCGATATGCACGCCGCCGTTGGCGTATGGCAGGGCGGCGGTTACGGTTGTTCTCTTGTATTCTTTCATATTAGCTCTTGGTTTTCTGTTGTTATATCTCTGAAAATCATCATTCCGATGTGCAAAATTAATGTTTTTTTTTGACATTGTCAGCCGTTTGCGGGAAAAAAGTAGTACTTTTGCAGAAAAATATACTACTTTACCGTAGCGCAATATGGACGAAGCAATACTTTTATGGGTCAATTCCCATCATTTTTCTTATATGGATGAGTACATGTGGATGCTGACATACAGGTTCACATGGATACCGATGTACTTTGCCGTGGCTTATGCCGTGGTGCATACATTGGGGTGGAGGAGGGGGCTGATGTACATTTTTGCCGTGGCTCTCACCATTCTTCTTACCGACCAGGTGTGCTCCCATGTCATCCGTCCGTGGGCGGAAAGGCTGCGTCCCTCCAATATTGCCAATCCTCTTTCGTCAATGATTCATATTGTGCACGGCTACCGTGGCGCACCGTACGGTATGCCTTCGTGCCATGCCGCGAACACGATGGCGTTGCTGACGATTATCCTTTTGCAGTTCCGCGGCAGGGTTGTCGCTGTCACGATGACGGTATGGATGCTGTCTCAGGTGTATTCCCGTATGTATCTCGGTGTGCATTATCCGACTGATTTGCTTGTCGGAGCCGTGGTAGGGTGCGCTTCTGCCACACTGCTGTTCTTTGTTTACAGATGGGTTGTGGCACGGGATGCAGTATTGTCGGACAGTGTCGGTTCTGCGGAAAAGCGCATTCCGATTCGCAAAGAGTGGGTGCCGGCTGTGGTCTTCGCTGTCATCCTTGCCGTCATTGCTGTTCTCTCAGCATTCTGATAATGGGTTTTAAAAACACTTTTCCCCTGCTCCCAAAGCAACATTTTTGTTGTAGGAGCAGGGGAAAAGTGGTTGGTTTACGTATTAAGCAGATATTTTTACAGTCCGAGATGCTTTCTCAGGCCGAGCACGCCGAGGGCAGGGGAGGAGAGCACCGGCTTTCCTGTCAGTTCGGAGAGGCGTTTTTCCATGCGTTCCATTGAGCCTTGTGCAAGGACGAACATGTCAACTTTGTCCGCAATCTTCTGTGCAGCCTCGGCTATAAGGCGGTCATGTGTCTCGCCGTCACCGCTCTGTCCTGCGGCAAATGCTCCGTCGGCGAGTCCCTCGACAAGCTCGATCTCCTTGCCGGCTTCCTTGGCACAGTTCGTCAGCAGACGGCATGTCGGGCCGAGAGTGGTAGGGAGAGTGGAGATAACTCCGATTTTCTTTGCCTCCGTCACAGCCTTTTCCGCCATCGGCTTGTCGATGCGGAACACCGGAATACGGCATATCTCGTTGCCGAGGTCTGCTATGTCGCCTACGGAAGAGCAAGTGTTGAAGATTATGTCAGCACCTGAATCTGCGGCTGCATTGTAGTAATCAAGCAGGCGGCGGCGTACGGCAGGAGTCACGGCGTTGTTGGCAATGACCTCCTTTATTAACGAGCTTTCGGCGATATGCTCAACCTCAACCTCAGGAATGAGTCTCTTGAATGTTTCTGTCAACGGGCCAACCAAGGCCATTGCAGTATGTACGCATACAATTTTCATGTTTCTTACGTTTTTGGATGTTCTTTTTAAGGTATGTTATAGTTATCGGTTCGTTTTGTCTCTCTGCATGCTTTCTGTCGTATGTACAAAGAAATTATGCGGGCAAAGTTAATAAATTCTTTTCTCTCTGCCAAATATCTTGCTGTAAATCTCTGCCTGCACGTATAGCTGTCCATGGGTAGGATGCCTGCCTTGTCAGTCCCACCAGAAGTGCCATACTGTCGAGCCTTTCATGGCAACGGCAAGTGTGGAGAGGTTGCCATAGCCCTGAAAGACAATGTCCTCACAGTATGCAAACTGCTCTTTGGCCGGTTCCATGGTATTCTCCGTGACAGGTTCCGGCAGGAAATATCCCACAGTGTCGTGAGTTATGTAAGCAACGGTCGCGCCATACTTCTCCTGCCAGTATTTCGCCACAAACATGTGCTCTTCCGGTTCAGGGCAGGCATTCCAGTCGCCAAAAGGGATATAGGCGAAGACCTGCTATGAATGTTCCACGGGAATTTCCGCAAGCATGAGGCTGATACCGGAGACAAATAAATCATTGCACGGCTCCGCATCTTGCTGTGAGCCGGCAACCTCCGTGTCCAGGAAGTCCTTTCCGTTGTCTTCTATTATATATCCCATCATCTCCTTGAATCTTTCGTCAAGCAGTACCTTGCCGTCTTTTGCCGTCATGCCAAGGGGGTCCTCCCTCCAGTTGCGCAACAGGCTGACTTCTCTGTCTTCCTGCTCGTCAGACTGGATGTCAAACAGGCTCGCGTCTGTCTCCGTCTGCACAGGGCGGAATCCTTCCCTCTTGCCCCTCTCCTGTGCTTCAAGCCATAGATTCTTAATCTCCCCGAGTGCCAGTCCCGGAGCAACCATGGTGCAACGGCAGCCGTGAAGATATTTTCTTATCTTCTCCTTATCTTCATTTTCTTGCTTCCATGAGTGTGTTGGTATTGATTCCGATCCTTTCCTCCTGCTTTTTCTTGTATAGGAGAAGGATGTTATGAAGATGATGAATGCCGCCATGAGTGTGGCGAAAAGATAAGGTTGGGAATTTGTCATGTATATGATTGCTTATCCTTTTCTAAGCGTTATGATGACAATCTCCGGCCATACTCCGAAGCGGAAAGGAAGATTTCCTCCCGTTCCGGTGCAGACGAACAGCTTGCGGTCCCCCTCTTCGTACAGTCCGGCATATTCCTTATATATGAGAGAAGCCGGTGTCCATCCGAATATCCTGAACTGTGTGGAGTGAGTATGACCGGATAGCTGCAGCTGCACGTCTGTCTCCTGGAGTACGCTGCGGCGCCAGTGGGTCGGGTCATGGCTGAGAAGGATTGTGAAGAAGCTTTCATTGCCTTCTGTCGCCAGTGCTTTCGGCAAATCCCCATAGTCAGGGAATGGAGGGCGGCTGGAGTTTTCCACGCCGGCAAGGAGTATGGAATCGCCGTTGTGGTGTATGGTTCTGTTCTCATTGTTCAGCAGTTGCCATCCGAATCCGCGCTCACGTTCCTGAAGTTCACTGACTGCTTTCAGGTGGTCCCTCCTGCTGTTGTAGCGGGCGTATGTGCAGTAGTCGTGGTTCCCCATGATTGAGAAAACGCCGTCCTTTGCCTTTATTTCAGGAAGTATGTCCATGAATCCGTCCAGTTCCTTGGGGCTGCTGTTGACAAGGTCCCCCGTGAAGCATACCATGTCAGGCTTTTGCCTGTTCACCTCACTGACAATTTTCTCCACACATTCCGGTGCGCTTCCGTATGTCTCTATGTGCATATCTGACAACAGCGCTATGCGGTAGCCGTCGAAGCCGTCGGGGAGATTCCTGAACGACAGCTCCACTTCATTGACGGCAAGGCGTTTCCAGCCGATGAGCGTGCCGTAGAACACTATTCCCAGCAATGCCATGGCGGCAGCCGTTCCGGCACCGTTCATCACACGCCATGCCGCGGGCAGGACAGGCCTCACTGCCAGTCCCGTGAGCGAGAAGAGCATGAAGAACAACTTCGGTGCGGTGAAAATGAGCAGCAGTGTCATGCCCATGCGGAACATCCATGCCTGATACACCGGTGTCTGTACAAGCACCATGCACAGGATTGCGGCGATGACGGGCACGAAGAATGCCCCCTGCCACGCCCAATGCACATGGCGCAGGAACATATACCATATATATATGTCTGGAATAAGCAGTAAAAGAAAAAGTAAAGCTGTCATTTTCACTTTGTTGTTTATATTTTATCCGTAAAGGAAGCCTTGCCGGCCTTGCAGTGCGCCCCTGTCAATAATGCTCCCGCCTGGTCACCACTCTTCCTCCACCTCGTCAACATCTCCGATGCACTTCCTTGCCTGGTCAAAGGAAAAGCCTCTCCCCAAGGCAAAGTGCAGGAGCTTTTGGTTTATCTCGTAGTCATTCCTGCCTTTCACGGACTTGCGTTTCTGAACTATCAGAGGCCGGAGAATCTCCGTCCATCTCTCATCTTCAATCTCTTCAAGCAGCGGCGCAGAGATGCCCTTCCCTATACCTTTCGCCCACAGAGCCTGTTCAATCTTGCGCCTGCCCCAGCGGTTGTATTCCATCTTGTCATGGATGAAGCCTCTGCAGTAGCGTCTGTGATCAATGTAACGCTCCTCGGCAAGGAACTCCATTATGCGTGCCTGTGCCTCGGGAACTATGCCCCAGCGGCGCATTTTCTCCACCATCTCGCTTTCGCAGTGCTCCCCACGGGAGCAGAGGAGCGTCAGACGCTGCAAGGCTTCTTTCTCTTCTATCTGTTGCATCTTACTATACGTGGGTTGTCAAACTGGTCCCTGATGATTTCCGTACCTGTGTATCCAAAGTCAGAAAGCATTCTGCACACTTCGTTTCCGTAAGCACGGTTTATCTCAAAGGCAATCATTCCATCACATGAAAGCGACTCTCTGCCGAATTCCGCTATGGTGCGGTAGAATAGCAACGGGTCGCTGTCCGGCACGAACAGTGCCGTGTCCGGTTCGTAGTCAAGCACGTTACGCTCCATTCCGGCAGCTTCCTTGCGGCAGATATAAGGAGGATTGGAGACGATGATGTCATATTTTCCGCATCCTGCACGTCCCTTTCCCTCCTCTCCGAGGCCGTACCACTCGCGCCACCGCAGTATGTCAGCCTTGCGGAAGGCGACTTCCGCCCCGAGGCTCACGGCGTTTCCGCGTGCAATGGCCAACGCGTCGTCACTTATGTCAATTGCGTCGACCCGGCATCCATGGCGCAGGGCGAGACTTATCGCCACGCATCCCGAGCCGGTTCCTATGTCGAGAATGCGGCTTCCGCCGTCCCTGACCCGGCATTCGTCCACGAGAACCTCCGTCTCTGGACGCGGAATGAGTGCCCCCGGTGCAACGTGGAAGCGGTGGCCGCAGAACCATTGCCATCCGAGAACGTACTGGACAGGCTCATGGTTTTCTAAACGAACTATAATTTTTTCCAGTTCTTCGGCCTCTTCTCGGCTAAAATCACTAACTTTGCCAAAGGCGATGTCCGTCAGGGACAGTCCGAAACGCTCCTCCAGCACGAGCCTTGTCACGGCCCGTGCCTCACTCTGTCCGCAGACAGATGACAGACGTTGTATGATTTCCTGATATGTCACTGTCTCACAAAGTTAGCAATTAATCGAGATAAAACCCCTGCTGTCATTAAAAGATTAAGATATTTTAAGGCAGGACATCCCGCCCGTCCACGTCATAAGCCGTGTTCCGGAATCTTCGGGAAAAGGTTCCCGATTCTCTGATGCTCCATGAAAAAATGCTGTTGCGCACAATCATAAACGCTGTCTTTCCGCAGGCCTGCCTGTGCTGCGGCATACGTCTCATGCATGGCGAGAAGTATGTCTGCCTCCGCTGTGTCGGCTCCATGCCCCGCCCTGTGCTCCATGGTGACCATCATGACAACATCCTTGCGCGGAGTTTCTGGAGCACATTCCCGATAGAGGGTGCGGCGACGGCGTTCTGCTATGTGCCGGACGACGGCGTGTACAGTATCATCTCGCGCATGAAATACATACGTCCGAGTGCAGAACTGTGCCGTTATGCCGGTCGTCTCATGGCAACGGAGAACCTGCCGTCAAGGATTTTCGGAGAGGGAGACCTGCTGCTGCCTGTCCCTGTGACAGCTTCGCACAGGGCTTCCCGCGGCTATAACCAGAGCGAGGAAATATGCCGTGGCATCAGTGAGATGACCGGTCTGCCTGTAGTCACCGTGGCAATGTGGCGCCACGACTCGGCACTGGGCCAGGCAGGTACGGCCCGTCACCTTAGGATGTGGAACGTCTGCGATGATTTCGTCTTGGGAGACACGCGGCTGCTGGAGCACCGCCATGTCGTCCTTGTTGACGACGTCATCACCACAGGGGCGACAATAATGGGATGCCTGCGCCTGCTGGGCACCATTCCGGGCATAAGAATCAGTGTCGTGGCGTTCGGACTGACACGGGGATGATGAAGGCATTTCCTCCTTCACAGGCAAGAGTTTGTAAAGGATTTTCACTTCTTTTGTAACCGGATAATAATCAATCGTTTATAAAAATGTGACTTTGCATTTTGCAAACCGTTATCTTTTATGGTGTCAACCGTAACCTTTTGCAGGACTAAAGGTAACCTTTCGTTATGCAAAAGGTTACGCTTCGTTTTCTTTATCATTATATTTTGTTCCGCGACATGTTATGAAACCACAAAAAAAGTAAAAAATGCCGTAGTCTCAAAAATAATAAGTACCTTTGCAGAAGTATCGCACACAATATATATAATATACGCGCGCGAACATGCACATGTGCGGAGCGAGTAGCTGCCGGAAACCGCTTTATGGCAAGAACTGCGGTAGCCTCTCGGACGGTCAGTCGGCATTCTGCATCAGCAAGGCGAGTATGCAGAGCGATGAAAAGAACAGGTTTTAGTGAAAAACCTTCATTATGGAATAATTGTCAATCGTTACTTATAGAATATAAACATAGACCTATGGAATCAATCAAAAACGCATTTGCAGCCAAGCTGCTTGCAATCAACGCAATCAAGTTGCAGCCGCAGAACCCGTTTACATGGGCTTCGGGCTGGAAATCCCCTATCTACACAGACAACCGTAAGACTCTGGCATATCCGGAGGTGCGCAGCTTTGTGAAGCAGGAACTGTGCCATCTTGTCAACAGCGAGTTCCCCGAGGCGACGGCAGTTGCAGGTGTGGCAACGGGAGCCATAGCCCAGGGCGCGCTGGTGGCCGAAGAACTTGGGAAGCCTTTCTGCTATGTGCGCTCAAAACCGAAGGACCATGGCATGGGCAACCTCATAGAGGGCACTCTGCCGGAAGGGGCAAAGGTTGTCGTCGTTGAGGATCTGATCTCTACGGGAGGCTCTTCTCTTAAGGCTGTTGAGGCTCTCCGCGCGGCAGGTTTCGAGGTTGTGGGCATGGTTGCGTCATATACCTACGGCTTCCCGCAGGCAGAGGAGGCTTTCAGGGCTGCCGGAGTGCGTCTCATAACGCTTTCCGACTATGAGCATACCACCGCCATCGCTGCCAAGACGGGCTATATTCAGGAGTCAGACCTTGAGGTTCTCGCAACATGGAGGAAGTTTCCTTCGACATGGATGCAGGACTGAATCGCAGGCTGTAGGGTTATGTGACTTCATGGTTGTACGGATACATACTTTGAGCAGCCCGTGGCTTTCATGCCTCTGTGGATGTATTCCATTATAACCGTATCCCCTTGCAACCGTAAAACCTCATAACCTTACATTCTCCCATACCCATGCCCCGATAGCCGTATTCCATTATAACCGTAAAACCTCATAAGTGACTGCCGGAAACCTATTTGTACGAAAACCGCAGTTGCTTTACAGGCGGTTGGCGTGCGGAACCGAAGGAACAGTGCGGGCATTGTGACTGAGTGACAATAGCTAAGCGGCAAAAAAAGACAAGGTTTGGTGAGAAAACATTATATTATAAAATAATTTTCAATAGTTACTTAACTATGGCAAAATACGAAAGTGAAGTAAAATTCCTGCCGCAGTGCACCGTGGAGCAGGTATATAGTAAACTGGCAAATCTGGAAACGTTCCGTCCTATCCTTGAGAACGCCGCCGACAATCCGATGATTGCCGAGAAACTGAAAGAGGCGGGACAGGATCCGGCACAGCTGGAGAAGCTGAAGGAGGTGGTCATCACCAACGACAGCATTTCCTTCCCCGTACCGATGATAGGCTTGATGGAACTCCAGATTGTCGAGCGCGAAGAGAACCGATGCGTGAAATTGCAGGCTGTCGGTGCGCCACTTGACGCGAACCTGTGGATACAGGTGCTCCCTGTGAGTGCCGGAGGCTCGAAAATGCGGCTCACGCTGAAGGCTGACCTGAACATGATGATGAAGATGATGATTGGCAAGAAGCTGGAGAAAGGTGTTGACCAGATGGCTGACATGCTTGCCGGACTGCCTTATCAGATGATGTGATTGCCGGAGTCAGTGAGGGAAACGGCGTGCAACCGCTGACGGGTTGTACCCATTGACGCCTCGCGCTGTATGTCTCTTAACCGGCGGCAATGGCTTTTTCATGTAACATACATATATGACAACTTACAATTTCTTATGAAACTTTGGAGCAAGGGATTTGAGATAAACAAGGAAATAGAGCGTTTCACCGTGGGAAGAGACCGGGAAATGGACCTCTATCTCGCAAAGTATGACGTGCTCGGTTCCATGGCACATATCACCATGCTTAACAGCATCGGACTTATCAGTGACGGGGAATTGCCGTTGCTCCTGCGTGAGCTGCGTGCAATCTATGCCGTCTGTGAGAAGGGAGAGTTCATCATCGAGGACGACATCGAGGATGTACATTCACAGGTGGAGCTTATGCTGACCCGCGCTTTGGGAGACATGGGCAAGAAGATCCATAGCGGGCGCTCGCGCAACGACCAGGTGCTTGTGGACCTTAAACTGTTCACGCGCTCCGCCCTCCGCAGCATAGTTGAGGAGACAAAGAGCCTTTTCGACGAGCTTGTCGCAAAGTCTGAGGAGTATAAGGATGTGCTCATGCCCGGATATACCCATCTGCAGATAGCCATGCCGTCATCCTTCGGACTGTGGTTCGGCGCATACGCCGAGTCGCTGACGGACGACATGCTCTTCCTGCAGGCGGCCTACCGTATGACAAACCGCAACCCTCTCGGCTCTGCTGCCGGCTATGGCTCGTCTTTCCCGTTGAACCGTCAGATGACAACGGACCTGCTCGGGTTCGACACGATGAACTATAATGTTGTCTATGCACAGATGGGACGCGGAAAGATGGAGCGTAACGTGGCGATGGCGATGGCGGGTGTCGCCGGAACAGTGGCAAAGATGGCCTTCGACGCATGCATGTTCAACTCGCAGAACTTCTCCTTCGTGAAGCTGCCGAAGGAATGTACGACAGGCTCCTCGATAATGCCGCACAAGAAGAATCCCGATGTCTTCGAGCTGATACGCGCGAAATGCAACAAGCTGCAGGGACTGCCGCAGCAGATAACGCTCATAATGAACAACCTGCCTTGCGGATATTTCCGTGACCTGCAGATGATAAAGGAGGTGTTCCTGCCTGCCTTTGAAGACATGAGGGACTGTCTCTCGATGGCTGCATACATAATCAGCCGCATGGAAGTAAGGAAGGATATTCTGGATAATCCTATGTATGATGCAATCTTCTCCGTGGAAGAAGTGAACCGTCTCGCTGCTGACGGCATGCCGTTCCGTGACGCTTACCGTAAGGTGGGGCTGGACATCGAAGCCGGAAACTTTACGCCTGACAAGGAGATACGTCATACTCACGAAGGCTCCATAGGCAATCTCTGCAATGACAGGATACGGGCTCTGATGGATTCTATATTGAAAGAATTTGATTTTGAAAGGGTTGACGATGCGGAAAGGAAACTTCTGGCTGTATAGCCTGCTGGCAGCGGCTCTCGCTGTCATGGGATGCAGTGGTGACAGCACATACACAAGCTACCCGTGCTATCTTGTAATAAACAATGACCTGCATGCCGACGAGACCCTTGCTTCGTCAATGAATCCGCTGGCACCCGGTGTGTTCTGCATGATAACCAACAATGATGCGCGGAAGGAATATACCTTCGTAAACAACAACGGTCTGTCGTCCACGAAACGCTACAACGATATAGACAACCGCCGCACCCGTGCTCTCGGGATGAACGGCGGGCTTATCGTCGGCTTCGGGTCACTGACGGACGGGCAGTTCTGTGCCTATGACAGGGAATGTCCCAATTGCTTCGAGCCTGACGCCGTGCCAGTGCGCTCCAAACCGCTTACGATGTCGGGTGACGGCATTGCAGCCTGCAGTGTGTGTAGACGGCGTTACAATATGAACAACGGAGGCAACTGTGAGTCCGGCGGTCACGGACTGACGCGCTACCGTTGCAGCACCACCGGTCCTTACGGAGTGCTACAGGTCGGAAACTGATGCCGGCATTGAAAGATGGGGGCAGGGAGACGGGGGCTTCTGTGGTGGAATGAGTGTATCTCTTTACATGAGGAACTCCCGCCCGGCAGACTCCGGGCATGCCTGGCCTCCGCCAGCTTAACAGTTTATTTGCCCGTAATGGCGTAGTTGAACCGAGCTCCGCTCTATTCGTATGGCTTATGGGAAAAGTTGTCATTCTGTCATAATGCCTATGTATCCTTCGGTTCCGTACCGCAGACGTATGAAGTATGTCTGCGTTTTTTTTGTATGAGCCAATTTCAACGGTTATCTGCCGGTTTAGAACAAGGCTGTATGTCGTATATGCAGATGCTGTGTCTCTTGCTCTTGTTATGTGAACAATCACTGATGCTGTTGTCATGCGCTGAGCTTTATGGCCATGGCAGACTTGTCACACGGATAGTCCCGCGAAATTTATGCTGAGCCGTTATTGCATCATTTCGCAGAATATCTCCGGGTGCCGTTTTGTGAATCAGCTGTTAAGGCTCTGTTCTCTGTGGTATCTTTTACATGACAAAACAGAATGTGGATTTTATCTTGAAAGATATTTTGTTGTCTTGTCAAGTGTGACAGGCTTTTATTTGTTGTTGTAAGATAAGCGTTCTTTTCTGTATCAAGGTGTAAGGTGATTACATGAATCTGTCACCCTGGTGATGAAAAAATATCGGTTTTCTTCGTAAATGACTGTTGGGAACCAGCATTGGGGAGGAAGTCTTGCATTGTAAAATAATTTTCAATAGTTACTTATATGAATATTTTTTACCATATCTTTGTGACGGCAAATTAAACTTTTATTCCCTGTGTTTTTTTGTTAAGTTAGTCAACAAAATTTTTCAACTTATGGTAATGTTCGATTTATCACTGCACTTTTCCTTTGGCAAGAGTCGGAAAAGTGCCACGGAAGCTCCGACAGTCGGTCGGTTTCTGTTGTCGTCGAATGACATGGTCGGTATTGTTGCCGCCGGTGTAAGCAGGTCGACTGTAATAAATTACAAAACGGCGCTGCGCTCTCTTGCTGCCTTTAGCCTTGTAGTCGGTGATTCTGCGTCCATGACGGCCGACACTATGGTGGCGTATCAGAAATGGTTGGCAGGAAAGGGCATCAGACGTAACTCGTCGTCATGTTACATACGCTCTCTGCGTTCCCTGTACAGGCGGATTTATCCGGAAGCGGGCAATCCCTTTTCGGGCGTGTTCACAGGTAATGAGCGGACACGCAAACGGGCATTGAGTGCCACGGTTATGGCACAGTTTGCAGCCAGTGCGCCGTGCCGTGACTCCTCGCTGCGTCTGTGGTATGATGTCTTCATCTTCTCGTTCCTTGGTCTCGGCATTCCGTTTGCAGACCTTGCAAGGCTTTCCAATACCGATGTTTCTGATGATGTCATTGTCTACCACCGGCGGAAGACATCACAGAAAATCACAGTCCCTTTGCTTCCCGAAATGTGCGAGATCATATCGCGCTATAAAGGCCGTTCTCCATGCGGGCTGCTGTTCCCCATACTTCCGTCGGCGGACTGCGGATGGCAGACGTACCATAATAGTCTCGCACGCTATAACCGCGCCCTGCACCGTCTTTCCGTCAGCGCCGGGCTGCCGGAAGACATCACGTCGTACGTAGCCCGCCATACGTGGGCATCGCTGGCGAACGCCTCAGGGATAAGTCTCCATCATATCTCGCAAGCTCTCGGACACAATGACATCAAGACCACGGAAATCTATCTCGCGCGGATTCCTGATACCGAAATGAGACGTAACAGTGTTGCCGTGGCAAATGCCGTGGCAGATGCAATGTACCGCTGATAAATGGCTGTTGTGATTTTGATGATATAAAGAACGCAGTCGCTATTTATACGGTTGGCGCGCATGCCGCCAGACATGCGAGTGGACCATACGGCAAAAAGAATAAGTTTTAGTGCAAAATAACTTTGTCGTGAAGTTATTCCCAATGGCAGCCTGTTGCCTATGATTATGCTTTATAAGGATGTTATCTGTTGCTTCCGAAAAAGACTCAAATATTAAAACTTTTGCTTGATTATAACTATAAATCGTAACATTTTTGCACGTTTTTGTGGAGAAGCATTAACATTTTGTATATCTTACTTGATTTATGTAAAGGAAACGCACATTTCATGTGCAATATTTATACAAGAGATACATTTATTTGTAAAAATATTGTTAACTTTGCACTCCATACGGTGGAATGTATCGGTTCCTCTCCGCACAGAGGAGCACGCATCACGGCTCCGCCACACATTATATTATATATACGTGTGATATTATATATATACGTGTGCGTCCCCCGTCCGTAATAATAAATACATGACGCCACGTCCTGGCTGTCCTCCCCTGAACGGATCGCCACATGCCCCAGAACCGGTATACACATAACCTTATACCCCACAACCGTACATCCATACAGCCCCTAACCCCCATAACCGCAATATTATTTGACAAACATTATATTTATGAAAAGAAAACTTACTTTAATCCTTGCCACCATGTTCCTTTGCGTAGGAATGGCACTGGCACAGACAAAGGTTACAGGTGTCGTCGTTGAAGACGGTACTGAAGAACCTATCATTGGTGCCTCGGTGATGGTTACGGGCACCAAGAAAGGTGTTGTGACAGACATTAACGGTAACTTTACGATTGATGTTCCTGCCGGAAAGAAACTGACTTTCAGTTATATCGGCATGCAGCCTGTCACCCTTTCGGCAAAGCAGAATATGGTCGTCACAATGAAAGCCGACAACACTACCATCGACGAAGTCGTTGTGACAGGTCTGCAGAAGATGGACAAGCGTCTCTTCACCGGTGCTGCGACAAAGGTGGATGCCGATAAGGCAAAGCTTGACGGTGTGGCCGATATAAGCCGTTCACTCGAAGGCCGTGCTGCCGGTGTCAGTGTGCAGAATGTCTCAGGTACTTTCGGTACTGCTCCGAAAATCCGTGTCCGTGGCGCAACTTCCATTTACGGCTCGTCAAAGCCGCTGTGGGTTGTCGACGGCGTGATTATGGAAGACGTGACAGAGGTTGACGCAGACGCCCTTTCTTCAGGTGACGCGGCAACTCTGATCTCAAGTGCCATTGCAGGACTTAATGCTGACGACATCGAGACTTTCCAGATTCTCAAGGACGGTTCCGCTACTTCCATCTACGGTGCGCGTGCCATGTCCGGTGTCATTGTCGTTACCACGAAGAAGGGCCGTGCCGGTTCTTCCAAGATCAGCTATACGGGTGAGTATACAATGCGCCTCAAGCCAAGCTACAGCCAGTTCAACATAATGAACTCTCAGGAGCAGATGTCTGTGTACAGGGAGATGTACAATGCCGGCTTCTTCTCCTTCATGGACTCTTACCGTGCGTCAAACAGCGGTGTGTTCGGAAAGATGTACCATCTGATGAATGACTATAATCCTGTGCTCGGAGGCTTTGCACTTCCGAATACTCAGGAAGCCATGAACCAGTATCTTCAGGCTGCGGAATACCGTAACACGAACTGGTTTGATGAGCTTTTCTCTAACTCCATCTCAATGAACCACTCCATAAGCATGTCGTCAGGTACGGACAAGGCTCAGTACTATGCGTCGTTCAGTATCATGGATGATCCGGGATGGTCAAAGAAAAGCTCCGTGCAGCGTTACACATCAAATATCAATGCTCTGTACAACCTTAATAAAAGGGTGAGCCTGAATCTTATCGGCAACGCAAGTTACCGTAAGCAGGAGGCTCCGGGCACAACCAACCAGCAGACTGATGCCGTATCGGGTGCCGTTACACGTGATTTCGACATCAACCCTTATTCTTACGCCATAAACTCCTCACGTACTCTTGATCCTAATGAGTACTATTTAAGGAACTATGCTCCGTTCAATATCCATAACGAGCTGGATAACAACTACATGGATCTTGATGTCGTAGACCTCAAGTTCCAGGCTGAACTGAAGTATAAACCTATCACCAAGGTGGAGCTGTCGGCAATTGCCGCTTATAAGTTCTCTACCACGACACAGGCTCACCGTATCACGGAGAAGTCCAATCAGGCACAGGCATTCCGCGCCATGGACGATGCGTATATCCGCGACAAGAACCCTTGGCTCTACACAGACCCTGATTACGCGAACTCCCTGCCGGAGATTGTTCTTCCGAAGGGCGGCTTCTACCGTGAGACAAAATATAAGATGAACAGCTGGGACTTCCGTGCCACGGCAAGTTATAACGATGTTTACAACGAAGACCATATTGTGAATCTCTACGGTGGTCTGGAGGTGAACAACGCAGAACGCAGCCGCAGTTACTTCAACGGCGTGGGCATGCAGTATGACATGGGCATGCTCGGAAGCTACGACTATACTTTCTTCAAGCAGGCAAGTGAGGAGAACGCTATGTACTACTCACTGAACAACGGCTACAGCCGTGAAGCTTCATTCTTCGGTACTGCAACTTATTCATGGAAGGGACGTTACACCATAAACGGAACCATGCGCTACGAGGGCTCCAACCGCCTCGGTAAGTCAAGAAGCGCACGCTGGTTGCCTACATGGAACATCTCCGGTGCATGGAACGCTCATGAGGAGTCCTGGTTCAGCAAGCAGAATGTCCTCTCTCACGCGACATTCAAGGTTTCATACTCCCTTACAGGTGACAAGCCTGCCGTTACCAACTCACAGGTTATCATTCAGGCTTATGACCCATGGCGTCCGTTTACGTCCGACAAGGAGTCAGGACTTGAAGTCTATGATTTTGCAAACCCTGACCTGACATACGAGAAGAAGCATGAGCTTAACCTCGGTTTCGACCTCGGGTTCCTCAACAACCGTATCGGTGTATCTTTCGACTGGTACACACGTAACAACTATGACCTTATCGGTCCTATCCGCGGCGATGCCAGCAACGGTTCCATTGTCAACTATGCAAACGTTGCAAACATGAAGTCAAGCGGTGAGGAGCTGACCATCAGTACAAAGAATATCGTAACAAAGAACTTCAAGTGGAACACTGACTTTATCTTCTCTCATACAAAGAGTGAAGTGACAAAGCTTGACTCACGTAACCGTGTCATTGACCTTGTTGCAGGTAACGGCTTTACCATGGAGGGCTATCCGTACCGCGCACTCTTCTCCCTCGACTTCCAGGGACTGAACCAGAATGGTATACCTACTTTCATCAATGAAGACGGAGCACTTGTGACAAGCGATATAGACTTCCAGTCGTATCTTACAGACCACCTTGTGTATGAAGGACCTACGGACCCTACCATCACAGGATCTCTCGGCAATACTTTCCAGTATAAGAACTGGCATCTCAACGTGTTCATGACATACTCGTTCGGCAATGTGGTGCGTCTTGACCCTACATTCGCGGCATCCTACTCAGACCTTACCGCCATGCCTAAGGAATTCATCAACCGCTGGGTGACATCGGGAGACGAATTGAGAACCGACATCCCTGCCATCGCCGACCTGCGCCAGCTGCAGACCGACTCACACCTGAGATATGCTTACAACGCATACAACCGCTCTACGGCACGCACTGCGAAAGGTGATTTCATCCGCATGAAGGAAATATCCCTTGCATACGACTTCCCTGCAAACCTCATCAAGCATGTCGGACTCAGCAGTGCAAGCATGAAGCTACAGGCTACGAACCTGTTCTTGATCTATTCAGACAAGAAACTTAACGGCCAGGATCCTGAGTTCTTCAATTCCGGCGGTGTGGCAGTCCCTATGGCACGCCAGTTTACGTTCACACTGCGTCTCGGTATCTAATCATCGACTTAATGTACAAATACGAATAACAGATATGAAAAGTGTTAAATATATAGCTTTATCAGCATTAGCTGTTCTGGCAATGTCTTCTTGCGATGATTTTCTCGACAAGAATCCTGACGACCGTGCAGACCTTACGGTGGATGCTGATACAAAAATCCCTTCATTGCTGGTATCTGCATATCCTGCGGCAACGCCTATTCTCATAAATGAGATGCTGACAGATAATGTGACGGACAATGGCAAGCAGTACAGTTCCACACTGATCATGGAGGAACTCTATCGTCTGAAGGACGCAACAGATACAGGCAACGACTCGCCTTACCAGCTGTGGAACCGTTTTTACAATTCCGTTGCCGTTGCCAACCAGGCTCTTGATGCGGCAGAGAAAGCCGGCAATCCTGCCTCACTGAAGGCAAGCATCGCCGAGGCAAAGCTTATCCGCGCATACAGCATGTTCACTCTGGCAAACACCTTCTGCATGGCTTACAATCCGGAGAAGGCTGACGAATATCTCGGACTTTACTATCCTACGGAAGTTGTCACCGACATTACTGTGGCACACGAGCGCGGCACCCTGCGCGAACTATATGCACAGATTGACAAAGATATCGAGGAGGCTCTCCCTGATGTTACCGACAACTATTCCGTTCCGAAATATCACTTCAATGTAAAGGCGGCTTATGCTTTCGCCGCACGCTTCAACCTGTTCTACATGAACTATCAGAAGTGCGTGACCTATGCAAACAAGGTTCTCGGTGAAAATCCTGCGAACCTGCTGCGCAACTATGGCGCATTCAGCCTCCTTGCAGGTGTTGATGACATGTGGAACAGCTACATCAACAGCTCACAGTCAACCAATCTTCTGATCCTCCCTGCCTACTCTCAGGCATCAGTCTATGTCGGTCCTTATTCCACATCAAGACGCTTCCGCCATAACCAGACAATGTGCAGTTACGAGACAATATGGGCAAATGCACCTTGGGGACAGGGCTCAAGCAACAACACACTCTATTTCGCCAAGATGTGCTATGGTACAAATCAGGGAGTGTATGTTCCAACACTGCCTTATATGTTTGAATACACGGACAAGGTGTCAGGCATTGGCTACTCACACACTGTCGATGTGGTGTTCACCTGCGAAGAGACCCTCCTCTGCCGCGCAGAGGCAAAGGCCATGCTTCATGACTATGACGGAGCAGTGGCTGACATGAACGAATGGGTCAAGAGCCACTGTAATGAATCGGAGGGAAGCTTACGCCGCCCTACACTCACCGCAGCCAGCCTGAACAGTTTCTATGAAGCCCTTGACTACGCTCCTGTAAATCCTGAAGGATGGCGCGACCGCTCTATCCGCAAGAAGTTCAATCCGCAGGGATTCACAGTGGAAGAAGGCACACAGGAGAATCTCCTGCAGATGATTCTGCACATGCGCCGCATTGACGGTGTGTCCCACGGCACCCGCTTCATTGACCTCAAGCGCTATGGTATCAGCTTCGCCCATGCTCTCAGCGGTGAGGATGCCGTCATCTTCGAGCCTGGCGATCTCCGCGGAGCCGTACAGATTCCTGCCGATGTGCTGAGTGCCGGAGTGGCTCCAAACCCTCGTGCGGCAGGTGGCAATGCAGGTTCAGATACAAATACTGATGACAATAACGAATAAATAGTAAGCTCTTATGAAAATAAAATATTTTGGCTTCATGCTTCTCTTTGCCGCTTCAGGCGCATTGACAAGCTGCTCGGAAGACGACCTTGACCCAAACAGCATATTCTCCACAGTGGACGGAAATGACGAAGCAAAGAGTCCTGAGTATGCGGAGTTTGACGAATGGATAATGAGGAACTACACCGAACCATACAACATCCGTCTCCAGTATCTCTACAACGACAAGGAAACCGATCTGTTATATAATGTGATTCCTGCTGATTTCGACAAGTCGAAGGGGTTGGCAAAGCTTGTAAAGCACATGTGGGTGGATGCCTACGCAGAGGCTGTAAGTGAGGAATTCATCAAGACATACACCCCGCGTACCATACAGCTCATCGGCTCATACGAGTGGAACAGCAACGGCTCTCAGGTGCTCGGAACTGCCGAGGGCGGTCTGAAGGTGATGCTTTACGGCGTGAACTTCCTTGACCTTGACAATCCTCGCGTGAACACTTCCGACCCGTATGCCAACAAGGGTGCAATACCGCTTGACCTGAACCACTGGTTCTTCCATACCATGCACCATGAGTTCTGCCACATCCTGACGCAGAAGAAGGACTATCCTACTGACTTCCGCGCTATAAGTGCCGGCAGATACCACTCTACAGACTGGATAAATGTCAAGGACATCGACTCTGCAAAGGAAGGCTTCGTGACAGGCTATGCCAGTGGCGAGTATAACGAGGACTTTGCTGAGGTGTACTCAACATACATAACAATGTCTCAGGAAGGCTGGGATAAGATTCTTGACAACGCCGGCGCGGAAGGTGCGGCAATAATAAAGAATAAACTCTCCATAATACGTGAGTATTTCTACCAGAGCTGGGACATAGACATCGACAAGCTCCGCACTATCGTACTGAGACGTTCTGCCGAAGCGGAGCATCTTGACTTACATTCACTTAACTAAACCAGGACAATGAAAAAGAACTTATATAGCATCATTTCACTGCTTTTGGGAGTATTTTTCCTGGCAGCATGTTCGCCCGAAGTGGACGAAAAATTCAACGAAAGTGCTTCTGACCGCATAAAGGGTGAAATAGCAAAGACAAAGCAGATACTTGAGTCGGCTGAGAACGGCTGGCGCATGGAATACTATGGTTCCACAACCTACGGTGGCTATAACGTTTTCATGCAGTTCAAGGACGACAAGGTGACAGTGGCAAGTGAGAAGGTCGGAGCGTCGCATAACGCCGGAATCGGTGCCGACGGCAAGGCTGTCACCGCTTCTTCCCACTATAAGGTGGAGCAGAGCCAGGGCGTTCTTCTTTCCTTTGACGAGCATAATGAGGTATTCCATTATTTCTCCGAACCAAATAATGCCGATTACGGAGAGCCTGCCGACGGTATGGGCGGCGACCTTGAGTTCCGCGTCATCTCTGCTACTCCGGAGAAGATAGAACTGACAGGCAAGAAGCATGAAGCACGCATCGTGATGTATCCGATGCCAGCGGGACAGACCGTAGAAGAATATATCACAGAGGTGACACGCATAAAGAATCTGATGGACTCACGTTCATACAAGCTTGAGATTGAAGGTTCCACAAGGGACATCTCTGCCGTAACGTCTTACCGCCGCCTGCGTTTCGCTTACTATGACGACAACAACGATTACACAGAGGTTGCCGCTCCGTTCGTTATCACCACTGAGGGCTATAAGTTCTATAAGCCTGTAACCGTAGACGGCAACGAGATAAGTGCGATAAAGGCCGGGACAAGCGATGATTACTTCGAGACGGAGTCCACCATCAATGCCAAACTGTGGACATACGTACCGACAAAGAAGGAACTTCTGGAAACCGGTATGTGGTTCGTCAACTATGCCGACCTCGGCACTTTCGCACAGCCTTACTGGAACACGATGCTTGACAAGCTTGCGACCACAGGTCCGAACAATACCCGCGAGCGTATGGTATGGGCTCTTATCGGTATATTCCAGAAAAAGTGGGGCATCCATCTGCAGACGGCCAGAGACTATGCTTACTACGGCCTGACTCTCGGTGAGGTAAGCGGCAGTGATGGAAATGAAATCACACTGAAGTGTAATACTCTGAGCAATAACAAATCCGGCAAGGATTTCTACAACAAACTGGGACTGAAGGACGCACTCTTCCCGTTCGTAGGCAGAACAACATCATCCACACGCACTTTCGTCGTCACATCCGATGACGAGCGTCATCCTACCTACATACTCCTTACGGACAAGAATGAACCTACAAACGTGATAAAGCTCTGGGCTGAACAGGTTCTCTATCCATACGGCGACCTTGACGACCCGGACAAAGAATAAGACACTTCTTCCACAAGCCTCATGTCTGCCGGGCATGAGGACTTGCGGAAGTCTTGATATAACTAATTTTCAATATTTACCCATTTTAATTTATTTTTATTATGAAAAGATTTTTACTTTTCGTAGGCGTTGCTGTAGCAGCAATGACCGCAAGCGCACAGACAAAGACAGTCTCCATGGAGAAACTTGCAACCCGCAACGTGCAGAATGCCAGCATGTTGGCAGAAGGTATTAACGTCAACAGTGCTGTAGCAGCAGCTCCTGCTGTAGATGCCTTGGCCGGCAACTACACACAGTCCAACAATAATTACGGCGAGATGATTGAGTGCGCTCCTGTTACAATCTCCATTGACGGAGCAAACGTGAAGATGGAACTTGGGGACGGCATGACAGCTACCGGTACTTATGACGCAGCAACAGGTGTCATAAACGTTGGCGCTCAGACATGCGGTTCTGTAACAGACACCCGCGGTACTTTCGAACTTGAGATGTGCGGTATCTCAGAACTGGATCTTGACAACGGGAAGTTAAGCATTACAGAGGACCTCTCTTTCACAGCAGACGATGAGGGCAGCATCGAGTGTGACCAGGCCGGATATTTCGTGCAGATTTCCAAGTTTACACCTGCAGCAGGAACATCTTATAACCCTTCTGATTATGAGGGCAGGACATGGACATGGTTCGGAGATGTACGTTTCATACCGGTTAATGGTGTGCAGACAGGACGTACAAATGGGCGCAGCACAAACAACGCATGGGCGGCCTTCAGCAATCCGGTATCCATCGAAGACATGGAGTACTCTGTAAACGTGTACGGCTATATAGGCATGGGCTGTCTGGCAATTGATATCAATGAGGACGGTACAGTGTCTGTTCCTATGGGTCAGCCAATGATGGATCTTGGTTTTGAGGATCAAACAGAGATTGACACTTATGGTGCTTATCTCTGCGTTTACGGAGTTGACATTGACGGAACCAGTTTGAGTACCAATACTGATAAGGAAGTAGCAGCGGGAACAATTTCAGGCAATACCATCACTATCGAAGAGTACACACGTGTTTGCTCCAAATTCGATGAGCAAGGTTCAGGCTATGCCCAGAACTGGTATGCACCTAATATGACCATCACTCTCAACGAGGGCAACTACCTGCTTGGCGGCAACGGCACAGGCATTGACAATGTTTCCACAACTCTTGAGGAGCGCGTGAAGAACAGCAAGACTTACAACCTCATGGGCCAGCAGGTTAACCGCATGGAGTCAAAGGGTCTGCTTATCCGCGACGGCAAGAAGTATATCAAGAAATAAAATATACGGAATGAACAGATTGGGTGACATTACAAATGTACCCGCATAAGAAAGCGCAGGGACTTATTCCTGCCAATGTCTGTCCGGACTGCCGGTAAACGGAACGTCCGCCATGCAGACAGTGGCACGGGTAAGTCCCTGTATCATTAAAATGAGCGCCTGCCATTAACGTCAGCATGACGGACCATAGGCCGGGAGACTGCCTTTCAACATACGGTTTCATCCTTTTGCTCAAAGAATCAGCCCGTATTGCGTGGCTGTCGAGAATCAGGGATGAAATTCCGTTAAATGTAAAAGGTAACCTTTTACATGACGAAAGGTGACGTTTTGAATCATGAAAGGTAACCCTTTGCATGATGAAAGGTAACCCTTTGCAACTCCCAGGCATATTTGGCTTTCCGTTGACAGTCATGACTTATTGTGCTCATGTTGTAATTACAGACAAATGTGTGTCGGCTGCATACGCTTCCCGGCACACAGATTTGTGTTTAAGGAAATCTATGAAACAACATCTATTATCACTTCTTTTTCTGCTGACGGCAATAACGGCCGCCCATGCCGTGCCGGCAAAGCCCGGCAAGGTCATGTTCCGTCAGCCGGACGGAACGACGGTGACACTCGTTCTCCACGGAGATGAATTCTCCCATGTTACGACAACATCCGACAACTACACTGTAGTAAAGACTGCCGCCGGCTACCAGTATGCCGTTAAGGAGCAGGGAATGCTCGTGCCGTCGGGTATTACTGCCCACGACATGTCATACCGTGCGGCTGACGAGAATGCTTTCCTTTCATCCCATGCGAAGATGCTGCGTGCCGACATCACGTATGAAGGGGAGCAGAAAATGAACCGTGCCCGCAGCCTGTGGAAATCTCCTGCGAAGACCGGCGGGCAACAGAAAGCGGGCAAGTATGACTACAGTAATTTCCACGGGCTGGTGATTCTTGTCGAGTGGAACGACCTGTCATTTACGCGTACTGACACCAAGGACTTCTTCTCAGCCATGATGAATGACGAGAACTACGGCGGATACCATACTCAGGAGACGCCGCAGCAGTGGGTGGAGTGTACGGGAAGCGTCCGTGACTATTTCAGTGACAATTCCATGGGACTGTTCCAGCCGTCGTTTGACGTGGTAGGCCCCGTAAAGATAAACCGCAGCCATACCTATCCGCAGGGTGCGTCCAACGGATGGCAGTGTGCCGTTGATGCCATTGAGGCCGCCAACAGTCTGGTAGACTATTCCAAGTATGATGCCGACGGTGACGGCGTGGTGGACATGTTCTATATCATATACGCCGGTTACGGCAGTAATGTCAGCGGTAATAATGAGAGCTATATATGGCCGTATGCCAGTTCTTACGCTTATCCTTACCGTACATACGACGGTGTGCGCATGGGACGCTACGCATGCAGCACGGAAATATGTGCCAGTGAGGTGTATGGCAGCAAGACGCTTGACGGCATCGGCACGATATGCCACGAGTTCAGCCATGTCCTCGGACTGCCTGACCTTTACGACACGGACTACGACACCAACGGACAGAGCAATGACCCGGGAGTATGGAGCATCATGGCTGGCGGCGGCTACAACAACAGCAGCCGCACACCGACTGGCTACGGGACATACGAACGTTATTCCGTAGGCTTCATGCAGCCTGAGACCATTACGGAGGAAGGCGGTAACTATACTCTTGAGGCTTTGAACGAAAGCAACAGGGCATACCGCATCAACTCGTCTGTCGCCAATGAATATTTCATTCTTGAGAACAGACAGAAGACCAAGTGGGACACATACCTTCCGGGCAGCGGCATGCTTATTTTCCGTGTTGATTCCACAAGCACATACGTATGGACAAGCAACACCGTGAACTGTAATCCTAATCACAACTATTTTGAGATGGTGCGTGCCAATCCCCGGATGTCTGGCGGTGTGATAGGTGCCAGTGCCTATGATCCGTTCCCGGGACTTGGCAACGTGATGGCGATAAACAATGAGACCTCTCCTTCTCTGAAATCATGGACGGGCGCACCTACGCCTCTTTCGCTGAACAGTATCCAGGAGAATGACGGCATAATTTCCTTCAATGTCGGTGGCGAGGAGGTGGACAGCGATGTCGAGGACTTTGAGTCAATGGCTCTGACCGAGATGGATATGACAGGCGTGAAGGGCGTGTTCTGCAACTGGGACATGACCGGCACACGCATCATAGCCGCCGCCGATGGCTATGGCTCCGGCAATAAGGCTTGCGGAATCGCACGTGGCGGACATCTTACGTCGTCTGCCATTGAGAAAGGTGTGAACACCTTTGAGTTTGACTTCTGGAACACTACCTCCGTATCTGTGATGGTACGCATGGAATATTCAGCGGACGGTGGTGCTACATGGAATGTCATGAAGAATACGGAAGGAAAGCAGCAGGTACAGGTTCAGAAGAACAAGAATGTTCACATGAAGTACCTTGTCAATCTTCCTGCCGGTGTCATGTACCGTATATCTCAGACTTCAGGCCTGCCGACACAATACAACTGCATAGACAACATCGCTGTGATGTTTGCCGATGGCGGAACAACTGCAATTCTGCAAGCCACGGCAGATGATGCCGCGGCCGTGACGCAGGAATCGGCATGTAACCTCGCAGGCCAGCGTGTTACGGCAGACACGAAGGGCTTCGTAATCATCAGGACACGTACTGCTGACGGCAGGACGGCGGTTAAGAAAGTAATACGCAGATAAGTGACTGCCGGGAATCAGCTTCTACTTAAGAATACTGTTGCTTAACGACTTGTCCGGAGTATGGAGAGTCGCTTGTTACGGTTGTCTTCAATGGACAGCGTCCCATAATAACAGGCACAGGGAAGAAGGCTGCAATGGACTGTGACAGGTTATGTGTATGGTTCCCTGCTGTTTATACGTACTCATTTCTGCAACTAACAATGGGCTGTACCATATTTGTCGGGTACAGCCCATTCCTTGTTTATTTATGAGATAGGGCGAAAAATAAAACTCATCCTCCTTGAAAAATTGTATTTTTTTTTAATAAAAACCGTATCTTTACGGAAAGATAAATCATTCATTCCCTGCCGATAACCTCTAACAGCCATGAAGTACCCTATCGGCATCCGGGATTTTACGAGTATCATCGACGACGGCTACGCCTATGTCGACAAGACCGCCTTTGTATACGCCCTTGTGACGACCGGCAAGATCTATTTTCTCAGCCGTCCCCGCCGTTTCGGCAAGAGCCTCCTCGTCTCCACCCTGAAATACAGCTTTCAGGGAGCCCGTGGCCTCCACCGCCGATGGCAATCCTCCTCTTTCGGAGGACTCCCACAGGAATATCCTGAAAGGTTTCTACTCTATTTTCAAGGCGGCCGGGCAGGACTTGCAGTTCGTATTGCTGACCTGGGTGACGAAGTTCTCCCATGTGAGCGTTTTCAGCGGCTTCAACCATCCCAAGGACATCAGCATGGCCTCCCGCTACGATTCTCTTTGCGGCATCACCGAGGAAGAGCTTTACGCCGTCTTCGGCGAGCGTATAGAGGAGATGGCATCGGAGCACGGCTTCACCGTCTCAGATATTAAATCCCGTCTCAAGAAACGCTATGACGGTTATCACTTCTCCAAACGCATGACAGATATCTATAATCCGTTCAGCTTATTGAACGCCCTTGATTCCAAGAGAATGGACGACTACTGGTTCAAGACCGGGACTGACAGCAGGATAATCAGTGCCGTCAGAGCCATGAATTCCGGCGGCACATCTCTTGTTCGCGAGCTCTTCAGCTCCTTTCTGTGCAGTTGTTCCCTGCACGATGCTCAGGAAAGAGTGTGAGCGTGAGCGTGAACGCTACTTCCACTATACGGTATCCCTCATCATGCGCATGATAAGCTGCTACACGGTTTATACAGAGAAGGAGAACAGCAATGGCCGTGCCGACTGCATCGTGGAGACCTCGAATGGTGTCTACATCTCCGAGTTCACTCTTGACGGCCGTGCTTCTGACGCCCTGCGTCAGATATACGAGAAGGGTTATTCCGCTCCTTACGCCACGGATTCCCGCACGGTCCACTGCATAGGTGTCAGTTTCTCGTCCGAGAGCGGTACCATCGGAGAGTGGGAGGAAATATGATGAATCAGGAATCAAAATATGATGACACAGTATGGGGCTGGCGGATTCTGCCGATAAGTAAAGGCGGTGATGGTCAGAAATATGATTTATAATAGAAAGAAAGAGGGCACTTCAAAATTCATTTTTTGAACAGATGAACTTTTAAAATGAAATTTAAACGTTCCAAAGAACCACAAAAAAGGTCGTATCATTACTCAAGAACTGAGTTTGATACGACTCTTTTATAGGATTATGGTTACACTCTGAACTCTTCAGAATAGTCATTTTTGCTCCGCCACACCCTCTTTTATTATGCAAATGATAATCCTTTGTATAATAAAAGGTGCACCTTTGGAAAATTAGACTTCCGCAACACGTTCCTGCTGGCAGGCACGTTTTGCCGAACGGCAATACAGGTCTGTCTGCAATACATGGTTATGTCCACGTCAAGTGCCGTGACGACGTCCATTATTCAATAAGTAAGTGTCGGGAAATCATTTTATAATAAAGCCGTCCGTTGTTGAGATATGCTCTTCTTTGCAACCAAATGCATCAGATTCTCTGACGCTATGCGCATTTCTCATATAAAGAAAAATTACGCTCGGCAGACTTAAATCAAGCGTGGTCTCCTGCGTGCTTAACCGTTTCTTTGCATAAGAAACTCTCGCTTGGCAGACTTCAGGCAAGTTTGGTCTCCGCTCGCTTAGCCGTTTCTTTTCCGCTATGCCATAGCCGGAAAAAGTTTCGCTCTGTCAGTATGGCCTGACGAAAATGTTGTCACGCGGCCACAATGCCGCATTGTTCCTTCAGCCATGCACACTAATCGCATGAAGAATGACAGCGTTTTTTTAGTATGAATGATTTTCAGACAGTTACTTGATTTTATTTTAATCACTTAATCTTCCTGCCATTGATAATCTTTATGCCACGGTAACCATCACCTACACGCTGGCCGGAAAGGTTATATGAGGCATTGTCATTATACGCCGGAGAAGATACGGAAACTATTTCCGTGATACCTGTTGAGACTTTCTCTTTCAAGAGGACCTCATCAAGGAAGAAACGCTTCACCGGTCCTATGGCACCGCGGAAACGTAGCTTGGCACTGCCGGAACATGTCAGAGTCAGACTGTACTCGTTCCATTTTCCGTTCTCCATGTTTATAGTCACGGAATTTGCCGGTGTATTGCCTGCAGAAGCATCATCAGAAATCATGGCGTTACCGCTTGTGACTGCCACTGCAAGTGCCGTGCCGTCACCATCGTAAGGTGCGACCTTGAACGACAGAGTGTACGCCTTCCCATCCTCAAGTTCAAGGGCAGGAGTTATGGCAGCACCGTTCTGTGTGGCCGAACCGAAGAATGCGCATGAGGCAGCACCGAAAGGCTTTGTCGTAGTCCATCCTTCATTATCGGAGAAGAAAGTCGAGGCAGACATGGCCGGACCAAAGATTCCGTCATTGCCACCGGTGCCCATACAGTCGTCGAAGCTTTCATAGAACAAGGCTCCCTCTGGAATTACCCGGCCGGCATCAGGGTCGACAACCTTGAAGTAGATGGTTTTGTTCAGTTCCACTATGTTATGAATCTCCGCAGGCGACTTATATCCGTCATACGTCAGCAAGTTGGCCGGAGAAGTGGTATTGGATAGTACAGTGACATTGCGTGTTCCCGGGAACGGGTCAGCCTGCGAGTCGGCCATGTCCTTTGTCCATCCGTTGGCACGCACAAGTCTCAGGTAGGGACGTGCCGTGGAATTCACCCTGTTGGCATCCCACGGATAAGTACTGGTGCTGTCGACACGCCATACCAGCATACCCGTGCCGGGCAGTCCCACGTCCCATTTCGTGCGCTGACGGTTCTCGATAAGGAAGAACACCTTATTCTGCATACTGTTTATACGGTAGGCCTTTGCCTCTGTCTCAAGGGAATTGAGCGAAAGAGTCTCTCCCGCCATGTCACTGATCTCCACAGGAGCAAGGAAGCCGCCCGTAAGCCGCTCGTAGGAATTGTATCCTGCCGGAGTCCTGCCATAAGGACCGTTATAGCTTCCGCCTGACATGACATCCCAAGTGTCCGGCTGCTCATAGCCGCTGTATGTGGTGTCATAATGGTCACTGTAGCCCAGCACATGTGAGAACTCATGGCAGATTACCCCGATACCGTCAATCATGTTATCGTTTCTTACCGTCCATCCATACAGTTCCGTGGAGCAGGCATAGCGTCCGAGGCGCTTGCCGTCGAGGCTGTAGTTGTAATACTCAAAGCTGAAGGCATGAGGATGGAGCAGGCGGGAGTCATTGCCGGAATAACTTGCGGCGTGACCTGCATAGACAATGTAGAACATATCCACGAAGCCGTCATTGTCGGCATCATATTTTGAAAAATCAACGCCTTGGGCATCAGCGGCGCGTGCAGCCGCCCAGGCTATGTTTATACTGTTGGATGTGCCGTTCATGTCATACATCGAGTAGTCGACATCAACAACCACTATGTCGAATTGCGGTGTGAAAGCACCGTAGGTGTTGTCTGAGAAATAGTCACGTACAGAGCCTGTGCAAGACTGGAAGCCTCCGGCCGCCGCATCGTTGTACCCTGTATAGTTCTCGCCGTTCATAAGTCCTTCATAGACCGCCTTCACGCCCGCATCTCCCATACGGAACTTGCAGTCTTTATAGTTGGCGAGAATTAGAAGTCCGCGGAAGTCCTTGAGATTGAAGTCCGGGCGCGCAAGGGGCAGCGGAGAGTTATCCATGGGATTCTGTCCCATGCTTTTCGCCATAGCCGGCTCAAGACCATAGAGAGGCATGATACCGGCAGACTTTTCCGGCACAAGATGTTTCGTCACGCTGCCGAGGAAGGCAGTTTCTTTTGCCGAGCGCATTTCCGGCTCATGGGCAATGACGTCAGTTGCCATCAGTTTTCCGCCGTCCAGCTTAGCATAGCGGAAATAATTGTCGTTGCCTTTGACTATGGAATATCCGTCCAGTGTAGTAATATAGCTGCAATATTCATCGCCATGTCCCACAACGGTTATCTCCGTGCCGTCAGGCTGAGGGAGCTTTACAGGCCGTGGGTACATGGGCACGGCATTTGCCGCTGTCATGGCAGAGAGAAGTAATAATGTTGATATTAGTTTTTTTATCATTGCTTTGTTTAAGGTTATGAGGCTTTTGATTATGTAGTGTCCTGCCGGGCAGTCCCGTCAGTTACAGGCGGGATGTCAGAGAACCGGCAACCCGTAGGCTTTCCGGGAATCACAGCGGGAATCCTCCACATCAGAGTCCTCCTGCTTCCTTTTCAGGGGAAAGCGTGAAACGGTGACAGGTTCTTTTCATGGAGAAACCTGCCACCGTCTGTCTATCTGTTTAGTATAGGACTGAGCCTATACGTGAGAGAATTATTTTGCAATCTGCTTCTTGCCATTGGAGATTACGATACCCTTTGTGCCATTGGCAACACGCTGGCCTGCCACGTTGTAGCGAGGAGCAGAAGCGGAAGTCTCGTCAACGGTTACACCTGCGATGCCTGTGCCGTTTGCACCAGTCTGCTTAACTGTGACGTCAATCTTGGCACCCTCCTGGAAGACATAGAACTTAGCCTCACGAGCCTCACCGTCATTCTCAGCGATGTTGAGCTTGATGTCGAAGTTTACGCCATTAGCGTCAGCATTGTCAGTAGAAACAGTAATCCACTCGGGGCAGTCATCGCTCAGGAACACACGTGGAGCATATCCGGATCCGTCAGCTTTCACGCTGCGGAGCATTGCATCGTCAATATGGATAGTCTCCTCACTACCGGCAGCAAGAGCAGTGAAGTCTGTTGCGCCTGTCGTATGGAGGAAACCGTAGGTACCGTCATTGAAGTTCAGTGCCATGTGAGCCCATAAGTCGGTGTAACGATAGTAGTTGCCCGGTTCTTCCTCCTGCTCAAAGAATGTGCTGTAAGAGCCGTTATCGTTATAGTTGTACTCACCGTAAGGGTGACATGAGAAAGTACCGTTGTTCCAATCCTCAATAACAACTGCAAACTCCTTGTCAAGGAAGAGGTGGTCGATTCCCTGGCTCATTTCGTCCTCATCCAATACATACATGTCGTTGAAGTTGATCTGAGCTACGCTGTTCTGTCCAATGACAACATCGTCAAGTGAAGCGTCTGCGTAAGCGATTGTCTTGCCCCAGGTAATGGATCCGGTAGTACTTCTGCGTGCCTCAATGATGCGTGCTGTCAAAGAGAAACCTGGCTGAGCAGAGAACTCGCGTACCATCATGTTCAGGCCTGTGATGTAGAGAGGAGCAGCAGGAGTACCCTGATACATATAAATGTTCTTAATGTTCAGGTTATTTCTGTTGAGAGTAGGTGTAGCAAGAGAAGAGTAGTATACAAACTGGAAAGCCGGGTTGCATGCACCTACGGTAAACATACCGCCCTGGCTGTCTTTCTCATCTGATGATATGCCGCCACCGACACTCAGATAGTATCTGTCCTCACCTCCCCAGTTGTAAGGAGCAGAAGCCTTATCCTCATTATAGCCTGTGAGTACAGGAACGCCGAAGGTGTTGAATCCCTCAGTCATGAATGAGAAGTTCTTCGTTGTTCCGGTTACAGGAGTTCCTGGTGTATAAATTTTGTCTGTAGCATCGTAAGTGGAGTCGCAAACCTCCCATGACCATGATGTCACCTCGTCAGAAGTTGTGTTGAGGTATGGAATCTCTGCATATCCCGGAAGAAATCCGAAATCAGCGTTATATGTATATCCGTTTGTGGACATACCGATGTTGAGGGCTGTATATGCCGGCTCGTACATTACGGTCGGAGCAGGATTCGGGATCTCCTGGTCTTCGGCATAGTATGTGACCTTCTCATGTCTTGTCCAATAGCCTGCGTAATCATCACTTGAATAGTCGGTAGTATAAGCGTCTGTAGCGAATGCACCTATCACGATGATCTGGTCTTCAGGTGTGATGATATGATTCTGTGCGTCCTTTGTGAGAGTGATGGAGCCGTCTGTGCTGTCCCAGTCGAAGATGTAAAGATAGTATGTCCCGCTTGAGAGTGCTATTTCACCGACTTTCTGTGGATGGATGACGATTTTGTCTCCGTTAAGAGTGTAAGTCACATCAAGCTCGCTGCCTGTATCTTCGGAGATACTTGGAACGAGATTGCGGATGACAGCGGTACCGTTGTCTGTACCGATCTGCATCTCCCATGTCACATTTGTCTTCTCACCTGCGTCATAGGCCTTGCCTGTATATGTAGCCTCTGCAACGAATGTATCAGGAACAGGTAGTGTAAATGTCACCTGCTGGCACTGCTCATATGCGCCCAGAATGTCAGCCGGCACGAATGGAGGTTCCTGACCCGTACTTACATCAACATTGTCATTAACCGGTGTTGCATAATATCCCACAATATTGACGGGGTTGTCAAAAGTCAGGTTGCCGTCGGCAGCAAGAGTCATCTTGATAGAGCCGTCACCGCCATTACGGATATCGGTGTAATCACAGATGAAAATATCATGTGATGTGCTGCGTGCCTCCCACTGTGGAGCAATTGTGATAGCTGTTGTACCGTCGCCATTATCCTTGGATGTATAGAATACAGGGACTCCATAACCTGAGATGTTATCAGGGATAATGTCAAGCATATAGTCATAGCCTTCACCAAAAGATCCTGCCTCCATCGTGTAATTGCTTGACCAATACCATTTACTGTCCGAACTGTTGTAGACACCGGCCTTTGCTGTGTATTTCTCGCTCATTGCGGCAGGAGCCTTTGCAGCAATTTTCTTTAAGATCTCAGCCTTTGCAGGAGCGAGTTGGAAATTCTCCATGGCAGCTGCCTGAATCATAGGAGCAGCTTCACCTGTGAATGCCGGCTCTGCAGATTTTACAGACTGTGCCCTCTTCTGGTCAAGGACAGAGCCGGCGAGGACGATGCGGCCTGCCTTTGCCTCTTTGTCGAGGTCAGCCTTTTTAACGTCGAAGACTTTCCGGAAAGTAGTCTGAGCAGACTTTCCCAAAGTACCGTCCAGTCCGAGATGGGCTGTTGCTGTGCCGAGTGTGAGTACGGCAGCGGCAAGAAGTAATACTTTCTTCATAAGTTTTGAAAATTAGTTAATAATAAAGTTATTTTGTTTTTGTATCTTTTCCTTTCAAGCAAGCGCCCATAACCGTCTTCATATAATTCATAATACGTGACAGTGGGCACTTGCTTGTCAGACAAATATCTCATGTAGCCTTTCTGCGGACAGTGGATAAGCAAGCGGCTGCCGGCCCCTCTGTCTTGGCAGTGTGAGCAAAAGGTTACCTTTTGCCTTGCAAACCGTTATCTTTTATCTCGTAAAGTGTTACCTTTCACCATGCAAAAGGTAACCTTTTGCAAATGCACTTTGCAGGCACTGCATCGCGATCCGTATAAACCATTGATCCGCAGAGCAGTATGTCTCGCCGGGAGACATTACTGTTTCATGGTGATTGTCTTGCTTCCGTCAAGCGCGGTGAAAGTCACTCCCTTAGGCATGAAATAGTTGTCAGGGGTCATTTCGTATACACCTGCAAGGACATCGGCAAGGCTCTTGGCGAGGTTTGTCATATCGGCAGCCTTCTTTGTTATTGTCTGCATGTTCTTGTCCGTATTAGGAGTGTCTGCGACGGAGAGGCGTATCTTGCCGAAGCTGTCACGCACGGATGTAAGTTCAATGGCTGCAGTGTTTGTCCTTGTCTTTTGCGCATTGGTATAGAATGTGATGACAATACCCTTTACAGGGGAAGCGCCGGTGGATTTGCCCAGGCCGAATTCAGCAAAGCTCCATGCGGAGTTGTGTTTCTTCACCTCCGTATTGATTTTCGCGGTGATGGTGTTCATGTCATCGGTGTATGTATCCCGGTCAATGTTCCATACGGAGGTGCGGTCAACGATATACCGGTCCCACATGGCAACAATCTGGAGTGAGTCGCCTGATACAAGCTTTGTCTCGTCATCATTAAGGACGAAGTCTATGCCGCCTTCTATGGAGAGGCCCGCAGGAGTGAAGACGACAGCCTTCTCCATGTAATAAGCCGGATATTGCAGGCGGTCGCCCACCACTGTCGCTCCTCCGCGGAGATTGCTCATGTAGAGCGTGTCCGTGGAGTTGGTGATATAATAGTGTCCCGGCATTGTTGTAGACGTGACTTTATCCTTCATGTCCTTTGCCTCTGCAATATACTGCTGCCAAGGGCGGTCGCTGCGGAGGAGGCGTGTCTTTGCACGGTAGCGCTCGCCTACGAGGTTTATGACATCATCGCCATAGCCCATCACCACGAAGTTGTTGTCGCCGCCGAGTCCCACACCGTCCTTAATCAGCTGAGCCGGAGCGTGCATGGGATTGACAGGGTCAGAGAGCGGAGTGAGGACATCGTTCCATGAGCTGAAAGCCAGCACAGGACCCTCCTCCTGCAGCATCTCGTAGAGAGATGTTGACTCTGTATATATGCCGGCGTTGCCGTCGCGTAGATAGCGGTGGTCGCTGGCGAGGAGCACCTTGCCGTTCTCATAGAACTTGGCGAAGAGGTTGAAGCCCTCGAACTTTGTTGAGTCATTGCCGGCCACGAAGGTCTGCATGACCCATCCGTACCCGCCGTCGGCAGCAGTAGCGCAAAGCTTTGCCTGTATATCCTTTGTTGTAGTCTCAATACGCAGTGCCGCACTCTCGGAGAAATAGTCATCCTCCTCAAACTTGCAGGATGTCAGCATGACACCCGGAAGCAAAAGCGCGAGTGCTGCGCGGAAAATTATATTTGTTTTCATTGTCGTTCTTGTATTTTCGTTTGCGTATTATAGTATTACTGATAGTCGTAGATAACAACCCGGCTCTTGTCATGGATATAATCGTTGATGGTCTCCTGACGCTTTGACAGCTCACGGCGAATCCGGTAGATGTCAAACTGCCAGTTCTCCTTATACCATGTCGTGGCGATGCTTATCTTCTTCAGTATGGCGTTGATGCCCATGTTGTCAGACTGGCTGCTTACCGTTACATCATCAAGGAAGCTGCTGAAACTGTTATACCGCTTGTAGAGAGTGTACCTGTACTGCGGCACCTCTGCGTTATAGTCCTTGTTCGCGACAGTGGCGGTGCTGCGGTAAATGTCAAGCACCTTATTGTCCGTAGGCACGTACTGTCCCGTTTCGTTGTCATACTCGCTCTCGGTATATACGGCGAAGTTGTTCCAGTGGGCATCAGGGTTGTCGACATCCTTAATGTCAAGAGACTTTATGAATTCCTTTATCTGCTCCTTGTCTCCGGTGCACATGCCGTTGACGGTGGCAGAGATGATGCGGTGCATCCAGCGCCATTCTGTATCGGTGATGATGCAGGAGAGCACCTCCACGAAATCCTCGGTGTTGGCTGATGACGCATAGTGTGTGACGTAGCCGAGGCGGTGGGTGGTCGTTGAGTCACGGTCCTGCCAGTTGCTTGAGTCGTAAGAGCCTGAGGTCACCTGCCCGAAGGTCACAGGATAGGACTTTGTCTGGTGGAGGATATGGGAGAACTCATGGTGCATGGTATGGAAATAGCGGTCGTTGAGCAGGTCGATGTCTGCCGCTGTGTAGACCACATCATCCGAGTAAGGCTTCATCTCGTTGACGTTGTAAAGAGTAATCTTCACACCGCCGGAAGCTGTACCGAGCACCTCAGTTCCCGTGGAAGGAGAGTAGCCTGAAGAGCCGATGAAATGGAACAGGCGCGGACCGTACTTCTTCATGAAGTTTTCCTTGTTCTGCTCGTCGGCAGGGCGGCAGTCGGTATAGACATCATAGAACAGATGGCGCACGAAATGGCTGAGAAGCTGTGAGCGGTTATACTCAGCCGGCGACAGCTGGAAGTCCTTGTCAGAGGCATTGAAGTTGAACTTATACTGAATCTGCACGTTGTACGGCTCAGTGAAGTTCTCATATACCCACTTGTCGAAAGGATATGTTGCTGAGTTCTCGTCATAGACAGGGATGTTTGTGTCGTAGATAGACTCAGTGAACTCATCGTCGCTGCTGCAGGAAGCCATTGCTCCTGCGCAGAGACCGAGAAATATGTAGCTGAAAAATTTCTTCATTTTATCTTTCCTCCTTATTATTTATTCTACAACACGGACCGGATTCTGTATGGACTTATCGTTGGCATCATTGAGCATCGGCTGGCGGTTTGTCGCAGGATAGCCGGCATTGATGACGTTTGTCGGAATCTGGAAGACACGGCGCGGGTCGTCGTAGCGCAACTCGTCGGATGTCGCGTTGAGTTCCAGTGCGTTGCGGTAGACATGCTTGATATTGATGCCGTAACGTTTGATGTCGAACCAGCGGAGCCCCTCATAGTGAGTCTCTATGCGGCGAAGGTGGAGAATGCAGCTGAGCACGTCAAGGTCGTCACCGGAGAGGATCTTCTCGAAGCCCATCTTGTCAGGATTGATGTCACCGGCGTATTTCGCGGCGTTCTTGCCTGCATAGAAATTCTTTATGCGTGAGAGGGTCAGGTCATTAGGTGCGCTGTGTGACGCCGTCCACTGTCCGAGGTCGCTGATGGCACCGGCCTGGTCGTCGAGATAGAGCTTTGCTTCTGCGCGTACAAGCATTGTCTCGTCGGCAGTAAGCGGCTGATAGAGCATGTGTACGAAACCGATGCCTGCGATTTTGTCAGAATACTCGAAGTATTCATACACACGGAAGAGCCATGTGCCGTATTCCGAGCCGGAAGCCCAGCGGTAGAGCTTGCCGTTGAATGCAGGGAGACGGTTTGACCAGCAAGGTCCGCCGCCGTAGATGACATCCTTCGTTGACTCTATGCCCCAGGCATCGTTGCCGTCATTGATGGCATAGCGGCATGCGGAGAGCATACGGTCCTGTGTGGAGTATGTCGCCTGTATGAGGTAGTTGCAGGTCAGGGTCTCGTCATTGTAACCGCGCAGACAGGTCTCAATGGTGTTGGTGTTCAGTCCTGCCCAGTTGCGCAGGCTGGAGAGCTGCAGTGCGGCATCGGCATGGTCGAGGGCCTTCCGGTAGTCACGCTTATAGAGATAGAAGCGTGCGGCGAAAGCATTTGCGGCGCGCTTGTTGAAATGGTATGCCGGAACGGTATACTTTGAATCGTCAATGAGGTTGATGCCTTCAAGGATATCCTTCTCTATGAGGGCGTAGGTCTCCTTGATGTTGTGCAGGTACTCATTGTCAGAGTAGTCAACATTGACCACTGTCTCAGGTTTCGTCACATAAGGGATGCCGCGGTTTGCTTCATTGGCTGCGTCGCCCTGATATGACTC
Organism: Bacillota bacterium; assembly: GCA_023664625.1. Lineage (GTDB taxonomy): Bacteria > Bacteroidota > Bacteroidia > Bacteroidales > Bacteroidaceae > Prevotella. The sequence continues at coordinate 255,141 of JAMPFD010000001.1, read as the reverse complement.
GGCAAAGACGTTGACGAGCACGAAATGGAGATATGCGCGGAGCACGTGAGCCTCGCCCCAGAAACCGGACAGCGCAGGGTCGCCGGCAGGGTTCTCGCTCATGGTCTCCATAGCCTCTATGGCATGGTTGCAGACTGCTATGCCTTTATAGTAAGCCTCCCAGACCTGATAAGGAGTGTCGTCCTCACCGGTGGAATAGTTCTTGATGTCTCCCCACTTGTAGGCCTCTTCCTGAAATTTGGCATTGGCATCCTTGTGAGAGCCCGGAACGCAGACGTTGTTGTCAACGAAGTTGTCGCCGTAAAGCTCACAGATTTCCGCAGCCGACGCCTCAGGATATCCCGATGTGAGGAGCAGTCCCACTTTCTGCGGGCTGTCAATATCTGTCCGGTTGTCAGGAAGTTCGTCAAGCTTGTCGTTGCAGGCTGTCATTCCCGACATTGCAGCGGAAAGGAAGAGCACTCCCAATACCTTATTTATATATAATGTCTTCATATAGATCTTGTTTTCTGTTTTTTTATTTACGACTTGCTATTAGAATCCGAGACGCAGTGTCAGAGTGAACTGCTTTGTTATAGGCGAAGCCACACCGCCGGAATTGATGAACTCAGGGTCCTGACCGTTAAGTTTCTTGTCTGCGTAGAGCAGGCAGAGGTTTGTTGCCGCGAGCTTCAGTGAAGCACTGTTCAGGATGACAGTCTTCTTGAGCCATGACTGCGGGAGGACATATGAGAGGGCTATTTCCTTGAGACGTATGAAGTTGCCTTTTGCTATACGTTCCGTAGAGTAGTTGTATGCGTTGTAGGCTGTCTTCAGCGATGTTGTGCCGTAACGGTCAAGCTGGCTGAGCGACGCTATGGCAGGAATGTTTGTCACGAACTCGTCACCTGATGTCATCCAGCGGTTCTTGAACTCCTTAGGGAGTGCCGATAAGTCGGAATAAGAATAGTTGAAGACAGGGTCGAGACGTACGACGTTACCTCCTGAGTATGTGATGAAGACATCAAGGTTGAGCTTGCCGCCGTTGTTGTAGTTGTATGTGAACGTGTTGTTGAACGAACCGTACCATGTAGGGTCTGACGCACCTTCGTAGACAAGGAAGTCGGTAAGGTTCTCCGTCTCCTGGAAGTTAATGTCGCCGACAGTGGCTTTTCCTTCTTCGTTGAAGACCATGGGAAGACCCTCATCGTTCAGGCCTGCGAACTTGTAGCTGAAGATAGAGCGTACAGGATAGCCCTGGATGGCATAGCCTGTGCCGCTGACGAGGTCGATGGCACGTGACGCTGTCTCAAGGTTGGTGATTTCGTTCTTGGCGTGAGAGTAGATGAAGTCAGATGTCCACTTGAAGGATCTGTTGTTGATGTTCACTGTGGAGATACCGAACTCGACACCGCTTGACTTCATGTCAGCCACATTGGCATATTTGGCAATCTGACCGCCCGCGCCCTGAGTGTAGGTACGGCCGATGAGGTCGAAGTTGTTACGCCAGTAGGCGTCGACATTGACGGCGATACGGTCGTGGAGGAAGCCGAAGTCAAGACCGATGTTGAACTCGTGCTTCTTCTCGTAGGTCAGCTCAGTGTTGGCAAGGTCCTCGATATATATCTGTGACTCTGCCGATGAGTTTGTAGGGCGCCATGTGTTCTTTGTATGATATACAGCCTGTGCGTTTGTCACGAATGACGGACCGGCATCGGCGGTAAGGGAGTATGACGCGCGGAGCTTGAGCTGTGAGAGCCAGGACTGTGCGTTCTGCATGAACTTCTCGTTGATGATGTCATAGGAACCTGACACGTTCCATGTAGGAAGCCAGCGTGAAGAGGTAGCCTTTCCGAGACGGTTCGTACCCTCATAGCGGAAGGTTCCGTTGATGGTGTAGCGCTGGTCGAAGTTGTAGGTCGCGGTACCGAAGTATGCGAGAGTGTTTGTCTGTGTGAATGATTCTGCGAAGTAGTCAGTGTTCTCCTCGTTCATCATCTTCAGCCACAGATACGGAGTACGTACTATGCCGCCGTTGTTGAACTGGTAGCCCCAGCCCGTCCAGGTGGTCTCTGTACGCTTGAGGGTAGACAACTCGGAACCTGCCATGAGGTTGAGGGTATGCTTGTCGTTCCATACGTTACGGTAGTCGGCTGTGAAACGGTAGTTTGAGGAGCGCATCTCACTGTCATACTGATACTTGATACCGCCCTCAGGAAGCACTGTCTCAGGGAGAGCCAGCTCATTGTCAGGGTCGGTATAGAGGAGCGGGTTTGAGTCACGTATGGTAGAGTTGTCGTCAGTAGCGTCGACACCTGCACGATAGGCGTTAGCCTGGTTAGAGTTGTCCATCACGTTATGCTGGCGCTTTGTGCGTGACATACGTGTAGAGATAAGTCCATTGAGGGCAAGTCCTCTGACAGGCTTATACTCCAGTTCGGCACGGAACATGAGTTCATTGACATTGATGTCGTTGTAGTTGTTCTCCAGCTCGTTGAAGATATTGAAGCCCGTATAGAAGCGGGTATAGTTGATGTCAGGGTCAAGACAGCGGCTGGTGTTCAGCGCGTAAGAGAACGGGTTGATGTCGAAGTCACGCTTCACCTCACCCGTAACGACGTCAGTTGTCTGGTTGAGCGAACCCGGAGCTTCCTGCTCACGGTGGCTGCCCTGTGCGGCGAGCCTTACGGTAAGGTTGTTGAGGATATCGTATGATGTCTTGCCGTTGAATGTATAGCGGCGAACCTTAGAGCGGTTGACATACTGTCCCGGGTCGTTCATGAGCGACATGGAGAGATATGTCTGGGACTTCTCGCCACCCATGGAGAGGCTGAGGGAGTGGTTCTGCGTAACACTGTTTGAGAACAGATGGTCAAACCAGTCGGTATTGCGGAACTCCGCCTGCTGGAGATACTGGTTCATGGCAGCCTGAGTGTTAGGCAGTCCGAACTGTCCTGTTGTCTCGTCGTAGGAGCGGAGCTGCTGGTACATGTATCCGTAGACACCTGAGTTCTTTGCATTGACAAGGTTCTCCAGCTGGAGCCATCCCTTGTTTGACATCTCCTTGTATACGCCCATCATTTCCTGGGAGTTCATGATGTTATAGTCGTTGTATGATGGCTTGAGGCGTGAGGAGAACTCGCCCGTATAGCTCACTGTGGCACGGCCTTTCTGTCCGCGCTTTGTCGTTATGACTATCACGCCAGCCATGGCACGCGCACCGTAGATAGAGGTAGCGGAACCGTCCTTAAGGATTGTGAACGACTCGATGTCGTCAGAGTTAAGGCCTGCCACGGCACTTGAGATAAGTGTCTTGGCATCACCTGATGAAAGTTCATCGGCAGAGACATCGACATTATCCTCATAGATGACACCGTCGATAACCCACAGAGGCTTGGAGTTGCCGTAGATGGAAGTGGCGCCGCGCACGCGGATTTTCGGTGAAGCGCCAAAAGTGCCGCTGACGTTAGTCACCTGCACGCCGGCCACACGTCCTTCGAGGGAGCGGCTCACATCGGCCGTACCGGAGAGGTGTGTCTTGTCGGCGTCAATCTTTGACGAAGCACCGGTAAAGAGACGCTTGTCGGTCTTCTGCATACCGGTGACAACCACTTCTTCTATAGTGGTGTTGTCAGCCTTCATCAGCACTTTCATCTGCTGCTTTGCAGCCAGAGTGACGGGCTGCATGCCGATATAACTGAAAGTCAGTTTCTTTCCGACAGGCACATCAATCGTAAAGTTACCGTTAATGTCTGTCACAACACCTTTCTTGGTGCCCGTAACCATCACCGAGGCACCAATGATAGGTTCTTCAGTACCGTCTTCAACGACGACACCTGTAACCTTTGTCTGTGCCAGTGCCATTCCTACGCAAAGAAACATGGTGGCAAGAATTAAAGTAAGTTTTCTTTTCATAAATATAATGTTTGTCAAATAATATTGCAGTTGCGCGGGTTAGGGGCCGGCCGGCTGTACGGCCGCGGGGCATGCGGCGGCACGTTCCGGGGATGCGGGGCGGACGGGGCGCACACGTATATATATAATATAATGTGTGGCGGAGCCGTGATGCGTGCTCCTCTGTGCGGAGAGGAACTCGTTTTTTTGCAATGCGGACCGTTACCTTTCGTTTCCCGGCTGTTTGACAGTAGGCTGATTGGCTGTATCGGACGGTATTGCCGCCGGTTGCCTGTTGTGGAAGATATGAAAAAAGTGTTATCCGTAAATGCCGGTATCGTGCGGGTACATGCTCCTGTCATGTACATTGCATGGCATAGCGAGGACAGGAGTCTCTTGTGCCTGTTCCTTATGTCCCGCCGGCTTGCTGACGAAACAAATCTTTATTCAGAATATCTGTTGAAAAAAAATGTTTTATAATGGAAGATATTCTCACTGATGCCGATTTCCAACAGTTGTTTATGTGTAGAAATTGTGTTTTTCCAACAGTTACTAAAAAAAGCACTCCGCCCGTCACTCAATGGCAGAGTGACGGGCGGAGTATGAAAGACGTAGTGTGAAGATTATATCCGTGCCGGCATGGCGGTATGAATATGTGATTCGGCAGATGGCATGTGTGCCGGCGGTTCAGAATTTCACATCCTTGAACGCCTCGAGTTTCTTTGTATAGTAAGCCTTTACGTCGCTCCATTTATAATAAGGCCATGTATCCGTAGCGACAGGAAGGCGCGCTTCGTTCTCGTTGCGCAGGACCTTCACGAGAATATCCTTGCCGCGGCTGTCCTTGTCGGCAGTGCCGGCCTTGGCCCCTTTGCTTCTGTAGAAGACGAACTGGAGGTTGCATGCCATAGGGAAGATACGGTAGTCGCACCACTCCTGCTCGGCGAGGGTGGAGAGGTTGAGGATGTCCCGGTTCGTATCGTCAAGTTCAAGGAGGCAGGTGAGCGGCATGACCATCGTGTCATGACCGTAGCGCAGTGTCGCACCGCAGTTGTCGAGGGCAAGGCATGAGTCAGCCTCATTGATGATGTTGCGGAGCAGGTTACGCTGGGAGTACGGCTGCAGTCCGCCGCTATAGCTTGACGGACCGTAGGTGAGGTACCAGAAAACGTTCTTTGTCTGCCAGAGATCATAAATCTCTTCCTGCGTAAAGTAGTCGGTGAGGCTCAGGTTGTGACGGATTTCCGAGCTTTGTACGTTCATGGCGAGCTTATGGATGTTCTGCATCAGGTTCTTTGCATCGATGGAATCTTTCCAGTAAGTCTCGGAGGAGAACAGCTGCGCCATCAGGCGTTCAGGATGTGTGTGAGCGTCAGAGAAGGCCGTGCCCACGGAATCCATGGCGGCTTTCTTGTATTTATACAAGTCGTCAGCGTTCTGGTTCATGTAGTACATGTCATGGTTTGACGCGTCATGATGGATGTCAAGCTGAGGGTTCATGCCTTTCAGCTGCAGCAAGGCATTCTCCATGGAGAGTATGCAGCGGATGATGATGGTCGACTTAGCATCGATACGGGTCTTCTTCCCGAAGATTTCAGGAAAGTTAAGGTACATGCGTTCCGCTATCTGGCGGTGCTGCTGTGCTCCGAGTTCTGTCAGTTCGCCGTCGCGTCCCGCAGCCTCGTCCTTGAGCATCTTCACCTGCCTCATGAGCGTCTTGCCTTTCTCCGTCAGCACATCGGCGGAGTCGGCATGCTGGAGCAGTCCGTAGACATTTCCGTAGACAGATCCTATGTGGTAGCGGCTCCCGTGTCTGCCGTAGTGACTGAGATAGACCGGCTCATAGCCTTTTGGTGCAGGCGTGAGTGAAGCTTTCGGTCCGGGATAGGCCACATAATTGGAAGCGGCAAGGTCCGGGTTGCGTTTGAAATCGTCCTTGCAGGTCTGAGCCTTGACAGAGTTTCCAAATCCCGCAGACAGCAGGACGAGGGCGGTGCATAGAGCAAATGATTTTAGTTTCATATCGTTGTCGTTTATTGATTTCTCCTGCAAAGTTAATAATAAGAAATTGAAAAAACAAATTTTTTCTCCCGTACGGATGAAAATCAGAGGGTGTGCATTTTGTATGAGATAAGCCGGACGGCTCCGTGTCATGTCTCTGACGGGCTTACATAAATCAATCCTTTGGGAGATAAGACGGCCAAATGGTTAACTTTTTGGTTGAAAAGGATAAAAAGTGTGCGTTATGTCAGAAAAATGTAGTAACTTTGCAAAAATTTTCAGGTTACAGCATACATTTAGATATTCTAACAATATAAACCCAAACGTATGAAGAAACAACTTAAGAAGGTGCTTGTACTTGGTTCCGGCGCCCTGAAAATCGGCCAGGCAGGCGAGTTTGACTATTCCGGCTCTCAGGCATTGAAGGCACTCCGTGAGGAGGGCGTCAGTTCAGTACTTATCAATCCTAATGTTGCTACGATACAGACGAGTGAAGGTATTGCAGACAAGGTTTATTTCCTGCCTGTCAATACCTTTTTTGTTACGGAAGTGATTAAGAAGGAGCGTCCTGACGGAATCTTTCTTGCCTTTGGCGGACAGACTGCGCTCAACTGTGGTACGGAGCTTTACAGAAACGGAACCCTCCGCGAGTATGGGGTGGAAGTGCTCGGCACAAGCGTCGAGGCCATCATGAACACCGAGGACCGTGACCTGTTTGTCAAGGAGCTGAACAAGATTGATCTGAAAGTGCCTGTCTCACAGGCTTGCGAGACCATGGAGGAGGCTGTCTCTACGGCACGCCGCATAGGCTATCCTGTCATGATACGTTCGGCATACGCTTTGGGTGGCCTCGGCTCCGGTGTCTGTCCTGACGAGAAAACGTTTGTGGAGATTGCCGAATCGGCATTCACGTTCGCTCCCCAGGTTCTTGTCGAGGAGTCTCTGAAAGGATGGAAGGAGATTGAGTTCGAGGTTATCCGTGATGCCAATGACCGCTGCTTCACCGTTGCATCGATGGAGAACTTTGACCCGTTGGGAATCCATACGGGTGAGTCTATCGTCGTTGCCCCGACATGTTCCCTGACAGAGGAGCAGGTTAGAATGCTTCAGGACATCGCTGTGAAGTGTGTACGCCACCTGAATATTGTCGGTGAGTGTAACATACAGTATGCTTTCAATGCCGAGACCAACGACTACCGTATCATAGAAATTAACGCCCGTCTCTCACGCTCGTCAGCCCTTGCGTCCAAGGCGACAGGCTATCCGCTCGCTTTCGTGGCGGCGAAGATTGCCCTCGGTTATACTTTGGACCAGATTGGTGAGCCGGGAACGCCTAATTCTGCATACAAGGCTCCGGAACTCGACTACATGATATGCAAGATTCCGCGCTGGGACCTCACCAAATTCGCAGGTGTAAGCCGTAAAATCGGCTCTTCCATGAAGTCTGTCGGTGAGATTATGTCCATCGGCCGCTCTTTTGAGGAGATGATCCAGAAGGGCCTCCGCATGATAGGCCAGGGCATGCACGGCTTCGTAGGCAATGACCACACGCGGTTTGACAACCTTGACGAGGAACTTGCCAATCCGACTGACCTCCGCGTTTTCGCAATTGCCCAGGCACTGGAGGAGGGCTATTCCATTGAGCGTATCCATGAATTGACGAAGATTGACCCATGGTTCCTGGAGCGCATGAAGAACATTGTCGACTACAAGGCTAAGCTTGAGGGCTACAATGCGCTCGAGGAAATCCCTGCCGACGTTATGCGCCAGGCAAAGGTGTGGGGCTTCTCGGACTTCCAGATAGCACGCTTCGTGCTGAAGCCTCAGACAGGCAATATGGAGAAGGAGAACCTTGCAGTCCGTGCATACCGTAAGAAACTCGGCATCCTGCCTGCCGTGAAGCGCATAGAGACTGTCGCAAGCGAGCATCCGGAGCTGACGAACTATCTCTATATGACGTACGCCGTGGAAGGAAATGATGTCAACTATTATAATAATGAGAAGTCCGTCGTTGTCCTCGGCTCGGGTGCTTACCGCATAGGGTCTTCCGTAGAGTTTGACTGGTGCTCTGTAAATGCTATCAGTACTGCACGCAAACTGGGCTATAAGAGTATCATGATAAATTATAATCCTGAGACAGTCTCCACGGATTATGACATGTGCGACCGCCTGTATTTTGACGAACTGTCATTTGAGCGTGTGCTGGATGTCATCGACCTTGAGAATCCTCGTGGCGTTATCGTTTCTGTCGGCGGCCAGATTCCTAACAACCTGGCGATGAAGCTCCATCGTCAGAGCGTGCCGATCCTCGGCACAAGCCCTGTCTCCATCGACCGCGCGGAGAACAGAGGAAAGTTCTCTGCCATGCTTGACACTCTCGGCATCGACCAGCCACGCTGGTCTGCGCTGACATCAATGGAGGATGTGCAGGCGTTCATCGACGAGGTTGGCTTCCCTGTTCTTGTCCGTCCGTCATACGTCCTCTCTGGTGCGGCGATGAATGTCTGCTACGATAATGACGAGCTGAAGCGTTTCCTTGCCGCTGCCTCCGAGGTGTCGAAGGAGTATCCGGTGGTCATCTCACAGTTCATGACGGAGACCAATGAGATAGAGTTTGACGGTGTGGCGCAGAACGGTGAGATTGTCGAGTACGGAATCTCTGAGCATATAGAGTATGCCGGCGTGCATTCAGGCGATGCCACCATGGTGTTCCCCGCACAGCAGATTACCTTTGCCACCACCCGCCGCATAAAGAAAATTGCCCGTGCCATAGCAAAGGAACTTAATATCTCCGGTCCTTTCAACATACAGTTCCTTGCCAAAGGACGTGATGTGAAGGTCATAGAGTGTAACCTGCGTGCCTCACGCTCGTTCCCGTTTGTCTCAAAGGTGCTTAAGCGCAACTTCATAGAGACAGCGACACGCATCATGCTTGACGCTCCTTACAAGCAGCCTGACAAGTCTGTATTCGATATTGACCGCATGGGCGTAAAGGCTTCGCAGTTCTCTTTCGCACGCCTGCAGAACGCAGACCCTATCCTCGGCGTGGACATGTCATCCACAGGAGAGGTGGGCTGTATGGGCGACTCTTACGAGGAGGCGCTGCTCAACTCAATGATTGCCACAGGCTATAAGATTCCTTCAAAGGACAAGGGCATCATGCTGTCAAGCGGCGGTGCCAGGGAAAAGGCTTCGCTCCTCGATGCTGCACAGGCTTTGGACAAGGCAGGCTATGCGGTCTATGCAACGGAAGGAACGGCAAGGTATCTCAATGAGAACGGCGTGAAAGCCATGGCTGTGGGATGGCCTGACGAGGATTCACACATTGCGAATGTGATGGACATGATTCACGACCATAAGTTCGACCTTATAGTGAACATTCCGAAGAACCACACCAAGCGCGAGCTTACCAACGGCTATAAGATCCGCCGCGGTGCGATAGACCATAACATACCGTTGATAACCAATGCCCGCCTTGCGTCTGCATTCATCGAGGCATTCTGTGAGAAGCAGCTTGACGGTCTGCAGATAAAGAGCTGGCAGGAGTACGAGTAAGCCGTAAGGTTTTGACTATATAGAAAGACAGGTGCGTCGGCCATGACGGTCACCATAGCCATTATGGCTTCCGGGACCTGCATTATGGTTGATGCACCTGTCTTCATCTCTTTAAGTATCAGGCGTTCCGCATGCTGCCGCCGCAGGTGTCCCCGATGGTGTTGAGATGCCGTTCTTCTGTGCAGGAAATATGATTCCGTGTGGCACAATAAGAGCGGAACATCCCCGTTATATTCATAAATATCTAATAAACAAAAATGATGATGAAACGTTTCTTGATGTTGTGGGTAATGGTTCTGACATGTGTGTGTTCCTTTGCCCAGTCATTTGACTATGGTGCAACGGGAGGTATCTCCCTGTCATGTCCGCAAGACGTGAGAAGCCGTTTCGGCTTTAATGTCGGCGTGAAAGGTGAACTGGCGTTCTCTGATGCTGACAGCTATCTTTATCTCAGCACGGGACTTTCCTTCGCTTCACGAGGATGGGTGAGTGACATCTATACAGATGCCGGCGACAGAAGGCTGGACTGGAAATGGGACATCTACTATATGGAACTGCCTGCCATGCTGGGAGTGAAATACGGACTCAACGATTACAGTGCCCTTTCCGTCGAGGCAGGACCGTATGTCGCTTACAAGCTGTGGCATGATGCCAGGTCATCATTGACAGATTGTTATGATATGATGAATATAGACACAGACATTCCCGGATGTATCACCCGTTTTGACTACGGACTGAAAGCCTATGTCGGTGTAGACTACGGGAAATGGGAAGTCGGCGTGGGATGCAGCTTCAGCCTGCAGAAACCGGTCAGTGAGAAATATGCATATCTGGCCAATCCCAAGGATAGGTCTGTGTCCCTGAAACTGACATATATGTTCTCACGATAATATCGGAAGACTGCCGGAAAGCTTCAATGTCAGAGACCTGCTCTGCGGGCTCCCGGCGTTTACAAAACTACTGAAACAAATAACATAAGCTACAGATGACAAGAAAAACGGTATTATGCCTCAGTGTACTCCTGCTGTGCATGGTCTCTGCCATGGCTCAGGTCACTTTCAAGCCTTCAGTGAAGCAGACTTCGGCTGACGAGATAACCGTGACTTTCTCAGGAAAGATTGACAGCGGATGGCATGTCTACTCTCCTGATGAGAAAAACGGTCCCATACCGGCTTCCTTTAATGTTGAAGCAATTGAGGGCGCGAAGGTTGTCGGCGGACTGAAAGCTGACAAAGCGCCTGTACGTACGTATGAGGATATGTTCGGCGCGACAGTGTCATATTATGAAAATTCTGTGACATTCACCCAGAGACTGAAGCTTACGGGCAAGAGCTACAAGGTGCAGGGATATCTGGAATACGGTGCCTGCAGCAATCAGAGCTGTCTGCCTCCTGCCAGTGTTGAGTTCTCCTATAACGGAACTGTAAAGGGAGCTGCCGCGGAAGATAAGGCTGAGGCTGCCGCCGTGACGGGAACTCCTGCTGACATGACTGCCGCAAATGCCCCAGAAGCAAAGGATTCCGTGACAACAGACTCAGCAACGGTTGCCGTCAGTGCCGGCGAAGGACTATGGACTCCTGTAATAAAGGAGCTTGCGGCGTTTGAGAACGGTGACACACCGGGCGGCAGTGCTGACGGTTCGCTGCTCACGATATTTGTCCTCGGCATACTGGGCGGCTTCATTGCCTTGCTGACACCATGCGTATGGCCCATCATCCCGATGACGGTGAGCTTCTTCCTGAAGCGTGCCAAGGAGGACAAGCGTAAGGGCATACGAGACGCTTTCACATACGGACTGTCGATAATCGTGATATATCTTGCCCTCGGTCTTGCCGTGACACTGCTGTTCGGGGCTTCCGCACTTAACGCCCTGTCGACAAATGCCGTGTTCAACATATTCTTCTTCCTGCTGCTTGTCGTCTTCGGAGCATCGTTCCTGGGAGGGTTTGAGATAGTGCTGCCGTCAAGCTGGACAAACGCCGTGGACAGCAAGGCCTCCTCAACGACAGGCTTGCTGAGCATCTTCCTCATGGCATTCACCCTCGCTCTTGTCAGTTTCTCCTGCACGGGACCTATCATAGGCTTCCTGCTCGTGGAAATGGGAACTTCGGGAAATATCACAGGTCCTGCCGTAGGCATGTTCGGCTTCGCCCTTGCTCTCGCCCTGCCGTTCACTCTCTTTGCTGTTTTCCCAACCTGGCTGAAGAGTGTGCCGAAGTCGGGCAACTGGATGAATAATGTGAAAGTGACTCTCGGCTTCGTGGAACTGGCATTCTCGCTGAAGTTCCTTAGTGTTGCCGACCTCGCCTACGGCTGGCATATTCTCGACCGTGAAGTGTTCCTGTCGCTCTGGATAGTGATATTCTTCCTCCTCGGGTGTTACCTTGTAGGATGGATTCGCTTCCCGCATGATGAGGATGAATGGGACGAAATGGGTGAGAAAATCATCAACCATCGTACTCCGGTGACGAAACTCTTCATGGCTTTGTGCTCCTTCGCTTTCGCCATATATATGATTCCCGGACTTTGGGGCGCGCCGTGCAAGGCTGTCTCAGCCTTCGCTCCGCCGATGTCCACACAGGATTTTAATCTTGCTGAGAGTGAGACAATTGAGGCTCGGTATAAGGATTTCGAGGCAGGCATGGAGGAGGCACGCCGTCAGGGCAAGCCGGTGATGATTGATTTCACGGGCTTCGGTTGTGTCAACTGCCGCAAGATGGAGGCTGCCGTATGGACTGATGAGGGCGTGAAGGCCATGATTACCGACGATTATGTTCTTGTGCAGCTCTTCGTGGACGACAAGACTCCGCTGCCGGAACCTGTTGAGGTGATGGAAAACGGCACGCCACGCAAGCTCCGCACCGTAGGAGACAAGTGGAGTTACTTCCAGCGCACGAAGTTCGGCAGCAACACTCAGCCGTTCTATGTCCTTCTTGATAATGAAGGAAAGCCGCTCAATGCCGCCTATTCCTATGACGAGGACATTCCGAAATATAAGGAATTCCTCTCTACAGGCCTGAGAAACTATAAACGATGACCCCGCTGCCGGGACTGTTGCCGGCGGCATAATGCCATATGGCGCACAAGCCGTGCGGAAGTTCTTCGCCTCCGCACGGCTTGTGCGCTATATACATATATGATGTTTCGTGGAAAAGATAGAACGATGCTCTATCCTGTAATCTTGTTAAGGACTATGAGGAACAGTATCGCACCTATTATCGATGCTATCCACGGACAGGAGAGATGCCAAGACATTCCGAGATAGCCGAACAGCCAGTCAGCCACCATACCTCCGATGATTCCTATGGCAAGGTTGGTCAGACATCCCTTACCTTCACCTTTTGTGATGCGTGCAGCGATATATCCTGCTATCGCACCGCTGATAAAACCTGTAAACATAATATTGCTTGTGTTCTAAAGAAAAACAGTGTCATTATACTCTTGCTGTCCCGATAGATAGACGTAATAAGTCTGTCCTATAGCATAATCCTGCGGGCAAATTCCCATATTATTATTCCTCCCGTGACAGATACGTTCAGTGAATGCTTTGTCCCAAATTGCGGAATCTCGATGCAACCGTCACACAGGTCGATGACTTCCTGGTGTACACCGTGAACCTCATTGCCGAGAATGACGGCATAACGCTCCTTATTGTCGTTCTCAGTGACAACGGTGCCAATTCTGTCAAGCATCATGGAGCCTTCACATTGCTCTACGGCAAAGACCTTATAGCCGTCGCGATGTAACTTCTCCACGGCATCCGTTGCCGACGGGAAGTAGTTCCATGCAACGCTTTCCTCTGCACCGAGAGCCGTTTTGTGAATCTCGTTCTGAGGAGGGGTGGCGGTGATTCCGCAGAGATAAATGCCCTCGGCACGGAATGCATCGCAGGTGCGGAACACGCTTCCTACATTGTGCATTGAACGTACGTCATCGAGAACAACGATGAGAGGCATCTTTTCCGCCTCATGAAATTCTTCCACGGAGATACGCTGCATCTCCATTGTCTTTAGTTTTCTTATCATTATTGTGGGTGAAATGAAATCATTGTATGCCGGATTCTTTCGGCGGGGAAGTGACTTGAAAATGTAGGGTGCCTTACCGTGATGCCCTGCAAAAGGAGTCTTGCAGCGCTTGGTGACGGCAAAGTTACAAAGAATTTCCGTATTTTGGGGTAATGTGTGAATTATTTTTTTATTTGACGGATGATAAATTTATATGCGGAAAGCCTGCTGACAGTAGGAAAGAGCCTGCGGGACTCGTTTCTTCATGACGTGTCTTATGGCGGCGGGGTTGTTGATGTGGGATGGAGAGGGTGATGTACCGTGAGGCAAACATGCCGTTTTCTCCTTGCATGCCTGACAAATATTGTCCCACGACGCTTGTCTTTGCAGGTCTTGTGCACGTGGAATATGTCCCTGTGTCGTGCCAAGGGGTAGAAAACATGTGAAAAACGGCGGAATTTTGTACATGGGTTTGTGTAATTCAATAATTTTTACGAAATTTGCAGAAACGTTCCTTTATGCAGAAAACCAAATAAACCGACTAAGTAGCTGTTGTAAATTAGTTTATGCTAAAACCGCAGTTGTTTTTTAGGCGGTTAGTGTGCTAACCGACAAAAAAGGACAAGGTTTTGTGAGAAAATATTCATAAAATAATTATCAATAGTTACTTAGATACTTATACAATTACCATGAACAAAAGATTCTCTCTGTTGCTTCTCGGCATGGCGATGACATTCTCTGCCACAGCCCAGACGACTTATCCTTATCAAGACACGGCACTTACTCCTGAGCAGCGTGCCGACGACCTTATCGGCAGACTGACGCTGGAGGAGAAAGCACGCCTCATGATTGATGTCTCCGACCCTGTTGAACGGCTCGGAATTCCTCAGTTCCAATGGTGGAACGAAGCACTGCACGGCATAGCGAGGAACGGATATAACACAGTTTTCCCAATCACTATGGGTATGGCGGCATCGTGGGACGATGCTCTGCTCTACCGCTGCTTCGACGCTGCCAGTGACGAGGCGCGCATAAAGTACCGTCAGGCGAAAGCATCAGGACAGATAAACCGCTACCAGGGACTTTCATTCTGGACACCGAATATCAATATTTTCCGCGACCCGCGGTGGGGAAGGGGACAGGAAACTTACGGAGAAGACCCTTATCTGACAACATGCATGGGACTTGCCGTGGTGCGCGGACTGGAGGGTCCCAAGGACTCAAAGTACAAGAAACTCCTGGCTTGTGCCAAACACTATGCCGTACATTCCGGACCGGAATGGAACCGCCACACATTTAATATAGAAGACCTTCCTGAACGGGACCTTTGGGAAACGTATCTCCCTGCATTCAAGGCCTTGGTGCAGGAGGGGGATGTTGCGGAGGTGATGTGTGCCTATCAGCGCATTGACGGACAGCCGTGCTGCGGGCAGACACGCTATCTGCAGCAGATACTCCGCGGCGAATGGGGCTTCAAGGGCATAGTCGTCTCCGACTGCGGTGCTATCCGCGACTTCCACATGAAGGGACATCACGAGTATACAAAGACACCGGAAGAATCTGTCGGCAAGGCCGTTCTTGCCGGAACGGACAACAACTGCGGTTCTGTATATAAGGCTATTCCGGCTGCGGTGAAAGCCGGAGAGGTGAGCGAGAAGGATATTGATGTTTCGCTGAAACGTCTTCTTGTAGGCCGTTTCCGTCTCGGTGAGCTTGATCCTGACAGTCTTGTGCCGTGGATGCAGATACCTGAGGAGAATCTATGCTCAAAGGCTCACAGCGACCTCGCATACCGTATGGCGCAGGAATCCATGGTGCTTTTGCAGAACAGGAACAACATCCTTCCTCTGAATAAGGATGATGTGAAGATTGCCGTCATAGGTCCTAATGCCAATGACAGTGTCATGCAGTGGGGTAACTACAGCGGCTATCCTGTACATACAGTGACAATACTCGACGGAATACGGTCAAAGGCCGGAAAGAATGCCATGGTAAAATACATTAACGGCAGCGGACATACGAGCAATTCTCTCAACATCAGTCATTTTAAGGAATTGTACACACGCTCGGGAAAGCCGGGCGTTGAGGCTGTCTATTGGAACAATAAGGAGCAGAAGGGAACTCCGGTCGCTGCCGCTTTATATACAAATTCCGTGCATCTTGACAATGGCGGCAACACTGTCTTTGCCCCGGGAGTGGAGCTGGAGAATTTCTCTGCCGCTTACTCTGCCGTGTTTACTCCTGAGAATGACGGTATAGTCACTCTCAGCGTGAAGGCTGATGACGGCTGCCGGATCATTGTCAACGG
Organism: Bacillota bacterium; assembly: GCA_023664625.1. Lineage (GTDB taxonomy): Bacteria > Bacteroidota > Bacteroidia > Bacteroidales > Bacteroidaceae > Prevotella. The sequence continues at coordinate 239,400 of JAMPFD010000001.1, read as the reverse complement.
CGACACCGTCTACAATAAGTTCCGCACGGCTCATGGCATGCAGAGCGTGAACAAGGACATTAATGTTGTGGCAGGCAGGAATTATGACATACAGGTGGACTATCTGCAGGTCAGCGGCATGGCACATTTCGAGTTCGATGTGTATCATAAGCTTGAACTCTCACAGGATGAGATTCTCGCACAGACGGCAGATGCTGACGTGGTTGTCTTCGCCGGTGGCATATCTCCGCGTCTTGAGGGTGAGGAAATGAAGGTCAGTGCCTATGGCTTCAAGGGCGGAGACCGCACGGATATACAGCTTCCGCAGTGTCAGCGCGACCTTATAAAGGCTATCCATGACAGCGGAAAGCGCATAGTCTATGTCAATTGCTCAGGCTCTGCCGTAGCCCTTGTGCCGGAGACCGAAAACTGTGACGCAATCCTTCAGGCATGGTACCCGGGGGAAAGGGGCGGCGATGCTGTCGCTGACGTGCTCTTCGGCGACTATAACCCTTCGGGAAAGCTCCCTGTTACGTTCTACAGAAGTGTGGATGACTTGCCTGATTTTCTCGATTACAGGATGGACAACCGCACATACCGTTACTTCCAAGGCTCTCCGCTGTGGCATTTCGGCTACGGACTTAGCTACACGCAGTTCCGATTCTCTAAGCCTCGATATAAGGATGGCAAGATGTTCGTAACCGTGGAGAATGCGGGCGACCGTGACGGTGAGGAAGTTGTGCAGATATATATCAAGCGCATCGGTGACACAGACGGCCCGATAAAGACCCTGAAGGCCTTCCGCCGCATCAGTGTTGAGGCTGGGCAAAAGACTGATGTCGTGATGGATTTGCCACGTGATGCCTTCGAATGCTGGGATAAGGAGTCAAACACCATGCGTGTCATTCCGGGAAAATACAATGTGATGGTTGGCAACAGCTCACGCAGTGAAGACTTACAGTCACTTACGGTGACAATGAAATAAGCAAATTCAAATAGTTGTTTGAAATGTCCGCAGATATGGATGCCGTAGCGATGCCATATCTGCGGACATTCTTAATAATATTTATAACGACTAATAAAGATGTTAAATAATATAAAATAATAGCAAGGGTTTGGAGGTGGTTGCTGAAAATATCTAAAACAATGCTATATTTGCGATGTTTTTAAAACTAATAACTATGAAGATACGAACATTCTTATTTTTAATTCAGGCAACATTGCTTTGTTTATCTTGTAACAATGATGCCTCTGTGAATTTGGAGAGAGACTCTGCCTGTTCCGAACCAATGGCTTTAACATTAAATGAGGTCCTTAGCTTAAATGAAAAAACAGGCAAGGAATTGTCAGAGCAGGAAGTTATGGACATTATCAAAAATTACATGGTAGACATTAACCAAAATTCTGTGTCGGCCATAGCTAAGGCAAAAACTATTAGTAAATCACCGAAATTCAAAATATCAAGCAAGTGTTATTTAGGAGAGGATGATTTGTCACGAAATTTGTCAAATATTAAAACTCCGATATATGAGGTGCGGATAGATAATGGGGATGGTACACAGGGATTGGCCATAGTTGGTGGCGATGATAGATATCCTGTTGTAATCGCTTATATTCCATCATATAATGATGATAGAATCCCTAAAGAACCGATTGCGGGAAATATGAATTTTATGTTGGAACTATCAAAAACGATTTATAAAAATAATTTAGAAAATATAGTTTCAGAACAATCAAATAAGGGCAAAACTATTGAAAAAATAGCTAAGGGTCTAAACCTTCCTGTTAAGTATGTTGATGCGCAGTATATTGACCTTTATGTAAGAAAATATGGTGTGGAGAAGAACCCGATAGAAGCTGACTTGAACAAGAATATGGCAAGGGTAGTGGAACCTTCAGACCCAATGGAAGAACTAGGATCGAAGTTGGTGCGCTCTTATGGGAAACCTTGTGGAACGGAATGGGATCAATTGGCTCCATATAATGGATTTTATCCTGTTGATTGGATTAAATTGGATGAATATGATGTTTGCTCTATGACACAACATCCTGCAGGGTGTGCCGTTACGGCTATTGCTCAAATCTTGGCGGCTTTAGAACCTGAGGGTATGGTCTGCAATGGTATTAGCATAGATTGGGCTTATTTGAAAGAAAAGAAAACAGTGAATAGTGGACCATTCGGAGAAATAGATTCGCAAGAAAAAATAAATATGGTTGCAGCGTTATTTAAAGACATATATGATAAAACAAACTCTGCTCCTTTGTGGGGAGTAGGGGAAACGGACAGTTGGCCTCCAGAAACAGTTCCATGTGTTCTTCAAACGCAAACAACATCTGCGAATGTATATAATTATTTTAGTAACACCAGTGGGGTCACTGTAGTCAATAATAATATACCAAGTATGATAAAATGGGATCCGGAAATGATACGCCGCTCTCTTCAGTATTCTTTTCCCGTTTTTGTAGGAGGTAATCGTCATGCTTTTGTCCTGGATGAGTTCTTGTATTGTGTAAAAACATTAACAACTTACGAACTTGTCAAACAATATGATGTGTACTTTCATGCAAATTTTGGGCAGGGATTAAATGCCGGTACTACTGGGTATTATTTGGTGAAAGATACTCAAAATGGTTCAATAACATTCCGTGCCTATGGGGTACTATATAAAGATAGCGATATGAGCATCTTGCCTTTTATAGGAAAACGTTGATAAAGTGAAACCAGCATAGAGGTGAAATGTGCCTCTATGCTGGTTTATTCCTTTTGATGTTTGGAATATATGAATATAAAATACATACTTTTGGTCATTTCGGCTTTCTTCTTCTTAAGTTGTCAGAATGAAATAGAAGAAGAGGTATATACGGAAATAGAGTTGTCAAAGAATAAGATATATCTTTGGCACGGTTATAGTGGAACGATAGAGGTGACGAATTCGAATATTTCGGATTTGCAGGTGTCTGTGGATAATCCTCGGATTGCAGATGTGGATGTCAAAGGCAGAACATTGACCGTCAGAACGAATGATATTGGGCATACTATTGTGCATTTGAAGGGTAAACCTAATTGTTTTGCGGACATAGACGTGTATTCCTGTGCTCTTGCAGGGTTGTGGGAGGATGCACAGAATATTTATACGAAAGAGTATTATGATGTCAAGGTCGTTGCGGACAACCAAGAGCTGTCTGATGCTGTCAGGCAGGAATTGCTGGAGGCAATGTACCTTAGGTTCTATTCCACCTACAGATTTGGTTCCGATAACGTTTCATTGGCAGTCAGCCTTCGGGATAATAGCGGACATCCTACTTATACGACATATGAAGGGACATACCACTATGACGAAGATGCCGGGATGCTCACCCTTGAATATGGACATTATTGTGAAGTGTATGACGTGAAATTATTTATGCCGTCAATGGCAGGACGCCTTACTTTGAGACAAGACTTGACTAAAGTATATCAGGACAAATATCCGGCTGAGAATATTAAAGAAGTGACAGTGACAAAATGGATTAAAGCCCTTTATTTTGATATGTTTCAGTAAGTGCTGATTTGATGAAATCGGTGGAATCATATAAATACTAATGTAAGGAAATAAGGATTCCAAGACTTTTTGTGATTTTAATGAATGACTGGCAAGGCATAATGTCGTGACGATGTCATACCCGCTGTTTTTTATACAGAATGCTTTGTGGAAAGTCTTTTTTTTGTTAAGAATGGTCAATAATTGAATAATTATTATTACCTTTGCATTCTGTAAGTAACAATTTTTATAACAAAATGACAGAAATAATACAGAAAAAGCTAAGTGACTCTCCGGCAATGCGCTGGACAGCACTTGTGCTCATTGCGTCCATGATGTTCTTCGGATACATGTTCGTGGACGTGATGTCTCCTATTCAGGCTCTTATGGAGAGCCAGCGTGGATGGACTCCTGATGTGTTCGGTACGTATGCCGCTTCAGAGTATATAGTAAATGTCTGCGGTTTCCTTATCATTGCCGGTGTGATTCTTGACAAGACAGGAATCCGCTTCACCGGCGAGCTGTCGGCATCAATGATGCTTGTAGGTGCCGTGATAAAGTTTGTAGGCATCACTGAGTGGTTCCAGACCACAGCTTTCGCAGAGTGGCTCAACTCATGGTGGGTAAGCATGCCTGCCAGTGCCAAGATGGCATGCTTCGGATTCATGATATTCGGCTGCGGCTGCGAGATGGCCGGTACGACAGTTTCCAAGGCTATAGCAAAATGGTTCAAAGGCAAGGAGATGGCTCTTGCCATGGGTCTTGAGATGGCCATAGCGCGTGTCGGCGTGTTTGCCATCTTCTCCATCTCTCCTATCATAGCTGAGAAGATGGGCACGGTGGTTGCTCCTGTGGCATTCTGCACGGTGCTTCTCCTCATCGGACTGATAACATATACAGTGTTCACCTTCATGGACAAGAAACTTGACAGCCAGACAGGAGAGTCTGCAACGGAGTCGGATCCGGAGGAGGAATTCAAGTTCAGCGACCTCGGCAAGATTCTTACGTCAGAGGCTTTCTGGATTGTGGCCCTGCTCTGTGTGCTATATTACAGTGCGATATTCCCGTTCCAGCGTTACGGTGCCAATATGCTTCAGTGCAATCTTGACGGCATTTCTGCGGAAGACGCTTCTAATATTTTCCGATGGTTCCCTATCGGCGCGGCGGTAATCACCCCGTTCCTTGGCAATTTCCTCGACCGCAAGGGTAAGGGTGCTACAATGCTCATGTGCGGTGCGCTGCTCCTTATCTGCTGCCATCTCGTCTTTGCCTTTGTCCTTCCTGAGACAAAGAGTGAACTGATAGCTTACTCTACCATCGTTCTTCTCGGCATATCCTTTGCCCTTGTGCCTGCGGCTCTGTGGCCAAGTGTGCCGAAGATTGTGGATGAGAAGATACTCGGCAGTGCCTACTGTCTGATTTTCTGGGTGCAGAATATCGGTCTTTGCTTCGTGCCTAAGCTCATAGGCAATATCCTGACTTCCACAAACGAGGATAATCCTGCCGTCATTGCGGCGAAGGCTTCCGGTGCTGATTTCATACCTTACGACTATACCGTGCCTCTCATTGTCTTCGCAGGCTTCGGCGTTCTCGCACTCCTCATTGCCATATATCTCAAGGCTGTGGATAAGAAGCGCGGTTACGGACTGGAGCTTCCGAATATAAAATAAGACATATACAGTCTAAATTCATAAAACCAACTAACCGTTCCGTGTCCCTCTCTCCTCAGAATGGCGGAGAAAGGGCATGGAACATTAAAAAAACAAAAATTCAATATGTTTGAAGGACAGCCAAAAGGCTTATGGGCTCTTGCCCTCGCCAACACCGGCGAGCGTTTCGGTTACTATACCATGCTCGCCGTATTCTTGCTTTACCTGCAGGCAAACTTCGGTTATGAGGCAGGTCTGGCAAGTACTATTTATTCCACATTCCTCATGCTGGTCTATTTCCTGCCTGTTATAGGCGGTATTGCCGCAGACCGTTTCGGCTTCGGAAAGATGGTGACGACGGGCATCTTTATCATGTTCCTCGGTTATCTTCTCCTGTCCGTACCTCTCGGCGGCAACTTCCCGGCAGCCGCAGCCATGGCGGCAGCCCTTGTGCTCATCAGTCTCGGAACGGGTCTGTTCAAGGGAAATCTGCAGGTAATGGTGGGCCGTCTCTATGACTCTCCTGAGTATGCCGACAAGCGCGACGCCGGCTTCAGCCTCTTCTATATGGCCATCAATATCGGCGCCATGTTCGCCCCTACGGCTGCCATAAAGATTATGGAATGGGCACAGAACAGTCTCGGCATAGGTGAAGCCGACTCCTACCATTTCGCCTTCGCTGTGGCATGTGTCAGCCTTATTGTCTCTATACTTATCTATTACTTCTCATCTTCCACATACAAGCATGTGCTTGCCGGAGAGAAGTCCAAGAACGACAAGCTTTCCAAGCAGCAGACTGCAGTGCCGGAACTCTCCCGTTCAGAGACAACAGAGCGCATTGTCTGCCTATGCCTTGTCTTCGCCGTTGTGATATTCTTCTGGATGGCATTCCACCAGAACGGCAATACTCTCACCCTTTTCGCACGCGACTATACGCAGACAACATCGGAAGGGCTGCAGAGCATGGCGTTTGACGTGACTAACCTAGTTGCCTGCATATTCATTGTATACGGTCTCTTTGCACTCTACCAGAACAAGACTGCCAAAGGACGCGGCATCGGAGGCCTTATCATTGTTGCCGCCGCGGCGTTCCTCTGCTACAAATACAATGCGCTTGACGGTGTCGTTGACGTTAAGGCTCCTATCTTCCAGCAGTTCAACCCATGCTATGTCGTGGCTCTCACTCCTGTCAGCGTAGCCCTGTTCTCATGGCTCAACCGTAAGGGCAAGGAGCCAACAAGCCCGCAGAAGATAGGTCTCGGCATGCTTGTCGCAGCAGCAGCGTTCTGCCTGATGATAGCAGGTTCTACCGGTCTGCTCGCCCCTATGGACCAGGCGGCAGCCATACAGGCCGGTTCCGATCCTGCACGTGTAAGCGCCAACCTCCTTATCTCCACGTATCTCGTGCTCACCTTTGCCGAACTGCTCCTGTCTCCTATAGGAATAAGCTTCGTGAGCAAGGTGGCTCCTCCTAAGTATGCCGGGCTTATGATGGGCTTGTGGTTTGCGGCAACAGCCATAGGCAACCAGCTTGTCATGATTCCCGGACTGCTGTGGGGTGAGAATGTTTCACTGCCTGTAATCTGGGGCGTCCTCGCCGGAATCTGCCTTGTCAGCGCATTGTTCATCTTCTCTATCATAAAGAAACTGAACAAGGTGGCATAAGACCGTCTTATGCCTTGACGGAAGGACGGAAACTGAATATAAATCACATAAAAAGAATACCGTTATGTCTATATTCTCAAAAATAGCTTGCGGAGAAATCCCGAGCTACAAATGTGCCGAAAGCGACAAGTTCTATGCTTTCCTTGACATCAATCCTTTACAGAAAGGGCATACACTCGTCATTCCACGCCGTGAGGTGGACTACATCTTCGATATGGACGATGATGAGATTGCCGAGTTCCAGGTGTTCGCAAAGCGTGTGGCCAAGGCCATAAAGAAGGCTTTCCCTTGTATAAAGGTCGGGCAGGCGGTGCTCGGACTTGAAGTGCCTCACGCTCATATTCACCTCATCCCGATGCAGTCGGAGAAGGATATGATTTTCTCAAACCCAAAGCTCCAACTGTCGCAGGAGGAGTTTGAGGAGATAGCAAAGAGGATTCGCGAAAATTTTGAATGATATAAAAGAACAGTGCGGTGTTATCTTTCATGGATGATGCCGCACTGTCTTTAAGTGCCTTCCCCATGAAACGACTCGCATCCTGCTTGCTACGGTGCAGGAAGGCACGGCGGCTTTGCGGCAGGATAGTATCAGCAGCTTACAACTTAAATCACAAGACTTGACAAACATAATTTATCTTTACCATGACAGAAGGCTATATACAAAAGAATTACGGAAAGCTCATAAAGCGTTATGTCCAGACGATGGACCTGAAAGACGATGAAGAACTGATACGCCGCTACTGTGAGGCTCACGACGAGATACACGCCCGTCCTGAAGTGCTTGCCGGCATGCGCGAGGTAGGTATCCTCGAAATGGAACTTTACCGTCTCGGCAACCGTGTCATAATGATTGTCGACGCACCCGAGGACTTTGACTGGACTGCAGCCATGACACATCTTGCCACGCTCCCCGGCCAGGAAGACTGGGAGACCTTTGTCTCACAGTTCCAGCAGTGCAATCCCACGGACACCAGCGACCAGAAGTGGAAAATGATGGAGCGCATCTTCCGTATATATGATAAGTAGTAACTGCTTTTTGCTGTTAATTAGCGACATATAGATATTAATATATTGAATAGATAGGAAATAAATATTTTATGCAATATTTTTTTCTTTTTCTTGTGTATCTAATTAATGGAGTGATTTGTGAAAAATATGTAGACTCAATGCAGAAATTGATGGTCACCGGTAGAAAATCGAAAGTAGGTATAATGAGCATATGGCGAAAGGATATTGTTCACATTTTAAGATTAAACGATTTTTTAATGAAGCAGATACAATACATACATGATGGATATGGAGTGCATGTTTTTTAGGAAGAGCAAGGCAGACGAAGAACATTTCCTTGTATGCAAAGGTGGTGCTGTAAGAATAATGGGAGATATAAGGAACAAAAACTAAAGAAAGGTTTAATGACAAACAAGTTCGGATGGCGTTGTGATGTTTGCACTGATGTTGATTTCGGTGAAGGTTAAACCGGCCCGGAAACGTATCAGGATACAGTACAAAATAGCTGTAACTATGGATATGATGGCTCACGTTATTGAATCCGTATCAGGAATTACCATGCATTTTTAGGACGGCAAACCGTTTGCGAAATACCACTGTCGGGTAGCATGCGACAGACTTGTGTGAGGAATATGTATATATGATGAGGGGCTATGTCACAAAAAAAATGTGTCATAGCCCCTCTTCTGTGAGGTTATAGTGTGAAGGTTATTCTATTGTAATGCTGTCAATGCGCAGGCGGAGAATGCCGCGTGGAATCTTTATCTCTACCTCGTCGCCGACTTTCTTGTTGAGAAGTCCCTGTGCGATAGGTGTCTGGATGGAGATTTTTCCCGCACGGAGGTCAGCCTCCTGCTCACTTACGATTGTGTATGTCATCTTTGCATTTGTGGCAAGATTTGTCATCTCAACCTTTGACAGAAGCTGCACGGCATCAGTGCTGAGGCGGCTCTTGTCGATAATCTTGGCACTTGCAATGGTCATCTTCATCTGGTTGATTCTGTCCTCGAGATGAGCCTGAGCTTCTTTTGCCGCGTCATATTCCGCATTCTCTGACAGATCGCCCTTGTCGCGTGCTTCGGCAATAGCGGCGGAAGCCTTCGGACGTTCTATAGACTCCAAACGCTGGAGTTCGGCCACGAGATTCTCATAGCCTTCTTTTGACATGTATCCCATATCTTTTAGATTTTAAAATTAGCAGTTAATAATATTGATTTTCAGACAGGCGACAAAAATATAAGAATCCTGACACAAACATTTTGTACCAGAATTCCCCAATCTTCCTTACCGCCAAAATAAACGGGCATCACACTGCCCGCCATACCTTTATTTCTGAGTACCCAGAACCGGGATCGAACCGGCACGCCTTGCGGCATTGGTGTTTGAGACCAACGCGTCTACCTATTCCGCCATCTGGGTGAACAGTATCTTTGTTCTGCAAAGGTACGAATAAAAGTTGAAAGTTGAAAGTCTTGGATTGAAAGTTGCATGGAATTAAGAATTATTTAACAATTTTCTTCCCTTATCTCCACGAAATATGTTATCTTTGCAATTGAAATAACATGAGAAGCACAGCCGTAATACCTGTATTCCGGTCTTTATATTGGATGGATGTTCCGGAAATTTTGAATGACAGGGCGGCAGTGCTGTATCGGGAATTCCTTGAGACTATGAAAATTACAGAGCAGGATAGAAATTTTATGCAGACAGCCATTGACATTTCCGTTGAGAATGTCAGGAACGGCGGCGGCCCTTTCGGTGCGGTCATCGTAAGAGACGGTGAGATTATTGCCACCGGCGCGAACCGTGTGACGGCGAATAATGACCCTACAGCCCATGCCGAAGTTTCGGCAATAAGGGCGGCTTGCCGTAAGCTTGGGACTTTCAGGCTTGCGGACTGCGTCATATATACCTCTTGTGAGCCATGTCCGATGTGTCTCAGCGCTATATACTGGAGCGGCATAAATACTATATATTATGGTAATACCGCAGCCGATGCGGCAGATATCAATTTCAGTGACAAGTTCATTTACGATGAGATAGGACGCGAAATGTCCGAAAGAAAAGTTCCTTGCGTCAATGTTATGCGCAACGAGGCACTGACAGCCTTCCGTGCATGGCGCGAGAAGAGTGATAAGATTGAATATTGAAACTACGGCTTCCACAGGAAGAATCCTGAGTGCTTGCCGAAAGCATAGCCGGCACAAACACCCTATATACAATGAAAATACAGGAAGACACACTATTGCGGCAGTCCGGGAGGACAGCCCATTATTACTGCCTCATACTTGCCGGCGGCAGGGGCCGGCGGCTATGGCCTGTAAGCCGTGAGGAAAAACCGAAGCAGTTTCTCGACCTTTTCGGTACAGGAAACTCCCTTTTGCAGCGGACATACGAACGGTTCATAAATATTCTCCCCGAGGAGAATATTTATGTCTCGACATATGCAGACTATGAAGACATAGTACGTACGCAGTTGCCGCAACTCTCCGACGAACGTCTTCTCTGCGAACCGATAAGACGCAATACCGCCCCGATCGTAGCATGGGCGACTCACCGCATCAATGCCAGGGACATTGACGCTACGATGATAGTAACTCCGGCTGACCAGATGATACTCGACGATGAAGCTTTCCGTGACGACGTGATCGAGAGCCTCGGGTACGCCAGCCGTCATGAGAGGCTGCTTACCATGGGCATACGTCCGACACGCCCGGAGCCGGGATATGGATATATTCAGAAAGGAGAGCCTCTTGAATACGGTGAAGGCAGGCATGGCAATTTCTATACAGTACAGTCATTCACGGAAAAGCCGGAGCGCGAGTTTGCCGAGATGTTCATGAAAAGCGGGGAATTTCTCTGGAACACGGGACTGTATGTCCTCTCCACGAAGACCGTCCGTGACCATCTTGCTGCCGTCATGCCTTCCGTGGCACGCCTTTTCGGCACGACAGAGGGTGCTTCCGCGTTGCAGGAGGAGGCGTGGATAACAGACTATTACTCCATGTGCCCGAATCTCTCCATGGAAACCGGAGTGCTTGAGAAATGCAAGGATATATGTCTGCGCGAATGCCACTTCGGATGGGCAGACATAGGTGCGTGGCACGGTATCTATGAAGCTGTCTCCACCGACAGCAGGGCAAATGTGACGCTGTCCACGGACGCTGTCCTCTCCGATACAGAAGGCTGCCTTGTGATTCTCCCGTCAGGAAGGAAAGCTGTCATAAACGGTCTGAAAGATTTCATTGTGGCTGAGCATGACGACATCCTTCTCATCACGCCGCGTTGTGACAACTCAAGCCAGATAGTGAAGACAATGACCAGATACAACGGGAAATAACAGGCTCAGGTCATTCATGCACCTTCATCCATGGAGGTAAAATATGTCGGATAGATGGTGAAAATGTTCGGAAACATCGTTTTTCTGATATGTTTGCTTGGCTGTTACGCAATTTATTCGTAACTTTGCCTTGCTTTCAGCAAAAAGAATTCAATACATTAATACAACCAACAATAACTAAAACAAAAAGAAAATGGCAAAAGAGTATTTTCCAGAGATTGGCAAGATCCAGTACGAGGGTCCTGAGTCAAAGAATCCAATGGCGTTCCATTACTACGACGCTGAGCGCGTAGTTGCAGGCAAGCCTATGAAGGAATGGATGCGTTTCGCTATGGCATGGTGGCACACTCTCTGTGCAGAGGGAGGTGACCAGTTTGGCGGCACGACCAAGTCTTTCCCTTGGAACCAGGGCAAGGATGCCGTGGAGATAGCAAAGAACAAGGCTGACGCAGGCTTTGAGATAATGCAGAAACTCGGTTTTCCTTACTACTGCTTCCACGATGTTGACCTTGTCAGCGAGGGAAACTCCATCGAGGAATATGAGGCAAACCTCACAGCAATCACCGACTATCTCAAGGAGAAGATGGACGAGACCGGCATCAAGCTCCTTTGGTCTACAGCCAACGTCTTCGGCCATGCACGCTATATGAACGGTGCATCCACCAACCCTGACTTCGATGTTGTCGCACGCGCTATCGTACAGATAAAGAACGCCATCGACGCAGGCATCAAGCTCGGTGCGGAGAACTATGTGTTCTGGGGCGGCCGTGAAGGCTACATGTCTCTTCTCAATACCGACCAGAAACGCGAGAAGGAGCACATGGCGACCATGCTCCGCATGGCACGCGACTATGCACGCTCAAAGGGCTTCAAGGGCAACTTCCTCATTGAGCCAAAGCCTATGGAGCCTTCAAAGCATCAGTACGACGTAGATACAGAGACCGTTATCGGTTTCCTCAAGGCTCACGGTCTGGAGAAGGACTTCAAGGTAAACATAGAGGTCAACCACGCAACTCTTGCAGGACATACTTTCGAGCATGAGCTCGCCTGCGCTGTTGACGAGGGCATGCTCGGCTCTATCGATGCTAACCGCGGTGACGCGCAGAACGGATGGGACACAGACCAGTTCCCTATCGACAACTTCGAACTGACACAGGCATGGATGCAGATCGTACGCAACGGCGGTATCGCTCCCGGCGGTACAAACTTCGATGCAAAGACTCGCCGCAACTCAACAGACCTTGAGGACATCATCATCGCACACATCTCCGGCATGGACGCATGCGCACGCGCACTCCTCAATGCTGTTGACATCATGGAGAACTCTGACATTCCTGCAATGGTGAAGGCTCGCTATGCTTCTTTCGACAGCGGTATGGGCAAGGACTTCGAGGATGGCAAGCTGACTCTCGAGCAGGTTTACGAGTACGGAAAGAAGAACGGTGAACCGAAGCAGACTTCCGGCAAGCAGGAACTCTACGAGACAATCGTTGCGCTCTATACAAAATAAATCATAGGACAGTCTGATTCTTCCGTACGGCGGTTTTGCCGCGGATAGTTGCGGAATGGCTGTCAGACAGTCTTGGATTCTTACAAACATAAAGGGACACTTCGCAAATGAAGTGTCCCTTTATGTTTGTAAGCAACTGCTGGAGACGGCTATTGTATCTGTAATCTGTGTGTGGTTCGTGAAAAAACAGCTGACTTTACAGCCGGAATCAAAAAAATAAGTAACTATTGAAAATTAGTTCACAATATAATATTTTCTCACTAAACCTTGTTGAATTTCATTCTACCTTTTCTCGCCATGGCAGAGTTCAAGTGAACTTAACTCTGCTCATTTGGCTTAACGAAAACGTTCTTTTTTGTCAGTTAGTGCTTGTCACTCAGTCACAATGCCCGCATTGCTCCTTCGGTTCCGTACACTAACCGCCTGAAAAAACAACTGCGTTTTTAGTATAAACTAATTTCCAACAGTTACTTACCATAAAATAATAAATGAGATGAAACGTATTTATCTCTTTATGATGTTTATGGTCAGTGTCATGCCACTGATGGCATCCTGTTCGGACGATGAGGCTTCAATTGCTTATGAGCCACAGCCGCTCGAACCGTCCGGCAGTACCAAAACGCTTGTCGCCTATTTCCCGGCAGCAGGAAACACTCATGCGGTGGCGGCTGCACTCTTTCGGTAATAAACTTTGATTTGAATATAGTGATAACATTCACTGTGACGGGAATCCGTAAAAGTGGTTATTAATTCCGTATTTATGGTAAAGATGATTTCTTGGAAAGATATTAATTTTGCATCATCAAAAAACAGAATCAGATGAACAAAGACGTAATGATACTGACCGGAGCCGGTCAGATAGGTATGGCAATAGCCCGGCGTATGGGCTACGGCATGAAGATTGTGGCGGGCGACCTCAGTATTGACAATGCCAGGGCGATATGCGCCACGATGAACAATGCCGGATTTGACGCAGTGCCGTTTGAAATGGACTTGTCAAGCCGCGAGTCGATTCTTGCGTTAATCGCCGAGGCTCGGAAATACGGCGAGATTTCGATGCTTGTCAATGCCGCCGGAGTTTCGCCGAGCCAGGCACCTGTAGAAACGATACTGCGTGTAGACCTCTATGGTACTGCCGTACTTCTTGAAGAAGTCGGCAAGGTGATAAAACACGGAGGAACAGGTGTGACAATCTCCAGCCAGAGCGGACACCGTATGCCTGCCCTGACTCAGGAACAGGACCGGCTGCTTGCTACAACTCCGACCGAGGAATTGCTTTCGCTCGATATGCTCCAACCGGAGAACATAAAGGATACACTACATGCCTATCAGATGGCTAAGCGCTGCAACGTGAAGCGGGTGATGGCAGAGGCTGTCAGGTGGGGAGAACGCGGCGCACGCATCAATTCCATTTCTCCCGGCATCATCGTCACACCGCTTGCCGTCGACGAGTTCAACGGACCGCGCGGCGACTTCTATAAAAACATGTTCGCAAAGTGTCCGGCAGGACGACCCGGCACAGCCGACGAGGTTGCCAATGTCGCCGAACTGCTCATGCGGCAGCAAGGGGCGTTCATCACCGGTGCAGACTTCCTCATAGATGGCGGCGCGACGGCATCATTCTATTACGGACCGTTAAATCCCAATCAAAAATGAAAAAAATAATAAGTATCGTCGCATTGTTCATAGCATCGGCTCTCTCGATGGTGTCGTGTGCAAACAATAATGCAAAGGCTGAAAACGAGTCAAAGACAACAAACGATAAAAGTATGAGAACATCGATATCAGGTAAAAAGATTCTTGTGGCTTTCTTCTCTCACACGGGCGAAAACTACGGTGTAGGCAACATCTCGGAGGGCAATACTCACATAATAGCCAAAATGATAGGTGAAGTCACCGGCGGCACTCTTTTCGAGATTGTGCCTGAAAAGGATTATCCACACGATTCTTACGATGAGGTGGTGGAGATTGCCAAACAGGAAAAGGCACGGAAGGGCCGTCCGGCAATAAAAGGAGATGTGAGGGTAGAGGACTATGATGTTGTTTTCATCGGTTATCCCAACTGGTGGGGCGACATGCCCATGCCTGTATATACATTCTTGGAAAAACATGACTGGAACGGAAAGACTGTCGTTCCCTTCTGCACCCATGAGGGTAGCGGACTTTCAAGTACCGAAAAATATGTTGCCGGTGCCTGTAAAGGTGCAACCGTAGCCGAAGGACTTGCCGTGCGTGGCGCGACAGCCCGGAACAATCGTGAACAAGCCCGTGAATCAGTTGGTTCCTGGATTGAAAAACTGAAATTAAGATGAAAGAATTGAACAATCAGATACAGAATTGAAAATCAAGCTTAAATGGAAATCCTGCAGAATATCAGCACTATTAAACGCTCATTATGAAATTATATAGGATTCTTTTACCTGTTTTGTTCTCAACCCTTACGTCAGGCGTTTACGGACAAGAGCAGATTATAAAAAATACAGACATCATGGAAAAAGTAAATATCGGCAAGAAACTCGCACTCTATCCGATGCCGATAACGGTGATAGGTGCGGAAGTCAACGGCTCGGTAAACTGGCTTGTCGTGTCACATGTCGGAATCATCGGGCATGACCATATACTCGTCAGCATGAGCGACCGGCACCATACCAACCAAGGCATACTGGAATCTAAAAAACTGTCGGTCAACATTGTTGACCGTGATATGCTTCCGAAGGCCGATTATGTAGGCACAGTCAGTGGAGCACAGACGGATAAATCGAACGTGTTCAGATGGCAACGTGGAGAAAATGGTTCTCCGGTCATAGAGGAAGCACCGCTGACGATGGAACTTGATGTGGTGGATGTGTACAAATCCGAGGGGTTTGACAATTTCATCTGCACGATAGCCAATACCTACGCATCACCGGAAATTCTTGACAGCGACGGCAATATCGACTACAATGTGTTCAAACCCGTGCTGTTTGAGTTTCCGACATATTCCTATCTTGCTACCGGGGAGATTATAGGCCGGTGCCGGCGTTTTGATGACGCTCCGTCGATGTGCCACAAACTGCCCATGCAGGCCGATGGCATTATCCGGCTTTCAAAGATAGAGGTATATCCGGAATACCGCGATGAGTATCTCAAGTATGCCATGGAGGTCGGAGATGTGTCATTGCGCACCGAACCCGGTGTGCTGACAATGTACGCTGTTGCCGAGAAGGAAAATCCATGCAACATCACTATACTTGAGACTTATGCCAGCGAGGCAGCCTATAAATCACATATAGCCTCGCCGCATTTCCGGAAATACAAGCAGGGTACCCTGCACATGGTCAAAACCCTCGTGCTTTCAGACCAGAATGCGCTGAACCCCGACAACAAGATAAGAAATTATATAAAGCTCAATTAATTTGTCCTGAAATGGTTCCCATGGTATGGAAATCCATGAATCAATTCACACCGGCAAACTTTATAAGTGCATAAACTTATTATTCCCGTTGCGTCGCCTGCATGGACAGTATCGACAATTTTGTGGAACATTTGAAGCAGGGCATACTATGACGGATGACTTGATAAAGATACTTCATGAGGGAAACCCTCGAACATTCAGCACAGTTTGGCAACGAATGGGTGCCGCGGACCGGTTTTGTCTTCCGCCCGTTGTCTTCCTGCCGAGTTGAAATACAACCATGGCAAGGGATTCCGCTATCCAAACATCAGAGAACTGTATATGTATGCTCACCGTAATCAGGAACTGCAACCGGAGCAAATGACCGACTATGATCTTGACGCGGCTTGTAACCTTAACGACGAATGGACTTTCACAGCCGATTACGCATATCTTCATACCGATACGCGCACCATATCCGTTCCGAAAAACAAACTGTTTGCCGAAGCAAGCCATAACTCCGGGCAACTGGTTCAACTGCTTTTTAGACGGTTAGCATACCGGCTTGAAGGGACAATGCAGGCATTGTGACAGAACGGCAAGCACTAAGCGGGAAAAAGAACAAGTGTTAGTAAGAAAACATTCAATTATAAAACAATTTTCAACAGTTACTTATTTTCCGGACGTATATCAAAAGAAGAAGAAATATATATATATAGCCGGTGAATATTTGACATGAGCATGTCGTCAGAAGGTTCCATTGAATCCAAGAACCGGATTCGCCGTTGTTGTGGAATTGAATGTAACTGCCTGAGTCTTCGTGTGATAACATGCGCTGACATAAACCGTTGCGGTTCGTGTGGCAAAAGGTAACGTTTTGCATGGTAAAAGGTAACGTTTTATGAGGCGAAAGGTTACCTTTTACGATATGAAAGATAACGGTTTGAAATAACCTTTGTTCAGGTTTGATATGAAGTATTTAAAAAGAAAAAGGGACAGCGCTCTGTCCCAATCTTTGTTAACCTTAAATCTAATACTATGAAAAACACGATGCAAAGGTAATGACATTATTTGTTTGTTGCAAATTTTACACTTAAAAATAATTGTAAAGATTTCCTTTTTTGATTTAAATCTACATAAGGATATGATAATCACCATATTTGTAGCATAAATGACGGATATTTAGTACCTTTGCATAGCATTTAGGCAGTTCCGCGCTTATATGGGCTTTGCCGTCTGACGGGAACTTTGCCATGATGATCCAGTTTAGCCGCTTCGTAAGATAAGGCATGGAACAGTATGCGTGGAATTGACTGACAACAGAACTGATTTATGGATTCATGCTTTTTCCCCTTGGACACACGTCATGCCCTTCCGGACAAATTGAACTGCCCGTTTTACTACCGTCCCCATCCGTTATGCATGCATGCCGCCACGGCTGTGCAGGAAGAAATCCGCAGAATGACGGTCTGGAACAGTGACGTCGGCACAGGAAAGATGTTCGGTGTGCTTGTCGTCAGCGACGGTGCTGGAAACACCGGCTATCTCCGTGCCTATTCCGGTCAGGTTTTCGGCAGGGCGGACTGGCACGGATGGGTGCCTGCCGTCTTCGATTATTTGCAGCCGGACGGGTATTTCTCAGTCCATGAGGCTGAGATTTCTGCATTGAATGCAGAGATTGCCGGGTTGGAAAGCTCGCCGCGTCATCTTCTTGACTGTGCCGCTCTTGCCAAGGCAAAGGAGGAAGGGGAGCGTCGCATCGCAGCCTACCGTGAGTTTATGGCAGACAGCAAGCTACGTCGTGCCGCCCGCCGTGCGTCAGGGGAGAACGGTGAGGCTCTTAACCGTGAGAGCCAGTTCCAGAAAGCGGAGCTGCGGCGGATGAAGTTCTCCGTGAAAGAATCCCTGCGTCCGTTGGAGGAAACCGTGGCAGCTTATGACCTGAGGCTGGCGGAACGGAAACTGTTGCGTAAGAGACTGTCGGACAGCCTGCAACGCTGGCTCTTTGACCGCTTCGTCATGCTGAACGGCAGAGGGGAGCGGAGGAGCCTCACGGAGATATTCTCCGCCACTCCGGTCGGCGTTCCGCCTTCCGGAACAGGTGAGTGCTGTGCTCCGAAACTACTGCAACATGCCTTCCTGCATGGGTATCGTCCGCTGGCCATAGCGGAGTTCTGGTGGGGAGAATCACCTGTTGGCGAGATACGCCGCCATGGTGAATACTATCCCGCTTGTCAGGGGAAATGCAAGCCCGTACTTGACTTTATGCTGCAAGGTGTTGAAGTTGAGGAAAATCCGTTGCTTCTTCAGGAAGACAGGACGGAACTTCCTGTGGTTTTCGAGGACAGGTGGCTCCTTGCCGTGGACAAGCCTGCAGGAATGCTTTCTGTTCCGGGGAAGGGCCGGCGTCTGTCAGCGCAGGATATTCTTTCCTCAGATTCCGTTCCCGTCTATGCCTGTCACCGACTTGACATGCAGACTTCCGGTATACTGCTGTTTGCCAAGACGGAAGAGATGCAGCGCACAGTGCAGGGCATGTTTGCGCGGCGTGAGATGAAGAAAATGTACGTTGCCGTGCTTGACGGTATCTGTTCCTGTCCGTCGTCAGGACTGATAGCCCTGCCGTTATCGTCTGATTATGCTAACCGTCCACGCCAGCGTGTTGACTTGGAGAGCGGCAAGGCTGCGGAGACTTACTATAATATAATGTACACGCGTGAGGGAAAGACCTTTGTGGAACTGTTTCCGAAGACAGGACGCACCCATCAGCTCCGCGTCCACTGTGCTTATCCCGACGGACTTGGTGTGCCGATTGTCGGTGATGACCTGTACGGAAGGCATGCCGGACGTCTTCTTCTTAATGCCCGCCGTCTGGAGTTCGTTCATCCGATGACGGGAGAACATGTCTGTCTTGTATCGTCGGACAGGGTGGAGGATGGCGAAGAGGGTGACGTGTGACGCTTTTTTTCTTGGAAGTCTGTGATTTTTCAGGGAAAGAACCGGATTGTTCTTACGTTGTCATGGAAATGGAAGATGTTCGTTAAGTGTCTGTGATATAGTCGGTTTTGTAGCGAGAGGCGTGTGTGGCGGTGACATGTTGCATGGATTTTGTTGCCGTCTTATTTGGTAATGTCAGATTTATTTCCTATCTTTGCATAAGACAGGCTGCACTCGGCAAATTGAAAGCAAGCATTCTTTACGCTCATTTGCACTGTCTTTGCATAAGACAGGCTGCATAAGATGAGCAGGGACAAGTCTTTTTTGTTTGAGACATTTGGCAGGCCATGGCGTTTTGCAGGACTATGAAAGAGCGTGGCCGATATAATCAGGACATATACCATTAACTAAAAAAATATATATCATGGAAAAAAACAATCAGCAGCAGATGCAGTTGGAGATACAGCCGGAGGTCGCTCTCGGCCACTATTCCAATTTTGCGGTTATAAGTCATTCGCATTCTGAGTTCGTTGTGGATTTTGCTACAATGCTTCCGGCGATGCCGAAAGCCACTGTGGCGACACGTGTGGTTCTTGCTCCGGAGCATGCTGTGCGTCTCCTTGCAGCATTACAGGACAACATTAAGCGTTATGAGCAGCAGTTCGGCAAGATTCAGATGCCGGGAGCACCGGTGTCGCGCACAATCGCGCCGTTCTCCAACGGTAACGGCGGAGAGGCATAAGCCTGAGTAATCTTGCGGCGGATAGCCTTAAAGAAAAATAAAGCTCCGGTCCATCGGACGGGAGCTTTATTTTTCTTTTAAGGGGCTCTTCTTGTTTGTCAAGCGGCTTTGAATACCGGCGTTATTGCCGTTGGGCCGCTTAAGGTGGATGACACTGTGAAGTATGTCATGCATGAGACCGTGTCATCACTTGTGCTTACGGCTGGCACGCTGCTGGCGGTATCTGGCTTTCTGCATGGCGGAGCCGGAGCCGTGGGCTCCGGTGATGTATTTTTTCTTCTTCGCCTTCGTCTTCACCTTGTTGTCATCCGTATTGCTACGCTGACCGCCGCGTCCGAAGCTGATGCCGTTCTGTAGAATCAAGTCAAAATCATCCATATATGTAGTGGATTATAGTTCGTAGACCATAGTTCGTAGGTTGCGTTTCTTTTGTTATAAATAAAGCATATAACAAAAGAAACGCAGCTCCGGACCGGTTTAATGATGGAAGAGGCGTACGCCTGTGAATGCCATTGTTATTCCGTATTTGTCGCAAGTCTCGATGACATTGTCGTCGCGCACGGAGCCGCCGGCCTGTGCTATATATTCCACGCCGGACTTATGGGCACGCTCAATATTGTCGCCGAACGGGAAGAACGCGTCAGAGCCGAGAGCAACACCTCTGTTCTCTGCAATCCAGGCTTTCTTCTCCTCGCGTGTCAGCGGTTCCGGCTTCTCGGAGAAGAACATCTGCCATGTGCCGTCTGCAAGTACGTCCTCATAGTCGTCGGAGATATAGACATCAATGGTGTTGTCACGGTCGGCGCGGCGGATACCTTCCTTCCACGGGAGGTTCATGACCTTAGGACACTGGCGTAGCCACCATATATCAGCCTTGTTGCCGGCGAGGCGGGTGCAGTGGATTCGTGACTGCTGGCCGGCTCCGATGCCTATGGCCTGACCGTTCTTGACGTAGCAGACGGAGTTGGACTGTGTGTATTTCAGTGTGATGAGGGCTATCATGAGGTCGCGCTTCGCTGCCTCTGTGAAGTTATTTGCCTGTGTGGGGATATTCTCAAAGAGTGCGTTGTCGGCGAGATTTACTTCGTTGCGGCCCTGCTCGAAAGTGATGCCGAAGCACTGCTTCGTCTCTATCGGCGCAGGCTTGTATGCCGGGTCTATCTTGATTACGTTATACGTGCCCTTGCGCTTCTCCTGCAGAATGGCGAGTGCCTCAGGGGTGTAGTCAGGTGCAATGACACCGTCGGAGACCTCGCGCTTGATGATGAGAGCTGTGGCCTCGTCACAAGTGTCGGAAAGTGCAATGAAATCACCGTAGCTTGACATACGGTCGGCACCGCGGGCTGCGGCGTATGCGCAGGCAATAGGAGTGAGAGGGACTTTGATGTCGTCAACAAAGTAGACTTTCTTCAGGGTGTCTGAAAGTGGAAGTCCTACAGCGGCACCGGCAGGGCTGACATGTTTGAAACTTGCGGCAGCAGGCAGTCCCGTTGCCTCTTTCAGCTCCTTGACAAGTTGCCATGAGTTCAGGGCGTCAAGAAAATTGATGTAGCCCGGACGGCCGTTAAGCACTTCGATAGGCAACTCTCCCTCCTGCATGAAGATGCGTGAAGGTTTCTGGTTCGGATTGCATCCGTACTTTAACTGTAATTCTTTCATTTTTTTATATCAGTAGTGGTTGAATGTCGGATAAATTGTGTATCTTTGCATAAGATAAGCTACACCTCAGCAATTTGGAACAAGCTCCATTGCGTTCGGTTTGCATTATCTTTGCATAAGATAAGCTGCACCTCAGCAATTTGGAACAAGTTCCATTGCGTTCGGTTTGCATTATCTTTGCACGACGATAAGCTATGCCCGGCAAATTGAAGACTGGTTTTATTTGCTCTCGCCGGTACTGTTTTACCCAAGATAAAATTATCAATGTCATGAAGAAAGATATAAGCCGGCTGCTTGCCGAGGTGGAGAACAAACTGCTTAAGCGCATGCATGAACGTCCGTCCAAGGAGGCTCTTGACCGTCTCGCATTGTTTGTCGGATTCCAGGACTGGGAGAGTTTCAGAAAAGAATTGCACGAGGGTGAGGACCTTTATTCCGGGAAGGCCGGCGGAAAGGATACGGATTCCGGCACTGGGGCATAGTGCATCATTTCTTTTTCTTCTTCTTTTTCAAGTCGTCATCGGTCGTTATGGCTATGCGGCGGTTACTGTTGTCTCGGAGAACCTGCAGGACAATCTCCGAGACTTGTTGCTTCAGTTCCGAGATAAACTGCTGTGCGTCATATTTGTGATGCTCTATGTCACGCAGTTTCTTTTCCCAGATACCTGTCAGTTCACAGGATTTCAGCAATTCCTCACGTATTATGTCTATCAGATCCGTTCCGGTCTGTGTGGCAAGGAGGTTCTTCCGTTCGCGGCGGATATAGTGGCGTTTGAACAGTGTCTCTATGATTCCGGCGCGGGATGACGGGCGGCCGATGCCGTTCTCTTTCAGTGCGGCGCGCAGAGTCTCGTCTTCAACGAATTTTCCCGCCGTCTCCATGGCGCGGAGGAGTGTCGCTTCTGTGTAGTATTTCGGAGGTGCCGTCTGCTTTTCTGTCAGTGTCGGCGTGTGCGGACCGCTCTCTCCTTTCACGAAATTTGGCAATGTGCGCTCCTCTTCGTCCTTTTTCTCACTCTCCGCAATGGAGGTGTCGCTGGTTGTCTCCGGCTTCTTTTCTTTTGAGAATACAATGCGCCATCCCGGTTCAAGGATCTCTTTGCCGCTGACTTTGAACTCCACCTTCTCCTGTTCTCCCTGTACCTCACCGTTGACGGTAGTTGTACTGATGATACAGTCCGGATAGAAAGCTGCGATGAAGCGTCGTGCGATAAGGTCAAAGACGTTTTTCTCAGCATCGGTGAGTCCCTGCGGAGGTACTCCGGTAGGGATGATGGCATGGTGATCCGTTACTTTTGAGGAGTCGAAGATACGCTTTGACTTCGGCAGTTTCTTGCCTCCCAACGGGCGTACAAGGCCGGCATACGGAGCCTGTCCTGCATATTTTGTCTGGAAAAGTCCGTTGAGAGTCTGCGGACATTTGGCGTAGATGTCGTCAGAAAGATATTGTGTGTCGACACGCGGATATGTCGTGAATTTCTTCTCGTACAGTGACTGGATGGTTTTCAGTGTCATGTCAGCCGAGTAGGAGAACTTCTTGTTGCACTCGACCTGCAGGGATGTGAGGTCAAAGAGCTGTGGACATTGCTCTTTCCCCTTTTTCTTCTCAACCTTTGTGACAGTGAACGGTCTGCCTTCGATGATGGAGAAGGCAGACTCTCCTTCCTCTTTCTTCAGATATTTTCCCTTGGTGGCGGTAAAGGTCGTGCCGCGGAATATTGTGGAAAGCACCCAATAAGGCTCCGGAACGAAGTTCTCTATCTCCCTTTGTCTGTTGACAATGAGGGCGAGAGTCGGTGTCTGGACCCGCCCGATGGAGAGAATCTGACGGTTCTGCCCGTATTTCAGCGTGTAGAGACGTGTGGCGTTCATGCCGAGAAGCCAGTCGCCGATGGCGCGGCTTATGCCTGCAAGGTACAGTGTCTCGTACTCTTTCTGATCTTTCAGGTTATTAAAGCCCTCACGGATAGCGTCCTCCGTCAGTGAACTTATCCACAGACGCTTGACCGGACACTTGGCACCGGCTTTCTGCATCACCCATCGCTGTATAAGTTCTCCTTCCTGTCCGGCATCACCGCAGTTGATTATGCCGTCGGCATTCTGCATCAGCTTCTTGATGACGGCAAACTGCTTCTTTATCCCTTCATCCTCAATCAGCTTGATGCTGAAACGTGCAGGTACCATCGGCAATGACGAGAGAGCCCAATGCTTCCACTGTTCTGTGTAGTCATTAGGCTCTTTCAGTGTGCACAGGTGGCCGAAGGTCCACGTCACCTGATAGCCGTTTCCCTCGATATATCCCTGTTTTGCCTGTGTCGCCCCTATGACTTTCGCTATGTCGCGGGCGACAGACGGTTTCTCTGCAATGCAAACTATCACGCTTTTCTTTCCTCTCTGTGTTAGCGGGTTGAGTAAGTTTTCTCAGGAGCTCCTGTATCATTCCTGGATAATTCCTGTACCATTCCCGAGAAACTTCTGTATGTTTCTTATCGGTTTGAGTACATTGACTCATAATATTTCTCGTATTCGCCGCTTGTGATGTTATCCATCCACGCCTCGTTCTCAAGGTACCATCTTACGGTCTTCTCTATTCCTTCCTCAAATTGCAGGGACGGTTCCCAGCCAAGTTCCTTCTGTAACTTTGTGGAATCTATGGCATAGCGTGCGTCATGGCCGAGACGGTCAGCAACGTATGTGATGAGATCGAGGTCGGCACCTTCAGGACGGCCGAGCAGGCGGTCGACAGTCTTGATGACAGTCTTGATGATGTCGATGTTTTTCCATTCGTTGAATCCGCCGATATTATATGTCTCGGCAATCTTTCCGTTATGGAATATTACGTCAATGGCACGTGCATGGTCCACGACATACAGCCAGTCGCGCACGTTTTCGCCCTTTCCGTAGACCGGCAGCGGCTTGCGGTGGCGAATGTTGTTTATGAAAAGCGGAATCAGTTTCTCCGGGAACTGATACGGACCGTAGTTGTTTGAGCAGTTAGTCACTATTGTAGGCATGCCGTAAGTGTCATGGAAAGCACGTACGAAATGGTCGGAACTTGCCTTTGATGCTGAGTATGGGGAGTGCGGGTTGTACTTTGTCGTCTCGTAAAAGAAATCCTTTCCGTATGCAAGATGATGTTCAGAGGATGATGCCGTGGTGGTGAACGGTGGTTCGATGCCCTCCGGTTTGGTCATTTCGAGTGCTCCGTAGACCTCGTCAGTAGAGATATGATAGAAGCGTTTCCCCTCATATCCCTCCGGCAGGGATTCCCAATAGAGCTTCGCAGCCTGTAGCAGTGTCAGGGTGCCCATGACGTTTGTGCGTGCGAAGGTGAACGGATCCTTGATGCTACGGTCGACATGGCTCTCTGCCGCGAGATGTATTATACCGTCAACGTGCTCCTCCTGCATCAGGCGGTGGAACGCATCGAAGTCGCAGATGTCCATTCTTACGAACCTGTAGTTCGGCTTTCCCTCAACATCCTTTAGGTTTGCGAGGTTGCCGGCGTAGGTGAGTTTGTCGAGATTTATAATCTTGTACTCAGGATATTTGTTCACAAAGAGCCGGACAACATGTGAGCCGATGAATCCGGCACCGCCGGTGATAACGATTGATTTCATTGTTTTGTACTGTCAGGGGTTAATACTAAGTAAGTGTTCTGAATTAGTTTCCGTTTCCTTTCCATAAGCAATGGTGTAGACGTGATGTTGATTTTCTTGTCTCAGCACTTACTTATTGAATAAGGTATGGTGGCTTTCGTATCCGTCTTTTGCCACGTCAACTGTCAAGGGAAGAGTAGCGCGGCGTGTTTGTAGACCATGGCGCGACTTGTCTCGGAGCCTCTGCGGCGTTGCGGTTGGCATGCTTTGACACCTCTTTTTCTATTCGCTCGCGCTCTGACAGTTCCACGGCTGGAGTGTTCATCGGGTCTTTTTCCATGCGTCTGAAGCGTCTCATGTAGACCGCCATCATCACCAATGCCACGATTGCTGCAAGAGCATCACTCGCCGGCAGTGCTGACCATACACCGTCAATTCCGTATATCGGCGGCAGGATAATAAGCATCGGAATAAGGAAAAGCATCTGTCTTGAGAGTGACAGAAATGCGCTTATCTTCGCTTTTCCTATGGAAAGGAAGAAGTTGGTGACGACAATCTGATAGCCGATGATAGGGAACAGGAGCATATTTATTCTCAGTCCGTGCGCCGCAGCTTCCGTAAGTTCCTTGTCGGTAGTGAAGAGACGGATTACGGTCTTCGGGAAAAACTCTCCAATTGTCCAGCCGCAAATCATCACAACCGTGGCACTTGCTATGGCATAAGTCAGCGTTTTCAGCATGCGTCCGTATTTCTTCGCACCAAAGTTATATCCGACAATAGGCTGCATGCCTTGGTTTATGCCGATGCATATCATTACGAACATGAACGAGATTCTGTTGCCTATGCCGTATGCTCCGACAGCCATGTCACCTCCGTATGCCACGAGTGCATTGTTTATGAATATGATTACAAGGCATGCGCAGGCATTCATCAGGAACGGTGAGATACCTATGCCTATGATACGCTTTACGAGGTTGGCTTTCAGACGGAATATGCCACGGTGGAGATGAAGCAGTTCATCCTTGTTGGACAGCAGTTTGAACTGCCAGCAGAGTGCGCATAGCTGTGCGAGAATCGTAGCCAGTGCCGCACCGCGGATGCCCATTCCGAAAGTGTATATGAACAGAGGGTCGAGTATGGTGTTGAGAACCACGGTGAAGATTGTGGCATACATCGCCATCTTCGGCTTTGATGCGGCGCGTAATACGGCATTCATGCCGAAATAAAGGTGGGTGACGATATTGCCGCAGAGAATTATTTCCATGTATTCACGGGCATAGGGCAGGGTCTGGTCTGACGCTCCGAAGAACCGTAGTATCTGGTCAAGGAAAGTCAGGCATACGATTCCGAAAGTGATACCTATGATAGAATTTAGGGTGACGTTGTTTCCGAGAATGTTCTTTGCCTCACCATACCGCTTCTGTCCGAGGAACACACTGATGAGTGTAGAGGAACCGAGACCCACTGCCGCGCCAAAGGCTCCGGAGAGGTTCATGAAAGGGAAAGTTATTGCAAGTCCGGCAATGGCCATCGGACCTACTCCCTGGCCGATGAATATGGAGTCGACCATGTTGTAAAGTGAACTTGCCACCATTGCCACAATGGCAGGCAACGCATACTGCATCAGCAGTTTGCCGATCGGCTTTGTCCCAAGTTCCAATGTCGCTTGTTTCTTTTCCATAGAAATAAATGTTTGGTGCAAAATTACAAAAAATCTCCGTGACTACCGCATAAAAAAGAAAAAAATGCCCGTAAGGCATATTTCTCTTGATGCATCCCTTGTCCCTCCGTCATGGTATGTGTCACAGGGGCAGGCATGTCATGTTACGGTTCTCAGTCCCGTTAATTCACGATCACGAGTGGAAAATATTCCTCAAACAGCTTTTTTGCACGTTCCAGCTGTTCTGCGGTGTTCTCCTTGACATCAGTGAGCTTGTACTCCATGCCCATCGCCTCGTACTTATGTACTCCGAGACGGTGATAAGGAAGAATTTCAACTCGCTGTATGTTTCTGTACGGTCCTATGGCATTACCAAGACTGCGGATGTCGTTTTCATCGTCACTATACCCCGGCACGAGCACATACCGCAGCCAGAAAGGCTTGTCATGCTCCTCAAGCCACCGGGCAGTGCGCAGCGTCTGCCCGTTGTCCCGTCCTGTGAGTATCTTGTGACGCTCGGGGTTGAACTGCTTAATGTCAAGCAGCACGAGGTCTGTAAGTCCGAGTAGTTCCTCCACATCCTCGTTCCATACGCCGCCGTTGGAGTCCAGGCATACATGTATTCCGTTCTCTTTCAGCCGGCGCACAAGAGGAACAAGTGCGGCTGCCTGCATCGTCGGCTCACCTCCCGAGAACGTAACTCCTCCTCTTTTGCCGAAGAACGGTTTCTGACTGACAGCCATGCTGACAATCTCATCATGGGGAGTCATCTTTCCTTCTGTGGCGGAAATCGTGTCGGGATTGGCACAGTAGAGACAGTGGAACGGGCATCCTTGAAGGAATACGACGAGCCGGAGTCCCGGCCCGTCGTATGTTCCCATGGATTCGTATGAATGCACACGTATCTTTTCCATATCCTTACATTTTTTCGTGGAAGCTTCTGCTGATAACCTCAAGCTGATGCTCGCGGCTCAGCTTGATGAAGTTCACGGCATACCCCGACACGCGTATTGTGAGCTGAGGATATTTCTCAGGATGCTCCATGGCATCCTCGAGCATCTCGCGGTTGAGGACATTCACGTTAAGGTGGTGAGCTCCCTTGGTGAAATAGCCGTCAATCATTGTCACAAGGTTCTCCACACGTTCCTCGTCAGTAGGTCCGAGAGATTTCGGCACTATTGAGAAAGTATTGCTGATGCCGTCCTGTGAATCACGGTAGCGCAGTTTTGCCACGGAGCTCAGTGAGGCTATGGCACCGTTCTTGTCACGTCCGTGCATAGGGTTGGCACCGGGTGCGAAAGGAACTCCCTTGGCGCGGCCGTCAGGAGTGGCGCCTGTCTTCTTGCCGTACATGACGTTTGACGTTATGGTAAGCAGCGACAGCGTAGGGCGTGCGTTCTTGTAGACAGGCAGTTTCTTCAGTTCCTCGCTGAAATAATATACGAGGTCGACACCGAGATGATCGACACGGTCGTCATTATTGCCGAAGCACGGGAACTCGCCCTCTATGTCGAAGCCTTCTGTGAGGCCGATGTCGTTGCGGCGTGCCGTAACCTTGGCGTTCTTTATGGCAGACAGGGAGTCGATGGCGATGGAAAGACCTGCCACGCCGTAGGCAAGGTTGATGCGCGGGTTGGTGTCGACGAGAGCCATCTGAGCCTTCTCGTAGTAGTACTTGTCGTGCATGTAGTGGATGATGTTCATAGCCTCATTGTAGACGCGTGCCACCTCCGTGAGCACCTTCTTGTAGTTGCTCATGACCTCCTCGAAGTTCAGAACGTCGCTTGTAAGGACAGGGATGCCCTTGACCATGACGGTGCCGGTGTTCTCGCAGCGTCCGCCGTTGATGGCAAGGAGCAGTGCCTTCGCAAGGTTGGCGCGTGCTCCGAAGAACTGTATCTGCTTGCCGATGGCCTGGTAGGACACGCAGCAGGCGATGCCGTAGTCGTCACAGTTGCGCACCTCGCGCATGAGATTGTCGTTCTCGTACTGTATGGAGCTGGTGTCCACGGACACCTTTGCGCAGAATTCCTTGAATCCCTGCGGCAGTTCCGGACTCCAGAGCACGGTCATGTTTGGTTCCGGTGAAGGTCCGAGGTTGTACAGTGTCTGCAGGAAGCGGAACGATGTCTTTGTCACCTTGACACGTCCGTCGTTGAAGCGTCCGCCGATAGCCTCTGTCACCCATGTCGGGTCGCCGGCGAAAATGTCGTTGTATGACTGCATGCGGAGGTGGCGCACCATGCGGAGCTTTATGACAAACTGGTCGATAAGCTCCTGTGCGAAAGTCTCGTTGATGATGCCGTGAGCCAGGTCGTACTCGATATATATGTCAAGGAAAGAAGAAACATTACCCAGTGACATTGCCGCTCCGTCCTGTTCCTTTACGGCTGCGAGATAAGCCATGTAGACCCACTGCACGGCCTCGTGTGCGGAAGTGGCAGGACGGCTGAGGTCGAAACCGTAATATTCGCCCATGACCTTCATGTCCTTCAGCGCCTTTATCTGTTCGGCAACCTCCTCGCGGAGACGGATGCGGTCTTCCGTCATCGGCCCGGTGAGGTTTTTCAAATCCTCCTGCTTTGCCTCTATCAGGCGGTCGGTGCCGTAAAGGGCGAGGCGGCGGTAGTCGCCGATGATGCGTCCGCGGGCATAATTGTCAGGAAGGCCTGTAAGGAATCCAAGAGAACGGAAAGAGCGGATTTCCGGAGTGTAGACGTCAAAGACACCGTCGTTGTGAGTCTTGCGGTAGTGTGTGAAGATATCCTTCACTTTCTCGTCAACTTCCTTGCCGTTCTCGCGGCAAGCCTTGGCCACGACGTTTATGCCTCCGAAAGGCTTTATTGAACGTTTCAGAAGCTCGTCCGTCTGCAATCCTACGATAAGCTCGTTCTCCTTGTCTATGTAACCGGCTTTGTGAGAAGTGATGGTTGAGACTGTGACATTGTCGAAAGAACGCACACCGTTGTTGTTGCGCTCCTCTTCCAGTGCTTTCAGGCAGATGTCCCAAATGCGCTTCGTACGCTCAGTAGGTCCTTGAAGGAAAGAGGAATCACCCGTATACGGGGCAATGTTCGTGCTGACAAAGTTGCTAACGTTGATTTCTTTACTCCAAAGTCCGTCAATGAATGTTTTGTTTAATTCCATATAAATGATTTATGTGAAAATAGATTCTTTAGAGACTGCAAAATTACTAAGAAAATTTCACTTTGACACGATAAATGTACATTAAACACTCTTTGCATAGGTAAAAGCCATGATTTAATGATTAAAATCATGCCTTTCCATGTGGCAGAGCAGTGCGGAGGAATGCCAAGTCATGAGTTGAGTAGCATTATAGAGCGAAGCAACGTTCAAGGACTCGTTTGCTATCGGGATTTTTTTTGTATAAAGAAGGTAAACGGCTGCTTGGTGCAATGGCTTTGACATGACGGAAATGCTTCTCTGCCAAAAGAAAACTTACAGTTCCCCAAGCCCCGAAAACTTGCATCAAAATGAAAAAGGAGCGCCGATGCACGAAAATCCGCAAAATTTTCATGATTGGCTAATGTACTGTTATTCAGTCTGTTGTCGGATTTCTACTTACATGGCTTTATATTTGTCCTTGCAAAGTGTAACCTTTTACATGACGAAAGGTAACACTTTATATGGCGAACCGTAACGAAAAACAGGTACAGAGATGCCTTTTTCATGTGCGGAAAGGGCAGAAAAGGCTTCTTTACAATGATTTCTGATGCCGCAAACCGTCAGCTCAGGCAGCATTTCTTCTTATTATGATAAATAGAACATTGGAAAACTCATACAGCGATTCTTCAGTGACAGACGAGTGCTGTAATTCAGTTGAGAGTGCCTGAAGCCTCTGATGGCGGGTTACAGTTTGTATGCCCAAATGGTGCGGAGCGTCTGAAAGGGAATGTATCCGTCTTTGGTTGTCATACTCCGTGTCAGCCGGAAGAGTACGTCACGTCACGCCATGGAATACGCCCCCAATGCTTATTTCCCGTCCTTTTTTTAGTTGCTGCCGGAAATTTGTTTATATCAGAATCCGGCTGCTCCTCAGTATCTTAGTGTGCGTAGCGTTGGCAAGCGAGTGTATGAAGTGGCAAAAAGGAATAGGCCTTGGTTGGAAAATATTCCTTTATAAGCTAATTTTCAACAGTTACTTATTTGATATTCACCAATATTTTTGTAAATTTGCACATGTTTCCATATCTTTCGCCATGAATCATATTGCCCCCGGAGCCGTTCCGGAGCATCTTCATGCAGGGAAAAGTTACAAAGAAAGCATCCCGTCCATGGGAAATCAGACAAAGAAACGGAAAAAAAACGTGGAACATCTCTCACTATATGAACTGAACAGCCTTGTGGGGCAGGCCATAGAGGCCGCCATGCCCATGCAGTATTGGGTGGAGGCTGAGCTTGCCGAGGCTAACGAACGCCGCGGCCATCTATATCTTGACCTTGTGCAGAAGGACGGGCACGGAAACACTCCCGTGGCACGTGCGTCCGCCAAATGCTGGGCATCGGCGTGGATGCCGCTGAAGATTCACTTCGAGAGAATCACGGGGCAGTGCCTTGCAGCGGGAATGAAAGTGCTGCTGAGGGTTTATCCGCAGTTCCATCCCGCATACGGATTCTCGTGGATAGTGACGGACATCGACCCGACATACACCGTCGGTGACATGGTGCGCCGCCGTCAGGAGATAGTGCGTAGCCTGAAGGAAGCCGGCATCTTCGGCTTGCAGAAAGAGCTGCGGCTGCCCATGCTGTGCCGCCGCATAGCAGTCATCTCCAGTGAGACGGCAGCAGGCTATGGCGACTTCTGCAGCCATCTGGCGGACAATGAATACGGGTTCGCTTTCATGACCCGCCTGTTCCCTGCCATAATGCAGGGAGAAAGGGTGGAGCAGTCGGTGATTGCAGCTCTTGACAGGATATATGCCGTGCAGGAGGAGTTTGACTGTGTCGTGATGATCCGGGGTGGAGGCGCGACGAGTGACATGTCAGGTTTTGACACTCTCGCTCTTGCCGAGAATGTCGCAAACTTTCCTTTGCCCATAATAACAGGCATAGGCCATGACCGTGACGAATGCGTCTTGGACATGGTCTCGCATGTCAGTGTGAAGACTCCGACGGCTGCCGCGGCGTTCCTCATAGACCATCTTGCCGCCGTTAGTGAAAGAGTCGCAGAGCTGGCGGAGCGTGTCGCACAGGCGGTGCGTCACCGTCTGGAGATTGAACGCATGCGTCTCGCCACGCTGACGGTGCAGCTTCCGATGGTGGCGCGTCAGGGAATACAGCAGCGCAGACATCATGTAGACCTCCTTTCCCACAGGGTCGCGGCACTTGACCCTGAGCTCGTTCTCGCCAGGGGATACTCCATGACTCTCTGCAACGGAAAGATTGTCACAGATGTCGGGACACTTGGCGATGGGGATATGCTGGAGACACGGTTTGCCAAAGGAAAAATAAAATCTAAAGTATGGAAAAAGAAATGAAATATGAAGAGGCTGTTGCGTCACTGGAGCAGATAGTGGCACGGCTGGAGTCGGGCAGGATGGACCTTGATGCTGTCACGGCAGAACTTAAAAAGGCACAGCAACTGATAAAATTCTGCAAGGAACGTCTCACGGAGACTGACGGCAATATCCTGAAAATCCTTGCGGAGGAGCAGGGGTGAGTGCGCTTTTTGCGGGCAGGCTGTAGATCTTTGGGTGCTGATGACAGGTTGCGGGCTGTGCCGGTACCGTCGGTGAAAGGAACTCAGGACGTGGTGGAACGCCTCATGGACTTACCGTCCTCAATCAGCTTTCAATACCATTCAGGTCCCGTAGCTGTTTATGAAACTTGAAAATTTTATCACAATTTGTTTGCGTATATGCCGAATTTAATGTAATTTTGCAACTCATACGGGCGGGAACGCTTATAAATTGAAATGCAAACGTAAAAAGATTGTAAAATGGAGACAAAGGACTTGGACTGGTCAGACATAGGATTCGGCTATCACAGGACAAACTATAACGTACGTTGCTATTACCGCGACGGAAAGTGGGGAGAGATGGAAATCTGCTCCGATGAGTATATAAACATGCACATGGCCGCCACCTGCCTTCACTACGGACAGGAGGCGTTTGAGGGACTGAAGGCTTACCGGTGTCCGGACGGCAAGGTACGTGTCTTCCGTACTGACGAGAACGCAGCGCGTCTGCAGTCGACCTGCCGCGGAATACTCATGCCTGAGGTGAGCACCGGGATGTTCGACCGCATGGTGGACATGGTGGTGCAGCTTAATCAGGAATATATCCCGACCTACGAGAGCGGTGCCACGCTGTATATACGCCCGCTCCTTGTCGGCATGTCGGCGCAGGTGGGAGTACATCCGGCTACGGAATACCTCTTCCTCATGTTCGTAACTCCGGTGGGGCCGTACTTCAAGGGGGGCTTCTTTGCCAACCCTTACGTCATTATCCGCGATTTCGACCGCTCGGCTCCGTTGGGAACAGGTATATACAAGGTGGGCGGAAACTATGCCGCTTCTCTCCTTGCAAACAAGAAGGCGCACGACCTCGGCTATGCCTGCGAGTTCTATCTTGACGCAAAGGAGAAGAAATACATCGATGAGGCGGGTGCCGCAAACTTCTTCGGCATTAAGGACAATACTTACGTCACCCCGAAGTCAACCTCCATACTGCCCTCCATCACCAATAAATCTCTCATGCAGCTTGCCGAGGACTTTGGCATGAAGGTTGAGAGAAGGCAGATTCCTGAAGAGGAACTCGAGACCTTCGAGGAGGCCGGAGCATGCGGAACGGCTGCAGTAATATCGCCCATCTCACGCATAGACGATGTCGAGACGGGCAAGTCTTATGTCTTCGGTGACAAGCCGGGACCATGGTCGGAGAAACTGTATACGAAGCTCCGCAACATACAGTACGGCATAGAGCCGGACGTACACGGATGGACACGTGTCGTAATTGGCTGATGTCGTCTGACAGGTAAATCATGAAAAAACATAAATAAATATTCACACTAAAAACTTAAATCTATGTTACAAAACAGTAAAATCCGTAAGAAGGCACTTGAATCTCTTGAAGGCAACTGGGGAAGTGCAGCCGTAACCATGCTTGTATATGCAGTAATAACTTCCATTGTTAATATCGGCTCACAGTATAGTCTGGCACCGTTCGGACTTGTTTGGGAGGCATTGAGTAATCTTAGTGCATTGCTTCTTTTGCCTATGACGTACGCTTTTACAGTTGGAATGCTCGGACTCGTGCGGGGAAAGAAGGTGGCGCCGGGTATGCTTTTTGATTATTATACAAACAGTAGCGTATGGGCTCTGTGTGTATTGACCGGAATATACACTATTCTGTGGTCTCTGTTATTCCTGGTTCCTGGTATAATAAAGTATTACTCATATTCGATGGCTCCATATCTTCTTAAGGATAATCCGGAAATGACAGCTGATGAGGCTATTTGTGCGAGTATGAAAATGACAAGAGGATGTAAGATGAAACTTTTCCTCCTTGACCTTTCTTTCATAGGATGGGTGCTTCTTAGTGTGTTGACTCTGGGTCTTGGCTTCCTGCTTCTTTCACCTTATATGTATTCTGCTCATGCCGTATTCTATGAAGAGCTGAAGGCTGAATGCGGCATTGATGCTCCTCTTGCCGGGGAAGTTGCATGAACCAAAATGACTTGCGTAAATGGGAAAGGGAAAATTAGCAAAGTTCGCTGACATGGAACGCTACGGGAATGTGTTCCAGTATCCATATTCTGTTGTCGATAATGTGCCTTTCGAGATGAAGGGCCATTGGCGGGAGCAGTTCTTCAAGAATGATAATCCGATAGTTCTTGAACTCGGTTGCGGCAAGGGGGAGTACACTGTGGAACTCGCGCGTCTTTATCCTGACTGCAACTTCATAGGAGTGGACATCAAGGGTGCGAGGATGTGGACGGGTGCCACACAGGCTCTCAACGAAGGGCTGAAGAATGTGGCGTTCCTGCGTACGAGCATTGAGATTATCGACCGTTTCTTTTCTGAGGATGAGGTGCAGGAGATATGGCTGACATTCTCCGACCCTCAGATGAAGAACCCGCGCAAGAGACTTACCTCCACTTACTTCATGGAACGCTACCGCCGTTTCCTTGTAGATGGGGGAACGGTGCATCTGAAGACGGACTCTAACTTTCTCTTCACCTATACCTCGTACATGGTTGACGAGAACAGGCTTCCTCTGCTCTTCCGTACCACAGATCTCTATCATCAGGAGGGACTGGACGAGGAGACACGGCGCATACTTTCCATACAGACCTATTATGAGTCGATGTGGATAGCACGCGGACTGAACATCAAATACCAGAAGTTCCGCCTGCCCCGCACGGCGGAACTTCATGAGCCGGATGTGGAGATAGAGCTCGACGACTACCGCTCCTATCACCGTGACAAGCGTTCTTCGCTGGAGAAAGCAAAGTAGAAGTCTTTATAAAGGGATTTGATACAGGACTGAATCTGTCGGTGGTGCTTGCAAGACCGGTAAGGAAAATTACACATTATATTATATTTAAACGTATGAACGGACTGCATAATCGCAGTCCGTTCATACGTTTAAATTGTCTTTCTGATAAATGGCAGGCCGTTTTTGTGACGGCGGGAAGACTTCCGCCGCTAAGCCGGAGTCTCCGGCATAGTCTCCGGCTCCTCTGTGCTTAACGACCGTCGGTTCCGGTCTTGAAGCATGAAAACCATTCGCCCAATGCTCCGGAACCGGCAGTCGTAAAAACCTTTACATCATTATTTTCTTGCCGTTGCGGATGACGATGCCGCCGTTCTGCATGAATGACGGAGCTATTCGCTGTCCTGCAATGTTGTACATGGTGTTGCCGCCTTCCGCTTCCGGCACGGTGACGGTGACGGTGCGTATGCCGGTCAGTGTGTCCTGAAGCTCTTTCCAGTAAAGGACAGGGGAGTAGGATATGTGTGGCGGCTGGTTGTATGTGCTGTTCTGCCATACTATGGCGTTGTCGTACAGGTGGTCGTCACGCAGGTACGGCAGCATGTAGTCGCTCTCATAGTCTGTGGTGATTATATTCAGACCGAACTTGCCTGCGGAGGCATCGATGGTGTAGTAGTAGACAACCTCCTCGCGCCAGTCGCCGAGCATGTCTGCCTGCAGTGACGGTACGCTCTTCGTGCCGTTGACGGACTCAGCACCCGGCTCAATCTTATAGAGCGTTGTCAGACGTCCCCACTGTCTTGCGTCACTGTCCCATTTGTCAATGTGCTGACGGTCATGATACTCGTCGTAAAGGTCGCCGTCCCAGTAGATTCGGAAGTTCAGTGAAGAGGATGTTGTGGTGCCGACCTGCCAGTCGCCGATAACCTCGCCTTTGCTGTCGAACATGCTTGTGGAGATGGTACACATGGACTCCGCACCGTCATGCTTGTCGTCGAAGTCGCCGCAGAGTCCGCGGCCGCAGTCCTTGCTGCCCTTTGGTGTGCCCCAGAGCAGTGTGCCAGTCTTTGCGTCGCGCATGTCCTGGCCATAATGTACGTAAGACTGCTCATAGTCCTCCATTACGGAATAAACCTCCATGCCGGGATTCTCCCAGTCGAAGTCGCCGATATGCAGAGCGTCGCCGTGCCCCTCGCCGCTTCTCCACAGTACGTTCACGCCGTCATGGTCG
The DNA here is from genome assembly GCA_023664625.1 of Bacillota bacterium. Taxonomy (GTDB): domain Bacteria; phylum Bacteroidota; class Bacteroidia; order Bacteroidales; family Bacteroidaceae; genus Prevotella. Next base: position 203,071 of record JAMPFD010000001.1, on the reverse strand, counting down.
AGTACGGCCGAGTCTGCCACAATCTCGTCAAAGCCGTCATTGTCTACGTCTGCCGACTGCAGTGTGTGGTATCCCTGTCCGTACATGCCCTTTCCGTTTGTGGTAGAGGAGTGTCTCCATAGCTCGTGAAGTTCCTTGCCGTCAAAGTAGGCCGCCATGTAGTATGCCTGACTGTAGTATCCGTGGTTCATCACGGCACAAGGAGTAGCCTTGCCGTTGACGTCAAGGCGTGCCATTGTCGCATTGTAACGCTCTATGCGTGCCTGAGAGCCGTAAGCGGAAATGTTGTTGCTGAAGTCGTCATGTGCCGGCCAGTAGTGTATGCTGCTTATCGCCCCGCCGGTCGTGCCGTCAAAGACGGTGAGGTATTCAGGACCGCTCTCGACACGTCCGTTGGCCGCAACATGGCTTGTATACGGGTCGTCGTCACCCATTAGTACGAAGTTCCCCTCACCGTCGATTGTTCCCGGAGCCGTGCGGACAATCATCTCACCATAGCCGTCGCCGTCAAAGTCATAACAGAGGAATGTGATGGTATGCTGGGAAGCCCACATGTTCTTGCCGAGGTTTATGCGCCAGAGGTGTGTGCCGTCAAGTTTGACACAGTCAAGGAACACCGCTCCCGTCGCACCTGTGCCTGCTCCGTCCTTTGCGTTTGACGGTTCCCATCGGATAACAATCTCCTGCTCGCCGTCGCCGTCCATGTCGTAGCATGTCGCATCATTCGGTGTGTATGTCGCACCGGTACCGTTGGTGTCCGTCGGAGCCTGCGGAAGTGTGAAGAATGTGTTCTGACCGTCCCATGCGGAAGCCTCCTGAGTCTCCATTACTTCACCTGCGGCATTGCATACATCTATGCGGTAGATTGTTCCGGATGTCCGGTTGCTGTCCATGAAGTTTGTCTTTGTCTTGAGAGTCTGTATCAGTTCTCCCTCGCGGTAGAGCTTATACAGTGTTGTTCCCGGAACATCGGTGGCACGCATCCGCCAGCTTACAAGGTTGCCCCTGTCGGTATGTACTGCCAGCAGACCGCGGTTGAGCGGCTTTGCCTCACCGCGTGTGCCGATGTTGCTTATCATGAAGTGGACGGCGGATGTATATACGGTATTGCCGTCCTCCTTGATGGTTACCGTGGCGATATTGTCGGCATAGCCCACTTCTGCCGTGAATCCCTCGGCAGGAACGGCAATGAAGTCGGAAGGAGCATCGGTCAGCTTGGTGCGGAAGAGGTTCTCCACACCGTTGCCGGAGTTCTTTATTAGAGGGTAGAGGTCTATTGTCTTTTCTCTGGAACGGCATGTGAACGCTGTGAGATAGTGTGACATGTCGTATACGGGCTCGTCCACGACACCCTCTATGGCCACGCTTCCCATGGCAATCTGCTTGGTGTTGCCGATTCCCATTATGTACAGGTTGACGGTGTAGGATGTTCCTTCAACGATTACGCCGTTGATGTTGTACTCATGGGTGCTGAATCCTGTGGAGTTTCCTGCCGTTATCTTGTTCCGCAGAGGAGTGACGCCCTCGGCGAAAGTCGTAGCCGGCTCGTTGCCTGTCTGTGTCGTGATGCATATTGTTCCCTTGTCGGTACCGCAACGTGCGGCATCGAAAGAGAGATGTGTCGGCTTGAAGGTGTGTCCCTCTGCGATATTGACGGTGAAGGAGACGCAATAGCCGCTTGTGACAGCCTTGACTTCTGCCGCCGGCTGGAACTTTGTCATTGGCCTGTCATAGGTAACCGACGTGTAGCCGGTATCGGCTCCCGATGATGTCAGCAGTCCGGTGACTGTCAGTTTCTCGCCTACGGCTCCCGCAGTGGTCATAAGGCCTGCGGCGGCATTGTCCCCCTCAAGGCTTGCGGAGGTAAGATCGTCGGTGTCGTTCAGGCTCCACAGTGCGGTCACTTTCTGTGCCCTGGCGGTGGTTGCCATTACGATCATGACGAGGAAAATTACTTTTCGTAACATGTTCATCTGTTTGATTTTTAGTTAGTATTTAGTTGGTCTTATTCTGTTCTGTGTAGCTTCCCGGCAGTAATTCTTGTAATTGTACACGTCCGGCATCGTCGTTTGCTTTCGTGATGACGTTGTATTACTTTTTATGAATGCAAATATACGAATTTATTTTGATATACGGAAACAGTCGTCTCTTTTTTTGTTACATGCGGAATCAATGGCTTCTTGAGAAATAATGTGTTAGATATAATATATAATAAGGTGAATTAATAAACTTTTGCGAAATAATTTTGGATGTACATTGCGTATTTTGTAACTTTGCATACGTGTTGCAAAAAGATCTCAGTATCTTTGCATCGGAAAAACAAAAACACATACACAAGAATGCAGAAGAGCATATATACAGCTGTAATGGTGTTGCTTGCGTGCAACGCATACTCGCAGAATGATACGACAGACATAAAGACAAGCCATCTGGAGGAAGTAACAGTGACAAGCCGGAGCGGTACGCGCCGTATGGCGGGAGCCGTGAACGGTGTGAGGATAGGTCAGCAGGAACTGTTCCGTGCCGCATGCTGTAATCTTGGTGAGAGCTTTACGACCAATCCTTCCGTGGATGTTTCCTACAGCGATGCCGCAACAGGTGCCAGGCAGATAAGACTGCTCGGACTGGCCGGAACTTACGTTCAGATGCTTACTGAGAATATGCCGAACTTCCGCGGTGCTGCCATTCCTTTTGCCTTGGGCTACGTTCCGGGTACGTGGATGTCAGGAATCAATGTCTCCAAAGGCTGCGCGTCGGTGAAGAACGGCTATGAGTCAATTTCAGGGCAGATAGACATCGATTACCTGAAGCCTTATGACGAGCGTAAGACCAATGTCAATCTCTATGGTGATATACGGAGCCGCTTTGAGGCAAACTTTGACACAAACTTCGCCCTCTCGGAGAATCTGCACACCAATATCCTTGCACATTACGAGAACCGGTGGGGAGATCATGATTCCAACGGTGACGGTTTCCTTGACATGCCAAAGGTCAGGCAGTATAATATGAATAACCGTTGGCGACTGAGGCGGGAATATTACATCATGCATGCGGGATGGTCGGCAATGAAAGAGGAGCGAAACAGCGGTCAGACGACGCATGCCGTGAGCATGAATAGCGGAGACCCGCTGTACACGATAGGCATAGAGACTACCCGTTATGAGGCGTATATGAAGCATGCCTATATACTTAATGCTGAGTGGAAGATGAACCTTGCGCTTATGGCAAGCGGCTCTCTGCATGATGAAGATGCAGTTTATGGCATGCGGCGTTACGGTGTCAAGGAGAAGAACGGATATGCCCAGCTCATGTTCGAGACAGACATGGGTGAGCATCATCAGCTGAGCACCGGCGTAAGTATTAACCATGACTATTTCGATGAGCGTCTCATTACGGAGCCGGAACTCTCCTCCGCCACTGGGATGAAGGTCTCCAAAGAGACGGTTGCCGGCGCATACGCACAATATACCTATACTCTCGGCACCAGGCTGACGGCAATGGCCGGTATGCGTATTGACCGCAGCACACTTTATGGCACGTTCGCCACACCGCGCATGCACGTCAAGTGGCAGCCGTGGGATGTGTTCTCCATACGCCTGTCGGCTGGAAAGGGCTACCGTACGGTACATGCCCTTGCGGAGAACAATAACCTTCTGGCATCCGGACGTGAGCTTGTAATAGATGAATTGCGGCAGGAAAAGGCCTGGAACTACGGTATTTCAACAGCTTTCAACATACCTGTCTGCGGCAGAACCCTGAAACTTAATGCAGAGTATTACTATACAGACTTTGAAAATCAGGCTGTGATTGACTATGAGATGTCCGATGCCTCTATCGTCATCCATGACCTTGACGGCAGCTCTTATAGTCATGTGTTCCAGATTGACGCCACTTATCCGTTCTTCAAAGGTTTCACGGCAACGGCTGCATACCGATGGAATGATGTGAGATGTACGTATGGCGGGCAACTGATGCGTAAGCCGCTGGCATCCCGTTACAAGGCTTTGCTGACCCTGTCATACAAGACTCCGCTGGAATTATGGCAGTTTGACACCACTCTGCAGCTTAACGGAGGAGGACGGTTGCCGTCACATTACGGTACTTTCCGCTCTTACGAACAGCTGTCGGCACAGATAACAAGGAAGTTCCGCCATATTGACATATACCTTGGCGGTGAGAACCTTACTGATTACCGTCAGCCTTCCCCAATCATAAATGCCGCCAATCCTTGGTCGGCGGAGTTCGAGCCGACTTTGGTTTATGGGCCTGTGGACGGCGCGATGGCATACCTTGGTGTAAGAATCAAGCTGTAGCCTGGCCGCTGCCGATATGACTGACAGTCAGAAAATGCCAGATTTGACAGACAAATAATTAATTAAATAATAAAAAAACAGAATCACAATGAAGAAGATTTTAGGTATTATAATGGCACTGATATGTGTCTTAAACGTAAGTGCCAAAGACATAAAGACAGTCGTTCTCACAACAAATCCGCAGATGATGTGTGAGAACTGTGAGAATAAAATTACAGAGAACCTGCGTTATGTCAGAGGAATAAAGAGTATTGATGCGTCTGCTGAAAAGCAGACGGTAACCGTAACGTATGATGCCGATAAGACATCTGTGGACAAGATTGTGGAATCTCTGAAGAAGATAAACTACAATGCCACAGAGAAAGCCTGCGAGAACGCTAACGCATCCCAATCTGCAAAGTCATGCTGTGCCATGGCCGGCAAGAAAACCTCTTGTGCCGGCAAGTGTGATACTTCTTCCGACAAGCAGTGTGCGAAGTCAGGAAGCTGCAAAAAATCCTGTGAAAAGGAAACTGGAAAAGCATGTTACGGACAGGACGGAAAGACTTGTAGTAAGACGGAAAGCAAGTAATTATCTTAATAAAAATATAAATAATATTTCTTCTTGATGAAAATTCTTTTGCTTGGCTCAGGAGAACTGGGTAAGGAGTTCGTTATTGCCGCAAAGCGCAAAGGCGTATATGTTGTGGCATGTGACAAGTACGATAATGCACCGGCTATGCAGGTGGCTGATGAGCGTGAAGTTTTCTCGATGCTTGACGGCGACAAACTTGCCGAGGTCGTAGAGAAACACCGGCCGGACATCATAGTCCCGGAGATCGAGGCCATCCGCACTGAGCGTCTTTTTGACTTTGAGAAGCAGGGTATACAGGTAGTTCCGTCGGCACGTGCCGTCAACTATACCATGAACCGTCAGGCAATCCGGGACCTTGCGGCAAAGGAATTGGGATTGCGTACAGCCAAATATTTTTATGCAAAGACTTTCGAAGAACTTGAGGAAGCAAGCCGCGAGATAGGCTTCCCATGTGTCATCAAACCTTTGATGTCGTCCTCCGGCCACGGTCAGTCTACCGTTAAGTGCGCCGAGGAACTGCGTCCGGCATTTGATGCCGCCATGGCCGGTGCCAGAGGTGATGTGCAGGAGGTGATCATAGAGGAGTTCATTCACTTCACATCCGAGTTCACCCTGCTCACCGTGACACAGAAAAACGGTCCTACACTATTCTGTCCGCCTATAGGACACGTTCAGAAAGGAGGCGACTATCGTGAGTCATGGCAGCCTTACCAAATATCAGAGAAAGATCTGAAGGATGCTCAGGAGATGGCGGCGAAGGTCACTGCGGCATTGACAGGAGCCGGAATATGGGGAGTGGAGTTCTTCCTGACAGAGACAGGCGTTGTCTTCTCAGAACTTTCTCCGCGTCCGCATGACACGGGAATGGTGACTCTCGGTCATACAACCAACCTGTCAGAGTTCGAGCTTCACCTGCGTGCTGTCCTCGGCCTTCCTATCCATGACATAAAACTTGAACACGCCGGCGCATCGGCAGTCATACTTTCCGACAAGGACTATGAGGGCGTTCCGGAGTACAATCTTAAAGATGTCCTTTCAGAAGAGAATGCGCGCATCCGCATTTTCGGTAAGCCGGAGGCTCACAAAGGCCGCCGTATGGGCGTTGTGCTTACTTACGGTGACGTGGAGAACGGTACAGACTGTCTGCGTGACAAGGCAAAGCGTCTTGCCGGGACGGTACTCTGAGTCTTTTGGAAGGGCTAACCTTCATGGGAGAGAGGTCAAGAGACCGGGGAAATGGCACTCTCCCGGAGTTTTCTGACTGTATAACAACCGACTGTGTTTCTGTCAGGCGGTGCCGTGGGACACTGCGGCTTTACGGCTGAGCTTTGTATGGAAATGCAGAGTTAAATGTTACTTATCTTATGACATTATATCCAAAACTAATCACTGATGCCCTTGCGACAGTGACCTATGCAGGTACGAAGAAGAACATCATCGAGAGCGAGATGCTTGTCGATGACGTGCGCATTGACGGCATGAAGGTGTCGTTTACTCTTCTTTTTCCTAAGGAGACAGACCCGTTTCTCAAGTCTACGGTGAAGGCCGCCGAGGCTGCTATCCATTACTATGTAGGCAAGGAGGTTGAGGTAACGGTAAAGACAGAGTTCAAGACCAAGCCGCGTCCGAAGGAAGAAAAGTACCTTACAGACCTTAAAGTCATAGCTGTAAGCTCGGGAAAGGGCGGTGTGGGCAAGTCTACCGTCTCCGCGAACATCGCCGTAGCCATGGCACGCCTCGGCTATAGAGTAGGACTTCTTGACACGGACATCTTCGGTCCTTCCGTTCCTAAGATGTTCGGATGTGAGGATGCACGGCCGTACGCTGTGGAGATTGACGGCAGACAGCTGATAGAACCCGTAGAGAAGTTTGGCGTAAAACTGCTCTCCATCGGCTTCTTCGTGTCCCCCGAGACGGCGACGCTGTGGCGTGGCGGCATGGCATGCTCCGCATTGAAGCAGCTCATCTGCGATTCCGACTGGTCAGACATAGACTATCTTATCCTCGATACTCCTCCCGGAACGAGCGACATCCACCTTTCCCTGCTCCAGATACTGGACATCACAGGTGCGGTGATTGTTTCCACTCCGCAGCAGGTGGCGCTTGCCGATGCCCGCAAAGGCATAGACATGTATCAGAATGAGAAGGTAAATGTCCCTATTCTCGGTCTTGTGGAGAACATGGCGTACTTCACTCCTGCGGAACTGCCGGAGAACAAATACTATATCTTCGGCAAGGACGGCTGCAGGAATCTTGCCGAACAACTCAGTCTGCCGTTGCTTGCGCAGATACCTATTGTGCAGAGCATCTGTGAGAATGGCGATGACGGCACACCTGCTGCAATGGATGTCACCTCGCCTACGGGGCAGGCTTTCCTCGCTCTTGCCCAGGGCATTGTCTCAAAGGTGCGCCTGATGCAGTCGGGAAAGGAATAATCCATAAACGCTCATAAAGAAACAAGGCTGATTCCGTTATGCGGAGTCAGCCTTGTTTCGTTTCAGTCATATCTCAAAAGTGCGGATTTCTTCCTGTAGTAGGTCAAGAAACCGTGCTGCATGTGCACCGTCCATCTGCGTATGGTGGAACTGAAAGGATACCGGCAGACGGGTCTTGAAAAATCCCCTGCGGTATTTTCCCCATATCATGAACGGATTGTTATATATTCCGCTGTACATGCCGGCGGCCATGTCTATGTCGGACTGCACGAGTGCGGATGTCCCGATGACCATGCTTTCCGTGAGGTCATGGCCGACACAGGTCTCCGCAACCATCCGTGTCAGGCGCAGATAATCAGAGCGGAACACTTGAAAATCCTCAGAGAAAGGGATGTCACACGAACTTACTTCTCCATGCCTGTTCATTACGATGGTGCACACCGCAATGCTGTCATACCAGATCAGCCTGTCTCCCACAGGAAGAACACGGAATTCCTCCACTTTGCTTGCAGCCTTGCCGATACACCATAGCATCATCATGTTGAATTTCACGGTACCGTTCCTATTATTGCCAGAACGTTGCACAGTCTTCTGAAGCAGGCGGAAAGGAGATGACAGCCTCCGGCAGAGATTACCTTTTCCGCTCAGAACGGCAAGGCGTGACACGTCAAGTGTCCTGACAAGCGTGACCATTGGCATAGGGGCATTCATCCACATTTTAAAGGCATACTCCCTTGTGGAGTCCTCAGGATTGATTTCTTTCATGTTTTTTTGGGGCAAAGTTACGGAAAGAAATTTATCCAGGATAGAAGAAAAGGGACATTATGCAAGGGAGGTGAACAAATCGGAATACGGTATGCACTCCCTGAATATTGTCACCGGCGTATGTCCGCTGAACTTCCTGAACTCCCGGATGAAATGCGACTGATCGGAATATCCGCAGCCGTGGGCTATGCGTACATAGTCACGCTGTCCCTGCTGCATCATCCACAGCGATTTCTGAAACCTGACAATGCGTGTGTATTCCTTTGGCATCATACCCACGGAAGAGCAGAATACCCGCCCAAACTGTTTCCTGCTGAGGCACGTCAGGTCAGCCAGCTCAGTGACGGTCGTCTGCGGTGATGTCATAAGCCGTCCTACTGCATGGCCTATACGGCGGACATCGAGCAGTGAACCGCATCCGTAAAGCCTTGCGAGCAGCCATCTCTCTATAAATGATATGCACAGATTGTTGTCCTCGCAGCTGAAAATCCTTGCCGCAAGGTCTGCCAAGTCCTTGTCGCCAAGGTCGTAGCCTGAGATTTCAAGGTTATGGAACTTAGATGGCGGCGTTCCCGTGAAGATTCCTGCCGTGTGAGGATAGAACACGACGGCGATCATCTCCGTGTCTCCCCGGCAGGAGAGATGTGACGGGAAATTCACTTGTCCGCTGATGGTGAGCCTGCTCTGTTCGGCAGATATTTCCGGTATGAACAACGGCGTCCGTTTATGGAAGAGCATTTGAGGGCTGCCGGTCGGAAAAGTCAGGGCACAGGCCTGCCAGCTGTCTCGCAGGACCCAATAGTGGCGTACGTATCCGCGCAGCGGTCCGCATGGCTTATATATGGATAGCTCCGTGTCAGTTTTCATATCGTTTTCGTGCAGGCATCGCTTTTTGATTTATGTCCCCTCTAATCCTTCTTCTCCAAGACCGTCAGTACATTGTCAGCATATTTCGTACCTATCGGCAGGCATTTCCCTGTTTTTGCCATAACCACTTCCGTGCGTGAGAATCTTTCAATCCGTTTCTTTTGCACGAGAAAAGAGCGGTGGATACGTATGAACTCCTCTTTTGGGAGCTGCTCCTCCATGGTGCGCAGAGGCATTTTCGAAAGCAGGGTGCTCCTGTCCGCGGAGTGGATTTTTATGTAATTGCCCAAAGATTCTATGTACAGGATGGTATCAATGGACACAGAGACATTCTTGTAGTCTGATTTCAGGATCAGCTGTCGTGCGGGAGATTCGGCAGCACTGAGCAGGTCGTGCATGCGCAGCCACTGCTCTGCCTTCTGCATTGCACGGTCGAAGCGTTCGTAGAAGTACGGCTTGTGCAGGAAGTCCACGGCATTTACCTCGAATCCTTCCAATGCATATCTGGCATAGGCTGTGGTGAATATCAGGCAGCAGGATGGCGGGAGCCGGCGTGCCAGTTCTATTCCTGATATGCCGTTCATCTCAATGTCGAGGAATACTATGTCCGGCTGCCATTCACGGACACGCTGCATTCCGAGGCGCGGCGAGCTGAAAGTCTCCAATGTCATTCCTCCGCGCCGTTCGCAGTAACGGCTTATTATGCTGAGTGCGACAGGCTCATCGTCTATGGCTATGCATCTAATCATGAGTTTATGGATTTAAGTTCGAGATGTACCTTGAACGTTCCTTCGTCAGTGTGTCCTGTGTGCAGATGATGGCGGTCGTGATAAAGCAGTGCCAGGCGTCGCCGGCAGTTTTCTATGCCAATGCGTCCGGAGTGTTTGGCACTGTGCCCGAATGCGGAGTTTGTCACTTCAAACTCCAGTGTTCCGCCATGCTGCTCCATACGGATATGTATGAAGCACGGCTCGTTGGACGATATGCCGTACTTGAATGCATTCTCCACGAAAGTTATGAGCATCATTGGCGGCACCTGCATTGCCTCGTCCTCAACCTCATGAAGGAAGCGTATGTCGGCAAATTCGTTGAGGCGCAGTTCCTGAAGGGCGATGTACTGCCGGATATATTCCACCTCTTCTTCAAGTGAGATGTAGTCACGGCCGGCATTGTTGTACATGTACTTTGTCAGATTTATGAACTGTTCGAGTGTCGTCTCGGTTTTGTCGGAGTGCGTGATGAGCAGTCCGTAGATTGTGTTCAGCGTGTTGAAAAGGAAATGAGGGTTTATCTGTGCCTTGTAGAGAGCAAGCTCCGCCTTGTTACGCTCATACTCCACCTCCTTGCGTGCCATACGCTGTATGTATGCTTCGTTCAGCATTCCGACGGCAAAACAGAATATGACGACGATGATATAATGGAGCCATACGGCCTGCTGGTTTTGCCTTACGCCCCAGATCGGATAGGGATATAGCGCAAGCTGCTTCATGCGGAGATGATATAGCGGAGAGTTGATTTCGTATGTTGACAAAAGAAATGTGACGGACAGTGAGAAGACTATTGCCGCAATGGCAGCCATACGCTGCGTTCCGCTTTTGAAGAGGCGGGGTATGATAAAGTATTTATACAGGAAATACGTGGCATACAGCCAACCGATGAATGAGCCGAAGAACATGGGATGCATGCCCAGCCATCTTTCCACGGGAAATGCGTAAATCATCAGAGGCAGTAGTACGAGGCAGAACGCCATGTCTATGTACAGTGCGATATTCTTCATTCTTATGTTTTATTGTCAGTCGAAAAAGGCATGCCATCTATCCGGGGGATGACATTCCGGTAGGTTGCTTGTGCAAAGAAAGCTTGCTTTCACTTTGCCGGCTGCCTGCCTATCTTATGCAAAGGTACATTATTTTATTGTGAAAGAAGAATATAAACGCAAATTTATTAAGGATTCTTCATGTTGTTCCGGACACAGAAAAATAAGAAAACTCACTGTCTTTTCCTTTCATGAGAATCAAATAAAAACAAAAATGAGAAAGAAAGCTCAGAAAAACGCAAAATTTCAGGTTTTTCTCCATTGCGTTGATAATCAGTGGGTTGTCGGAGGTGCTGTGATTGCTCGTCATGAATTATTCCGTGAATCGTTATCTTTTGCACGGCGAATGGTAACGGTTGGCATGATGAAAGGTAATGAAAAGTGATGCAATATGTAGGTTTTTGCTGTGAGAAATAGTGTTTTTACTTCTTTTTTTGGTGAGAAACGGCAAAGTCAAGTGCCGTATGGAGCATATTCTTCTGATTATGATAAATAGCGCATTTGAAAACCGACAGATGTTTTTCTCAAAAGTTTTTTTTGTCACTTTTCACCTGCCTGCTCCATAAATTGATTTTGTTGGCAGACTTATATGTATTGGCTGTACCCTTATTGTTATCCGGTGAAACTTTTATGAGTGGGTGGAATTTTGTCGGATAAGTGACTGTCGGGAATTAGTCTGTGCTAACCCGCAGTTACCTGTCTGTTCAGCAGAAACTCCCGCAGATATTTCGAAATTGCGTGTTCGCCACCGAAAAACGGTTATATGCCACCGCTTTTGTCGTGTGGGCAGAGCTTTTATCCGGGGAATGAGTACTTTTGCATCTGCAAAAATGTTTTTTAATTATGTACAGGAATAGCACGTATTATAAGATTTTATTAATCCTTCTTGCAGGAATATCCATGACCGCATGCAAGAAGGATAAGCATGAGACAGAGAGTTCTGACTATAAGACGATGACTGTTGCACAGGAAAACCGTACACTCAGGTCGGAGTACACCGCCCGGCTGGAGGGACGGCAGGTTGTCGAGGTGCGCCCGCAGGTCAGCGGACTGATAACCCGGATATGCATAGGTGAGGGGCAGAAGGTGCGCAAGGGACAGACGCTGTTCATTATAGACCAGGTTCCGTATAAGGCTGCTTTGGCGGAAGCCTCTGCCAACGTAAAGAGTGCCGAGGCGAAGCTTGCCACTGCACGGCTCAATCTTGAGAGTGTCAGGATGCTGAGGGAGAAGAATGTGGTGCAGGACTATGACCTCAGTGTTGCCCGCAATGAATATGTTGCCGCAAAGGCAGCGCTGTCTCAGGCACGTGCGCAGGAGGTCAATGCCCGTAATAACCTGTCTTACACAGAGGTGAAAAGTCCGGTGGACGGAGTGGCAGGTATGATAGCCTACCGTGTCGGAGCACTGGTCAGCAGCGGAATACAGGAGCCGCTCGTCACGGTCTCTGATGACAGCTGCATGTATGCCTACTTCTCGCTGACAGAAAGTCAGGTGACCAACCTGATGGAACAGTACGGCTCACTTGAGGAATTTATACAAAAGATGGCGGAAGTGGAGCTGCGCATGAGCAACGGAAAGGCCTATTCCGAGAAAGGACGTATCTCTGCCGTTAGCGGAATAGTGACGGCAGGAACGGGAGCCGTAACCCTTCGTGCCGATTTCCCAAATCCTAAAAGCCTGCTCCGTGGAGGCGGCAGTGCTACGGTGATTGTACCTACCGTGCTGACAAATGCCGTCGTCATTCCGCAGAGTGCTACTTATGAGTTTCAGAACAAAAAATTCGTATATAAGGTCGTGGACGGAAAGGCGCAGTCTGCTCCCGTTACATTGTACCGTCTCAATAATGGTACGGAATATGTCGTGGAGGATGGTCTGAAGGCCGGTGAGGTAATCATTGCCGAAGGAGCCGGACTGGTAAAGGAGGGCGCGGCTGTCAATCCGAAAAACGGAAAGGAGTAAGCCATGACTGTCAAGACTTTCATTGACCGCCCGATACTTTCGGGTGTGATTTCCGTTGCCGTCGTCATCATCGGTCTTATAGGACTGAGCCAGCTTGCCATGGAACAGTTCCCTGACATCGCACCGCCTACGGTGCGCGTCAGTGCCACATATACCGGTGCCAATGCGGAGACGGTGATGAAGAGTGTCATCGTTCCTCTGGAAGAACAGCTCAATGGCGTGGAGAACATGATGTACATGACCTCTACCGCCACCAATACAGGCTCCGCCTCTGTCAGTGTTTACTTCAAGCAGGGAACAGATGCCGATATGGCTGTGGTCAATGTCCAGAACCGTGTCGCTTCTGCTCAGGGACTCCTCCCGGCAGAGGTCACGAAGTCGGGTGTGACGGTGCGTAAGCGTCAGAACAGCCAGCTGAAAGCCATATCGCTCTATTCGCCCGATGACTCCTACGATGCCAACTTCCTGACGAACTACATGAAAATCAACATAGAGCCACAGATGTCGCGCATTGCAGGAGTAGGTGAGGTGAATATCTGGGGTGCCAGCTATTCCATGCGTATATGGCTCGACCCGCAGCGTATGGCACAGTATGGGCTGATGCCGTCAGATATCACTGCCGTTCTTGCCGAACAGAACGTGGAATCGCCTACGGGAACGCTCGGCTCTGAGTCGGACAATACTTTCCAGTACGTGCTGAAGTACCGCGGACGTTACGAGGATGAGGAGGATTATGGAAACATGGTCGTCAAATCCCTGCCTGACGGTGATGTCCTGCGCCTGAAAGACGTTGCACGCATAGAACTGGGGGCGGAGAACTATGCCATGCAGAGCGGCACCAACGGACATCCGGGAGCCAACTGTATGATGTCGCAGACATCCGGTTCCAATGCCAATGAGATTATCACTGAGATAGACCGGGTGATGGAAAATATGCAGTCATCGCTGCCGAAGGGCATGGTTCTTACGGACATCACCAGCACAAAGGACTTCCTTGACGCTTCAATAGCCAATGTGGTCGAGACGCTTGTCATCGCAATCATCCTTGTTGTCCTTGTTGTCTATGTCTTTCTGCATGACTTGCGTGCCACGCTTATCCCATCACTCGCCATCATTGTCTCACTCGTCGGCACATTTGCATTCATATATGCCGTAGGCTTCAGTCTTAATCTGCTTACATTGTTTGCCTTGGTTCTCGTCATCGGTACGGTCGTGGATGACAGTATCGTTGTCGTTGAGGCTGTCCAGGCAAAGTTTGATGAAGGATATACGTCGCCGTATGACGCCACGGTGGATGCCATGCGTGGCCTGACATCGGCACTTATGACAACAACAGTTGTCTTTATGGCCGTCTTCATACCTGTAAGTTTCATGGGCGGCACCACCGGTGTGTTCTATACGCAGTTCGGTCTGACGATGGCGGTTGCCGTTGCAGTATCATTGCTTAACGCCATGACTCTTAGTCCGGCCCTGTGTGCACTGATCATGAAACCGCGCAAGGCGGCAGGGGACAAGCCCGGGTTCTCCGACCGGTTCCACTATGCCTTTGACAGTTCCTTCCGTCACATGCAGCAGAAGTATATGAAAGGAGTGTCGTTCCTGTTGCGCCGTAAGTGGATAGCAGTGGGAAGTATCGCTATGGCAGTTGTTTTTCTTGCAATATTGCTGAACACTACCAAGACAGGACTTGTGCCGCAGGAAGACATGGGCTCCGTTAATGTCAACGTGCAGACTGCTCCTGGAAGCAATCTTGCAGAGACGGCCCGTGTGATGGATGAGATTGAGGCTGCCATACAAGGCATTCCGCAGATAAGGATTTATTCACGAGTTACCGGCAAGGATGCTCAGAACAATCAGTCTGCATCGGCAGGCTCATTTACTATCCGCCTTAAAAATTGGGAGGAGCGTAAGGACAAGGGTGATGATATCAATTCTGTGATGAATGAAATATACCGCCGGACCGCCGGCATCAAGGCAGCGTCCATACGCCTTTCCACCCGCCCGATGATTTCAGGTTATGGCATGAGCAACGGCTTTGACCTTTATGTACAGGACAAAAAGGGCGGTACTGTGGATGACTTGCTGAAACATACCAACGAGTTTATTGATGCATTGAATAAGCGCCCTGAGATTTCACGTGCCTACACAACGTTTGCCACAAAGTATCCACAGTACATGGTTGAAGTCGATGCTGCCCTGTGCAAGCGCAACGGAGTGTCTCCGTCAGACGTACTCAGCACGCTGTCAGATTATGTCGGCGGAAGCTACTCAAGCAATCTAAACCGCTTTACCAAGCTCTATCGTGTCATGGTACAGGCTTCCCCAGAATATCGTCTTGATACAGAAGCCCTCAATAATATCTTCGTCCGTAACTCATCGGGTGAGATGACGCCAATCTCACAGTATCTGACGCTTACCCGTGTCTACGGCTCGGAGAGTCTTTCGCGCTTCAATCTGTTCACTGCCATCAGTGTTTCCGGCACCCCTGCCGACGGCTACAGCTCCGGTCAGGCTATCGAGGCGATAAAGGAGGTGGCAGAGACGGCATTGCCGGAGGGCTACGGATATGAGTTCGGAGGCATGTCTCGTGAGGAGGCATCGACAGAAAACACGACTACAATGGTGTTCATCATCTGCATAGTCTTTATCTATCTTATTCTATGTGCACTCTATGAGAGTCTGATGATACCGTTTGCTGTTATCCTTTCCGTACCTTTCGGATTGCTCGGAAGCTTTATTTTCGCAAAGCTTTGGGGCTTGGAGAATAACATATACATGCAGATCGGCCTCATCATGCTCATAGGACTGCTTGCCAAGACAGCTATCCTGCTCACAGAATATGCCTCTGACCGCCGCCGTCAGGGCATGAGCATCACCACTGCCGCAATGTCGGCAGCCAAGGCGCGTCTACGCCCTATACTGATGACTTCGCTGACTATGATTTTCGGCATGATCCCGCTTATGTCCTCAAAGGGTGTCGGTGCCAACGGCAATATATCTGTAGGTGTAGGCACGGTCGGCGGCATGCTTCTCGGCACCGTAGGCCTTCTGTTCGTGGTGCCGTCACTGTTCATTGTCTTCCAATACTTGCAGGAAGGGTTCCTGCCTGGACGCAAAAGAGCCTGAACAAAGTTTTTGCAAATAGAAAAATGTAAGAGAAAATGAAGAATATACATTATATAGTAGTCTTTCTTGCCATAACCAGCCTGCTTGGCAGTTGCGGAATATATTCCGGATACTCACGTCCTGACCTGAAGACCGTTACGGACAGTCTTTACAGGGATGCGGCAGCGGGGACAGATACTGTCACCATAGCGTCAAAACCGTGGCGCGAGTTGTTCTCTGACCCATACTTGCAGACGCTGATCGCCACCGGACTTGAACGTAGTACCGACCTTAGTGTCGCTCGCCTGCAGTCAGAGGAAGCACAGGCGGTGCTGATGAATGCCCGTCTGTCCTATCTCCCGTCTGTCAGTCTTGTGCCGCAAGCCGGTATAAGCCGGTATAACGGCGACACGAAGAAGACTTATAATTTCGGTGTGGCCGCCTCATGGGAGATTGATATCTTCGGAAAAGTTACCAATGCGAAGAGGGGTGCCGCTGCGGCTGTGGAGCAAAGCCGTGCATACGAGCAGGTGGTAAGGACACAGCTTGTGGCAACTATTGTTGAAAGCTATTACACATTGCTGATGCTTGACGAGCAACTTGCAATATCGGACAAGACACTTGCCAACTGGGATGAGACAATTGCGACGCTCGAAGCCCTTGTGCATGCAGGCCGCTCCGATGATGTGGCGGTACGTCAGGCACGCGCTGGCCGTACCGCTCTTGACGCTTCGCGCCTGACAATCCGCAAGAGTATAATTGAGACTGAGAACAGCCTGTGCGCCCTGCTTAAAGAGCCGGCTCACAGAATAGGACGCGGTACACTTGCTGACCAGAGCTTTCCCGAGGAACTTGTCTCAGGATTGCCTCTCTTGCTTCTTTCCAACCGTCCCGATGTGCGGCAGGCAGAGGCGGCACTCGTCGAAGCTTTCTATGCCACGAACTCCGCCCGCGCGGCTTTCTATCCGAGTCTGACACTCTCTGGTTCAACAGGATGGACGAATAGCGGTGGCGGTTCGATACTCAATCCGGGAAAATGGCTGTCATCAGCCATAGCCTCTCTCACAGCACCTCTGTTCGATAAAGGCATGAATATTGCAAACCTTGCCGTTGCCAAAGCTCGGCAGGAGGAAGCTGTCCTGCGCTTTGAGCAGTCATTGTTCGATGCCGGCAATGAGGTCAACGATGCTCTTGCAGAGTGGCAGACGGCGGACGAACGCATAGTTCTGGATAAGTTTCAGATTGCCGATCTTGAGTCTGCCGTGGATAAGTTGCAGCTCCTCGTGCGCTATACCTCATCCAATTATCTTGAGGTGCTTGCAGCCCAGCAGTCGTTGCTCGGTGCGCGCCTGATATTGGCCGAGGACCGCATAGCCAAGATACAGGCTGTGGTGCGTCTGTACCATGCTCTTGGCGGCGGTGTGGAGTAACATGATGTGTAGAATTGAGTAACTGTTGAAAATTAGTTTATACTAAAACGCAGTTATTTCCGAAGCGGTTAGTGTGCGGAACCGAAAGAACAATGCGGGCATTGTGACTGAGTGACAAGCACTAAGCGCCCCCCCCCCAAAAAAAAAAAACAAGTTTTAGCAAGAAAATATTCCATTATAAAATAATTTTCAACAGTTACTTGTCACCCTCAGGGACAAAAGGTAACCTTTTATGAGACAAATCGTTACCTTTTGTGCTGTAAACTGTCACCTTTTGCTGCCATAGCCCTGTCATATTGGAACATGAAGGGCGTGTTGTGAAGATTATGTTTCTGTATATCAGAAAGATAAAAATATTTTAATGGAATATTTTTTTGACATGGCAGACCGCTTTGCTGTGATTTTCTTTTCCTGTGGAGTTTTTCTTGAAAAAACAAGCATTTGCAACAGACTTGCAAAACATTTTACGTAATTTTGCATCCGAAAACAGGAAAGGCTCGCTGTCGTGCCTCACTCCTCCGCTTTGGAATTTGAATATAAGTGACTGTCGGAAACCGGTTTGTACGAAAACCGCAGTTGTTTTTCAGGCGGTTAGTGCGCGGAACCGAAGGAACAATGCGGACATTGTGACTGAGTGATAAGCGTTAAGCGACAAAAAAAGGACAAGGTTTGGTGAGAAAACATTATATTATAAAATAATTTTCAATAGTTACTTATTATAATAAAGAATAATTACTAAAAACATAAAGTATTATGATACAGGAAATTCTTTTTGACTATGCAAAGTCATTCTGGTACCTGCTCTGCGAGATGGCACCGTACCTCCTTTTGGGATTCTTTATTGCCGGGCTGCTTCAGGCGTTTGTACCAAAAAGCCTTATGTCACGCCATCTGGCCTCCAACGACTGGAGGTCGGTGGTTAAGGCCGCCCTTTTCGGCATTCCGCTTCCTCTGTGCTCCTGCGGAGTGATTCCCACGACAGCGGCACTACGGCGTGAGGGCGCGTCAAAGGGTGCGGCGACATCATTCCTCATAGCTACGCCACAGACCGGTGTGGACAGCATTATGGCGACATACTCTGTTCTTGGTCCGGCATTCGCCATTATCCGTCCTATAGCGGCACTTGTGACTTCTTTTTTCGGAGGAATTCTTGTCAACAGGCTTGACGGTGCTTCCGGAGGGAAGGAAACTGCGGCTTTGGAGACAGTAGCGGAAGCGGAGTGCAAGGACGGATGTTGCCATGACCACGGCCATGACTGGCATGAGTCTTTCACAGGGCGTATGAAGTCGGCTCTCAGTTATGGTTTTGTGGAAATGTTGCAGGATGTGGGCAAATGGCTTTTCGTAGGTCTGCTCATCGCTGCGCTTATCACTGTCGCCGTGCCGACAGAGTTCTTTGAGGTGTTCTCCGGCAATACGCTGGTGAGCATGGGTCTCGTGCTGCTTGTCGCCATCCCGATGTATCTTTGTGCGACGGGAAGTATTCCTATCGCCGTATCCCTGATGCTGAAAGGTCTCTCTCCCGGCACAGCCCTCGTCATGCTTATGGCAGGACCGGCGAGCAATGCCGCCTCAATCCTTGTCGTGCGTAAGATTATGGGCAGGAAGACACTGTACATCTACCTTGCGTCAATAATCCTCGGCTCCGTGATCTGCGGACTTGCCATGGACTATCTCATGCCGCGCGAGTGGTTTGCGCTGACTCCCGTGGGTGCCATGGCAAATGGCTGCTGTGAGGAGAGCGGCCCCGGGTTTGTGGAGATAGCCTCAGGTGTGTTGCTTGTCGCGCTTATGGCCAATGCCTTTATCTTCCGCCGTGGCCATCATCATGACCATCATGGTGAAGAGGAGACCGTAACGGCGGTGCCGGCATTTGTGGTTAAAGTCTCCGGCATGACCTGCTCCCACTGCCGTTCCAGTGTCTTGGGGGCCGTGCAGTCCGTTGCCGGAGTGGAGCGTGCTGATGTCTGCCTGAACAGTGGTGAGGTCAAGGTGTGGGGCACCTGCACTGCGGAGGCTGTAATGAACGCCATCGACTCTGCCGGCTTTGAGTGCAGAATGGCATAGATTCTTTTTGTCAGGCCTGTGTATGGCATTGGCGGAAACATGATTCTTGCTTTGGGAGAGATTTCATCGTGGTATGGGCGGTTCCATATTATATAGAGGTGCTCTGATGCCGGATGCACTTTTATTCAATGCTGATATAATGGGCAGGAGTGTTGCTTTTTCACATGAAGGAAAGGCGGCACTCCTGTTACTGTATAGAAGATGGAATTAGAAAATCATTGTATTTTTTTTGTCTTAGAATTGTGTGAAAATAAAAAAGAGACCATAAACTGCGATATTTATAAAGCTTTACGAGTTGTATGATCTGTTATCGGTAAGGTGCTTACGGTGACTGCCGATTATCTTTGCCATGCTCCGTACCGCGAATCTTTGCCTTTCGTATGGTAAATGGTAACTTCTTACCTTGTAAAAGATCCTGAAAAGCAGTACAAAATATGACTTCTCCCAATGAAAAATGCCGTTTTTTACCGGAAAAGAGTGAAAAAACGACATCTGAAAGAGTGAGAGATTGTGTTCTTCTCACATTATGGCAAATAGAACAGTAGAAACCTTGGCATTTCTTTCTGTGTAGGGAAAACAGGCTTTGAGGTGCTGTCTTGTCTCCGGACTAATCTTGCACACCATAATATATACAGGAATATATACAGGTGCTGTCATTGAGGATAATTGGAATCAGGTTCTGCGGCACATCCTGTTCTGCTTGATGTCCTACAGTTGCCTGCCATGTTTCTTTTCAAAAAAATCAAAATGGTTCTCTCCCCATTCAATCATTGAGTCGATGATGGGAATCAATGATTTCCCAAGTTCTGTAATCTTATATTCGGAACGTGGCGGGAGCTCAGGAAAGATTGTCTTGACAACTAATCCGTCGTCAACCATTTCTTTAAGCTGGATGTCGAGAACCCGTGGGGCTGCCTCCGGCAGACACTTGTGTATTTCGCTTGGACGCATGGCCTCGCCGCTGCGCAACTCATCAAGTATGCATGATTTCCATTTCGAGCCTATAAGGCTCATTGTCAGTCTTAGCGGGCAGTCCAAGTCGACAGGAATTTTCTTTTCGTATGCCATTTATGGTTATTTTTATTGTTTTATGACTGCAAAGGTAATAAATATTACTGAAAATCAGTATACCGAATAATTATTCGGTATATGAATAATTTTTCGGTACTTGCAGGAATGAAAGTATAATAGTAATTTTGCAGCCGTAAAACAATACTTATAATCAAACAGATATGAGAAGTGAAATAAAGGAATATGAAGCGGTTAAGGCTGCCGCGGAAAAATTTGTAAAGAGCGTTGCTGAAGGAAACAGCGAGTTTGCCAGAACCTTGTTTACCGACGATGCCGTTTTGTTCGGCATTCTTGACGGGACGTTGGAACATGGCTCTATTGAACAGTTCTACCATAATGTCGATACTGTTGCTGCCGGTGATAAATTCAAAGCCCGTATTGATGTTCTCGCTGTGGAGGAAACCGTTGCCGTTGTCCGTGTTCTTGAAGAAGGGTGGGGCGGACGTATTGACTTCACGGATTTCCTGCTGTTGCTGAAACTGAACGGTGAATGGAAATGCGTAGCAAAGGCTTATAACCAGAACTCTGACACTATAAAGAAATGAAAATAACTGTAGTTACGGGGAGTCCCCGAAGAAACGGCAACACCTTCGCAATGGTGGATGCCTTTGTCAAAGCCGCGGAAGCCAAAGGACATGAAGTGGTGCGTTTTGATGCAGCCATGATGAAAATAGGTGGCTGCCATGCCTGCATGACCTGTTTCAAGACAGGAAAGGCCTGTTCCTTTGATGATGATTTCAATATGATTGCTCCTCATATCATGGATGCAGACGCAGTGGTGTATGCTATGCCTGTATATTGGTACTCAATCCCGGCACAAATCAAAGGTGTGATTGACCGCATCTTCTCTTTGGTTGTCGGAGGAAAGGATGTCGCAGGCAAGAAAATGGGACTGATCTGCTGTTGTGAGGAGCATGACCCGACGGTGATGGATGGCGTAAAAGTGCCGATGGAACGCACTGCGGCATTGCTGAAGTGGGATGTTGTAGGAGAGGTTCTTGTTCCCGGTGTGTTCGTTGAAGGCGATATTGACAAAACTGACGGCTGTGCTCAGGCAGCGGCACTCGCTGATAAATTTTAGGTGTGACGGAAGTCCTGCCAGGCAACTTTGCCCTTATGACGGACAATCTGTGAAATTTAATTATGAAATGCCCCAAGGAGATTGTGTATGAAACCTCTTTGGGGCACTTTAGTTTTTGGTGTTTTTTTATGTGCATGAAAACACGCAGTGGTGTGACACCTGCTTTTGTTATGAGAAAGAAGTAAGCATGAGAGTGTATGTCATACTCTTATTGTGTGATAAATCATGTTTTTAAAAGTTATATTAAGTTAAAAACGCAATTTGTCATCCTTATACATGTATATATAATTATGTTATTTTGCGGAAATTGTGTAACTTTGCACCTCGAATCGGCTTTATGGGAGCCGTGTATACCTATGCATATAAGTAAATACAATAATATATAAATCAAAAAAAACAAAAAATTATGCCTACAATTCAGCAATTAGTTAGAAAAGGCAGAAAGGTGCTCGTAGACAAGAGCAAGTCTCCGGCTCTGGAGGCGTGCCCACAGCGCCGTGGCGTTTGTGTGCGTGTCTACACTACAACACCTAAGAAGCCTAATTCGGCAATGCGTAAGGTTGCCCGTGTTCGTTTGACAAACCAGAAGGAGGTGAACTCCTACATCCCTGGAGAGGGACACAACCTGCAGGAGCACTCAATCGTGCTCGTCCGCGGCGGTCGTGTAAAGGACCTTCCGGGTGTACGTTATCACATCGTCCGTGGTACCCTCGATACAGCAGGTGTTGCGAACCGCACACAGCGCCGTTCTAAGTATGGTGCAAAGCGTCCTAAGGCTAAGAAGTAATCAGGTTACTGATATAGCACAAGACATCTTTAAGAAAAGTAAGGAAAATAAGAATGTTTTGCTGGAGTCTATAAAAATGAAGGTTGAGTAAATGTCCAGGAGCGGACGTTGAAGGACAGGAAAAAGACAGCCCAGGCAAGATTAATCGACAAACAAAAAATGAGAAAAGCAAAACCAAAGAAGCGCGTGATCCTTCCGGATCCGGTGTACAATGACCAGAAAGTGTCAAAGTTCGTGAACCACCTTATGTATGACGGCAAGAAGAACCTCTCTTATGAGATCTTCTACAATGCCCTCAAGACTGTAGGCGAGAAAATGCAGAACGAAGAGAAGTCGGCTCTCGAGATATGGAAGCAGGCTCTCGACAACGTTACTCCTCACGTAGAGGTGAAGAGCCGCCGTATCGGTGGTGCGACATTCCAGGTTCCTACTGAGATCCGTCCTGACCGCCGTGAGTCAGTGTCTATGAAGAACATGATTCTTTTCGCACGCAAGCGTGGCGGAAAGGGCATGGCAGACAAGCTTGCAGCAGAGATTATGGACGCATATAACAATCAGGGTGGCGCATTCAAGCGTAAGGAGGATATGCACCGTATGGCTGAGGCTAACCGTGCGTTCGCTCATTTCCGTTTCTAATAATTTAAAGAGGAAAAAGAAAAAATGGCAAAACACGATTTGCATTTTACCCGTAACATCGGTATCATGGCTCACATTGATGCCGGTAAGACAACAACATCAGAGCGTATCCTCTTCTATACAGGTAAGACTCACAAAATCGGTGAGACTCACGACGGTAGCGCAACAATGGACTGGATGGCTCAGGAGCAGGAGCGCGGTATCACTATCACTTCTGCTGCCACAACATGTTTCTGGAACTATCTCGGCAAGCAGTATAAGATTAACCTTATCGATACTCCGGGACACGTTGACTTCACCGCTGAGGTGGAGCGTTCACTCCGCGTGCTTGACGGTGCTGTCGCAACATACTGTGCTGTAGGTGGCGTTGAGCCACAGTCAGAGACTGTATGGCGCCAGGCTGACAAGTATAATGTTCCTCGTATCGGATATGTCAACAAGATGGACCGTTCAGGTGCTAACTACTATGACGTGGTTAAGCAGATGAAGGAAGTTCTTGGTGCCAACCCTGTCAGCCTTTGCTGCCCAATCGGTGCAGAGGAGAATTTCAAGGGTCTTGTTGACCTCGTTAAGATGAAGGCTATCTTCTGGCATGACGAGACAATGGGTGCCGACTATGACATAGAGGATATCCCTGCCGACATGGTTGACGAGTGCAACGAATGGCGTGACAAGCTCCTTGAGTCTGCAGCCGAGTTTGACGAGGCTCTCATGGAGAAGTATTTCGAGGATCCTTCCACTATCACAGAGGAAGAGATTATCGCTGCCATCCGTAAGGGTACTCTCGCCCTTCAGTGTGTTCCTATGCTCTGCGGTTCTTCTTTCAAGAACAAGGGTGTACAGACAATGCTTGACTATGTGTGCGCACTTCTCCCTTCTCCTGTTGATATTGATACCATCGTAGGTACAAATCCTGACACGGAGGAAGAGGAAGACCGTAAGCCGTCCGAAACAGAACCGACATCAGCCCTCGCATTCAAGATTGCCACTGACCCGTATGTAGGCCGTCTCGTATTCTTCCGCGTTTACTCTGGTGTTGTAGCTGCAGGTTCTTATGTATATAATCCACGTTCAGGAAAGAAAGAGCGCGTAAGCCGTCTCTTCCAGATGCACTCCAACAAGCAGAATCCTGTAGAGGAGATTGCGGCAGGTGATATCGGTTCCGGCGTAGGCTTCAAGGATATCCGCACCGGTGATACTCTCTGTGATGAGGAGCACCCAATCGTGCTCGAGTCCATGTCATTCCCTGACACCGTTATCTCTATCGCAGTCGAGCCTAAGTCACAGGCAGACATCGCTAAGCTTGACAACGGTCTCGCTAAGCTTGCTGAGGAAGATCCGACGTTCACAGTACGTACTGACGAGCAGTCAGGTCAGACTGTCATCTCAGGTATGGGTGAGCTTCACCTTGACATCATCATCGACCGTCTGAAGCGTGAGTTCAAGGTAGAGTGTAACCAGGGCAAGCCACAGGTTAACTACAAGGAGGCCATCACACGCGAGGTTAATCTCCGTGAGGTCTACAAGAAGCAGTCCGGTGGCCGTGGTAAGTTCGCTGACATCATCGTCAACATCGGTCCTAAGGATGAGGACTACAATGAGGGCGATCTGCAGTTTATCAACGAGGTTAAGGGCGGTAACGTTCCTAAGGAGTTCATCCCGTCTGTACAGAAGGGCTTCGAGGACTGTCTCAAGGCAGGTGTTCTCGGCGGCTTCCCTGTAACAGGTCTGAAGGTTACTCTCCTTGACGGTAGCTTCCACCCTGTCGACTCTGACCAGTTGTCATTCGAGCTTGCGGCACGCAACGCATTCAAGAACGCATGTCCTAAGGCAGGTCCTTGTCTCATGGAGCCAATCATGAAGGTTGAGGTTGTTACTCCTGAGGAGAACATGGGTGACGTTATCGGTGACTTGAACAAGCGCCGTGGTATGGTTCAGGGCATGGAAGAGGCTCGCAGCGGTGCACGCATCGTTAAGGCAATGGTCCCATTGGCTGAGATGTTCGGCTATGTGACAGCTCTCCGTACCATCACTTCCGGCCGTGCTACCTCTTCTATGGAGTATGATCATCACGAGGCTGTATCAAGTTCTATTGCTAAGGCTATCCTTGAGGAGTGCAACGGTCGTGCTGACCTTGCTTAATCGTGGTAGTGTAACGGAATAACTATAATATGAAAAGGGATCCCGTGAGCAAATGACTCTTTACGGGATGCCCTCTTTCATTACAGATATTAATTACAAACAAAACAACAAAACAATGAGTCAGAAAATCCGTATCAAGCTGAAGAGCTACGACCACATGCTCGTGGACAAGTCAGCAGAGAAGATCGTAAAGGCTGTTAAGGCTACAGGTGCTGTTGTCAGCGGTCCTATTCCGCTCCCAACTCACAAGCGTATCTTCACAGTAAACCGTTCAACATTCGTAAACAAGAAGGCTCGCGAGCAGTTCCAGCTCTCAGACTACAAGCGTCTTATCGACATCTACAGCTCAACAGCAAAAACTGTTGACGCTCTGATGAAGCTTGAGCTTCCTTCAGGTGTTGAGGTTGAGATCAAGGTGTAGTACATAATGTTATAGCAGATATAAAAAGACGGACATGCCATTCAAGGCATATCCGTCTTTTTTGTTGTGACAGTGTCACTGCAACAGTTAGTTTTACGTCCCCGTTTCAGTAAATGTTATATTTTATGTGTTTTTCTTCGTGTCAAGGTTTACATTTCTGCTTCATGGCTTTTATATTAAGTAACTGTTGGAAATTATTTATACTAAAACGCATTTGCTTTTGTAGGCGATATAGTGTGCGGAACTGAAAAGAACAATGCGGGCATTGTGACAGAGTGGCAAGCACTAAGCGAGAAAAAGAACAAGCTTTAGTAAGAAAATATTCAATTAAGTAACTGTTGGAAATTAGTTTTAGTGAGAAAACATTATATTATAAAATAATTATCAATAGTTACTTGTGAAATAATTTTTAATAGTTACGTATTAAAGAAGGAAGAACTTATGCTTTGCAAGAATGATATAGAACAGTTGTGGTATCAGCATTATACGGAGATGCACAGCCTTGCTGTGGCAATGCTTCATGACAGTGAGGAAGCACGCGATGTTGTCAGCAATGTCTTTGCCCGTCTGCTTGATGGCTATGAGGGCAGCAGCGTAAACCGCAGTTATCTGCTGATGAGTGTGAAGAGTGCGTGTCTCAACCGCATCAGCCATCTTAAAGTTAAGGAAAGGGCTTCACGTCTGCTCCCTTTGGATGATGCTGAGGAACAGAAAGACCATGCCTGTGATGAGAAACTCGCGGAAGATATGTGGAAGTTCATCAATAGTGAGCTTACGGAACGGACACGTGATATTGTTTGCAGACGCTATGCCGGGAATATGTCATGTGAAGAAATTGCACGGGAAGACGGAATAAGCCGGCAGGCTGTGCATAAGCATGTCTTGCAGGCGTTAAGAAGGCTGCAGGACCATTTCGGCCGCTACAGTCATGAGGGGTTGTGACGGAAAGGTTGAATCCGGATTTCAGATACGAACTTTAACGATAAAAAATATACACATAATGAAAGCGAACGAGAGACTGATGCTGATGATGGACATGCTGGACAATCCCGGCCGGTACACGGAGCAGGATTTTAAAGAGATGCTCAATGACGAGGATTGCCGTAAGTGTTATGATACACTGCTGTCATTGAAAAATGCCTGTGAACGGAACAACCAACGTATGACTGCCGTGGATGTGCGTAGGGAATGGGAGAAGTTTGATTTGTCTCATCATGTTCAGGACACGGCCGCAGGAACGTATTCTGCATTCCGTCATTCTACATTTCTGCGCAGATTTACAGTCGCGGCAAGTGTTGCGCTGATGATAAGCATATCGTATGCAGCGATACGACTTATGGAAAAGGGCGGGGTAAAGGAAGGAAAGTCTGTAGAGACGGTTGAAAATGTCACGCATGGGGGTAGTTACGGCAGAGCGGCTGCAAGCGCGTCAGAGGCGGTTTCTGACAGCATTGCGGAGAAAAATATAAGAATGTATGACAACACAGAGTTGGAAACAATACTTGCCGAAGTCTCCAAAGCTTATGGCGTGAAGATCGGATATGCCAACGATGCCGTGAGACACCTGCGCCTCTTCTTCCAATGGAACCCGCAGGAAAGTCTGGAAGCCGTCATAGGTGAGCTTAATGCTTTTGACAGGGTGAACATAAAGATTGAAGGTGATGAAATAACTGTAGAATAGCATGGCAAGGGTTATAATTTCTATACTTATACTATGCTGTTGGAGCACGGTCTTGCAGGCACAGCTCATTACAAAGAGCTTTCATCGTGTACCACTGCCTGAGGCTCTGAAAACCATCAACGGTATGTCTGCCAACTATAAAGTGTTCTTTATCTATGATGAATTGGAAGATTTCTCAGTAACAGCGGACATCAGGAACAAAACAGTGCCTGATGCCGTGCGCGAGGTGGTGGGATTCTATCCCATGACTGTAAAATATACAGACAGCATCATCAGTGTAGAGTGTATCAGGAAAGAGCACTCCAAACTCATAGGGCACATTGTTGATGAACATGGCGATGCCGTGGAATTTGCCAATGTGGCCCTGCTTTCACCGGCCGACAGCACATATATCACAGGAGGCGTGACCAATGCCAACGGTGATTTTGTCATACCGTGCAGCATATCTTGCGTACTGGCTAAAGTGTCGTTCGTAGGCTATAAGACAAAATATGTAAGATATTCCTCAATGGGGAAGGTAGGTACGATACGTCTCACTCCCGATGCCATAATGCTTGGAAAAGTGACGGTAAAGAGCAGTCTGCCGAAGACACAACTGAAGAACAATGCCATGGTGACCAATGTCTCCGGCACAATACTTGAAAAAGCCGGTACAGCGGAAGATGTCCTCGGACAGATTCCAATGGTAGAGGCAAGTGAAGGCAACGTGGAGGTCTTCGGACGTGGAGCGGCGGAGGTTTACGTCAACGGCAGGAAATTGCAGGACAATACCGAGCTGTCGCAGATAATCTCGGAGAATGTCCAGAACGTTGAGGTCGTCAACAATCCTGGTGCACGCTACAGTGCGTCGACAAAGGCTGTGATACGCATACGGACAAAGCGTCCTCAGGGTGAGGGACTCGGTTTTACGGAGACCGCCGAGGTGAGAAACAACCGCGGCAAATATGGTTTCCGGGAGCAGGTGGATCTGAACTACCGGCATGGCGGGCTTGACATATCCGGACGTATTCAGGGGAAAAAGAATTCAGAGACCAACCATTTCTCCAATATCATAGACACTTATCTTGCCGACCATTGGCATCAGGAGGCACATACAAAGGTTACGAATACCGACAGCCGCTTTCTCGCCATGGTTCAGGGAAACTATATCCTGAACGACAGCAATTCCCTTGGTATGCGTTATGAATACTCCCGCACACCGCGCAAACATAGAGACGGAGTGTTCTCCTCCGAACTCTATCAGGACGGCCTTGTGGTGGAGAACAACGAAAGTCTGATAGCTTATCGAGGCAATGGCTATACCCATTCCATGAACGCATACTACAGCGGAAAGATGGGGAAATGGGAAGTTGACTTCAATGCCGATGGTCTATGGAGCGGAACGGCAGGTCATACCGATTCTGACGAGAATACGCAGTCGGCAACAGATGAGGACTTGCGTAACGTTAATACGGAGAATATAAGCCGTAACCGTCTCCTTGCCGCCAAACTCGTTGTCGGGCGCAGTGTTCTCGGCGGCTCTCTCTCCCTTGGTGCGGAAATCTCGGCAAGCACTTCTGACAACGGCCATACCGACGAAAGCGGTTTTACGATAAACGACAAAAGCAAAATCAGTGAACGGATATATTCCGGCTTTGCCGAATACCGTCGCCGCATAGGCCGCTTCGATGCCATGGCAGGACTTCGCTATGAGCATGTAAACTCCAACTACTATCTCTACGGAGTCCTCCAGCCGGAGCAGAGCCGCAGCTATGCCGACCTGTTCCCGAGTGCCAGTCTTTCTACAAATCTGGGCAAGGTGTATATGCAGCTGAGTTATTCCAATGACATCCGCCGTCCGGCATACAGCGATCTGACAAGTGCCGTGACCTATATAAACCGTTATACTTATGAGGGAGGGAATCCGCATTTGCGTTCGGTATATACCCGTAATGTCATCATTAACGCATCATATTCCTACTGGCTTCTATCAGCAGGTTACAAACATATAAAGGATGATGTGATGCACTTCTTCAGACCGTATGACAACAATCCTGCCATAGCCTACAGCTATCCTGATAATGCCAATCCCTACGACCAGTTCTTTGTCATGCTCAGTGCGTCTCCTACTATAGGCAGAATATGGACACCGCGCCTTTCTGCCATGATACAATGCCAGAATTATATAGCAGAGACACCGGACGGACCGGTACGCTTTGACCGTCCGCAGTTTTCCCTTAAATGGAACAATACAGTGGTGCTGCCGTGGAAACTGCGTTTTGAAGCGAAGTTTTATTTACAGACCTGTGGCGACAACATCACGGCACGTATGCGGAGATGCCTCATCGACACTTCTGCCTCTCTCCGCCGTGATTTCCTGAACGACAGGCTCAGCGTTCAGGTGAAAGTCGCCGATCCTTTCTGCCTGATGAGGTTGGAAGGCGATACATACAGTGCAAGTCATGTGTTCAGGTATAGGAACAATGATGCCTACTGCAAGGTTTCCCTACGCGCTGTCTACAAATTCAATACCGCGCATGACAAATATAAGGGAAAAGGTGCCGGCAATGCGGAGAAGAGCCGACTGTAGCTGTGAGTTACTGTTCTCAACAGTTATTTCTCCTATGAATGCATAATTATCAGGGGCGGATGTGAATTATTCACATCCGCCCCTTTCTGGCTCATTATCTCATTGATATCCGGCTTATGGTTTTACCCAAAAGCTTTAGGCAATGGTATGAGGAATTATTTTTATGTAAAAAAAATGTCGATATTCTTTTTTTGTTTTGCTAAAAAGAGTTAACTTTGCACAGGAACAGATTCAATGACTATTACCATTACCATGAGAAAGCATAACGGCATTGCATTTTTGTTTTTCGTCATATTCTCCGTCCTGAATCCCTGTCATTCCGCTGCGGCAGTACAGGGACAGCGTGACGGCAACGGTACCGTCATCTTCGGCCATGATGCGGCAGGGAACAGGATAAGCCGCGGTCCTCTCCCGGGCAGTACGGTTCTGAAGAGCCGTGCCAAGAGTAAAGCCTGCAATATAGCCGCTGTCACCCGGGATGCGGTCAATCCCGACATTTACATTGTCAGTCTGAATACGTCCGCAGCATTTTCTGACTATACGCTGACCGTCTGTGACATGTCCGGCAGATGCTTCATGAGCCGACGCCTTTCCGGACAGGTTACCGCTGTAAGCATGGCAGGGCTTCTTCCCGGAACCTATGTCGTGAATGTCAGCACTTCCGAAGCCGAATATTCCGTCAAAATCATCAAAAGCCACCGGTAATGATAAAGAGACTACTGCTATGTATCCTGCCGGCAATGCTGCCTTTCCTGTATGCGGCGGATGTCCGGAAACTGCCGGATATTGATGACGGCAGCTTCGGCTATACCCGCCGGCCGGACACCTCAACCTCCGAAAATTCTCCCGTCATGCCGTCAAACGGCTCATTCAGCGTCTCGCCTATGGGAGCCGCGGCATATTCCTATGCCATAGCCCTGCCTCAGGGCATCGGAGGCATGCAGCCACAGCTTTCCGTAGCCTACAGCAGCCAGGGCGGTAACGGAATTGCAGGATGGGGTTGCAGCATCAGTGGCATCTCCGCAATCACACGCGGACAGAAAACTGTCTTCCATGACGGAGCGTCAAAGGGCGTGACACACACTGAGGACGAGGCCTACTATCTTGACGGAGTCCGTCTCGTGCTCATCGAAGACGAGCCGGGAAGCATGGGTGCCTTCTACAGTCCTGAGAATTCCCCCTCCACCGAGGTCGCGGTCTATGGAATAGGAGTATACACACACATGGAAGTAAGGACAGCCGAAGGTATCATATACACTTATAATGCGAAACAGACATACACGAACGGTTCCAGTGAAAGCCGTATCAACGCATGGTATCTCAGCAGGGTTGAAGACCGTTCCGGCAACAACATTTCCTACGAGTATCTCTATGACAACGGGATGCTTTATCCAAAGGAAATCACCTATGGCGGGAATAGCCGCCGGGACAGTGATTCATGCAATTTCGTCCGCTTCATTTATGAGAGCCGTCCCGACCGGCAGGATTGTTACATAGAAGACCACAAGGTCACCCTCGCCCTCCGTCTTGCCACCATAGAGACGGGGACTGCCGCCGCCACTTATAGAAGCTATGATTTCGGGTACAGTATGGGGGACCGTTCAGGACAGCCGTTCTCACGCCTGCACACCATAACCGAGCAGAACCCGACGGGAGAGTCACGCCCTCCGGTAACCTTCAGCTGGGACTTTCTGCCGGCTTTTTCCCTGACTGTCCTCAATCCTCGGATAAGCCTGAATAAAGGGAAGTCCATTAATTATGGTTTCTACCAATATGAGGAGAAGATAGAGAATGAGATGTTCCTTGCCTGCGACATGACGGGCGACGGACTGGCAGACATCGTGGAGATAGCTTCAAGTACAGCTACGGAGTCAGAGAACGGCTGGACACGTACAGAGTATGACACTCCCGTTTTTGTATATAAGGCAAACAAGTCGCCGGACGGGACGTTGAGCTATAGTTCCGCAAAGACATGCCATTTAGGGCTTAACGGACAATTCTCCGGCATCGACTTTGAATGCAACAAGCTGTCATCCTATCAGCTTGACTTTGACGGCGACGGCCTTGCGGATGTCTGCATACCGCAGTATGTGGCCGGCGAAGGATATGACGGCAGGGATATAGTCTTCTCATTGATACGTGGCCGTGAAGTATCCTCCGGCAGTTCCGAGCACAAGGTTTTCCGCCATCAGTTGAAAAGTGACGACAACAGCCCCGCCTTCACCACCGCCGACATAGACTGTGACGGGCGTTCCGAGGTGATAGTGCTGGAGAAGAATCCTGTCAGCGGAGCCTATGTCTGTGAAATCATAGGCTATAGGGACGAAAGCAGTCTCCGCCGCAATGAATGGCAGGTGACAGGGCTTCCGGGTTCTCCCAAGAGCATCTATACCGGCGACTTCAACAATGACGGCATGCCCGACCTCATCATTGCCTGCGAGACAGGCCATAAGATCTATTTCAACAATGGTGGAGAACTTTCCGGTGGGAGTATGTTCATGGAAACGAACACCAAAAACTCTGCATCGTCCCTTTCCTTTGGCCATAACGAACGGACATTCCAAGGCGACTTCAACGGTGACGGCCTTGTAGACTTCCTTACCAACAGTCAGGGCAGCCCGTACTGGTATTTATGGCTCAATCTCGGCAACGGCACTTTCAGCAGGCACTACGCCTGTTCATGCGAACTTTACAAGCAAGGTCACGATATAGATGACAACAAGATGCAGTGCCTTGTGTTTGACTTTGACAATGACGGCAAGTCTGATGTCGTTATGACGAATACCGTCAACAGTCTGACACCGTCAAAGACGATATGGATGCGCTCCTCCGGAATTTCCCTCGTTCCTGTCCGTGAATCCGTATCAGACAATGAGGACAACTCCCTTGCCTCACGCTTCGCCCTCGGATGTTTCACGGGCAGCGGGCAGACGGAACTCATGAACTTTGGCTCAGACTGCTATAATACTGTTTCCGGTCAGACGGAGCCGCAGATAAATATTTATCACAATCCTTTTTACACCCCGTCAAGCGGGAAAGTAACGTCAGTGACAGACGAGACAGGCCATGAGGTGTCCGTGTCTTATACCTCCCTGACCGACAGTGAGACCTACAGTAAAGCATATACGGCAGGAACATATCCTGTCAGCAATGCGGCAATGCCCCTGCACGTAGTAGGGCGGGTGCGTACAGAGAATGGTGCGGCGGGAGAATCCGAGACAGTATATCACTATGAGAAACTGCAGACTCACCTTGCCGGCCGCGGTTTGCTGGGCTTCACCTCTTTCTCCGCCCAAAACTCCGTCACGGGCGACATGGTAAAGACCACCGTTGATAGCCGTGACGACTTGTGTCTGATGCAGGAGAAAAGCACTGTGACCAAGACCGTCGGCGGAAGCACAGAAACGACCACTGTGACAAACACCTACCGTAACTTCACTGACAAGACATTCGCACTGGAGAAGACGGTGTCAAAGACACGCGCCCCGGACCGCTACTGTACAACCGTCAGCAAGATCTATGACCCGCAGTACGGCTATCTGCTGTCAGAGAAGGAGGAAAGCAACTGTGCCGACAACTTTCGCGAGACAGTCTACGGCGATTACGTGTGGAGGGGGATGCGGTGGCTTCCGGAGACCGTCACCTCTGTCACAGGCAGTGAGGATGACGAACCCCGCGAACTGGTCACCCGTGTGACATACAACTCCTTGGGACGGAAAGTCTCTGAGTGTGTCAATGACGGGACAAGCCTGCCGCTCACACGTGAGTATAAATATGACACTTACGGAAACCTCACGTCAGAGACCTCCTATGGCAACGGAGTGGAGAGGATACAGACCTTAAACGAATATGACAGCACCGGGCGCTTTTTGGTGAAGAAGACCACCATCCCTGAGTCTTCCACCATCCTGTACACTTATGACACATGGGGCAACCTGCTTACAGAGACGGATGCCACTGCTCCTGAGACTCCGCTCACCACCACCTACACTTACAACCCGTGGGGACAGGCGGAGACAGCCACAGGCCCCACAGGAGCACGGGCGAAGACTGTGAGAGGGTGGAGCGGAGACAAGGGAAAGCGGTACTATGTCCTGGAACTCGCCGACGGCGCGCCATGGGTGAAGACCTGGTATGACAGCATGGGGCGCGAGGTCCTCAGTGAGAGCGTCGGCCTGAAAGATACGGAACTCTCCGTACAGACCTGCTACGACAAATACGGCAGGGCTGTACGGGTGACATCGAAGACAGGTGACCTCCTTACAGAGAAGACAATGAAGTATGACAGCCGCGGACGCATCATCAGTGAGACAAGCACCAACGCCGGCACCGTGACCTATTCATACAGTGGCAGGTTTGTTTACATTGATGACAACGGACGCCAGTATCAGAGAATGTATGGCGACCGTGGACAGATAAGGATGGTGGAAGACCCTTCCGGGGATATCATCTACCGTTACAGTTCTTTCGGCAAACCCATACACGTCAGGCCAAGCGCCTCAAGATCAGGGTTCACCCTTGAGTATGACTATGCCGGCAACCGCACTGCCCTGAACGACCCCGATGCCGGACGCACGGAATACAGTTATGACGCCCTTGGCCGTCTGCGGGAGCGCACCGATGCCCGCGGACATAAGACGGAATACACTTACGATGCCTTGGGGCGGAAGACGCGGACGGACGGCAACGGGACGGCCTTTGCCGAGTATGCCTACGGCGGGAGCGGCACCTCGGCACAGAGACTCATAGAGGAGAAGTGCGGTGACCTCCGCACCACATACACTTATGACAACTACGGCCGCCTGTCATCCAAGACAAGGCATATGGGAGACGAGGAACTTACATACAGTTATACCTATAACAATCTTGGACAGGTAATCAGTATCACTTACCCGGGAGGTGTCACGGCAGACTACGGCTATGACTGTTACGGGAACAACACGTCGGTCTCCGTCAACGGGAAGCAGGCTTGGAGCATCAGTTCCTATACCGGGAAGTCACAGAAAACGGCAATGGTCTCCGGCTTTACGGTTTTGGAGGAAACTTTTCAGTATGACGAAAGCGGCAGACTGACATCAAGCGTTCTGCAGGACTGTTCTACCATAATCCGGGTAAAAGACCTCTTCAGGGCATCATACGCCTACGACAACGTCACGGGCAACCTTACGAAAAAGGAGATAGACGGTGTTCCGTATATCTCATCCGGCGGGATAATACTGCAGCCTGATACATTGGTGTTGGCCAGGCCTATTGTCGGGAATTCCGGTTTTATGCCGCTATCGGCAGACCCTGTGTCCTCAGGGAACTCGCATATTGATTCCGCTTCTCAGCTCGCGATGTTCCGCCGGAACGAGTCCTATGCCTATGACGGTTCCGACCGGCTTGTAGAGGTGAGAAACGACGACAGCGTCATCCTGTCAATGGAGTATTACGGCAACGGCAACATCCTCAGCAAGAGCGATGCCGGCACATACCATTACGACAGTGACAAGGCACATGCCCTGACAAGCCTTGATGTGACCGACAGCGGATACCATCCCGGCAGTCAGGAGGCTTCCTACAACTTCTTCGGGAAGTTGGAGACCCTCGGCGAATGGCATGACGATGAGTACCGCGAACTCTGCATCACCTACGGCCCCGACATGGAGCGCTGGCAGAGCACGCTGAGCATCAACGGCGAGGAGAAGCGCGTCATAACCTATTCCGACGATTATGAGCGTATTGAGGAAAACGGAGTGACACGCGAGTTCTATTATCTCGGCGGCAACATAATCCTTGTGCGCCGGACCGGATATGACGACATGCTCTGCCACGCCGTAACGGACAATCAGGGCAGCATCCTCTGCATAATTGACGAGAATGGCGAGAAACTCTTCGAGGCTCTCTATGACGCATGGGGAAGACAAGAAATCATTAAGAATGATATAGGCTTCCTCCGCGGCTACACCGGCCACGAGATGCTTCCTGAGTTCGAGCTCATAAACATGAACATCCCTTAAGCCAAACGGGCAGAGCCAAGCTTGCTTGTACTATGCCGTGGCGTGGGGATGTAGGATAACTCCAACGGCAGAGTCTACGACCCCGTCCTCGGCCGCTTCCTCAGCCCGGACAACTATGTCCAGATGCCCGATAACACGCAGAGCTTCAACCGCTACTCCTACTGCATGAACAATCCGCTGAAATATACGGACCCGAGCGGGGAATTCTGGAATCTTATCTTCGGGGCAGCCTTTGGAGGTATTTTCAATTGGATGATTCACGGCTTCCAGTTTAATGCCTCCGGACTCGGTTATTTCGCCACCGGAGCCCTTGCCGGAGCCACCGGCGCAGGAATGGCGGGAGGTATGAATGTCGCCATGGCAGGAGGCAGTTTCTGGGCAGGAGCCGCAGGTCTTGCGAACGGCATATCCTCCACGGGCTTCATTGCAGGAGCGGCAACAGGGGCAAGCGCAGGATTTGCCGCAGGTCTCATTTCCGGGGCAGGAAATGCTTGGGTTGACGGACATAGTTTCGGAACAGGTCTTCTTGCAGGTCTGTCATCAGGTCTCGGCGGAGCGTTGTCGGGAGGAATCTCAGGCGGTCTTTCCAGTGGCTTCGACGCTTTGGACAAAGGCACGAACTTCTGGACGGGAAAGGCACGGTTTGACTTGAACGGGGCGTATGCATGCTCCGTATGCATGCCGGCAGACTTAGATATAGGGAGAAGCACAATTACAGGAAAATATGTTGGAACATTTGAAGGACAGAATGTGTACGAAAGTCCGAGATTGGGGAATTTTAAAAGTGGAAATTACAAAGCTGTCACAATACCAGAACGTGGTATCATAGCTGCAGATGGTGTATTCACAAGTGGAAAAGAAACAGGGAGAGCCATGATGCAGCACGAGTTCGGACATATTCTGCAATATCGAAAAATAGGTGCTGATGGATATTGGCTTGTAGTTGCGCCGGAAAGCCTTGCCAGTGTAACGTTCCATCCTTCCGGTCATGATAATTTTTGGACAGAGACATGGGCAAACTATTTGGCTAAAGGATATTTTAGGGCAGGCTGGCTTGGTGGCGATGATTCAGGTTTCCCTGCACAAAATATAAGTACGTTTAATCTTTTACGGATTCATGCTGCACAATACAGAGTAAGGTCTAATCCTATTGGTAGTGGATTGAAAATCATACACTATATTTTGTTTTAATTTAAATTGGGACTATTATGAAAACATCTGAAATCCGTAGAAGATTCATTCGTTCTTCTTTTATTATTATCTGCACGATAGTGATATGTCAGCTTACGCAGTGCACTTCTTGCAGATATGATGTGAGATTTAGAAACTGTACACATGATACACTGTTCATCACGGTATCACATCATGATAATATAGATAGCCATTACATATTATTTCCAGCTTACAACGACGCTATGTATAATGATACAGACACAACCGTCATTAATCTTGGGGGGGAAGGTAATTATCGTAGCTTATTTGTATACCCGGACTCTTTATGCACAGCAGATTCCTTTCAAATTTATCAGGAAGACTACGATACTTGCTATTTCTTTTTAATCAAATGGCGAGATGCAAAAAACTATTCATGGGACGAGATACGCACTAAAAAGCTATACCGCAAATGTGTCATCACAAAAAATGAAAACGGTGAGTTTGACAGGAATATAAGATACCAAGATTAGGAAAATCTCTACTCTGCGATGAAAGAAAATAATATGAGCAACATAATAGACAGCAGCTGAACTTCTCTCCGTTTGGAATAATCTGCGTTATGAAATGCACTCACCTACGGCCCCGACATGGAGCGCCGGCAGAGCACGCTGAGCATCAACGGCGAGGAGAAGTGCATGATAACCTATTCCGACGATTATGAGCGCATTGAGGAAGATGGCGTGACACGCGAGTTCTACTATCTCGGCGGCAACATAATCCTTGTGCGCCGGACCGGATATGACGACATGCTCTGCCACGCCGTAACGGACAATCAGGGCAGCATCCTCTGCATAATTGACGAGAATGGCGAGAAACTCTTCGAGGCTCTCTATGACGCATGGGGAAGACAAGAAATCATTAAGAATGATATAGGCTTCCTCCGCGGCTACACCGGCCACGAGATGCTTCCTGAGTTCGAGCTCATAAACATGAACGGCAGAGTCTACGACCCCGTTCTCGGCCGCTTCCTCAGCCCGGACAACTTGTTTATATAATAGATAAACAATGTGTGCGCACATATTATTATATATAAGTAACTGTTGGAAATTAGTTTATAAATGAATGTTTTCTTATAAAGAACTCTGTTGTAAGTAACTATTGATAATTATTTATAATATAATGTTTTCTCACTAAAGCTTGTTGAATTTCATTCTGCCTTTTCTCGCCATGGCATAACTGAAACGAGTTTCGTTCTGCTCATCCGGCTTAACGAAAACGTTGAATTTCATTCTACCTTTTCTCGCCATGGCAGAGTTCAAGTGAACTTAACTCTGCTCATTTGGCTTAATGAAAACGTTGAATTTCATTCTACCTTTTCTCGCCATGGCAGAGTTCAAGTGAACTTAACTCTGCTCATTTGGCTTAATGAAAACGTTCTTTTTTGTCAGTTGGTGCTTGTCACTCAGTCACAATGCCCGCATTGCTCCTTCGGTTCCGTACACTAACCACCTGAAAAACAACTGCGGTTTTAGTATAAACAAATTTCCGACAGTTACTTGTGACATTTTGAAGAGGAGTGTGTCATGTGGCATATTATACTCCGGTTGTTTTTGATGTATCATTACCTTTCATATACGATTCTTCCGTTTGATGTATGTCAAAAACGGATGGCATGGGTATCTGTGACAGAAATAATGATAAAAAGAATTTTGCAGTATTGTTAAAAAAGTATTATCTTTGTATCGGATTCAGTCAGCCCATATAGGGATGACGGGGTTTATTTACTGGTAAAAGGACGTTACGTACGTCAGTCTCTGTATGCAAATTCTCGCAAAGTTTGTAACCCTCAGAGCAGACGGCAACGAAACGTCCACGTTGGGAGTATTGTATCCTTATCACAAGTCCGCCTTGTGGCATTATGCCGCAGGCAGAAGGATTCGTGTATGGGTGATATAACTGCTACGGCGTGGGCTGACTGCGTTGCCTATCTTGAGGGAAGGCAATGCGAGAAGCCTGCATACGGGATAGGCAAGAAGTAGAATCCTCACGTCGTTTTTCTTGTATCTTATCCTGTGTGATTTCTTTTTTTCACTACTGCCGTTTGGGGATTGAGGCAGCGTAAACAGACGGACAAACAATGGTGTTGTTCATGCATATGAATATAAAGCTCAGCTCTTGCTGCCGGCGGTTATCATGCTGCCGGGCTGTGAGGGCTGTCGTTCGTTTCGCTTGTGAGGCCGCTTGCCGGCTGTGCCTTGCATGGAGACAAGCCGTTGTTGCCGTATAAAAGAAGAAAATGATGAGTATAAGGAAACTTGCAGTCTGTATGTTTTTGGCAGGTGTAGCCTGTGCGGCAGGTGCGAAAAAGTTGAAATTTGACTTCTCTGTTGTATTCGTGCCAGAAGAGGGCGGTGTGAAATTTGAGAAGATAACCACTGACGACGATATGGTGGCTTCTTACAAAGGAGGTCTTGTGGGCAAGAGCACGAAACTGTTCGGGGCAAGCAAGTCCACGCTTATCGACTGGTGGATACTCCCGCAGATAGCCCTTTCTCCCGATGGTTCGAAGATAGGGTATATCAATGAGAAGAACGGTACTACCAATGTCATGATAAAAAGTTCGTCTACCGGTGGTGCGAGCGTGCAGCGTACCTTCCGCACCAATGTGCAGGGCTTCACATGGAGTCCTGACGGCAAGGAACTGTGTTTTACTGAAGTGCGCGGCGGCCATCAGGGCATTTATCTTGTGTCGGCTCAGCAGGGAACTGTCGTGAAGCAGGTTTCCAACGGCAGTGACAACGATATGGGCGGTGTTGTCAGCAATGACGGCAACACAATATTCTTCCACCGCGGAGAGGGACTCTCGGCCTACAGTCTGTGGAGCTATGACCGCAAGACCAATCTTTTCTCCAATTACTCCCGAGGCATGACCCCGTGCCTTATCCCCGGTGACAGGAATTCTGTTTACTGCGGCCGCTTTACGGACAAGAAGGAGAGCGAGATATGGCGTATAAACTTTCAGACCGGCGTGGAAGAACTTATACTCGGTGCGGCAGACAAGAGCTTCACGTCTCCGCAACTGTCGCCTGACGGACGGTGGCTTCTTGTAGTAGGCAACAGCAAGTCTGAGAAAGAGGGAATTGTCAATACCGATATCTTTGTTGTCCGCACTGACGGTACACAGCTCACGCAGCTGACATACCATCCCGGCAACGACCTTTCTCCTATATGGAGCCGTGACGGCAAGAGCATTTTCTTCCTGTCCCAGCGCGGTTCTACAGACAGGGTGTATAACGTCTGGCGCATGGACTTCAATCTGTAACAGGCTTTCTGTGTGCGGATATGTGGGATGCACGACCTTGCGGGCAATATTCATAATCATTTCATACTATTTATTCACCAAAAACAAAATCAACAATGAAAAAGCTTTTTATCACGTTGGTATGCGCAGCTTTTGCGCTTACAGGTTCTGCTCAGCGTGCAAGCAGCAGTTCCACATCCTTCTTCTCTACAGAGTCAAGCGACCAGGCGGTTACTTTCGGCATCCGTGCCGGAGTGAACTTTGCGAGCATGTCATTCTCTTATGACGGAGGCAACTTCTCTCCAAATGGCAACACTGGATTCCATGCAGGTGTGGCTGTGGACTTCCCTCTCATGAAGAGCCTCTATGTCCAGTCAGGACTGTATTATTCCGTAAAGGGTGCGAAAATAGGCGAGAGCGATCAGGAAATTAAGCTTAGTCCGGCTTACCTTGAACTCCCTGTGCTTGCTTCATACCGCTACGATTTCAGCAATGCTGCACAGCTGCAGTTCAATGTCGGACCGTATTTCGCTTACGGTGTCGGCGGCTCGGCAAAGGCCGGTGACGAGAAGATTGATTTCTTCGGAGGTGAGGATGACGATGATACCATGGGCTGCAAAAGATTCGACATGGGGCTTCAGGTCGGCGCAGGTGTGACATTGTGGCGTCACTACTATGTCGGTGTGGCTTATGAATTCGGTTTCGTTGACATGGGCAGGGGCGAGGACGGCTCTGTGAAGAACAAGAACTTCATGCTCAGTGTCGGCTATCAGTTCTAAGACAAAGCCGCAAGGCTTGATGTTTATTCCGCAAAAAGTCCGCAGGTGCTCCGTCATCTGCGGACTTTTTTGTCATAAGTAACTATTGATAATTGCTTTATAATATAATGTTTTCTCACTAAGATTTGTTGGATTTCATTCTACCTTTTCTCGCCATGGCATAACTGAAACGAGTTTCGTTCTGCTCATCCGGCTTAACGAAAACGTTCTTTTTTTTGTCAGTTGGTGCTTTTCACTCAGTCACAATGCCCGCATTGCTCCTTTGGTTCCATACACTAACCGCCTGAAAAACAACTGCGGTTTTAGTATAAACAAATTTCCGACAGTTACTTAAGTGACTTTTTTTGAAATCAGTTCCGGCAAGAGAGTGGTCCATTGTAAATGATTTTCAAAAAGTCACTTATGGGCGGGATAGGCGTGGAAATTAGAGCCGTCAGCTGCCGGTCACGGACTTGCAGAGTGAGGAAAATAAGAAAACCCGGCATTGTTTATTCATGCAAAATTGCGGAAGTCAAAACTTTCTGAGCCCACGTGCTCAAAAACTGCCTGAATTTTTGTTTTAGCTTATGTGCTTGATAGACAGTGCGCTATGCTGTTTGTGCGCGCCGTGAGTGTCTTCGTGCCTGTCGAAAGGTTACCATTTGCAGCACAAACGGTAACCTTTCGAGGGGTGAATGGTAACTTTTTGCCTGATACGTGGCAATGTTTTGCAGTGTATTTTATGATGTCTTTCGTGTAAAATCATGGGAAATGACAGGAAAAAACATATAAAGATAAGATTTGAAAACAATATTTCGCTAAGAAAGGGTGTGCAAAAATAAGAAAACTCACGATGTCGTCCGGAGAAAAAAACAGGTGTTTTGCCATTCTTCCGCCTGACTTCTCTCACGTTAAGCTGCAGGGGCAGGGAAAATCGCCGGGTGGAAATATTTCTGTATGCTATTTTCCGGAAATGTACGTAAAGACAGTCTGTATGTTGTTCATGAATGAAAGCCTTATGGCAAATTATGCGGAATGACTGTGGCATGTTTCGCATACGGTTGCCCGGGCAAGCCGTTTGTTAAACTTATTATGCTCATCCATAATGTTTTCCGCAAGCTTTTCGGGCACTGTCTGCCTCATGAAAAAATATTGAAAAATATTTGGAAGAAAGAAAAAAAAATCGTATCTTTGCATCGTAAAAGGTGTGAATTGCGCTGGCTTATGCTATCAACACACTGGAAATGAACGCCTTAGGACTCGGGGGAGTGAGTTCTTTTGGTGGTTCTGTTTCTGCGTGTATATACGCCTTGGACATAAAGACGACTGAAAAGTTGAGCATAAAAAACAAATAAAAATACACATATTATTATTAAATTTTAAATTGAAATGCCAGGATTAATTGGAAGAAAAATCGGAATGACATCCGTTTTCAGTGCCGACGGTAAGAATGTACCGTGCACTGTTATCGAAGCTGGTCCTTGTGTTGTTACTCAGGTGAAGACTGTCGAGAAGGACGGCTATCAGGCTGTTCAGCTCGGTTTTGCGGAGGCTAAGGAATCTCGTACGAGCAAGCCGATGATGGGCGTCTTCAAGAAGGCCGGTACAACACCGAAGAAGCACTTGGCCGAGTTCAAATTTGAAGAGGATTACAATCTCGGAGACACAATCACTGTTGATCTGTTTAACGATGCGTCTTATGTTGACGTTGTCGGCACGTCAAAGGGTAAAGGCTTCCAGGGCGTTGTCAAGCGTCATGGTTTCGGCGGCGTAGGTCAGGCTACCCACGGTCAGGACGACCGTCTCCGCAAGCCGGGTTCAATCGGTGCCTGCTCTTATCCTGCAAAGGTGTTCAAGGGCATGCGAATGGGCGGACACATGGGTAACGAGCGTGTGACAACCCAGAACCTTAAAGTGTTAAAAGTGATACCTGAGCAGAACCTTATCGTTGTTAAGGGCTCTGTTGCTGGTTATAATGGTTCAACAGTCTTAATTCAGAAATAATGGAAGTTAACGTATTAGATATAAAAGGTCAGGAGACCGGAAGAAAGGTTACGTTAAACGAATCTATCTTCGGAATTGAGCCAAACGATCACGTGCTTTACCTCGATGTTAAGCAGTATCTCGGCAATCAGCGTCAGGGAACGGCAAAGGCTAAGGAGCGTTCGGAGCTCTCCGGCTCAACACGTAAGCTCGGCCGTCAGAAGGGTGGCGGCGGCGCGCGCCGCGGTGATATCAACTCACCGGTGCTTGTTGGCGGTGCACGTGTGTTCGGCCCACGTCCGCGCGACTACCGTACAAAACTTAATCTTAAGACCAAGATTCTTGCACGTAAGAGTGCTCTCTCGTACAAGGCACAGGAGAATGCAATCGTTGTTGTGGAAGATTTCACATTCGAGGCTCCTAAGACAAAGGATATGCTGAACATAGCAAAGAACCTCGGCGTAGAGGGAAAGAAAGTTCTTTTCGTTCTGCCTGTTGAGAACAAGAATGTATATCTCTCTGCACGCAACGTACAGAAGATGAATGTACAGGCTGCTGCCAATATCCATGCTTATGGAGTGTTGAACGCTGACGTGCTTGTGATAGCAGAGTCTTCATTCGCCACAATCGACAATATCTTGAACAAGTAAAGGAGACACTATATATGGCATTCATTATTAAACCACTGGTCACTGAGAAGATGACCGCGATTACAGAAAAGACTTCTCTGGACCGCACTTACACCCCGAAGACAGGTAAGAACAGGGGACAGGAAGTGACAAAGGCGGCTAAGCCCAAGTTCGGCTTCATCGTACGTCCTGAGGCTAACAAGCTTGAGATAAAGAAAGAGGTCGAGGCTCTGTACAATGTTACAGTAGAGGATGTGAACACAATGCGTTATTCGGGAAAGCGCTCGACACGCTACACCCGCGCAGGTCTCGTAAGAGGACAGAAGAACGCATTCAAGAAGGCTATCGTCACTCTTAAAGAGGGTGAGTCTATTGATTTTTATAGCAATATCTAAAATAAAATGGCAGTACGTAAATTAAAACCAGTTACTCCTGGTCAAAGACACAAGGTTATTGGCACGTTCGAGGATATTACTGCATCCGTGCCAGAGAAGTCTCTCGTTTACGGTAAGCGTAGCACCGGTGGTCGAAACAACACCGGTAAGATGACTGTCCGCTATATGGGCGGCGGTCACAAGCGGAAGTATCGTCTCATCGACTTCAAACGAGAGAAAGATGGTGTTCCGGCAGTGGTAAAGTCTATCGAGTACGATCCAAACCGTTCGGCTCGCATAGCACTTCTCTACTATGCTGATGGTGAAAAACGTTACATTATCGCTCCTAACGGACTTCAGGTCGGCACGACTCTGATGTCAGGCGCGGAAGCAGCTCCGGAGATTGGAAACACTCTCCCTCTGGCAAACATACCGGTGGGTACAGTGATTCACAATATCGAGCTCCGTCCTGGCCAGGGTGCCCTGCTCGTCCGTTCGGCTGGTAACTTTGCTCAGTTGACATCCCGTGAGGGCCGTTACTGTGTTATCAAGCTTCCTTCTGGAGAAACACGCCAGATTCTTTCTGCGTGCAAGGCGACAGTAGGTTCCGTAGGTAATTCCGACCACGCTCTCGAGCGCTCAGGTAAGGCAGGCCGCTCACGCTGGCTCGGCCGCCGTCCTCACAACCGTGGTGTTGTCATGAACCCTGTTGATCACCCGATGGGTGGTGGCGAGGGTCGTCAGTCCGGTGGTCACCCACGTTCACGTAAGGGTCTCTACGCTAAGGGTCTGAAGACACGCGCACCTAAGAAGCTTTCTAACAAGTACATCATTGAGAGAGCTAACAAGAAGTAATTAATTAGCAAACTGAGTAAATTATGAGTCGTTCATTAAAAAAAGGTCCATACATCAACGTTTCTCTTGAGAAGAAGATTCTCGCTATGAATGAGAGCGGCAAGAAAAATGTTGTAAAGACTTGGGCCAGAG
This sequence comes from Bacillota bacterium, assembly GCA_023664625.1. Taxonomy (GTDB): domain Bacteria; phylum Bacteroidota; class Bacteroidia; order Bacteroidales; family Bacteroidaceae; genus Prevotella. Next base: position 158,163 of record JAMPFD010000001.1, on the reverse strand, counting down.
CCTCAATGATCTCACCGGATTTCGTGGGTCATACAGTGGCTGTTCATAACGGTAACAAATTTATCCCTGTTTACATCACCGAGAATATGGTAGGCCACAAGCTTGGTGAGTTTGCGCCAACACGCCGTTTCGGCGGACACGCAGGCAACCGTAAGTAAGCAGGCGTAACAATTCAAAACCATAAGAAATAAAATGGGAGCAAGAAAACATAACGCTGCTAAAGCAAGAAAAGAAGCCCAGAAAAATTTGTACTTCGCAAAGCTTAACGGCTGCCCTTCCTCACCACGCAAGATGCGCTACGTCGTAGATATGGTCCGTGGCATGGAGGTAAACCGTGCGCTCGGTGTGCTGAGGTTCTCCAAGAAGGCGGCATCTGCCGATGTTGAGAAACTTCTCCGTTCCGCTATTGCTAACTGGGAAATAAAGAATGATCGTAAGGCTGAGGAGGGAGAACTCTATATCTCCAAGGTCTTCGTTGATGAGGGTGTCACAATGAAGCGCATGCGTCCTGCACCACAGGGCCGCGGCTATCGTATCCGCAAGCGTTCTAACCACGTGACACTGTTCGTGGATGCAAAAACTAATGACAATTAATTAAGTATGGGACAGAAAGTTAATCCAATCGCTAACCGCCTCGGCATCGTCCGTGGTTGGGACTCAAATTGGTTCGGTGGCAAGAACTTCGGAGACAACCTCGTTGAGGACCAGAAAATCCGTAAGTACCTTAACGAGCGTCTCGCTAAGGCCAGCGTGTCTCGCATTATCATCGAGCGTACATTGAAGTTCGTCACCATCACTATTTGCACTGCCCGTCCAGGTATTGTCATTGGTAAGGGTGGCCAGGATGTCGACAAACTGAAGGAAGAACTCAAGAAACTTTATGACAAGGACATCCAGATAAATATCTTCGAGGTGAAAAAGCCAGACCTTGACGCGACAATCGTAGCAACCAACCTCGCTCGCCAAATCGAGGGCAAAGTAGCTTACCGCCGCGCTATCAAGATGGCTATCGCCAATACTATGCGCGCAGGTGCCGAGGGTATCAAAGTCCAGATCTGCGGCCGTCTCAACGGTGCTGAAATGGCACGCAAGGAGATGCTCAAGGAAGGACGTACTCCGCTGCACACATTCCGCGCAGATATTGATTACTGTCAGGCAGAGGCTCTCACCAAGGTGGGTATTCTCGGTATCAAGGTCTGGATTTGCCGTGGGGAAGTCTATGGCAAGAAAGACGTTACCGTAAACTTTACACAGGAGAAGCAGAGCAACGGCCGTTCTAACAGTCCACGCTCTGGTAGAGGCGGTAACCGTAAGAGAAACAATAACCGTTAAAAGTAGAGTCTATCATGTTACAGCCAAAAAGAGTAAAATACAGAAGACCGCAAGACGGTCGTGGTAACAAGGGCAACGCTCACCGCGGCACTCAGCTCGCTTTCGGTTCGTTCGGCATCAAGACCCTTGAGCCTAAGTGGATTGACAGCCGCCAGATTGAGGCAGCCCGTGTGGCGATTAACCGTTATATGAACCGTGAAGGACAGGTGTGGATCCGTATCTTCCCTGACAAGCCTATCACACGTAAGCCTGCCGATGTCCGAATGGGTAAAGGTAAGGGTGACGTAGCAGGATGGGTTGCTCCGGTTACTCCCGGACGTATCCTCTTCGAAGTTGAGGGCGTTCCTTTCGCAGTAGCTAAGGAGGCACTCCGTCTCGGTGCTCAGAAATTGCCAGTTAAGTGTAAGTTTATTATTCGTCGTGACTACGACAAGAACGCATAATTATGAAGATAAAAGAAGTAAATGAACTCGAGACCAAGGACTTGGTCGAGAAACTCGAGACAGCACAGGCTGCTCTTCAGCAGATGAAGCTCAACCACGCTATCACTCCACTCGAGAATCCATCTCAGATTAAGGGCGCTCGTCGTGACATAGCACGTATGAAGACAGTACTCCGTCAAAGAGAACTTAACAAATAACAATTATCCAAGATGGAAACAAGAAATTTAAGAAAGACAAGACAGGGTGTTGTTATCAGCGACAAGATGGATAAGTCCATCGTAGTGGCTGCTAAGTTCAAGGAGAAGCATCCTATATATGGTAAGTTTGTCCAGAAGACAAAGAAATACCATGCACACGATGAGAACAATGAGGCTCATGTGGGCGATACAGTGCTAATCATGGAGACACGTCCTCTCAGCAAGACAAAGCGCTGGAGATTAGTTTCAATAACTGAAAAAGCTAAGTAAATATGATACAGGCAGAATCAAGACTTACAGTATGTGATAACAGCGGTGCACGCGAGGCTCTCTGCATCCGTGTCCTTGGTGGTACCAAGCGCCGTTACGCAAGCGTGGGAGACGTTATCGTCGTTGCTGTCAAGAATGTCATCCCATCAAGTGATTTGAAGAAAGGTGCAGTATCTAAGGCTTTGATCGTCCGCACAAAGAAGGAGATTCGCCGTGCAGATGGCTCGTACATCCGTTTTGATGACAACGCATGCGTACTGCTCAATAATGCCGGTGAGCTTCGCGGCAGCCGTATCTTCGGCCCTGTAGCCCGTGAGCTCCGTGCGGTAAATATGAAGGTCGTTTCTCTGGCACCTGAGGTTCTTTAATAATTAAAAGTTACAGAAAAATGACAAAGTTACATATAAAGAAAGACGATACAGTCATCGTCCTCGCTGGTAAGGACAAGGGCAAGACTGGTAAGGTCCTCAAGGTTCTCGTAGCAGAGCAGCGCGCACTCGTAGAGGGCGTGAACATGGTAAAGAAGAGCCAGAAGCCAAGCGCCAAGAACCCGCAGGGTGGCATCGTCGAGCAGGAAGCTCCTATTCATATCTCAAATCTGAGTCTCATCGATCCGAAGAGCGGCAAGGCTACACGTGTCTCCATCAAGCATGAGGGCAAGAATGTCATCCGCATCGCTAAAAAGTCAGGGGAGGAAATCAAGTAATGGATACAGCACAGTTAAAGAAGGTGTATGCTGAGACAATCGCTCCAGCACTCCAGAAGCAGTTCAACTACTCTTCGTCAATGGAGATCCCTCGGTTGACAAAGATTGTAGTAAACCAGGGACTTGGTGACGCAACTCAGGATAAGAAAATCATCGAGGTGGCTATCAATGAGATAACAACCATTACAGGACAGAAGGCTGTCGCTACATATTCTAAGAAGGATATCGCGAACTTCAAGCTCCGTAAGAAGATGCCTATCGGCGTTATGGTAACTCTCCGTCGCGAGCGTATGTATGAATTCCTTGAGAAACTCGTCCGCATCGCACTCCCTCGTATCCGTGACTTCAAGGGTATCGAATCAAAGTTCGACGGCCGCGGTAACTATACGCTGGGTATTCAGGAGCAGATTATCTTCCCTGAAATTAATATTGATAATGTTGACCGCATTCAGGGTATGAACATCACATTCGTCACTACAGCAAAGACTGACGAAGAGGGATACGCTCTCCTGAAAGCATTCGGTCTCCCATTCAAGAACGCTAAAAACGATTAAGAGATATGGCAAAAGAATCAATGAAGGCACGCGAGGTGAAGCGTGCTCGCCTGGTGGCTCGCTATGCTGAAAAACGTGCCGCTCTCAAAAAGATTATCGCTACAACCGATGATCTCGCTGAAGCATATGAAGCTGCACGCAAGCTCCAGAGCATTCCAAAGAACGCCAACCCGATCCGACTCCATAACCGTTGCAAAATCACCGGTCGTCCAAAGGGTTACCTCCGCCAGTTCGGCATTTCCCGTATCCAGTTCCGTGAGATGGCTTCTGCAGGTCTCATTCCTGGCGTGAAGAAAGCAAGCTGGTAATCGTTTGCACAGATAAGTCACAGCTCTCCCTCCTTAGTGAGGGAGGGCGGATTTCATAAAACTTGACGGCGGAAATAACAGAGGCTGCCGGAAAGTTCCTTAATTTAATATTGTCGGGAAAGTCCCGATCAATTAAACCTTTTATTTTTTAATATTGTCGGGGTAGTCCCGATTAATTAAACTTTTTTATTATGACAGATCCAATAGCAGATTATCTGACAAGACTCAGAAACGCAATCATGGCTCATCATCGTGTCGTTGAAGTGCCTGCGTCAAATCTGAAGAAAGAGATCACAAAGATTCTCTTCGAAAAGGGCTACATCCTCAACTACAAGTTCGTAGAGGACGGTCCTCAGGGTTCTATCAAGGTCGCTTTGAAATGGAATCCAACAACTAAGGCAAATGCAATCAAGTGCCTTAAGCGTGTCTCCACTCCAGGTCTCCGTAAGTACACTGGTTACAAAGACATGCCACGAGTTATTAACGGACTGGGTATTGCAATCCTGTCCACATCCAAGGGCGTTATGACAGACAAAGAAGCTGCAGAGCTGAAAATAGGCGGCGAGGTTCTTTGCTATGTTTATTAATTAAGGAGGAACAGCAATGTCAAGAATAGGTAAATTGCCAATAGCTATCCCTGCCGGCGTAACTGTCACTCTTAATGACGGTCTCGTAACTGTCAAAGGCCCAAAGGGAGAATTGTCACAGAAAGTTGACTCATCCATAATCGTTAAAGTCGAGGACGGAACCATCACATTCGAAGTTGATGAGACCAGCCCGGTAAATTACAAGCAGCGTAATGCTTTCCACGGTCTGTACCGTTCGCTTGTCAACAATATGGTTGTTGGTGTCAGCGAGGGATATAAGAAGACTCTCGAACTTGTAGGTGTCGGTTACCGTGTGTCCAACCAGGGCAACCTCATAGAGTTCTCACTCGGCTATACTCACCCGATTTTCCTCCAGCTCCCTGCTGAGGTGAAGGTAGAGACAAAGTCTGAGCGTAACCAGAACCCGCTTCTCATGCTCGAGTGCTGCGACAAGGCCCTCCTTGGCCTTATCTGCGCAAAGATTCGCTCATTCCGTAAGCCAGAGCCTTACAAGGGTAAGGGTATTCTCTTCCAGGGTGAGGTTATCCGTCGTAAGTCTGGTAAGAGTGCTTCGGCTAAGTAATAATCATTAAAAACTTAACGATTATGACAACAAAGAAAGTAGAAAGACGAATCAAAATCAAATATAGAATTCGCAAGAATGTAAACGGTACCGCAGAGCGTCCTCGTCTCAGCGTATTCCGCAGCAACAAGCAGATTTATGCACAGGTTATCAATGACCTGACCGGCTGTACTCTCGCTTCTGCTTCATCACTCGGTCTTGAGGCTATGCCTAAGAAGGAGCAGGCTGCAAAAGTTGGTGCTCTTGTAGCTGAGAAGGCAAAGGCAGCAGGTATCACATCTGTAGTTTTCGACCGTAACGGATATCTTTACCATGGTCGTGTAAAAGAGCTCGCTGATGCAGCTCGTAATGGTGGACTTAATTTCTAATGAACAATTATGGCAATTGATAAAGTAAAAGTAAGTGGCGAGTCTGAGCTCAAAGACAAGCTCGTAGCCATTAACCGTGTTACTAAGGTAACAAAAGGTGGTAGAACCTTCACATTCGCTGCCATCGTTGTTGTGGGTGACGGTAAAGGCTCAATCGGCTGCGGTCTCGGTAAGGCCGGCGAAGTTACCGCTGCTATCACAAAGGGTACAGAAGCTGCAAAGAAGAATCTTGTAAAGGTTCCGGTAATCAACGGTACTGTTCCTCATGAGATAGAGGTGCGCTTCGGTGGTGCCCAGGTGTTCCTGAAGCCGGCAGCAGCAGGTACAGGTCTTGTGGCCGGTGGTGCTATGCGCCCTGTTCTCGAGAGTGCAGGTGTGACAGATGTCCTTGCAAAGTCCAAGGGCAGCTCTAACCCTCACAACCTCGTGAAGGCGACAATCAAGGCTCTTAGCCTTATGCGTGATGCACGCACAGTCGCAAATGAGCGTGGTATCAGTATGGAAAAAGTATTTAAGGGATAAGGAGGATAATTATGGCAACAATAAAGATCAAACAGACTAAAAGTAGAATCGGCGCTCCTATTGATCAGAAGCGCACACTGCAGGCCCTTGGTCTTCACAAAATCTCTCAGGTTGTAGAGCGTGAGGATACTCCTGTTCTCCGTGGCATGATTCGTAAGGTTCACCATCTGGTAACCGTTGTTGAGTAATTAATATAATTATCTTTTAAATAGACACAATTATGAAATTAAATAATTTGACCCCAGCTACAGGCTCTACTCATTCACGTCGTCGTATCGGTCGTGGTCCGGGTTCTGGTCTTGGCGGCACTTCTACACGTGGTCATAAGGGTGCTAAGTCTCGCTCTGGTTACAAGCGTAAGATCGGTTTCGAGGGTGGTCAGATGCCTTTGCAGCGTCGTCTGCCTAAGTTCGGTTTCAAGAACATCAACCACAAAGAGTATCTTGCTGTAAACCTCTCTACTATCCAGAAGATCGCAGAGAAGCAGAACCTTTCAAAGATCGGTATTGCAGAGCTTGTTGCAGCAGGTCTGACAAACGGTAAGGAACTTGTCAAGATTCTTGGCATGGGACAGCTTACTGTCAAGGTTGATGTAGAGGCACATGCATTCTCAAAGACTGCAGAAGAGGCTATCAAGGCACAGGGTGGTAACACAACAACTATTAAATAATGAAAAAAATCATTGAGACACTAAAGAACTGTTGGAAGATTGAGGATCTGCGTCAGCGGCTCCTCATCGTCCTGCTGTTCACCGCAATATATCGTTTTGGTTCCTTCGTGGTGCTTCCGGGTATTAATCCCGGACAGCTTGAGAAGCTCCAGTCACAGACAAGCGGTGGACTTATGTCGCTACTTGACATGTTCTCTGGTGGTGCATTCTCCAATGCGTCAATATTTGCGCTTGGTATTATGCCGTATATCTCAGCCTCAATCGTAATGCAGCTTCTCGCTGTCGCTGTACCTTATTTCCAGAAGATGCAGCGTGAAGGCGAGAGTGGCCGTAAGAAAATCAGTTGGTACACCCGTATTCTCACGGTAGCCATCCTTATCTTCCAGGCACCTTGCTATCTTGTGAACATCAGAACGCAGGCTGCGGACGCGCTGGCATCGGGCATCTCTTGGCAGGTGTTCATGATTCCTGCAACAATTATCCTTGCTGCTGGTTCCATGTTTATTCTTTGGCTTGGTGAACGTATTACAGATAAGGGCATTGGTAATGGTGTCTCCATTATCATTATGCTCGGTATCATCGCTCGTCTGCCACAGGCATTCATACAGGAAATAACTTCTCGCTTTACTGCTATCTCTGGTGGCGGTATCGTGATGCTTATTGTTGAGATTCTGATACTTTATGCTGTGGTTTGTGCCGCAATAATCCTCACACAGGCAACTCGTCAGATTCCTGTACAGTATGCCAAACGCGTTGAGGGACGTGGAGCGGCACGTCAGATAGGTGGTGCACGCCAGTATATACCGCTGAAGCTTTTCGCTGCCAATGTGATGCCTATCATCTTTGCTCAGGCACTGATGTTTATCCCGCTCACAGTGGTCGGCTTTACATCAGATGGTGCATCGGCAGGTCTTCGCCAGCTTATGGACAATGGAAGTTTCCTATATAATGCTATTTATGTAGTTCTCATTATAGCATTTACATACTTCTATACTGCAATTACTCTCAATCCTACACAGATGGCAGAGGACATGAAACGCAATAATGGTTTCATACCTGGTGTAAAACCTGGTCATGACACCGCTGAATACATTGATACTGTTATAACACGTATAACACTTCCTGGTTCAATCTTTATTGCATTCATCGCTGTTATGCCAGCCCTTGCAGGACTTCTTAATGTACAGCAGGCATTCGCACAGTTCTTTGGTGGAACGTCACTTCTGATTCTTGTTGGTGTTGTTATCGATACACTCCAGCAGATTGAGTCTCATTTGATGATGCGTCACTATGACGGACTGCTGAAGAGCGGACGCACACGAAACGGTGGTGTTGCTGCATATTAAATCTGAGATATGAGGATATTTCTCAAGACTGAGGAAGAAATACAACTTATGCGAGAGGCTAACCAACTCGTTGGTCAGACCCTCGCGGAGTTGTTCCGGCATATAACCCCCGGAGTCACTACGCTTCAGTTGGATAAAATTGCGGAGGAATTTATCAGAGATCATGGTGCAACGCCGACATTTCTGAATTTCCCTAATCCGTATGGCCAACCGTTCCCGGCTTCAATATGCACATCGGTCAATGACTGTGTCGTGCATGGAGTGCCATCTGAGAAGCAGATCCTGAAAGAGGGAGATATTATCTCCATTGATTGCGGTACGCTTCTTAATGGCTTCTGCGGCGATTCGGCCTACACATTCTGTGTCGGCGAGGTACAGGAGGATGTGAAAAAACTTCTGCGCATAACGAAGGACTCTTTATATAAAGGTATAGAGGCCGCCGTGGCGGGAAAAAAAACAGGTGACATCGGCTATGCTGTGCAAAGTCATTGTGAATCGGAAGGCTACGGTGTCGTACGGGAACTGACAGGACATGGTATCGGTAGGGATATGCATGAGGATCCGTCAATACCAAATTACGGCAGACGAGGCAATGGTACAGCTCTTAAAAACGGGATGTGCATTGCCATTGAGCCAATGATAACAATGGGTGACCGCAAAATAGGACTTATGCCGGATAAGTGGAGTATTGTGACCCTTGACCATAAACCGGCTGCCCATTTTGAGCATACAATTGTGGTACGGCATGGCAAGTCTGAGATATTATCATCATTTGAAGAAATAGAAAGTTTAGAAGGCGAAATATACTGATTATGGCAAAACAATCGGCTATCGAGCAGGACGGCAGAATAATAGAGTCGCTGTCAAATGCAATGTTCCGTGTAGAACTTGAGAATGGTGTGGAAATTATTGCACACATCTCTGGAAAAATGAGAATGCATTACATCAAGATTCTCCCTGGCGACAAGGTTAAGGTGGAGATGTCTCCATATGATCTTACCAAAGGCAGAATATCATTCAGATATAAATAAAGGAACCTCACAAATAAATTAGAGAAATGAAGACAAGAGCATCTTTGAAGAAGCGTACTCCTGACTGCAAAATCGTACGTCGCAAGGGGCGTCTTTTTGTTATTAACAAGAAGAACCCTAAGTTTAAGACTCGTCAGGGCTAAGACTTCTAATGTACGTTAAAAAATAACGTATAAAGTTAAAAATTTTGGATATAGCACTCTGAAAATTCGGAATTGCAAAAGTTTTTGTAACTTTGCAATTCGGATTTTCGGGTATATACCCGTTATGTTTATTATTTATTCATTTATCAACAAACAATGGCAATAAGAATTGTTGGAGTAGATTTGCCCCAGAATAAGCGTGGCGAAATCGCATTGACTTATATTTATGGTATAGGTCGAAGTAGTTCAGCAAAGATATTGGATAAAGCAGGTGTCAGCCGTGACCTTAAGGTTAACGAGTGGTCAGACGATGATGCAGCTAAGATCCGTGAAATTATCGGCGCTGAATTCAAGGTGGAAGGTGATCTCCGTTCTGAGATCCAGTTGAATATCAAGCGACTGATGGATATTGGTTGCTATCGTGGTGTCCGTCATCGTAACGGTCTTCCTGTTCGTGGACAGAGCACAAAGAACAATGCTCGTACACGTAAGGGTAAGAAGAAGACTGTTGCTAACAAGAAGAAGGCCACTAAGTAATAACGCTTAAAAGATTGTAAAGTCATGGCAAAGAAAACAGCAACTAAGAAAAGAAACGTACGCATTGACGCTGTAGGTCAGCTTCATGTACATAGCTCTTTCAATAACATCATCGTCTCTCTTACAAACGGAGAAGGTCAGGTTATCTCTTGGTCTTCAGCCGGTAAGATGGGCTTCCGCGGTTCTAAAAAGAATACTCCTTATGCAGCTCAGATGGCGGCAGAGGATTGTGCAAAGGTCGCTTATGACCTTGGTCTCCGTAAGGTGAAGGCTTTCGTAAAGGGGCCGGGTAATGGTCGTGAATCTGCTATCCGTGCTTGTCACTCTTGTGGTATCGCAGTAACAGAAATCGTAGACGTTACTCCACTTCCACATAACGGCTGCCGTCCTCCAAAGCGCCGTCGTGTATAATCTCGACTTATTTTTTTACATATTATATTATAAATAGCAATTATGGCTAGATATACAGGTCCGAAATCAAGAATTGACCGTCGATTTGGCGAGGCCATCCTCGGTTCAGAAAAAGTTTTGTCCAAGAGAAACTTCGCTCCTGGACAGCATGGCAACAACCGTCGTCGTAAGATGTCTGAGTACGGTGTCATGTTGGCAGAGAAGCAAAAGGCCAAGTACACATACGGCGTGCTTGAACGCCAGTTCCGTAACTTGTTTGAGAAGGCAGCAAAGGCTGATGGTATCACCGGTGAGGTTCTTCTTCAGCTCCTTGAAAGCCGTCTTGACAATGTTGTCTATCGTCTCGGCATAGCTCCTACACGTCGTGCTGCACGTCAGCTCGTAGGCCACAAGCACATTACTGTTGATGGTGCTGTTGTGAACATTCCTTCTTTCTCAGTAAAGGCCGGCATGGTTGTCGGTGTGCGTGAGAAATCAAAGTCTCTTGAGGTTATTGAAGATTCTCTCGCAGGTCGTAGCCACAGCCAGTTCCCTTGGATTGAGTGGGATCAGCAGACAAAGTCAGGTAAGTTCCTTCACCGTCCAGACCGTGCGGATATTCCTGAGAACATCAAGGAGCAGTTAATCGTTGAGTTGTACTCTAAATAATCATTAAATTAATGGCGATATTAGCATTTCAAAAACCCGATAAAGTTGTAATGCTGGAGGCCAATGACAAAGTCGGCAAGTTCGAGTTTCGTCCTCTTGAGCCTGGCTTTGGTGTTACGATAGGTAACTCCTTGCGCCGCATTCTCCTTTCATCGCTTGATGGCTATGCTGTCAATACCATCAGAATTGATGGTGTGGAGCACGAGTTCTCCTCTGTTCCGGGTGTAAAGGAAGATGTAACCAACATTATCTTGAATCTTAAGCAGGTTAGATTCAAGCAAATAGTAGATGAATTCGAGAATGAGAAAGTCTCTATCACAGTTGAGAATACAACAGAGTTCAAGGCTGGTGATATCGATAAGTATCTGACTGGATTTGAAGTGTTAAATCCTGATTTGGTGATTTGTCATTTGGATGCAAAAGCATCAATGCAGATTGATATCACAATCAATAAGGGCCGTGGCTATGTCCCTGCTGATGAAAACCGTCAGTTCTGTACAGATGTGAATGTGCTCCCAATCGATTCTATCTACACCCCAATCCGTAACGTACGCTACAGTGTTGAGCCTTATCGCGTCGAGCAGAAGACCGACTACGACAAGCTTATCATTGAGGTGTCTACGGACGGTTCCATCCACCCAAAGGATGCTCTTAAAGAGGCTGCAAAGATTCTTATCCATCATTTCCTCCTTTTCTCCGATGAGAAAATTACTTTGGAGAATCCTGAAATGGAGGGTAATGAAGAATTCGATGAGGAAGTCCTCCATATGCGTCAACTCCTGAAGACACGCCTTGTAGACATGAACCTCTCCGTTCGTGCCCTTAACTGTCTGAAGGCTGCTGATGTTGAAACTCTTGGAGACCTCGTCCAGTTCAATAAGACGGACCTCCTGAAGTTCCGTAACTTTGGTAAGAAATCGCTTTCAGAGCTTGATGATTTGCTCGAGAGTCTGAATCTGTCGTTTGGAACTGATATTACAAAATATAAACTTAATCAGGATTAATGTTCCTGCTTATGCCTCTTTTACCACAATTCTATAGTGTAAGATAGAGACATAAGCTACATTGTCAACTGGTTAAAACGAAAAACAAAAATGAGACACAATAAGAAATTCAATCATCTCAGCCGTACTGCATCTCATCGTTCTGCTATGCTTGCAAACATGGCAATTTCGCTGATTATGCACAAAAGAATCACTACGACTGTAGCAAAGGCTAAGGCCCTCAAGAAGTATGTGGAGCCTCTCGTAACACGCTCAAAGGAGGATACAACTAACTCACGTCGTGTAGTTTTCTCATATCTTCAGAATAAGTCAGCCGTTACAGAACTCTTCAAGGTAGTCGCACCAAAGGTAGGTGACCGTCCAGGCGGATATACACGTATCATTAAGTTGGGTACACGTCAGGGTGATGCAGCTTCTGTCTGCTTCATAGAGCTTGTGGACTTTGATGAGAATATGGCTAAGGCTCCAAAGGCTGCTAAGAAGACTCGCCGTGCAGGTAAAAAGGCTACTCCAAAGGCAGAAACTGTAGAGACTCCGGCAGAGGAAGCTCCTGCAGCAGAGACAGCAGAGGCTTAGTCCTATATGACTATAAAATAAAAAGCTTTCGGCCTAACCTATGACAAAATGATGTCACTTGTGTGTTATTAAATGATTATATTCATGAGAATATATAATACTGTACATCAATATTTTAGTTACGTTAGGTTCGTCCGATAACCAATATTTAATAAATCAAGAAACAATGGATTTGATTAAAGTTGCTGAAGAAGCATTTGCAACCGGCAAGCAGTTCCCGGAATTCAAAGCAGGTGATACTGTTACTGTCGCTTACAAAATTATCGAGGGTTCAAAGGAGCGTATCCAGCTCTACCGTGGTGTTGTCATCAAAATTTCCGGTCACGGAGAGAAGAAACGTTTCACAGTACGCAAGATGTCAGGTACAATTGGTGTAGAGCGTATCTTCCCAATTGAGTCTCCAAATATTGACTCTATTGAAGTCAACAAGCGTGGTAAGGTTCGCCGTGCCAAGCTGTACTACCTCCGTGCTCTTACAGGTAAGAAGGCACGCATCAAGGAGAAGCGTACAGTCGCTAAGGATTAATACATACTTAATTTTCAGAAAGCTATCCGGTAACTGCAATAGTAGTTACCGGATAGCTTTGTTTTTATTGTATTTAATCGTCCCTTGAAGAAAAAAAATACTTCAGCGAGATGCAGTTTCTCTTTACAATATCTCGTTGAAATGGGCTTTTTAAGGGATGGATATGTATAAGTCTCTTTAAGAATATGATTCATGTTTCCCTGTTTCCGCTGCTTATGTGGGAAGACATGAATAGATTCTTTTTAACCTAAATCAGTCATTATAAAATATATAAATCACACTGTGTTTTTATGGTGAAAATTAAATAACACAATGTAAACTCAATTCATAAAAACAATAGCTCGTTTACAATTTGCTTGAGAAAATCTATAATGGCCGATTGAGTGGTTGGAGCTTTTACGTGGAGTTTCTTGGCAAAATCATGGATATTGCAGGAAATTCCTGTCTCTTTATATTTTGGCTAACATCATAATAAGTAACTGTGTAAATTATTTTATAATGGGATATTTTTTTTACTAAGCTTTGTTCTTTTAGCTGCTTAATAAGAAATTCCTGTCCGGAAGCCCTCAGTCAGGCTTGGCCTCAGTTCGCTTAACCGTTTCTTTCTTACCATGGCATAGACGAAACAAGTGTCGCTCTGTCCGTGTGGTTTGTCGGAAAAGTTTTGTCACTTCCGCAACTTATGAGTATGATTGTGGCGAGGATTGCAATTGGCAGGGCGAAATGCTTCATGATGTTATTATGATTTCTATGGTTAAAATGATTGTCAGGATATAGCTGTTGTCATCGTGTATGAATAGTCAATGTTTCAATATTCTTTACGCAGGTCCGTGATAAGAAAGTTCTATGGGAGGTTGGTGATTTTGCAGATGTTTTATGCCTTTATGGTGAAAATCAATAAAATACGAAACAGGAATACGATGATAGCCGATTGCAAAGTTACTGAAATCTTCTGAATTATCAGTGATTTTCCCCAAGAAATTACGCAGAACTTCAAAACCATGTATTCATGCTTTGCAAGTGACGCCTCCAGGCACAAGATAGCATAGTGCATGAACACGCAGAGTAAGCACCCTCCGGATGACCCCATATAGGGAACCGCCTATCATACAGACCGGTAGAGGCACATGATACAGTAACAGACAAGTAAATTGTAACTGTGCGGCACAAAATTAATAAAAGACCTTCGATTTTGAATCTAAGAATTATAGTTGACTCTACAGTTGACTCTAGGGTTGACTCTACAGCTGATGGAAAACGCTTTTTTTACTATAAAACGAAGCTTTTTTCAAATATTATTTATATCTTTGCAAATACAATACCATTTGATTACCGTAACATTCCGCAAATCAGAAAAGCGGCCTTCCATACTAAATCTTATCGGTTTTATGAAAAAGACACTTATAGCATTATTCCTGTTTTCCTGTCTCCTGTCCGTCATGGCAGGTGGCAGAAGGTTTCTGTTCATAGGCGACTCCATCACCGACGGAGGGTGGGGGAGGAGCGGCGGAAGCATGACACCCTCCGATAAGCGTAACCATAAAGACCTGAATCATATTTATGGGCATAGCTTCATGATGCTCTGCGCCGCAAGGTGGCAGAGCGACTATCCTGAGGTGGAGACGCAGTTCTTCAACCGTGGCATTTCCGGCAATGCCCTGCAGGATCTGAAAGAGCGGTGGGAGAAAGATGCATTGAGTCTCCGCCCCGATGTGGTGACAATACTTGTCGGTACCAACGATGTCAGTCTATATCTTGAGGGCAAGGCTCCACTTGATTTCTCATGTTGGGAAGCAGACTATCGCGAGCTGCTCTCCCGTCTGCGTGAGAAGAATCCAGATGTGCAGCTTATTCTCTGTACTCCGTTTGTTGCCAAGGCAGGCAAAACAGGGACGGCTGAAGATTATGCCCGGCGTAAGGCCTTGGTGGGGCAGTGTGCCCAGACTGTCCGCAAGATAGCCTCCGACAGCGGTGCCCTATTGCTTGACTATGAAGAAATGTTTGACTCGCTTACACGGAAGAACCCGTCATACTGGGTGTGGGACGGCATTCATCCCACTGCCGCCGGTCATCAGCGCATGGCAGATCTGTGGCTGTCGGAGTATGCTTTGCTGAACGGTTCTTCATCTGCAAAAGAGTAGAAGCAGATGGAATGAGACCATTGTCCCTGTATACGAAAAGCGGAAGAACCAAATATTGGCTGTATGATAACTCTAATTTGTTAGTTTACTATAATGAAAAGAAAGAATCTCTTTGATGGCGAAAGCTATAAGGCACAATTTGTTAGAATAACCTATCGGAGACTGATGAACGATCGTCAATGGGTGACTTATGCAGATGTTATGGCTGACAGTATGAGTTGTTCTAAAGAAAATCTGCCTGCGAATTTGTCCAATTGCAACTACTATGGTGCACTAAAGAAGGCTTTCTCGGAGGTTTGTAATGCCATCAAAGAAAGAGTTGGGAATGATAGTATAGAAAATGAAGGCAACAACCGCAATAAACGTTTCCGTTACACTGGCAAAGCTAAAGACCCTCTCGCTGATATGCGTAATGCCAAAGTCGTCAACAATCTTCGTCAATATTGGAAGTTTTGTCAGGATTCCGCCGGGTTCTTCCCTAAATCGTGGTTAGAATACTTCTTCAAGGATTGCCAAGATTTGCTCGACATGAAGGTTAAGCGTCAGAAAGGCGAACAGGTGATAAACGCAAGCCTTGACCGCATTCTGACCAATATGGAATACCTGCCATCTCTGTATGAAGCCATCACAAACAAAATGGTACTGGAGATTGACTACAAGCCATACGACGAGGAACAGGTCACGCTGACGTTCCATCCTCACTATCTGAAGGAATATAACGGACGGTGGCACCTGTTCGGTCATGCAGAAGGACGGGAGCCGGAATATGGCTATAACCTTGCGCTTGACAGAATTCGGTCAAAGCCTCGCGAACGGGAGAAAATTAGTTATAAAAAGGCTCCCAACCGCTTTTATGAAGAGTACTTCAATGATATTGTCGGCGTCAGCCACTATCAGGGTGCCGAAAAGAAGCATATCATCATACGTGCGCATACACTGAAGATGTATAAACTTATGGATACAAAACGACTGCACAGTACCTATCACACTGTAACGCCTTACGGCAGGCATGAAGACGGTGAGTATGCGGAGTTTTCCGTTGATGTTGAAGTGAACAACGAGTTCATAGGCAGCATCCTGCAGATGGGCGACGGACTGGAAGTGATGGCCCCTAAGGACGTACGCGCCATCTTTGTCCAAAGAGTTTTACAGATGCACAGCCGCTATTCGGGAGGTGATGTTATGGAAACTCCGGACAATCTTTCGTGAGCATTCGAAGGCAGCATAAGAAGAAATAGTCAGGCATATAGAGACAAATCAGAGTACACTGTCAAGCCTATCACCGTAAATGTTACGTGAATATGTATCATAGCACGCAGAAATGGTAAATAAAATGGCTTTTAGGATGATTAAGAACCCTCTACAGAACAACTTTTTCTTTCCGAAGGAATGGTTCCAAGACACAAGGAACCAATAAATGATTGAGAAACTTTGTTCCTTTTAACTGATATGCGTACCTTTGCAGCGTAATAAAAAACGAAAACCACTATGAATATACCACACCTTATCACCGAGTACAAGAAATATTATGGCACATATGCTGTAATGGCACTGAATAATGCACAGACTGTGCTTGATCATATACAGAAACTGACAGGAATAAAAAATCCTGAGGGCTATGCCGAAAATAAAGAGGATTTGTGGAAGCATCCTGTTTTAGGATGTCTGCGTACAAATGCTGATGTGCGTCAGGAGACAGTCCTGCTTGTTATGGAAAAGCTGCAGGAGTATTTCCCTTTCCTGAAAATCATGGGTGAGAACCAGAGAGACTATTGGAACAAGAAAAATAACCGGAAAAGACTTGAAGTCAACGGTTCTGATATAGGGAATATACTGAACAAGATTTTCAGAGTCCTGAAGAAATACAGGGACATGAGCACCCATTACATTGTCAGCGATACATCGTTTGATGAAGGCAACGACTTTCTTTTGAAGTCAGAACAGCCTCTCGCAAACATTGTGAACTACTACTATACTGTGGCATTGCGCAATCTGAAAGATAAGTATGACTATGAGGTTGCTGACCTCGAATTCATACAGAACAGACGTAATAAAATAGGAAAAGGGCCGAATGGAGAAAAAAGAACAGTGGCAGATGTAAGTTTCTTCCTCAGTATGGTGGCGTATAACGGCGACACCAGCCGTCGG
Source organism: Bacillota bacterium (assembly GCA_023664625.1). Classification (GTDB taxonomy): domain Bacteria; phylum Bacteroidota; class Bacteroidia; order Bacteroidales; family Bacteroidaceae; genus Prevotella. The sequence continues at coordinate 141,112 of JAMPFD010000001.1, read as the reverse complement.
CTTCACCTCTCCGGAGTAGGCATCGCGTTGCTTATATGCCTGTTCCTTGATAAGCAGTGTATAAACCTTTTCATGTCAAAACTGCCGTTTGTATCCAAATACAATCCACAGTCGGAGGACCGCAGAATAATCATTCGCTCCATGGGGGTGAACAGCATAAGGCTTCCTAAAGACCGAATCGGCATGGAAAAGGACAGTATGTCGGTGGCTATGGATATGCTCAATGAAGTAAAGCGTTGTCCGTCAGAACTGTTCGATACGCTGTCAATGGACGACAAGTCCCGGTTCAGAATCATATCCGCAGATTATAACGAAGCGTTACAGTGGCGCAGTTCCGACAGATTTGCACAACTCCTGCTGCAATATATTGACTATGGTGAACTGTTCAAGAACATACGCTTCCATGTCAATATGGGAAAGCTCCGCTATTTGTTCAATGCCGAGAAAAAGTGCATTGACGGAGAAACCCGTGTTAGAGTTCTTGAACATCCGCTGAACGGCTTCGGACGTATCGGCGAGGTTGAGGAACAGAGAAGGCAGGAAGACCTAACCTTTGCAGACACAGGTATCAGAATACGTGACTTCGAGAGCATGGAGCGCGACGATGCCAATCCAGGAAACTATCCTTATGTAGTTGACACATACACACGCTATATGTTGGACAACAACAAGGTGGAGATGTCTTTCTGTGGTGGAATGCGGTTGCCTCATGTTGAGAATGACAACGGCAAATGGTATGTAGACAAGGACATTCCGTCGTGCAGGATGAGCACTTTCGAACTGTCAGCCATGGCTTTCCACATGCTCTTGCTTGGTGCTGATAAGACAGAAGCACGCATCGGAGAGGTCTATGACAATTATGTGCACCTGTTCGAGGCAATGAGCAGAGGAGAGGTGACAAGAGAGAATCTTGCCGGCTTCGGCATTGCCGAGCGTGACATTCCGAAGAAGGTGTTGGATTGTCTTGACGGTTGTGCCAAAGGAAAGGATGTGCGGCTGTTCATTGAGACTGCCGTCAACGGTCTTCGTGAGGACACGGAAAAACGCATTGCACGCCTTAAGGCAGACCGCATGGCTATCGGAACGAGAGACAATAAGATGGGCAGGCGCGGCTTCAGGAAAATAAGTACGGGAGCTCTTGCCGACTTCCTGGCAAAGGATATAGTAAGGTTCCAGCCTGACAATAATGGCGGGAAGGATAAACTCACCGGCTTGAACTACCGTGTCATGCAGGCGTCAATAGCCACCTATGACAGCCTGGGCAATCAGGAGACAAAGACAAAATTCAAGCAGATGTTTGAAGACGCAAAACTCTTGGGGACAAATTCCGGCAAGAATCATCCTTTTCTCCATAAAGTGTTCGCACGCACAATACCTGAGAATGCCATAGCCTTCTACGAACGCTATTTGGCAGAGCGCAGGATTTATCTTGAATCCTTGTCTGTAAAGATATGTAAGGGGAAGAATATTGACGTGCCGTTTGTCAATAAGAACCGTAACCGATGGAAAACTCCTGTTCTGGAATCTCTGGGTGAGACATATCGTAAAAATTCGACAATTGAACTGCCTCGCCAGATGTTCGATGCTGATATTAAGGAGGAACTCCGTAAAATGCCGCAAATGAATGGCATTGACTTTGACAGTGCCAATGTGACATGTCTTATAGGTGAATATCTGCGGCGTGTACAGGGCGATGATTTCCAGATATTCTATTCCTGGAACCGCAACTATGACTACATGGATATGCTTAACGGGAAGTTTGACAGGAGGGGTGCCTTATGCCACAACTGTATTTCTCAGGAGAAGCGTGAGGGTCTTTGGCAAAACCGTGAGGAGCAGATAAAGGCTTACCGCAGACAGATAATTGCAAGGAACAGAGAACTGCGTTCAAACGGCAGGTCGGAGGAAGATATGGAGGAGAGCCTTGACAGGCGCATTGCCCATGCAAGCAATGACTATCAGAAGTCTGAGAAGACCATACGCCGCTATAAGGTACAGGACGCTCTGCTGTTTATGATGGTGAAGAAGGTGCTTACAGCTACGGCTGACTTTGACGGCGGAAAGTTTAAGCTGAAGGAAATAATGCCTGATGCTGATAAAGGCATCCTTTCGGAGATGATGCCTATGACCTTCCGGTTCACTAAGGGCGGAAAGAAATATACCATAAAGACCGACAGCATAAAGCTGAAGAACTATGGGAATTTCTTTGTTCTTGCCAACGATAAGCGTCTCCCGCCATTGATGGAACTTGTGGGTACGGATACAGTGTCGAAAGAACAACTTGAGGAAGAATTCCGAAACTATGACACCTGCCGCCCTGAAGTTGTAAGCTTGATTTTTGATGTTGAGAAATGGGCCTTTGACAATTATCCTGAATTGCAGCAAATGGTCGATAACTATGAGAAAGTGGATTTCAAGAGGATCATCGATATATTAGGCACGAACAATAATATCGGCAGACAACAGGGATATGTCTTGCGGCAGATTAGAAATGCATTCGACCATAATGGATATCCGGAAAAAGGCAAGTTAGAGATAACCACACTTCCTCAGATAGCCAGAAGCATGACAGAACTTTTTGGCAGGTATGCTGAACTTATAAAAAATGACAAAAACGGAAGTGTTGAAGCTTTATGGTAAGGCTTTTTACATTGTCAAAAATAATAGAAAATCATATGACAGAACATTTTATATAAAGTAAGTTGTGGAAGCTCCTCATTTGGAGGAGTATTACAACCTGACGCTTCATCGTGTACCACACGGAAAGGTTGTGGAAGCTCCTCATTTGGAGGAGTATTACAACGAACGTGATGCTCTACAGTCACGCTACTCCGTTGTGGAAGCTCCTCATTTGGAGGAGTATTACAACACTAAGACTGATAGTGACAAGATGAGAGCGTTGTGGAAGCTCCTCATTTGGAGGAGTATTACAACTTTTAGATACATTTGTTTCTACGTTTGACAGTTGTGGAAGCTCCTCATTTGGAGGAGTATTACAACAAACTCTTTTTGCATTATTAAGCTTTGCACGTTGTGGAAGCTCCTCATTTGGAGGAGTATTACAACTAGGATGTTAAGATGATTTTTTCACTTGTTGTTGTGGAAGCTCCTCATTTGGAGGAGTATTACAACCTTTACCTTATCTTTCGACGTCAGGCGCTGTTGTGGAAGCTCCTCATTTGGAGGAGTATTACAACGAGGGAAAAGCATCGGACTTGCGCCGGTAGGTTGTGGAAGCTCCTCATTTGGAGGAGTATTACAACTAGCTGTAATCTCTGCGCCAAGTAGGCACAGTTGTGGAAGCTCCTCATTTGGAGGAGTATTACAACTAAAATCACCACACCTTTGTAGAGGTGAGGGTTGTGGAAGCTCCTCATTTGGAGGAGTATCACAACGAGGATACGCAACTACAGCATCTCCGTGGCGTTGTGGTGGAGGAGTATTACAACGTGTACTGTTTTTGTTTTTTACGTTGTAGAAGTTCTTCGTTTGGAAGAGAATTATGGCATTTTTTTTATTGTGTTATGTTTAATGGAATGGTTCCAAAACAGGAGGAACCAATACAGATGTTATTTTTCTTGCGTAAGGATGGAAAAATATTTACTTTTGCAGCGTCAAACATCGATATCACATCGGAGTTGACGCTGCAAATTGCTGGTGACGAGTGAACAAACAATCTATATTTTTTTCATCTTAATAAAAAGCAGTAAGAATATGACACAGGCAACAGATACTACTAAGGGAATAAACAACATTAAGAACATGCAGAAGGTGGTTACATATAGCAGGAAAGCGGACGCAAAGATTCGTCGCAATATAAACAAGAGATGGAGAATGCTTGAGAAGTCTCCGCGCTATCGTTCTGCCGTGACAAGGGAAGTCTTCTGTACGACAATGAGAAAGATAGAAGTGGAGGTGCTTGACGGTATATTCCTTAATCTGAAGATGAAGAGCCGGGAGAAATCGCCAAGTGTACAAGACCGCATACTCCGCCGAATAATAGAGAAGCGTCAGGCGCAGGCCAACCACAGAAAGAACGGACGTTCGGAAGACCTTACATCTGTGCATGTCTCTATTACCTGTACAAGCAGATGTATGGAGAGAATACGCATGAAAAGGCATTGTCTGAAAGCTTGACGGAAAAGATTATTGGTTCCAAAATCAAAGGAACCAATACTGTCGGAAAAACAGGAGGCAGAATGAAAAAAACGTGTTATCTTTGCACCGTCAAACGATAGAAGGCTGTCCATGGAGATCAGTGCGCATCGAAAGCGGTTGGCAGGTGCAGACATAAGGAATAATTAATTGTTAAACCGAAAAAAAACAAGACCAACATGACAAACAAAACTCTACAGCTCGTAGCCGTCAAGGCTCTCCCGGCACTCTCTGGGGCAGCGGTAACTTACAATGCAGAGAAGAATATGTATCTTACGACAGGCTACACCAGTACTGCCGGCAATACATACTTCAAGGCCATACGTATGTCAGACAGGCTTGGTGTCTATTATGACATCGGTATCGGTTATAGCAGGACTTTTCTCAACGGTATCACGCTTTTTGCTTTTAACGGGACCAAGCCGGAGATGATATGCCGGGCGACGTTTCACTGCCGCTTCTTCAACGAAGAGGACGCAACAAACCAGAGTGTCCTGCTGCTGAAGAACTTCCTGGAAGGACAGGCGAAACTTTTGGGTACAAGAGTCTCTGAACGTCAGGTGCTGGAATTCTCACGCAGTCTCATTAAAGAAACTCATCGCAAGATGCTTGCATGAGCCGGCAGAGAAAAAACAACAGTTAGCTATTCACCAATAAAAACGTAAAAAAACAAAGAAACTATGGCAAGTTTGACAAAAGCTATCAACAAGGACTTGTTTGACAATATTCTCCCGACATTTGGCAACCCGAGAGTGCGTATCCCAGTGTGGGACGAAGGACAGAAAATGTTTCTCTGCGAGGACTATGAGAGCGGAAACGGCCACCGCTATTATAAGGGCATCCGCTTCTGCGACCGTATAGTCATAGTAGAGAAAGTCGGACTATACCATACGTGGACATATATTGACGGGATAGAACTGTATGCCTTCAACGGCAAACGCCTTGGACTCATCCAGAAGCGCGACTATGACAAAATGTTCCGCAGTGAAGAGTTCATCCGCAAGGAGTCGGAACTCATGGTATGCAACTTTTTGGAAGCTGTCCTGAAGACACAGCGGTCGGCCAGGCCAAAGGCACAGATTGAAGAGTACGCCCGCGAAGTAGTTGACAGATGCTACAAAAGCTACCTTGACAGCGACTACGACAAGCGTCTCACCCAGATTCTTCCACAGATAAAACTAAAATAAGAGCCATGCAGAACATACAGATATACCGGCATAACCACGAATGGCAGCTTGCATACGAGCTTGTTGCCAATACAAACTCCTGTTTCTTCCTCACAGGACGTGCAGGTACAGGCAAGACCACTTTTCTCAAGAATGTGCAGAAGTCTGTGTCAAAGCAGTTCATAACGCTCGCCCCTACAGGTGTGGCCGCCATTCTTGCCGGAGGTGACACTATTCATTCTTTCTTCGGCCTGCCGATGGACGTGTGCGATTATGATACATGCGGAAAGATGAATCAGGCAAGAATACTCACTCTCATTCATGCCGATACCATTATCATTGACGAAGTCTCCATGGTGCGTTGTGATATCATGGATGCCATAGACCGTACCATGCGGAAGATCTTGAGGAACAACCTGCCGTTCGGAGGAAAACAGATGATTTTTGTAGGCGACATGTTCCAGCTGCCTCCTGTCGTGAAGCAGGGAGTGGACAAGGATATGCTTAAAGATATGTACAGAACGGACGATTTCTTTTTCTACAAGGCTAATGCCATAAGGCGTATACGTCTAGTAAAGGTCGAGTTCAGGAAAGTCTACCGTCAGGATGACGGGCAGTTTCTGGATATATTGGAGAATGTGCGTATGAACAGGGTCACGCCTGAGAACATAATGCATCTCAACAGTCGTGTAGGTGTGCCAAATGCCGGAGATGATGCGGTTATTACGCTTGTGTCTGTAAACAAGACTGCTGACAAGATTAATTTCGATCGTCTGGAAGAGATAGACGCGGAAGAGTTTGTCTATGAGGGAACCGTTGACGGGACATTTGAAGAGAAGCGTTTCCCTGTAGAGCTGGAACTGCGTCTGAAAGTCGGTGCCCAGGTTATGCTTACCCGCAATGACCAAATGAAGCGTTGGGCAAACGGCACATTGGGCAAGGTGGCGAAACTCACTAAGGACGAGATAAGTGTGACGCTGAACAATGGCGAGACATATGTGGTGCCGTGCTGTTCGTGGGAGTCATATAGTTACGAGTACAACAAGGAGGAGGGTAGGATGAAGAAACATCTGAACGGTACCTTCACTCAGTTCCCCTTGAAACTTGCATGGGCAATTACCGTCCATAAAAGTCAGGGCATGACTTTCGACAAACTCTCGCTCGACCTTAGCCGTGGAATGTTTGCTCCGGGGCAGCTGTATGTCGCACTGAGCCGTGTGCGCACCCTTGACGGCCTTTATCTTTCCCGGAATATTGTTCCTCAGTATGCCCATACAAGCCGTGAGGTATTGGCTTTTGCCGGTGAGTATAACAACGAACGGCAGATATGTAACGAGATAGAAAGCGGAAAGGCCGTCTATGGTGCACTGAAGCATGACGATTATGACGCGGCGGCCTTGCAGTATCTCTTGATGGTTGCCGGGAAAGCTGCCGGCGGAGACATCAAGGAAGCAATGCAGCAGGCGAAGCGTTTCCTCGATATTCTTATCTGTGACGAACATCTGTATGGCGTGGTGAAGGAAGTGCCGTCTAACCTGCTTTGTACAGATCACTGGGCTCCTAAGTTTCTGGCGGCACTGCTTTGCCTCTATGCACGGCGGTATGAAGAAGCACTGGTGCATGTCAATGAAGTGCTTGAGCGTCATCAGTGTCCTGAGGCTCTGTATGTCAAGTCGCGCGCTCTGACAAAACTTGACCGTTATAAAGAGGCTGATGAGGTGAATGGCCTGTTTGAAGATGTATTTGACATGTCCACACCCGATACAAAAGTGCTTTTTACGGTAGCCGTGGTCAATGAACTGTATACAGGAGACCCGGGACTGACCTTGATGAAGAAACTGATAGAAGCACGTCCTAAATACGATATCGGCATACTTGCCTTGCGCACACTGATGCAGCGGCGCGGGCTGCGTCTTGACAAGCTGTCGGACAACAACTGCGAACTTGCTGGTTTCTTTGACTCTGATGCCACGGAGGAAGAGTTTCTTGTCCGTCTGAAAGAGTGCCGTGAGAAAGCCCCGAAGGCAGTGGAATATCTTATCCGTAGAATCAGATGTCAGACATTTGAAGAGGAACAGTTGTCATAATGGTGAGGGAAAGCCGCATCATCTTCAGGGAACACATGTGTACTTGACTGTTTTTTTGTGCCGCAATAGAGCATGGACAGTGAGTCTGCCGGTTGATTTTTTCTTGCAATGTCGGGTGACGTTCATTTCTTTATATGCCCTTTTTTGAATGCAAGAAAAATTGACATGGCCGGCATTTCATGCAATCCTGCAAACGCTCCGGGCATCTGTTCCTGCCGTTTTTCATCCTTTTCCCGGTGAAAAACGGCTTTTTCTTCAAGAAGACTAATCGGACAAATGTCCGTTTTTGTCGGGAAAAACATACAAAAGGTCTAATATTTTTGTGCGTTTCGTTTTATTTTGATACTTTTGCTTCGGAAAATCAATTCTAATTGTTTGGAGATATGAAACAAAAACGAGCACTTATTCTATCCACACTGATTCTTTTAGGTCTGTCTACATGGGGAGAAACATGGACTCTGCAACGTTGCATGGATTATGCAATGGAGCATAATATAAGTCTGCAGAAAAGCCGCATTTCCATAAAGGAGGCCCGGACAGACTTGCTTACGGCCAAGGCCCAGCTCTTCCCGAGCCTTACTTTCAGTACGAATCAGAGCGTGACAAACCGCCCGTGGACAGAAAATTCCATGAATGTGGTGTCTGACGGAACTGGAAACATGACAGCCAGCAGTTCCCAGAGCAAGACAAACTATAACGGCAATTATGGACTGAATGCGTCGTGGCTTGTATGGAACGGCGGTCAGCGCAAGAAGAATATAGAGCAGGCTCAGCTGCAGATAGAGCAGGCTGAACTGGAGACGGCTGCCACGGCAAACACCATTCAGGAGCAGATAGTGCAGAATTATGTGCAGATTCTTTACGCCAAGGAGTCTGTAACGGTGAACGAGAACACACTTGCCGTGAGCAAGGCACAGCGTGACCGTGCTGCGGAGATGGTGAAGATAGGTCATCTTAGCAAGACTGATCTTGCCCAACTGGAGGCGCAGGTTGCCAATGACGAGTACAATTTGGTAAATGCGAAGACTCAGGTTGCCCGCTATAAGATGGAGCTGAAGCAGTTGTTGGAACTTACAGAAACGGAGGCTTTCGATGTTGCTTCCATCGATGTCTCTGACGAACAGGCCTTCTGCCTTCTGCCCTCGGTGCAGGATGTGTATGCCGCGGCCCTGACGACACGTCCGGAAATAAGGAACAGCCAGCTCGGCAAGGATGCCGCCGATTTGGACATTGCCATCGCCAAAGCCGGCAGGATGCCGAATGTCAGCCTTAATGCAGGCATAGGCACCAGTAACTACAGCGGCAGTGATGTTTCTCTTGCCCGGCAGTGGAAGCACAATTGGAACAATACGGTGGGAGTCAGTGTCAGTGTCCCGATTCTCAACAACCGCAGGAACAGAAGTGCAGTGGAAAAAGCTGTCCTGCAACGTCAGACCTCGGAGCTGGAGATTCAGGACCGGCAGAAGCAGCTGTACAACAGCATTGAAGGCTATTGGCTGAACGCCGTCAATGCCTGGCAGCAGTTCCGCTCAGCCTGTACAAACACGGAAAGCATGCAGGCAAGTTTTGAACTGGTTAGCGAACAGTTCAATCTCGGACTTAAGAACCTTGTTGAGCTGATGGACGGCAAGAACAATTTGCAGTCTGCCAGGCAAAGCAAGCTGCAAAGCAAATATACGTTTATCCTCAACGAACAGCTTCTTAAGTTCTATGCAGGCGAAAGTATTAATCTGTAAATACAAAAAACAATCATATATATGAACAGCAAAAGGAACATCGTTATCGGAGTCATAATCCTCCTTGTGGCATGGGCCGGCATCCGGTTCTTTGCGAAAGGCAATAAGGAACCGAAGGCTTCCTATGAGACAGCGACAGTGGGACATAATGACATCAGCAGCAGTATAACCGCCACGGGAAGTATAGAGCCGGTGACTTCCGTGGAAGTCGGTACACAGGTGTCAGGTATCGTGAGCAAGATTTTCGTGGACTACAACAGTGTGGTCACCAAGGGGCAGGTCATAGCTGAACTTGACAAGACCAATCTGCTCAGCGAGCTGAGCACGGCCAAGAGCAACTGTGCCAGTGCCAGAAGTGAGATGAATTACCAGAAGAGCAATTATGGCCGTTATAAGGTCATGCATGACAAGGGACTTATCAGCGACAATGATTTTGAGAGTGCGCGCCTTGCCTACATAAAGGCAAAGGAAAACTATCAGACCTCTCTCAATTCCGTGGCCAAGGCAGAGACAAACCTGGGCTATGCCACCATCACGTCACCTATCGACGGAGTGGTACTGAGCAAGGCTGTTGAGGAAGGCCAGACCGTAGCCGCCAGTTTCAGCACACCGACTCTTTTCACCATAGCACAGGACCTTACGGACATGCGTGTCATCGCTGATATTGACGAAGCCGATATCGGTGAGGTACGGGAAGGGCAGCGCGTGACATTCACAGTGGATGCTTACCCCAATGACACGTTCAGCGGAAAGGTTACCCAGGTCCGTCAGGAAGCCACTACGGAGAGCAATGTCGTAACCTACGAGGTCGTAATCTCAGCACCGAACAATGACTTGAAACTGAAACCGGGGCTGACCGCCAACGTCACTATCTATACAATGGAGAAGAAGAACGCCCTTTCAGTACCAGCCAAGGCACTGCGCTTCACTCCAAATGAAAACTTGATGGGGAAAGACGAGAAGATAGTCGACTGCCAGGGCAAGGACAAGGTCTGGGTTATGGAGGGAAAGAACCTCAAGGCCGTCCCTGTAAAGACAGGAACCACCAACGGGACACTGACAGAGATAGTCAGCGGACTTAAAGCCGGGGCTGTCATTGTCACAGATTTCAACATCACCGGTGCGGCAGGTCGGGAGGAAGAGAGCCAGGACAACAGCAATCCGTTCATGCCGGGACCTCCGGGAAAGAACAAGAATAAGAAATAAATTGTGCCGGCGATGGAAAACAATAAGACAAAAGTAGTCATAGAACTGGATAATGTAAAGCGCGATTTTATCGTCGGCTCGGAAACCGTCCATGCACTGCGGGGAGTCTCCTTCAGGATCCATGAAGGAGAGTTCGTCACCATCATGGGCACTTCCGGCTCCGGCAAATCCACTCTGTTGAACCAGCTGGGCTGTCTGGACACACCGACGAGCGGCGAGTATTACCTTGACGGTATTCCTGTCCGCACCATGTCCAAGTCCCAGCGTGCACGGTTGCGCAACAGGAAGATAGGCTTTGTCTTCCAAAATTATAATCTTCTTGCGAAGACAACGGCAGTGGAGAATGTCGAGTTGCCTTTGATGTACAACAGTGCATATAATGCCGGTCAACGCCGTGAGGCAGCCGTTGCCGCCCTTGAAGCCGTCGGACTCGGCAACCGTCTGGACCATAAGAGCAACCAGATGTCGGGAGGACAGATGCAGCGTGTCGCCATTGCCCGCGCCTTGGTCAACAACCCGGCAGTGATTCTTGCTGATGAGGCGACCGGAAATCTTGACACCCGCACCAGTTTTGAGGTTCTTGTACTGTTCCAAAAGCTTTATGCGGAGGGACGTACCATTATCTTTGTGACACACAATCCGGAGATTGCACAGTACAGCAGCCGCAACATTGTGCTGCGTGACGGCAAAATCCGTGAAGACGTAATAAACGAAAACATCCTGTCTGCGGCAGAAGCATTGGCACAGCTGCCTTTGCCTCAGGATGACTAAACTTGACAATCATGAATTTTACCAATCTCATAAAGGTTGCGCTCAGAGCCATTGCCAACAACAAGTTCCGCTCGTTCCTCTCCATGCTGGGTATCATTATCGGCGTGGCGGCTGTCATCATAATGATGGCTATAGGGCAAGGCTCGAAGGAAAGTGTACGAAAGAATATATCACAGATGGGCACCAACATCATCATGATACGCCCCGGTGCCGACATGCGTGGCGGTGTGCGTCAGGACCCGAGTGCAATGCAGACATTGAAGATTGAGGATTATCAGTCAATCATGGACGAAGCGAAGTTCGTCACTTACGTCAGTCCGGAGGTTTCAGCCTCAGGACAGTGCATATACGGTGCTAATAACACCTCCACGTCTATCTACGGAGAAAGCACGGACTATCTCGGCATAAAGCAATGGACAGTGGAGGACGGGGACATGTTCACGGATGAAGACATCAAGAAAAGTGCAAAGGTGTGCGTCATAGGCAAGACCGTTGCTGACGAGCTGTTCCCCAACGGAGCTGATCCTGTAGGGAAGACCATACGTTTCAAGTCAATCCCTTTCCGTGTGGCAGGTGTGCTGAAGTCGAAGGGATACAACAGTTTCGGAATGGATCAGGACAATCTTATCATCGCTCCGTATACCACCGTGATGAAGCGCATTCAGGCTCAGACCTATCTTGGCAGCATCAACTGCTCAGCCGTTACGGAAGAGATGACGGAAGATGCCATTGCAGAACTGACATCCATATTGCGTACGAACCATAAGCTGAAGGACGATGCCGATGATGATTTCACTATTCGTTCCCAGCAGGAAATGATGGAGACCATGAGTTCCACTATGGACACCATAACGGTCATACTTGTCGTGGCGGCAGCCTTCTCACTGCTTGTCGCCGGTATAGGCATCATGAACATCATGCTTGTCTCTGTCACAGAGCGGACGAAGGAAATCGGGCTCCGTATGTCCGTCGGTGCGCGTGGCATAGACATAAGCAACCAGTTCCTCATAGAGTCGATCATGATAAGCATAACGGGAGGTGTACTGGGAATATGTGTGGGATATGCAGGGACAATGATATGCAGCGGAATATTCAATCTCCCGACCTCCATCCCAATGTGGAGCATTGTGGTCAGCTTTGTCGTATGTACCATCATAGGTGTCGGCTTCGGCTATTTCCCTGCGCGCAAGGCTGCCATGATGGATCCTATAGAAGCTATCCGCTACGAATAAAGCATATCCGGTTCTTATGAAGCAAAAGAATATAGAACGTTATACAGAATTGCTCATCCATACCGTAGGATGGGCTTTTCTGTTAGGTCTGCCTTTCATCCTTGCCGACCGTAATTCGGGCATCAGATGGACGGAGATTGTCCGCCGTCTTAACGGGCCGGTAAGTGCGCTCGTTGTCTTTTACGTCAATTACCTGCTATGGGTCCCGAAATTCTACCTTAAAGGGAAGACAAGAAGCTTTGTTCTCTTTAACATCATGCTCTGCCTCTTTGGATGCATGGTCATGGCATATTGGGAATATCTTATCCGCATTGTAGGACAGACAACCCCGCCGCCAGTGATTTACGGACGGCATTGCACGCCGCCTCCGCGTATGTTTTTCATTATGCGGGATCTTGTCATGCAGACTCTTTGCATCATCATGGCGACGACAACACGCACCAGCAAGGAGTGGCGCAAGGCAGAGACCGCCCGAAAGGAGGCTGAACTGGGGCGTAGTGAGGCTGAACTTAAAAACCTCCGCAATCAGATTAATCCACATTTCCTGCTCAACACATTGAACAATATATATGCACTCATACAGTTCAATACGGAGAAAGCACAGGAAGCCGTGCTGGACCTGGGCAAGCTTTTGCGTCATGTGCTCTATGACAATCAGAACCCTTACGTTCCGCTTGCCCAGGAGATTGACTTCCTTGAAAATTATATCCGCCTGATGAAAATCCGTCTTCCTGAGCAGGTTGAAATCACTTTTGAGAAACGTCTTCCGGAGAGGCACTCGCTTAATATTGCTCCGTTGCTGTATATATCTCTGATAGAAAATGCTTTCAAACACGGGATACGGACGGACGCACCCTCGTTTATCCATCTTACCGTTGATACGGTTTCGGAGAGCGTCTTGCGTTTACGTCTTGAAAACAGCAACTATCCCAAAAGCCGGTCAGACAGAAGCGGCAGCGGCATAGGACTGAAACAGGTTCAGCAACGTCTTGATATCATCTATCCCGGGAAATACCAGTGGACAAAAGGTGTTGATGGCTCCGGAAAGATTTACCGCTCCGTTCTGGAAATAGAAACTAATCCTCAAAAGCAATTCCTATGAAACTAAGATGTGCAATCATTGATGACGAGCCTCTGGCCCTTGACCTGCTTGAGAGCTATATTCTTAAAACGGACTTCATGCAGTTGGTCGGGCGCTATAACAGTGCCATAACTGCCATGCAGCATCTTTCGGAAGAAGCAGTAGACCTCCTTTTCCTTGACATACAGATGCCGGACCTGTCGGGCATGGAGTTTGCAAAGTCAGTTGACCCGGAGACAAGGATTGTCTTCACGACGGCGTTCAGCCAATATGCAGTGGAGGGATACAGGACAAATGCCTTGGACTATCTGCTGAAGCCCGTAAGTTATAAGGACTTCATGGAAGCTGCGGACAAAGCACGGCAGTGGTTCCGGCTGTGCAGGGGAAAAATGCCTGACGCTTCTCTTACTCGGATACCGGACTGTTTTTATGTCAAGAGCGAGTACCGCACGGTCCGTGTCAGTCTGAAAGACATACTCTATATTGAGGGACTCAAGGATTATGTGAAGATCTACCAGGAAGGACAACCGAAGGCTGTCCTCTCCCTGATGAGCATGAAAGCCCTCGAGGAATATCTGCCTTCGCCGCGCTTCGTGAGAATCCACCGTTCCTACATAGTGCAGATGGACAAGATTGAGGTACTTGAACGCGGGCGCATTGTCTTCGGGCAGAATTATATTCCCATCGCTGAAAGCAATAAGGACATTGTACTGGAGTATATCCGGCAACGCTCCATTCCGTAAGTCCTGATATAGGGGGTGCTCCATGTTTCTTGTATATTTCCCATGGCGGTTGATTCCTGATGATGCAGGGCTGCCGTGAGCTGGTAAATATTTGATTCAGCCGGCCTGACATCGTCAGGGCAAAATGGTGACACCCGCTATGGATCTTTTAGCCATGCATCAGGAGTTCCCGTGTACGATGCTCTCAGACGGCAGATGTTGGGATTTGTTCAATTTGGCTCCATAATACAAATGAGGACGTGTCTGAAAAAAATGAACTGCACCCCAAAAGTTAGACAAAAAACTTTTGGGGTGCTTTTTATGATTATGTTTATGTAAGACAACTCAACACCGGAAAATCCTCGGTCTGACGGACAGGAGACTGTTCCGGAGCAGATGCTTAATGTCATATAGGGAACCATACAAACACTGCCGCGTCCCAAAGTGCATGTGAAATGATTAGTGCTGCCAGGCGGTCGGGGAACAGACGGTAGAGCGTGCCCCATACCACGCCTGCCACCATGGCAGCCATCAGCAGCATGAAGTTAAGCGAGCCGGCATGCACCAGCGTATAGCAGGCTGTGGTGAAGATAAAGCCGGCATTCGGATTCCAATACTCTGAAAGTGTGTGCTGCACATAGCCGCGCCAGAATATTTCCTCGGCGGGACCTATGAGGCATAGCAGAAGCACTGACAGCAGCCAGGAGGGATAGCCGTCCTTCATGCCGTAAATCATCTCGACCTGCGGCCGTGCGAAGTCGAACATCCATGAGGACAGCTTGTCCCCGGTCCAGAAGAACACCCAAAGTAGGGCGGCAATGCCCAAGCCCAGCCCGATGTTTGTCCTGGAAACTTCCACCCGTTCACGCCAGCCTGAACTGAAGCATGACGCACAGACGGTCAGCATACATGCCGAGGCGGACATCATCAGCCAAAAATCAACGTGCGGAGCCGTCCATGGGGAGAACATTATCGTCCACAGCACAGCGGCCAGCCCGAGTGAGAACCATATGCGGCTTACCTTGTCCATACGGCTATCAGGAACGATACGGTGAACAGCAGCCCGAAGACTAATTGCAGTTTAGCCGTTGCCTCGTCAAGTCCGGCGACAGCCTCTCCGCCCTTGCCGGTAAGGCCGGCCATCATGCGCACGTTCGCTGAGGCAGGAATAAGTGCAGGGAGTACCAATAAGGTCCATAGAGGGAACAGACCGGTAGCGGCACAGAACGCTACCCATACAAACGGCAGCAGCACTTCCGCCCAATAGAGAACTATGGATGTGCGGTTGCCGACCAGCATGGCAAGGGTATGTATGTGCGCCCGCTTATCCGTCGTCACGTCACGCGAGTTGTTGGCATGCAGGATGGCAACGGTTATCAGTCCCACGGGAACAGCCGTCCACATTGCCGTCAAGTCAATTGCGCCGGCTGCGACATATGCCGTGCCGAGCATTGGCAGCAAGGCGTAGGCAAAGAATATGCATACGTCGCCAAGGGCATTATATTTCAGTACCGGATAGAAGACTGTGCACGCAAAGCCGCCCAGCCCGATCCATACCAGCGGCCATCCGGTGCGGAATGCCAGCATCAGCCCGCCTGCCACTGCCACTGCAAGCAAGCCGACAGCAAGCCGCTTTATCTCAGCCGGGAGGAACATGCCGTCCGTCATGGTACGGGATCCGTAGGTGTCTTGGGCATCAACTCCTTTCCTGTAGTCGAAATAGTCACTCCACGTATTGCCTGCTGCATGGAATATTATGATGTTGGCAAGTGCCCATACGCCATTTAGCATGTTCAGTTCCGTTCCTGTCCAATAAAGATATGCAAGCGTCACCATGACAGGCATGGCAGAAGCAGGGAACGACCAAGGGCGTACGGCTATCAGCCATTCCCGGAGAGAATGTTTCTTTTCCATTTTTTTATTATTTCTTTTTTTTATTGAATGTTGAAGGTTTTTATAAGCCAATGTCCTGTCGCCGGCTCTTAAGCCAATGCCATGAATGCCTTTGGCAGAGCCTCTATGATGTCTGTTGCGATGAGGCTCTCACGGCCTTTCTCCATGGCGGCTATGTCCCCGGCGAGACCATGAAGGTGCATTCCCGTAGCCACTGCCGCCGCCTGCGGATAGCCACGTGCCATGAGTCCCACTATGATGCCGGTCAGGACGTCACCGCTGCCGGCTGTCGCCATGCCGCTGTTCCCCGTGGAGTTGAATATCACCGAGCCGTCAGGCTGGCAGAGCATGGAGTAGTGGCCTTTCAGGAGGATATAGACCTGCAGTCGCTGGGCCATCTCTCGTGCTTTGGCAAAACGCTCGAAGTCACTGCTGTTGTCAGAGCCGTCCAGACGGTCGAATTCCTTGGGGTGAGGAGTGAGCACCACGCCCTGCGGGAGCTGTTGCAGCCATGCTCTGCGGCAGCCGAGAATGTTCAGTGCATCGGCATCGAGGACCATCGGCTTCATGGTACGCTTTATCTGGGATATGAGAGCCACCGCAGTAGTGTCACGCTGTCCTAAGCCGGGACCTATTGCTATGGCGTTATAGCCGTCGGAATCCACCGGTTCGGAGAAGCAGTATTCGTCCTTGTCGATATGGACGATTGCCTCAGGGACGGAAATCTGCATAATGTCATAGTTGCGGTCAGGGATATGTGCCGTCACTTTTCCTGCTCCGGAGCGCAGGCACGCCTTTGTGGCAAGTACTGCCGCGCCTGCCATGCCGTAGGAGCCGGCAATGACAAGGGCGTGCCCCATTGTACCCTTATGTGCGAAATCGTTGCGCCTCCTTAGCAGGGACATGATGTTCTCACGTTCCATGACGGTAAACGGAGAATAGGTGCTCCGCATCCATTCTTCTGAAAGTCCGATGTCAAGGACCTCTATCTCGCCGAGAAAGTGATGGCAGTCGGAGAAGTACATGCACAGTTTCTTTGTCTGGAGAGTCAGTGTGAGGTCGGCACGGATTATGTTTGAGTGGATGTTGTATGTGTTGTCCTCTGCCATGAGGCCGGAAGGCAGGTCTATGCTGACCACCGTGCTTCCTGAAGCATTGATGTAGCCGACCAGTGATGCAAAGCCTCCGCCGAGCGGTTTGTTAAGCCCCGAGCCGAAAAGTCCGTCGACAACGAGCGTCTCTTCTGTAAGTGCGGGAGGGTCAAAGGTGTCCCTGACCTCTTGGAACTGCTTAAGATGTGCTGAATCCATCAGCCTTGTCTTGTTCGTATGACAGTCATCGCTGAGGCTGTCCTTGATGTTGAAGAGATAGACAGTGACGCTGTACTGTCTCTCTGCCAGCATCCTTGCCACGGCAAGGGCATCTCCGCCATTGTTGCCCGGCCCGGCAAAGACCGTCACGGGAGTTGAGGGGGCCCATCTTCTCGTAATGGCCAGGGTCAGTGCCGTGGCGGCACGCTCCATGAGGTCTATGGAAAGGACAGGCTCATGCTCTGTCGTATAAGTGTCTAATTCGTGGATCTGCTTGCTTGTGAATATCTTCATAATTTAGCTCAAATATGTCTTCATACTGTGCAAAAATACAAAATTAATGTAAATAACCTGCCCTGTTTGCGTTTTTTTTATTAATTTTGTAGCAAATTTTGATTTTGCAACATTAGTAATCTATTCGACACAGACAGATGAAGGAAATAAAACTGAAGGATAAATCCTTCCGCCTTTCGTTGCCGGAGGCGGACATCCTCGCACGCATCAGGGAGGTCGCGGCGCAGATTAACCGGGACTATGAGGGCAAGACACCGCTGTTCCTCGCCGTGCTCAACGGCTCGTTCATGTTTGCCGGTGACCTTATGAAGGAAATTTCCGTCGACAGCGAGATAAGTTTCGTGAAGCTGGCATCCTATCAGGGCACCATGTCGACAGGCAAGGTCCATGAGGTCATAGGCATAAACGAGGATCTTCACGGCCGTGACATCGTCATTGTCGAGGATATAGTGGAGTCAGGAAAAACCATGGTGCAGATGATGGACTCCCTTGCCAACAGGCATCCGGCATCGGTGAAGATATGCACGTTGTTCTTCAAGCCGTCAAAACTGACGGAGGATGTCAGGGTTGACTATTGCGCATTTGAGATTCCTGACAACTTTATCGTAGGCTACGGACTCGACTACGACCAGAGAGGCAGGAATCTCAGGGACATTTACACGATAATCCCGTGATGCTGTCCGGCGGAGACTGAATGGAAGAAGTCCGCCTGTGATTCCGGGACGGTATGCTGCACTTCTCGTTACATGGGACGGAAAATGCTTGTCTGGAACTCATGGAGTAAAGAACTGTTTCGCGAAAGGTAACGGATTGCGTTGCGAAAGGTAACGGTTTGCATGGTAAAAGGTCACCTTTTACATCATGAAAGGTTACCTTTTGTCATGCCGTCTGACAGCAGGCGGATAACATGCTGATATGCCGCTGATTGCAGAGCCGGAAAATGCGGGCTCCGGAGCCTGCGTGTGAAAATTGGCGGAAGGGATGTTGGATATTTAGGAACAATGGGAGGCGTGCCCTTGCAGGACATGCCGACAACATAAAAATATTAAGGTAAAAGATGAAAAATATTGTGATTTTCGGTGCCCCCGGTTCAGGAAAGGGCACGCAGAGCGACAAGATTATTGCAGAATTCGGTGTGGAGCATATCTCTACAGGTGATGTCCTCAGGGCAGAGATAAAGGCGGGAACAGAGCTTGGCAAGACTGCCGCGGAATATATCAATGACGGCAAGCTTGTGCCGGATTCACTTATCATAGACATCCTCGCCTCCACTCTCGACAGCAAGGGCAAGGACATAGAGGGTGTCATCTTTGACGGCTTCCCGCGCACCATAGCACAGGCGGAGGCTCTCGACACCATGCTCAAGGAGCGCGGTACCGGAGTGTCTGCCGTAATAGGACTTGAGGTTGACGATGCGGAGCTGATTGCACGCATCATTGCCCGTGGCAAGACCAGCGGCCGTGCCGACGACAATGAGGAGACAGCGAAGAAGCGTCTGGAGACATACTACGGTCAGACCCTTCCGCTCAAGGATTTCTACATCAAGCAGGGCAAGTATGCCAAAATCAACGGCGTAGGCTCCGTTGATGACATCTATGCGGAAATCAGCAAGGCCATCAAGGATTGCTGAACGGCTGATTTGTCAGGAAAATCCGATTTGACGGCTGTGGGCTGACGGCTGCTGACGGAGGGTATGTGGATATATGCCGTAACTGGAAACCGTATAAAACCTTGCAGCCCCGCAGACGTATTATTCTCAACCTGCCGTCCATAACAGGAAACCGTAGAATCTTACAACCACATAACGTACACAAAATATGGAATCGAACTTCGTCGACTATGTCAAGATACAGTGCCGCTCGGGAAAGGGCGGACGCGGCTCTATGCACCTGCGCCACGTAAAATACAACCCCAACGGCGGTCCTGACGGTGGTGACGGAGGCAACGGCGGCAGCATCATTCTGCGTGGTAACCATAACTACTGGACATTGCTCCACTTGAAGTACCAGCGCCATTTCTTTGCTGAGCACGGAGGTAACGGAGGCAGGGACAAATGCCACGGTACCAACGGCAAGAACATATATATTGACGTCCCTTGCGGCACCGTTGTCTATGATGCGGAGACGGGAAAGTATGTGTGTGACGTCACCTACGACGGACAGGAGGTGATGCTTCTGAAAGGCGGCCGTGGCGGACTCGGAAATTTCCAGTTCCGCTCTGCCACCAATCAGGCTCCGCGCTACGCACAGCCGGGTGAGCCTATGCAGGAGATGACGATAATCATGGAACTGAAACTCCTGGCTGACGTCGGACTTGTCGGTCTGCCTAATGCCGGCAAGTCGACATTGCTCTCCGCCGTTTCCTCGGCACGTCCGAAAATTGCCAATTATCCGTTCACGACCCTGGAGCCTTCGCTCGGAATCGTTTCGTACCGTGACCATCAGTCGTTCGTCATGGCTGATATACCGGGGATTATCGAGGGCGCATCGGAAGGAAAAGGACTCGGACTGCGGTTCCTGCGCCATATAGAGCGCAACTCCCTGTTGCTCTTCATGGTTCCGGGAGATACGGAGAACATAAAGAAAGAGTATGAGCTGCTTCTCAACGAACTTCGCAACTTCAACCCTGAGATGCTTGACAAGCATCGTGTGCTTGCCGTGACGAAATGTGACCTTCTCGATGACGAACTTTGCGGCATGCTCCGTGAGGAACTGTCGGAAGCTCTTTCTTCCGAGGAGGAGAAACTGAAGGTTGTCTTTATCTCTTCCGTTACAGGTAAGGGAATTGACGAACTGAAGGATGTCCTATGGGCTGAGCTTAACTCTGAGAGCAACAAGCTTCTTGATATCACAAAGGATGACACTCTTGTTCACCGTGACAAGGATATGTCACGCTTCAAGCAGGAGATGCTTGCAGAGGGTGAGGACGATGTTATCTTCATAGAAGATGATGAAGAGACAGATGAATTTGATGTTGAGGAACTTGACGATTACGAGGTGGAGGATATAGAGTAAGCCTCTCCGCAGAAAAGGAAAAAGAAGATGATGACTTACAGTCTCCATGACAA
The DNA here is from genome assembly GCA_023664625.1 of Bacillota bacterium. Lineage (GTDB taxonomy): Bacteria > Bacteroidota > Bacteroidia > Bacteroidales > Bacteroidaceae > Prevotella. The sequence continues at coordinate 120,392 of JAMPFD010000001.1, read as the reverse complement.
TGTGACAGCCTTTACGACGACGCGTAATTATGGTCGTGACAGTAGTCTGCTGTGCCCTGCGCTTGGTGTGCCGGAGGAGCGCTTTGCACGTCCTCACCAGGTTCACGGCACGGTGGTGAGGCAAGTGGCGGAGGAGTTCTTTGCCTTGCCGGCGGACATCCGCACGATGCTTCTTGACGGTGTGGATGCTGTTATATATGATGTGAGGAATGCATGCATAGGCATCTCCACGGCGGACTGTATTCCTGTGCTGTGCTATGACCCGGTGCATCATTGTGCGGCAGCTGTCCATGCCGGCTGGCGGGGAACGGTTGCGCGGGTCGTTGTCTCTGCCGTGGAGCAGATGGGGCTGGCTTTCGGAACAGTTCCTGAACATCTCCGCTGTGTCATAGGACCGGGAATCTCGTTGGACTCATTCGAGGTGGGCGAGGAGGTCCATGACGCTTTCCGCCAGGCCGGATTCCCGATGGAGGAGATTGCCGTGAGTAGGGAAAAATGGCATCTTGACATAAAGAAATGCAATGAGATGCAGCTTCTCTCGCTCGGTGTGATGCCTGAGAACATAGAGGTGTCGGATATTGACACAATGACGGACGGACGCTTTTTCAGTGCGCGTCGTGACGGGGCCGCAACGGGCAGGATGCTCTCCGGCATTGTCTTGAGATGAGTGGCTGCCGGTACGGGATTGATGCGCATGGAATTACGGCTTCCTGTTGAAAACAGATGCCTCTGACATATATGCAGGAGCATTCCTGACAAATATCATGATACCTCTTGACGGCGGATTGCCCGCCATACCTTTACTAAAAACTAAAACTATGAAAAAGAAAATCATTATGTCCATGATAGTCTGTACCCTATATGCCGTCACAGGTATACAGGCACAGGCAACCTTTACCGTTCGGGAGCAGGAGGCAATCAGTTGTGAGACTCCGGGGCTGTTTGAGCGTTCCTCTGCTTTTACAGTGGATTTTGGCCAGATGAAGGAAAAGGACTATTCCTTCCCTTTGCCTGTCGGCAAAGTTGACGGAATACGTTCCAATAACAATATATCCATAAGCAGCAGTGAGGGAGATGCCGTAAAGGCGATGTTCTCGGGAGTCGTGCGCCTTTCACGAAGTACGCAGCAGATGGGCAACACCATCGTCGTGCGTCATGACAACGGGCTGGAGACTGTCTATGGCAACAATGCCCAGAACCTTGTGAAAGTCGGTGACCGTGTGACGGCAGGACAGACGATAGCCATCATCGGCACGCGCAACAACAAGACGTATTGCGAGTTCGCCGTCATGGTGAATGGTGCGCGTCTTAATCCGGAAACCCTTCTTGAACTCCGCAGCCACCGTCTGCGCCGTCAGACCCTTCTTTTTCAAAAGCAGAGCGACGGTATCCTCATAAAGGTTGTTACTGAGGAGAAAGAGCAGACTCTGCAGAAACAGGCGGGGCGCCGTCAGCCACAGCGCGGAAACATGACAAAGACACAGCATACGAAGGTTCAGCAGGAGACCTCAGCAAGTCGGAAATATGCAAAAAATGCGCAGTATGTGGCTAAGAAACAGGATGATGAGGCATTGGATATTGACGAGTTCCAGGCCATACAGCTTGAGGACAAGGTTAAGTCCTCGCAGCGCACGGCAAAGGAATTTGCCATAAACTTCGGTGCCCTTAAACCTGAAGAGTGGGCTTATCCGATGAAGGGAGGCCGTGTGATCAGTCCTTTCGGCGGAAAACGCCGCCATGCCGGTACGGACATAAAGACAAAGGCCGGTGACCCTGTCTTTGCCGCCTTTGACGGGCAGGTGGTGCTCTCAGGAACGCATTACGGTTATGGCTTGTGTATCATCATACGCCACGGCAATGGTATGGAGACGCTTTACAGTCATCAGTCAATGAACCAGGTGAAGGCCGGCGACTGGGTAAAGGCCGGCCAGCAGATAGGAATAGTGGGACGCACGGGACGTGCCACGACGGAGCACTGCCACTTTGAGTGCCGCATCAACGGCCGTCCTTTCAACAGTGCCAAGATTTTTGACCATGCAAGCAATGCTCTCCGCAAGGTTATCCTCACTTACCGTAATGGCAACATCTATGTCTCCAATGATGCCAACTCTGTGGGTGAGCGTGTCGCTGTCCATTCAAAAGGCTCTTCGTCCTCGGCGTCCAAACGCCGGACCTCTGCCCGCCGCTCCACGGCAAAGCGCCGCCGGAGATAATAATGTGTAAGGTATGGGTAAATAAACTCTCCCCGCTGTTTCCATATCCAGAAACAGCGGGGAGAGTTTATTTATGGAAGAATCAAGTTGACGGGGACTCTTTATTTATGATGTTGGATGTTAGAGGCAATGCAAAAGACTGTACAACAGCAGTGCTTGTCAACATGATGTCGCTTAATTGTGTTGACTCACTTACCTGCATTCTGTAGGCAGGGATATGCAGTTGGTGGAATGACAGCTTTATAGCTATAAGTATTGTCATGGCGTATTCGCCTGGCAGCATATTGGCAAGCATGGTATTTTATATTCCACTCCATTTCATGTTTTAGCAATCCGACGGCATCAGAGAGGCTTGAAGATGTCAAATTATGCAGAAAGAAATAAACAGATGAGGCCATAGTAGAGTCATGGCAACGTGCAAATACGCTGAATCAGGAAGTTGCTTCATGCCTGAAACAAAATAATATCTCTCGGCCGGGCATCGTTGATACGCTCAGTCGGGAAGTGGTTTCATACGGCCGACTCATATATTTTAATTGGTTCCATTTTGTTATGATGAGATTATGACCTTCGCAGAACTCCCGTCTATTTTTTCAATTCCTGGCGGTATATAAAGAGAGTGGTGAGGAAATAGATGGCGGCCTGTATCCACAGGGCGAGGATTTCCTGGCGGATATCGCTGAGGCGGGCACCCATGGAGTTCATGGCTATGAATCCCTTGATGCCGAAAGTGCTGGGGAATAGCCAGCTGAAATATTTCCAGAATGCCGGAATGTTGCTTGCCGGCCAGGAGACACCTGCCATGAAAAGCAGAAGAACACTGGAGAATACAACGATAAGAAATACATCTTCACGTTGGCGGATGATGCTCATGGCGGTCATGCCGAAGAAGATGCATGACATGAGGAAGGGTATGAGGAAGAGAAAGAAGTCTTTCCAATATATGATACTGACGAAACTGAAGATCTTGGGAATGGCAAGGAGGATGTACGCTGCTAATACAGTGTAGAGCAGGAAGTATGCCATCCATCTGCCGCCGATGACCTTCAGTGTGCCGTTGTACATGGGTGAGCGTGGGATTATCCTTCCGGTCTCTTCGCGCAACGTGCCTGTCCACAGCCCCATGCCGAGCAGAAGAGTCTGCTGGAGTATGAGTATCAGGACTCCTGGCAATATGAAATTGCCATAGCCTCCGGTAGTGTTGAATATCGGGACGTTCTCGGCCCGTAGTGGCATTGTCGCCACTTCATCTTCACGTTCCGTATAATTGCCGAGAAATTTTGTCTGAATTTCCTCGCCCATAAGTCCTTGTATTGTTACTGCTGTCTGGTAGACATTCTTGTAGGCGAGCATCAGAGACATGTCACAATAAACGCCTATCGTGGCCTGCTCCATACGGTTTACACGCTTGGCAAAGTCTTCAGGGAAGTAAATGACTCCGTATGCCTCTTGGTGTCCGACGATGTCTTTCGCCTCCTTGAGGTTGTCTGCATAACAGCAGACTCTTACTTCTGGTGACGCATCGTACATCTGTATGAACTTGCGGCTTAGGGAAGAGTGACTCTTGTCAACTACTACCACGGGGACTTCATGGACGACTTCATTGTTATATACCCATGAATAGAGCACAGGATAGGAGAGGGGCAGAATCAGAAGTATGAGAAGCATGCCCTCGTCCTTGAGCATGCTTGTTATTTCCTGCTGCCAAATGGCGCAGATATGTCTGATATGTCTGAGTATGTTATTCACCGATTATTCTCCTTATTTTATATATACATATTGCTCGAAGGCCTTTTTAATTCTGCCGATGACCAACAGGGGGAGCAGCGCGAACAGCAAGAGTGCCGCGATGTGTGGCCAAGAGTCTGCCATAGGGTAGCCGTTGAAAATGTTCAGGGCGTAGATAAGCCAGTAGTGGCGCATAGGGAAAAGCCATGCAAGTGCTTCCAGTGGTGCATCCATGGCAAAGGCCGGGAATGCCGCACCTATCATTGAAAAGCTTAAAACGCTCCATAAAGAGCAGATGCTTATGGCCATTCTCATTGACGGCATCATTCCGAAGACGGCAAGTCCGAAACCCTGTCCTGCCAGAACTGTGAGCAGGCCGAGCCCGAGAATCCACAGGATCCCTCCTTCGTGAGTAAATCCGAGCACTCCAAAGATGTAGAAAGCATGGACGTACATCAGAGAGAGGAACAGCAATGTCTGGGGAAGCATCTTGCCTGCGAGGGCTATAAAGATGTTCCCGTTGGCAAGTTGCAGGAGTTCTTTGCCGCTTCCCTGCTTCAGTTCCATTCCTGCAGAATATGCCGTAAGTATCATTATGAAGAGCATTATTGATGCAGGGATGAGCATTGTTGACAGATACAGGTTATAGCTTGTCGTCGGATTATTGATTAGATGTGCGTCAAGGGCTATCGGCCGGAGGAATGTCATGGCCTGCTTGTCTGTGAATCCTTTTGCCCGCAGCGTAGCCTGTCCTACGGCCGCCCCTGCAAGTGTCGTGACAGTTTTGAGGTCTCGGAACAACAAAGCTCCAGCTGTCAGTGAGGTGTTGGAATAGTAGAAAGACACTGTCGGTGCACGGCTGGAGAGCAACTTTTCCGTAGTGCCTTCCGGAATATACAGAAAAGCATAGATGTCACCATGCTGTATAGCTCTTCTTGCTTCGCTTACTGAAGGATAATGTGCCACGACATGTGATGTCTGCATACCGTCAAGGCGGCGTATTATGGCACGTGTCGTGCCGGAGTTGTCCAGATCCACCACACCCACGGGCATTTCCTGCGGTTGTCCCTCGTTCATGAGTGACGTAAAGAATATGGTCACAAACAGCGGAAATATCACAGTACAGAGGAGGTAGACGGGACTTTTCCGTATCATGCCGCATTCGCGAAGCATTATGTCAGCAAGTCTTCTCAATAGTTAATGTTTTTATTTACGTTTATCTGTTTACTATAGTTCTTGTCCGATCTTTGGCCACACCACGGCATTGTTGTCTTTCTTCCTATCTCTTGATAAGTGTCATTCCTGGCCGGAGACCGTCAAACGGCTTGATGGGCCGTGCCTTTACTTCGAATGTCTTGAGGTCATACTGGCCGTTGGATTTCGTCGCTTTCCATGTGGCGTATGAGCCTTGGTCCTTTATGTAATAGACCTTCATTTCCAATTCCTTGCTGAATGCCGGGCAGAAAGCCTTGAATGTATCTCCGACTTTCATGCCGTTCAGTTGATCTTCCCGTATGTTGAAAGTCGCGTAAACGTTCTTCATCATAGATATGGTCATGATAGGTGAGCCTGTTCCTATGAGTTCTCCGAGCTTTGGATATATGTCGCTTACTTCACCGTCCATCTGGGCTGTCTGCACTGTCTCATGGATATAGGCCTCCACTTCCTGTACGGCACCCTTGGCACGGTTGACCTGTGCTTCTGCGGCACGCTTTTCTTCTTTTCTCGCACCGTTGACAGCCATGTCGTACTGGCTCTTTGCTGCCTTCATCTGTGCTTCCATTGCTTTGTATGCCGCGTATGTCTCGTCACGTTTCTGTGCCGTCACCACACCTTCGTCAAAGAGCCTTTGTATGCGCTCATAGCTTTTCTTTGCAACGTTGGCACCCGCCTGTGCCTGCTGATAAAGTTCGTATGCGCCACGTATCTGTTCCTGGCGGGCACCTGCCTGTGCCATATCGGACATTGCCTGTGCGGCATCTCCCGCACTTTCCGCCTGTGTCTTCTTTGCCAAGATCTCTGGGCTGTCAAGTATGGCGAGCGTGTCTCCGGCTTTCACATAGTCACCTTCCTTGACACGGATTTCGAGGATACGCCCCGGAACTTTACTTGAAATGCGGTATTCTTCCACTTCTATTTCGCCTTGAATTTCCTCTTTTGCCGTACCGATTGTGAAGTAACCAATCAAGCCTACCACAAGAACCACAAGTGTGAATGCCGCTACTGCGAGCATGACACTTTTATTTTGCTGCTTCTCGTTCATATCTGTTTGTTTTTATTTTCTGTTTGTTTTTCTTCTGAAAACCATGCCATAGGTATGGCAATTGGATTATTCCATAATTCCCTGTGCCTTTTGCAGGGAGAGCTGGCTCATCCGCACATCAATCTCTGCGTCAATTTTCTGGCTCTTTGCCCGGTACCATGCCGTCTGTGCCCCTATGACATCCGTGGAGCTTATCACACCTTCCTTGAAGCCGAGGGTGGCACACCGCAGGTTTTCCTCCGCACTCTTGATGTTTTTCTCAGCAATGGCAAGTCTCTTGTTCGCTTCGCTCACTCTGAATTTCTGTTGGTTTATCTGTAAGGCAATCTTCTCCTTTGCCTCGGCAAGCTCGTATTCTGCGATTGTCGTCGCTGCCTTGGAGGCACGGATTTTATAAGTTCCCTCAAACCAGTTCCATACCGGTACTCGGAAAATGACTCCCACATTCCACACTCCTGAGAATCTTTTCTCGAATCCGTTGTAGACATTAGGGTTGGAAATCATGTATCCTCCGGTCAGAGCCACTTGCGGAAGGAAAGCCGCACGGACGAGGTTCGTAGCCTGTTTTGACATGTCTATGGCATTCTCGAGTATCTTTGCCTCTGTCCGGTTTTCAATTGCAGTCTGTGTGTCTACGGAAGTTTCCCCGACGACAGCAATGTTCTCGCTGTCTTCGTCTGCAAGGGTGATGTCTGATTCGACAGGCAGACCGCACTGCTGGCACAGGAGCATCTTTGCCAGTGCCACTCCGTTCTCCGCCTGTGTCAGTGCCATCTCGCTCTCATTAACCTTTACTGCGACTTTCAGTTCGTCAGCTTTGGTGGCCACTCCTTCACGGACCATTTTCTGTACATCGTCATGCAACTGTACGACAAGTCTGTTGAATTGCTTTGCCAGTTCCTGCTTGTGACGCAGGGAGACGGCCAGCCAGTAGATATGGTCTATTTCGTAGACCGTCTCGTGTGTCTGCTGGCGCAGTCCGTTGTCGGCAAGTCTCTCCTGAATGTCAGCCATTCTGTTGAGAGCCGTTATTGCACCGCCGATATATATAGGTTGCGTAAGCATCACGGACCCGGCAAACATCTGCCTCGTGTCAGTACGGAATGCCTCGGTTATGGCAGTACCGATGCTGTTGCCCTTTTGCTCTATGCCCATGGACTGTAATCCTTGCAGCAGTTTCTGTGCTGCCGCAGGAGAGATTGTGCCGTCGGCGATATACGGAGCCAGTATATTTTGGGCGAAAGAACCGGCACCGGACGAGATGCTGGTGCCAAGGCTGTTGAACATAGTCTTCTGTGCATCGTTCAGCAGGCTGATTTCCTTGCTCATCAGTTCATAGCCGCCCAGTGCGGTGACGCGTGGCAGATACTTCGTACGTGCAGACTTGCGCATGTTCATGGCGATGTCCTTCTTTACCCGCCCTATTGCCAGCTGACGGTTGTTGTTCAGAGCCAATGTCCTGCAGCTGTCCAGTGTCAGCGTCTGCGAAGCCGCCGGCAGTGCGGCAAGCATCACGGCAATGTATAAGAGTGTTTGCTTCATTTCTTGCATAGGCTTTCCTTGTTTATGTTTGAAGTGCCTTTAATATATGTTCCTCTATGATTCCTATTATACGGGAATATGCTTCTTTTTGCTGAATTTCATGTGGGTCGCAAGCCTTTGTCAAGGCAATGGAAAATATGTTTTTGGTATGTTCCTGACTTGTGAGATGTATTAAGAATACTTGTGCAAAGATATTCAAAATTGTTTAAATGGCAAGCTTTTTTCTATCTGACAGTCAATGATTTCAGAGTTTTTAAAAGTTGCTTGGAAATATGGAACATATTTTCATATAAAGGGAACAAAAGTGGATTGCAGGCAAATAAAATGGCAACGGCCGCCATAATCCTTATCACATAGGACTATGGCGGCCGTTGCCATGATGCTTTTACTGAAGCGTGTGCTGCACAGCTTGGCTTTCTTTGCGGGACCAACGGTCAGTTCTTTGGTTTCATATTGGCAGCCTTTACTTTCTTGAACAGGTCGGATGCGAATACGAGGTCATTGAGTTTCTCGTTTGTGGAGTCCATGACCATATCCTTGTTTCCGACCCATTCTTTTTCACCATTGTATATAAAAAGAATGTTGTCGCCGATGCCCATGACGGAATTCATGTCGTGGGTGTTGATGATTGTCGTCATGTTAAACTCCTCCGTGATGCCATGCAGGAGCTCATCTATGACAAGTGAGGTCTTCGGATCCAGTCCCGAGTTCGGCTCGTCGCAGAAAAGATACTTCGGGTTGAGCACAATGGCACGCGCAATGGCTACACGCTTCTGCATTCCTCCTGATATTTCGCCCGGGAATTTTTCCTGTGCATTGATCAGACCGACACGGTCAAGGCATGCCTGAGCCCTCTTTATGCGGTCACGGTATGTCATTGTTGAGAACATGTCGAGAGGGAACATGACGTTCTCAAGGACGGAAAGCGAGTCGAAGAGTGCTGCCGACTGGAATATCATTCCCATTTCGCGGCGCATTCCTATTCTTTCGTCCTTTGACATCGTGACGAAATTGCGCCCGTCGTAAAGCACCTCGCCCTCGGTAGGCTCAAAGAGTCCTACGAGGTTCTTTATCAGCACGGTCTTTCCTGACCCCGACTGACCGATGATCAGGTTTGTCTTGCCGTTGTCGAAGGTGGCGTCTATTCCTTTGAGCACTTCCCTGTCGCCAAAGGATTTGTGCAGATTCTTTACTTCAATCATCTTAGCTGAGGAGGTTTGTTAGGAAAACGTCAGAGAAAAGTATGAGCACCGAGCTGCTCACCACGGCCGATGTGGAGGCGTCGCCGACTTCCACCGAGCCTCCTTCCACGCTGTATCCGCAGTAAGAGGATACGCTGGCGATTATGAAAGCGAAGAATTCACTCTTGATTATCGACATCCATACAAACCACTGGTTGAACGAATGCTGCAGTCCGAGAGTGAGGTCGTCTGGCGGAAGGATATGTCCTATGTATGCCGTGGCGTATGCACCCACGAATCCCATGCCGTTGGCAAAGATTACAAGAACCGGCATAAGAGTCAGCAGCCCGAGGATTTTCGGCAGTATGAGGTATGCGGCGGAGTTTATGCCCATGATGTCAAGCGCGTCAATCTGTTGTGTCACACGCATCGTGCCGAGTTCGGAGGCGATGTTGGAGCCGACTTTTCCGGCGAGGATGAGACACATGATGGAACTTGAGAACTCAAGGAGCATGATTTCCCGCGTTGTGTATCCGCTGACCCATCTCGGCATCCACGGAGACTGGATGTTGAGTTTCATCTGGATGCAGATCACCGCACCGATGAAGAATGATATGAGAAGCACGATGCCGATACTGTTGACGCCGAGTGCGGACATTTCCTTGACATACTGCTTCCAGTACATGCGCATACGCTCAGGGCGGGAGAAAGTCCTGCCCATAAGTATACAGTAGCGTCCGAAGACATTGAGAAAATTAAAGACTAACATGGTGCAAAGTTACGAAAATAAAACGAAGAACGTAGAAAGGGCGGCCAAGAATTATGATTTGATTAGTTAAAAATACTGAATTACACATTGTTAATAACATAGAATTCGGTATTTCTTTGTAATTTTGCATTTCAGATGTGCCGTTATCTTACCTTGGGAACCAGTTCCGAAGGCATATGGGTGTGGTACGTGGATTGTAACAACATAAATAATTAAATACTCAAAACAAAGATGAATATCACATTTGACAATTCTGCAAAAATCAGCGGAAAGCTGACCCTCGTTGTAGAGGAGGCGGATTACAAGAGCGATTACGACAAGACAATCAAGGAGCAGTGCAGGCGTGCCAACGTTCCGGGCTTCCGTCCGGGCAAGGCTCCGAAGGCTATGGTGGAGCGTCAGATTGGTCCTTCAGTGCTCGTTGACACTCTGAACAAACTCGTGGGACAGAAACTCTATGAGTATATCCAGACAGAGAAGATCGACATGCTCGGCGAGCCTATGCCGTCAGAGTCACAGGAGCAGATTGACCTCGAGAAACCGGCTCCTTACACATTTGCGTTTGACATCGCCCTCGCTCCGGAGCTCAACGTTACATTCGACGGACGCACAAAGCTTCCTTACTACACCATAAAGGTTACTGACGAGCTCGTTGACCAGCAGGTTCAGATGTATGCAAGCCGCACGGGCTCTTATGAGAAGGTTGAGGAATATCAGGACAATGACATGCTGAAGGGTGATCTCCGTCAGCTCGATGCGGAAGGAAATACAATGGAGGAGGGCATTAATCTTCCTGAGTCCATCATCATGCCTAAGTATATAAAGAACGCTGAAGAACAGAAGAAGTTCGAGAACATCAAGCTCGGTGATGTCATCACGTTCAACCCTCGCAAGGCCTATGAGAATGATGCAGAGCTTGCAGCCCTTCTGAAAGTCAGCAAGGAGCAGGCTGTGATGTATGAGGGAGACTTCAGCTACCAGGTGACAGAAATCAGCCGTTACCAGCCTCACGCCGTCGACGAGGAGCTCTTCGAACAGGCTTTCCCGGGTGCGGAGATTAAGGACGAGGCGGCTTTCCGTGCACGTATCGCTGAGGATCTGAAAGGAAGTCTTGAACAGAACTCTGACTTCAAATTCCTTGCCGACATGCGCGAGGCAGCTGTCAAGAAGGCCGGTGACGTCAAGTATGACGATGCACTGATGAAGAGAATCATGCTTGCAAACAACCAGGACAAGGGTCAGGAGTATGTTGACAAGAACTATGAGGCAAGCATCAAGGAGCTTACATGGCACCTGCTTAAGAACAAGCTCGCCCAGGCTCAGGAAATAAAGATTGAGGACGAGGATGTCAAGAATGCCGCAAAGGAAATGGCAAAGATGCAGTTCGCACAGTACGGCATGACAAACGTTCCTGAAGAGTATCTTGACAACTATGTTCAGGAGATGATGAAGAAGCGCGAGAACATCGACTCTCTCGTAGAGCGCGCTCTTGACATCAAGCTCGTTGCAGCCATAAAGAGTGTTGTCAAGCTTGATGAAAAAGAGGTTACTCTGGACGAGTTCAACAAGCTCGCCGAGGCTTAATCGGATGGATACAGCAGAGAGTGATGCCTGCTGCGTCGCTTCTGCGTTGTTTATAAAATGTGGAAAACCGGGACTTTTGCTGCGGTTTTCCACATTTCTTTTTATGTGCCGGTGCTGACGGGTGTGGTTTCGTGTCGTGTTTCTTTGTGATGACAACGATGCGCTGCCGGCTGTGAAAATACGGTTGGAAACGGTGGTGCCGGCGGTCACGAAGTCAAAAGGTGGCCTTTCGTCATGCAAAAGGTCACCTTTTATACTGTGAAAGGTGACACTTTACGGCGTAAAAGGTCATGCTTTGCGAAATGATTCTTTTTGGTTTCTGTAAACAACTGATAGCCAGCGCGTGGCAAGGGTGGAACTCCATGCTGTTTTGTGATTGCTCTCCTGCTTTGTGTGCTTGCCGTTCCTTGTGCTGTATGAGTCCGCTTCCGGTGTTGGTCTGCCGTGCCGTGAATCCTTCGTCGGAGGACATGCCGCCGGTTTGCGTGAGGCAGATGATGTGAAGAGCACTCAATTAATCTTTTTTAGCAAAAATATTTTGTCACAAGAAATATGATGTCAGTTTTTTTTTGTAATTTTGTATTGCAAACGAAAGGTGACAATCATTGTCGCCACCTTATTATATTATATATGAACAGCGATTTCAGAAAATATGCAACCAGACACCTTGGCATGGACGGCCAGCTTCTTGATGATGTCATGCGCTTCCAGAGCAAGGCGGCAATGAATGTGCACAGCCAGTACATGAACCCTTACATTCTTGAGGAACGTCAGTTGAACGTGACCCAGATGGATGTCTTCTCGCGACTTATGATGGACCGTGTAATATTCCTCGGCACACAGGTTGACGACTATACGGCGAACACTTTGCAGGCGCAGCTCCTCTATCTTGACAGCTGCGATCCCGAGAAGGACATCTCGATATATATCAACTCGCCCGGCGGAAGTGTCACGGCGGGTCTCGGAATATACGACACCATGCAGCTTATCTCCAGCGATGTAGCCACAATATGCACAGGCATGGCTGCTTCCATGGCCGCCGTTCTTCTCGTTGCGGGCAAGGAAGGCAAGCGCAGCGCGCTGCCGCACAGCCGCGTGATGATACACCAGCCTCTCGGAGGCGTGCAGGGACAGGCTTCCGACATAGAGATAGAGGCACGCGAGATTATGAAGTTCAAGAAAGAACTGTACACCATCATTGCCAACCATTCCCATACCGATTATGAGAAAGTCTGGGCGGATTCAGACCGCAATTACTGGATGACGGCGGAAGAGGCTAAGGAGTACGGCATGATAGACAACGTGCATACTCGCAAGTGATTCATGGCGGGAACATTTTTTTTCGGAGAAACTTTAAGGTAAAAAGACAGGTGCGGCACGGCTGCGTGCCGTCACTTCCGTCGTTTTCTGACGATATATGACAAAGAAAGATTTAAAACACTGCTGCCTCTGCGGCAGAGACGAGACTCAGGTTGACCTGATGCTGACAGGTATGGACGGACATGTCTGCGGCGATTGTGTCATCAGTGCATACGAGATAGTCGAGAATGCACTCGGCAACACTTCCGATGCCCTTGCCGCCAAGGCGAACCGCTCTGTCGGAAAGAAAGCTGAAGAGGCTTTTGACATGAAGGCGGTGCCTACGCCGCATGAGATAAAGGCGCACCTTGACAAGTATGTCATCGGACAGGAGGAGGCAAAACGTTTCCTTGCAGTGGCGGTGTATAACCACTACAAGCGTCTCGGACAGCCCGTTACTGACGACGGCGTGGAAATAGAGAAGTCCAATGTCGTCATGGTGGGTTCCACCGGCACGGGCAAGACTCTTCTCGCACGCTCGATAGCGAAGCTGCTCAATGTCCCGTTTACTATTGTCGATGCCACGGTGTTCACCGAGGCAGGATATGTCGGTGAGGACGTTGAGAGTATTCTTTCACGCCTCCTTCAGGTGGCGGACTACAACCTTGAGGCGGCGCAGCGCGGCATTGTCTTCATTGACGAGATAGACAAAATCGCACGAAAGGGCGACAATCCGAGCATCACGCGCGACGTAAGCGGCGAAGGAGTGCAGCAGGGACTCCTGAAACTCCTTGAAGGTACGATGGTGAACGTACCGCCAAAGGGAGGGCGCAAGCATCCTGACCAGGATTATATCCATGTCGATACCCGCAACATCCTCTTTATCTGCGGCGGAGCGTTTGACGGAATAGAAAGAAAAATAGCGCAGCGGCTGAACACTCATGTCGTGGGCTACAACAGCATCAATGAAAGGAAGGGCATAGACAAGAAGGATATCATGAAGTATATCCTGCCGCAGGATCTGAAATCTTTCGGACTTATCCCGGAAATTATCGGCCGTCTGCCGGTGCTGACGTTCCTTCATCCGCTGGACAGGGAGGCTCTTAAGCGCATACTTGTGGAGCCGAAGAACTCCATTGTTAAGCAGTATGAGAAACTCATGGAGATGGACGGCACGGAGCTGACGTTTGACGAGGATGCGCTGGAGTACATGGTCGACAAGGCCGTAGAGTACAAACTCGGTGCCCGCGGACTGCGCTCTATCGTAGAGGCGGTGATGAACGATGCCATGTTCGATGCTCCGTCTTCGGAGGACAAGGCGTTCCGCGTCACGAGAGAGTATGCGCAGGCACAGCTGGACAAGGCAAACCTTGCATGACGTTTCCGGTCTTTATAACCTGAATACTATGGATGTCGGCAATGGAATGCCCCCAGCGTGGGGCGATGCCCTTAGGGGGAAGTGCCGGCGTGAAGCACGGAAGTGCATGCGTTGCCTGTACCATTGCCGTACTGAATATGAAAAACCATCTTCTAACTTCTGATAAATGAACATAAACCTGACAGAGAAACTTAAGCAGTATTTCGGCTTTGACAAGTTCAAAGGCGATCAGGAGCACGTCATAAGGGCTTTGCTTGAAGGTGACGATGTCTTCGTGCTTATGCCTACGGGCGGAGGAAAAAGCCTCTGCTACCAGTTGCCGGCGCTCCTCATGGAGGGTACGGCGATTGTCATCTCTCCGCTCATCGCACTGATGAAGAACCAGGTGGATGTCATCAATGGTATAAGCGAGAATAGCGGACTGGCGCACTATCTGAACTCTTCGCTTAACAAGTCTGCCATAGACCAGGTGAAGAAGGATGTGCGTGAGGGAAGGACAAAGCTGCTCTATGTCGCACCGGAGTCGCTGACAAAGGACGATTATGTCGATTTCCTGAAATCCCCGGGCGTGAAAGTCTCGTTCTATGCAGTGGACGAGGCACACTGTATCTCGGAGTGGGGACATGATTTCCGTCCGGAATACCGGCGTATCCGTCCTATCATAAACGAGATCGGCAAAGCTCCTGTCATTGCTCTGACAGCCACGGCCACAGACAAGGTGAGAATGGACATAAAGAAGTCCCTCGGCATGTCTGATGCCATGGAATTCAAAAGCTCCTTCAACCGCCCGAATCTTTATTATGAAGTGCGGCCTAAGACTGACGGGGTTGATAAGCAGATTATAAAGTTTATCAAGGCTCATCATGGCAAGAGCGGCATAATCTACTGCCTCTCACGCAAGAAGGTGGAAGAGCTGGCGGAGGTGCTCCGTGCCAATGACATCCGCGCCGCAGCATATCATGCAGGTCTTGACACGCAGACACGCTCGGAGACACAGGATAATTTTCTTATGGAGGACGTGGATGTCATCGTGGCAACGATAGCGTTCGGTATGGGTATTGACAAGCCGGACGTACGTTTTGTCATACATTATGACATACCCAAGTCACTTGAAGGATATTATCAGGAGACCGGACGTGCAGGCCGTGACGGAGGTGAGGGGCTGTGCATAGCATTCTATTCTTACAAAGACCTGCAGAAACTGGAGAAGTTCATGGAGGGAAAGCCTGTCGCAGAACAGGACATCGGCAGACAGCTGCTTCAGGAGACGTCGGCGTATGCCGAGTCTTCCGTGTGCCGCAGGAAGTTTCTCTTGCATTATTTTGGTGAGGAATATGCCGTGGAGAATTGCGGAAACTGTGACAACTGCCGTAATCCGAAGGAAAAAGTTGAAGGGAAGGAGGCGCTTGTGGTGCTTCTCAATGCCATTCTTGCCATAAAGGAGAACTTCCGTTCGCAGTATGTCATAGACTTTATAAAAGGACGCGGAACTGACGATATTGTCTCCCATAACCATGACAGGCTTGAGGAGTTCGGGGCAGGTGAGGACATGGACGATAAGTTCTGGAACCCTGTCATCCGTCATGCCATGCTTGCCGGATATGTCCGCAAGGATGTCGAAAGCTACGGACTGCTGAAAGTCACTGCTTTGGGCAGGGAGTTCCTGAAGAATCCTGTGTCTTTCCCTATAGTTAAGGATACGGATTTCCGGCAGATTGATTGTGAATGTGGCGGTGAAGGCGGAACTTCTGCACTTGACCCGATGCTTCACAAGATGCTCAAGGATGAACGTCTGAAGGTCGCACGCAAGAACAAGGTGCCGCCGTACGTGGTGTTCCTTGACATGTCCCTGGAGCAGATGGCAACGATGTATCCTGTGACAATAGAGGAACTGCAGCAGATACAGGGCGTCGGTGCCGGTAAGGCGAGAAAGTACGGCAAGTCGTTCTGCACATTGATAAAGTTGTATTGTGAGGAGCACGGAATAGAACGGCCGGAGGAACTCCGTGTACGTACCGTTCCGAAGAAGTCCATGCTCAAGGTGAAGATTATCCAGAGCATTGACAAGCGTATGCCGCTGAACGACATAGCTCATGCCTTGAACATGGATTACGAGGATCTCCTGACGGAAATAGAGACGATAGTCTACAGTGGTGTGAAGCTTAATATTGATTATTACATAGAGGATGTCCTTGACGATGACAACGTTGATGACATTTATGACTATTTCATGAACAGCGAGACTGACGACATCGGTGTCGCCTCTAACGAGTTTGACGGCGATTTTACTGACGATGAACTGCGTCTCGTGCGCATAAAATTCATGTCTGAGATGGCAAATTGAATCATCGGACAGGGACTTGAAGTTTCTGTCCGATGATTTCTTGTTTCCTGAGAATTGTTTTTTTTGAGCTCAGGCAGTCATGAGGAATTGACGAAATTCTGCAAAAATATTCTGCATTTGTATTCATGTGTCGTTTGGAATCCGTTGTAAAAATCAGTACCTTTGCAGCCGTTGATGTCCGCCATGCCTGACAGAAACGTTTGCTCCCACGCTTTACGGCATTGATTGCCGTTGCCGTCTGGATGCCCGTCCCTTATGTTGTTTTGGCAAATTAGTGTTAATTGTCGGTGGATAATAACGATATGTGAGGATTTTTTTGTAATTTTGCATACAATATTCATTTATAAACGATTCGATATATGGCATCATTTCTTGAAGACAAGGTAGTAATGGAGGGTCTTACTTATGATGATGTATTGCTTGTTCCGGCATACTCTGAGGTCCTTCCCCGCGAGGTTTCATTAAGCACAAAGTTCTCACGCAACATTGAACTGAAGATTCCTTTCGTAACAGCAGCAATGGATACGGTCACGGAAGCTCCGATGGCAATCGCCATTGCACGCGAGGGAGGCATAGGCGTTATCCATAAGAATATGTCTATCGAGGATCAGGCACGGCAGGTTGCCATAGTGAAGCGTGCGGAGAACGGCATGATTTACGATCCTGTCACTATCATGAGGGGCAAGACAGTAAAGGATGCGCTTGACATGATGGCGGAGTACCATATCGGCGGCATACCTGTCGTGGATAAGGATAATAAGCTTGTCGGTATCGTGACAAACAGAGACTTGCGCTTCCAGACTGATATGTCAAGGAAGATTGATGATGTCATGACAAAGGGAAACCTTGTCGTTACTCACCAGCAGGCTGACCTGGAGAGCGCGTCAAAGATTCTCCTTGAACACAAAATCGAAAAGCTCCCTGTCGTTGATGAGGAAAATCATCTTATCGGACTTATCACTTACAAGGATATAACAAAGGCAAAGGATAAGCCGATGGCATGTAAGGATGCAAAGGGACGTCTCCGCGTGGCTGCCGGCGTAGGTGTTACGGCTGACACGTTCCAGCGTATGGAAGCCCTCGTGAAGGCAGGTGTAGATGCCATTGTCATCGATACGGCACACGGACATTCCAAGGGCGTCATCGAAAAGGTGCGTGAGGCAAAGCAGAATTTTCCGGAGGTGGATATCGTTGTCGGGAATATTGCTACCGGCGCAGCGGCCAAGGCTCTCGTTGAGGCCGGTGCGGATGCTGTGAAAGTCGGTATCGGCCCGGGCTCAATCTGTACTACACGTGTCGTTGCAGGTGTCGGAGTTCCTCAGCTCTCCGCTGTGTATGATGTGGCCCAGGCTCTTGCTGACACTGATGTACCTCTTATCGCTGACGGCGGTCTCCGTTATTCCGGCGACGTTGTCAAGGCTCTTGCCGCCGGCGGACATTCCGTAATGATAGGTTCTCTTGTTGCCGGAACAGAGGAAGCTCCGGGAGAGACAATCCTGTTCAACGGACGTAAGTTCAAGTCTTATCGTGGAATGGGCTCTCTTGAGGCCATGGAGAATGGTTCAAAGGACCGCTATTTCCAAAGCGGAGTCGTAGAGGCAAAGAAACTTGTTCCTGAAGGAATTGCCGGCCGGGTGCCTTACAAAGGAACAGTGCAGGAGGTTGTCTATCAACTTGTCGGCGGTCTTCGCTCGGGTATGGGCTATTGCGGTGCTGCAAGCATAGAGAATCTTCATAATGCCAAGTTTACTCGTATTACAAATGCCGGCATACTTGAGTCTCACCCTCATGAGGTGATTATCACTTCCGAGGCTCCGAACTACAGCCGTCATCAGTAGACCATGATATAATATATGGTGTGTTCTAATGAATGGATTCCTTAGGACACACCATATTGTACATAAATAGGTAAAACAAGAATTATATGCATATCCTTTGCCGGCAGATAGCCGCATGTTTGGAAGGCAATGTGATTCAGTATCGCTTTTATAATACAATAGATATGAAATTCAAGACAGTAGTGGCAATGTTTGTCCTCGCGTCTGCCAGTGCGTTTGCACAGACAGATGATCCTGTGATAATGAACATTGCCGGTCAGGATATCAGACGTTCGGAGTTTGAGTACTCTTATAAGAAGAATAACTCTGAGAGCGTTATCGATAAGAAGACCGTTGATGAGTATGTTGACCTCTTCGTGAACTATAAACTGAAAGTCCAGGCTGCCGTTGATGAGCGGATGGACACACTAAGTTCTTACAAAAAAGAGTTCCTTCAGTATCGTGACCAGCAGATACGCCCGTCGTTTATTACTGATGCGGATGTGGAGGCCGAGGCTCGCACGATATATGACAACGAGGTGAAGCGTATCGGACCTGACGGACTTATACAGCCGGCACATATCTTTGTGCGTCTGTCTGCTGACGCGGACAAGGCGACGGAGGCCGCCGCAAAAGCCCGTATAGATTCTATATATAACGCTTTGCAGAACGGAGCAGACTTTACAGAGATTGCAACCACGAAGTCTGATGACCCGGGTGCCTCTTCTCGTGGCGGTGTTATCGGATGGATAACTCACGGTCAGACATTTGAAGAATTTGATAAGGCTGCATATTCTTTGAAGATCGGTGAGACGGGAATGCCTGTACAGTCACCTGTCGGATGGCATATCATAAAGGTTCTTGACAGGAAAATGCTTGAACCGTTTGATTCTCTCCGTACGAGCATCATGACGTTCATTGAGCGCCGCAACATCCGTGAACAGATTATTGACCGTAAAGTGGAGGCCGAGGTTAAGGCAAGCAACGGCAAGACTGCGGCGCAGATTATGGATGAGCGTGCAGAGAAAATGCAGACAGAAGATTCTGACCTCGAGAATCTTGTCCGTGAATACCACGACGGACTGCTCCTTTATGAGATAAGCAACCGTGAAGTATGGGAAAAAGGAGCCAAGGATGAAGCCGGTCTGAATGCTTTTTTTCAAAAGAACAAGAAAAAGTACAAGTGGGATGAACCTCGTTTCAAGGGCATGGCATACCACGTAAAGGATAAGAATGATATCAAGGCGGTGGCAAAATGTGTCAAAGGTCTGAAGTTCGGGGACTGGAATGAAAAACTTCGTACGACATTTAATGGTGACTCCATTATACGTATCCGTGTTGAAAAAGGATTGTTCAAGAAAGGAGACAATGCACTTGTCGACAGTTGTGTGTTCAAGGTTGCTGACGCAAAAGTGAAGAAACTGAAGGAATATCCAATAGATGCGGTATATGGCAAGAAACTAAAAGCTCCTCAGGAAATGTCAGATGTCCGTGCGCAAGTAACTGCAGACTACCAGGCACAGCTTGAAAAGGAGTGGGTTGCCGACCTTCGTAAGAAATATGCAGTTGTCGTGAATCAGGATATCGTTGCCACTGTCAGGAAAAGAGTGCAGTCGGAAGAATGAGGAAAGGATGTATCGAAGATTATTGCAGAAAACTAAAACCAAAGGATATTACCTTTAATGAAAAGAATAGGAACACTTATAGTTGCACTGATGTCCGTCATTATAGCCGCTTATGCGCAGGCTGACTCTGTGAAAGTTGACTCCGTTAAGATTGATGAGTCACGTCCCAATCCGTCCAGTGTAGCTGACGAAGTTATATGGGTCGTGGGCGATGAGGCCATCCTTATGTCGGACGTTGAGATGCTTCGCGCACAGATGGAGGCTGAGGGACAGAAGATAGAAGGTAACCCGGACTGCCGTCTGCCTGAGCAGATTGCCGTACAGAAACTCTTCCTTCATCAGGCTGCCCTTGACAGTATTGAAGTTACCGAGGCTGAAGTGGCACAGGGAGTGGAGCAGCAGATAAACTATTGGATATCTATGGTCGGCTCAAAGGAAAAACTTGAAGAGTACCGCAAGATGTCCATGACACAGATACGTCAGTCTTTGCATGATGATTTCAAGAATAACCAGCTCGTGCAGCGGATGCGTGAGAAACTTGTGGAGGATATTAAGGTCTCTCCTGCCGAGGTGCGTAAGTACTTCAAGGACATTCCTGAAGACAGCATTCCTTATATACCGACAGAGGTAGAGGTGCAGATTATCACACGTACTCCTAAGGTGTCACAGGAAGAAATTAATCGTGTAAAGGATGAACTGCGTAGTTATACGGACCGTGTGACAAAGGGCGAGACGACATTCCAGACTCTTGCGCGTTTCTATTCCGAGGATCCGGGCTCTGCACGTAATGGAGGAGAGCTTGACTATACAGGCCGTGGTATGTTGGATCCTGCTTTTGCCGCTGTTGCCTTTAACCTTACTGACCCGAAAAAGATATCAAAGATTGTGGAATCAGAGTTTGGTTTCCATATAATACAGCTTGTGGACAAGCGCGGTGATAAGATAAAATGCCGTCATATCCTGCGCAAACCGCAGGTTTCGCAGGCTGCCATTGAGGACGGAATACAGATGCTTGACTCTCTTGTGACGGAGATGAATAACGGAAAGTTTACGTTTGACGAAGCGGCTACATTTGTTTCTGATGATAAGGATACACGTTCAAATAAGGGCGTGATGGTCAATAACAATGAGCAGGGCCGTACTTCAAAGTTCCGTATGCAGGACCTTTCTACAGAGGTTGCAAGAGCTGTGGAGCAGTTGAAGGTGGGAGAGGTGTCTCCGGCTTTCCAGATGGTGAACTCCCGGGGTAAGACAGTCTGTGCCGTGGTAAAGCTTAAGTCACGTACAGAAGGTCACCGCGCCACCATTACCGAGGATTTCCAGACTATGAAGGATGTCGTTCTCTTGAAGCGCAAGAATGACTTTATTCATGAGTGGGTGAAGAAAAAGATCAAGGAGACATACGTCAGAATGGACGATCGCTATAAAGGTTGCGATTTCGAGTATGAAGGATGGGAGCACGAATGAGATGGGAATGGCGGATGAATGACGACTGTTGATGATAAGATTTTGTATGCATATTAGCATTGCTTCTCATGTACAGTAACATTGCTTCTCATGTATATTAATACAGATCTACATACATAAAGCCATATTACATTATAGACGCAGGCATGTAATCTCATGAGAAATCAGTTTTATGTCTGAATAGATTAATGTGATACCTTATGTTTTTCTGTATAATCTGTCATTCCGCAGACTAATGCACCTGATATTTCCTGGATTTGACATAGGTTCTTTTCGTTATCGCAGTAGATGCTTCTCCTTATTACAGCAGGTGTTTCTACTTAATTATATATGATGAAGAAATCTCAGTCTGGTCATCTTCCTTGTCAGAGTCGTCCGCGCTTATGTTCAAGTCTATTATGTACCAATAATGCAAAAGCAGCTTTGAATAAAAACTTACATACTATATTTGGTGGGCATAGGGTTATCATGTTGATAGCCCTATGCTTCTTTGTCATAGGAATCGTTGTCGGAGCAGGTGGTCCTGTGAAACGTATCCGTGCCAAGAAGAAGACCACGGACGCGCGTGTCTATCTTCAACACGCTGATGAATTCAGTTATGACATGTACGGCAAACACCCGGATGCACAGTTCGTGAAAGGCAATGTGTCTTTTCTGCATAAAGGGATAATCCTTACATGCGACAGTGCTTTGTATTTTCAGCAGACCAATTCCTTCGAGGCTTTCGGACATGTTAAGATGCGTCAGGGCGATACTCTCACGCTGACTTCCGATTATGCTTATTATGACGGTAATGACGAGATGGCGGAAGTGCGCCGCAATGTAGTTCTGACCCACAGGAAGACAAAACTATACTGTGACTCACTGAACTATGACCGCATATATTCCATCGGTTATTTCTTTGAAGGAGGTAAGCTCGTCGATGGAGAGACAACGCTGACTTCCGACTGGGGACAGTACTCAACGTCAGACAAACAGGCGATATTCTATTATGATGTCCGTCTGAAGAATAAAAATTCCGCTACGGAGAGTGACACCTTATATTATGATACCCGCACATCCCTGGCACATGTCGTGGGACCTTCCAGGATTACTACCAAGGAGGATGTCATCAACACAGAGGATGGTTATTACGACAGCCGTAATGACAGGACGGAACTGTACAGCCGTTCCACCATCAACCGTAAGGACGGTAAGGTCATAACGGCAGATTCCCTGCAGCACAGCAGTAAGAGCGGCATCAGTGAATGTTTTGGAAATGTAGAGTTCGACGATACGATTAACAAGTCAGGTTTCCGCGGCGACTATGTCTATTATGATGAACACAAAGGATATGGCATGGCGACAAAACGTGCTGTCGCCATTGACTATTCCCAAGGCGATACCCTTTATCTTCATGGAGACACAATGCGCCTCTTCACATACAATATAAATACCGACTCGGTTTACCGTACCGTGCAGAGCTCTCCTCATGTCCGTGTCTACCGGAACGACGTGCAGGCCGTCTGTGACTCTATGGTAATGATTTCACGTGACTCGGTGCTTATCATGTATAAGGACCCAATACTTTGGAGTGACGGCCGTCAGATAGTGGGAGAAGAAATACGTGCATACATGGCAGACTCCACCATTCGTTTCGTACATGTAATAGGGCAGGCATTTTCCATGGAACAGATGCCTGACACGGTGCATTACAATCAGATTTCATCAAAGGAGATGAAGACGTTTTTCACTGACGGTCAGTTGCGCCTTAATCAGGCTGAGGGCAATGTTCTAACGATCTATTATGCAGAGGACAGTGCCGATAGCTCGCTTATCGGACTTAACTATCTTGAGACAGACACCATGCGCATGTACTTTACTCCGGAAAGGAAGATGGACAAGATATGGGCATGTAGGCACAGCGGCGTGATGTATCCAATTTCTCAGATACCGCCGGACAAGTATTTCCTGCCTGGCTTCGCATGGTTTGACTATGTGCGCCCGTTGTCCAAGGATGATATTTTTGAGTGGAGACCAAAGAAAGCCGGTACGGAAATGAAGAAAGAAAAGCGCCGCCAGTCTCCCCGCAACAGTATCAAGAAAGTGCAGAAGCAATGACTTGCCTCCATGCTGTCAGTCTTCGCATGTAACTTTAGCAGGAAACCAATATAAACGAAAGAGAATCAATTCAAACAGACTTTTTATCAGAACAATAATGGACAAGATACAACTTCTTCCTGATACAGTGGCCAATCTTATAGCAGCGGGAGAGGTGGTTCAACGCCCAGCCTCCGTGATAAAGGAGCTGGTGGAGAACGCTGTAGATGCCGGTGCTACACAGATTGACGTCCTTGTCATTGATGCCGGGCGCACATCGATACAGGTAGTAGACAATGGTTCCGGCATGTCTGTCACCGATGCGCGCCTTGCCTTTGAGCGTCATGCCACATCAAAGATACGGAAAGCTGACGACCTCTTCTCTCTGAATACGATGGGGTTCCGCGGCGAGGCTCTCCCGTCCATAGCTTCCGTGGCGCAGGTAACGCTGAAAACCCGTCAGGAGAACGATGCTCTCGGTGTCGCCTTGCGTATAGACGGCGGGCGTTTCGTGTCGCAAGAGCCTGTTGCCTGTTCGCAAGGCTGTCATTTTATGGTAGAGAATATCTTCTACAATGTCCCTGTCCGCCGCAGGTTTCTGAAGTCAAACACAACGGAACTGAACAATATTGTCACAGCTTTCCAGCGCATTGCTCTCGTGTACCCTAAGATAGGATTCACCCTGCGGAGTAACAGCCAGATTCTTTTTGACCTGCGTGCTGCAACGCTCCATCAGCGTATCACGGATGTTTTCGGAAAGAAAATCAACCAGCATCTCCTCCCGCTTGACGTGGAGACTACTTTGGGAAAGATTGAAGGCTTTGTGGGCAAGCCGGAATCTGCCCGTAAGAAAGGTGCCCAGCAATACTTTTTCGTTAACGGCAGATATATGCGCCATCCATATTTCCAGAAAGCAGTGATGGAAGCCTATGACCGTCTTGTGCCACATGGAGAACAAGTTCCGTTCTTCCTCTACTTCACTGTCAATCCGAAGGATATTGATGTCAATATCCATCCGACGAAGACGGAGATAAAGTTTCAGGACGAGCAGGCCCTGTGGCAGATACTTGCCGCCGCTGTCCGCGAATCCGTTGGCAGGTTCAGCAACATCCCCTCAATAGACTTTGATACGGAGGGACGTCCGGAGATTCCTGTTTTCGATGATATGGAGAGTATTGATATACCGACAATTTCCGTCAATCCGTCGTACAATCCTTTCAGTGAGAAATCAAGCCATGGCGGTTCCGGTGCGAAGGACTATAGGCCGGCCGTTCCTTCAGACTGGAGCTCTCTTTATGAAATCACCGGTTCAGGGCAGTCTGTGGTGGAGACAGAAATACGGTCGTCAATCTTCGATGACAATCTCTTCGGTGAGACTGCGGATGAAATGCATCCTTCATCCGGAACCGGGAATGACGTGGAAATCTCCCCCTGCTTTCAGTATAAAGGCTCGTATATCCTTACTCCTGTAAGCCAGGGGCTGATGCTGATTGACCAAGAACGTGCACATGAGCGCATACTCTTTGAACGCTATGAGACATCCTTGGCAAGCGGGAAGCATACGTCACAGCCGTTGCTGTTTCCTGAAAAGATACAGTTTTCCGTGGCGGAGATGGTAATTCTCCCAACCATAATTCCACAACTGGAGAATCTCGGCTTCGACTTTTCCGACCTTGGCGGAGGCACTTATGCCATCAATGCCGTACCGGGAGAGCTCAACAGCATTAATGCCGCAAAGGTGGTCTCACAGACTGTGGAGGCAGCCGGGGACACAGGAATATCCGACAGGAAGCTTTATTCCTCTCTTGCCGCTACCATGGCGCGCAATTCTGCTGTCCCTCACGGTCAGGTACTGTCGGAAGAAGAAATGCGGAATATAGTGAGAGACCTTTTCCGCTGTTCCAATTCGAACTATGCTCCTTCGGGAAAGAAAATTCATGTCACTCTCCGTCATGACAGCCTGCTGCAGATGCTCGGATGACATTCCAGCCTTTCGCCGGGTACTGCATTGGGTTATTGACAGCCATGGTCTCGTATGGTGTATCGCTTCAGGGTGACAGAATTAAGAACGGCAAGGACCGGCTTTGTTTTACAGAGTCGGTCCTTGCCGTTTCTTATTCTTCTGACAGAAGAACTGTCATGTTATGACCACGTCTGTTTCCGGATATGGCGTAAGCCGTTGAAAACAAGTTGTGCTTAAATCATCTGACGCTGGTGTGACGGATGAAAGCGGCCTTTGTTTTTATGCAGGGAAAAGGCAAGTCGTACGAAAGCTAACCTTTTGTACGGTAAATGGTAACCTTTTGCATTGTCAACCGTTACCTTTTGGGATGCGGAAGGTAACGGTTGACAATGCCGTCTGTTTTCCCGGGCCGTCTGTCTCTTTTGCCACCATGGAATGGGAGTGGATTTCCTGGTTCCTGTTGTAATGAAAATCATCAGTTATTGCCCGATGTCATCAGGCAGGAACCATGGGGATGACAGGCCGGATTCCGGTTTGCGGTCTTGTCATTCTCGGAGGAATGCCGTTCACTGCCAAGACTTCTGCGCCGGAACTTTCATGAATCAGGATAGACGGCAACTTTTATGACCCCGTCACGCTTCTGTTCGAACAATTCGTATGCCTCCTCTATGCGTGAGAGCGGATAGCGGTGAGTGATGAGCGGGGTAGTGTCAATCTTGCCTTCCTTGATAAGGCATAGCACCTCTTTGCAGTCACAGCCGTCCACACCTCCTGTCTTGAATGTAAGATTCTTTCCGTACATCTCCGGCAATGGCAATATCTGTGGCTTGTCATAAAGGGCAACGACGGTGACAACGGCATTAGGGCGTGCACATCGCCATGCCAGCCGGAAAGTGTCGCTTGCTCCCGCGACTTCAAGAACACGGTCGGCACCGCCATGCTCACTGTGGTCCATGACGAACGCTTCGCATTCTTCAGGAGTCGTGAGCAATATGCCTGGATAGTTGTTGCTGATAAAATCCCTCCGCTCTTCTGATTTCTCACAGACTATGATACGCTTTGGCCGGCGGAGCATGGTGCATAGTAACGAGCAGATTCCCGTGGGGCCGGCTCCGATGATGAGCACTGTGTCATCTTCGGTCATCTCGGAGATTCGTGCCGCCCAATAGCCGGTCGCGAGCACATCTCCGACGAAGAGAGCCTGCTCGTCGGTGACGCTGTCGGGAATGTGGCAGAGTCCTTGGGCGGCAAGCGGAACACGTACATATTCCGTCTGCCCTCCGTCGATACGGCAGCCCAAAGCCCATCCGCCGTCAGGTGACGAGCAATTGTTCACGTAGCCGTGTTTGCAGAAGTAACATTTGCCGCAGAATGTTTCCACATTTACCGTCACCCTGTCTCCTGGTTTGAAGTCTGTCACATCGGCTCCTGCCTTTTCTACGACTCCGACCATTTCGTGTCCCACCGTTATGCCTTTCACGGCACGTGGAACGCTGCCGTGCTTGATATGTAGGTCGCTCGTGCAGATGCTCCCAAGCGTGATGCGTACGATTGCATCAGTCGGCTCCTCCAATTCCGGTTCCGGCTTCTCGGTGAAGGCAAATTTGCCTTTGTCAATGAATGTATATGCCAGCATGACTATTCTTTCTTGTCTCTGTTGAATACAGGCATCCCGTCCGGCAGGTCAACGGCCAGTTCTATCAGTCCCGCGATGTTGCCTTCTCCGTCATACCACGGAGTCCGGTGGAGTTGCTTTCGCTTTCCGTTATGTATGATTTGGTAAGTGTTGCTTTCTCCGGTCTCTATCATGTGACGTATCATCTTGTCGGCAGACAGCGGATGGCAGTCGTACAGGTTCCTGCCGGCAGCATTGCCGTCGCGCTTTATTGCACGTTCATTCTGATAAAGAATCGTGCCGTTCCTGCTGCATGCTGTAACGGCAAAGTTCACCTTGTTGAAATATTCAAAATCTTTCATGAGCCTGTTTCAGTTGCTTGCCGTCGGAGAAAGCCTTGCCGGTCTTGTTGCCGAGAGCTATGTAAGTATGGTGGACAGGATCGTAGGTTATGAGATTCATCCTCTCAAGGTCCGGCATACCGTCCTCAGAGAGAAATTTTTCATCCACGAGGATATTGATGATCTCCGCCACGATGTAGAAGCCTGTTTCCGATTCGTCCAGCTTTTTGGTTATACGACATTCGAAAGTCATCGGGAAATCCGTGAATACGGGAGCATTCACTTTTGTCGCTTTTTCAACCGTCCATCCGGTTTTCCTGACCTTGTCAGGCTCGTTCCTTGCGGAAACGACACCGACATAGTCAGAAGCGACCAATGTCTCTTGTGTAGCGAAAGCCACGGTGAACTCTCCGCAGCGGTTAAGATTCTTTGTCGTGGCATGACTTCCCATTGAAATCATAATCTCCTTCATGTCCCACTGGCCACCCCATGCGGCGTTCATTGCGTTAGGAGTACCGTCCTCGTTGTACGTACCGATAACAAGTACTGGCTGCGGAGCCATCCATGGCTTCGGGTCAAAACTTTTCATAATTAATCTTTATTGTTTTTTTATTGTTCAACATCCGCTGCCGTCAAGGTTGCATGCAGTACCCGGAGAGACCTCTTCCTCCTCCCCGGAGTCAAATCCCGCCTCTTCCGGGCGGAACGTGATGCTTCCGTCCTCAAGCACAAAGCATGGGATACCGACATATCCCAGCCTGCGCATTGGAGCGAACTCCTCCCTTGTGTCGCGCAGGCTCAGGAACTCCTTGAGCCGTCGGACATGGCTTCCGATGTCTATGACTTCATAGCGTCCGTCACCCTCAGCCTGCCGTTTTACGGCCGTGCAGTCACGGCAGGTACTCATTACATAGATCTTAATCATGTGTCTCAGATTTTCTTTTATCAGTTAAACATATTCTCCGTGTATCGTTAAAAGCATCCGTCCGGGTGCTTCCTGGGTGCAAAGATAAACAATAAAAAGCAAAAACAAGAATATTCCTCCATACTTTCTGCTGATTCACAAAGTTCCGTGTCAGCATGTTTGATATAGAAGACTGATAAAATATGCATATAAAAAATTATCGCAATCTCTCAAGAGTTTACGAAAAACTCTATCGAAATTGCGATAAACACCCCTAGTGGGCGCTGAGGGATTCGAACCCCCGACCCTCTGCTTGTAAGGCAGACGCTCTGAACCAACTGAGCTAAGCGCCCGTCGCCTCTGTGACGGTCTTTGACAAGTCATTTCCGAATTGCGAGTGCAAAGGTATAGAGTTTTGGGGACATGTGCAAGTTTTTGTGGTTTATTTCCTGTTTTTGAGCAGTATTCTTGTTTTTTATCAAGTAATTCTTGTGGAATTGACAGTTTTTAGTTAAATTTGCAGTGTAGACAGATACGGTCAGGTATTATGAAAAGGACTATTAAGAATATAATTGAGACATGAGTAAGAATCTTAATCCGCGGCACTATATACATACTATTCCGATGTTCAGGTATGCTTTGATGTTATTGGCCGGAATAGTTATTGCCAAGAATTGTTCTTCAATTTTAGGAGTTCGGGAATGGATAGTTATTGTATGTTGTCTCATGGGCTTATCGTTAATGTTCGATAAGCGGCATGCTATGGTAAGCAGTGTTTTATTATTACTTGCCATGATAGGTGTAGGAGGCATGCGGTACAGTTTTCATGATAGGAGTACATGGGTTGTAAACGGAGACCACAGTTGCAGTTGTGAGATGGTTATTGCTACAGAGCCAATAAGGCGTGGAAAGGTTATACAGTTTGAGGGTATTGTGACAAAAATCAGCAATTCAGAGGTTTCATATATTGGAGGTAAAGATGGGATGAGAGATTTATTGCGTCTGAGCCGGAAGAGGTTGCATGTCTCTTTGCTGAGAGACACTATAGCAAAGCGGTACGAGGCATTACATATAGGTCAGTCTGTGGTTGCGGATATAGATATGTCTCCGTTAAAAGATTGGCACAGAATGAACAGTAATTTTGATTATGTGCGTTGGCAGAAGATGAGAGATATTGTCGGCAGAGGCTTTATCGGGATAGGGAAATGGGAGATCACCTCTGCCGGGCTTTCGGATTTGGGTTTTTGGGAGGCTCATAAGCTAAGGTCGCTTATGTTGCGTGAGAGGCTTTTGGAGAGGATAAAAGCTACAGGGATTTCCATTGACTCCTATGCTGTACTGACAGCAATGGCATTTGGCAATAAGAGTGCGCTCACTTCGGATTTGCGGGAGGAATACAGTATGTCAGGGGCCTCACATATATTAGCACTGTCCGGTATGCATTTGTCCATTATCTACATGTTGTTATCATTCTTTTTCCGCAGGCGCAGGATAGTGTACAGGCTGTTGATATTCGGAGGATTATGGTGGTATGTGATATTTGTAGGAATGCCGTTGTCTGTAGTCAGGGCTGCATTGATGCTGACTATATGGGAAGCGATATGTCTTATGGACAGAGAGCAGAAATCTTTGAATGTTTTCGGTGCGACGCTTGCGGTGATGCTGATGTTGAATCCAGAGAACCTTTGGGATGTAGGTTTTCAGATGTCATTTATGGCTGTCTTCGGCATAATTGTTGCGAGGCCGTTATGGGATCATTTAATACCGTCTGGTATAAGAAGGATAAAAAGGATTGACGAGAAGAAGCTCCCATTATGGAAGGGCAGGAGATACAGGGCACTGAGAGTTTTATGGTATACGGCATGTATCAGTGTTTCCGCGCAGTTAGGTACGGCACCATTATCTGCTTATTATTTCGGCAGGGTATCCATATATTTTCTTTTAACGAATTTCATTGTCATTCCGTTTGCCACGGTGATAATCTGCGGTGCGTTCATCCTCACGGCAATAATCCTTGCAGACGTTCTTGCCGGAGGTATGTTGTCTGTAGTTGTCAAGTTTGCCAGTGCAATACTCGCAGCCATAGTCACAATGCAGAATGGGATATTGGGAATCATCGCTCACCTGCCTGGCTCAAGTATAGAGGGCATACATTTCAATATGTTGCAGACGGCATCATCGTATGTTATGGTCTATGCCCTCCTTTTAGTTCTATACCGTCTGGTGCGAGTGAGATAAGGTGCTGTTTATAAAGATCTCCTACGGCACGTTTGAAAACTTTCTTGCTGACATGGAATTCATTATAGATCTCCTCTGCCGGAGACTTATCTGTAAACGGACAATATCCATCATGGTAGAAAAGATATTCATGCAGGCGTTCCGAGAAATCAAGTGTCTGTTCGCGTCCATGTTTCTGTAATGTAATATCCAGTTTTCCGTCAGATCTTACAGATGATACGAAACCTTTCAGGCGGTCCCCTGTATGTAGTTCGCGGAATATCTGATTATCGTAAATAAGTCCCTGATACTTATTGTCAACGATAACCTTGAAACCGAGGTCTGTCTTTTGCCATATGAGGAGTTTTACTTCGGTATTCTGCTTGTATTCAGGAAAATCTTTTGACAAGAATTTCTCTATTTTTGCCGATGCCATGATGCGGTAGGAATCCTCGTCAACATGGATATGTACGATATAAGCCTTATCCTTTTCCATCCGCATTTTCTGCTCACGGAATGGGCAGAAGACATCCTTCATAAGTCCCCAGTCAAGGAATGCGCCATGTTCGTTTGTCCATGCCACATTCAGATATGCGAAATCGCCCACCATAGCGATAGGTTTTTGCGTTGTAGCAACAGGACGTTCTTCCTGGTCGAGATATATGAAGACATCCAGTTCGTCACCTATTTTTGTTCCTTTCGGGACGTAGCGTTTGGGAAGGAGAATGTCTCCGGTAGGTCCACCGTCAAGATATATTCCGAAATCAACCTTTCGGCTGACTGTCATACGGTTCATTTTTCCAAGAGAGAGTGCCATATTATATAATAAGGTATTTCTATTTTTAATAATTACGTCAGGAGTTTTCCGGAGCGTTATGTGGATAAGTAATGTTTGATTTTGTACAGACAACTTGCCTGTTACAGTTGAAAGTTCATTCAGCAGAGCTTTCTTCGGAGTCAGCTATCATGCCGTCACGCATGTGTATTGTCCGGTCAGTCAGTCCGGCGAGCGACTCATCGTGTGTCACGATGACGAATGTCTGTCCGAGATGGTCACGTAGTTCGAAGAACAGCTGATGGAGTTCAGACTTGTTTTTTGAGTCCAATGAACCGGAAGGCTCATCGGCAAGTACGACGGCAGGGTCATTTATAAGTGCCCGTGCTACAGCCACGCGTTGTTTCTCTCCTCCAGACAGTTGTGCAGGCTTGTGGCTCATGCGGTCGGACAGCCCCAGCATTTCGAGCAGCGAGAGAGCTTTTTCCTTAGCTTGCCGTCGTGATTTCCCTGCAATAAGAGCCGGAATCATCACATTCTCCATTGCTGAAAATTCCGGCAGAAGCTGATGAAACTGGAATACGAATCCTATGTGCCGGTTGCGGAAATCTGCCAGCTTGTCCCTTGACAGGCTTGTTATTTCCTGTCCGTTGATAGCAACAGTGCCCTCATCCGGTCGGTCAAGGGTGCCTATAATCTGCAACAATGTTGTCTTTCCCGCTCCCGACGGGCCTACGATGCTGACGACTTCCCCTTTGTTGATGGTAAGACTTATTCCTTTAAGTACTTCCAGAGAACCGAATTTTTTCTTTATGTTTGAGATTGTAATCATATATAAAATGTCTGTAGTCTGCCTTTGATTGCCAAAGCCGTCAATTGAAATCCGTCTCATTTTCGTGTGAACAACTGCCGCAGCATGTCATACGCGGATATCTGTTCAGTATGCTGTGCGTTGGTAAATGTCATCAGGTCGGATTTCCCGTATTGGTCAGGGAAGACAATCATAGTGTTGTGTCCCTTGAAATGTGCCGACAGTTCATCCGGCAATCTGTCCATTGCCGTCTTATAGGAGATAGTTCCTTTTCGTGCCGTGATGATAACAAACATATCCTCAGCCGTTATCAGTGAGGCAAGTGTTGGCAAGTGGTTCCAGTGTTCCATCTCGTTATACTGTGCACGTACACTGGAGTGATGTGCATTGATATATTCCGTTATATGCTGTAATGTGTCGTTGCGTCCGTGGAATATGATGCGGCAGTTGAGGTTCCCCGCCATCCTTGCGAGTCTCTCTACCCAGCGGTGGAATCCCGGTTCGAACTCTGCCCGTGACGGAACTGCCACCTGCAGGCGGTTCAGTGTCGGGAGAGGCTGGATGCAGCGTGTGATGATAATCTGCCGGTTCAGTCCGTTGAACAGGCTCTGTGCGAACTCTCCCCAGAAACGTGTCGTAATTTCCTGATGAATATGCAGTCCCATGATGATTTCCGAAGCGTCAAACTCACGGAAGGCGTGCTTTATTCCGTTAGCGATATTTGTGGCAAGGCGCACCTGGGCCTGCACACGCACATCCGCTGCGGATGCAGTTTTTGTTATATGTGCCAGCAGCTCATGTCCCTGTTTCTGGTTATATGCGGCATGGTCATCGTCATAGACAACATTGAGGGCTATGATGCCACGGTTTAGCTTCCTGTTGCGCATGAGTATGGCAAGACCGATAAGTGTGTCACAAGTCTCAGGATATTTTACAGGAATGAGTATTTTCTCGTCATCGCCATCCTGACGTTCTACGATACGGTGCCGCTTGTCCTGTATGACAATCTGCTTTGCCGCCTGTTCGGTGACGATGGTGCTTATGACGCAGGTGAAGAGAATCATCATTATGACACCGTTCAGGGAGGTGTTGTCCATAAGATATTCACCGTTGCCGGTCTCCATTTTCATTCCCACCATTACCATTGCTATAGCTCCCGCGGCATGGGCGGAGGTTAGTCCGAACATCATGTTCCCGGCAGACCATGGCATGCGGAACATGAGACAGGATGCGTATGCAGCTATGGCTTTGCCGAGAGTGCCGAAGACTACCATTATGAATATTACCAGCAAAATATTTCCTCCCTCGGCCAATACACTGATGTCTATAAGCATGCCCACGCCGATGAGGAAATATGGTATGAACAGAGCGTTGCCGATAAACTCAATGCGGTTCATGAGTGGGGACACGTTCGGGATGAAACGGTTTAGCACAAGACCGGAATAGAAAGCGCCGAATATGCCTTCCAGCCCTATGAGGTTTGCCATTACAGCTGACGAACTCAGTACGGCGATGACAAAGATAAATTGCATTACGGCATCAGAGTAGCGGCGCAGGAACCATACTGTAATCCATCGTATGGCAAAAAAAGCCAGGGCACAGTAAGCTGCGAACTTCGCAGCAAACAGCAGCCAAAACAGCGGATCACTTGCATTTCCCTGGAATGCACTTGTGATTGCGGCGAGAGTTATCAATGCAAGGAGCAATGAAAGCATGGAAGCACCTACGGACAGCGTGACGACCTTGCGTCTCTGGATGCCGTATCGGCCGACGACGGGGTAGGCTATAAGTGTGCAGGAAGCCATGATACATCCCAGCAACAGTGCCGACATGGGACTGTAGTCGAGGTAGGCAACAGAGGTGAAATAGGTCAGGACAAACGGTATTATAAACGAGAGCAGTCCAAAGGCCAGTACACGGCTGACATTCCTTTTCAGACCTTCTGTGTCCATTTCCAGTCCGGCGAGAAACATGATGTAATAGAGCCCGACATTTCCGAATATCTCAAAGGACTCGCCACGTTCAATTATGTTCAGTCCATATTTGCCAATGACAATGCCTGCGAGTACCATTCCTATGATATGAGGTATACGTAGCTTGCCCATGATGATAGGTGCAAGCAGGATAATGAGCATCACGATGAGAAATATCATCGTGGGGTCTGTAATCGGAAGATATTGAGTCAGGTGCGACATGAGCATTCTTTGATTTGTCAGCCGGGGTAATCGTCAGGTATAAAGTCGGAATCTGACAGGGGCTTAGCCTTAGGCGGCAAGCCTTTGTCAGTGATTGTCAGCTTGTTGCTTGCCATCGTCGGCACGCGCTCTTGATTTTGTTACGAGCCAGACTCCCGAGAATACGAGCGCTATGGCAAGGGCGTGTGACCACTGAAGCACTGCGAGCCCGAGTGTCAGTGAGAAGACAACGGAGACTATAGGCTGTACATAGTTGTAGACGGATACCACCGTCGGGCGTAGTGTCCTCTGGCCTATCATGGTGCAGATGTATCCGAGATATGTGCCGAAGAGCACCACATATCCTGATTCAAGCCATGTCCTTACAGGCACGTTTGCCCAGTCTATGGCGGCAATATGTGAAGACGAGAATGGCAGAATGAACAGTGTGGCATAGAGGAACATCCACTTGTTTGTGGTGAAGACACTGTACCGCTTTATCAGCGGATTGAACAGTGAGAGATACAGGGCAAAGGAAAATTGAGCTCCGAGGGCGAGAAGGTCGCCTCGGATGTCGCCCACCTTGTCGCTCACGGCACTTGCTGAGGTGAGAATGAGTATCAGTGCGCCGGAACATCCCATGAGCACGCCAAGTGCTTTCTTCCCGGTAATAGGCTCTTTGAGTATCAGTGCGGAGAGAATCATGGCGAAGATCGGCATCGATGTCGTCACGATACTGGCGTTGATGGGCGAGGTCATGGACAGTCCGAGAGTATATAGGCACTGGTTGGTCACAATGCCGAACAGGCCCGCTCCGGCAAACATCAGCTTGTCTTTGAGCGGCACGTGTTCATGTCTGACAAACAAGGAGGTAAGCCAAAATAGCAGCGCACCTCCCGCGACACGGAACGAGACCATGTCAATACCGTCAATGCCGTGGGTCATGGCATCCTTCCCCAGCGGAGCCATCAGTCCCCAGAAAGCACATGCCATGAACATTGAGAGATGGGCAATGATATTTGTGCGGGTGTCTTGTGTCACGATAAAAAATGCAATAAAGTTTAATTTCTATGCAAAATTACAAAAGATTCAGGAAAAAGTTGTATATTTGCGACATAAAAAATCTGAAATCTATGGAAAAATACGCAGAATACATCCGGCAGGTGGAGATACCACGACTTTGGGGCGGACGGAAGCATATCCTTTGGACGCTTGACCCGGAGGTCAATGTCCTTAGCGGTGCCAACGGCATAGGCAAGAGTTCCATTCTCCGTCATGTCATTAGCGGAGTGAAGGCCATTGCCAAGGATGCCGCTGACGGTGTCATCCTGAAAACATGCCCAGAGGATGCCACGCTGCTGAAGTTTGACATAATCAGTACTCCCGATGTCCGCAGCGAGTTTGACATCAATCTTAACGGCTTGCAGGAACGTATCATCCATTATCCGCATGCAGGACAATGGTCTCTCTTCTGTGACATAGTCGATGAACTCTTTTCCGCTACGGGGAAGACCGTTAACCGTGATGCCGGCAAGGTTGAGCTTATACAGTGGGGCGATACGCTTGACCTCCGCCTCCTGAGCAGCGGCGAGAAGCAGATGCTCATAATACTTATGACAGTGCTGCTTGAGGACTGCGACTATACAGTCCTGTTTATGGACGAGCCGGAAGTTTCCCTGCATGTTGAGTGGCAGCAGGTTCTCATTGAGACAATCCGCCGCCTGAACCCCAACGCCCAGATAATCATGAGCACCCATTCGCCGGCCATAATAATGAACGGATGGCTGGACAAGGTGACGGAGGTGAGCGACATTACCATAGGCTGACCGCCTGCCTGCTGTGTTGGCGGCGGTATGCTCTTGCTGTCACGGCACTGAT
Source organism: Bacillota bacterium (assembly GCA_023664625.1). Taxonomy (GTDB): domain Bacteria; phylum Bacteroidota; class Bacteroidia; order Bacteroidales; family Bacteroidaceae; genus Prevotella. Next base: position 84,425 of record JAMPFD010000001.1, on the reverse strand, counting down.
TTTTCCCCGCACGGTTATGAAAAACTTTATGAGAACTTTGTGAGAAGGCTGACCCAACATATATCATCCGGCTACATGACGGCGGCAAACGCTTTGCGGCCGAAAGATTCCCGGCGTAGGATTGTTGCCTATGTCGAGAGCTATGATGACATACTTTTCTGGCGCACCGTCCTTGACAGGTTCGAGAACGGCAAGCGTTATTTTGAAATCATGCTCCCTACAAAGGGACGCAACGGCAGGAATGTGCTCGGAAGGGGCAAGCGGACTGCCCTGCAGTGTATATTGCAGAACACGGGAAAGGACATGATAGCCTGTGTCGATGCTGACTATGACTATCTTATGCAGGGCACTACGGAAAGCTCGCAGATGATGCTCGGCACGCCGTTCGTATTCCATACCGTGGCCTACGCGATAGAGAATCTTCAGTGCTACGCCAAGGGACTGCATAACGTCTGCGTCATGGCAACGCTGAACGACCATCGGATTTTTGATTTCGAAGCCTTCCTCAGCGGCTATTCCGAGGCAGTATGGCCTTTGTTCTGCTGGTCTGTGGCATTGTACAGGAAGAACCGTTTTGACGTCATGACCATTACCGACATGAACAGTGTAATCTCCACAGGCGCCGTTAAAATGTCCAATGCCTCACACGTAATCAGCAAGGTGCAGTCAAAAGTGCGTCAAAGAGAGAGAACATTGCGCGATGCCCATCCTGACCTTGCGCGTGACATACCCAAGGTGAGGGAGGATCTGCTGAGGCTCGGTGTCACTCCTGATACGGTATATCTTTACGTCCACGGCCATCATCTCCTCAACAAGATTGTCGAGCCGATAGTGAGGAATGTCTGCGATGCTCTTGTCAAGGAACGTGAGCGTGAGATACACAGACAGGCGGTCCATCATACGCAGATGAACAACGAACTGTCGTGCTACACCAATTCGCTGGAGAACATATCTTCGATGCTGAAGAAAAACACAAGTTATCTTGCGTCACCGGTGTTCCGGCGCATAATACAGCAGTTTGAAGCTGTATTTGAATGAGTGGGCAACGGCGGCTGTTTTCCCGGGTAATGCCCTGAAATGAAGAAAGACCGCTTGCCGGTAACTCTTTGCTAAGGTGTGTGCCCATTCTGTTTGCATTTTGCATACAGCATGACAATGAATGGAACATGCACCATGAAAATTTCTCTTTGGGTTAATAGATGCATTCTCCAACGTGCAATGTTTTTATGAGATGTGCACCTTTGGAAGTGCATATTGGTGATTATGGGATTGTTTTCCTGCAGATGATTCTTGTTTCATCAGCATAGCATGTGGACTGGCATACCTGCTTCTGATGATGTGCCGTTAGATGCTTCTTGTTCAATATCCTCTTGGAAAATTGTACTGCCCCATTCTCCATAACTTGGGAGGGAATAAGAAAACTCACCTGATTTTCATGCCGAAATTTTTGAAAATTCGGGCGGAAGAAATATTTCGGTGCGAAAAACTCAGGAATTTTGCAATTTTGTTATATTGTTGATAGACATGGTCTTGTTGCAATTTGACTCGCATCTGTCATATTTCCGTCTGCCGAATCGTTACCTTTTACCTGGCCAACCGTAACTTTGCGCATGATGAAAGGTAACGGTTCGTGGTGCGTATGGTAATGTTTTACGGAGTGTCTTATGCCCTTTTCGTATCTGATCGTATGAAAAATGCCATTCTTTTCCTTGAAAATCCATATTCAATGCCCTGTCTCATCAGAAAAAAGGCATAAACAATAAGAAAACCTACACATCTTTTTGGAGAAAAGAAATGTGTGGGTTTTCTTATTGCTTGGCATTGTCAGATAGCATTATCGGCTACTTCCTGGGCCTTGGGGTGACAAAGCCTCTGCCGGCTACGTCATAATATCTGTTTTAAGGAGGCTTTTAGTTTGCCGCAGACTTTCAAATAGGAATATGGGAAAATGAACGGAAACGAATGGGAGGGATATTTACATGGGCTCATGACCAACTGATATGCCGTATATTGGGGAACGCCCTGCTACAAGCTCAATATCAGTACCATGGATAATGATTTTCTTTATAGAATCAACGCCTAAATCAATAGCCGTTCTTCATATTCTGTCAAGACTCTGCTATTTTTTCAGTCTTTTTCGGTAGCGTTGTCCTTGCTTTAGATGTCAATATCCATTACTGCATAAGCATTGTCTTACGACATGTTATAGTTGCCCCATACCTCTTCTGCCATCAAATCAATTTCATTCGACATGTTTTTGCCGTCAATCCAAAATAGTTGATGTTGACGGCATGGAATGTATATATAGCCGGAATAATATTGCCTTGCACCGCCTGCTATATGTAAATCGTACTTGTTTGTTGGATTGGCTTACGTGGTTTCTCCTATGCCGCTATTTCTACGTCTTATTGAAAATCCACAAATTCATGCTATTGTCACAAACAAAGTTCATATACCGGCAAGTAAAAACATTATGTTAATTCTTGTCCTGTAATTAGCGCATAGGCAACGACTATGAAGAACACAGAACAACAAGTAGATAGGTATTGAGTATTAGATAGCGATTTTAACACTTTGAGTTGTGTTATTTGGTGTTTGGGGACTTTAGGCATATTTTTGCAACGTATTTCTACCGCGGAGGAGCTGAGGCTTTCCGCTTTCGTCATTTTATAGGGGCGGTTTACATCGGTTTACGATGGTTGGCAAGGATTGACGGAGGCGGTGTCGGAGACTCAGAAACCGTCATTTCGTGTGATGGGTTTACAAGGGTTGTCATCGGTTGACTTCGGTTTACACGCGGCGTGGATACACCGATTTTAGTTAAAACCTCAAAAATATGCGTGTATGAGAACTCAACGGAAATGTGAATTTTGTGGCACTACCTTCGCCATCCGCAGCGGCAATCAATGCTACTGCTCGGAGACTTGCGCGGAACAGGCGAAGCAGGCAAGAAAGAAGCGATGCAGTGACTTCATCAAGGCGGTGGAGCCTGTTATAGACCTGCAGCATCAGGAGTATCTTTCTTTTTCGAAGGCGGCAGTATTGATAGGATGCACTCGGCAGTATATCTACAAGCTTGTCGGTCAAGGCCGGCTGAGGGCATCACGGCTGAGTAGCCGTATGTCGCTTATCCGCCGTGCTGACATCGAGGCTCTGTTAACGGCGAGTCCATACAAACGAGTGCTGCCAATTGTTAGATCGCCCAAATCCAAAGGAAATGACAAGGGGCGCAAAGCGGAATCCGCTAACACAGAGCCAATGGAGTATTATACCGCAGAGGAAGTCCTGACGACTTTCAAAATCGGTCAGGGTTGGCTTTATACTTGTGCCAAGCGTTACCGCATCCATGTGTGCCGCATTGCAGGACGTGTCTATTACAGCAAGAGTGACATAGACGCACACTTCGGTGTAGCCATTGACTATTCATCCATCACCGACTGGCTAACAACCGCAGATGTAGCAGAACAGTTCGGAATGAGCGAAACGGCAATCAGGGCATACGCTTACCGTCATAGTATTCCTACGAAAAAGGAACATGGCATAGCCTATTACTCAAAGACCCATTTAGAGGAACTCCGCCGTACCGACCTTACATCAGATGAAAGGTACACCACAGTGGAGGCAGTTGCCGAGAAATACGGTCTGACGAAAGCCAATCTGCATCATATCGTCAAGGTGAAAGATATCGGCAAGGTTCGTGTCGGTGTCCGTAACCTGCTTGTCAAAGAGGATGTGGAGCGGGTAATGGCGGAGCGTAAGGCCGCCGGATTATAGAATTGTGGTATTAATTTTGATGCCATCCCGGTTATAGCGTAATTATCCGTTAATTATAGTCGGTTATTGTTATCACCATTCTATCATCCATTTCCTTTGCAGCACCGAATAACGGTGAACAACTCCAAACGACAATAAATATAACCCATCAAAACAGAAAGATTATGACGAATATCTGTAAGACTGTGACCCTGCGCACACGCCCCATCAAGCACGGCAAAATGCTGTCCTATTATCTGGACTACTATCCTGGTTATCGTGATGAAACCACCATGAAGGTGATGCGCCACGAATCGCTTGCCATCTACATCTATGCCAAGCCAAAGAACAGGCGCGAGCGTGAGTACAACGAGCGCATGACTGAAAAGGCGGAGGCTCTGCGCTGCCGCCGCTATGAAAGCATCGTCAATGAGCGTTATGACTTCTTTGACAAAGAAAAGGAGAAAGGCGACTTACTCGCTTATTTCAGGGATCTTGCCGGAAAGCGCAACACCAAGTGGGAACACGTCTACAAGCACTTTGAGAGGTTCGTGGGCGGCAGATGCACCTTCGGAGAGATCAATGTGGACTTGTGTCGCAGGTTTATGGACTATCTGCTGAATACACGTCAGTACCTCCACTCCAAACAAACCCTTCACATCAACTCGGTGGCAGGCTACTGGTCCACGTTCCGTGCCTGTCTGCACTCGCCATACTTTCGGCTCGTTGCAGGTGGAAGCCGGAACGAGTATTTATGTTGTGCAGAAGATGCTTGTACACAAGAATGTGGAGACCACACAGATTTATGCAAACATGGCGGACGAACAGAAACGATTGTCCGTGAACCGCATCACGCTGAAATCCGCTCCCCTAACAGGCACGGATTAGCGGTTTACTTTTCCCTACTTTCACTTTATTTTATTCTGGGGGCGTATATATGGAAAAAAGTAAAGTGAGCAAGATTAAAGCATCAAAGCGAGGATTGAAGTCTTCGCTTTTTTCATGCCGTTTATAGTGCTTTGAGTATGATTTTGAATACAACAGAACTCTGATATAATAACTATACTTAAGCCGTAGATGATTGATGGTCAGCAATTAGGAATAACCATGAAGACTTATATAACTTTGCTGCATAGACCTTCTAAAAATCAGATTTATGGCGAACAAAAAACAAAAACAAGGATTATCGGACTCGCTTGACAATGCAGTTTTGTTCTACGGTCTGCTGGGTATCGCCATCCTTGCGGTATCACTGATAGCAGCAGTAAAGGTCGGCAATGACTTTTGTGGTGACGGCATGGTGCGAACGGCAACCTTTTTAGGGTGTAACACATTGCTGTGGCTGTGTTATTATTCCGTTTTCATCTTTCTGCCTGATAGTATCATGAACGCATACCACAAGCGACAAGACAAAGTTCCTGTCATGCAACAGGAGGAAATTATTGAGCAACCTCCAACGTATGATGTAGGAGTAAAACCTGTTGATTACAAAATCATCTGTCGGGAATATGAAACGAAGCAAGCTAAAGCGAAGTCAGAACTGGCAGCGAGTATCATTGAGTATGTCGGACGTACCATGCCACCGTTTGTTGCCGACAAAGATATGGAACATCTCTGCACTGACATTCGTTGTTGGTGTTTCAATCCCGGTTATAAGCCGTCAGACATCCGTCTTCGTGTGCGGCTAAGCACCAACGAGCTATGTCACTTCGTCTGGAACATAGGCGAGCGTCTCGGCAGGTACAATAGTTGCGATGGTGAGTGCCGTGCCCTGTTTGCCAAACGTCTGTTCGCCTCCGCGCTGTCAGATGTGGAGCTGCCATCGCTCAAGAACATGACCAAGACGACATCCGCGGACAGGATTGCCATTGACCGTCCTTCACCTGACAGCCTTAAATTCCACTATCAGGCAACAGAAAACAACACTGGTGTGCATCGGGAGAGCGCGTGAAATGGTTATAGTTCAGTTATTTGCCGGTTGTTCACGGTTATTGTTCTCACTGTCACATCATAAGGTTCCTTTGCGGCAGATTCTTAATTTCAAAAAGATTTAGATATGACAAACTCCAAAGAGGAACTATCCTTCAACGACCTCCCGAAAGCAGTGACACGCATCCTTGACGAGATGTGCGGCATCAGACAGATGATTACCGGCCTGCGCAGTGACCGACAACCTAAGACTGCCGACCGTCACGTTCCCATGACGGTGGATGAAGCGGCAGACTATCTCACCATCCCGAAAGCCACCCTGTATGACAAGCTCGCCAAAGGAGAGATTCCTGCCACGAAGCCGGGCAAGCGTTACGTGCTCTACAAAGATGAACTTGACAAGTGGCTGGAGTGCAACCGCAGGACAGTGGTACCGATGACACCGGAGGAGGAGAACGAGGCGATTGCTGCCGGACACAGACGCAAACCTAAACGTTCGGGTACATGGTAAGCGACACGAACAGCAACGGCATCTCATGGCAGCAAAGCCGCCTGAGTGTCGAGACAGAATATGTTGATGCTCCGATCGTCTTGCGCATCGGAGGAGTACAGGTCGGAACACTCGGTAACTTCTCCGCCTCCATCGGCAAGGCGAAGAGCAAGAAGAGTTTCAACGTGTCGGCAATGGCAGCAGCGGCACTCTGCGGCGACTACGTGCTGGCTTATACTGTGTCACTTCCTCCGGACAGACCTGTTGTACTCTACATCGACACGGAGCAGAGCCTTGTGGATTGCCAGCGGCTCATGAAGCGTGTCCTCGCTCTTGCAGGACAGAATACGGACACTGACAATCCCCACTTCATTTTCCTTGCCTTGCGGCAGTACACTCCGGAGGAACGTGTGCGGATGATTGAGGAGGCGATGGAAGCCGTGCCAGACATCGGGCTGGTCATCATTGATGGAGTGCGTGACTTGCTGTACGACATCAACAATCCGTCCGAATCCACCGCCGTTATCTCCAGACTGATGCAGTGGACTGACCGTTATCAGTTCCATCTTCATACGGTGCTCCACCAGAACAAGGCGGATGATCATGCACGTGGGCACCTCGGCACCGAACTCGCCAACAAATCAGAGACGGTGATGCTGGTAGAGAAAGACAGCGAAGACGAATGCATCAGCGTGGTCAAGCCATTGCTTACCCGTTCAGAGTCGTTCCAGCCGTTCGCCTTCAGGATTGTCGGCGGGGAGATGGCGATGCCGGAACAGGTCATAGGCTATCAGCCCAAGACAAAGTCTGTCGGTCGTCCGGCGAAAGGAAAGTTCGACCCTTACACTTCCATAACTGAAGCGCAGTACCGCAAGGCTCTCGCCATCATCTATCCGAAGCCGGGCATGGAGTATTTCTACAAGGACTTGTCCAATGTAATCAAGTCCGCCTACTCGCAGGTGCTCGGGCGGAACGTCGGCCACAACCATGCCACAGCCATCATCGTTTTCCTAAAGAACAAGCGTGCGCTTGTGCAGGAAGACGACAAGAAGGGACAGCCGTACCGATACGACCCGGAATTCCGCTGGTAACAGTACTTCGGCTTGCCGACCATTCAAAACCTGTTTGAAGCCTGTTTTAGGGCGAAAAACAAGGTATGGGTAGCCTAATACCCAAAATGAAAGAAGTAAAAGTCATACCAAAAGAAAGAATAAGAATATAAAGTGTTGTATAATAACTATTTATAAATATATTATTGTTTTATCTAATTTTGCTAATGTTTCAAAAAATATCATCAGTGTGACATTGTTTGTGACATTATTTTCGTATATTTGTAGGGCGATAACCCTCTTAAAACAAGCATTATGCCGAAAGCCACCCTCTCCCTTGCCAAGAAAAGCAATGCACAAGGTGAACATCATATCCTTGTGCGGCTTGACATTACGCGCACAAACCGTCCGCAGTTCAAATCCATTGTCACCGTCAAACCGGAAAATTTTGTTGATGGCGAAATCAAAGTGCCTTCACGTGGCAAGCTGAACATGGCACTGCGTGAATCCCTCCTTCAGAAGAAAAAGGAGATAGAGGCTTTTGTGGCTTCCATTTCCGCCATAGCAATGGCACTGCCCGAACAGGTCCAGACACGGAACGATATTCTGGAAGTGTACGAGGTTGTCAAGACTGTGAATCCGGCGGAGATAAGCCGCACAACCATCATTGCCAAGAAGCGGGAACTGAATGAGGCCAACATGGAACTCGTCCGCCAACTTCAGGAAGCACGCCGTCCCAATGTGATGGAATATGTACGGAGACGTATCAAAGGAATGGAAGACGGCACAATCAAGCGCAAAGGTAATAACTATACATACCAGACACTGCACACTTATAAGGGCTTTGCCAACGTCCTGGAAATCTATTCAAAGGAGCATCCGTTCGACTGGGATGATGTCGGGAACAAACTCATTGACAGTTTTGTATTGTTCCTTGAAAAGGATTTGGGTTATATGAAGAAAACCATCAACAAGAATCTCGCCGTGTTCTGCGCAATGCTTAATTCCGCTTTCAAGGAAGGCTTCCGTTTCAACACGACAGTGCTTGAGAGCTTTCCTAAATTACAGGTCAAGACAGACGACAAGGTCGTGGAAATCTATCTGACGAAAGCCGAGCTGCAGGCATTGTATGACATGAGACTGAGAGGCGAAGAGGCGAAAGTTCGTGATGTGTTTCTTGTGGGCTGTTATACCAGCCAGCGGTATTCCGACTATTCCCGAATCCGTCAGGGCAATATCAGCTTTCATGACGGCATAGGCATCATCACCCTTACCCAACAGAAAACCGGGACGGAAATATCCATCCCAATCCTTGATGACAATCTGCTCCGGATTTTGGAAAAGTATGATTATAATCTTCCCTATCTTTCAAATTATCAGCTGAACAAGGGAATCAAGACCATTGTTGAAAGGCTTTCCAAGAAAGTTCCGTCCTTTGCCGTTGAGCTTCCCACCCGTCTGACAAAGATACAACAGCGTATGGAACAGGACAACAAGGTTGTTTTCAAACGCAATGAGCGCGGTGAAGTGCTTATACCCAGATACAGCCTTGTCACCACCCATACGGCACGGCGCACGGGAATCACGCTGATGTATCTTGACAAGATACTTGATACACATGAGATGATGTCTATCAGCGGCCATAAGACCGAAAGCGTGTTCTTTGACTATATCAAACTGAGCGGTGTCGAGATGGCTGCGGGAATCGGCAAGAAGGTCATACGGGCACGGAAAGAGGCGGAAGTGAAGGCTTTGCTGCTGAAAGAATTCGAGTCGATGTCCACCGAGGAACTAGCAGGACTATTGGAATTGGCAAGAGAAAGAAAGGGAAAGAATACAAGCAAACAAAAAGAAACGGCATGAGGGACAGGGTTGATGACATCAGAGCGGACATAGAGCAACAGTACGGCAGGCAGAATACAGAGCGCAATGCCCGTTATATCCTTTCACTGATAGAGGCAAGACTGAAAGACGGAAAAGTGGATGACAATATTCCGTTGCCATCGGATGAAGCCGCGGTCAAAACCATCATTCTGCTTATTGAACGGCCGGAACTTCCGTGGGAGACCATTTGTAAAGAGCCGTGCATCAGACGGACTATGGAATACCTGTTCATACGTGCCCGAAATCATCCGGAAGAAGTCCATGAGTTTGTCAGCGGATTGCTGAGGAAACACGTTAAGGGCATCGCCCCTCAGACAGTCATGACATTCATGAATATCTGGAAGGATATGGCATACAGGCAGCGTCCAAGCAGCTTTGTAGAGGAAATACAATATCCGGAGCACGCAGACCGTATCATGGAGACACTTCACTTTCTGCTGCGTGGTGAGGTCGGCCGTGGTGCGGCACTGGTGATGGTCTGTGCCCGTGAAGAGGGGCTTGTCAGGGATATTGCCCATTCCAAACTGAAAACAGAATTTCCGCAGGTGACAAAGACCGGTTATAACAATTACCTTCACGAGCGTTTTACGGACAAGGAGAAAAATCGCGTAGTCAGTGCGCTGCGTACAAGAATCGGATATACGAAACAGCCGGATGGAAGGATTGTATTCTTGAAGGATAATCAAACCCGTAAGAACTTGTTTATACAACTGTGGCTGAAATTCAAGTCATATGCAGGGTAGTTACAATGCCGTTATAGATGTTAATGGATTTAACGGAAATGTTTCTCAATGTCCGGCAAGCAATGACCGTTCAAAATGTTTCATGACCGTCTCAATATGTCTTAATTTTGCATTGCCGAATCCGGTCAGCCCTCACTGAGCGGAGAAAGTCCGAGGCAGGTGCGGGGCATGCGTTTTGCCGTGAGGGTCGCCAATCCCCTGCCGATGTGAAAGATGAAACAGACAAATGAATTTCAGTCCGTGCAACCGAAAACAATAGTGATAACGTCTGTCGAGACACTGAAAGCCGCTTTCCAACAATGGGCGGACGAACGTGAGCAGACACGAAATGCGGAACGGGAAGATGCGATGATTGACGAGGCTGAGGTGATTAAGCGTCTCGGTAAAAGCCGTGCCACTCTTTGGAGATGGAATAACTCCGGTTATCTTGTATGTCACAAGTTCGGTGGCAAGAACTGTTATAGGCTATCGGATGTTGAGAGAATCGAGAAAGGAAAACCCTAATTATTCTCATTCAGTACTGGATAAAGTGCGTTTTCAAGCATTCTTCACTTATCAGAACTCAAAAAAAACGTGCGTTTTCGCACAAAATAAAGACAAAAAGATGCGTTATTCATGCAAAAAGCATTATCTCTGCAATAAAATATCCATATATCAATATCTGATTGGATTGAGAATAGAAACTATGTACCTCCCAATTGTGTCGAGATTTGACTTTTATACAAGGCTTTTGATGCAATATGGTCACAACTCGTCATTATCAATCTTCTCTCATGATATGAGAAGACACAATAACATAAGCATGCTACCTTCAGTTTCTGTATATTGCATATGACAGTCATTTTTGAAGCAGTATTTATGATGAGTTTTGACTTTTTGTGGTCAAAATTCTCGTGTTTTAGTCAAAACTCAGCATATTTTCTTTGTGGTGTGGAATTTAATGTGTACCTTTGTCTCATGGAAAATATGACACTAATCCCCCCGGTATTGATAGGACGGCACAATGAATGTGAAATTCTGAAAGAATGTTTGAAATCCAACAGGTCAGAATTTGTAATCGTATGTGGCCGTCGGCGTATAGGCAAAACCTTTCTTGTTGACCAGTTTTTTGAGAACAAGTATGATTTCTCTTTTGTCGGAAAACATAAAACCAAGACTCAGACCCAACTGAATTACTTTGCAAAAGCAATCCAGAAATATTCCGGAAAGAAACAGGCTCCCTTTGCAGATTGGTACGAGGCTTTCGATGCCCTTGAAGAATATCTGGAAACGTTTCCTCAAGAACGTAAAAAAGTCATATTCATTGATGAGATGCCATGGATTGACTCACAACGGTCTACTTTTGTAAGTGCGCTTGAAAATTTCTGGAACGCATGGGCGAACAGGAGGTATGACATAGTGCTGGTCGCATCCGGTTCCGCCACATCATGGATGGCTGACAAACTTATAGACAACCAGGGCGGACTGCACAACCGCATCACGCGCAGACTGTATCTTGAGCCATTTACACTGGCTGAGACGGAACAGTATTTCAAGTCATTTGATTCGCCGTTGACACGCTATGACATTTTACAATGCTATATGTTCACAGGTGGCATCCCGTTCTATCTCAGTCTCATGAATCACCGGATGAGTGTGGCGCAGAACATAGATATGCTTTTCTTTCAAAAAAATGCGCCGCTCCGTAACGAATATAATGAGTTATATAGCGCGTTATTCTCCCGTGTGGATTCCTATATCAAAGTGATAGAACTTCTGTACAGCCATAAGGACGGCTTGACAAAGCGGGAAATTTCCAAAGCGACCAAATTTAACGGGAAGTTTCTGAATATAGTGCTTAACAACCTTGAACAATGTGATTTCATAGATACGTATGAACTGTTCGGGAAAAAGAATACTTTGGTGTATAAACTGGTGGACTTCTACACCCTGTTCTATTTCAAGTTCATTGCAGACCGTCATAATAAAGATACGGAATGGTGGAGTCATAATCTGGATGATTCCGGCGTAAGGTCATGGATGGGACTTACATTCGAGTTAATCTGCATGAGGCATCACAAACAGATAAAGAAAGCCTTGGGTATTTCCGGAATAGGCACATCTGTCTCTACATGGAAATGCCTGCCGGATCCGAACAACGAAATGCCCGGTGCCCAGATTGATATGCTTATAGAAAGATCAGACAGGGTCATTCATCTGTGTGAGATGAAATTTTGCGAGGAAGAATATTCCATCACTAATGATTACGAGATGAGATTGCGCAGAAGGACGGGAATATTCAAAGAGCGCACCAAAACCAAAGAAGCCGTTGTGCATACCTTTGTCACCACTTTCGGTGTAGGGAAAGGCAAACATAGCAGCATCGTCCACAGCGAGGTGACAATGGATGACCTTTTTAATTCATGAAAATGATGATACCTTATATATTAGAGCGTCTTGCAACTGTCAATCACCTGCTGACACAATGTGCAGGAAAAGAAACGGTATCGTTTGAGGAAGCCGATGCACTTGCCTCGTTTTATCGTGACTTCAATGACACAACGACATTGATTACGGAAGCCAACCGACTTGTGAACAGTGACATTGACGGTTTGTCGGCTTTTGCCGTTTCCCTTTCTTCGGAAGTTGAGACATATCTTTCAGCAGACAAGAGCAAGTTTACCACAGTAGATTTTGAGGCCGTTTTCGACAGTCATATCAAACCGTATGAAGAGCGTTACAATACAGCAAAGGATATTTCCACGGCATTGTGGCGCGAGTATTCCGCAATGAGCAACCGCCTTGATTATCTTCCGGGTGATTCCGATGATTACAAAACGCTTGATATTGAATGCTCTTCAAAGAAAACAGAGTACGACACCGCGCACGCAAAAACAGAAAGCCAGTATGCCCAGTGGCAACAGGAGGAAACAAGGTGTTTCCACATCCGTCATTTCAAGATGCTGTTTATGGATGTGCTGATGGAACGTCTTGGTACCATCGCCCGTAACATTGTCAGTGACACCAGCCGGATAAAGGAGGAACAGGCATGAACGGAAACCATACCCTGACCGCCACCAACGCCGCCATCGACCGTGTGCAGCTGTCGCTGTGCATGTTTCTGTATGAGGTGTGCAACGATGCGCAGTTCGAGCACATGTCCGGCAGCGACTTCGTGAACTTCCTGAACCTGAAACCCACCGCCACACCTGTTGTAGTCCGTACCCGTGAAAACCTGCGGATATGCTATCTTGCCTATTCCATCTCCAAGACCATCGCTCCCAAAAGTGAGGCGGAACGCTGGACGAAAGGATTTCTCGCTTCCTGCCACATTACACATGAGTATTACCGCAAACATTGCCGGGACATCGCCGCAAAGTATGCGACAAGTGCCAACAAGGAGTTTACGGAAATGATTGAGACAGCGATGCAAAAACATCACAAATACAATGCGATGAGATAACCTCCCCGTTGTAGCCCATATAATCCCGATTCGGGAAACTTATAACGACACAAGTTAATGCGTGCCCCTGCTGATTTACAGCAAGGTCGCGCATTAACTCTTTTTGTGCTTTGCCCGACTTGTACCCCATACCTCCACATGAAGTCAAGCGTAACTTTGCAAACGAAACATAAGGCATAAAACGGCAGTGACGCAATGTGTTATGCCAAGTGAAAACAAGATTGACAACAAAACCGCAACGACAATGGAATCAGAAAGAAACCTGCTTACGACCAGCGAGGCTGCAAGGTATCTCGGACTCAAGCCGAGCTATCTGTACAAACTGATGATGCGTCGCGCAATCCCTTATTACAAGCCTAACGGCAAACTGTGTTTCTTCTCAAAGGAAGACCTTGACACATGGATGACAAACATCCGTGTGAAGTCTCAGACAGAGATTGACAGCGATGCCGCACAGCATATGGTGACACACCGTGCAAACAGGATGCAGCAGTAAAACATCATTCAGACACAATTAAAAAACATCTAAACCACGTTTTATGAATAACGACAACAACATGATGCCGGGTATCGGTGATACTGCGGCTCAAAAGGAAAGGCACAACGGTACAGGCGAGAACAAAAAGAACCGCACACGCCGGAACATCTCGGCGGAAGCCGCGCACATCCTGAAATTTCTCAGTTCATGCACCTTGTATCAGGCGGATGCCGTGCGTGTGATTGTCTGCCATGCGACAGGAAACGGCAAGTCCGGTGAAATAGAGAAAGCCGACATGACTGCAGTAAACCGTTTCCTCAATCACGGGATGAACAAGACCAACACCGCATCTTACGAGGTCGTGATGAGGTTCCGTCTGGAACGCTCGGAAAAGCTGATGAACTCCGTAAAGCCGTTCTGCAGCCAGGATGAGTTTTTCAAGGCGACCATCACGCTGATGCGGATCACGACCTCCTCCGATGCCGTAAAGACAGCGTTCGACAATCTGCCTGACGGCAAATAGAAGCCTGTCTGGTGTGAGCTGCGGGTGACCGTTACAATCCATCTTTTCCCTATCCTTTATATTGAGTTATACAACCCCTTATAGGATATTCCCGAAGGGATGAAAAGCAGGGAGGTGTTTGGATTGCAAGATATGCCGCTGTATTACATATCCCTTCGGTCATGTACTCCACGGCATTTTGCCATTGCCCTTACAGTCAATGGGTATGCCGCTCGCAGGCTCGCACCGTTTCCGGTTTTATATGATTATATCCACTTCTAACAGATAGAACTTCTTGAAAAAGACAAATCCACAATCCCCGAAGACAACCGCTTCCAAAGAGAAGCGGGACTCGACAATCTCATTCCGCGTGAATGGTTCCCAACGCATCCGCATTGAGGAATTGGCGGAGAAATGCGGAATGTCCATTAGTAGTTATGTCTTGTCGCGTGCATCCGGCTACGAGCCGAAACCGAGACTGACGCACGATGAGAATCTGATATTGGAGGAACTGCTAAAGAACCGCAGTGACTATGTGCGTTACGCTTCCATGCTGAACAATATGTCGCAGGAACAGCGCAGAAGCCTGTTCCGTGACAACGCATGGATGCGTGGCGCGCTTGAACGTCTTGCAAAGGCTGCCGATGGCATCCTGCACGTCATCAACAAATACTTCTCGTCAAACAAAATGCCGAAACGGAAACAACTTGCTGCTCACATAACAAACCAACCGGATAAGGAATGATAGGAAAAGCAATATCGGTAAGTTACGGGTACAACTGCATTCAGTATATCAAAGGTGAGTCACGGAACAAAAAACATCCGGAGAAAATCTGTCATGTGAAAGACAACCTGCTGCCGGAAGGTCTCGACGCATACAGCATCTGGTTCAAGATGAATGATCATGCACGGATGAGGAAGAATGTCATTCATGTGGAAATCAGTCCGGCAAAAGAGCATACGCAAAATTTCACGATGAATGATTGGCTGCTGCTGTGGGATGATTTCGTGAGGGAATATGACAACATAGAATTGAAGAAGAACAGCACTGTCTATTCACACAAGACAAACCTTGCCGGAAGCATGGCGACAGTCTGGCTGCATCTTGAAGCGGACAGCGGAATCCCACATCTGCACGGTGCCGTTTGCCGTAAGGATGAGGACGGCATGACGAACAACGACCATCACATCTCCAGACGCGCACAAATGGCGGCGGAGAAAGTGGCTATGAAACGTGGTTGGACAACTGCCGCTGAGATACACGGCAGAAGAATTGAAGACATCAGTGCGGACTGTGTTCACATTCTGAAATCAATGCCAAAATGGAATTGGAACGATTATGTCAAGAGGTTGCAGGCAAAAGGCTATAAGGTCAATGCAAAGTTTGACAGGAAGTCAGTGTTGCGCGGATATTCAATCGCCATCGGCAACTCCACTTACAAGGCATCCGAACTTGGCAAAGGGCGCAACCTGATGGCATCAAGGATTGAGCGGACTTGGCAGAAGTTTCATCCGAATGTGGAAAGCACTTTACAACCGGATGAAAGCAGGGATAAGAGAATGGTCACAGCCAATGTGCGGACAAATGGAAATCAAGTTTCAGTCAATGATGCAACCACTTTTATACCCGATTATACCAAGTGGCATGAAGACACGCAATCATACGACCTGACACATGATAACAAGCAATACCGTTTCTATATTCCCAAAGATGTGATGGATGTATTCAACAATGAGTTTGATTACCGTAACACATTCAACTGGAAAGAACTAACAGACCTTTCGGTTGCGGTTTTTGTCGGATTGACAGCCCTTGATACCGTTTCTACGGGCGGTGGCGGAGGTGGCGCAAGCAATGACGATGGCTGGCGTGACAGAAAAGACGAGGATGAGATGGAACGTGCCAGACGCTGTGCGCATATTGCGACAGACAAGATTGGTAAGATTGCAAAAACAGGACGTAGACGATAAATCACACTATTATGGCAAGAAGTAAGATGTTCAACCACGATGATGATTTTGATGCGGTGCAGGACGAACCGCAAAACAAGACACAACCACAGGAAGTAAAGTGCCCGTTGGAAAATGCAACACTTCGACAAATGAGACTCATGGAACGGAACAATGATATGGCGTCAGAGTTCCGTGAACTGAAGCCGGAGATTGTCCGCACTCATGCACTTTTGGAAGCCATGAACAAAAACACCGGCGCTTTAGCCGGGACAATGATTAACCTGCTTGACTTGTTGAAATCATCATTTCCAATCCGTTTCTCACCGGAAGAAAAAGCGAAGTTGCAGCATGAACTGGATGGGATTGCAGACAAGATGATTGAGAACATCCGTAAAGAATGTAATCAAGTTACTCACAAAATCAATCAAAATGAAAAACGGATTTCACTGTCTCCAGTATACTTTTGGACAATGATAGTAGCAATCATTGTCCTTTCCCTCTTTTTCATCCTTGTCATCTTTGCAAATATTGAAATCATTCATAATCATTCATTGTCCAAACTGATAATCTTATTTGTGGTGTTCTGTGGTATCACATTCTGCGCCATCAGCTATGCCTATTATAAATATAAACAGTAAACAAAAATAGCGTATGGCAACAGTAAAGGTAAAATTCAGACAGTCCTCTGTCAATGACAAGGACGGTACCATCTATTATCAGGTCATCCATAACAGAGTGGCACGTCAGGTAACAACGGGTTATAAGGTGTATGCGTGGGAGTGGGACGAGAAGCACCGGAACATAATCATGCAGCATGATACAGAAAGAACAAGTGTGCTCATGTCCATACGGGACAAAATGCGATGGGATATGAATCGCTTTAACCGCATTATCATGTCTTTCATGCAAAAAGGTATTTGTTTCAGTGCGGATGACATCGTGGAAGAGTTTCTTGCGCTGACATCACGCCTGTCCCTTTTCAATTTTATGGAAAGCATCATTGCAAGGCTGAAGCGTGACGGAAAAATACGTACAAGCGAGACATACAGGTCGGCACTGAACAGTTTTGCCCGTTTCAGGAACGAAGAGGATGTGATGTTGGATGCGCTAAATCAGGATTTGATGGAGTTATACGAAGCATTTTTGCAGGCGAAAGGACTTGTTCCTAACTCTATATCATTTCATCTGCGAGTACTGAGGGCGGTATATAACAGGGCATATGAGCAGGGATTGATTACAGCAACCGTCAATCCCTTCGCCCATGTGTATACAGGTGTGGAGAAAACCGCAAAACGCGCCGTGGATATTAAAACCATCAGGCGGATTAAGAATCTTGATTTGAGTATGGACAAGTCTCTTGATTATGCACGGGATATATTCATGCTCTCCTTTTATATGCGCGGTATGAGCTTCATAGACCTTGCCTATCTGAAGAAATCGGATTTGGCAAACGGCATTGTAACCTACCGTCGTCGTAAGACCGGACAAAAACTGACCATCAGATGGACTAAGGAGATGCAGGACATTCTTGATAAGTATCCGGAGAATGAAACGGATTTTCTTTTCCCTGTCATTACATCCTGCACGGCGAATCCTCGCCACCAATACAGAAACAGGCAGTACAAAGTGAATTGCGACTTGAAAATCGTAGCAAAGAAAATTGGATTACAGATACCTCTGACTACATACGTTGCCCGTCATAGTTGGGCCTCCATAGCCAAATCAAAAGGCATATCGTTAAGTATCATCAGCGAGGGACTTGGACACGATAACGAGCAGACAACACAAATCTATCTTGCAACACTTGATACATCAGCGGTGGACAGAGCCAATGACATAATACTGTCTGCACTATGATTCATTTAGAAATAAAATTGGAGGCTATGATTTGTTGCGCTAAAAGATAAATCTCTTTCCAAGAGTTACTTAACCAAATGCAAAGGTAATTAAAAAGTTTGAAAAAGAAGAATCTATCACCAAAAAGTTTTATCACAATTTTTGCAATATTACAAGTTTGTTAAGCAATTAAAGCGAATTAAGCGATATAAACAAATGATTTTCAGTGATATTCTATCACATAAGTAACTCTTGGAAAGAGTGGAGGTATTATAGGTTAGATTGAAAAAACATTATTATATGAGCGAAAATTTGAATAAATTGTCTATTTGGGACGAAGAACATTCTGGCAAACGACGGGTTTGCATGTTGATGGTAACCCACGCATGCAACCTGAATTGCAGCTATTGCTATGAAACGCATAAAATAGCTCATATATGTCTATTGAGAAAGCGAAGCAAATAATTACAAAGGAAGCGGAAATTGTCGCTGCAAGTAATAGGTTTGATGAGCTGCAAGTGGATTTCATGGGTGGAGAACCAATGATGAACTTTACGCTCATCAAAGAGATTGTGGAATGGTTGAAAGACGGAGGTATTGATGTCCCTTGGATTTGTTTCGCTTCTACAAATGCGACACTAATTACTCCAGAGATAAAGGAATGGCTTAAAATTAACAAGCGATTTTTAGTTCTTGGCGCAAGTTATGACGGTACAGGAAAAATGCAAGAAAAGAATAGAGGAACAAATCACATTGAAATCGATTTGGATTTCTTCCATTCACTGTGGCCAGAACAGACCTTTCAAATGACAATATCAAAAGAGACATTGCCATACCTTGCAGAAGGCGTACTATATGTCCAACGCAAAGGTTATAATCTAAACGCATCTCTTGCACAAGGGGTTGATTGGGATATTGAGGATGCTAAATTATATAGAGAACAGTTAATCCTGTTAAAAGAAGCCTATCTTAAAGATACGACTTTAAAACCATTAAATCGTCTTACTCGATATGTGGATGTTTTTAATCTTGCTCCTACAGAAAGAAAGCAGATACATGGATGTGGAAGTGGTTTGAATATGGTCACATATGATACAGACGGTTCCCGATACGGTTGCCATATGTTTACTCCAATTGTATTAGGTGTAAAGCGTGCAATTGGTGTTGATGATGTTGAATGGGATAAACCCGGACTAATGGCGGATCCTTTTTGTGAATCGTGCGTACTTCGTCGTTTTTGTCCAACGTGTCCAGGCTTTAATTATAAGTATCGAGGGGATTTTGCATCGCGAGACAAACGATGGTGCCCGTTAGTACTTGCAGAGGCCATTACTGCCTGTGAATTTCAAGTAGAGAGAATCACAATGATGGATGATTTAACATCTGAAGATGCAGAACATGCACAAACAGCAATTAGAGCATACAATGTTCTTAAACATCTGGATATAGAGAACAGTAATAGTCCATACATATTAAGCTGATTTCATTATGCCTAAGTTCTTGCTTGCAAATATCTAACTCGCAAAGGACTATACGAAAATTAGAATAAGAACACCTAAAATAAAAGAATATATATAATGAAGAAAATTCAGTCACTAATTGTGATATTAATTATAATTGTTTTTAGTTCATGTGACACGTCTCTTGCGGTTCTGCAAGGATTATCCAATGGGTTAAATCAATCTAATAGCACTAATCCCGGATATTATCCCGCAACCCAATCATATCAGTCTTCTGGTACGGTAACTTCATCTGAAAAAGAATGGCACAATTGTTCGTCTTGTAGTGGAACAGGCAATTGTAAGTATTGTGGTGGTTCTGGTAAGAATGAATATACCAAAAATGGTCGTTGTGGTGTCTGCCGTGGTAGAGGAAAATGTGTTGGGTGTAATGGGAAGGGAGGCTGGTACGTATAAAGAAAATGGCTAATGCCAGTTTAAATAATCAAATTATTAACAATTTAATTCAGGAGGATCTCAAATGAAGATGAATCTCGAAGCCCTTAAGGCACTGGAGACAAAATTGGCCGCTTACAGCGAGGTCAATGGTCCAATTGCTGAGCACATGTCTCAGAACACGAACACGTGTGACTCTTGTTACACAAACTCTACTTGCAAAGGCACTTGCCGTGGCACTTGCGGCGGTTCTTGCAACGGTCGCTAACCTATCGTTTCTTAACGATTAGAATGTCGTGGTGTTGCGTAACGTTACTTTTAATGGAATGTTCACGCAACACCATGATTTTTTTTATAATTATGAAAAGAGCAATACTTCTATTACTGACTCATAGTTGCAATCTTTCATGCAAATATTGCTACGAAAAGTTTAAGGACTCACGCAAAATGAGTTCACCAAAGGCCATTGACATATTAGAACAGGAATTTGCTGTAAATTCAGAAGACATCACGAATATTGATTTACTCGGGGGAGAGCCATTAGCAAACTTTGATATTATACCTGTTTTATGTGATTGGATTTGGTCAAAAAAAACTGAGATGCAGATTTTCATTAGAACTAATGGAACATTATTGTCTCCACATATGAAGTGTTGGTTTTCCCAACATAGAAAGTTATTGGGTTTGGGATTAAGCATTGACGGCACTCCTATCACGAATTTAATAAACAGAGGTGTTAAGAATGTTGATTTAGAATACTTCAAAGAGAATTGGCCGGATGTCCCTGTAAAAATAACAGTTTTTCCAGACACAGTAGATTCGCTTTTTGAGTCTGTGATTTATTTGTATAACAAAGGATTTAATATTACAGGAGGTTTAGCTCAGGGTGTTATGTGGAATGATGTAGCATGTAATAAGTTAAACAAACAGATGGAAAAACTTACAGAGTTATACTTATCTGATTCATCACGTAATCCTATCACTCCTCTTTTTTCATTGGATTTCAATCAGGCTTTCACGACATATGATGCAACAAAAGGCGATATTCCTTGCTGGAACAGGAATATTGTTCACACTTACGACTGTGATTATGAAAAACTTCCATGTCATATGTTTTCGGTATTAGTGCAAGGGCAGCAGAAACAAAAACTAATTGCCAGAGCATCAACAATGACAAAAGAAATTATTGATTCTGACTGTAGAAATTGCCCCATACGTTGGAGTTGCATCAATTGTATGGCTCTTAATTTCCAAAGATATGGAACTTTTGATAAAAACATCAACCGGGAATTAGCATGTAAAGCACATAAAATAACGGCTTATTGGTCTGCGGTATTATTAACAAGCCGTGCCCAATTAGACCTGATGGATTTGTCTATTTCTGAAAATCGAGAGTCCGTTTCTAATGCCATTACATATATTAAAACATATGGAGAATATTGAAATGACAAAGGACGGAATTATTACAATATCAGGTGCCATTACACCGGTATTGGCAGAGACGCTTATTCAAGACCTTAATCATTTGAATAACACATGTCCTGATATTCATGATATTACTATATATATATCTTCACCGGGTGGGGATATTGATATTGCAATTGAGATTTACCGATTGCTTCAAACTCTCGATTGTACGATTCGGACAATTAACACTTCATATGTGAATTCTGCTGCTATAATAATATATTTAGCCGGCAGTATAAGGGAATGTTATAAAACATCATCTTTTTTTGTTCATTCTGTAAAAAAGAAACTACGTGGAAATTATGATTCAGCAAAATTACTGAAAGAAGCTAAGGAACTTAATATAAGTACAGATAAAGTAACAAATATTTTATCTCAGAATACTATTAAGTCTAAACTTTATTGGAAACGGTTGATGAAACAAGGCGAAATCCTAACCGCAACAAAAGCCCTTAATTTAGGAATTGCAACCTTGATTATCGAAGAATCTCAAGATATATGAATTTAATACAACTAAAATGGCTATGGAAATTTTCAGATGGCTATCGCTATCTAATATTGTTCACAACCTTATTAAGTTGTGTAGGAGTTGTATGCTCGCTTTTTTTTGTCGAACTTACAAAAGTCTTTCTTGACAGGGCTGTATCTCATGAATCATTGAAAATGAGTATTGTTGTATGCAGTCTTATTGGTTTCAAAACAACACAATTACTGTGCGAGCAATATGAAACGTATCTAAGAACAATCACAAGGAGTAAATTGGAAATTCTACTTGAATATAAAATGTTTTGCTCCTTGAATGAAAGCAAAGTGTACGGAACAAGATTTCATACGGGCGATAGTGTATATCGCCTTTCAGGGGATGTCGGAATCGTGGCTGAAGGACTTGCATTTACTCTACCTTTGTTAATATATTCCATAGTTCAACTTATAGCAACTTGGACATATCTTATGACAATGCAACCGTTTCTGACTATTGTAATCGGGTCTATATCTCCAATAATAATTATTGCTACATACTACTATACAAAATTATTGATTCCTGTTTCTTTTAATATTCGAGAAGCGGGCAGTAAAGTTAATCAGTATATACAAGAACATTTGCAGTTTCATGAACTAATTGTATCATTAGGTCAAATAAAATTTGTTCAAGATAATGTTAGTAAGCTCCAATCAAATTTTTTCCAACTATTACGAAAACGAATCAGACTGAATATTGGTGCTGATACAATTACTGAATTCGGGTTCGCTGCCGGCTATTTATGTGTCTTTATTTGGGGTATTGATGGAATAGTCAAAAAATCCATCTCATATGGAGAGTTCATAGTGTTTATACAGTTGGTTTCCCAGTTGCAAAGACCGGTATTCCTCGTAAAAGATCAATACCCTTCATTTGTTTCTTCGTTGGCATCAGTAAAACGCTTAATGGAAATTGCAAACTTGCCGAAAGATGACATTGCACCTGATGCCAATCTTGGCTCTCGTATTGGCCTGAGGTTTTTTAATGTCTCATTTCGATATTCATTGGATAGGAAATTAGTTCTTAAGGATTTCAATTACAATTTTTGTCCAGGTTCAGTAACAGCTATTGTAGGAGAAACTGGCGCAGGGAAAAGCACAATTATAAAACTTGCTTTAGGATTGATTTATCCATCTAACGGGAAAATACTTTTTTATAAACAATCGGGAGAAACTAAGATGGCGAATAATGCCACTCGTTGTAATTGTATATATGTTCCACAAGGCAATAATTTACTCAGTGGAACCATAAGATATAACCTGCAGCTGGGAAATCCCATGGCTACCGATAAAGAAATGAAACAAGCCTTATACACCGCTGCTGCTGATTTTGTTTTTGATGAATTACCTGACGGTATTGACACTATTGTTGGAGAAAGAGGTTTTTCTTTAAGCGAGGGTCAATCTCAAAGGATTGCAATTGCAAGAGGTCTTCTTAGAAAAGGCAGTATTGTACTTTTAGACGAGCCAACGTCTGCTCTTGATAATCAAACCGAAAATACGTTCCTATATCGTATAATAACTTCCAATGCAAAAAAAACAATTATAATTGTAACACATAAAGATATTAGCAGCCATATTCCACATACTATAAGAATATACAACAATAATATATAGCAATATGAATCAAAGTATTAGAAAAATTTTCCTCTTTGCAATCTTTTTTCAAAGTAGCTTTAATTGTGTGTTTGCTGAAAACTCATATGTTAAGGCATCGGAAGAAGACTCTGTCCGAGCAACACATGTCAACTCACTTCGTGAAATTTCTGGTGTAGTTGTCGATGCACAAACTGGTGAGGTTCTTATGGGCGTCACCATATATGATGATGTGGAAAAAAAAGGAACTACAACCAATATTGATGGAAGTTTCTCCATTTGTGTATCAGATAAAGCAAAAGACATCAAAGTATCTTTCGTTGGATATGTTCCTCAAACGGTTAAGTTGAACAGGGGAACTACTTATCTGATAAGGCTTGTGGAAGCAAGTGAGATGTTAAGTGAAGTTGTAGTCACAGGTATTCAGACAATTGAAAGAGGCCGAGCTACCGGTTCTTTTAATATCGTTCGTCCTGAAGATATGTCTAACATCTACTCCACAAACATTAGCCAAAAGTTAGAAGGAACTGTTCCTGGACTTTTGGTTGATAAAGATAATAATATTACAATCCGAGGACTTGGGTCTCTTAATGCAGACACACGCCCTCTCATTGTAGTTGATGGGTTTCCATTGGAAAGTTCAGAATACAATCTGAACCCTAATGACATTGAACAAATTTCGGTTCTGAAAGATGCTGCATCTGCATCTATTTGGGGTATTAGAGCGGCAAACGGAGTTATAGTAATAACCACCAAGCGAGGTGGAAAAGGAAAGATAAATGTAAATTACTCTGGCAATATCACTTATAATGGCAAACCTGATTGGAATGATTTGCATATATTGTCATCGGATCAATATGTTACGGCTAAATTTCAAAGCATCTTAGACCAAGGCATAAGTAATACTGCTTTTGGTGGAATGAACGAACTAGAGAAGATTTACCATCAATATGATAATGGTAATATTGGATTAGACAATGCTTGGAGTCAGGTAAATGTGTTAGGTAAGTTCAGTAACTCAAAACAAATTGTTGATAATTTCTATCGAAATGCTTTCACCCAGCAACATAATATTTCATTATCAGGTGGTGGAGAACGGACATCAACTTATATATCTTTGAGCTATGACCAAAATCGAGCACAAGAAGTTGGTAATGAATATAATAAGTTTAATCTGCTTGTAAATAATGATTTTAGATTACATAGAACTTTTACCGTTGGGATAAATGTTCGTGGGACATATCGTTATTCTAAGAATGATGCCGTAGATATGACTTCTTACGAACCGTGGCAAAGAATATTAAATGATGACGGTTCGTATTATAACGAATTTAATGGGGTGTCCGATAGTTGGCAAGACAAGTGTTACTCTCTTGGAATGGTTGATTGGCATAAAAATTCTTTGGAAATGCTTCGGATGAATCATAATCGCACTAAAGAATACAACTTATCTTCCTCATTAAAGCTAAACTGGAATCCCATACATGGATTAGATATTATGGTTCAAGGGAATTATGAATTTGGAAATAGTTCGATTGACAATTTTTATTCTCAAAACCATTTTCGAACAAGAGATCTAACTAACAGGTTTACAGAAGTCGAAATAGAAGATGCTACCCCAATAGGTATAACTGAATTCCATTTGCCGACAAGTGGCGGTTTGAAAAATATCGGGAATACAAATTTACAAAGCTATTCTATTCGGGAAATTATATCGTATCACAATTCTTTCAAAGATTTTGATTACAAAATTCTCGCAGGCAATGAAGTGTATTCTTTGGAAGGAGAACAAAATACCTCATGGTTATTTGGCTTTAATCCAGATCTCCTCACATCTCAAAGTGTAAACCTAAAACAATTACAAGAAGGTGTCTATGGTTATAACGGCCGGGTTCAAACTTTAGATGAAGTCTACTCACCTACTTATTCTGAAACACTACAAAGATATGTTTCTTGGTTTGGAACAGCGAACATCAGTTTTAGAGACACATATGACTTATTTGCAAGTGTCCGCCTTGATCAGACCAATATGCTAGTTAATTCAAGTAAATTTCGTAACAACCCATCTTGGTCTATTGGTGGAAAATGGAACATCGGTAAAGAGCAGTTTCTTCACTACGACTGGATTAATAATCTGGCGTTACGTTTGTCGTATGGATTGACTGGAAACATTGACAAATCTACAGGCCCAGACTTGGTCGCTTCGGCTTCTTCGGATTACAATATCCCTTCCTTGAATTATCTCATGGTAACGAATCCGGCAAATCCCGCTCTTGGTTGGGAAAAGACATATACCTGGAATGCTGGAGTTGATTACATGTTCTTTAATAATCGGCTTTCTGGTAGCATTGATTTCTACCACAAATTATCAAAAGGATTATTGGCAAATGTAGATCTTGATCCAACAACAGGTTGGGGACAAATTTATAAAAATACAGTAACTGTTCAAAATGTTGGCTTAGATGTGGCTATAAGAGGAAGAGCCATTCAAACACGAGATTTCAGATGGGAATTAGGGCTAAATCTTTCATATAACAAAAACAAGGTCACTGAAATAAATTACCAGCCGAGCCGCAAAGGTGCTTGCAAAGGCAATCCAATGGCAGGACAACCTATTGGGTATATTGCTGTTCATCGCTATGGTGGTCTTGATGAGATTGGTGAGCCGACCTTTATGAAGAAAGGTGATGAGACAAAATATTCTTATGATGAGATGTACCTGCTAAAGATGGATGACTTGGAATTTGTTGGATCTGTTAATCCTCCAGTATTTGGAAGTCTCAGTACTTCATTGACATATAAAGATTTCACACTTGGAGCCATGTTCACTTTTAGATTTGGCAGTAAAATGCGTTTGCCCAATCCTAACCCCACAAATGGTTTGTATACAGAGTGGATGGGTGAGAAATACAGGTGGATTGAAGGCACAGACAATACAGGCAAGTGGGTACCACGTCTTTATACTGAGAGTGATTGGGTGTCACAGAATCGTGAAGATTGTCTATTATTCAGTGATCAAATGATTGATAAAGGTGATGCAATATATTTTAGGAGTATCCGTCTCACGTATAATGCCTCTCGGTTATTGCAAAAAATAGGTATCAATGGAGGGTCTGTTAGTATCGGCGGTGAAAATCTTGGACACTGGTTCGCAAATAGACTAAATCTTGATCCCGACCAATTAACATCTGGATGGAACACTTATGAATCCGTATGTACACTTGGAAAGACACCACGTTTAGTCGTTGGCCTTAATATTAATCTCTAAAGAAGAAACAATGAAAAACTGTATAATTTTAATGCTGGTCATATTCGGTCTCACAGCATGTAATGATTTCCTTGATGAAACACCGAAAGGAACTCTCATTCCCAAGACCGTTAACGATTTCGGAATGCTTTTGGACAACTATAGTTATGACAATAAAATAGCTTATGGTCAAACTATCAGTATGGTTATGACAGATGATTTTGTCATTCCAGAAGATAAAGATTGGAAGTATTCCTATTGGGGTATCAATGCCTATATTTGGGATGATTACGTCTATGGAGTAGATGACGATGATGAATGCTATAATAGCTTCTACCATGTCATTTACATATGCAACTATATCCTTAATAATTTGGATGAGGCAGAAGACGGTACAGAGTTTACACGAGAATATGTAGAAGGAGCAGCGCGATTTCATCGTGCCTTTGCGTATTTCAACTTAGTGAATCTATACGCAAAACATTATGATAAGGCAACCTCAAAATCCGACTTAGGTGTACCATTGACATTAACCGCTGATGTTGACCTTAAAATAGGTCGTTCAACCGTTCAGCAGGTTTATGACCAAATACTGTTAGATCTTGGTAAGGCGAAAGATATGCTTTCAGATAGTAAACCTGCATATTCTTTCAGGCCTAATAAAACAGCCGTATATGCCTTGTTAGCTCGTATTTATCTCTATCAAGGCGAATATGCTCTATGTAAAGAAATGGCTGAAATAGCTCGAGGGTATTGTGGAGAATTAAGTGATTACAATCAATATTCACTTTATGATGTCAATCCAGATTTCGGTATTGCTAATTATCCTTATAATGGTTGGGAAGAAGCCGATGTGATATGTTATAAAGGTGTCGGATATGGCCCAAATGAAGATCAAGATTATAATTTATCGGAAGATTTAATTGCCCTGTTTGATAGGGAAAACGACTTGCGTTGGAAGTTATTTATTACTACATATTCAATATTTTCGGGTGATAATCCTGAAGAAGATTCACCTCGCACTTCCTTTTCTTTATTGAATAATCGAGGACTAAATATTGGAGAGTTATACCTTACGGAAGCAGAAGCATGTGTAAGAGAGAATGAAGTTGATAATGCGCTGCTATTGCTTAATGAAGTTCAAAAAAAGAGATATGTGCGGGGAACACATGTTGAAGTTACAGAGCGTAATCCTGATAAATTATTATCTCTAATTTTGGACGAACGCAGAAAGGAGTGTTTCTACAAAGGCCTACGTTGGTTTGACCTAAAAAGATTAAATAAAGACTCTCGGTTCGCAAAAACCATCACACATGAGCTTTGGGGAGAAACATTTACACTTGAGCCAAATAACAATCACTATGTGTTAGCATTTCCTCCTTTTGCAACAGAAAACAATCCTCTTATAGAACAAAACCCTCGATAAATACAATATTATATCACTTAATCCAAGTAAGGTCGCAAACCTTACTTGGATTCTTTATTTCAGTATATATACTCTAATCGGATTTTGTTTATTCATTAATAACAACTACTTTTGTATACCTGCAATGGAGACAGAATAGTATTTGTGCAGATAAAAATATACATTGTTGTCTTGTTGTTACTCCCAACGGTTAAATTTTTACCATATTCGTTATTTCCAAATTATTACAGTGGTTGATTGGTTAGTCGCCACACATACCTTTTTTGTCTGCGCACTACTCGTACAGCTCATCTCAATCCATGCTTCCTTTTCTCGGTCACATGACGTTGACTATTTTGCAAACCTTATGTACATGTTTTTTAAGTACATGGGCATGGTGCAGATGATTTTGACGGTTCACATAGTTCCTCATGTGGTGCAATGTGACTGTCACCATGTTCAACATAGTGTCCGATTGCCTACTTGTGTTCTTCATAGGTTTGAAGCATGAAAACCGCAGTTGCTGAAGGTGCAGCAGTTCCTTTATCGATCATTCCGGCAATCCTGTCTATAACGTAAAATCCTGTCATCATTCCACACTATATTTTTACGCCGGTAACGTGGCTTAGAATAATTCTGAGAATGTTACTGATGTATAATTCGATTCCACTATAAATTTATAGTGACATTAGTGTGACATCAATATATAAACTAATTTGTGTGCAATTTGTAAGTTATTGTGTATATGTATATTACGGTCTTTGTGTTGTTCGTAATATTAGAAGCCTAATCCCCCGGACAGATAAGCGATGCTTTCTCTGTTCGGGAGGAAACCGCTCAAAATACACAGATTTTGGGCGTCAGCAAGCTGTAAAACGATTGTGTTCTACAGAAATTAACATGGTTTTTAACACGAAAATGAGAACAGATTTACTTCAAGATGCTCTATGCAAAAACGCAAAACTTGTAGGTTTTCCATCACTCATTTAGCCAACTTGTCAAACTGTTTGTATCCACGATATAAGCATATGAAGCGTAAAGGAAACTATTTCAAGCCGAAACAATTTGTTATACTTATCACATTGAACACTGATTATGTAATCCTCTTTTGTAATTTACAAGATGTAGAACCTTTGTTTGTAACATTCAGTTTTGTGGCAATATCTACCTTACAAATATACTTCTGATTACGGTATTGCAAGTATGCCACACCCCAAAGGGAATGGTTGCTTAAACATGATAGACGGGCTGCAAATAGCATCTTTTTGCTACTACTAACAGCCTGGTATCATGTTCAAAAGGTGCACAAATGATAGCTTGCAAAAAGAAAAAATGGCGAAATCGATAAGGAATTTAATGCCATTATTCCTCTTTTTGTTGGCAAATAAATCTATTCTGATGATGGGAAAATCAGGGCCTGGAAACATAAATATTGGCTCACTTATGGATGACGCTAAAAGTTCATTGAAAAGTTCAACGAACTACCTAACTGAAGTTCTAGGACAATCATCATCTACTCATTTATTTTTGCTTTTGATACATAAACGTTCTTAGTTTTCATATCTATTTATGTTTTACTGTTGTTGAAAAGTCTGTTGTGGTAATGGCTGACAATTGCGTTTGTTTACCACACGGTCTCTCATCAATTTCATGTCTGTAAAGTTTCGGCTAATGTTTTGAACGATATCCATATAATTGTCTGTTCCATCACCAGCCATATAATAGAAAGGCTTGATGGATACGCAGTTTCTGTGTTCAAACAATGTGTTTAAAAGTGTCCGATCGGAATTTCCGCAAGAATGCCCCATGATGTATATCTGATATGGGGCAGATTCGATGAAGGACAGCATTTGCCGATAGTTCTCTGTTTCGAGATACCTTATCGATTTCATATATCTGAGATACTCGTTGTCATTGATACGTGATATTTGTTTGTAATCTTCATCCAGTTCGTCACCGTATCCGAAAATCATTCCTTCAAGATCAGATAAATCTCCATGTATATGATTTATCCGATGCAACTGTTCTTTATCCCATGCCAGATACAAATCCGCGATATTTGTGTAGTTAAAATTTAGCAGTAACATTCTGTCAGGAAGCAGAAAGTTTTTGGGAATTTGTCCTTCCAAAATTCTTTCTATGCCTTCCTTTGCAATTTGCTGCTCATAGTCCTTTCTGAGATTCATCATGAAAGATGATGTACATGCACCCCATGTTTTATTCCAAGAGTACCATAAATATTTCCAATCTGTTTCTGTATAATCAAGTCTTCTGTTCACGAATTCGTCAAGAAAGGCCTTCGCATTTACAGCGATTTCGCAAGGATAAATAGGTTCCAACAACATATCATTTAATGTGTTGTTCTGCAGCAAATCCAGCTTTATACTACCTTGAATGGAATTTAGGTATTCTGCTAACTTAGTCTTTATATAATCCAACTCATCATTCAATTGCTTAGGGCTTTCATATCCATTATCTTTCTGCATAGATTGCAAGATGGCATAGTATTCATTTTCTATATCAACCCAACCTTTTTCAGTTATACTTTTGCTTATCCGATCAAAGAACGGAGAACACTGGATTTCAAAATCTTGAGGTCGGTCTCTAAAATAACTCACAAGCTCATGTCCTTTTGGTGGATTGAAATGTCCAACATTTGTAAAAAAGAAACAATTCCATGTAGCATCTGTTTTTAGAGTGAATGTGCACAATTTATCTGACCATGTCTTATGATAGCATAACCTTAGAGAATTAGCGCAGAACTCCCAATACCAGTTTATGAAATCTACGTATCTGGTCGGGAGACCATGTGCCAAGTCAAAACCATTTCCTATAAGTACCACTCTGTTCATTGTCTTTACATATTCGGATATTTAACGTGTCCACAAGTAAGAAACTGCTGCATCATACCTAATTTTTAGAAAGGAACTGAAAGTACAACAAAGCGGTCATTCTTAAATTCATCGTTCCAAATGATTTTCATTTCAATAGTATCAGGGTGTCCCTCACAGAGAAAAAGTTTCTCTTCCCTGTATGACTGAGGATTGATAACTTCGTATGGACCAAAGTTTGCACCGTAATATATCTTTCCCATCTCTTTTTCCGATGTAAGAACTTCGATTCTGATATTATTGGCATTCGCTTTTCCGGCATTTACGAATCGGATTCTGGCAGTCCCTTTATGGTTTGAAATGATATTTGCTTTCATTTCTGCCATTTTCTCTTTCGCTTGTTCTTTCTCTATCTGCTTAATCTGAAATTCATTCAGTATCTTTTCCTGGCTTTTTATTTTCCTATCATGACGAAAATAAGCCCAAAGTCCGCCCAATATCCCCATTGCAGCCATTATCTGACCGCCCCAATCTTTGAATATGTCAAAAAAGTTATCCATCTATTTGATTTTGATATATTTATTTCCCTTAAAAGCCTTCTTTAATTCATCGTGAATATATGTTGTTACATCCTGTTCTATTTCCTCTTTGACCTCATCAATCAAATCCTCATTGAGTTCTGTCAATTCTTCAATACCTCCAAAATACTCTCTATTACAAAAAGTACATTTGACATAGGATTTATCCTCATTGAATTCAAATTTATCATCGCAACCACATGTGGCACAACGAAGACTAACATTATATTGTTCCTTCATAATTGTTGTTTTATAGTTTACCTGTCAGAATAAATTTCTTTAGCACGTTGTTTATTTCGATATTTACTTTTAGCATAGACAAGGTTTGTTCTGTCTTGTGTTCCAGATAAGCCTTTGCCTTTGATTTGTCTACCGAGTCTTTCAGTTTTGTAAACCGTCCGAACTCATCTAAGTTTTGTTCTGTTATATGAAGTTCTGACAATGTTCGCAACAACTCTTTGTCAAGTCCAAACGCATCAGCCAACCCGTTGATTTTTCTTTCTTTTTCAGATGTCATGAAGTCTGTAATATAATCTCTGAAAGTTTTTCCCGACTCCAAGGTTATGTTGTTGCATTGTACTTCATGCAACAAGATTTCAGCATACTTTTGTTCAGCTTGCGGTAAAGATGCAAACGATGTGGAGAGGTCATCAAGAAGTTTGTTTAATTCCTCCTCACTGATATTTGGTTGTCCAAGAGCCTTGATGTAGCGATCAAAGTTACGGTTCATATAGTCTGTATCTATCTTTTCCGTATCAATTTCGGTCAAATGCGGGTCTATCTCGTATGGCAAATCTTCATTTCCACCAGTACCGCTTCCACCTGCATTATTAAATAATTCTTTGTACCGTTGTACCAGCGTGTTATAGGATATTTCTTCGTGATTTATCGTTACCGTTTCTCCATTATCACAATCATAGGTCGTTTTTACCCAATTAAAACCTTGTACTTTAGCTGCT
The DNA here is from genome assembly GCA_023664625.1 of Bacillota bacterium. Taxonomy (GTDB): domain Bacteria; phylum Bacteroidota; class Bacteroidia; order Bacteroidales; family Bacteroidaceae; genus Prevotella. The sequence continues at coordinate 51,869 of JAMPFD010000001.1, read as the reverse complement.
TCAAGATAGGTGTTATATTCTCGGAATAGTACAGCAAACCGCCCTTTGAGTACAGTCTCTTCAGGAAGCCGAGAAAAATTCTCTATCCCTACACCCTGAAAGAGAGTTGATATTTCCACAAATTTTTGATTTAAACCTCCTATATTTACATCCAGTTTATTCACAAACAGCCCAAGCGGTTTATTCCCGGAATACATACGAACAGCATCCTTGATGTTTTGTTCCATTGTATGTGGACGATGGTAATATCTTATCGTTCCGTGAGGTTTTTCCGGACCAAACAAACGATTGGTACGTGAAAATGCCTGTATTAAGTCTGCTGATTTCAAAAGTTTATCCAAGTACAGAGTGTTCACCCATTTTGAATCAAATCCGGTCAGCATTTGCGATACTACAATGAGCAAATCAATACGCTTATTTCGGTCATTGTCTATACCTACATACGGCTTCTTATGCGCCAAACGGCAGGATAAATCTTTTTTAAACTTACCGTATGTCGCCATTTTGAATTTCTGCCCATATCTTTGGTTATAGTCAGTCAGAATTTCTACTATTCCCTCTTCTTTGATTGCTGTGCCATCAGGATTGTCATTGGGTAATGACGGGTCAAACAATGCTGTTACATTCATCCACGGTGCTTTCTCCTTGAACAGACGATAATATCTAATGGCTTGTGGAATACTTGTTGTCGCAAAAATTGCATGAAACCTGTTATTTTGACTAAGTACCTGCCAACCATCAATAATATCATCGACTACTGTATTACAATGCTCATCTGTCTGATATTGAGAATTTTGCAAATAATCCTCTATTCCACGAGTGTATGTACCATCATCGTTTTGTTTGCCAGTCATAGATAAAGCCATCATTTTGTTAAACGCCTCTGATTTGTTCGGGTCACCCATAGCTTCCTCTACCGTTTGGGCATTTACCTCTGCAAGTGCTACGACCTTGTGCACATCACGGTCTTTGTATGTGAGTATTTTATATGGGTCAAAAGCTAGTACATTATGGTCTCTGATACCATCCGCAATACTGTAACGGTGAAGCTCATTGCCGAAAATATCACTGGTCGTACTTTGACGGCGTTTATTCTCATCCTGAATAGGGGTACCGGTAAAGCCAAAGAACATTGCGGTCGGGAATACCGTTTTAACGCTTTGGAATGTATCTCCAAAAGTGGAACGATGACACTCGTCTACAATAAACACAATACGTTTACGCAGAATTTTTTCCAAATCACCAGGTTTCACTCCCTCATCTGCCAAAACTCCAAGTTTTTGAATGGATGTGACAATGAGCGTATCTGCTGTTTTTGATGATTTCATTTTTGTGATAAGTGCTGCTGTATCATCTGTTTCCTGTATATCATCGTCCACTGCTGAAAAGCCACGATATTCACTCGCTGACTGTGTACCCAATTCTATACGATCTATTACAAAGATTACCTTGTCGGCATTATTGCTATCGGCTATCAACTGTGCCGCCTTAAAGCTCGACATGGTTTTTCCTGAGCCTGTGGTATGCCAGATATAACCGCCCAACTGATGGTCGCTGTCTGTCCAATCGTGGCGAAGTGCTACCTTATCATAAATGCAGCGCACGGCATTGTATTGATAGCTTCGTAGGACTTTCAAGATACCATCTGCCCTGTCTGCTATTGTATAATAACCTATGAGTTGATGTGCCATTGGGATTGAAAGAAGATGTGTGGCTATGTCTTTCCAATCATTCATAGGGACATTGTTAAAGTCTGCCCAGTGGAAATAAAAATCCTTGTTGAATTTGCCATCTATACCCGGATTGGCAAAATATACTGTTTCTTCTGGTGTCATAGCCACGAACACTTGCAACAACATGAACAATCCGGAAAAAATGCCTTCTCGCGAATAGTTCTCAATCTGATTATATGCTTGACTGACCGGAATACCGCTCTTTTTCAGTTCAAGATGTATCATTGGCATACCGTTGATAAGTAGCATCAAATCGCCCCTACGATTATGTAAGATAGGAGAACGAGAAGAGAAACGCGGTTGTTTGACTATCTGATAACGGCTTTGTCCGGCAGCTATTTCGTGTGGGTCAAATATCTTTAGTGCAATCTCTTTACCAATATGCAATGTGTCGGCTGGATTGTCACGCTTTATGTCAACCGTTTTTCCGTTGATAAATCCATTGAGCTGTTGGGGTGTACGCAAAGATTCTATTTTTTCAAGCAACTGCGCCATTTCACCCTCTGTCAATGGTGCACCATTCAGACGGTCTATTGTATTGTTATTATCAAAGAGAATGTTTGCCCAGTTTTGCACAAGCTCTTTCTCTGTCGGATATTTGATTACTTCCTTTTCCCAACCTTTTTGAGAGAGCATCTTGATTAGGGCATTCTCAAATTTATCTTCTTCGCTATAAGCCATATTATACCAGTTTTAGGCGAACATTTTTTGCAGGCAAGCCTGCTTTATGTTACGCAGTTTTATAATTTGATGCTGAGCATCTAACAACCTATTATCATGCGACAATAAATATTCAGCAATCATTGTCTGCTCTTGCATAGATGGATACGGAACAGTATGATTTTTCAAATCTGATATATTTACAGCATTAAGTCCACCAACATTTACATTCTTTTTACACCATGCGCCAAGAATAAAACCATACTGATAAAAATACATCATATCTATTGTTTTCCAGCGATTTACGGTTTGTAAAACCGTAAATTGCTGATTCGCAAGCGAATCAGCAATTAGCAAAGCGTGTTCGCCTATTGTCGCTGTTGTAGATAAGATGATTGAACCAGCAGGAAATAAACCTGAATCTTTTACTGCTTCTTTGGTTACATACTGAATTGATGATTTCAGGATATGTCCATTTTCCCTTATATCCTCCATCCTAAACCATGGAATATCGCCATTATTCCAAAAATTGGGATTTGATTTAGACGGTGTATATCCATTACGCAATAAGAATAATTCTCCAATCGTCTTTCGTCCCCATGGCTCTGAAAATCCACGGAAACGAATACAAGGCACATTTGGTTTATCTCCACCATATACAAGGCTTGCGTTTTGTAACACATTGTAAATCATCTCGTTATACCCCCCCCGATTTGGTTTGTCTGATTCGTCATTAGGGAACATCTTATCAAGCAGAGCCGCTTTTATTTGTTTCAGTTTCTCCACCTCCTGCTCTTTAGCACAAATCAACTCATCAAGTTCTTCAAAGAACTCTCCGATTTTCTTTTGCTCAGTAATGTTAAGTACGGTATTGACCTCTACTGCATTTATTATATTTTTTGACAAACTTGGGACTCCTGTAGATTCATCATGCTTTCGCCAATCGACTTTTTGAAATAAGCAATTACAAAATTGCAAATCATTATCATTTTGAGGTATAGCATAAAACAATGTATCCACAGTCCAAAAAGGGGCTTTCAATATAAATGGTTTATCTATCGTTCCTTTTCTTCCTATTCCGATAGCATCTTCATTGTAAGATAGAGCCTTATTTACGTTTAACATATAACCTCCTGTTCCATAAACAGGAATATCCCCATCTTCAAGATGTTTATAATCCATGCCACTATTCAGTTGTATTATTTCATCCAACCGTTTTTTCTCCCATTCCTCATCGAATCCATTAAATCTCAATTTTGGTTTTCTATATTCCATATCGTGAGAGTTTAACCGTTTTTCTGATTATCTAATTTAGCCTCTATCTCCTTAATAGATGGCATTGTACCTTCAACTTTTTCCGGATAGAGTTTTTCAAGCTCGTATTCGGATATTCCCAATGGAAGATTGCTTCCTTCCAAAGCATATTGTGCAAGTAGAGAATCCTTTTGTCGACAGATAAGTAGACCGATTGTTGGATTGTCTCGTCCCTCTTTTTTAAGGATGTGATTACAAGCTACGACATAGCCGCTCAACTGTCCAAGATCTTGAAAATCAAACTCACCGATTTTTACTTCAATCACAACATAGCACGACAGCTTCAGGTTGTAGAAAAGCAGATCGATGAATTTTTCCTTTTGCCCTATCTGAAGCCGGAACTCTTTGCCCACGTATGCGAAACCTGTACCCAATTCTAACAGAAATTGAGATATGTTGCCCAGTAAGGCATCTTTGAGCAGCCGCTCATTGTATTTGCCTGTAATTCCTGTAAAAGCAAAATTGTAAGGGTCTTTGGTCAGTTCTTGTGCAAGGTCGCTCGTCTCGTCAGGTAATGTGCGAGTGAAATTTGTTAATGCCTTACCCTCACGTTCATACAAACCTGAGTTCAGGAAATTGAGCATTACATCGCGACTCCAACCCTCTTGAATGGTCTTTCGCACATAAAAGATAGCTTTTGCTGGGTTTTCACTACATTTATCTATTAAATAGCGATGATGTCCCCAAGGTATTGAAAACAAATCGGAATACAATTTTTCCACAACTTGTGGAAGATTTGCATTTTCAGATTCTTCCACAGGTTGTGGAAGATTTGCTGTATATTGATTATAAAGGACATAAAATCGTTTTGCGTATCGAATAGAAGTTTCAGACAGTCCTTCTACATCTGGCATTTCATGGCGCAAATCACGACTTAGTGTGGCATAGAACTTGCTGCCATACTTATTGTCCGCTTGTTTATCTTCAATATCTTTACCAAGTTCCCAATAAAAGCGTAGTATTTCTTCATTTACTTTTATTGCCGCCTTGATTTGGCTACGCCGATAACGTTTTACAAGTTCCTTGACCCATAAAATGTAGTCCTTATCTAATATGCTTATTGATTTGCTCATAATCACTTTTCTGTTTTTAATGTTTGACGAAACTCAGATAGTCCAAGCATATCGGCAGTCTCCCCTTGTAGTTCTCCAATTAAAGTGTGCAACTTTTCTTCAGATTTTCTGACGCGATTCGCAATGTCCTGATAAGTGACTGCGTATTTATCTGCCAAATGCTTGATTTTTTCCGTCAATTCAGAAATAACTTCTCCCGGCATTTGTGCAAGTGAAGCCAATAAAGGAGCAATCCACTTTTTACGTAACAAATCTACTGCAGCTTCATCAGTTAATCCTTTAATAGTAGAGATGGTGGCATCTATAAGCTGCTTTTCGCATACTTTCAGTTCTTCTTTTCTATTCTTTTCCTCTTCTATGAGGGAGGCGACCTCTTTTATTTTGGCTTCATAACAATCCTCCTCCAAGAGAAAATCCATTTGCAGCTTTCTGATAAGAGTGTTAATCTGCTTTTTGCCATAAACACCAGACTTATCAGGTTCCACACTTTCCCATGCTATTTCCGGATGCTGCTCTACAAATATAATTTTTTCTTTTTTACTTGATGGATAAGTTTGTAAAAGTTCTATTTCTGGAGTGATAATATTGTCAAGAACCTTTTTAAGCTCTTTTTTTATTTCGCCAGCCACAAACTTAGTATTGTCATCATTGAGGATGCTTTTTTCTTTTTCATCGGCAGAAAAGGATTCTATAATTTGGTTGTATCTGTCGGATATTGTTTCAAGTCTTGTTCTTAGTGCATTTATATGGGCAAGGTCATCAGCAAGCAATTCCTCTTGTATCAAATCAAACGGAAGCACATGTCCTTCCCAACCGTCTTGAATTTCATTATCATTTTTAACCACCATATGTGGGTCTACCTGTCTTACTGCAGCAAATCCTTCTGTCTGTAAGATTTCAAGGTCTATTGCAATTCGTTCCCAATCCTTGCTAAAAAACTGGTATGCCTGATATCTGTCGACCAATGGAATTGACTGCAAACGCTCAAATAGATTATTGCTAATTGCCGATTGGGTCTGCTGAATATTAACAGTCATCATCGGTTCAATCAGTATTCTTTCGAGAAAATCGGACATATCCTTAAACGATTTATGATAATTCTCAATGAAATCGCATACGGCTTGATTATCTCCAATCTGTCGTCTGATATTTTCTACTTTTAGATGGCTATAACCTAATTCATTCTGTTCAAAAAGTTCATCTGTTAATGCTGAGAATACATTCCAATACTGCGATAAAGACTGTAACTCATCAAGTGGAATACCGCCAAACATAGTCGCATAGATGTCAAATTTCTCAGGTTTATCGCTACCATCTACATATCTGGAAATGTTCAAATTATATTCATTTTCCCGGATGGTTTCTCTACTGACCAAACGAGAAAAATCGGGTTCTTCTGTTCTCTTTGTTACTGCATCTACAATCTTTTTTATATCACAGGCACGAAGTTTATTGTTCTTGCCTTCTTTTTCAAAACCTCGTGAAGCATCTACAAATAAAATGTTTTCATCTACACGAGTTTTACGTTTAAGTACCATTACTATTGTCGATATGCCTGTACCGAAAAACACTTTTTCGGGCAAACCGATGATTGCATCAATATGATTATGCTCAACAAGTTGACTACGGATTTGGAGTTCTGTGCCTCCACGATATAAGACACCATGTGGCAATACAATAGTCATAATGCCACTTGGCTTGACATGATAGAGGTCATGAAGCAAAAAAGCAAAGTCTGCTACCCCTTTGGGGGCAACACCGAAATCTGCATATCGAGGGTCTGTCTCTTGGTCAGTCGGATCCCATTCCTGCGAATATGGAGGATTAGAAACAACAGCGTCCACATACAAAGGGTCGTATGTTCCTTGTGGGTCTGATTCATCAAAATACGGCCAGTCTTCTTTCAATGTGTCACCATTACGCACCTCAATATTTGAAGGATTTATCCCTCGCATTATCAAGTTCATTCGCGTAAGGTTATAAGTGTTTTGTTTCAGCTCTTGCGCATAATATTTAATATTGTTTTTGTCATTGATATGCCGAGACACTGACTTTCCTATACTGATAAGCAAAGAACCAGAGCCACTTGTAGGGTCGTAAATACGGATTTCATCATTCTCTTTCAAATGATCGGCAATAATATCCGACATCATCACGGAAACCTCATGGGGAGTATAGAATTCCCCTGCTTTTTTTCCTGCATTAGCTGCAAAATTACTGATAAGATACTCATATACAAACCCCAATACATCATAGTCTTGTCTGCCATCGGTAGGTATTTCCCTTATTAAAGAAACAAGGTCTCTGACTGCGGCGTTTTGTTCATTTGTTGATGCCCCCAGTTTACTAAGTCCAGTTTGCAGAGTTTCGAAAATTTTATCAAAAAGTTTCTTGTGATTAGGATTTATTTTACGGTCAAAGGCTGATAGTGCATCACGAACATTTGCTACCGTAAAATCCTTTTTCATTTCCAACCAAGTGGAAAATAAGTTTTCGTATGAAATGAAATAGCCGAGGTCTTGTTGTAGCAGATTAACAGCATCTGCATTCCCCTCTGTAATGGATTTCATTTCATCACCATCAACTCCATTGTCTTTCAGGTATAATACTTCTTTGTCTGAAAGAAATTTATAGAATATAAAGCCAAGAATATAGTCTTTGTATTCGTTGGCCTCTATTTTAGAACGCATCTTATTTGCAGATGCCCATATTTTGTTTGCTAATTGCTGTTTATTCATTCGACCAATCATCTAAAACGTTATTCTCTATATTAAATTTCTTTTTGGTAAGATATGTACATAGAGAGGCACTAAGATGTGTGACAAGTTCTGCTTCCTCATAATTGGGTGCACCACCTTCTTTAAGATGACGTCCTTGCTCAGAGGCAAATCCCAAAATTTCTTTTATAACATTATCTAACGGTTTGGGAACAATATTCGGATTGTCATTGATAAGTTTACCTAATGTCGCTTTTCTATCTCCTGCTATTTCGCGACATAAACACTCTAATGCAGCAACTGAATGTTGTACAGAGCCTGTAATATCAGGAGCAGGTCTCTTTGACATATCCTTTAGAGCTTCAAGAATTTCATTCTGTGAGGTTACAAGGTTAACTTTACCTAATATGTCAACTGCTTCTGCTATCTTCTGCTCAAATGCTTCTTCACCCCTTACCTTGATGATGCCATTGGTAAGTTTCCATCCAATGCCTTTCTCCACAAAATAAGCATTTATGTCTTTTTCAAATTCTACTTTATTGGCAAGTAAATTCGCATAGAAATATTCTATTATGTCATAAATACGATACCAAGGGCAACTCTCTATAATGGATTGCACTTCGCTTTTCATAAAATCATTTTCACCCCAATTATTAGGGTCTTCAGCTTCTTTTGTAACGAAACATACATAGGAGCGTATCTTTTTAAGACTTGTTTCATATTTCCTCATCAATTGGAGCAGATAGTTTCGGAAAGCAGAAGGGGCATCATTTCGTACTGTTATTGGGGATTCGGGAATTTCAATTCCCATTCTATCTGTGAACATCATCGTGTACTCGTCGTTTTATATGGTTGGAATTTTTTATTTCTTATCTTTTTATTTAACTCTTGGAGATTATTTATCAAATCCTCGAATGAAGCGGATTCACCATAAATCATATACATACGCATATTCTCGTAGTCTTCTTTCCATTGTTCAATGATTTCTGCCGGAGGAATGATGTTGAGTGTAGCCGGGTAAAGCGTATCGTAGTCAAACCCACGCAGGCCAATGAATGTGCGACGGTGTTCTACTACTTGTTGATAGAGTTCCTTGTCATTGATGGCGCGTTCGCCAATAGGTGTTTTCAACATCTGTCCGATGTCGTACATGTGGCGTGACATACGTTCCACCCGAATCAATTCTTTTGGCTTGGCAAATTCCTCATGCAACAGAAACACTTTCTCAAGGAATGTACGTTCTGGTATGACGGCACGCACAGTGAATTTCTCTTCTGCAAAAGGTGCGTTGGGATAAACCTGGTCTATCATCGAGTTGAGCGCAATCTCATTGACAGGTTCACCCATTGACCTGCCGCTGACTTCCACTTTTACTTTGGGAAGAATATACTGACCTCCGTTTCCTTTAATGGAAAGTGACAACACAGAATCGTAGTTTATGTCTATAACTTCCGGATCGGTTGTTGAGATAGGAGTGATATTTACGCTCACTTTGAACTTATCCTTTGATATTTCGCTTTGATAAAGTTGTTCCGCCAAATCGTGTTGCATGGTTTCTCTCACAAACGAGCAGGCGGCACGGCGGAGTTTGTCGCTAATCTGCGTCTTTGACAATGTACCCGTAAAACCAAGATATTCACGGTCTATGGCAATGTCAATGTCTTCTGAGAAGCGGTCTATCAGGTGCCAGCACTTGCTCAACGAAGTGCCACCTTTGAACGAAAGGTGATTGGCATAAGGCAGCCTGAACAGGACACGAAGCACAGCTGTCACCCACCAGTCTTTCTCAATGACCTCACGCTGACGGATATTTAATTCTGTGGAAACGCGGTCAAGCACATCCACCTGGTCTTGTCTTGATAAATCTACAAACTTCATCGCTGCAAAATTTTTCTTATCCAAATCGGAGTGAGCACAATATCATGATTGAAGTCGTCTTCCGACACGGAGTCCTTTATTATGTTTTTTATCTTGGCTATTTGTTCATCAGTGATGGCGTTTTCTCCAATTTCGCGCATCGCCATAATTGCCATCTGCATCACTTTGGACTGATAGGCAAAGTTGCTAAGGTCGTTGCTATGACGGAATATGATACTTTTTCCTGCGCCAAATTTCACATGGCGTGCCGAACCGTCTGTGATATATATAATGTTGGTTGGGACCTGTGTGGAAAGCCCCAAACGATTGAGTGCATATATGCCCGTTGGGATAATCCGAGCTTTATCCCTATCCGCTATCCGTTGTGCAATTGCATCAAGAGATGGTTCGCGAGGTGTTCCGTCCCATTTGTCATACATAGGGATATAGTATATACCCTTAGCAAAACGGTTCAGTTTCCCGTTTTTACATAGGCGCGTTAGACCAGAGCGGACAGAGTCCGGAGTTCCACATAATGTGAAGTCATCCGGTATCAGGATTTTCCCGTTTTCTGTTCGCTCAACAATCGCTTCCATTGCTTTGAAAGAACTGTTTTCTGCCATCAGTTGTATATTTTGCCACAAAGTTACTATATTTTTGTGAAAGTAAGACATAAACAAGCTACTTTCTTTCCAGTAAATCAAATATTTAATTGTAAAACATGTAAAATGGCGGAAAATGATACGTAAATGGCATTATTAAAGAACTTGACCTTCAAAAAAGAAAGGTAGGGAAAATATAAAGTACAGCATGGTGATTATCTTTTCCCTACTTTCATTTCACTTTATTTTAAGCGTACTATATATACGCTTACATAATAAAGTAAAGTGATGTGTGTACCTTGCCCACAAGAAGGATGTCTTTTTCTCTTTTTTTGAAGGTAAATTGTTTATTTATTCCCTGCTTTTCGCCTTAAGGATAGTTAAATACGTTAAATTTACACTTGTAGAACTCATTTAGAAACTACTACAGCCACTTTTCTACCGTATGGCACGTATAATATTGACTACCAACAAGTAACAAATACTTTTTCTGTCTTTTCAGCATCTGCCGTAAGTCCTGATGCTATTGGGGATGAATTGTCCGGGCTTGTTGCCGGTATCCTGTTCCGGAAATATCAGCCTTGTAAGCTGTTGACATCCGAGGGCCAAGAGTGTATCCTTTTTTGAGGTAGATAGCAATAATGACGGAGGTATGATGCTGTGAAAATATAATTCTTTTTGTAAGTAACTGTTGTAAATTAGTTTATACTAAAGCCGCAGTTGTTTTTTTAGGCGGTTAGTGTGCGAAACCGAAGGAACAATGCGGGCATTTTGATTGAGTGATAGGTGCTAATCGCCTAAAAGAATAAGGTTTGGTGGGTAAATATTACATTATAAAATAATTCTCAATAGTTGCTTATTTCTCTGTCGTAGCCTGGTATGGTTCTGATACATAAAGTCTTGCATCCTATAGGCTGTGTGGCTTTTGCGATATTCTGATGCTTGGGTCTTTTTGTGGATGTTGGATGGAAGGAGGTTGTATCCATAAGTGTATACGCATAATACTTTATTTCCGATGCAAAATGTTGTACCTTTGCGCCATGAAATGTCATGGTTTGTGGCATGGATAAAAACAGTGTTCTTTGACATGCTTACCATATCATGTATAGAAGCCATTATTGAATTTCATTCTCTCTTTTCTCGCCATGGCAGAGTTTAAGTGAACTTAACTCTGCTCATCCGGCTTGGCGAAAACGTTGGCTCTCTTCTTGTAATGGAATATATTCTTGCCCGAGCTTAGTATAAAACCGGTTTCCAACAGTTACTTAAAATATTATTCTGTGTACACCTGATTATATAGATATGGGATGAAAAGAAAATGCCATCATGAGATTTTATTTTCTCACAATGGCATTATTATGTAATGTCGTTCAGTTTAATGTTGGCTGCCAGTGCTTGACAAGTGTTATGTCAAATACGAGCGTGCTGAAAGCGGGGATGCTGCCCGAAGTGCTTCCGCCGTAGCCGAGCTGGTGTGGGATATATACTCTCCAACGGTCACCGTCGTGCATATTGAGCAATGCCGTCGTGAAGCCGTCAATGAAATTTCCCGTCTTGCCGACATACGGATTCATGAGCGAGAGGTCGTACCCTCCTGTCCATGAGGAGTCAAACTGGTATCCTACGACCGTCCCGTCGTCCAGTGTTGTCTGGTAGGATTCTGACGGGATGAGGTATCCACGGTAGTGGATTCTCACAGAGTCTGTCTGTACAGGAGAGACTGTTCCTGTGCCGTCAGTAAGTTTTTCTATGACAATAAAATCTGTCGGATTTTTTGTCATCGGATTCTTTGAGTAGCAGCGGACTGTATCGACAGTTGTCACTCCTGCGGCTTTCTGTGCGAGGATGTCTGCATATTTCGTTATGAAATAGGCCTCATTGCGGTTTTGCCAGTCAGCGAATTCGGTAGCTTCATCCTCTGTCTCGCTGCATGATGACAGCAGTGAGACAGCGACGAAAGCCATAAAATATATTATCTTCTTCATTAAGCAAGTGCCCGGTTGCGCGGGTAGCCAAAAATGTTTGTATCAATGTTTCTCCCGGTTCAGATGCGGCAGGATGGCTGCCGCTCCCGAAGCGGATTGTGCATTACGGGAATCCGCGGTGCTTACTTCAAGTTTTTGAGAAGGCTTGAGATGCTTACCTTATCTTCTATGATGCCGCGGAGGTCAGCGATGTTGACACGCTCCTGCTCCATGGAGTCGCGGTAGCGCAGAGTCACGGTGTTGTCTTCAAGTGTCTGATGGTCGACGGTTACGCAGTAAGGAGTACCGATGGCATCCTGACGACGGTAGCGTTTTCCAATCTGGTCTTTCTCCTCATACTGGCAGTTGAAGTGGAACTTAAGGTCGTTGATTATCTCGCGCGCCTTTTCAGGGAGACCATCCTTCTTTGTGAGAGGGAATACGGCAAGCTTCACCGGTGCGAGAGCCGCAGGCAGGTGAAGTACTGTGCGTGTTTCGCCGTTCTCAAGTTTCTCCTCCTCATAGGAGTGGCACATGACGGAAAGGAACATACGGTCTACGCCGATAGATGTCTCGATGACGTACGGTGTGTATCTCTCATTGGTCTCAGGATCGAAGTATTCGATTTTCTTTCCGGAGAATTTCGCATGCTGTGATAGGTCGAAGTTTGTGCGTGAGTGTATACCTTCCACCTCCTTGAAACCAAACGGCATGTGGAACTCGACATCAGTTGCGGCGTTGGCGTAGTGGGCAAGCTTGTCATGGTCGTGGAAACGGTAGTTCTCTGCCCCGAAGCCGAGAGCCTGGTGCCATGCCATGCGGCGCTCTTTCCATTCCTTGAACCATTCGAGTTCCGTGCCCGGCTTAACGAAGAACTGCATCTCCATCTGTTCGAACTCACGCATGCGGAAGACGAACTGGCGTGCCACGATTTCGTTACGGAAGGCCTTGCCTATCTGTGCGATGCCGAACGGGAGCTTCATGCGTCCTGTCTTCTGCACGTTGAGGTAGTTGACAAAGATTCCCTGTGCTGTCTCAGGACGGAGGTAAATTGTTGACGCTCCTTCTGCCGCGGCACCCATTTCTGTCTTGAACATGAGGTTGAACTGGCGGACGTCGGTCCAGTTGCGTGTTCCGGAGATAGGGCATGCGATTTCCTCGTCGAGGATAATCTGCTTCAGTCCGTCAAGGTCAATGCCTCCCTCGGCGTTCATTACCTCTTGATAGCGGTTGTGCAGGGCATCGCGCTTGGCGAGGAGCTCTGCTACTTTCGGCGATGTGGCACGGTATTGTGCCTCGTCGAAGCTCTCCTTGAAGCGCTTGCGTGCTTTCTCCACTTCCTTCTCGACCTTTTCCTCATATTTAGCGATCTGGTCTTCGATGAGGACATCGGCGCGATAGCGTTTCTTTGAGTCGCGGTTGTCGATGAGAGGGTCGTTGAAAGCGTCGACATGACCGGAAGCCTTCCAGATGGTAGGGTGCATGAAGATTGCGGAATCGATACCCACAATGTTTTCATGCAGGAGCACCATGTACTGCCACCAGTACTGCTTGATATTGTTTTTCAGTTCGACACCGTTCTGACCGTAGTCATAGACAGCACCGAGTCCGTCATAAATCTCTGATGATGGGAATACGAAGCCATATTCTTTACAGTGGCTTACTATTTTCTTGAATACATCTTCCTGTGCCATATTTTTGTTATGATAATTTTACAATGTTATTGCAAAGGTAATGTTTTTTTTTCGAATAGCATTACCTTTTTGCTTTTTTTATAAATAATGTATAGATAATCACCGGGGCTCCGAATATGGGGGTTATTGTGTTTACGGGGATGATAAGGTTCTCGGGCAGTGCGCAGATGATATTGCAGGCCACGGCTATTGCTGCGCCACAGAACATGGTTGCTGGAAGAAGGGTCTTGTGGTTTGAGGTTCCCGTGATGAAACGGGCTATGTGTGGGACAGCCAGTCCTATGAATGCTATAGGTCCGCAGAAAGCTGTGCTTGCCGCGGTAAGCAATCCTGTCGAGAGGAGTGTCAGCCAGCGTGTCCTGCTGACGTTGACACCAAGACTTGCCGCGTAGGTCTCGCCGACGAGTATGGCGTTGAGCCGCTTTACAAGTGTTGCGGAAATCACGAGTCCTGTTATACAGCAAGCGGCGAATGCCGGCAGTTGGCGCAGGCCGACGTCACTGAAACTTCCCATTCCCCAAAATACGAAAGCCTGCACATTGTCAGCCTTTGCGAAGAAGTTGCATAATGATACAACGGAGGATGTGAGATAGTTTATCATTATTCCGACAATGAGCAGTGTCATGCTGCTTCTGACTACAGTGGATATGATAAGGAGCATGATAATGATAGCCATCGCTCCGCCGAATGCTGCCGCTATGGCAGAGAGAACGCCGCCGCTAAGGAGCGTGACAATGGCGACGCCCAATGATGCTCCGCTGGATATTCCGAGAATGGACGGACCGGCAAGAGGGTTCCTGAAACCGGTCTGCAGGAGCAGCCCCGATGTTGCAAGGGCTGCACCGCAGAGCAGGGCAGTGATGGTCTGAGGGAGTCTGGATTCTATGATGATATATGTCCAGCTTTCTTTGTCGGCATAACCTCCGGCAAGCACACGGAACACCTGCTCCGCCGGAATGTCCACGGAACCGTACAGGAGGCTTGCGACGGACAGTACCGTAAGCAGTATGAAGCAAAAGGCTATTCTAAGCATCTGTAATATCTTAACTGATAATCTTTCAGAAGTTCAGGATGGAAGATCTTTATATAGTCTCTTAACAGGAGATTCGGATGGAAGGGCGTTTCCTCGTAGTACATGGTTTCTCCGAGGTTACAGGCAAATATGTTTCTGTTCTTGAATGCGCTCATCTTTGTGTAATTGCTCCATTCCTTGGACAGGTCAGAATAGGATAGAGGTTTCTCCTGATTGTACTTTATGAGCCAAATCTGTGCCTTCTGTGCCCTGTCGAATACCACCTCAGGGGCATAAGGCCTGGCGCCGGAGGATTGTTCATCTTTGAATATATATTCCGCACCGGCATCTGAAAGCATCTGTCCTATGGTGCTGTTCGCTCCTGCCACATACCATGCGGAGCCGTATTTCTTCTCGGTGAAGACGGTAGGGGACTTCTTTCCTTTCACCAAAGCTTTCAGTTGGTTATAGTCTTTCTCCATTGAAGTAAAAAGACTGTCAGCTTCCGCCTGCTTGCCGAAGAGAATCCCGTAGAACTTCATCCATTCCGCACAGCCAAGAGGGCTTGTCTCCATATAGTCGGCGCACTCGATGAGAGGAATGCCGAGTTTGCCGAGCTTTCCGTAAGAACCGCTGTTCTCAAACGGGGACAGAAGAATGGCATCGGGGGAAGTGTCAATGATGGCCTCGATGTCAGGATTAAGGCTTGAGCCACAGTCGCGGAGCTTTCCCTTGCCGGCATCGGTATGGATTTTCGAAAGGTTCATAAACTGCAGGTCACAGACACCACTCACACTATTATATGCACCGAGCCGGTCAATGAGGCTGACGTGCACGGAGCCTGAGAAGACGCTGTGGGAGAGCGGGATGCCTACGATGTCGCCTTCAGGGATATTTTCCGGCAGGTCGTTCTCGTGTCCTTTTGGAACAAGAATATAGCGGTGCAGTATTTTTGCCGTATCCCACGGATTCTTTATTTCTGCCAATATGAATCCCTCTCTTTCCTGCATGGTGAGCAGTCTGGCATATTTCATGCTGACATTCTCTGCTCCGCCAATACGGGAAGCGGTGCCGCTTCCTGCACATGAAGTGAGTAAAGCAAGCACCGCCGCTAATGTAACAATATAAAACTTTTTACTGAACATAATTCATGTTAGGAATAACATATGAAGGGCCTACACCGCAATCGAACTTGCCAAGGTATCTTCCTGTGAAGATGTTGTTCCCCAGGGATGTTATTCTGTACACGGCGCAGTATCCCGGAGTGTCATAGCTTGGATAGCCGGAAATTATGTGGCGTGAGGTGATGAGTACATTCCCGTTGAGTTGATCCATGGAAATCTTGTTCGGTGACTCAATCTCGGTGCCTTTGCAGAATTCGTTTTTCTGTTTTGTCTCTATGTCGTAGAGGAAATATTCTGGCTTGACCGCAGGATAAGAATAAGGGTTGTTGATACCGAGGATTCTGTGGTTGACGACAAGCATTTCTGTCGCAGCTGTGACAAATTCCGATGTGCCGTCCGCTTTCAGCTCGAAAATACCGTAATTTATCTGTGCATAAGGCTCTTGGGGGGAATATGAACCGGAGTCAAGATAGAAGACCCGTCCCTTTGAAACCTGTACGTCCACCACGTTGTACATATTACTGTTCTTTATGGTTTCCGTAGTGCCGGTCTGCAGGTTTATCTTTGAGATGGAGGCGTTGCCGTATCCGTAGTCAGAGTTTGCTACATAGAGGAAGCCGTTGAGCAGTGCCAGGCCTTCAGAGTAGCTTCCGCAGTCGTAGGTCTCCATTATGGTGTTGTTGGTGCCGTCAATGGCAATGACTTTGTTCTCGTATGTGGAGACATAGATGTAGTTGTCGTTCACTACGGCATGGCGTGGAGTGAATGTCTGTCCGCTGATCTCCAGTTTGATGTTCGTGACTTTTTTCATGGTGTTCTTGTCTGCCACATAGACGGTCTTCTCGTCGGAGCCGAGGATGTAGATGTTGTTGCCGCAGATTGCAGCATCGTTGATGGTGCCGGTGAGCGCAACATTGTTTGCGGAAAAGTATTTGTCATTGTCGCTTCTGTCTGCGAAGTAGTCGTAGTAGCCGATGGAACCGTTAACCTTGCCAAAGCTGCCCTCCTGGACAACGAACAGGCCGTTGGCTATGAGCACCGGGTCTATGGTGTATGTGTAATCGGAGTCATTGTTACAGGCTGTCAGTGCAAAGACTGCCGCCAAAAGATGGATAAATTTCTTCATGGTTGTTTATGTTTTGTTACTTTTTGATTGATGCTATAATGTATATCTTACGGCAAATTTCCAACTGCGTCCTGGCATCGGGTACCACCGGACAACATCGTATTGCTTGTCGAAGATGTTCTTCACGTCAAGCTGCAGCCGAATCATGCCTTTTCCGAGGCTGATGTCTCGCCATGCTGTTGCGCTCCAATCGCTGTAGCCGTCAAGCATTGTTGTCGGCAGATGCTCGTTCGTAGCCCAGCGCTCGGTCACCATTGTCCCGTTGACGGAGAGGTTTGTCCAGGGGTTCTCCCATGCCATGGAGACGCTTCCTGTATATTCCGGCGTATAGGCTATCTGGAGATTGTAGTATGGCGATGACTTGTCACTGCGGTTCCTTACTGACTGTGCAGTGTAGTTTCCTGTAAATGTGAGTGTGTGAAGTCTGTTCAGACGGTGCGTGACGCTTGCCGTTATGTCCGCTCCGAGTGTGCGTACGCGTCCCATGTTTATGTTTGTCCATAGGAACATGTTTCGCGGAACGGCGACAATCTTGTCCGTAACACTGTTGAAATATCCGTCGGCGGTTATGCTGAATTCGCTTCCGTGACCGTATTGTCTGTACCAGGTTATGCCGAGATTCGTCTGACTTGTATTCTCGGGTTTCAGTGTCGTACTGCCGTAATGCTTGTAGTACAGTTCATTGAACGTGGGTGACCGGAATATGTCCTTGTACGAAAGTCTCAGGAACAGTTCCTCTCTCGGAAGAAGTCTCAGGTTGAGAGATACGGACGGTGACAGATGGTTTATGTCTGGCGCGCTTTCTCCTGCCGAAGCTCCGTTATAGTATAAGGAATGGATCAGTCGTGCCGTTGCTGTCAGCCTGCCGGAGGAAAATTTTCCTGTCATGCTCTGCAGGACCGTATGTCGCAGGGGATTGCGGTACATTTCCACGTCACTTCCCGTGAAGTTGCTGAACGAATAATCGGCAGAATAGTCAAAAGCCCATTTCTCGGCAGGAGTGTACAGCAGGCATACCGATGTGTACACCTCACGCTGATAGTACCGGTGGTCCATGATGCCGCCTGTGTATGCCGGATCCTTATAGTCACTCATCGCATAGCTGAACTTTGCAATATATGCCAGCCTCAGTTTCTCTGTGAGCAAAGCCCTCCATCCCATCTGTGCCACGGCGTTCTGTTCGCGGAGTGTCTCCTTACTGTCATTGACCTGATGATGAACTAACCCAGGCAGCTGCCGGCTGTTGTCATAGTAGTACAGTTTCATGGCCAGCCGGTTGTGGCTGTCAGGGCTGTAGGCGATGTTCAGCTCTCCGTGTCCCGATTTCATTCTGCTGTTCTGCCGTCTGCCATGAGTCTTCTCAATGCCGTTTGTCAGAGTGTAGGGATAGTCGTTGTCGGCATATGTGTATTCCCCGGCAGCATTGATGCTGAGCTTAGGCGAGATGTTCTTCTCTATACGCAGAAAAGGGCTGACGTATCCCCATGAACCGGTGCGCAGCTGTGCCGTGAGGCGGGTTCTGAGGTCGTCCGTCGGCAATCTCCGGGTCCTGATGTTAAGCACTGCTGCCGAGGCGACGTTCCTTACGGGCTGAAAGATGTCCTCGTTGTCGCCTACGATGAGCGACAGGCCGGCAACGTTGTCTATAGAATAGCGAGAGAGGTCGATTTCCCCGCTCTGGCAGTTGCTCAGCGAGACTCCGTCGTAGACAACCGAAGTGTGCCTTGTGCCGAATCCGCGTACGCTGACAGTCTTCATTCCTCCTGCACCGCCGTAGTCGCGCAGAGTCACGCCCGGCAACTTATGCAGTGCGCTGCCTATGTCTGTTACGCCGAGTTTGCTGAAGTCATCCATCCCGAGAGAGTATTCCGGGGCAGTGCTCCGCAGGTCACGTCCGCGGTAAGTGGACACGATGCTGACCGCACTAATGGTGTCTTCTTTCGCTATTGTGTCGTACTGTTGTGCATAAGCATGGCAGCCGGTCAGGAAGTCTGCCAACAGTAATGCCAGCGGTCTGAGAGGTATCATACTGTCATGGAATTTAGAATGTTGTTGTTTGTCATAGTCCCTAACCCACGAGCGGACTACGGCTTTCCGTGGAATGGCAGGTCTTCTGACTTTCTCTTCCGTATTCTCCTTCCCGTTATCCGTACGCATGGGATAACAGTGGATTTCCTGAAAACGGCCATAACAGAGATTACAGCAGCGGGACTGTTCAGGATTTTCACCTGATTCCATTGCCAAATCCGCCACAAAGTTACATACTTTCCGTGAATTATGCAAGAAAAAACATGACTGTTGTGAAATTCTTTTTTACGGCGGCATGTCTCCCTGCCGGCTTGCACCGGCGAAGTGAAGTGGTGGTGTGCAAAGAAAATATAACGGTTTTCACATTCTGTAACGCTGTTTTTTCACACTGTGAAACACTTTTTCTGCAGGGGACGATAGGCGGCAGTATCAGGGGCATTTTAACGCCGGTGCCGGATTCTGGCAAACCTACGGTAGATGTCATGGCAACCTGTGGCATCTCTGATGGAAATCTGCGGCAGGCTCTCCCGCTTCCGGTTCGCTCTCGCATGGCCTGACAGCCCCGGAAGTGCCCCTCGCGGGACATGAAATTTCGGTAATTGAAGATTTATGCTTAACTTTGCAGCTGGAATCGGCTCCCTTGGTGGTGTCCTGTAAGGATGAAGGGAAAGGCTTGGGCCTTTTCCGGTCTGCCACTATGGAAGCAAAAATATCTTTTTGCAAAAATATTTGGAATAATGAAACTCATAGAAGATTTACATGCAGGGAAGTGGGTGTATGGCTTTGACAAAGACATCTCGCAGATGCTTCAGGATACGGAGACCAAATGTTTCCGCCTCAACGCCATGGAACCGGGCAGGAAGAAGGAACGCGAAGAACTGATACGCGGCATGTTGGGCGGCATAGGCACTCCGTTCCTTATCCATTCGCCTTTCCGCTGCGATTTCGGGAAGCATGTTTTCATAGGGAAAAACTTTGTGGCGAACTTCAATCTCACGATACTTGATGAGGCTGTCGTCACGATAGGCGATGATGTGTTCGTCGGCCCGAACTGTGGCATATATACCGTAAAGCATGCCCTGCTGCCTTACCAGCGCAATGCGGGAGTCATGAAGGCCGAGCCCGTGACTATAGGCAATGATGTGTGGCTTGCGGCAAACGTTACGGTTCTTCCCGGAGTTACAATTGGCGATGGTGCCGTCATAGGTGCGGGAAGTGTCGTTACGCATGACATACCGCCGCATGTCCTTGCTGCCGGAAACCCATGCCGCGTGATACGGGCGCTGACGGAGGAAGACCGTGTGGGATGCATGGGACAGGAGCCTGACTGATATGTGCCGCTATCCCGAAATCAGGAACATCCATATAAATATTTGCCGCTTGCTGATATTCCGGATTTAGTTGATATTGTATTCTTTACAGCGGCATTATTGCATTTTCTGGGCTTAATGGATAAAAAATCAGCCGTTTATTTGGCGGTATGAGGAAAATAATGTATATTTGCATCCGGGTATTGATTTCAAAGAAAAACGACAGGACGGGGTTATGTTTGTCTGACTCATTCAATTGTTTTCATAAGCAGGAACTCCTTCTGCAACACTATCATCCATAACCGTACCTCTATGTTCTGTCAGTATATCAGAGGTATTTCACTGACTTTTTTTATTAATAACTAAAAACAAGAAAACTATGAAAAAGTATTTGGCGGAAATGGTCGGCACAATGATCCTTGTGCTGATGGGTTGCGGCGTGGCTGTAAGTCTTGGCTGTGAACCTGTAAACAATATACCGGCAGTCGTAGGAACGGCAATGGCATTTGGTCTTGCTGTCGTGGCAATGGCATACACTATTGGCGGCATCAGCGGCTGTCATATCAATCCTGCCATCACGCTGGGCGTATGGCTCAGTGGCAGAATGAGTTGCAAGGATGCCGGAATGTATATGCTCTTCCAGGTGGCAGGCGCCATTATCGGCTCGTCACTGTTGGCCTTGCTTACGGGAAATGCCGGCCTTGAAGGTACCGGAGCCAACGACCTTCAGGAAGGTGTAAACATTGTTGGCGGCTTGATGGCAGAGGCTATCTTCACTTGCATCTTCGTTCTCGTTGCCCTTGGTGCGACATCAAAGACCAACGGCGCAACAAACAATTTCGCAGGCATTGCCATCGGTCTGAGCCTCATTCTCGTCCATCTTGTCTGCATACGCTATACCGGCACTTCTGTCAATCCTGCACGTTCCATTGCGCCGGCATTATTCCAGGGTGGCACGGCATTGGCAAACCTTTGGATATTCATCGTCGGCCCGTTCTTAGGTGCTGCATTGGCTGCCGGCGTGTGGAAGACTGTGGACTGCAGCGGGAAATAAGGGATTATGAGGCCGAAAGCGAAGTCTTGACAATATGGGTTTCTTTCCTCTTGTGCATACAGAGACGTTTTCTCCGATAAAAAACGATCCCAATTCGCTTGCCGGAATAATATTCTTTATTAAGACGGCAACAGGCACGGACGGCATCTTTCCACGATGTCAGAAGACGGCCGTATTATACTGATAAAACATAGATAGCAGATAAAATGTAGTAATATGAAAAAGACTTTAATATCATTCATCGCAACAGTGATGACGGTAATGAATGCCATGGCGGAGTCTTCAGAAGTCGTTCTGAGGAGTGCGGTGACAAAACCACAGCCAATGACCGGACTTGTATTGTGGCCGGAACAGGCTGAAGACCTGAAAGATACACACGGGCAAAGCATACAGTTGGAGTTCGCTTACTGTCTTCCGTGTAAGGTTGTAACAGGATGTGCCGATGACGGTACGATACAATACGACTGGACTTGGTTTGACAATATTCTTGATGATGTCTCTTCACGTGGCCATCAGTTGATAGCACGTTTCCGCTATGAGTATCCCGATTCCAAAGACGTGGACGGCAAGACGGCGGGTATGACAGCTGTCCCGCAATACATAAAGGACCGCAGCGATTACTCCGAGACTTACAATAAAGTTAAAGGTGACGGGCCGACCTATTACGCTGACTGGAGTAACGAGGAACTGAAACGCTTTACAAAACAGTTCTATAGTGATTTCGCGGCACGCTATTCCTCAGACCCTCGCCTTGCCTTTCTGGAAGTGGGATTCGGACATTGGAGCGAGTATCATATTTTTGGTACAGCCTTGCAACTGGGGAAGAACTTCCCGTCGAAGGAGTATCAGAAAGAGTTCTTCATCCATATGGAGAAGACTATGACGTCAATTCCGTGGGGAATATCCATAGACGCAACGGACAGTTCTCTGTCGCCTGTCACGGAAGATGCAGCATTGATGACAATTCCGTTCGGCTGTTTCGATGACTCTTTCATGCACAAAGACCATGAGACAGGCACAAATGACGGCTATAACGAGGAGTGCTGGAATGCGATAGGAAGCGAGACACGCTGGCAGAAAGGATTTGCTGGTGGTGAGATAAGCTATTATACGGACAACGATCAGAAGAATTTTCTTAATCCGGCAGGAATGTATGGGCATACATGGGAAGAGCAGGCCTCGAAGTACCATGTCACTTTCATGATAGCAAACGATGCACCTGAGGGCGTGTATGGTACCGGTGAGCGTTTCAAGAGTGCTGCTTTTGCGACCGGATACCATTTCGTGGTGAAGCGATGCACTACCGACGGAACCGTTACGAATATATTAGTAACCAATACAGGTGTGGCCCCAATATACCGTGATGCTTATTTCGCGATAGACGGCAACCGCAGCGGGACATCATTGCGTGGGCTTCTGCCTGGTGAGGAAAAGTGGATAACGGTACCATGTGGTACTGAACTGAATGTGGACGGTACGCCTATGAATATGCCGGAGATAGAGTGTGACTATATTCTGAAGTCACAGGAAATTCAATATGATGCCGGTCCTGTATTGTCAAATGATGCGTCGGCGACGTTCTTGATAGACGGGAATCCGATAACTGTTGACAATTCCTATATGATGAACGTTCCATACGATGTCGTGGAGACACAATATGTGATAACTGTCATCCCTGCGGAAAATGCGAAAATAAAAGAGTATACCGGTGTGACCATATCAGGTAATAGCTACATCGTTAAGACACCGGCACAAGGCTCTATGGTAACGGCTGCATTTACCATAGAAGCGGAGGACGGAGTGACAATGAGAACCTATACAATAAATATAAAGAGAGACCTTCCTCCATCGTCCATACCGTCAGAAGAGATATGCCATTTTACGGGAAACACTCCCTCGATGCCTGACATCGTATCCGTAAAGGGAAACTATGCGAAGAAAGGAACAGTGACATATGCCGGAGTGACATACGATGTCTGCGTAAAGATGGAGTCAAGTACAAGTGTGGCGATTTCTCCTGTATATGACTGTACGGTAACGCTTTATTTTACCTCCGGCTCCGGCAAATCATATCTAAACGGCACTTCTTTCTCGCCAGACGCGGAGAGCAAATACTCATTCCATGCACTGGCGGGGGAGACTTACAGTCTTACAAAGAACAATACCAATACAAATCTTGTGATCATCGTGTTCTCTGCCGATACGGCGTCAGGCTTGGAGCACGTCTGGAAAGGAATGGGAGATGCCGGTGTCCGGATGTACGACATTTCCGGTAGGAGAACCGTCTCGCCGGCAGACGGACAGCTGATCATCAAAAATGGGAAGAAGACCATATACCGTTCGGTGGAACAGCAATAATGCCAATGCTGTTCTGATGCCGTGAGAGATACCGTCTCTGGGCACAGCATGGTAAGGACGTACAGATAAAAAAGAAGAGCAACAGAATATGCTGTGTTCCGTAAAGGAGTTTTTGCATATCTGTTGCTCTTTCTTGCTATATAGAAAACTTACTTTTTCACGACTCTTGTCAGTTTCATCACTATGTTGCCGTCCTTGTCATAGACCAAGGCTTTATCGCCGTTGATGCTCATGCGTGCAGTTGTGTTGACAGCCTGTGTCACGGCATCTTCAATTTCCATGCTCTGTCCCATCATCCGTGTCATGCCCACCTGCGAGAAGGTCATGTTCCTTCCGTCGCCGCCAGGGAGGCTCGGATACACATTTTTGTCAAGTTCTTCGTGTATTTTTTTTGGAAAATTCATCGATAATACAGAAAATTTCAGTAACTTTACGATCGGTAATTATCGCAATCTATTCTCCTATCTTATTTGTTTACAATTATAAAGATACAAACTTCTTACGGGGTACCAACTTTTTCTTAGGGATTTTATTATCCGTTGTTTGCTCACTCCTAAATTACAAACTTTAGGGCTGATGTGCAAGTGTTGACCTTGTTAAAGCCTTATTCATATACACTTTTTGACACAGTATCCTGTATGAAGAAGGATCTACCAAGCCACAGGTATATATCGGTGAAACAGGGAGCTTTAAAGAACGTGTAAAGGAGCACGACAGCAAAAAGACATTCTGGCAAAAAGCACTCATATTCATATCTAAAGATGCCGTACGGAAAGATAAAGACGGTAGTACTTGGGATTCTGTTTACAGAAAGCAGTTAAAACCATGACAGACTTAGATGAATCGCGACATAGGAGGGTCAGTCATGTCTTCCCAACCTTTCACAAGAAATATAACCCTCTTGGTCATAACATTTTCGCTCATGATGGATGAAAGCTATCAGATGCTGTAAATCGGATACGTCTGACTTTATATCTTTAAAACGCCAATACTGTTCATCATATCTTTTCCCTGAACCTGATTTCAGGCGTGATTCTATGTCAGCAGGAATCAGATATGAAGAACGTTCTTTACCCAAATGATGCTGAAATTCCGAGAGGAAAATATGGATGCCAGCCAAATCGAAATCACCAAAGTGAAGATAGTGATTAGGAATGGCGCATAGCCATTTCCTTAGGTCAGTTGATTGCGGATACCTTGACACAAAGAGCGCCCTGTTTGAAAGCTTATGCGCTTTAAGATATTCCTCAAACAATACCCTTTGCCGGCGAATCATCCTGAAATTTTCCATATTCTCTATGCCAATAACCACCACGTCTTCCGGAATGGCAAATGTTCTCCATTCTGCCACAAAGAGGAAACTTCCTTCCTGCGGGTTTACCATAAAAGGCTTTCCGTTAAGGAAACATTCAACAGGCTCGTAGCTGTTTACGGGAAATCCCGGACAGGAACGAACCGTCAATAGTTTGGAGTTTCCTGTTTCTTTTGCCATTGACGCACGGGAATCAGAAGCATTCGCTTCGAGCATGCGGAAACTCTCATCCTTATCCATTAAAAATCTTTTTAATGCCGCTGTGTCACGGGCACGATATGATTTTCTTGAGCCATGAGATGTTACCAATAGCATGCCTTCTGCCAACAGCTCTTCACACAACTTACGGCTTAGCTTTGAGCCTGCGACTTGTCCGCCTGCTATCAATGTCTGTATAGATGCACTTATTGCCATATAATCTCCGGCTATTTTATTCGTTTCAGTAATTTTTCTGCTCTTGTCTTCATTTCATGTTTACTCAACAGATAAGTATACCGGTAGTCGTAAGGGTTATATGACGTTGGTGAACTGTTGATGAGATAGATATTGCGTGAATTGGCAAATTGCAGAATACCTTTGATATTATTAGGGTGAAGACGTCCTATCTCGTCCATCATGCAGTGAACAATGAAATCGCCACTCTTTCGGGCTGCCTTTTTCTTGAAAACGTTAATGAGCATGATATTGACCATTGCTTTCACAAGAATGTCAGTACCGTCTGACCCCACATTATTAATACGCTCAACCCAGTTCGTGTCATTATCATTCTCCTTCACACGGAACTGCAAACGGAAAGCGTCACCTAATGATACGGATGGCCGATTTGGTTCGTTCTGCAAATAATGGGACAGACTCTTCAGATAATCCACGACCTTGCGGTTCACCTCATCCCGATTGCTACTTGAGAACAGATTCAGCTCGCCGATGGATAGAGCATTCTCTACGGTATAATCATGAATAGACATAAGCAGTTGCATGAGTCTGTCGGATGATTCATTCGCTCTCAGCTCAATACTCTTGATTACTCCCGCAAAATTCTTCTCTACAAAATCACGGTTTATGTCAAGTATCACCCCGTCTACATCCGACCTGCGTTTCATCAGTGAACCGATTTCTGTCGAAATACGTCCCAAGATATCTTTATAATGCTCGCTGGTACGTCTGCGGAACTCCTCGATTTTGTTATTGTCCATGAAGTCCTGCAAATCACCGGCAATTTGTAGATAGTCATTGTCAGTCACCGGCATGGTGTTAAAATGGAAAGCATTCTGAGGCTTGAAATTACGGTTGAAATTGACAACGAGAGCTTTAAGCGTGTCTATGGATTCGCGCTTTTGATTGACCGTACCCCTGAGCTGGCTCAAAAGCTGCTGGCAATCATGATGCGTTTCCGTCATATTTCCGTCAGAAAGATAATCATCAGGCACCAGATGTTCATTCTCCACCATCTGGTGATAAAGATTCAATCCTTCTTTCCTATGTGTCAGTTCTTTGAGAACTGCATGCTGACGCTCTTCCAGCTCCTTGCGTTTTTTCTCCATGCGTGTCCGTTTATCCTCATAACGCTGGCGCATCATAGACAGTTGCTGTTCAATCGCCTTTATGGCTTTTTTGATTTCCGGCTCTTTAGCAAACTGATTTTGTTCAGCATCACGATATCTGATGACTATCGCACGTTCGCTTTCAATTCTACTCAGTTGTGCATTCAGTCCATCTAAAGTTTTCTGATACTGTTCAAGCAACTGCATGTTAACACCTCTACCTGAAAGCTCTTCATTCCGTTGCTCTTCAAGTTGTTTCTTCTGTAATGAAAAATCCCGATTGCGCACAGACGATTCTTCATCTTGCGATTCTTTGAAAATGCGCAGTTCCTCATCAAGAGCTTTTGAGCCTCTATTAAATAAGGTGTCCAGTTCTTTAAGTTCTTTTTTGTTTCTTGCTTCACGTTTCTCACGAGCTGCTTTCTCCGCTTGCACTTTCAGCAACGCTTCATTGAAGGAGCGTTCACGGATTTCCTTTTCTTGTTCAATCCGTTCATGCTCTTCCATCTCCAGTTTATGCCGTTGGTTTTGCAGATTCTGCCGTTTCATAGGTATCTGTTCTTCTTCAACCTTTAATAATGTAGCTTTCTGCCGGAGTGGGTTGAGCTGTGTCGCATATTTCTTTCCGAGTTTCTCTATCTCATTCTGAAGAGTAATGGGTAATTGTGTGAGCTGACGGTTAATCTGCTGCATTTGCTCTTCCCTGTTCTTCTTCTCCAGTCTATACTCGTCAGGAGTGCGATGCACTGAGGCAATATTATCCAGATTTAACCTTATGCCGAACAAGTTGTCAGAAGCGGTGTCCAACTGCGGTTCAAGCCCTTGTGCATATAAAATCCGTTCCTCGTCAACCACCTTGCCTATCGTATTTTCCCAACCTTCCGTATTCTCACAAAGCCATTTATATAAAGAGCCGTCCAAATGAGCAAGCAGATCGTCTATTTTTACTATTTGTGTACGGATTTGTGCACGGTCTGCCTCAAGACTTTCCTGTTCGCGTTTACATGTATGTCTTAAATCAGTCTCTTTCAGCTCATATTCGGCAGTAATTTTGTCAATCTGACTTCTTACTGCGGTCTGCTGAGCCGTATTCTCTTTCTCCTTCAAATTCAACTGCTGAAGCTGTTCATCCACCAGCGTTATATCATCGGCCATAGGATGCCACTGACGGAGTTCCTTCAGCGCATTATCAGCCCTATGCTGTTCAGTCAACAAAAATTGCAAGCGTTCGTCAGACTCATGCCGCCAGCTGTTGAAAGCGTCCATAACCAGACTCCGGTTCTTGGTACGTTCCACATCCAGATTCTTACGCTTTGTCTGAAGTTCAGTTTGTTTCCGCCAGTATGCTTCTTTCTGAACATTCTCGAACGCCTGACGGGCATTCTCCAGTTTTCCCCTTGCAATGTTATACTTATCCTCTATCGAAGCATGCGTTTTCAATAAATCATCCAACAGTGCTTGCTTATCAGCCACTTCCTGTTTGATAGCAGGTTCACGGGCGGCAAGAATGAGTTTGTCCTCCATACCAATAGCTTCAAAACTCTTTCTTGCTTGTGCAATTTCTTTCAGTTTGCTTTTCTCTGCACCAAGTTCCTGATTGAACGAGTCTTTTTCTTTATTATATTCTGCCGTAAGTTCTTTTTCACGGCAATGTTCTTTCTCTATCTCCGCTTTCACTTCTGTAGCCTCGGTTTCCAATAGCGGTATATGTTGTTCGCAATAAGCAACAGCATGATTGAGCATACGCCATATATCAAGCAGCTGCTGGTCGAGTGCTACTATTTTGCGTCCCTGCTCGGCTATTTTCAATGCCTGCTGGCGCACGGGATAATTACCGTCACGTGTCTGGCGGAACCAACAGTCTATCTCATCATACTCTCGCTCAAAATCTGTAACAAGACGTCTGTAAGTCTGCAAATCAATAGGAACTTCCTCGTCTGCCATAGACTGTATGATTGTGTTCTTCACAAAGTCCGCATCCAGTTTCGTATTAAGAAAAACGTTTTGAATACTTCGTGGGATATTCTGATAATGCGAACTTTGCACTATCGCATAACGTGTGTATTTGTGATCATGAGTATTACCGAAGATAATATCCTTAAACATCACACCGGATTCTATTCTTGCAGAAACTGCCACATTCTTGTCTATGCGTTCACGAATCTTCACCCAGTCGCTCAATACCCGCCTGTCATCCGCTACAAACCATTCACGCTGATAGGGCGCATCGATAAATCTCCATGAAGCACGTCCCTGATATCTGCTTACCATTATGGTATATGCACCATTATCACGCATCACCTCATACAGTATGTAAGAGTTTGACTGACGGAAATAAAACTCATCAAACGATTTCTGTCCTTGTTGAATACCCAAACGATGTTTGTCGGCATTATAGAAAAACAGCAGTGCTCTCAACACTGTACTTTTACCTACACCCTGTGTTCCTGTAAAATGCACATTGCCGTCTACGGCAATTTCTGCATACGGAATATTGGCACTATTGATAAAAATAATCTTATTCAGGTACTTCATCTTCGTTGACTATTTGAATCATTTCAACCAATTCCTCGACATAGCGGAATGCCGAGGTAATCTTAAAAGTCTCATCAAGCTCGCTGATACACTCTGCAAAGCCCATATTCTGCATCTCCTGAAGCAATTTGTTTACGACCTCAACATTTGAACCCACGCCGTATTTCTTGAACAGACGATTGGCTTTCTCTCTCAGCTCTATATCCAGACTAATCTGTTCTATTAAATGACTTTTACGGAACTGATATCCGGCAGTAAACGCCTGGTTGTAGCACTTCAGAAAATCCAGATAATCCAACCATTTCGAGAAACTTTCCAATTTCTGTTCTATCGCCTGCCTGCTTTCTCCTATTCGCGAAAAATAGAAGTAACCATTACCGGTCTCCAGTTTCAGACCAATTTCCTTGAAGTAATCTGTATAGTCCTCCACATTCTCCTCCACATCATCATACAAATGACGGATAGAGGAATCTGTACTGTCGGCCGAAAGGAATTCTCCCCGGCTTAACCGCTCATATATTCTGAGAGTATTATTTCGCATAAATTATAGGATATTCAATGTCTTGATAAATAGCATATTTCCCTGTCATCCGACATTCATCAGGATGCAAGATGACCAGTTGACAGAAAAGAGCAGCATAATCTTCCATGGTGCGTTTCGCCTTATAGTCATACCTCAGGATAAATCCAAACAGATCATAACCTGATGCCAAAAACGCATTCCATACTTCTGCAGAATCCACCTCTTTCAACTGTCGGCTATGCTCTTGCAAATCCTCATCTGTCAGAGGCTCGGCTTCTGTTCTTGTCGTTTTCCGTATGCCATTGCGTTCGGCTATTCGTCTCAGCAACTTCACAACCTGCTCGTTTTCTCTCAGCATTTCCAAAGACAGACGAATCTTGCTGTATTGACGAGGCTCCATCCAGAGAGGATTCCTTTCGTCCAGCACTTGCATAAGGTTCGTATCAGTCTTGATAAGAAGTTGTTCCTGCAAATATTTCAGCTTTCGTATCTTTTTATAAAGTTTGTTCTGCTGCTCTATCTGATTAATATAGGAAATAATTTGTCTGTCAATCTCCATGAGTGCATGATAAGCCTCAACAAAATCACGCTTCACATCGCTGCAGGTCTTAGCCATGTGCGGGTCATTTGCCATGATGAAGAAAGCGTGTTCATTGTCCATCAGCTTTTCACATTCGCGTATCATGGCGCGTATGCTGCGGCTCTTCTCGTCCAGATTCTGCAGTTTCTGCTTTTTGATGATATAGTTTGGCTCCTGCTTATAGGCATTGTCCGTGTTGCGCTTTAAATCAACCACATTTTTCAATGTTCTGAAGCCTGTCTTCCTTAACAGTTGCCGAACATAGTCCTGATACCCGGCTTTGCGGTTGGCGTTCGTCTCTTGCAGAAAATATCCGATATACTCTTTCAGGGTGTTGATACATTCCTGTACGCTCAACACACTGATTTCCTCATTGACGTTCAGCACCTCTTCAAAGAAATTCAGATAGTCACTTTCTATCTCAATGGTATTTCCGGTTTCCACCACAACACCATAGTCAACCAGCTTTCTCAGTCTGCTGTCATTTCCTCCGACAAGCTCCATGGCAAGCTCCATCGGAAACTTCATCAGCTTCCGCTTCTCAAACATCTCACTCAGTAGTTTCTGCTCTCGTGAGAGTGTTTTGGTAAGTTCTTCTATGCTCCTAAAATGTGTCAGAATATCCATATCATTCAAAAACTCTCTGATTAACACTGTTGCAGAGTCAGCTATCAGGTGCAAATTTAAGAAAAAAAATCGAAAAGCACTTCATCCGGTGCCTTTTTTCTGTTTTTCTACCGCCTTTTACGTAACTGTGCAGAGTCGGCTGTCACTGCTGAATACTGCGGTTGACATGTATATGCGGGTCTTCCGGAACTGTTTTCCCCACAGATAAGATTACGGCATAAAAAAGAAGAGCAACAGAATATGCTGTGTTCCGTAAAGGAGTTTTTGCATATCTGTTGCTCTTTCTTGCTATATAGAAAACTTACTTTTTCACGACTCTTGTCAGTTTCATCACTATGTTGCCGTCCTTGTCATAGACCAAGGCTTTATCGCCGTTGATGCTCATGCGTGCAGTTGTGTTGACAGCCTGTGTCACGGCATCTTCAATTTCCATGCTCTGTCCCATCATCCGTGTCATGCCCACCTGCGAGAAGGTCATGTTCCTTCCGTCGCCGGTATAGCTGCCGAAGAAGGAGTTGACGCTGGCATTGCCGTTTATGCGCCCGTCAGGGCTAAAGTTGATTACTGCAGGACTGTCACCTCCGGCAGTGCTCTTGCCCATGGCCTGTTCTATGTTCCACTCGCCGAAGAGTCCGCCATTGGTCTTCATTACCGTCTTTCCTGTGGTGCAGGCACTCATTGCAACGGCAAAGATTACCGGCATCATAAAGTTTTTTGTATTCATAGTCTTTACTGTATTTTTTATTGTCCGGTGCAAAGTTACGTATTTTTCATGTATCTGCCAAACGGGAAATTCCTAATGTGGAGTAGGAAAGTCCTATTCTGTGTCAGGTGATTGATTTTGGGTTTGTGGGTTGTAGCCAAACATTAGGGATGCATAGCAACGGTAACCTTCCGTATACCCCTACAACTGCATAACCGCACAACCCTATTGAGATTTCTTCATTGTGATGACAATCACGCCGTTCTTGGCATCATCACCGTATTTATCCATAGCAGTCTTGTCCTTCAGAACGGTAATTTCCTTTATGTCCTCAGGATTTATATTGTTGATTGACAGATATTCGGTCTCGCTGATAGTTTTTCCGTCTACAACAACAAGCGGTGAATCCTTGCCCTTCTCTTCCGGATACTTTACGTTTGCGCTGAGATAATCCATCATGGCTTTCACGCCTCCGGGGAATGAAGGCATCTCTTCCACGACATCGTATGTCTTGTCATCGTCCTGGACCTGTACCTCCGGCGCTTCCGCCTTGACAGCGTCCTGAGCAGCGGCAGCCACGGCAGTCTCCCGGGGTGCGCCAAGAATCTGTTGTCCGGCAGCCTGCATGAGAGCCTCAGAATTTGTTACGATGCTTTCCTCCATCTTTTCCACTTTTGGATTGGCGAAAGCCACTACAGCCACGGCTGCCAAAGGAAGTGCTACTGATGCCTTCACACATTCCCATTTGTTTGTCTTCTTGGTCTTCATCATTGTTATTCTCTTTTTTAGTGAGTCTTTACTCAGATTGTTTGCTATGGCGAACAGACGGTCGCCGACGGCCTTGCGCACAAGGAGCATCTGGTAGGCCGTGGCATTGATGCCGCTGTTGAGCACCGCTTCGTCGGCCTCGTATTCGTGAACGTCCTGCAGCTCGGCCTTTAGCAGCCATGCTGCCGGATTGAACCACTGCACCACCGTGAGCAGATTGCATAGGATGATGTCGGCAGAATGCATCTTGCCTACATGTGCCATCTCGTGGGTTATTATGGCGCTGCGGTTTGAGGCATAGTCGCTGCGGCTTATGATGATATTGCCGAACCAGCTGAACGGCGGTGTGTCGTCATTGAGGATATGTATCTTCGTGCCGTCATTTGTGGTGACGGTCTCCACGGCCTTGTGCATCATGCAGTATATTCCGGTGTATGAAACGAGTATCATTGCTGTAAACCATACGACACCTGCTATATATGCCATGATAAGGAGATGTATTGCATTGATACTGAAAGTTTCTTCCTCTGCGGGCATCACGGCAACCATCAGGCGGTCAATGGCTACTGTCCCGACAGCCATGGGCTGTGCTTCCTGCCATACGGTGACGTGTAGGAAAGGCAGCAGCAGCGATGCCGCCACGATGGTGAGCAGGGTGAAGCGGTTGAAGGTGTGCAGGGTGGTGCGGCTAAGCAGCAGCTTGTAGAAGATGTAGAACATCACAAGACACACGGAAACCTTTAGTGAATATACGAGAAACTCTCCCATAAGTTCATTCTCCTTCTATTTCTCTGATGAGTTCCTTGAGGTCGTCAACAGAAATTTTTTCCTCACTTACAAGCGTGGAGACTGCACCAAGATAAGACTTGCCGAAAAGTTTGTCAATGACTCCCGTGAGGGAGCGGTTACGGTAATCCTCACGGGTGATGCACGCAAAGTACTTGTAGCTTCGTGTGCTGACGGCACGGTGAGCGAGAAAACCTTTCTCTTCGAGTATCCTTACAAGGGTCGACAGTGTGTTGACGTGCGGCTGGGGCTCCTCGTAGAGTGCCTGCAACTCGCGTATCGACATCTCGCCATGCTCCCACAGGTGGTTCATTATTTCTTCTTCTTTTGCGGTAAGTGTTTTCATAAGCGTCACTTTGTTTTTATTTTAGCTTACTCTGTGATTTTTAAGGCTCTGCGCTCTTCTGTCATGTGGTAAGCATGTGTTGCTGATTTGTTTTGTGACGACAAAGTAACACATAATTTCCCCTATCTCCAAATTTTTCAAAAGAAATCAACTAAAAGCTTTAGTTATTTAACTAAAATAATTAGTTAGCTATTTTATTTTGCATTTTTCCGTTGTCTTTTCTGTGTTTCAGATAAGTTTGTCCATGTCAGTTTGCTTGCTGTTATCCCTTCTCCATGAAAATCATGTCGTGGCGGGGCAGTGGGAGAGTCTGTCATGTCAGAAGGGAGAATATGTGGTATTCAACGCAGAAGACCAATGAAAAAATAAGAAAACCAGGTATTGTTTTTATGCGCAGAATTAAGGAAAATAAAAATTTCCTGACTCTTGTGCCGAAAAATCGCTGAATTTTTGCTTTTGGATATATGACTGAAGACCAGCTTGTTGTGTTATGTATATGCCTTTTCCGTGAATTTCTGTCATGCAAAAGGTTACCATTCGTCATGTAAATGGTAACCTTTTGCCGTGTGAACGGTAACCTTTTACACTGCGAATGATAATGTTTTGCCGTGCATTTCATGGCGTTTTTGTGCGAAATCTTATGGAAAATGCCAGAAAATTCTCAGGAAACCGCCCTGAAAGTTGATATTATGCTGCGCCGGAGACATGAAAAATAAGAAAACTCACCGGTATGGATGGAGAACACACACACATCATTCAGTGCCTGTTTCTTCTTTCAGTCGGTTCCTGTGTATACCCATGACTATACATATAGAAATAAGTAATTGTTGGAAATTGGTTTTGTGAGAAGATATTATAAGTAACTATTGATAATTATTTTATAATATAATGTTTTCTCACTAAAACTTGTTGAATTTCATTCTACCTTTTCTCGCCATGGCATAACTGAAACGAGTTTCGTTCTGCTCATCCGGCTTAACGAAAACGTTCTTTTTTGTCAGTTAGTGCTTGTCACTCAGTCACAATGCACGCATTGCTCCTTCGGTTCCGTACACTAACCGCATAAAAAAATAACTGCGTTTTTAGTATAAACTAATTTCCAACAGTTACTTATGTCAAACTAATTGTCAGCAGTTACTTATATATAGAAACCAAAAAAGAATATATGGCAACAGTAAAAGTAAAGTTCAGACAGTCCTCCGTCAATGACAGGGAGGGCACCATCTATTACCAAGTTACCCATAACAGGGTGGCGCGTCAGGTTAAGACGGGCTATAAAGTGTATTTGTGGGAATGGGATGCGAAGCTCCGGAGTATAAATGTCCGGCATGATGCTGAAAGAAAAGACATGCTCATGTCCATACGGGACAAAATCCGGTGGGACATGAACCGCTTCAACCGTATCGTCGTTTCATTCATGCACCGGGGCATTCCGTTCAGTGCAGAGGACATCGTAGACGAGTTTTTTGTGCTTACGTCACACCTGTCCCTTTTCGGCTTTATGGAAAGCATCATAGCTCGGCTGAGGCATGACGGCCGTCAGCGCACAAGTGAGACATACAGGGCGGCACTGAACAGCTTTTCCCGTTTCAGAAACGGTGAGGACCTGATGCTGGATGCGCTTGACCGGGAACTGATGGAATCATACGAGGCTTATTTGCTGTCGAAAGGACTTGTCCCCAATTCCGTATCCTTCCACTTGCGGATATTGAGGGCTGTGTATAACAGGGCACGTGAGCAGGCCTTGGTTCCGCCGGATGTAAATCCCTTCGCCCATGTATATACCGGTGTTGAAAAGACTGCCAAGAGGGCTGTGGACATAACAACCATCAGGAGGATTAAGAATCTGGAACTTGGCATGGACAGGTCTGCCGGTTATGCCCGTGACATGTTCATGCTCTCCTTCTATCTGCGCGGCATGAGTTTCGTAGACCTTGCCTATCTGCGCAAGTCGGATTTAAGAAACGGCGTCGTAACCTACCGCCGCCGTAAGACAGGGCAGAAACTTTCCATTAAATGGACGGAGGAAATGCAGGATGTTCTTGATAAATATCCGCGGAATGAGACGGAGTTTCTTTTCCCTATAATCACATCCCTCACTGCGAACCACCGCAATCAGTACCGAAACCGCCACTACAGGGTGAACCGCAGTCTGAAAACCGTAGCTGCGAAAATAGGGCTGCAGATGCCTCTTACCACCTACGTCGCCCGGCACAGCTGGGCTTCCATAGCAAAATTAAAGGACATCCCGATAAGCACCATCAGTGAGGGGCTGGGGCATGACAGCGAGCAGACGACACAGATTTATCTTGCCTCGCTTGACACTTCGGCTGTAGACAGGGCTAACGACATAATACTGTCGGCTTTGCAGGGCATGCAATAAAAAAAAGTGTGAGGGGAGGGGAAAAACACGACTCTCTTTCCAAGAGTTACTCAACAGTGTACAAAGGTACTGAAAAAGTCTGTAAAAGAAGACTTTTTTTACAAAAAAATGTACGTCTATTTCTTATTCTTACATGTTTTGTCGAGCACCTCATGTTGCTTGGGTGAACTAAACTGATGACTGTCAGTAATAAACAGACATTTAAGTAACTCTTGGAAAGAGATAACCCTAAATTAGAATGCCGTTTGAAGCTGACATATTGGAAGATGCAGTATTCCGCCTTTCGCCTGCACTGCTGGACACTCTGCTCAAAGACCATACAATGAGCACAAAGGATGTCCGGCACAACATCTTCTGGGCAACTTCCGACTATGAACATCTTGGCCACGGGTATCAATATGACTCGCCTATTCTTCCACATCTTATTACCGGAGATAACGGGCACGTCATCATGCCCCGTGTTCTTAAAAATCGTAACACCCAGACCGCACGTTCGCGCAACATGGCAGAGGTGTTCACGCCATCGTGGATATGCAATGCACAGAACAATCTGATTGATGAGGCTTGGTTCGGGCGCAGGGATGTGTTCAATAAGGAATACACTGACGGCCGGGGCTGTCATCGGTGGCAGCCGAACGCAGAGAAGATTCTGTTTCCTGATGGTAAGACATGGAAAGATTATGTGCATGACATCCGGCTGGAGATAACCTGTGGCGAAGCCCCTTACATCGTGAGCCGTTATGATACGACAACTGGGGAGGCTATCCCGATAGAACAACGCATCGGATTGCTTGACCGCAAGCTGCGGGTGGTGGGCGAGAACACGGCAACCTCCGGAGAATGGTTGGAATGGGCACAGGAAGCATACAAGAGTATCTACGCTTACGAATGGCAGGGAGACAACCTGTTGATAGCACGCGAATCCATGCTCATCTCCTTTATAGAATATTATCGGCAGAAGTTCGGCAAGTGCCCGTTGCTGAAATCCATCAATTACATCGCCTACATCATCTCGTGGAACGTATGGCAGATGGACGGGCTGAAAGGTGTTGTCCCGAACAGTTGCGGTGAGCATCATGAGGTGGTTGCCGACCTGTTTGGGACAAGGGAAGAAATCAGTCAATGTAAAGGTTGTCTGATAAATGATATCCGCAGACACAACGGTGTCTATTGCCAAATCAAGGACTGGCATGCTACAGATAAGGCAACAGGTAAAAAAGGGAAACGGATCCGATTTATAGACCTTATTAAGTGACCGCCTATGAGAACCAAGTATTTTGAAGAACTGAAAGCCAAGCTGATTTATGTGTTCCGCATCAATGACGGCGCACATAGAGATTGCCTTAAAATAGGTGAGGCCACGATGGATGCCGACCCCGACGAGGTGGACGTCACCGCCATCGCGCCCGGTAGCACGGTGCTCAACAAAGCCGCCTGCAACCGCATAGACCAATATACCTCCACTGCCGGAATTGCCTACGAACTGCTTTACACCGAGGCCGCCTGCTATCGCAAAGGTTCACGCACCATCGGCTTCAACGATAAGGATGTGCACGAGGTGTTGAAGCGCAGTGGCATCCGGCGCAAGGAGTTCAGGAATATCGACAAGGGCGGCAAGGAGTGGTTCATCACCGACCTTGAAACTGCTAAGCGTGCCATTGCGGCAGTCAAAGAGGAACGCGAATCGCTCAACGCCGGTGAAATCACCGTGGGGCGGTCGCCCATCGAGTTCCGTCCCGAGCAGGCGGAGGCTATAGCCAAGACCGTGAGGCTCTATAAGAAGGCGGGAACGAAAAGCCGCCGTATGCTCTGGAACGCCAAGATGCGTTTCGGCAAGACGCTATCCGCTCTACAGGTGGCCAAGGAGATGCGGTTTGGCCGTACCCTTATCCTCACCCACCGTCCGGTGGTTGATGCCGGATGGTTTGAGGACTTCGACAAGATTTTCTACGACAGTCCGGGTTATGTCTACGGCTCGAAGAACCACGGTTCTTCTTTTGCCAACCTTGAAAGTCGCCACAAAAGGGAGGGGCTGAGCTATGTTTTCTTTGCCTCCATGCAGGACCTTCGCGGCTCTGAGACCGTCGGCGGCAAGTTCGACAAGAACGATGACGTTTTCTCCACTCCGTGGGACTACATCATCATCGACGAGGCACACGAGGGCACACAAACCACGCTTGGAAAGGCAGTAATCACCGAGCTTACGAAAGAGTCTACCAAGATTCTCCAGCTCTCCGGCACTCCGTTCAACCTTATGGACGACACGACCGAGGAGGAGATGTTCACGTGGGACTACACCATGGAGCAGCGTGCCAAACAGGAATGGGACCGTAATCATTTCGGTGACCCCAACCCATACGCCGGACTTCCCCGCATGAACATCTATACCTACGACCTCGGCCGGCTGATGAACGACTTTGCAGACGAGGACATAGCCTTCAACTTCAAAGAGTTTTTCAGGTGTAATGATGCTGGCGGTTTTCTGCATCATGCCGATGTGCTCCGTTTTCTCAATCTTCTCACCAAGGAAGACGCGGAAAGTATGTACCCCTTTGCTAACGCCCGATACCGCGGAATTTTCCGTCACACGCTGTGGATGATGCCGGGCGTGAAAGCGGCAAAGGCTCTCTCGGAAATGCTCAAAGAGCATCCGGTGTTCGGCAATTTCGACATTGTGAATGTTGCCGGCGACGGTGATGAGGAGGAAGACCGTGAAGAGGCTCTCAAAAAGGTGAACAAGGCGATAGCCGAGTCGCATCATGGCACCATTACGCTCTCGTGCGGTAGGCTGACCACGGGCGTGAGTGTGCCGCAATGGATGGGCGTGCTGATGCTTTCTGGCTCTTTCAATACTGCCGCTTCCGCTTATATGCAGACCATCTTCCGCGTGCAGACTCCTTATTCCGTAAACGGGCTTGTAAAGGAAGACTGCTATGTGTTCGATTTTGCGCCCGACCGCACGTTGCAGGTGCTTGCCTCCGTGCCGCGCGTTTCGTACAAAGCCGGCAAGACCACCGAGGCGCAGCGTCAGGCTCTCGGCGACTTCCTCAATTTCTGTCCGGTAATAGGCATGGAGGGCAGCATGATGAAGCCATACGATGCCAACAAGATGATGGAGCAGCTGAAGAAAGCATACGTGGAGCGTGTTGTGCGCAACGGCTTTGAAGATGGCTATCTCTACACCGACGAACTGCTGAAACTTGATGAATTTGCTGTCAAGGACTTCAAAGAGCTTAAAGGTATTATCGGACAGACCAAGGCTATTGGCAACAGCGGCAGCATAGATGTAAACACTCAAGGCTTGACAAATGAAGAATATGAGGAGAAAGAGAAGCTCGAAAAGAAGAAGAAACGGGAGCTGACCGATGAGGAGAAAGCACGCCTTGAGGAGTTGAAGAAAAAGAAAAAGGTGCAGCAGGATGCCATCTCCATTCTTCGCGGCATCTCCATCCGTATGCCCCTGCTTATCTATGGTGCAAGGATTGATAACGAGGACGAGCAACTCACTATCGACAACTTCACTTCGCTCGTTGATGCCCAGTCGTGGGAGGAGTTTATGCCGCGTGGTGTGACCAAAGCCACGTTCAACAAGTTCAAGCGTTACTACGACTCCGACATCTTCGCTGCCGCGGGCAAACGTATCCGCGCCATGGCCCGCGCTGCCGACCGTCTTACCATAGAGGAGCGCATAGAGCGCATTACCGACATCTTCTCCACCTTCCGCAATCCCGACAAAGAAACGGTATTGACTCCGTGGCGCGTGGTGAATATGCACATGAGCGATACGCTCGGCGGTTATACCTTCTTCAACGCTGATTTCAGCGATACCATCACCGAGCCTCGCTACATAGACCGTGGCGCGGTGACAGCGGATGTGTTTTCTTCTGACAGCCATCTTCTGGAAATCAATTCTAAATCCGGTCTTTATCCCCTCTACCTCGCTTATAACGTCTACCGCACACGGCTGAAAGACAGCACTTCGTCTCCGTCTTCTCTCGAAGAACATCTCGCTCTTTGGGATGCTGCCGTGGCCGAAAACATCTTCGTCATCTGCAAGACACCTATGGCAAAAGCCATCACGCGCCGCACGCTCCTCGGCTTCCGCAAAGGCTCTATAAATATGTGGGCACCCGAATACTTAATAAACAAAATAAAGAATCAACCCGAACTTTTCATCAAGAAAGTTCATGACTTAGTAGGAAAAGACGTGAAAATAAATGCAATAGTAGGTAATCCGCCGTATCAGGTTATGGATGGAGGAGCAGGTGTAAGTGCAAAACCTGTATATAATTTGTTTGTAGAAATGGCAAAACTCTTAAAACCTTCATATATTTCGATGATAATGCCTTCCCGTTGGTTTGCAGGAGGAAAAGGTTTGGATACTTTTAGAGAGAATATGCTATCAGAAAAACGAATAAGTCATATATTCGATTATATTAATGCCAAGGATTGTTTTCCAACGGCAAGCATTGGAGGCGGAATTAACTATATATTATGGGATGAGAAACATAATGGAAATTGTAATATAACAACTATACAAGGAGCAATACGCGATACAGAGAATCGTCCTTTAAATCAATTTTCTGTATTCATACGTTATAATTCCGCTATACACATACTCAATAAGTGTAGTTCTGAAAAGAATTTTTCTTCAATAGTAAATACCCGTAATCCTTTTGGGCTTTCATCAAATGTCCGTGGTAATGGTGTTGGGGAACTTCGTTTGATTTCTAGTGCAGGTATATCTTGGCTTCCTGTATCTGCTGTTCCTCGTTCTAATCCATTACTTGGTAAATACAAAATATTGATGAGTAAGGTTACGGCAGAGCATGCTGGAGAGCCTGATAAAAACGGTCAATTCAAGATAGTTTCACGTACTGAAGTAATTGGTCCAAATGATGTCTGTACAGATTCATATTTGATAATTGGCGCATCCGAAAGTAAATCAATTGTTGATAATGAGTATAAATATATACAAACTCGTTTTGCTCGCTTTCTATTGATGTTATCTGTTTCGTCCATAAATCTTTCATCAGATAAATTTCAATTCATCCCCATGCAAGATTTCACTTCCAACAGCGACATTGACTGGATTAAGAGCGTGGCGGAGATTGATGCACAACTCTATACCAAATATGGACTTTCAGATGAAGAAATCGCTTTCATTGAATCAATGATAAAACCAATGTGAAAATAAACAAGGGCAAGTATCACACTCTTGCCCTTGTTAAAAACTTACTTTTCTTTTCGCACGCCCTTAAACGGTGTGCCATCTTGTTTGACATCCATGAAACGCCCAGTATCTTTATCCCTTTTTACCCATTGTCCTGTTTTGGGATTTAACACTTGTGAGCGATTTCTCACTGCGCCATTGCGATGCCCGTCTCCTGAAGGTGGATTTGTTGCCATATTTAACCTTTTGTATTTTGTTCTTGAATTATATAGCCAAGAACACGCTATTATGCTTCTTTTTATTCAAATTCGTTTGTATATTCTAATTTTAAAAGTGAGTTACGTTTCTTTAGTTGCAATAGTATTGCTATCATGTTGCCCCATCCTATACCAACCTGATATTTCTTTCTTGAAATTTAGAAATTCTTGCTTATTATCCGCACGAGAACAGTCAAAAGTCGAAATCAACACATTCAGGGTTTTCTCCAAACATCTTACGACATCAAGTAAAAGTGGTGGAAGTATTACATTAAAAGTACGAGTACTATTAGGGTAGAATTTCTTGCGTGCTTTTAAGTTCTTTAAGGTTCCGCTTTCATTCAAATCTGGGAAGAAGATCCACTGCTCTATCTTGTTGTCGATCAACCCATGATACAGGGCATAA
Source organism: Bacillota bacterium (assembly GCA_023664625.1). Lineage (GTDB taxonomy): Bacteria > Bacteroidota > Bacteroidia > Bacteroidales > Bacteroidaceae > Prevotella. The sequence goes on along the minus strand of JAMPFD010000001.1, from coordinate 10,303 downwards.
TGAAAATCGAGAGAGCCATTATGTATGATTTCATCTCGTAAACTTTCAATTGTTCTAATGCATATAGTCTCCTTCTTTGCAAATAAGGTATCTTCCGTCCTAAGACCATCATCAAGCCATTTACGTTTACCATATGTGATATTTGCACTTTTCATGTTGGGATATGACGTGAAATCCACTTTATGCATTTCTTGCAGTTCGTAAGCAATTTTAGTTATGAGGTCAAAACTTGAAGCAAGGGTTATGATAAGTGAATTGAGATACGTATAAACATCAATTCCTTGTGCGCCTACCCCGAAAGCAACATCCTCATATTCTTTAATATCACGAGATAGATTGGGGGGTTAGGATTTCATATACGCGATTAATTAACCTTCCCAATGCAGTTGTTCTATTTTGGAAAGAAGACATTAACATTTCGCAATCATGATAATAAAGGACCTTATGTGTTAGCTCATTATCGTTAGAATTGACCAGTGATTCGAACGTTTCTTTAGAATTACAGCCCTCTTGACTATGCCCATCATTTCGAGTCCACAATGGTATTAATCCAACGATTGAATAATAGTCAATGCCTTTGAATACATTTTTTGTAATTATATCGTGCAGCTCAACCTCTAATATGTTTAGATTCGTAAGTGCATCATAAATTTGCGCACCGATAGGATTATAGTATGTAAACTCTGTAATCAAATCTTCTGGTTTTGGAAGAGTTTGCTTCAGTTTATCGAATATCTTTTTTGATTTGTTTTCCATTTCTAATCTAATTCTGGAGTTTTATAGACTCTATTGCTTGCGGAATGTTGTTTCATACCATTGATATAAATAATCTCAGGTATGTACTCACCTTTATCTTCCATATCTTTTTGCACTTCCGCAATTTTCCGCTTAACCTCATCAATATTGTCCTTTTCCATGATTATCATGAATATACCGGATTGTGCTCGTTCGGCTTTCATATAGGCTGATAACTGAGTTCGATACCCATGGACAAGATTCTCGTTGGTGGAACGCTTAATTTCAATGACGGTATTAGCTTTTGACCCTTTTGTTATATGGAAATCAATCTCGCCAACACCAGGATTATCCTCTCGTGTTATAGACAAGTTCAAGTTTCCTGCTATTTTATATGTGTCTGCTACTGTATAAAGCAAAAGCTGCCAATCTGTTTCGTCTGGAGTCCGATTATTTCGATAGAACAACTCTGAAAGTCTATTGTGTTCAACTAAATGTTTGAATTGATAGCACATTGCCAACGTAAGCTTATAAACCTCATCCTCTTCGTTCACATACTCAGTTGGCTTTTGGAATGGAATTTCATCCAATAGTTCCTGAAGCAATACATCTCGATATTGATTTTTGTCATCTACAGTAAAATCATACGACACCGCATGGAGATTCTTATAAAAATTGATTGCAGCTTCATAACAATCCTTATTGCCAACAATAAGATTCTTCCAGTCTCTCTTCTTGTAGCCCTTATACTCTGCCCAATTAACACCTATTAGTTCTGCAATCTTTCTTTTGAGCCTGTTATTATAATTGCATACACTATCTATATCTTCAAAATCATGTGCAACTGGAAGATTAGCTAAGAATGATTCTGGAATAAAATGAATGGGCTTACCTTTGTAAAAAGGTATCTGGTATACAACTCTGTACTCGAATATATAAGGATGAGTTGTTAGTCTCATCTCCATAGCTATCCTTTGTGTATACTCTAGAAAACGTTTTTGAAGGATTGCGATGGTCATATCACTGATTCTATCAGCAGCCATATTATCCTCTATTAACTGCATTAACCCAAATATCTCAGGATCTTCAAGACCCGCATTTATGATGGTGTATGCACTATGGGCGAGTTGTATGGATAGGGCTCCGCTAATACCTCTTCCTCTAGTATTTCCTTTCGAGAACCCCAATCCTGTATTTGGGATTTCTTTGAAAGTGAACCTATTTACCATTTCCTTAAAGAAGCGGTCTTGAAGATTATCTGCTTTCGAAGCCTTTACCAAAGGTATAAATAATTTAAAGTAGTCGAAGAATTCTGTATATGCATTTTTAAACTCGGGTATCTCACTTCCTTTAAGAAGGAGCGGGTCTATATGAAGTAAAGAGTCTTGATCCAAAAAAGCATTATACACCCCTTTTTGTAAGAAATCCTTGTGCTTTACCTTAAAAAATCTGCTGTATGTTAATGTCATATTTATTGTCAATTATAAGTTCCTAATTTGTAACGAGTATATTAAGTAATTCAATTACTTTGTGTATTTCAGAATATGCCATCAAATCCTCAGGGGATTCTTTGCATAGTTGGCATAGTTTCTCTGAATTGGACATCGCTCGTTCCAAGTCACCATTCTCTGTCAAGTATTCATAGAGGTTGGTGCGTATGAAATACCGTTTTGTTTTTTCATACCCCGGCATATATTTCTGTAATTCGGGAAGCAGTTGTTCGTGAATTTAATATCGCTAACCAACAATATTTGATCGTAAAGGTACGAAGATTTTTTGCTATTACCAAATAATCTTTGAATTTTTTATTTGTTGCCTGCTCATTGAGTTTGTTTCTTGCTGAGCGATCTTTTTGTCGTGCTTGGAAAGCGAACCATGTGACAAGGTTCTTGTTTGATAATGCTGCTGTATGCAGTGTGTTTGTTGGATATGATGGTTGCATATATGCTATATATAATGTCTATTCTTGTTGCACATTATTATATATAAGTAACCGTAAGTGGAAGTTATAAGCAAAATGTTATTAAAATTTAAAACAGCTATCATGAGTTGTAAAATATTCTTGATTTTAATATATTTTTGCTACTTTTGCAAAGAATTGCGTTGGTAACAATGCTTTGTTGTTGCTGGTGCTACGTCTAACTAACCCCAAAAACAATGAGTTTTATTAATACAAAAAAAATACTATTTGCATTTATAATCCTATTCGTAACCATTTCATCTGCATCCGCCCAGGACATGCTTGCGCGTCAGGCTCCTGTTGACAGAAAGATGAAAGCAGTAGACACCCTCACCCTGAAACGTCTTATCGACCGCGAGCAGGCCGCTTCGCCTGCGTCAGAGCTTTATGAGGACTGGAACAACAAGTTTGCTCATAAAGCAACGGAACTTCCTGATTCTTTCAAGATAAATCTGCGTCATTTCTGCATGCCGACACCGTCACGCGTCATAACCTCCAATTTCGGAGCGCGCTGGGGACGTCAGCATAAGGGACTTGACATTAAAGTATATATAGGCGATACTATCCGTGCGGCGTTCAATGGCCGTGTGCGCATGGTGAAGTATGAGGCTTCCGGATATGGACATTATGTCGTGATACGCCATAATAACGGACTGGAGACCACTTATGCCCACATGAGCAAATCGCTTGTGAAAGAGAACCAGCCGATAAAGGCCGGAGATGTGGTCGGTCTTGGTGGCAATACCGGACGAAGCACCGGCTCGCACCTTCATTTCGAGACGCGTCTGTGCGGAGTAGCTCTTGATCCGACACTGTTCTTTGATTTCCGTAATCAGGATGTTGTGGGGGACTACTATATGTTCCGCCGCGCAACATATCAGCAGGAAGGCCGTGAGGCTTCCGCACTCCGCGGCAAGGTGGGCAATGGCGGATATACACGTGAGCAGGTGACAGGCAAGGCTGAAGCTACGGAGGAGGCTGTGCGCCCGCAGGGTGGTGAAGGCCCACGCTATCATAAGGTGCGGCGGGGAGAGACGCTTTACTCCATCGCCAAGAAGCGTGGAACGACAGTCGAGAATATCTGCCGTCTCAACCATATAGGCAAGGCAAAGCGCGTAAAGGCAGGTCAGATTCTGCGCTTCTCATAACGTAAGAAAACAATATTGGTGGAGCATCACTGTTTGTTAAAAAAATATAACAGCGGTGCTCTGCTTGTTATTATTAGATAGGAAATTTGTAATTTTGCACTCAAAATGTGTGGTATAGATAACCTCAGACTGGATATTAAGGCTCTCCCAGAGGGAGACTCTGCCGTGACCGTACGTCTCGGCGGTGACTTTTTTTCAGCTATGGAGGCCTCGGATATAACTCAGGGTGACGTGCGCGTGGACGTGTCTATACGCAAGACCGCCCACTTCTCTGACGTTACTTTCCGTGCCATAGGCACTGTTGAGATTCCATGCGACCGCTGTCTTGATCCTATGGAGCAACCCGTTGATGCAAGACAGCATCTCACGGTTAAGTTCGGCAGTGAATACTCCGAAGACGATGACCTCATAACAGTCACCGAGGACAATTCCGTCCTTGACCTGTCGTGGCTCGTCTGCGAGGCTGTTATCCTCAGCCTGCCCGTCAAGCACGTGCATGCACCTGGAAAATGCAACCGTGCGATGATACAACTGCTCTCAGAGCACAGCGCCACCCGAAGTGACGACACGGCAGGAGAACAGCAGGAAACAGACCCGCGCTGGAGCGCATTGGAAGAACTGAAGCAGCGTTTTAACTAAGTCGCAGAATATCGGGAATGTGAATCCGCGGTAGTCTTGCAGAATGAATATGCTGAAAGGAATAATGTAAAATCAATCAAAATTAAAAACATAAAATAAAATGGCACATCCTAAAAGAAGACAGTCAAAGACTCGTACACTTAAGCGTCGTACACATGACAAGGCAGTAGCTCCAACACTTGCAGTTTGTCCAAACTGTGGTTCATACTATGTTTACCACACAGTTTGCCCTACTTGCGGACAGTATCGTGGCAAGATTGCCATCGTAAAGGAACTTGCTGAATAATAACCATCAGTTACGTAAATGGAAAAAATCAATGCTGTAATCACCGGTATTGGAGGCTATGTGCCAGAGTATATCCTCACAAACGAGGAACTCTCACGCATGGTTGACACCAATGACGAATGGATTACAACACGTGTCGGCATAAAGGAACGCCGCATTCTGAAGGAAGAGGGGCTCGGATCAAGTTATCTGGCGCGTAAGGCTGCCAAGCAGCTTATCCGCAAGACCGGCGTGGATCCGCAGACAATCGACTGTGTCATCTGCGCTACAACGACACCTGACTACCGCTTCCCTTCCAATGCTTCCATAGTAATAGGTAAGCTCGGACTGGAGAATGCACACGGTTTCGATGTATCCTGCGCTTGCTGCGGATTCCTTTATATTGTGGACATGGCATCCGCATTCATCCAAAGCGGACGGTACAAGAAGGTTATGGTCATTGCGGCAGAGAAAATGTCATCAATGGTTGACTATCAGGACCGTCAGACTTGTGTGCTTTTCGGTGACGGCGCAGCATGCGTTCTCATGGAGGGAACAACAGAGGAGGGCGTTGGTATGCAGGACTCTTTCCTACGTACCAACGGTATCGGCCTGCCTTATCTTCACATGAAGGCCGGCGGTTCTGTCTGCCCGGCATCACGTTATACTGTTGACCACCGTATGCATTATGTATATCAGGAGGGACGTACAGTTTACCGTTATGCCGTGACAAGCATGTCTGATGACGTCAAGGAGATAATGAAGCGCAACAGCCTCACTGTTGATGATGTCAATTGGGTGATACCTCATGAGGCTAATATGCGAATCATTGAGGCAGTCACCAAGCGTCTTGACTTGCCGATGGAGAAGGTGATGATCAACATAGAGCACTACGGTAATACCAGTGCTGCAAGTATAGCCCTCGCACTTTGGGACTTCGAAAAGAAACTGAAGAAGGGCGACAATGTGATTTTTACCGCTTTCGGTGCAGGTTTCGTTCACGGTGCTCTTTACCTCAAATGGGCTTACGATGGTGACAAAGTCTCAGAAAACAATGCATAAGGCAGGATTCGTAAATATAGTAGGCAATCCTAATGTAGGAAAAAGTACGCTCATGAACCAATTGGTTGGTGAGCGTATTTCTATTGCTACATTCAAGGCACAGACGACACGCCACCGCATTATGGGTATCGTCAATACGCCGGATATGCAGATTGTCTTCTCTGACACTCCAGGAGTGCTGAAGCCGAACTATAAGCTTCAGGAGTCTATGCTCGCTTTCTCGGAATCTGCTCTTATCGATGCAGATGTCCTTCTCTATGTCACGGATGTGGTGGAGAACCCTGAGAAGAATGCGGACTTCCTTGCCAAGGTTGCCAAAATGAAGACGCCAGTAATCCTTCTTATCAATAAGATTGATGTCAGTGACCAGCAGAATCTTGGTGACATCGTAGAGAAATGGCACGCCTTGCTTCCTAATGCGGAAATTCTGCCGATATCGGCGAAGAACAAGTTTGGAGTGGACATACTTCTGAACCGTATCAAACAGCTCCTGCCGGACTCACCTCCTTTCTTCGATAAGGAACAGCTTACGGATAAGCCTGCAAGATTTTTTGTGTCGGAAATAATACGTGAGAAGATACTTCTGTATTATTCCAAGGAAATACCTTATGCCGTGGAAGTGCGTTGCGAGGCATTTAAGGAAGACGAAAATAATATCCGTATACAGGCTGTAATTTATGTCGAGCGTGACTCTCAGAAAGGCATCATAATCGGTCATCAGGGCATTGCGATTAAGAAAGTCAATATAGAGGCACGTAAGCAGCTGGAGAAATTCTTCGGCAAGCATATCTATTTAGAAACATTTGTAAAAGTAGACAAAGACTGGCGCAGTTCAAAAAAAGAACTGGACAGCTTTGGATATAATCCTGATTAATATGGCATTAGTAGCAATAGTAGGACGCCCCAATGTGGGAAAGTCTACCCTTTTCAACAGGCTTACCAACACACGTCAGGCCATTGTCAGTGATGTCGCGGGCACAACCCGCGACCGTCAGTATGGCAAGTGTGAGTGGTGCGGCAATGAATTCTCACTGGTAGATACCGGTGGCTGGGTCGTTAACTCTGACGATATATTCGAAGACGCTATCCGCCGTCAGGTTGTCGTGGCGACGGAGGAGGCAGATCTGGTGCTCTTTGTCGTGGACATAAAGAACGGTGTGACAGACTGGGATGAGGATGTGGCGATGATTCTGCGCCGCACGAAGCTTCCTGTCGTGCTTGTTGCCAATAAGGCGGACAACAATGTGGACAACTACTATGCTGCGGAGTTCTATTCTCTGGGCCTCGGTGAGCCGCATACAATATCTGCGGCGACCGGTTCCGGTACAGGTGATCTTCTTGACGTTGTCGTTGAAATGCTCCCGAATGTTGACAAGGAGGTTATTGAGAATATCCCACGCTTTGCCGTTGTTGGCCGTCCCAATGCAGGAAAATCATCAATAATAAATTCTTTTATAGGAGAGGAGCGTAACATTGTGACGGAGATTGCAGGTACGACACGTGACTCTATTTATACGAAGTACGACAAGTTCGGTTTCAATTTCTATCTCGTCGATACGGCAGGAATACGCCGAAAGAATAAGGTTACGGAGGATTTGGAGTTCTATTCAGTGATGCGGTCGATACGCGCGATAGAGAATTCTGACGTATGCATCCTCATGATTGACGCTACCCGCGGTATTGAGGCACAGGATATGAATATCTTCCAGCTTATCCAGAAGAACAACAAGTCTCTTGTCGTTGTTGTCAATAAGTGGGATCTCGTGGAGGATAAGTCACAGATTGCGATAAAGACTTTCGAGAATGCCATCCGTGGACGTATGGCTCCATTTGTTGATTTCCCGATAATTTTCGCTTCAGCAGTTACCAAACAGCGCATATTCAAGGTATTGGAGACAGCTCAAATGGTATATGCCAACCGTAAGTCACGTGTCGGAACGACAAAGCTTAACGAAGTTATGCTGCCGCTTATAGAGGCATTCCCGCCGCCGTCAATAAAGGGTAAGTATATCAAGATAAAGTATTGCGCACAGCTGCCTGATACACAGATACCGTCGTTTGTCTTTTACGCCAATCTGCCGCAGTATGTCAAGGAACCGTACAAGCGCTTCCTTGAAAACAAGATACGTGAGAATTGGGAGATGACCGGTTCTCCGATAAATGTCTTTATACGTCAGAAATAGCATGGAGAAATGGCGGATTGCCGTGCATTCCCGCCCGTACGGATGTCGTAAATGACAGTTATGCTGTCGTCATGAAAATGAAACCGTAGGATATGAAACGAATACAATGGCTCATTCTCGTATCTGTATTGACTTTCCTTTGTGCCGGATGCCGGAACGGTGAAAGCATAGAGGAAATACAGTTGCGTGCCGGAAGTACGGCTGTTGAGTACTATAGGCTTCTTATAGACGGTAAGTACGAGGACTTCGTGAACGGCATGTTCGGCGGAGACTCTCTCCCTTCCGTCTATAAGGAACAGATGGTTGCAAATGCCGCGATGTTCGTCCAACAGCAGAAAGATGAGCACAAGGGAATAAATAACGTAACCCTAAGCAGCTGCACGGCTGATACTGCACGCCATACTGCCGACGCTTTCCTGTATATCCACTTTGCAGATTCTCTCAAGGAAGTTGTCAATGTTCCTCTTGTGGAGAAAGGCGGGGTCTGGTATATGAAATAACGAGTCAGCGTAGTGTGCATGCCGGATTTATGGAATGTCTCTTGTGCCATACCTCATATTGTCCCTTGTGCAATTATTCCGTATAAAATTTGTGCATCGGAGAATGCCTGTCAGGCCTCTGGCAATTCCATTTGAGGCGGCTGTTTCATGATGACCGACATCGCATTATTATGGAAAAACATTAAAATAAGATACTTCATTCCACCAATCAATGAACAATTTTACATTCTATTCTCCCACCGAATTCGTATTTGGAAAGGGTACCGACAATAACGTGGGCTCACTTTGCCGTCAGTATGGCGCAAAGCGGGTCCTTGTTGTTTATGGCGGACAGTCCGCAAGGAAAAGCGGGCTGCTTGACCGTGTGTTTACAAGTCTTGAAGAAGAAGGTCTGACCTATGTCGGACTTGGCGGCATACAGCCAAATCCAACTGACGGAAAAGTCTATGAGGGCATAACGCTTGTAAGGCAGGAATCTGTCGATTTCGTCCTTGCAGTAGGTGGAGGCTCTGTCATAGACACAGCCAAGGCAATATGTGCCGGAGTGCCTTACGAAGGAGATTTCTGGGATTTCTTCATAGGAAAGGCAACCATCAGTGCCGCACTTCCTGTCGCTGTAGTACTGACGATACCGGCCGCAGGCTCCGAAGGCTCAGGAAATGCTGTCATCACCCGTGAGGCAACGCTTCAGAAACTTGGCATAAAGGCTAAGAAACTGCTGCGTCCGAAGTTTGCCGTGATGAATCCAGAACTTACTTTTACCTTACCGGCATGGCAGACAGCCAGCGGCATCGCCGACATGATGGCTCACATACTTGAGCGTTATCTTTCCAACAATGTCGATGTCTTTATTGGTGAACGCCTGTGTGAAGGCTCGCTTCTTGCCATTATGGATGCTGCACCGCGTGTTATGAACGATCCTTGCGACTATGGGGCACGTGCAAATATTATGTGGAGCGGCATGGTCGCACACAATGACACTTGTTCCTGCGGCATGGACGAAGACTGGTCTTGTCACGCCATGGAACACGAACTTTCTGCACTTTACGGTGTCACCCACGGTGCCGGCCTGGCAGTGATGTTCCCTGCATTCCTGACATATATGGCAAAGCATCATCCTGCAAAAGTACGTCAACTTGCCGTGCGTGTCTTCGGAGTAGCCGCTGACGGCCTCACTGACGAACAGGTCGCACTTGAAGGCGTGGCAAGAATGAAATCATTCTTCAAGGACGTTCTCCGCCTTCCTGTCACACTTCGGGAACTTGGCATAGAGAATGCCGACATCGCCACACTCGTACGTAAGCTTCACGAAAATAAGGGTAACCCGTTCGGGTTCTATTACAGTCTTACGCCCGAGATTACGGAAGAGATTTACCGTCTCGCAATGTAATTCTCAGAAATACGGAAAAATGGATACGGCGCACTGACAAACGAAAGTGTTTGTCGGTGCGCCGTATCTTATTTGCCGCTTGTCGGAATAAATCCCATGGCCCTTTCCTCTCAGAGATGTAACATCATTCTGACGTCTTGGTCAGAACTTCCGAGAGGTTATCTTCCGACTCCCGAAGGCATGTGTTGGCAATTGTTGTCTTGCACGTTGTTTTTTATAGACCGGCTGCCGTTTTGCTCAGTACGTCCTGTGGAATTGAGTTCCGCAGTACCTCTGTTTCCTTAAAGCGAGCTTGAAATATTCTTAGATGCATGAATTATATTACTTATAAGTAACTGTTGGAAATTAGTTTATACTAAAAACGCCGTTATTTTTTAGGCGGTTAGTGTACGGAACCGAAGGAGCAATGCGGGCATTGTGA
>JAMPFD010000019.1 GCA_023664625.1 Bacillota bacterium | reverse complement strand
CCTCTTTCGTTTTTTTGTATTGCCGGTTGCTCATGAGCCGTAGCCGTGCTCTCCGCCTTTCCGCTACGCTCCTAGACGGAGAGCACGGCTTGGTTTATTGCACTTCGTTTGTGAATCTACAGGAAGTCTTACGGCTTACAGATTGAGACCGCTGTCCTGCTTCACCTCGCTCATGACGAAGGTGCTCTCTATGGAGCCGATATTTTCGATGTCACCTATTTTGTTGAACAGGAATTCCTGATACTGCTTCATGTTGCTGACACGGACTTTGAGAAGATAGTCATGGACTCCTGAGGTGTGGTAGCATTCCGTCACTTCAGGCATGCGCATGATGCAGCGTACGAAGGCATCGGCAAGTTCATGATTAATCTGACTCAGCTTCACTTTGCAGAACACCAGCAGGCTTTGGTTCAGTTTCTCAGGGTCGAGAACGGCGACATATTTCTTTATATATCCCTGCCGTTCGAGCCGCTTCTGTCTTTCGAAGACAGGAGTCGGTGTCAGATGGACGGCGTCAGCCAGTTCCTTTGTGGTGAGTTTGGCATTTTTCTGCAGGGTTTTCAGTATCTGCAGGTCGGTTTCGTCTAACGTTTCAGTCATAATGGTGGAATATTTTTCTGTCAGGTTGTCTTTTGAAGACATGTTTTGGAATATTATTCTTTTGAACGTGCAAATATAGTTGTATTTTCTGAATTATACAATAAATTTGGCGGATAATTCCAAACTTCGTACCTTTGCACCAAGAAAAGTTTAACAGCCTGAAATGAAAGGAATCGGTTATGACTACAAATAAGAACTATCGTTTTGAGACCTTGCAGCTTCATGTCGGTCAGGAGCAGGCTGATCCTGCTACCGATGCACGTGCCGTGCCTGTCTATCAGACCGCCTCTTATGTGTTCCGTGACTCCCGGCATGCCGCCGACCGCTTCGGCTTGCGTGACGCCGGAAACATCTATGGCAGGCTTACAAACTCCACGCAGGGGGTCTTTGAGAAGCGTGTCGCCGCTCTTGAAGGCGGTGTTGACGGACTTGCAGTTGCCAGCGGAGCGGCGGCAGTGACCTACGCCTTGCAGAATATCCTGCAGAACGGTGACCATATCGTGGCTGCCGACAATCTCTACGGCGGCAGTTTCAACCTGATCACCCATACTCTTGCCACTCATGGCATCACCAATACCATTATCAATGTCAACGACACTGATGCTCTCAAGGCAGCCATCCGCCCTGAAACGAAAGCCGTCTATGCAGAGACATTCGGTAATCCTAACAGTGAGGTGCTTGATATTGAAGCTGTTGCTGCCGTGGCTCACAGACATGGCATCCCCTTGATAGTGGACAACACTTTCGGCACACCTTACCTCATACGTCCGATAGAGCACGGAGCGGACATCGTCGTCCACTCCGCCACGAAGTTCATCGGCGGTCATGGCAGTTCTCTCGGCGGCGTAATCATCGACGGAGGGAAGTTCGACTGGAAGGCAAATGCCGGGAAGTTCCCTTCTCTGGGTAAGCCCGACCCGTCATATCATGGCATGGTTTTTGCGGATGCGGTAGGTAAGGCTGCCTTCGTGACCCGTATCAGAGCCGTCATTTTGAGAGACACCGGCGCAACAATCTCTCCGTTTAACGCGTTCATATTGCTGCAAGGGCTTGAGACACTGTCGCTCCGTGTGGAACGCCATGTGGAGAATGCGCTTAAAGTCGTGGACTTCCTGCAGAAGCATCCCAAGGTGGCGAAGGTCAACCATCCGTCACTTGAAAGTCATCCTGACAACGCCCTCTACCGCAAGTATTTCCCGAATGGCGGCGGTTCGATATTCACTTTCGAGATAAATGGCGGGCAGGAGGAGGCGTGGAGATTTATAGATGCGCTGGAAATCTTCTCACTGCTTGCCAACGTTGCTGATGTGAAGAGCCTTGTCATCCATCCTTACACCACGACGCACTCGCAGATGACTGCACAGGAACTGGAGGAGCAGCATATCACACCGGCGACAGTGCGCCTGAGTATAGGCACGGAGCATATTGACGATATCATTGACGATTTGTCCCAAGCATTGGAAAAAGTATAAAGGCATAAATTTAAAAGCATACCACCATGACAAAAATTGCAAAACAGCTGACAGAGCTCATCGGCAACACTCCTCTTCTTGAGCTCAGCAAGTATTCACAGGCAAAAGGGCTTGACGTGCCTGTTATCGCAAAGATTGAGTCCTTTAATCCCGGCGGAAGCGTGAAGGACCGCGTTGCTCTGGCAATGATTGAGGATGCCGAGCAGAAGGGCTTGCTTAAGCCCGGTGCGACGATTATCGAGCCGACGAGCGGAAACACCGGTGTGGGTCTCGCACTTGTCGCTGCCGTTAAAGGCTATAAGCTCATTCTTACCATGCCGGAGACGATGAGCGTTGAGCGCCGTAACCTTGTGAAGGCGTACGGTGCGGATGTGCGCCTGACTTCTGGAAAGGACGGCATGCCCGGTGCCATACGTGCCGCGGAGGAACTCCGCGACTCCATTCCCGGCAGCATTATCCTCCAGCAGTTTGAGAACTCAGCCAATCCTGCCCGTCACTATGCCACGACAGGTCCGGAAGTATGGCGTCAGACTGACGGCGAGGTGGACATCTTTGTGGCGGGAGTCGGCACGGGAGGCACTGTCTCAGGTGTTGCTGAATATCTGAAAGAGCAGAAGCCGTCGGTAAGGATTGTGGCTGTAGAGCCTAAGGACTCGCCTGTGCTTAACGGCGGTCAGAGCGGTCCACATAAGATTCAGGGCATCGGTGCAGGCTTTGTTCCGGGTAATTACGACGGAACGCTCATCGACGAAGTGTTCGACGTTGAGAACGACGATGCTATCCGTACTGGCCGTGAGATCGCACAGTCGGAGGGCCTGCTTGTAGGCATCTCTTCCGGAGCCGCTCTCTATGCCGCCGTAGAACTGGCAAAGCGTCAGGAGAACAAGGGCAAGAAAATCGTTGTCCTTCTGCCGGACACGGGGGAGCGTTACCTGTCAACGGTGCTCTATGATTTTGAGAACTATCCTCTGTAATCGGAGGCTTTGTCATACGGAAAAATGCGGATGGGCATACTGCCTGTCCGCATTTCTTCTGTAATGTCTGCCGGTTGGAATTCCGAAAGGTTATCTTTTGCATGATAAAAGGTAACCTTTCGTGTAGTCAAAGGTAACCTTTCGCAATGTAAACCGTCACCCTTTTGCCGTGTATTGGGAATATGGTTGTTACGCCGTTGATTATCAGTTGCTTGTGAAATATTGCATTGCGGATGTTCACGGATGCCTGGACGGAGTTGCTGCTGACGTGCCCCGGCACGTCCCTGCCGTGTGAAATAATCTCCGGTCCGTTACAGAAAATAAGATGCTGTGACACGAATGGCCGCAGCGTCTTGTCATATTTCTTATTCCGCTGTCCGCGGAGTGATTCTCAAAGTGTAGGCATAGCTTCCACTTGTCGGGCAGAGGTATTGCGTAAGGCATCCGTCGCCGCCGCAGCTGCCGTTGCCAAGTCCTCGCTGGAATCTGTCAAAGTGAGCGAAAATCCGGTCTGACCGTGTGAGGCCGTAAGGATGCAGCACTTTCTGATACATAGTGTCGCCGGTGTGGTTCCATTGCTGTTCATCGTAATGGGATAATGAGAACGACACTTCGCCTTCAGTCTTTATGTTCAGCGCGATGTTCTTTTCCATGTTCGTCAGTGTCAGTTCGCGCAGGCTATAGTGGTCGCCCATGGTTTGCGGATGGGTTATTTCCTCGAACATATCGGCAACGGTTGTCATGTAGCGGCCGAGGAACGAGCCGGTCTGTCGGTCTGCATAGTTGCTCCATGGGCCTTTTGCATAGTATTCCACATCCTCGAATCCGGCGGGAAACTCAGCTCCCAAGCCTATGCGATACTGTTCTCTTGACGGACGGAATGTCACGTTCATGTCCATGGTCCCGTTCGGATAGACGGTGTATGTCATTGTATATGAGCATGCATTCGTGGTTCCGGTCATCGTCATTGTGGCATTGTTACCGCTCTTTCTGAGACTTGAAGTGATGGTGTTTGTCTCCGATGCCGTTATGTCATTGGATGTTATGCCGCGGTTATTGTCTATCACACGGAAATTGTTGTATGCCGGCGATGCCAGCATAACTTTCTCTCCGCCGAATGTCCAGTCGGTTATCCTGCCGTTGGTGCCAAAGGCAATGATGAATGTCTTTCCGTCCTCCGAGGTCCCGCTGACACTGTTGCTGCCGACGGTCAGCAGTTTGTTTGATGTTATCTCCGGCAGGGCAGTCTGCCTTACAATCTCAAACTGTCCTTCCGCCACGGCATATCCCGTCACAGCCCATGCCTCGTCGCTGCTCAGGCATATCTGTACGTTGAGCAGATAGTCATGTCCGTCGTCGGACACGGTGGTGTACGGAATCTCGACGTTACCGCTTTCCCCTGCCATTATTGAAGGTAAGGCCGCTTTCCCGCGCTCGATGATGTAGCCGTCCCTGAGCATTGTCCATGTCAGGAAATATCTGTTGAGGTCGGTGAAGCAGTGCTTGTTTCTCAGGGTCAGGGTTCTGCCGTCCAGTTTGAAGGTTATGTTTCTGTACACATTCTTCACTTCAGTGAGCTTTGCCGTCCATTGCCGGTCGGCGGTTATCAGTCCGTTGTCCATGAAATTGCCCTGGAAGCCGGCGTTGGCGTTCACGGTCTGGTAGTCATATCCGGCAGTAAGGTATTTGAACCCTGTACCGTCCTGCTCCGTCTGTCCCGCGAG
This sequence comes from Bacillota bacterium, assembly GCA_023664625.1. GTDB lineage: Bacteria > Bacteroidota > Bacteroidia > Bacteroidales > Bacteroidaceae > Prevotella. Next base: position 33,231 of record JAMPFD010000019.1, on the reverse strand, counting down.
GAGTCTTGCAGGGTTGTATATGGCCTGGTCAACCCAGTCCCAGATACATCCGCCGATGATGCCGCCGCTGCCCTCGATCTCGTCCCAGTACTCCTGCAGGTTGCCTACAGCCTGTCCCATTGCGTGGGCGTATTCACAGATGAAGTATGGCTTCCCGTTGTATCCGCCGTTGTATTTCTGTACGGTTGCTATGGTCGGGTACATGTTTGAGAACAGGTCGGAATAGCTGCTGTTGTCGCTGCCTGCCTCATAGTGTATCAGGCGTGAGTCGATATTCTTTATTGCGGTGTATGCAGCCTGCAGGTTGTTTCCTGTGCCGCATTCGTTGCCCAATGACCAGAAAACCACGCTCGGATGGTTGCGGTCACGCTTGACCATGCGCACGTTGCGGTCGACAAATGCCGCCTGCCATGTGGTGTTGCCTGTGAGGCTCTGGTTGCCATGACATTCCACGTCGGCCTCGTCCATGCAGTACAGTCCGTAATGGTCGAACATTGCATACATCTTAGGCTGTCTCGGATAGTGGCTTGTGCGTATGGTGTTGACGTTTGCCTGCTTCATCATTGTCACATCCTTGAGCAAAGTCTCCATATCCATGGCGCGTCCCAGCGCCGGATGGCTGTCCTGAGTGTTCACGCCCTTGAAGAAGACACGCTTCCCGTTGACATAGACAAGAGGCCCTTCCTTCTTTATGGTGCGGAATCCGTATCTTGTCGAGAATGCCATCTCTTCCATGCCGTTGCCGTCCGTCTGGCTTATGGCCACGGTATATAGGTATGGATTTTCTGATGTCCATGGCAGAAGTCCGCTGAGACCTCCCAGGGTCACGCTGAAAGTCTGTGTGGTGCTGCCTGAATAGTGCGCCGTGGTGGTTGCTTTTACGGAACCGTCAGTGTCGAGAAGCTCCACTTTTATTGTCTTTGTCTCCTCGGTGTTGTCACGGTTGTCAACCGTAAGTTCCACGTTCAGTGAGCCGTTGGTGGCATCATCGCTGAGGCTTGCCGTTATATAATGGTCGCAGACAAAGGTCTTCGGTGTCGCCACGAGATATACATCGCGGTGTATTCCGCTGAGATGCCACATATCCTGCCCTTCGAGATACGAGCCGTCACACCAGCGGTAGACGCATACCGACAGCTGGTTCTCGCCCTCCTTGACAAAGTCTGTGATGTCAAACTCCGCATCGGTGTTGGCACCCTGTGAGTAGCCCGTAAACATACCGTTGACCCATACCGCTGCCGCGCTGTAGACACCGTCGAAGTGTATGAACACTCTTTTCTCCTTCCAGCCGTCGGGCAGGGTGAACGTGCGTCGGTAGAAGCCGGTGGCGTTGTGGTCGGTGACACCGTAGGATGTCAGGCCTGTCGTGGCGTTTGGCGGATTATTGCTGAATGCATAGCCGACATTGGTGTACACAGGTTTGCCGTATCCGGCCATTTCCCATGACATCGGAACATTGATTGTCTCCCAGCTGCTGTCGTCATGGCCGGCAGACTGAAACTCACAGTTTCCCGGTCCGTTTGTCGTTCCTGCCACATATTTGAATTTCCACTCACCGTTGAGGTTCAGTGTCTGCGCCTTTTCAGGAGTGAGCCATGGCTTCTCATAGTTGATGTCGGCCTTCATCTCTGCCGTTGTGGCATAGGGGATGAAGGTGGCGTGAGCTTCCTCCTTGTATTTCCCCGTTACTCCCGGGTCGCTTATCCAGCTCAGCCGGAAGTTCCCGCGTGAAACGTCCGCGGTGCCGGACGAAGCCTTTATGAAACCGAATGCCGTAGCCTGCGAGGCGCTTGTCGTGCGTTCCATGGTTTCGGCAGAGGATGATGCGGTGAGATAATACTCCGTCCCGTTGTATGACACGCACAGTTTGTAAGTATTGTCCCCCACGCTTACGAGTCTGAACTCTTGGTTTACGTTGCTTGTGTTGTTATAGTCATACTCTGAAGTCCATACCAGCGGCTTCAGCGAAGTGTTGTTGCATGTCATGTCCATGACAAGTGTGGTGCCCGGACTCCTGAACAGCAGGGGATAGCTGTCAGACATGCTTGCCACGGCTTCCCATTTCTGTGTGTCGCCGTTGGTGAGAGTGAGCAGTTTAAGGCTCTCGTCTATCAGGACCTCTTCAAGACTGACAGCCTTTGAGTTGTCGTCAGCCGGCACTATATAGTATGTGTTTCCCGCTGTCGGGGTGACATAGCCTGTTCCCGTCTCCCCGCCTGTTTCCGTCTCTCCAGAGATGCTTATCTCCTTGTATGTGACCCAGCTGCGGTTGTCACCCTGCATGCTTCCCACGGAGACGCTTGTAAGGCTGTACAGTGAGCTCATCACGTCTGCTGTGTAGCTGCTGTGCGCCTCGCCGTTTATTTTCAGTCCGTCCTGTGTCAGTTCAAGGGTAAGTTCGGTGCTGCTGAGGGTTATTTCCACACGTGCCTTGTTCTGTGTGTTGTCAAGGTAGTTGAGCTGCAGGGTTCTGCTTGATGCCGTATAGTAGGCGTGCAGGTTACATGTGCCGGCGGAATTCCAGTCGCTGATGCTGCTGCCTACGGACAGGATGTTCTCCCATGTTGTCGTTGTCTTGCACGAACTGAGGTTCATGACGGCCTTGAGGCTCTGTCTTGTGAAGTCAATCTGTATTGTCTTTGAAAAAGATTCTCCGTCCGGCGCATAGTTTTCCGGCACCACATCCGTTGTAGAACCTGTTGCAGTGATAGTCGTGCAAAGACATATCAGCAGTGTAGGCAATAGGTTGAATATTCTTTTCATGATCAGTCTACTTTCTTATGGTTTTGTTTCCTTTGGTTATAACCACGCCTCTTGGATTGTTCCTATCCGTGCGCTGTCCGGCGTTGTTGTATGTCTTGAGGGATGTGTTACAACGGTTGCCGTCTATGTTCTCTATGGCAGTGGTTCCGTCAAGCGTCCATGTCATCTCCTTTCCACCGGGAGAGTCGGAGAAGAAATATGCCCTGAAACCTTTAAGTTCCTGGTCAGTCACCAGATGGTACATGACGTTCCGGCTCATGGCGTATGCCCCCGAGGGAGCCGTTGTTTTTATGAACGTGCCGTGAAATCCCATGTCGCTGCCCTCCGGCTTTATGTCCATGGGTTGGTCACAGAAGCCGTTTTCCACGGTAAACTCATAATATCCCGTTACAGGAGCCGGCGTTGTCTTCTTGAGCAGGTAAGGGATTCCCTTCTTAATTTCCTTTACGGAGATGAAGTTCATTCTTGTTCCGTCTGCATCGTTGTAGGCAGCTGCTGTCACGTCATTGCCGAATACCTTTCTAAGCTGTTCCCCGTCTATGTCAAAAGGCACGCAGAACGTGCACCAGCTGTTAAGCGTTATGTTTCTTTTCAGCCGTACGGTATATGTGGTTCCCTGAGGCATTGTGTACTGTGTGGCGTTCTCGTCAAGAGTGATCATGTTCTGTTCATAATCAGAAGGGCTCACGAGAGTCCATTGTGCCTCACTGTATTCCGCTCCGCCCGTCAGCGGAGTGATGCCTGGAAGTCCGGTGGCGCAGTCGTAGTGCAGGAAGGAGAATGCGTTGGTTTCTTTCGTGCGGCATGCCAGACGGTATGTAGCCTGCAAGCCGTCCACAGGCTTTATCGCCCATTGGTTGTAGTCACCCGTGCCGTCACATTTTACAACGGAGTGCACTGAACAGCTCATGGAGCCTTGCGGTGTCAGCAGTTCATACAGTCCGTTGCCGATGTCCCTGAGTTCAACGGGCGTGCCGTTATTTGCCAATGTAAGTCTCTCTCCGTCTGATTTGAGATAAGTTTTTTGCCTTACATTGCAGATGTAGCAGGTTGCGCCGTCTTTAGGAACAGGGCTGTCCTGTGCCGTTGCCGTTGCCGTGGTCATGCAACAGCAAAGTAATAAAAGTAAAGGTTTCAGTCTCATATTTTCTTTGATTTCTCTCTTTCTCCGATGGAAGAATGTCGAACCGCCGTTTTCCCTTCCCGGGATTGCCGGTTCATGAATGCATGATAGTCAGGTCTCTTTTTCTTTCTGTTGTCATCATAATGGCCACATTGGCAATTAATGACATGCAAATGTACGCATATATAATCTAAAAAATACAAAAAGAATTATAATTTAGATATATTTAACTGTGTGGGAGTCCGTAATTTGTCTTGCATATACAGGAGTCGGGACGGCACTTGGAGAATATTGGAACTTAAGTTCCGTGCTGTCTTTCATGAGTATCTGTGTTTGGACAAGTAACTGCCGGGAACCGGTCGATTCAGCAGCCGCAGTTTATTTTCCTGTGATTGGTGCGTGTGACATCAGCAGAACGAGTGCGCTAAGCGGCAGACAGAACAAGTTTCAGTGAGACAATAGTCCATAATGGAATTATTTTCAATAGTTACTTACAAAGTAAAAGGTAACGGTTCACATCATAAAAGGTTACCTTTCATGGTATGAACCGTTACCTTTCGTTAGTGAAAAGATTATGTCTTTGAGTTCGGAGAACTGTCAAATCTGTTTATTTCTCAGAATACCAGTGTTGTATGGCGTAACGCAGTACTGTTCTCCTGTCTTCGGCTTACCGGAGTCGCATTAATTGCAAGCGGCGGAAAAGATTATTCGGAAACTTGTGGAAAGCCGTCCGTTACAGGCTGATGTCCAGGAGCTTACCCGCAATGAGTGACGCGTTATGCCACCACAGTGTGGCTGTGAGGGTGAGGATGACGGCAGAGAGCATTAAGCCAAGCGGACGGCTGCCGGTCTCCTGTACTCGTTTTACAAGGTACGCCACGGCTATAGGTATGACGAATGCCCAGTGGGCTGTCATTATATATACGTCAGAGGCGGCAAAGCGCATGCCGACATGCAGCATCATGTCAAAAAGGAACGGCAGCAATGCCGCCCACATCAGTCGCTTGCGTCTGCCGCAGAAGAGTCCGAGTGCGAACAGTGCGACGATTGTTCCTTCGGCGATATATTCCCACGGGTTGTTGTAGTGTATGATTACCGGTCGCGGATTCTCTGTGAGATTGGCATCTTCGAGCAGATGGTCCTCATGAAGGATGAGACCTTCTCCGAAGAAGTTCTCCACGAGAAGCGGTATGCGCTCCACGGAATTGTCAGTCCACTGGAACAGTTTGCTGTCTGTTGTCTGCCTGCTTCTCTCTTTGGCCTGCCGCAGGCTGTCGGCGCGGAGTTTCGCAAGGTAAGTGGTGTCGCGTTCAATCCTCCTGTCTCGCATGGTCACCTGCCACCGGTGCTCCTCCTTTTCCGTTGTCTCCGTCTGCAGGATGTACATTGCACCGAGCATCAGCGTAGGGATTATATAGAGGAGGGAGCGGCGCAGTTCTTTGCCAAAGGTTGTATGGCGGCTGATGTGCGAAGCAATGTCAATGAGCCATATCTTTATTCCGTTTGTCAGGCTGACTCCCGCGCTGACAAAGAATAGCGTCAGTGCCTGCCATGCGGGCATGCCCTCCCCGCGCCTTGTGGCGAGGAATAGAGTGAGGATGAGCAGGAACTGCGTGATAATCATGTGGTCGGGAGCTATTGCCGCGAGCATGACGTGTGAGAAAGAATAGTGGAAAAGGCACATCAGCAATGCCTTGCAGGCGGACAGATTCACGATGTCCCGCATGAGTCTGTAAAGCAGAACCCATGTCGCCGTGCTTATCATTGTCCACATCACCGCCACGGTGTAGATGGCGCAGTTTATGTGGAAAATGTCGTTCAGACGGCTGTTTATCCATGCCGGCGGCCACATGTACAGGGAAAGCATGGGATGCCGGTAGAGCTCATAAAGGGGACGCCATTTTGAGATCGTGACATATGTGTGTGCATCGAACCCTGAGAGACAGAAGTATTTGCGGAAGATGCTCCAATAGCCCATCTTCGGATTGGTCCAAGGTTCTTCATGCCACTGTACCATGAGATAGTTGAGCAGTGCAAAGATCGCCAGTCCGAGGAGAGCTGCGAGTAGAGTTTCCCGATGCTTTGGTTTCATGGAAGTTGCTTTTATGGTTGTTGTCAGGCTGTCAATCCGTCAAAATGTCAAGTTGCCTGACCGGCAGAATGCCGTATTTTTTTAGAAATAAAGATATTCCACAAGCAGTGCGGTGTTCCATATCCAGAGATACATTGCCGTGACGGCAAGTGCCGCGGTCAGTCCCCTTCGCCATGCTTCCGGCAGGGACTTCAGCATGAAAGCCATTGCCATAGGAAGCACAAACAGATAGTGTGCCGACATGATGAACACCTCGTTTATGCCGAATCCGAGTCCTATATGCAGAGCCATGTCCATGAGGAAGAATGACATTGCCGTCCAAAGGAACCGTGACCGTCTGCCGCACCATATGCCTATGAGGAACAGTCCGACAAGGAAAGCCTCTACGATATAGTTTCCCCAGTTATGATAACGTACTATGACCGGGCGGTTGACAAGGACGTCTTTAAGGAGATAGTCCTCGTGAAGCATGATGCCCTCTCCGAAGAGAGACTCCACGGTGACATCAGTGCGTGAGGTGCTGATGTCGGTCCAGCGCAGAAATTCCCCTTTCGCCATGGGCTTCCCGGTGTGCTTGTAGGCCGCGCTCATGGTTTTCCGCAGCTCTTTCTTCCTTTCCATGCGTGCCTTTACGCTGTCCATGACAGTGGCAACAGAGATGCTGTCCTTGCTCTTTATTGTGTCAAGGACACGCTGCTGTATGCGTTCAAGCTGCTTTTCCTTTATCTTTTCCTGCCGCGCCTTGCGCTGAACCTCCTTCGGCCATACAAACTCCTTGTAGCTCCAGCGTGCACTTCCCCAGATGATGGCGGAGGGAAGGAGTACCGCGACAAGGAGATAGCCGGGGCGGAAGAAGCGTCTTCCTCTTGTCACCATTGCCGCGAGGAATATCTTCAGGCCGTTGTTGAGCGATATTCCTGCCGTGAAGAAGAACATCAGCACTGTCTGCCACCAGTTCAAGGCCCGGCCTCTTTGCAGTTTCAGCCCGCAGAGATAAAGGGTGAGTATGAGGCAGAACATTGACGGGCAGAAATGGTCAGGGACGAGGGTTGACAGCATGATGTAGGCGAAGGAAAATGTAAGGGCTGACAGTACGTAGCCTTCACATGGTCTTACGCCGATTATTTCACGGAAGATTCTGTTCAGGAAGATGTATGCATAGAAAGCGCAGAATACGAGAATGCCTGCCGTTATGATTATGGCAAAGTTTGTATCGGCCAGTGCCATGAGACCTTCGTTGAGCTTGCTGAACGGCCATACGAAGTAAGGGAGCAGCGGATGGCGGTAGATATTGTAGCCTATCGTCCATTTCGTGATTACCGAATAGGTTATCGGGTCAAAGCCGGAGACATGCCATCCTTTGATGAACTTAGCCCATGTGTTGTTGTCCACTCCGGACAGGGCGGTGAAATAGCGTGCCACATTGAGGGCGTTGAGGGCTGTGAACACGAGCAGAGCCGCTATTGCTCCCGCGCGTTCTTCCTTCTGTATTCTGAATATTCCGAAAAGTTTCTTAAGCATGTCTGTTGTATATTTCTATATATCTTTCTGCTACGCTCCTCTCGCTGTAGCAGCGTTCTACTTTCTCTCTTGCGGCATTGCCGAGGCGTGCAGCGTTATTCTCATTGAGAACATACCGTATTCCTTCGGCAAGGTCGGCGGCATCCTTGTATCTTGCCACATATCCGTTGGCTTTGTGGTCAATCATCTCCGGTATTCCACCGGTGTTGAAGCCGATGCAGGGAGTGCCGCAGGCCATGGCTTCCATGATGGTGTTAGGCAGATTGTCCTGCAATGACGGTGTGACGAAGGCATCGGCACTGCCGTATAGTGCAGCCATGCTCCCGGTTCCGCTGATGTAAGGGATGTCCCTTCCGGGGGCAATGGTGATGATGTCGTTGCCGAGAAGCTGCTGTGCCTTGTCAAAGTAGCATATCCCCTTACGCTCGTCATTGACGTTTTGGGATACGAAAAGTACGATTTTCTTGTCTTTAGGCAAGCCAAGCATCTCTCTTGCCTTCATCTTGTCGTGGGCGGGACGGAACACAGAGGTGTCTATCGGATTGGGAACGGAGACGATGTCCTGTCCTTTTCCGAGCGTTTTTGACCGTGCTATGCAGGCAAGCCACTCACTGCAGGCGACGAAGGTGATGTTCCTGCGGCTGTAAATCTGTTGTTTTTTTATGAGAACGTCCTTGGCAAAACGGTTGCCCGGCATGACCTCATCCGTATAGTGCCATACGCTTTCCAACGGCCATTCGTCATGCATTGTCCATACAATGCGCTTTCCGCTTTCCGTGATTTTGCGTATTCCGGAGAGCGAAAGAAATCCCTGATTGACCCAATGCAGATGGATTACATCGGCTTCCATGAACTCTCGTGTGGTTGTTATGTCTTGTCCGAAGAGTGCAGGATCGGTAGCCCAGAGGTCTTTGGTGGTGAATCTGTTGGCAGTCAATATCGCCATGCGTTCGAATATGGAACTCCACGACTGCTTTCTCAACGTCTTCGGCCCGATGGAGATATTCTTTCGGCAGAGCATTCCGGCATCCACACCGTTGTTGTTCAGCGCGTGGAGCAGCCTTCCTGCTGCTATCGCCGCTCCTCCGGTCTTTTCAAATGTACTGAGGATTAGGACTTTCATGGTTGTGGGATTGTGGATTTCAGGTTGTGGAATGTTGGTTTCATGTTGGAGATCACAGGATGTCGGTCCGTGGATTTGGCAAGGTAACTAAACATAAGACGCATGCCCCATGACCTAAAACCGCAGGAACAGTTTACATTCTTGCCAGCATCTCCACAACGACATGCCAGATATTGTCCGCCGTAGAGAGTTGTATGCGCTCGCTTGTGCTGTGCGGCTCGAGAATCCGCGGTCCTATGCTTGCAATGTGTATGCCGGGGAATTTCTGTACAAGGTACCCGGCTTCAAGCACGAAGTGCATGGCAACTTTCTTCGGTTCAAAGCCGAGGACGTCACGGAAGGTGCCACATGCCAGTGATATAAGTTCACCATTGCTGTCTTCCTGCCATGCCGGAGCGTTCATGACGGTGTCCACAGATGCGCCGCTGATGACGAATATGCGTCTTATCTGGTCTGCAAGCTGTTCCATTTTGCCGTCGTCGAAGCTCCTTGTGTGGGTCGTGATGTCAAAAGTCGTGGCGGATTGTCTGACGACTCCGATGTTATTGCTTGTCAGAGGAATGCCCTTTATCTCAGGATGCATCTCGACGGCTCCTGCAGGAATACCGTTGAGGCAGGCGAGAAGAAGATGGGTGCCCTCCTCGCTGACTATGGTGCTGTGCCATACTGATTGCCCGCAGGTAACCGAAATACCGGTGTCTGTTGCACCAAACTGACGTTTCAGGGCATCTTCGCACTGACTTGCGAGAGTCTCAAAGGCCGAGGCTTTGTCTTTTGGCAGTACAATCTTTGCTTCTGCATTGCCGGGAATGGCTGCCGCGGCTGTGCCGCCGTTGAAGTTTACGAGATACAGTTTGATGTCACACTGGCGTATTGCCACCAGCAGAAGGTTGGCGAGGACCTTGACGGCATTTGCCCTTCCGCGGCAGATATCCACACCGCTGTGTCCTCCTCTTCCGCCTTTTACGGTGACGGAGTATGTCACATAGCCGTCCGGCTTCTGTATTTTACTGTACGGCAGGTGTGCCGTTTGTATGATGGCTCCTGCCGCTCCGACGGTTATTTCATCATACGCCTCAGAGTCAAGGTTCAGCACCCGTCGGCCACGGATGAAGTCAGGAGACAGTGAAGCGGCACCGCTCCTGCCGTCCTCCTCGTTGGTTGTCGTCAGAACTTCCAATGCCGGATGCTTCAGAGAGTTGTCGGCAAGTATGGCAAGTGCCATGGCAAGCCCCATTCCGTTGTCTGCTCCGAGTGATGTTCCTTGGGCGTACATCCATCTCTCGCCGTCAATTTCCGCGGTCTGCGGTATTATCGCGTCTTTCAGAGGGTTAAAGTTCATGCCTTCTTCCGCCACGCAAACCATGTCCATGTGGTTCAGTATGACCACCGGCTCATGGTCTTCATAGCCGGGAGAGGCAGGCTTTTCGATGACCACGCAGTTCTCTTTGTTCCGTCTCCACTGCAGTCCGTGCCTGCCGGCGAACTCACAAAGGAAGTCCGCGACTTTCTCCTCGTGGTGTGACGGGCGGGGAATAGTGGTCAGTGTGCTGAATATATCGTAGTAGGATTCCATTTGTATGCTTTGTTCTTGTTCATGCTTTTCGAATGCCATTCCGTCTGTCAGTTCCGTTTTGGTTCAAATTTCCTGAGAGTTTCCGCCACGACATGTGCGCATCTGGCTATGTTATATGTGGAGCCGGCAAGTTCTCTCGCCCTCTTTCCCATAACGGAAGCCGCCTCAGGATGGTCCGCAATATACCGTATGGCGTTACTCCATCCCTCTGCATCGTTGTAGTCCACGGTTATTCCGCATCCTTCTTTCCCAGCGTCAAAAGGCTGGTTCGGATTCTTGGAGATAATCACCGGCATCCCGAAAGCAAGGGCTTCGACAAGGGTTGTGAGTCCGACAGTGTAATTAGTCTCCTTGCAACAGATACAGATACATTTATGCGGAAGGATTCTTTCTGCGAGTTCGGGAATCCACATCGTGCGGTTTATCGTCACCGATACATTCTCCGGAATGCTTGTGACACTGAGCATTTCCTCATAGTTAGTGCCGCAGCAGTCCGCCGCCGTTATGAGATCAAGGTGCTGGTCTCTGCATTTCCCGAATGCCGCAAGCAGCGTCGGCATGTCCCTGCGTTCCTTTCCGGTGGAGATAAAGTCCTTTCTCATGACGGTATTGCCTGCCGTCAGTCTGTCATAAAAGTCAAGGTCAGCTCCCCAAGGGCACTGCTGCACCTTGTCCCTGCTTACTTTTCCCGTAGCCAGAGATGCTTCGAGGATATGGTCACTGAAGAAGAACATGTGGTCAATGCCTTTATAGAAAAGCCGTGAAAGCCGGTTTTTCACCCATCCCTCCGATACGATTACCGGCTGATGGTGCCAGAGAATGACCGGTTTGCGGTAAAGACCGATGGCACGGAGGAATATGAGCAGTTCGATACCGTTATATTTTGTGGCATATACAGCGTCGAACTTTTCCTTGCAGAAGAGAATCTTGACAGTGTTCTTTATTGCGGAAATGATACGGTTCCCGTTATTGGCAGAATGACGGTGCATCACCACTTCTATGCCTTCATCCGGCAGATGGGTCGCTCCGTACAGGAGATGTCCGGGGAATTTCCCGGCTTTCCATTCCCGGTATATATAGTTAAGATCCTGTGTATGGTAGAAATATACGGTCACTGTTATTGCTTTTCTGGTTTTGATGTGAGCATGTTTGACAGGCTGTTCATGGGGGATGCCGTCATTTGCCTTGTTATTACAGCATTTCTCTGCGCATCATTACGTCTTTTTCCTGCGCAGAAAGGAGAGACATTCCTTCATCTCCTCCGCACGGAACATCCATAGCAGGGCGGCGTAGATGACAGCGGCGATGCCTATTCTTGCTGTGAGGAGCAGGAGAATGCTGTCTATTCCGCAGGTGATGCTGCGTGTTATCAGCATGGTCATTCCCGCGATAAGGATAAACGGCAGTATGTCTTTGACCGCCTGCAGGGCACTGAAACCGATTTCGCGCCATACGAAATAATGCCAGATTGCTGTCCAAAGGATTATTACAGCGACATACGTCCCGACCATATCCGTGATGCTCCCGCCCATAAGATGTATGGCAAGGATAGCGGAAAGCATTGTGATTCCTTGGCAGGTTATGTTCCACATATAGATGTTTGATTTACCCCGGGATATCACCATATTATAATATAATGCGGAAACGGGCAGGAATGCGCCTCCGATGCACAGTGTCTGCATGAGGAAGGCAGAGGGAAGCCACTTCTCCGTGATAAGGATGACGATGAATTCCGGTGCCACGAGAGCAAGTCCGAAGCATACGGGGAAGGAGACGATGCACGTGAACCGCAGCATCTTCGAGAACGCACGGCACAGTCGTTCCTTGTCATCACCTATCTCAACGAAGGCAGGTTGTGCCACGCCCTGTACCATTCCCGTGATTACGGAAGCCCCCATGGTGTTCCATTTGTTGGCCTGATTATAAATGCCAACTTCACTTTTTGAGTACATCTTTCCGAGAATGACGGCAAAAATGTTATTGTTCACTTGCTGGAAGATATTTGTCAGGAGCATTCTGCTTGAGAATCCGAACATCTCCCTGACAGGTTTCACCGTAATATCAAGGGAAGGCCGCCATCCGGAGATTATCCAGCTTATGCCGGATACCGTCAGTGTGTAGACGAGACTCTGAGTGGCAAGTCCCCAATAAGCCATTCCTGCAAAAGCCATTGATATTCCCACAATACCCGAAACGAGCAGTGAGACGGTGGAGATGACGGCAAGTTCTTTCTGTCTCAGCTGCTTGAAGAGCATTGCCCTCGGGACGATGGAGAATGAGGCGGCAAGGAAGCAAAGGCTGTAGTATCTGAACAGCGGAGTCAGCAGCGGCTCGTCATAGAAAGATGAGAGCAGCGGTGCACCCAGGAAGAACAGGCAATAGATTCCTGCACTTACTCCAATGTTGAACCAGAAGACGGAGTTATAGTCCACGTGCGTGGCGTTTTTTCTGTTCGTCAGTGCCGTGACGAATCCGCTGTCCTGGAGAGCCGCGGCTATGGAGGTGAATATTACCATCATGCCGATGAGTCCGTAATCCTCCTTGGACAGGAGTCTGCCGAGCACGACGCCGAAGATCATGTTGAGAATCTGCATCGCACTGTTGTTCATTGCTCCCCAGAGGAAGCCCTTGGCAGTCTTTTCTTTAAGGGTGGCCATCGGCTTTTTCTTATCTTAAAGTCTTCTTTATACGGTTATTGACAGAGGCAATTATGGTGCGGAAGTTTCCTTTGCGCAGGTTTAGCCACAGCTCTTCGAAAGAGTATTGCACCTTGCGCCACGGGTTGTTCCATGCGTTCCGCAGGTACCATCGTTCCTGATAGCCCGGCTCTTCCTCGACACCGGCAGGGTGGGAGAGCGGGAACCGGAGTTCATGGCGTGCCATGGTGAACTGCCGGCGCAGGCGTTTCGGGAGCAGTTCGAGCTGTGTCGAGTAGTGCGTGCCTCCGTCAAGGCCGATGTTGTTTATAAGGTTTACGGAAGGCATGACGGCAAGACCGTCGTTAAGAATCATATATGCCCAGAGGATTGTCTCATAATAAGGCTTGCCTGCCGTGCTGTGCTGTCGGCAGAGGTCAATCATCTCACTGCGCTGGCCATATGCCGCAGCCTTCTCTTTCAGTCTGCAGAACGTCTCTCCGTCTTTGACAAAGCCATATTCTCCGTCAAGATTTCTGATGACTCTCGCCCACGAAGCCCATCCCCATATAGAGAAAGCCCTTGTGAAAAAGTAGTCGGGCACGGTGCCGTCCGTGGCTTTCAAAAACCGGCGTGAGTCCTCGTCGGTATTGAATCCTGCAATCATTGTCACCCGAGGGTCATTCTCATATCTGTCAAGCATCTCCTTGCAGAACGTGAAGAACGACAGGCTCGGCACGTCATCGTCCTCAAGTACCACACATTTGTCCGTGAGCGAGAAAGCCCACTGTTGCGAAAGGAACTCGCTCGGGTCGCATCCGAGGTTGCGTTCCTGATAGTTTCGGTGCACCTCACATTCCCAGTCGATATTCGAGTCGTCGGCCATGCGTCGGCATTTCGCTATTCCCTCCCAGTCCTTGGAAAGGCGCATGTCGGTCACAGGCATTCCGTCCTTGTCTGTAAGACGCGGGCCGTCCTGATAGAGAAACAGCCGTTTCGGGCGTGCTTTCCTTACTTCCTCCCATACTTTCCCGAAGTGGTCTGCCCGTGCATGGAACAGCATGAGCACCGATATGTCAACGAGTGCAGGTTTCATATTATTGTACTGTTCTTATAAAATATTTTTTTTCTGTCGGCGTTCTCCTGCCTTATTTCCCCGAAAGGCTCTCAAGGAAGAACACGGCGTGTCCTTTTCTCTTGTCTTCCGGAGGGAGTTTCATATAGTCCCTGTACAAGTCCTTAAGATAAGCGTCAGGGTCTGCGGGGGCATAGAACTCCTTTCCCTCGAAGCTGATTGTCTTCACTGGAAATATGGAGTCACGGCGGTGCATTATGCCGTAGCCGTTGTCACAGATTCTGTTTCCGAAGTATTTGTCATGCCGGCACAGAGTATCTGCCGCTTTCCACATTATTTTATAATATGCCCTCTTGGCACCGAACCACAGCAGTTCCGCCGCGGCGCGCCATGAGTAGACATGCTGCTGGCTAAGAATGCCGTTGGCACGGCAGTAGCCGCGGCACACTCTCTTGCAGAAACTCCGTGAGACGGAAGGGTAGGCGTGCATGGGGAAGATGTCCACGAACAGTCCCTTGCAGTACGGACGGCTGAAATCGTCACCGTACTCCACCACGAAAGAGTCCCTGTCTCGCACCTTTATTGTCGGCATCCGGCATTCCGGATCTGTCTCCCGGGTCTGCAGGAAAAGTCCCTCCGGCAACTCCTTCCGCGCCGCTTCGGCAAAGCGCGGAATGTCCCCTGTCCTCATCGCTATGTCAATGTCGTCATCCCATGGTATGAATCCCTTATGCCTGACGGCACCGAGGCAGGTGCCTCCGTCCAGCCAATAGTCTATGCCGTGGCGCACGCATATCTCGTGGATGGCACAGAGAATGGCGAGTTCCTTCCTGTGTACGGCAGGGAGATGCCTTCGGTTGTATTCTTTGAGTTCAGTCATTCTTCAAAATATGTATCGTACGTGCCACGGCATCCTTCATGTCATATATGGGAGAGAAGCCCGAGTCACGGAGCCTTGACGTGTCAAGTATGGCAGTCGTTGCCACGGAGAACCCTTTGCGCTCGCTCTCGGAAGGAAGATCAAAGACCACATCCCTGCCGCAAAGCTCCGCGCACAGTCCTGCAAAGTCCCGCAGATGGACGTTGCAGCTGTCGTTGGCGATATTGTATGCCGTACCGTCCTCGCCGTTAAGCATGATGTGGAGCATCGCCGCAACGGCATCGGCGACATAGGTGTAGGAGAAGAACTGGTTGCCTTCGGATTTCAGCACTATGTCCTCTCCGTCGAGAGCCTTCCTTATAAACTGCGAGGAAGCCTTGCTGTCCGACATGAGCATTGTCGGTCCGAAGACGCGGCTGAGGCGTGCGATCCTGACACTGACGCCATATTCGGCGGCATACGACTGGCACAGAGCTTCGCAGGAACGCTTTGACTCGGAATAGCAGGCACGGCTTGTGGCCAGGTTCAGCATGCCGGTGTAGTCCTCCGTGAACGTGTCCCCCTCCCGTGCGTTGCCGTAAACCTCCACTGTGCTGGGATAGAGCACCGTGGCTCCGCATCTCAGGGCAAGTTCAAGGGCATGCTCCGCCCCTTTCAGGTTCACGAGCATCGTCTCCGCCGGATAACGGGAATATGCGAGGGGATGGGTGTTGCTGGCGCAGGGGATGATGAAGTCTGCGCAGATATTTTCAGGGAACGGTTGCGTAACGTCCTGTTCAAGGAATGAAAACAGCGGTGAGGAGAAATGGTCCCCGAGTCTTTCTGCAGCCCTTCCCCTGTCTCTTCCGACGGCACAGACCTTCACGTCGCCGAGCATCATGAGCACATCGATGAGATGTACCCCGATAAGTCCCGTCGCTCCCGTGACGAGCACGCTTTTTCCGCGCAGCGTCCCGATGCCTTTTACGCCGAGGACATTGCGGATGTCCTCCAGATATTGCGGATGCTTCTTGTTCATCATTTCAGCCAGTTGTCCTTTCCTTTTGTCAGATAGCCCTTGAAAAGTTCAAGGTCATCCTTTGTCGTGAGCTTTATGTTCTTGTCCGATCCTTTGGCAAAGTGGAGCCTTACGCCTAACTCTGTCATCATGGTGTTGGTGTAATGGGAGCCGTGGATGCCGATGCCCTTTGCAAAAGCCTCCCGGTATTTCTCTTTGAGAAGGCTGTAGCGGTAAGCCTGCGGAGTGGAGACACGCCTCAGGGTCTCCCGTGGAATGAACTTCGTCGTGGTGCTCTCGTCCTCACTGTCGACGACGAAAATCTGCTCGTTGTAGGGCATGGAGGTCACGGCATTGCCGTATTTCCCTGCTTTCTCGATTACATCAGTGAGGACCGTATCGTCGATTAGCGGGCGTATGCCGTCGTGGATGACGACTATGTCCTCAGGCGAGCATTGCCCGTCAAGGTTTGCCACGCCGTTGCGGATGCTTTCCTGCGCGCTGTTCCCTCCGGGGGCTATCCAGCGTAGCTTCGTGATGTTGAACTGATTGGCATACGCTTCCACGACTTTCTCCCAGCCGCTTATGCACACCACGCCTATCGCATCGATGCCGGGATGCCGCTGAAAGCCCTCGAGAGTATAGATGAGTACGGGCTTGTCATAGACATTGATGAACTGTTTGGGAATGTCCTGTCCCATCCTGTTGCCGGAGCCTCCTGCTATGATGATTGCTGTGTTCATTGCTTTTTGTTATGGAATATGTACGCTTCGGCCTGTCTTCCGTGACCGTTGCAGCCATGCGTACTGCAAAAGTAATATAATTTTCTTTACTGTGCAAGCGGCAGGCTGCTTTTGCCGGGAAAATAAAAAGTTTTTCATTGAAACGGCCTCTTTTCAGGCTTCGGAAAGCGGCTGTGCACGTGCCGGGAAACAAAAGGTGACGTTTCGTATTGTGAAAGGTGACCTTTTGCAGTGTGAAAGGTAACGTTCTGTCATGTAAAAGGTAACCTTTTGTCCTTCCGTGTTTTCTGTTTTCCGTCGGTGGTGTACAATTGTCTGGGAATCAGGTTTCTGTAAATCGGTTTCATGACTCCGGTCCTGTACGTCCGCTTAACTGTTCCTCAACCGTCTTGAGGTCTTCGCGGTAAGTCACCTTGATGTTCATCGGGTCGCCCTCGACAACGAAAATCGGGGTTCCCGGCAGGTAGCGGAATACTACGGAGCAGTCGTCCGTGGGCATGAAGTCCGGGTCCTGCACGGCAAGCTCGAAGGCACGGCGTATCGTTCCGCACCGGAAGCCTTGCGGGGTCTGCACGTTACGGAGCATTGTGCGCTGCGGTATGCGCCGGATATTGCCGCCGGAGTCTATCTCTATGATGGTGTCTGTCGTGGGAACAGCAACATCCACGGCCTCGTAAGTGTCAAGGGCGTCAAGGCAGTCATCGATGATGCGCTGCGACACGAGAGGGCGCACGCAGTCATGGAGAAGGAGGCGGTCGTTGTCGTCACGGCATGCACTGATGGCGGCAAGGGACGAATGGTAGCGTTCCCTGCCCCCGCAGAGGACATGGCGGACCTTCGAATAGCCGTTGTGTGCCACCATTTCTCTCACCTCTTCAAGATAATCCTTACGTGAGACGATGGCAATCTCGTCGATGCGCGGATTGCGGTGGAACGCCTCTATGGTATGCTCGATGATCATCTTCCCCGCCACGCGGAGGAACTGCTTGGGCATGTCGCCGCCCACGCGCGTGCCGCTGCCGCCGGCAAGAATTACTGCTATGTTCATAACATATATAATGAAAACCTGTACAAAATTATTGTTTTTTTCTGAAAATCTGAGGTTTTTATAATATTTTTATTAACTTTGCACCGATTTTTAGACTTTAAGGTAAAGACCGGGAGATTAAGAAAACAAAAGAGAATTAAGGATAATGAAACTTAACAAAGACAGTAAAATTTACGTCGCCGGCCATCGTGGTCTGGTAGGTTCCGCCATTTGGAACAATCTGAAAGCCCGTGGTTTCGGCAATCTTGTAGGACGAACGCATAAGGAGCTGGACCTCACGGACCAGGCTGCCGTCCGCGCTTTCTTTGACGAGGAGCGTCCTGATGCCGTTGTCCTCGCCGCCGCTTTCGTCGGAGGAATCATGGCCAACTCGCTCTACCGTGCTGACTTCATGATGATGAACATGAAGATGCAGTGCAACGTAATCAGTGAGGCGTATGCCCACGGTGTGCAGAAACTGCTGTTTCTCGGCAGCACATGCATCTATCCGAAGAACGCGCCGCAGCCGATGAAGGAGGACTGCCTCCTCACTTCGGAACTGGAATACACCAATGAGGAGTATGCCATAGCCAAGATTGCCGGCCTGAAGATGTGCGAGTCGTATAACTTGCAGTACGGTACGGACTATATCGCCGTGATGCCTACGAACCTTTATGGCCCCAATGATAATTTCCATCTTGAGAATTCCCATGTCATGCCGGCCATGATGCGCAAGATCTATCTTGCAAAGCTTATTCATGAGGGCGATTGGGACGCTTTGCGCAGGGACATGGACATGCGTCCTGTGGAAGGCGTTGACGGCTCGGCAGACAATGAGGAGATAGAGAGAGTCCTTGCGAAATACGGCATTGAGAACAACCGTGTCACGCTTTGGGGCACCGGCACTCCGCTCCGCGAGTTCCTCTGGAGCGAGGACATGGCGGACGCTTCCGTCCATTGCCTGCTCAATGTGGAGTTCAAGGACATCATCGGCATAGAGAAATACTCCAGTGTGCATTACGGTGCGAGCACCGACGGTGCTGTCGACCGCAACCACTCTGCCGGCCGTGGCGGTGCGATTCCTTCGCTCGGAGAGATACGTAACTGTCATATCAATGTCGGAACAGGCAAGGAACTGACTATCCGCGAACTCTCGGAACTTGTCGTCAAGGCAGTGGGATTCGAGGGTGAGGTATGCTTTGACTCAAGCAAGCCTGACGGAACGATGCGCAAACTTATCGATGTCTCCAAGCTCCACTCGCTCGGCTGGACTCATAAGGTTGAGATAGAGGACGGCGTGAAAAAACTCTTCGAATGGTATAAAGAGTCGATTTCCTGAAGGACAGGATATGGGGAATAGGTATTAGTGGTAAAAACATACAGAACAATAAAATAAAAACAATCATCTATGGAAAAGAAAGTTGCATTGATTACCGGCGTGACGGGTCAGGACGGCAGTTACCTCTCAGAGTTTCTTCTTGAAAAAGGCTACGAGGTGCACGGCATCATCCGCCGCTCCAGTGTGGACTACCGCGAGCGCATAGCGCATCTTGAAGGTACTCCGGATTTTCACCTTCACTACGCTGACATGACAGACTCGATGTCGCTCGTGAAACTTGTCGGCCTTGTCCGTCCGGACGAGATATATAATCTTGCGGCACAGTCGCATGTGCAGGTGAGCTTCGATGCTCCGGAGTT
The DNA here is from genome assembly GCA_023664625.1 of Bacillota bacterium. Taxonomy (GTDB): domain Bacteria; phylum Bacteroidota; class Bacteroidia; order Bacteroidales; family Bacteroidaceae; genus Prevotella. The sequence continues at coordinate 13,977 of JAMPFD010000019.1, read as the reverse complement.
TACTGCCGATGTCGATGCCACGGGTGTGCTCCGTGTGCTTGAGGCGGTACGCACAAACCATTTGGAGAAGACCTGCAAGATTTATCAGGCTTCAACTTCCGAACTTTACGGCAAGGTGGAGGAAGTGCCTCAGAACGAGAAAACTCCGTTCCATCCTTATTCTCCGTATGCCGTGGCGAAACTCTACGGTTTCTGGATCATCAAGGAGTATCGTGAGGCATACAACATGTTCTGCTGCTCCGGTATCCTTTTCAACCACGAGTCGGAACGCCGTGGCGAGACTTTCGTGACAAGAAAAATCACTCTCGCTGCCGCACGCATCGCCCAGGGCAAGCAGGATTGCCTGTATCTCGGTAACCTTGACTCCCTCCGCGACTGGGGATATGCAAAGGATTATGTGGAGTGCATGTGGCTTATCCTTCAGCATGACACTCCGGAGGACTTCGTAATCGCTACTGGCGTGCAGCATACCGTGCGTGAGTTCGCAACGCTTGCCTTCCGTCATGCCGGCATAGAGATGCGCTGGGAAGGCGAGGGCATCAATGAGAAGGGAATTGACGTGAAGACGGGTAAGGTGGTCGTGGCTGTCAGCGAGGATTTTTACCGTCCTACGGATGTCGTGAATCTCTGGGGCGATCCTACAAAGGCGAAGAACGAACTGGGATGGAATCCTCAGACGACTTCCTTCGAGAAGCTCGTTGAGATTATGGTTAAGCATGATATGCAGAAAGTTGCCGCTGAGCATGTTGCCAGCGTTATGCGTACCAACCTTGCCGAATATCTCGAGAAGGGTCTTGTGAAGTAAGCCTGCATGACGGCACATCATAACCTGTTGTGCCCAAAATAAAAACATGACAGCAGCGTCATGCCTTCGTGAAAGGTGTGACGCTGCTGTCATGTAGGAGAAAGATGCCCCGGTGTGGCGTTAGGAGATGTTCCGTTATTTTATGATGACAGGCTTGCTGTCTTCTCAAAACGGTATTGCACCGCATGGAATGTCCTCGCATGTGAAGGAGGTGCCGGCACTGATGCTTTTCAGGTCTGTTATGTGGCGTGCCAAGTCCGCACGTGCGTTGAGGCTCTCTATCTCCTCACGTCTTGCCTTGGACATTCGGCAGAAAGCCTCGTCCTGATCTATGCCCGCAAATCTCCTTCCACAGAGATTTGCTGCAATTCCTGTCGTGGAACTGCCGCAGAAAGGATCTAAAATCCAGTCACCTTTATCGGTGCTCGCGAGAATGATGCGTGTAAGTCTGTTGTTTTGCGGAAATTCTGGCATGACTGCTTGATTTGCTCTGCCGTTATTTCAACGGGGCCGTTGTAAAAGTCATGTATTCTATGGTCTTCGAATATCTTGTTCCAGGAATTGTTGTCTGATGCAATGGAACTCTTGTCGTGTTGGCATGTTGTGTGTGGGCTGTATTTCTGTCGTTGGTTTAAATAAGCGTGGAGGAGGCGGGTTCTCTGCGGCGCAGTGACTGTCGGACGTGATGTTGTCCATTATTAAATACTCTTTTGTACATGTGTAGTTGCGGACAAGGATTTCAGTCAGTTTCCCGCGCTTGTCGGGATTGGAGTTGATATGGCGTGAAGCCCATACCCGTTTTATGGAATATGCACTGTAAAGACTGTCGAAGAATCCGATGGTTTCATGGACTCCTTTGCAGTCGGAATTGCTCAGCATGAAATGGAAATTTGCATCATTGATTTTGTCGCAGAATGTTTTCAGGCGCCGCTGCGAATCGTCATTGAATGGTTCTGTGGTGTAGTCCTTGAAGTTTGACGTGCTGCTCAACGGACGGTATGGGGGATCGAAGTAGAAAAGTGTATTGCCTTGTGCGTGACGGAATGTATCTTCAAAGTCTCCGTTGATAATTTCCACACGTTGCAACACATTACTGTCTGCCCTTATGGTGTCTGCGTCGCAGATGGTTGGATTGGCATACTTGCCGAATGGGACGTTGAAAGCCCCGGACTTGTTGACACGGTAAAGTCCGTTGAAGCATGTGCGGTTAAGAAAAATGAACTTTGTCGTGTTTTCTATGTCAGACAGTCCCTTCTCATTGTAGCGTTTCCGCATACCGAGGAAAAATTCTCTTCTTTCTTCCTCGGCGTGAAGAGATTTGTAATGTCTCTCGGTATCTTGCAGTGACAGTATGAGTTCTTCCGGACGGTCACGTACTGTGCGGTAGCAGGTGACAAGATCAAGGTTGATGTCGTTTATGACGGCGTGCCGTATGTTAGGATATTTCTGTAGAATATGGAAGAGCATGGCACCGCCACCGACAAAAGGTTCGATATATGTAGCGTCAGTCCGAGTGCCGAAATCGTCAGGGAGCAGCGCGTCAAGTTGACCGATAAGCTGGCTTTTCCCTCCAACCCATTTTATAAATGGTTTTGCTGTCATCGTAGATTCTGTTATGGTTTTGCTTGGTTTTCTTAGTTGACAAAGTTAATAAAATCCAAGTTCCTGTATGCGTATGGCAGAATAAAATGTGGAGAACTTTAACCTTGTAGATCGAAATGGATCTTAATTTAACAGTGTATGCCGTGTCGGATTTGTTGGCGTGTCTGACAGCCGTGCGTTCTCTTTATGCCGCTCAAACTTAAAAAAACTTATATTATAGATTGTCCTTGTACATTATTAATGGAAATGTTGTAACTTTGCGGAAAGATAGATATTCAACAAAAACAAATACAGGAACAATGATTCTCTTTTTCAAGACACCATCACAGAGCATCGTCGCAACGCAGATTGACCATCAGCCTGCCGCGGATGAAGTAAAAGAACTTTGCTGGCTTTACAGCAACGCGACACTTCTTGGTGACGCGGAACTGGAGGGCTTCTATGTCGGTCCGCGACGTGAGATGATAACTCCTTGGAGTACGAATGCCGTTGAGATAACACAGAACATGGGTCTCAAGGGCATTTCGCGTATAGAGGAGTACTGGCCTGTTGACAGTGCTGACGCCGAGCATGACTCCATGTTGCAGCGTATGTACGGCGGACTTGACCAGAACATCTTTACAGTTGACATCAAGCCGGAGCCGATCAAGCATGTTGAGAACCTGGAGGAATATAACGAACAGGAGGGCCTGGCACTGTCAAAGGAGGAGATAGAGTATCTCCATAAGGTTGAGGATGAACTCGGACGCCCTCTTACTGACTCGGAAATATTCGGCTTCGCCCAGATTAACTCCGAGCACTGCCGCCACAAAATCTTCGGCGGTACGTTCATCATTGATGGAGAAGAGAAGGAATCATCGCTCTTCCAGATGATTAAGAAGACTACAAAGGAGAATCCGAACAAGATTCTGTCGGCCTACAAGGACAACGTGGCGTTCAGTGCCGGCCCTGAGATTGACCAGTTCGCTCCTGCTGACCACTCTCGGCCTGACCTTTACAGGGTGAAGAGAGTGAAGTCGGTAATATCCCTGAAGGCTGAGACTCATAACTTCCCTACCACTGTGGAGCCTTTCAACGGAGCGGCAACCGGTACCGGCGGTGAAATCCGTGACCGTATGGGCGGCGGTGTAGGCTCATGGCCTATTGCAGGAACGGCAGTCTACATGACTTCTTACCCACGTAAGGAGGGCGCGAATCAGGCTTGGGAGAAGATTATGCCTGTCAGAGAGTGGCTTTATCAGACACCGGAGCAGATCCTTATCAAGGCTTCCAACGGTGCGTCGGACTTCGGAAACAAGTTCGGACAGCCGCTTATCTGTGGTTCCGTGCTTACTTTTGAGCATCAGGAAAAAGAGGAGCAGTATGCTTATGATAAGGTTATCATGCTTGCCGGCGGCGTAGGCTATGGCATAGAGCGTGACTGTCTGAAGGGTGAACCGCAGGCAGGCAACAAGGTCGTCGTCATGGGTGGTGAGAACTATCGTATCGGTCTCGGTGGCGGTTCTGTATCTTCCGTGGAGACAGGACGCTACTCCAGCGGCATAGAACTTAATGCCGTGCAGCGTGCGAATCCGGAGATGCAGAAGCGTGCGTATAATGTCATCCGTGCTCTTGGTGAGGAAGAGAACAATCCTATCGTATCCATCCACGACCATGGCTCGGCAGGTCATGTCAACTGCCTGTCGGAACTTGTTGAGGAGTGTGGAGGCCTGATACACATGGATAAGCTTCCTGTCGGAGACAAGACTCTCTCTGCCAAGGAAATTATTGCCAATGAGTCTCAGGAACGCATGGGATTGCTTATTGATGAGGCAGCCATTGAGCATGTGCAGAAGATTGCTGACCGTGAGCGTGCCCCTATGTACACTGTGGGAGAGACTACCGGCGACCGCCGCTTTGCCTTTGAACAGGCTGACGGTGTGCGTCCTTTTGACCTCTCTGTTGACCAGATGTTCGGCAGCTCTCCTAAGACTTTTATGGTTGACAAGACAGTGGAGCGCAAGTATGATGTCGTGACATACGGTCATACAGGTGTCTCCTCACAGTCCACTCTTGCCGATACTCTTACGTGTTATGTGAAGAATGTCCTCCAGCTTGAGGCTGTTGCATGTAAGGACTGGCTGACAAACAAGGTAGACCGCTCCGTTACAGGTCGTGTCGCACGCCAGCAGTGCCAGGGCGAGCTTCAGTTGCCGCTCTCCGACTGTGGTGCCGTTGCCTTGGACTATAATGGTGAAAAGGGAATTGCAACGTCAATAGGTCATGCTCCGCAGGCCGCCCTTGCTGATCCGGAAGCAGGCTCAGTGCTCTCTGTTGCTGAGGCTTTGACAAATCTTGTATGGGCTCCGATGGCGGAAGGAACGGACAGTATATCACTTTCTGCTAACTGGATGTGGCCTTGCCGCTCACAGGAAGGCGAGGATGCACGTCTGTATAAAGCTGTGAAGGCTCTTTCAGACTTCTGTTGTGACTTGCAGATAAATGTGCCGACAGGCAAGGACTCTCTGTCAATGACTCAGAAATATCCTGACGGAAAGAAGATTATTGCACCGGGAACGGTGATTGTCTCTGCCGGCGGTGAGGTGAGCGATGTGAGGAAGGTTGTCTCTCCGGTAATCAAAAAGACAGAGGCTTCACGCCTTTATTACATAGATTTCTCTTTCGACAGTCTGCAGCTCGGCGGCTCAGCCTTTGCACAGTCGATGGGAAAGGTGGGCTCTGACGTGCCTACGGTGAAGAATCCAGAGTATTTCCGTGACGCATTCCTTGCTGTTCAGGAACTTGTGAAGGAAGAACTTGTACTTGCCGGCCATGACATCTCTGCCGGCGGTCTCATCACAACATTGCTCGAAATGTGCTTCGCCAATACGGAAGGCGGTCTCGAACTTAACCTTGACAAGATTCAGGAGCAGGACATCGTGAAGGTTCTCTTTGCCGAGAATCCCGGTGTTGTCATTCAGGTAAGGGAATCAGATGCAAGCCGCGTGAAGAAAATCCTGGAGGATGCCGGTGTCGGATATGCCAAGATTGGTGCTCCTGTGTATGGCAATGAGAGAAAGATAATCATTGCGAAGACCATGAGCAATGCTCAGGTGCCTAACGGAAAGATAGCTGAACGCGAGATGACTTTCGAGTTTGATATCAATGAACTCCGCGATGTATGGTACAGTACGTCATACCTCCTGGACCGTCGTCAGAGCTTTAACGGCAAGGCGGCAGAGCGCTTCGTAAATTATAAGAATATTCCGGTTGAGTGGTCCGTAAGCGGTGAGCCTCTTACTGTTACTCCGCGTCCGGAAGAAAAGCGCCCGGTTGCGGCAATAATCCGTGAGAAGGGAACGAACTCAGAACGTGAGATGGCATACTCGTTCTATATGGCAGGCTTTGATGTCAAGGACGTAACGATGACCGACCTCATAACGGGCTGTGAGACGCTTGAGGAGGTTAACCTTGTCGCTTTCTGTGGAGGATTCTCCAATTCCGACGTCCTCGGTTCTGCAAAAGGCTGGGCAGGAGCATTCCTTTTCAATCCGAAGGCGAAGGAAGCCCTTGACAAGTTCTATGCACGCAAGGATACTCTCTCCCTCGGTGTATGTAACGGATGTCAGCTGATGGTAGAACTCGGACTGCTGAACAATACTACGGCATCAACCGATGCACGTGACTATGCTCAGATGCTGCACAATGATTCACACAAGTTTGAGTCTGCATTCGTAACTCTTTCAATACCACAGAACGACTCAGTGATGCTCGGCTCACTGTCAGGAGAGAAGATCGGATGCTGGGTTGCTCACGGAGAAGGTAAGTTCAGCTTGCCTTTGGCAGAGCAGGAATATAATGTTGTTGCGAAGTACAACCGCTCAGAGTACCCCGGAAATCCTAATGGCTCTGACTATAATGTTGCCGCTCTTGCAAGTAAGGACGGACGTCATCTCGCCATTATGCCGCATCCGGAGCGTACGCAGTTCCCTTGGCAGTGCGGATATTATCCTGAGGAGCGCCGTCTTACAGACAAGGTGACTCCTTGGCATGAGGCATTTGTCAATGCACGTAAGTGGATTGAGAAGAACTCCTAAACATTGATTAATGTGCCGGCAGGTTCCGGAGGCATGTCTGAACGCATGAAACGGACACGGGAAATGTGCGCCGTTATGACGTGACCATTTGGAGATATGTTCTCCGGAGCCTGCCTTATGATACGACGGTAGCGTAAGATTGTATGGACATACGGTATGGCAGAATGTAAGAAGCACAAGGAATATGGCAGTTCGCCATGCAGGCTTTTCAGGATATTCTTCCGCATCGGGCTTTTCACGCTTGGCGGAGGATATGCCATGATACCTATAATAGAGAAATATGTGGTGGACAGGAACCGCTGGATAGACCGTGGGGAGTTCCTGGACCTGATAGCCGTGGCGCAGTCTTGTCCGGGAGTCTTTGCCATGAATATCTCCACATTTATCGGATATAAGCTGCATAATACCCGTGGGGCGGTGTTTGCCGCCTTGGGTGCCGCCTTGCCTTCATTTCTGATAATCCTTGCCATCGCCGCCTGTTTCCATCAGTTTAGCAATGTCGGATGGGTGGCGGCATGCTTCAACGGCATACGTCCGGCAGTGGTGGCTCTTATTGCCGCTCCGACATTCAGTCTTGCAAAATCTGCCGGAATAACATTCGCCAACTGCTGGATTCCTGCTGTCTCGGCTTTGATGATATGGCTTCTCGGTGTCAATCCGATATACATAATCCTTTTGGCAGGCACAGGCGGATACGTATATGGAATGCTTTCCGAGGATGACAACCGTCAGTCTGACGGGAAATGATACATACAACGTTTTGCCAAGAGTCATGGCGGGGCGGGTGAACATAAAAAGAAATGCTGTGATATACCTTACATTATTCATAACATTCTTCCAAATCGGACTCTTCGGTTTTGGCGGAGGATATGGTATGCTGTCCCTTATACAGAGAGAGGTGGTGACGCATCACCATTGGATGAGTTCTGCGGAGTTCACCAATATCGTTGCCGTCTCCCAGATGACTCCCGGGCCTATAGGCATCAATTCCGCGACATATTGCGGCTATACAGCCGTTCATAATGCCGGGCTTGGTGATGCCATGGCGGTGCTTGGCAGTGCCGTTGCCACTTTCGCATTGGTGTTGCCGTCTTTCATACTTATGATTATTATATCCAGGATGTTCATGAAATACAAAGATTCCGCGACAGTGAAATTTGTGTTTCTCGGACTCCGTCCGGCAGTTGTGGGACTTCTCGCCGCGGCAGCACTGATGCTTCTCAATGCAGAGAACTTCTCCACGCCGGACAATCCTTGGCACTTCTATATCTCTGTCGCCATCTTTGCAGCATCGTTCATAGGAACTTTCTGGGTGAAAGTCAATCCTGTAAAGATGATTATGATGGCAGCATTCGCCGGTCTGCTGCTGCTTTGGTAGCGCAGGAGGAGGACAACGGCCAACGGCATGCTTCTCCCGGGGAGGACTGATTCCGGGAAATGATTTCGGAGTTAAGTTATATTGATAAAAGGAATAAACATTAATAATAGAAAAATGACAGACATAACATCTAAGATCAAGTATATCGGTGTCGATGATCTCGACATTGATTTGTTTGAAAGTCAGTATGAGGTGCCTAACGGAATGTCGTACAACTCATACGTTATTCTCGACGAGAAAGTTGCAGTCATGGACACTTGTGATGCCCGTAAGGGAGAGGAGTGGAAGAAAAACCTTGCTGCAACTCTTGCCGGGCGTACTCCTGATTACCTCGTGGTACATCACATGGAGCCGGACCATGCCGCTCTTGTTGCCGACATGGTGGCAGAATATCCGGAACTGAAGGTTGTGGCATCGGCCAAAGCGTTGCAGATGCTCACACAGTTCTTTGAGGGAATAGACCTTGAGGGACGTTCCATGGTTGTCAATGAAGGCGACACTCTCTGCCTCGGCGAGCATACTCTGACATTCTACGCCGCTCCGATGATACACTGGCCGGAGGTTATGGTAAGCTATGATGACGTTGACAAGGTGCTGTTCTCTGCCGATGCCTTCGGTAAGTTCGGAGCATTGTCAGTGGAAGAGGACTGGACTTGTGAGGCACGCCGTTACTATTTCAACATCTGCGGCAAATACGGCGCGCAGGTTACACGCCTGCTTGGCAAGGTTGCGAACCTTGACGTGAACGTCATCTGTCCGCTTCACGGTCCGGTATTGACAGAGAATCTCGGATATTACATAGGACTGTACAAGACATGGGCTGCCTATGAAGCGGAGACAGAAGGTGTGCTTGTGGCATATGCTTCCATACATGGAGGCACAAAGGCTGTTGCCGAGCGCATGGCGGAGATACTCCGCGAGAAAGGCGCAGGCAAGGTTGCTGTGACCGATCTTAGCCGTGACGATATGGCAGAGGCTGTCGAGGACGCTTTCCGCATGGGCAAGATGGTGCTTGCCGCTGCTTCCTACGACGGGAATGTGTTTCCTCCGATGCACGATTTCCTGCACCATCTGCAGCTTAAGGGCTTTCGCAACCGCCGTGTAGCCATCATTGAGAATGGGTCATGGGCACCTACTGCAGGCCGTGTCATGGCTTGTATGCTTGACAGTATGAAGGACATCGAAATCGTTGAGCCTATGGTGACAATCATGTCGCGCATGAAAACTGCCGACGAGCCTAAGCTTCAGGAACTTGCCGATGCACTTCTGGCAGAATAAGTCCTTGCGTCAGAGTATCTGAAATCATAGAGAATAAATGACGGGCAGAACCTGTCGGGCAGAATGATGCTGCCTGCCGGTTTTGCCCGTTAATGTTGTCACAGGGGGGGAGAAAGTAAGGCAAGGCATAGCTGTCCGCAGCCGTTCCCTCCCGTTCCATGCATGGCTCTCTCTATAATAGAGCATGAAACGAACAACAGCAGGTAAGGAATTCCTTGCCTGCTGTTGTCGTTATTGCCGTCATGCTGAGTGCCGGCCGTATGCGCCATGATTACTTCTCTTCCGGAGCCTGGTCGATAAGTTCCATGAACTGGTCAAGTTTCGGAGTGATGATGATCTGTGTGCGGCGGTTGCGCTGCTTGTTGGTCTCTGTCGTGTTGGATACGAGCGGGTTGTACTCGCCGCGTCCGCCGGCTGTGAGACGCTTAGGGTCAACACCGTATTTTGTCTGGAGCTCCATGACCACACTTGCCGCGCGGAGACAGGAGAGATCCCAGTTGTTGCGGATGTTCTCGCGTGAGATAGGCACATTGTCAGTGTTACCCTCGATGAGAACGTCATAGTCCTTGTAGTCGGTGATGATCTTTGCAATCTTTGACAGTGTCTGCTCGGCACGTGAGTTGATTTCGTAAGAACCGCTCTTATAGAGCATGTTGTCCGCGAGAGAGATGTAGACAACGCCCTTGAGCACCTGGACGTCAACCTCTTTCAAGTCCTCCTTGCTCAGAGAGCGTGTGAGATTGTTCGTGAGCACGAGGTTAAGGGAGTCGCTCTTTGACTTCACCTCCACAAGGTGGCGTATGTACTGGTTTGACTCATTGATCTGGTCGACGAGCTTCGCGATGTTCAGGCTGTTGGCAGATGTGTTGTCAAGACTCTTTGCAAGGTTCTCCTGCAAAGTCTGGTTGACACCCTGACACTGTGAGAGCTGGTCCTGAAGGGCTGAGATGCGTGCGTTGGCTGCGGCCAGAGCTTCCTTGCTCTCCTGATAGTTTGTTGAGAGCTGTGCATTCTCTGACTTGCAGTTCTCAAGGTCTTTCTTGCTTGCACAACTGCCCATGAGCAGGGCACCGGCTACCATGGCTATCGCCATTGTCTTCATTTTCATAATGCTTTCTTCTTTATGTTATTAATATATTTGTTTGCGAAATTACTATTAAGACGGCTAAAAAGACAAAAAGTTATATTCATTTTAGGATTTTTTGTAGAAAAATCGTCATATTATAATTTTTATTTGTAATTTTGCAACGTTTTTTACATAAAATACTTACAAACAAACAGAAATGAAAAAGTTCTTTTTCTTAATGGTATCAATGATTCTCAGTGCGTCGGGAGTAATGGCGCAGAAAACATGTAAGGGTGACGCAAAGTGTGTAAAGGGCAACCGTATGCTCCTGCTTGTCGACGTGCAGTATGACTTTATCAACGGCTCGCTTGCCGTCAACGGTGCCCCGGAGTCCATGCAGGCTCTTGCCGACTATATCGCAGCTCAGCCGAAAGGTACGTACAAGCAGATCGTCATGACGTCGGATTTCCATCCTTACAACCATTCTTCGTTCAAGGATAACGGCGGTCTGTGGCCTGTCCACTGTGTGCAGTACAGCCACGGCGCGGCAATTTTCCAGCCTGTCCTTGATGCCGTCCATGCTCATCAGGCGGACGCAGTTGTGCTGACAAAGGGTGATGACGTGAAGGTTGACGAATATTCCATCATGGCAAACAAGGAAAGTGCGGAACGTCTGGAGCAGATTATCAAGGACAACAATATCTGCGTGATAGAGGTTGCGGGACTTTGCGGAGACTATTGTGTGGGCAACACCATAAAGGATTTGGTGAAGGCCGGATATGGAAAGAACATTTGCGTTTTGAAGAAGTACATCGGCAATATTGACGACGGAACTGTACTTAACGGCATAATCAGCGATAATAAGCTCTGCGTGAAGCAGTAAACAGCATTTCCCGGATATTTTTCCGAAAAGAATATGACATGGCGTGGCATGGATGCTCTCTGCATCCGTGCCACGCTTGCTTTTGTCCCGGCTGTACCGGTGCTTTTGTCAAGCTGCCGGCAAAATCAACTTGTATTATCATTGTCGTTGTTTTCGCTGAAGAAACAAGGCGGAGGAGAGTATGCGGCAGGCTGCATGACCGAGTATGCCTAAGGTTTTGACAGGAAAGAACAAGCAGGGAATGCAAAAGACAATATAGCGGCAATGCCCGTTATTATCATATTGTCTGATTTTGCTGGCTGACTTTTATAAAATATGTGTCCGCATAGGTGTGGATATTTCTTTGATTGTGTATGGACTGACGGCGTGTTGCAGAGCTGGCCTTGTACAGCTTCTCCTGCAATTCCTTTTGCTCTTTCAGGCTGTTCCCGCCACGTTTGTATGTTTTTTGGCCTGTCAGGTGTTGCTTGTATCCTCATTGGCCCTTGCCAGATGAATGTCATGTGCCTCCGTCTTCGTACAGAACTTTCTGCAGATTTCCTTTTACCTTTATTTCCATTGCTTTTTGCCTGCTGTTGCAAAAGGTTACCTTTCGTAGAGTCAACCGTAACCTTTTGCGAGGCAGTCCCAGACCTGCTGATTGTAAAATAATTTTAAGCATCTACCTGAAATGTCGTTATTATTTTTTTATTGCCATAGTTAACGGCCTTTGGCCAAAACGAATGCTCTGCCCGGACAGTCCGTTAAAGACAGTCCGGGATTTCTTTTTGTGTCGGCCGGCACATATTTTCAGACTTAATGTTCTATGGATTTCAGGAAATTACGATGTGAATGCGCCGTTTACGATGTACGCTTGCCTCTGCCATTATTTATCTGCACCTTTGCACATATGAATCCTTCCACGCCGGAACTGACGGCAAGGAGGGCTTCAATAACAGAGTGATTACTTTTTAAAATAACATTTTTTACAAACAATTCCATGAGAAAAGTTATTTTATCAGCCTGCATGCTCTGCTTCTGCATGAGCGCCATGGCTCCGGACGGCAAGCCGGGGAAGGACATGGAAGCGGATATCTGCCTGTGCTCCGTCTACGGCATTACAGTTCAGTAACTTGGAACGAAAAGGCTGGAAGCGGGAAGCAATAAAATTGCAATTCCTGCGTTATTAAACCGGAGAGATATAATATTAAAACTATTTTAGCATGATTCAATAACCGAAAGAAACATTAATAACTTTGATTGCACTACTGCCCCTCAGCCTTTCTGGTAAAGCACAGACATCAGTTAGCCTCAAGCAATTGAATGGGACTACATGGCAATAAATTTACCCGGATTCAGAGAACAGACCAACAACACTTAGCTTCTCAAGCACTATTGCTGAGACGATTATGAAATTCAGTGAAGATGATATTTTGAAAATTCCACAAAAGTATTACCTCGCCAATGGAGTTCCATCCGAATTTGACTTCATGAATGTTGGAAAGTTCAATAGTGGGACATATATGATAATGTATAATGACCGCACCCATAGGGGCATGTCATATAAAGTCGTCAGTATTAACCAGGACACACTTGAGTTGCATTACCTTCCCTTCTCATCCCCGGAACCATTATCGGAAATAAAAACGGAACAGGAATTATATATAAAAGCGTAAAATAGCAGTGAACGTCAGAATTTCCACTGTATTTGCATGAATGGAATAAATTGAAAAAGGAGATAATGCCAAAACTCCACATTATCTCCTTTTATTTTTATAACTATTGAACGAATTATTATTATCAAAAGTACTTTTTGTATTCAAAACGTGGCTGTATTCCCAATATTATCAGTAACTTTGTCATCAAGATTGTAGCCCTGGCCGATCTATGTCTAACGTCTGCACTATGGAAAGAAGATTTTTCGCATTACTATTTCATACTGCAATGTGTACGGAATGTAACGCTCAGATCTGTATGAAGTCAAGTAACTTGCCTGAACTGCATGGAAAGTAGTCAAGTCCTATGATAATGAGGTTGGAGATAAGATGGGTTTTCTCATCAAAAGAATTGAAAAAGACTAAAATAACGAAACTGCCGGTTTGATGTCGTACTTCCTCCTATATTATCACACTATAGATTTCTTTTTGTAATATTTTGTCGTCAAAAATATTAATGTGACGTAATTTTATGAGTTGTAATCATATATAATGACAAAACAAAATTATGAGAGACACTATTATTTTACATGTATCGGCTGACGGTGAATACATAATTGTACTGGAACAAACCGACTTCGGAGAAGAACAGATGTGGATGGAGGTAGCCGAGGCACCGGCAGATGATGCGGAAGATGAAAATGAGACTATATTCTTCTATTTTAAGAACAGGGTACGAACAGTTTTCCGCCCCTTGGATTATGCTTATATAGAGTCAACGTCCAACCATTACTCTCTATGGCACCCCATTGACCCGACAAAACCGGTACTGAGTATATACATGAAGTCCATGTCAACCATCCTTGCGAAGTTGCATGATGCCGGAGTGACGCAGTTTCAGAGGATTCACGCATCATACATTGTCAATAGAAAATGTATTATATCTCACCATGGTAGCAAGACAATACTTAGAGGACAACAGAAAGTGATTCCCATAGGAATGGATTACAAGGAGGATTTCCATAGTAAAATGGTTACACTTTGAAAATATGCTTTTTCATATATTTTTCTTTCTTGTTTTTCCCGCAATTCATCATTTTCGTCTCGTATCCTCCTTTATTATGCGCACATTTTTCCGTTTCAGTCCGTAAAACAGGATTTGCCGCCCTTCACATTGTTTACCTTAAAATTCCTTTGCCTCTGTATTATATAATAATGTGTTGTCCCTGCATTGCCTTGATTTTCGTCAACAACG
>JAMPFD010000018.1 GCA_023664625.1 Bacillota bacterium | reverse complement strand
GACATTGGAAACACAGATTACTCTATTCTAATTTCATCGAACTCACGTTATATTATATATATATGCCGTTATGCTTATGTCTGCAAAAGTAATTATAAAAAGCGACATTCCAGCAATCCTGGTTCGCCAATCAGTGATAATGGTTGTCCAAACCGTAATTTGTGCTATATCGCTGACTGACAGTTTGATGATTCCGTAATATCGGTTATCACATCCGTAATTTGTGTGCGCCCGTTTTGTATGAAACCAGCTAATTTTGCAATCGTAATCAAAAACAAGTAATTCATAATATGAAACGAATTTATCTCTTTATGACGCTTATCGTCAGTGCCATGCCGCTGATGGCATCTTGTTCGGACAACGAGGCGTCTATGGCTTATGAGCCACAGCCGCTCGAACCGTCCGGAAGTACCAAAACGCTTGTCGCGTATTTCTCGGCGACAGGAAACACTCATGCGGTGGCTCAGCGTATCGCCGAACTGACCGGTGCGGATGTTTATCGTATCGAACCGTCACGTCCATACGCGGCAAATCCTTACGATGACAGCCAGCTTATTCAGAATGAGGCATACAATGACCTGCGCCCGGAAGTGGCAAACCTGCCATCGGCAGAGGAAATCGCCCGGTATGACACCATCTTTGTCGGCTCTCCCCTGTGGTGGCATCAGCCGGCGATGGTGGTGTGCACATTCCTTGAAACCTACGACCTGAGCGACAAGGTGATTGTTCCGTTCATGACTTACGGAGCTACCACATATCTCAACGAGGGTATGCAGAAACTTTTCAAATGCACACCCAATTCAACGCATATCCCTGAATCTTTGCCGGAGGACATAGCCCCGGACAACATCCGTGAGCCGCAGAATGATGACGATGGCATCGACGTGCCCAACCGTCCCGGTCAGGTGGAAGGATGGCTGCGCCGCATAGGATGGTGGAATGCAGCATCTGGCATATCGCAGATTTCATCCGGCAACGACAGGATGTTCTCTTTGGGCATAAGCGGCAGTAATCTGGCTGTAAGCGTGGCTGACGGATATTCTCCGGCGCAACTGCGCATAGCGTCAATGAGCGGCGCACTTGCATATAATGGCTGTGTCAGCAGCAATGAGAATATAGCATTGCCCCAAGGCGCGTATGTGTTGCAGATGCAGTCTGGACGCACATCAGGTGTAGAAACACGCAAAATCATAGTACAATAAATATAACGCGATGAAAAAGACAATCTGCTTTATCATAACTCTTATGTATCTAATGGTCAATTCGACAGTTTCGGCACAATCACTTGATGGCAAGGAAAAATCTGTGACGCTTATCGCAGCTTTTACTGCCCGTGGCGATATGGAGCGGCTGGATGAATCTTTTGACACCGGGCTGGACGCCGGACTTACCGTCAACGAAATCAAGGAGATTCTTGTACAGATGTATGCCTATTGCGGTTTTCCGCGCTCACTGAATGCCCTGAACAGATTTATGGCTAAGACTGAACAACGTGCGACCACAGGCAAACATGATGAAATCGGTAAAGAGGCAAGTCCCGTCACAGCTGGAACAGATATGTCGGCTCTCGGCGAGGAGACACGGACAAGGCTTGTCGGTCGTCCCGTAACCGGCAAGATCTATGAGTTCTGTCCCGTGATAGACGAATATCTGCGCTCGCACCTTTTCGGCGACATCTTCGCCCGTGACAATCTGAGCCACGCTTACCGCGAACTTGCCACAGTAGGCGCACTTGCCGGAATGAACCTCGAAGGGCAGCTGCGCTCTCATCTCGGCATCTGCCGCAACCTCGGTTACTCACAATCGCAACTGGACGACTTTGCCAAGATAATATCCGATGAAGTGGGTGCGGAGGAAGGAAAAACCGTATCAAAGGTAGTGGAATCAATTTTTATAAAATAAGATAATAATGAAAACAATAGCAACAATTTCAATCATGGCTATGGCAATGTTGGTGAGTTCCTGTAATAATTCGGCAGGTGACAAGGTTGCCGTAGCAGAAAGTGAAGCGGCAACAGAATCTGTTACCGATGTCTTTGCAAAGGGCAAACTGCTTGTGGACAATCCGAATTTCACGGGCGAAGCGTGGCTTGAGACGTTTGTGACAGCTGCCGACTCTATGGACTGCACCGTGGGTAATGTGACTTTCGCTCCCGGTGTACGCAACAGCTGGCATTCGCATCTGGGCGGACAGATTCTGCTCTGTACATCGGGGCGTGGCTACTATCAGGCAAAGGGTGAGCCTATCCGCCTGCTTATGCCGGGCGATGTGGTGAAAATCGCTCCAAATGTCATCCACTGGCATGGAGCCGCTCCCGACAGTGAGTTCACCCATATTGCCATCGGAACACAGACAAGCAAGGGTGGTGCGCAATGGTTCGCCCCTGTTACCGATGAGGAATACAATAGTTACACTGAATAATAGACATAATGACAAAAATGAAAAAAATACTGATAATGACACTCTGTTCAATCGTAGCGGTCGGTGCGTCCGCTCAAAACGCACCTTACACAGAAGTGGCAACCTCTGAAATGAAGAGCCACAACAGCAATCCGTGGGGACTTGTATATGACAATCCCGTCACTGAAAATGTGGCAGGGAAAGTGAATATCCATCCAATCAGATACGAACTCAACGGGCTGAAAATTGCAGCCAACGTATATACTCCCGCAGGTTATGACCCGGCGAAGAAATATCCCGCCATTGTTGTGGCTCATCCCAACGGTGGCGTGAAAGAGCAGGTTTCGGGCTATTACAGCCAGCTGATGGCGGAGAAGGGGTATATCTGCCTTACCTTCGATGCCGCATATCAGGGCGCAAGCGAGGGTATGCCCCGCCAGAAGGATATACCGGCAAACCGTATCGAGGACATTCACCGTGCCGCAGACATACTCTCTCAATATCCCGGCGTGGATTCCGACCGTATGGGCATACTCGGAATATGTGGCGGTGGCGGATACACTCTCGCTGCCGCGCAGACCGACAAACGTTTCAAGGCTGTGGCTACGCTGAGCATGTTCAACTCAGGACTTGTGCGCCGCAACGGATTTCTCGACACCCAGATAAACACCGTTCAGGAACGTCTTGCCGATGCTTGCGCCGCCCGTCATCGTGAGGCGGTGACAGGCAAGCCCGAATACGTAGGCGACATGAGCGGCATGACTCCCGAACAGGCGGCAAAGCTCCCCTTCGACCTCTACCGCGACGGCTATGACTATTACATCGTAAACTATGCTCATCCCAACTCAACTTTCCGCTACACCAAGAGCAGCCTTGTTGACCTGATGGGCTTCGACCCGTCCGAGGGCATGTACCTTATCAACCAGCCCCTGCTGATGATTGCGGGAAGCATCGCCGACACATTCTATATGACCGAGGCCTGTTACAGCAAGGCCACAGGCACACAGGACAAGGAACTGTTCCTTGTGCCCGGCGCGACACACATCAAGACTTATTATGTGCCGGAATATGTGAGTCAGGTGGTCGGGAAACTCGCGGAGTTCTTTGGCAAAAAACTGTAATAAAACAAAACATGAAGAAAGAAGTCTTATTATTGGTTGGTGCCGGACAAATAGGCATGGCGATAGCCCGGCGCATGGGGTACGGCATGAAGATTGTCATCGGTGACAAGAGATTGGAAAATGCCGAAGCGATAGCAGAGACAATGAACAATGCCGGATTTGACACCGCACCGTTTGAAATGGATTTGTCAAACCGCGAATCAATCCTTTCAATCATTGCAGAGGCTCAGATGCATGGCGAGATAGCTATGCTTGTAAACGCTGCTTGAGTATCACCGAGCCAAGCCTCCGTTGAGACAATCCTGAAAGTAGATTTATATGGCACAGCTGTTCTGCTGGAAGAAGTGGGCAAAGTAATTTGCCCCGGTGGAACGGGTGTAACCATCTCCAGCCAAAGCGGACACCGTATGCCGGCTCTTACACTCGAAGTGGACGAGCTGTTTGCCACGACTGCGACAGACGATCTGCTGTCATTGGACGTGCTGCAACCGAGAAATATCCGTGACACATTGCACGCCTATCAGATGGCGAAGCGTTGCAACGTGAAGCGCGTGATGGCGGAGGCGGTGAAATGGGGAGAGTGTGGCGCACGCATCAACTCCATATCTCCCGGTATCATCGTCACTCCTCTTGCTATTGATGAGTTTAACGGACCGCGTGGTGATTTCTATAAAAATATGTTCGCCAAATGTCCGGCAGGTCGCCCCGGCACTGCCGACGAGGTGGCAAATGTGGCGGGACTGCTGATGAGCAAGCGCGGAGCGTTCATTACCGGAGCAGATTTCCTCATTGACGGCGGAGCAACGGCTTCATATTTTTACGGACCATTAAAACCTGATCAAAAATGAAAAGACCTTATATCGTATGCCACATGGTGGCATCAATCGACGGACGCATAGACTGTGCGATGGTAGATAAAATAAGTGGTGACGAGTATTATGCCACTCTTGAAAAACTGGATTGTCCTACTTCGCTTGAAGGCAGGGTAACGATGGAGCATTATAATGCAGCTAAGGAGCCGTTTGTAGCCAACAACCCTATCTCCTTCGGTATGTCATCGGTTTATAAAGCCGTGGACTCCGATAAGTATATAGTAGCTGTAGATACACACGGGAAACTACGCTGGCCGGCTTCTAAAATTGACGGTGTGCCCCTTGTCTGCATCGTGAGCGAACAAGTGCCGCAGGAATATCTTGAAATGCTCAAAAAGGAGGGAATATCGTATATCTGCATCGGACGTGACACCATTGATTTATCAAAGGCTATGGAAATCCTGTACTCGGAGTTTAGAGTGGAGCGCATGGCTGTTCTCGGTGGCGGACACATCAACGGAGGTTTTCTCGCCGCAGGTCTGATTGACGAAGTGAGCCTGCTTCTTGCACCTGGCATTGACGGTCGCAAGGGGCAGACCGCACTTTTCGACGGCATTACCGACATGGAGCGTATGCCGGTGAAGCTATCGCTGGAAAGCGTTGAGCGCATTGAGAACGGCACATTATGGATAAGATATAAAACTAATTACTGATGATAAAGATAATCAGCATGGTTGTTATGTTTGTCGCATCGACACTATCTGTGGTGTCATGTGCCAACAACAATGCAACGGCAAAAAATGAAACCCAAAACAACAAAGAAAGCAATATGAGTACATCAATATCAGGCAAGAGAACGCTTGTAGCATTTTTCTCCCACACAGGCGAAAATTATGGTGTGGGCAACATATCCGAAGGCAATACCCACATAATTGCCAAAATGATAGCCGAAGCCACCGGTGGTACGCTCTTTGAGATTGTACCCGAAAAGGAATATCCTCATGACTCTTATGATGAAGTTGTTGAGATAGCCAAACAGGAAAAGGAACATAAAGCGCGTCCCGCTATTAAGGGCGATGTCAATGTTGAGGACTACGATGTCGTTTTTATCGGCTATCCCAACTGGTGGGGCGATATGCCCATGCCGGTATATACTTTCCTGGAAAAGCATGATTGGAATGACAAGACAGTCGTACCGTTCTGTACCCATGAGGGTAGCGGACTCTCAAGCACTGAAAGTTACATTGCCAAGGCGTGTAAAGGTGCGACTGTAGCCAAAGGACTTGCCGTACGCGGTGCAACAGCTCAGAATAATCGTGAGCAAGCCCGCAAGTCTGTAAATTCTTGGGTTGAAAAGCTGAAATGATAATGGAAGAAATAAGTAATTGCGAAAGCACTCACGAAGTGAGAATAGATTGTGCGCATCCCACTCAGGAGGAAGCGGAACTCTCAAAGCAGATACAAACCCTGTTCAAACTGAATCATACAATGCCTGCCACTGAGGAATTTGACGCTTTGGTGCGCGAGTTATTCCCAGAGATGGGTGAAGGTAGTCGTGTGACTACTCCGTTGAATGGTGTTAGGTTCAACAAGGTCAAAATCGGACATAAGGTAATAGTACAAAGCAACTGCCTGATGATGTCGGCAGGAGGAATTACTATTGAGGACGAGGCGTTGATAGCGGCCAATGTCCAGTTGATTTCCAACAACCATGACCTTGAAGATCGCATGGTAATTACCTGCAAACCTGTCAGAATTTGTCGCCGTGCATGGATTGGAGCCGGGGCAACAATCCTGCCGGGAGTAATGGTAGGAGAAAATGCCGTTGTCGGCGCAGGTAGTGTTGTGACCCGCGACGTGGAGCCCAACACAATCGTGGCAGGAAATCCGGCACGGCTAATCCGGCGCATCAAATAAATTTACGATTCAGATGAATTGACTGTGCGGTATTCGCTTAGCGACATACCAATATGTTTTACGCAGTAACGGCTGGAATAGCAGACAGATGTACACTTCATATCGTCGGTTATTTTAGTTATGGAAAGGTTGCTGTCATTGAGAAAATTGTCCGTGGCTGGGCAACGTGCGGGAGCTGAGGCGGAAGATTTTACGGCAGTTCTGCAAGCCAAGGGTGATATAATAACCGAAGAAGATTTGGAGTTGTATTTAGATAGTAATGCCACCTTGCCTACCTTTGCTCTTAAAAATGCAACGGAGGAGAAGGAACGCATCCTACGGGTATTGAAACAGGCTGATGGCAACAAAAAAAACGCAGCACGACTATTGGGAATCGGCAGGACAACGCTCTATCGAAAGATGGAAGAATATGGCTTGCTTAAATTCTGAAGCCCAATAAATCAGAGGAATATTATTTGGTTCATTTACAAAATAGCATTACCTTTGCAGGTGAAGAGTTGTTTGAATGTAATGTATTGCAAAATGCTGAAATAAGAACTGTTGCCTTGTCATTACCCTCTTTTTGCCTTCATTGTCGAACTTGTTGATTTTGAATTTCCTGCAATTATTTGCACGTTTTTTATTAAAAAACACACATAATGACAGTGAAAATCCGATTCATCCGGCATTTCACGACTTTGCCATTGCGCAGGACTTCCTTATGCGGATTTCTGTATATTCAGAAGATTTTAGTACGGTAATCATGTCAAAGAACACTTTTAATTAATATCCAGCATCTCTCTTGGCTTCGATTACAATAAAAAGATAATGCAAAGGTAAAACATTCCACAAGTGATTCCAAATCTTATAGAGATACCAATGGGTAATGACAATTTCGCCATGGTTTACCGAACATAAATAAAATCACATTCCACATGCAAACTTCTACCTGCTTGTGGAAATTGAAATCCATATATAACTCCAATATACTCACCAATGATTTAACTACACTTACGAATTCTCGTTTTATCAATGAACGAAAAGAACTGATAAGCCATCCAAAATATCGCATGACCTTTGTCGCCAAAGAAAAAACATTGCCCCCAAGCAGCCTGTCAGTATATCCTGGTAGTTCGTTCTATATTCCTTAGAATAATCAACCACGGGTATTATGAAAAGAGCGACCAATAGAAGAAAAAAGTACAATGACGGCATTATGAAATACACCCCAAAAGTTAGACAAAAAACTTTTGGGGTGTATTTCATAACTAATTTACAACAGTTACTGTTCTATATTGCTGGCAGTGGAAAATGAGAATGAAGGACGAATTTTGCGAAATGGCAGTAATCATGCGAGGTCAGTATGTTCCACTTCGATATTATGGTGCAGGAAGATTTGGGCACATTCCTTGAATCTTTCAGGGCTTTCTGTGGTGAGGTAGCGTGTCGTTCCACCCTTTGAACAGCGGTTGTCCATGTCTGGATGCCTGCGGAAATAGTCGGCGAGGCTTTCGACTATGATGTCGCCTTGAGGCAGTATGCCGATACCTTGGGGCACGGCTTTCCTGAGGGAATTGATGAGCAGGGGATAGTGGGTGCAGCCGAGGAGGATGGTGTCTATCAGGGAATCCTTGGCAAGGAGCTGCCTGATGCGTTTCCTTACAAAAAAGTCGGCACCTTCACTGTCGGCCTCGCCGGCTTCGACTATGGCCGCCCAGAGCGGGCAGGCCTGTCCTGTTACCTTTATGTCTGGGAAGAACTTAGCCATTTCCAGTTCGTAGCTGTTGGAGCGTACTGTGCCTTCTGTGGCTACATAGCCTATGTGGCGGGTCTCGGTGATATGACCTATCTTCTCTACTGTGGGGCGTATTACGCCGAGCACGCGGCGGTGTCCTTCCGTCTCGCCGGGAGCGGGATGGGAGAGGTTGTAGGCGATGAGGTCGTTCTGCTGTATGCTGCGGAGTGCTTTTGCCGAGGCGGTATTGCATCCGAGAATGACAAGGTTGCATCCGAGGTCGAAGAGTTTCGCCACTGCTTGGCGTGTGAATTCATAGACGACATCAAAAGAGCGCGAGCCGTATGGGGCACGCGCATTGTCGCCTAAGTAGAGGTAGTCATACTGTGGGAGACGCTCTTGCAGCTTCTGCAAGATGGTAAGTCCTCCGTAACCTGAATCGAAAACTCCTATCGGACTCATCTGTGGTATGGGATATGAAGGTTGTATTGTTGTTCTCTGCCGTGACGGCCGGCAGTGAAGAGGAATAAAGTGTTATCCGTCTTTCTGCAAAATGAAAAAAAATATGCGCCATGGCGCATGACGGAGTAGAGGAACTTATTTTATGTCCTCCGTAAGCAGTGTGCCGATGTCTTCCCCGAGCATTGGGTCAATGTACGGGCAGGCATTGCCGTCAGTGTTCAGAATGAGGGAAAAGCCGTGCTTTTGTGCCACGAGGCGCACCCTCTCATTGAGCTTCATGCTCAGTTCTGCCATCTTCTCCTCCTCGGCCTGACGTATGAGCTTGCGTGTCTCCTCACGGAACTTTACATTGGATTCCAGGAGCTGCTGCATTTCTGTCTGTCGCTTGCGGCGTATGCTGGCTGCAAGGCGGTCGTAGCTGTCAAGAAATTCCTCATACTTGGTATTGAATTCCTCTTCTGCGCGTCTTGCCTCGCTCTCGTATTGGCTGCGGATTGTCTGCAGTGTGTCAAGAGTGGCCTGATATTCCGGCATGGCTTTAATTGCGGCATCATAACTGAAATAGCCTACTTTTACCTGTGCCGCTGCCGTGAAGGACAGGACTGTGAGGAGGGTAAAGAGAAATGTGAGTCTTTTCATTGTGTCTGTTCTTTGTTTGACGGATGACTGCTGGGGATGCGTGAAGTTCGCTTTTCTGTGCCGTGACGGCGTTGACGAGATTGTCTCGTATGACTATTGGGATTGGCGATACTGGAGCGGCATGCACGTGGTGTTGCCGTTTATGTATGGAGGGGTGCTGCGGGAGGTCTGTTGGGTGAAGGTGTAAAAAAAACGCACCTGTTGCCATACGCTAAGTATACCCGTATGGCAACAGGTGCGTGTGAATTTATTTCATCTTGTTGAGTTCAGCCTTTACCTCTGAAGAAACGTCTTTGCTGAGGGCCTCGCTGATATATGGAATGCCGGCTGCGATATCCATGATATATACATAGCCGCCGGCCTTGCCTACTGCCTGAATGGCGTTCTGGAGCTTTGTTGAGATTGGCTGGAGCTTCTCCTGGCTTGCCTTCTGGATCTTCTGCTGGTTGTCCTGATAAGCCTGCTGTATTTTTGTGTACATCTCTTGAAGGGACTGCTCTGTTGACTGCTGCATGGTTGCGTTCATGGTAGCCTTCTCTTTCTCGTACTTCTCAGCCTTTGTCTGGAGTTCTTTCTGCATCTCCTGAAGCTCGTTCTCGTACTGTTTCTGCTCTGCTTCGAGTTCGCCGCGTGCCTTGATGAATTCAGGCATATGCTGCATGAGTGACTGTGTGTCGATGTGGCCGAACTTTACGTTCTGTGCCATTGCTGCCATTGGCAGGAGTGCCATCAGCATGATGATAATCTTTTTCATTGTCTTTTATTGTTTTGTTGTTATTGATTTTTTTCTTTGTCTGTCGGACGGCTTGCCGGCTCTTTGCAGCTTTGTTCCCGGAATCTTTGCAATGGCTGGAAATAAGCCCCATACACTTTAGCCCGCACCGCATGACAATGTGCATTAGTGTCAGTCTTTCTTGTCATAGTCAGCCTATAACAAGCCTATAACCTTCTGCCTGCAACCGTATTTCAAATTACTGGTATCCGAGTCTTTGGAGTACCTCGTTTGATATGTCCACACGTGGCGAACCGTAGATTATGCCGTTGTCGGCGGAACGGTCGATGACCATGGAATATCCGCGGAGTTCGGCTATTTCCTTCACAGTGTTGTATATCTCGTCCTGGATAGGGGTCATGAGGGCTTCACGTTTCTTGAAAAGCTCGCCTTCCGGACCGAAGTATTTCTTTTTCAGGTCTGCAGCTTCGCGCTCCTTGTTCATGATGGCTTCCTGACGTGACTTCTTCTGTTCCTGTGAGAGGAAGACTACCTCGTTTTGGTAGTTCTTGTAGAGTGTGGTGGCCTCAGTATTGATAGCCTCCACTTCGGCCTGCCATTTTTTGCTCACCTGTGCCAACTGTTCATTCGCGCGCTCATAGGCAGGGACGTTCTTTAGGATATACTCCATGTCGAGAAGTGCGTATTTCTGAGCTGACATCGCTAAGGATGTGAGTAGCAGGGCAAGTGTCAGAAGTGTCTTTTTCATAATCGTTGTTTCTTTTTTATTGGAATATATACTGTACTTGTTTGTGACATTCACTCCAAGGAATGAACTGCAGCTTGCAGGAATACTGTTTCTTTGCATATCTTTTCTTATGCCTCAGCTGCTGTGATACTATATCCTGATTGAATTCCAGGTATTTGTTGTGAGTGACCGGCAGGCTTTTTTTACGTATGCAAAGGTAAATATTCAATGCTTTCCCGAGAAGGGAAATGACCTCTCTTGCATAGGGGAAAGGCTATTTTTGATAGGGATTCCTTTTCAGATGTATTCCCGTGCCGGTTGTATCAGAACTCCTGGCCAAGAATGAAGTGGAACTGTGAACCGCCCTTTGTTCCGTAGACCTTGTCGAAACCGTAAGCCCAGTCAATACCCATCAGGCCGACCATCGGGAGAAAAATGCGGACACCGGCTCCTGCGGAGCGTTTCATGTCAAACGGATTGAGGTCTTTTGTCTCGCTCCAGGCGTTGCCTGCTTCTGCGAATGCCAGTCCGTAGATGGTTGTGTTGCCAAGGAGGAACGGATAACGCAACTCAACGGCGAAGCGGTCGTATGCATATCCTGATGCTCCGTTAGGAGTGAGTGAGCCGTTTTCGTAGCCGCGCAGACCGATTGTCTCCTCTGCATATGTCGTTGAATAGCCTGACATGCCGTCGCCACCCATATAGAATGTCTCGAAAGGAGATTTCTTGTATTTGTTGAAATGACCAAGTATACCGAACTCAACGCGTGTCATGAGAACAAGACATTTCTGTCCGCTGGTGAGTGCAGTGTAGGTCTTGGACTTGAACTTCCACTTGTGGTATTCTATCCATTTGTACTTTTCCTGCTGCTCTTTCTGGTATGTTGCCGACTGGTAGTTGTTGGCGAGATTCTTATAGTCCTTTCCGTCGAATGACGACCATGGCGGAGTGATGGACAGTGAGAGCTCAAACTCGGAACCTTTACGTGGGAACAACTGATTGTCCACAGAGTGGCGTGTCAGTGCAACGCTTAGATTAAGGTTATTGCAGTTACCTGTTGTGATGAGAAAGTAGTTCCAGTTCCTCAGCATATAGCGTGTGTATGCAAGGGACAGTGACAGCTGGAAATAGTCGTCAGGCCAGCTGAGACGCTTTCCCCAACCGACGCTCGCACCGAAGAGCTGTATGTATTTGTCAGGGTCGTAATAGTTCTCGTAGTTGTTGTAATAACCGCTATTGCCGTAGCCGTAGAGGTAGTTGTAGTAATTATTGTAGTAACTGCTGTTGTAGTAGGTGGAGGAAACGTCTGTCTGTTTGGAGAAGAATGCGCCGACATTGAGGGATACCGGGCGCTTGCCGCCAAACCATCCCGTGGAGTAGTTGATGTTGTAAGACTGGTAGTATGTTCCATTGGTCTGTGCGCCCAGGGACATCACTTCGCCGTCGCCGATTGGAAGGATGCCTCTGTGTTCCTTGTTCTTGTTGAAGAGGTTGGCCATTGAGAAGTTGTTGAGCTTCAGTCCGACACGTCCTATGACACCGGTCTGACCCCATCCGAGGGAGAGTTCCACCTGGTCATTTGACTTGGAGACGAGGTCCCAGTTTATATCCACGGTGCCGTCCTCGTAGTTTGGCTTGACGTCCGGATTGATTGACTCAGGGTCAAAATGCCCCATTGTGGCGAGCTCGCGGGCAGTACGCTGCAGTGACTCTTTTGAGAATAGGTCGCCAGGCTTGGTACGCAGCTCACGACGGATGACTTTTTCATAGACGCGGTCGTTGCCGTTGATGCGTACACGGTTGATATGTGCCTGCTGCCCTTCGAAGATTCGCATCTCAAGGTCTATGGAGTCGCCTACGACTTCCACTTCTGTAGGCTGAAGATTATAGAAGAGGTAGCCGTTGTTCCAATACATATTGCCCACGGCATCCTCGTCCTCACTGAGTCGTTTGTGAAGAAGTTTCTGGTTATAGGTGTCTCCTTTGCTCATGCCGAGTACACCCTGAAGCTGGTCAGTGTTATAGACTGTGTTGCCGACCCATTTGATGTCGCGTATGTAGTACTTCTGTCCTTCGTCGATATTGAGGTAAACATCGACATGCTTGTCGTCATATTGGGACACACTGTCAACGATGATGTCCGCGTCACGGTATCCCAGTTCGTTGTATTTGTCAATGAGGGACTGTTTCGCCTCTTTATAACGCTCAGGTGTGTATTTCTTTGACTTGAAGAATGTCTGGAACTTTCCAGCCTCGTTTATCTTGCCGAGGGCACCTTTTGTGAACAGTCCGCCCTTGATTTTGCTGTCGGAAAGTTTCTCATTGCCGTCAATGGTGATGCTGTGGACTTTCATCTTGGACTTCTTGTCGACATCTACGTCAAGGATGACCATGTTCTTCTGTGTGACATCGTCACGTTGCCGGATGGAGATTTCGGCATTGTTGAACCCCTTCTCGTCAAAATATTTCTTTGCGAGAGTCTTTGCACGGGAGATCATGTTTGGAGTAATCTGTGAGCCTTTAAGGAGTCCCAGTTTCTGTTCCATATCCTCTTTCTCAGACTTTTTAAGGCCTATATAGTTGATGGTGGAAACTCGCGGACGTGCTTTCAGATAGATATGGAGGTACACTTTGTCACCTACCAGTGAATCGGCGGCGATGCTCACTTCAGAGAACAGACCGTGGCGCCAATAGCGTTTTACGGCATCGGTTATCTCATTTCCCGGAAGTGTTATCTGCTGCCCTACGGTAAGAGAGGAGATTGTGAGGAGCATATAGTCTTCATATCCTTCGATACCGCTGATGGCAAGTCCGCCGATGGTTACGCTGCGCGGATTACCTGCGTATGAGATGTCCGGGTTGACAATCTTGTCCTGTGCGTGAAGCGTTACCGTCTGGCATAGGACAGTGGCCACGGCAAATAAAAATAATCTCTTTGCGAAATTCATCTATATATCTTTTTTCTGTCTTTTTATGTTGTGTCTTCTCACCGGTTGTCAGCGGTATGTTGTGTTTCTTGAACGGTTATGTACGTGAGGGAACGTCTCGTCCGTCTTGTGGAAGTGGGTCATTTCTGTGCTTCGTTCTCCACTTGCTCCTCTGTCTTGCCGAATCTGCGTTGTCTCTGCTGATAGCTTTCTATGGCTTTATGCAGATCTTCTTCCATGAAGTCCGGCCAGAAAGTGTCGCAGAAATACAATTCGGAATAAGCAATCTGCCAAAGAAGGTAATTGCTGATGCGCAATTCTCCGCCGGTGCGGATAAGAAGGTCCGGATCCGGCATAAAGGATGTTTGCAGTCTTTTTGTCAGAGTGTCCTCCGTTATGTTGCTGATGTCCAGTTTCCCGTTTTTCACATCTTGTGCCACGGCCTTCACAGTATTGGTTATTTCCCAGCGTGACGAGTAGCTTAGTGCCACCACCATGGTCATGGCGGTGTAACCTGAGGTGCGTTCCTCGAGACCTCTCAGTTTTTCCCTGACATTCTCCGGCAGTCGGTCCATATCGCCGATGACACGGAACTGCACATTATTCTGTTTGAAGAGCGGTTCCTCAAGAGCAGAGATGACCAGTGCCATCAATGCTGCGACTTCGTCCGCAGGCCGGTTCCAGTTTTCTGTGGAAAAAGTATAGAGAGTGAGATATTTTACTCCGAGACGTGTGCATTCTGACGTTATGCGGCGCACGGTGTCCACTCCTGCCTGATGGCCGTAGGTTCGCGGCTTGCCCTGCGCCATAGCCCAGCGGCCGTTACCGTCCATGATTATTGCTATATGTTGCGGGATGTTGTTCCTGTCCATAGCTGTTGGATGTATTCTTGAAATAGTTCTTGTTTATTTGTATGTTCCGGCAGATTGTCCAGTCATTCATACTTGTTGCAGGTCTTGCATTTTGCCGAGAAACTATAGGTCAGTGTGGCGCGTAATGAAGAGTAGCAGTCTGTATTTTTGAAAATACCGGAACTTACTATTCCGTACGGGTCTTTCTGTCCGTCAAGTTCATCACTTGTGGATATATGCACGCCCCATTCTATGCCAAGGTTGATGCGTTGTCCCACCTTGTATTTCACTCCAATGCCAAGAGGAATATTTGCTGCGACACTGCTGCTGTTCCCATTGCCTGAAGCTACTGTCATTCCAAGACCTATGAAGATATATGGTGTAATTCTTTTGGCACCGCGATAGTCCCTTCCGGTTCCGTAAGGCCAGAAGTTATACTCAAAGACGGCGTTGAAATCTGTCAGGTTGCGCTTGAATGTGTATGCATTTTCGGAATGTTGGGGGAAGTAGGTCGTGACATTGTCGCTTGAGCCTTTTATCTGCATATAGTTCAAGTCAAAGCGCAGTCCGCAATAGGTACTGAACATACGTCTGTAGACAAGGCTGAAAGCGGGCTGCATATTTTTCGTCAGTGAGCCGTTGAAGTCACCGAGATAGTTTGCCATTCCCACACCCACACCTATCTCCCTGCGGTAGATCGGGTCATCCTGTGCCATGGCTGTGCTGCATGATGCCATTATGAGGAGAAAGGTGAGGATACGGTTTTTCATACCTTAATTATATAGTAGTGGAGTGATGATGCGAAATGATAAGCAGGTTTTCAGTATTTACTGCCAGCTGAACGTGGTTATATGTCCTTTCCACACCTGTCCGGTGCCGCCACATATAATCCAGAAATGTCTGCCGTCATTGATTACTGCGGTAGAATTGGCAGCCTTGTCAAAGTTTTCCGGCAGGTACATCTTTATGTTGCTCCACTCTGTCCACCAGTTTTTCCCGTTGTCAGGTGAGAAATAAATGTTTCCGTATGCCGTCTCTTTGTTTCCGTTAATGCCGTTCCCGCCGATGAGCAACGAGCCTGTTCCGTAGGCCTCCACTCGTGCATCGGCAAGTGCAGGAGCGCGGTGAGAACTTGAGTTGTCTGGAGTTTGGTAAGTCCATTTCTGACTTCTCTCCGGGGCATTGTTGTCCACAATCTTTGTCCATGCTATCATGGACTTTTCTGTATCGTCATTGCCGAAGACGGAAACTTTCTCCATTTCCGGGTTTGTTATGAGAGGAGAGGCATATCCCTGTATGTCCTTTGTCGGGAAAATGCCGTCAAGGCCTTCTGTTTTTACTGTCCGGTTCTTGATGTTGAAGGTGATAATCTGCGCTCCGTTGCCTACGGCATACAGCTCGGACTTCGATGCTGTAATGAGCTGACGCATGTCATTGTTGGAAGTTTCGTAAGTCCAGTTCATTCCGTCTTCAGAGGAATACAATGTCCCGTCATCCATAAGGGCGAAGCCTTTAGTGCCGTTTGATGCCATGGATACCGGAGCCCCGTATCCGGTCAGCAGCTCCTGCCACGACCGGCCGTCACCGGTGTTGCTTGAATAAGCCTTAGGCGTACCGTTTTCTGCGCCGTAGACAATGAGTCTTTCGGCTATTCTGATACCGCGTATGCCGCTCATCCGTGCGATATTCGCGTCAGAAACTTTTTCCTCCCAGTACAGGGAGTCTGCACCTTCGGTGTGGACATTGACAGTTACGGTATAGTCTTTGTACCATGAACCGTTGTTGGCAACGACTCTCAGGGTGCGTGTTTTTGAGAGGTCTATTGTATCTGTCTGTACAAACTCCGAGTAGGTGTCGCTCTCAAGGTTTTTCCATCCGATATATCCTGAGTTCTTCACGGATATGTTTGCGAGTGCTTTCGCAATCTCGGTGTTTGACGGCAACGAGTCCGTATTGTAAATGACGTTATTCATATTGTCAATATGAAACGGATACTTGCCGTAGGAAATCGTCTCGACGTATGAAGAGTCCTGTGTAGGGTCGGTCTTCTTCTTTGTGTATACGGTATGCTTGAAGCTGCCGAGTGAGAATGCTGTCACAGCAACATCATCGTAATAATTCACGGTTATTTCGTCATCTTCGATACAAGATGAAAGGAGTGTAACTGCCGCAAGTATGAATGTTGCTATTGAATGTCTGTTGCTCATGTTTCGCTGATGGATATATTGTGAGTCGGAAGAATAGTTTCTTTTACATGATCCGGTACATGCCGGAACGGGAAAACCTGCCCGGAGTTTTTCCGGGAGTCTACCTAATTCCATGCAAAATTAATTTAAATATTCGGAAAAATGCACTTTTCACATCCTTAATTATCGAAATTATATATTATTACCATATTTTTTAAGTTTCCTTGACTAAAGACCACGGTATTTCAGCAGTATGCTTTGCATAGGCATAAGTTTCTCGTTATTGCAGACAGTGTTTGTCAAGTGCCCGGTGAGACCGTGAGGCTTATTTGTCTGTCCATTATTGCGGCTTGCTGTCATAATAACGGTTGATGTGGCAAAATGTTGCATTTCAGTGAGAAATTCCGTCCTCGGTTGTCTGATGGATGTACACGGCTGCCATGCGGTTGTGCAGGCATGAAAAAAAATAACGACCAGCATAATCCCTTATACTGGTCGCTATCAAGACTTGATAAAAATCACAGTCTTACTAATAACATAATCTTTTACCTTAAAAAATCTATCAAACTAACTAACCTAAATGAATGCATTTATCCCAAATGCGATGCAAAGGTATAAACTTTTTCGATATTGTGTGCGTACACAGCATATTTTTTTATTGTTTTTGCAGATAAACTGACAAATGTCAAGCATTACCGCTGTGTACGTACACAATAAGGGGTTTGGGTGTATTTCGTACAAGAAAACCTGTGAATCTCTGCGGAAGAGTGGCAAACTTGTTATAAATGGCCTTTTCGATACTTATGAAGACAAGCAAAGACGTGGGGTAGGCGATATTCTTCTTTTATGCCGATGGTGATTTTGCAGAAGGCGGGAAGTAACCGCATCTTAGCTTCATCGCCGGCTTTTTTATGATGAAGGTGCCGGTGGGGCAGTGTGCTTTATTGTACTTTGTAGGAATAGATTCACTTGCTCTTTCTTTTTAATAGCCATACAATATGGTGTCAAGGCCGTGTGCTCTTTCTTTGTATCGGATTCCGGGTATAAGTAACTGTTGATAATTATTTTATAATATAATGTTTTCTCACTAAGACTTGTTGAATTTCATTCTACCTTTTCTCGCCATGGCATAACCGAAACGAGTTTCGTTCTGCTCATCCGGCTTAACGAAAACGTTGAATTTCATTCTACCTTTTCTCGCCATGGCAGAGTTCAAGTGAACTTAACTCTGCTCATTTGGCTTAACGAAAACGTTCTTTTTTGTCAGTCAGTGCACTCGCTTGCTGACGCTACGCGCACTGTCCCTTGCCACGGCATAGCTGAAATAAGTTTCGTTCTGCCCGTATGGCTTGTCGGGAAAGTTGTCACTCAGTCACAATGCCCGCATTACCCCTTCGGTTCCGTACACTAACCACCTAAAAAATAACTGCGTTTTGAGTATAAACTAATTTCCAACAGTTACTTATGGCATTTGAGGCATGGTTCTCTGTTTGGTATATACAAATGTCAGTCGTGCTTCTTTTTTTATGGCCTCCGGATTGCCGGGGGAGCATTCCCGCTAATGTTTTGGCTGTCTGCTTTTGTATGTGAGTCTTGGCTTTATTAAGTCCAAAGCCGTCAGAGCTGCCGTAAAATGAGTAAAAAGAACAGTCCCGCTCCTTTGTGGAAGCGGGACTGAAAATATAGGTTTGGAAAGACTGTTGTCTTTCTTGTTCTTCTCCGTTGCAACCGCCACTGTTATTAGGTACGGTGAATGGTTGTCCGGTAAGTACGGATTAGAGTTTTGGGCCTGCGGCAACGAGGGCCTTGCCTGCCTCGTTTGTTGTGTACTTCTCAAAGTTCTTGATGAAGCGGCCTGCGAGATCCTTCGCCTTCTCTTCCCATTCTGCAGCGTCAGCGTATGTGTCGCGTGGGTCGAGGATAGCCGGATTGACGTTAGGAAGTGATGTAGGCACTTCGAAGTCGAACATAGGAATCTTCTTGGTCTCTGCCTCAAGGATAGAGCCGTCAAGGATTGCGTCGATGATGCCGCGTGTGTCAGGAATAGAGATACGCTTTCCTGTACCGTTCCAGCCTGTGTTCACGAGGTATGCCTTGGCGCCGGACATCTTCATCTTCTTCACGAGTTCCTCGGCATACTTTGTCGGGTGGAGCTCAAGGAAAGCCTGGCCGAAGCAAGCAGAGAATGTTGGTGTAGGCTCAGTGATGCCGCGTTCTGTTCCGGCAAGCTTAGCTGTGAAGCCTGAGAGGAAGTAGTACTGAGTCTGCTCCGGTGTCAGGATTGATACAGGAGGAAGTACTCCGAATGCGTCAGCAGAGAGGAAGATGACGTTCTTTGCAGCAGGAGCTGATGAGCCCGGCTGGATGTTGTTGATGTGGTCGATAGGGTAAGAGACGCGTGTGTTCTCTGTCACAGACTTGTCATTGAAGTCGATTGCGCCGTCCTCAGCCACAGTAACGTTCTCAAGAAGAGCGTTGCGCTTGATTGCGCCATAGATATCAGGCTCGTGTTCCTTGGAAAGACCGATAACCTTAGCGTAGCATCCGCCTTCGAAGTTGAAGACACCGTTGTCGTCCCATCCGTGCTCGTCGTCACCGATAAGGCGGCGCTTAGGATCTGTTGACAGGGTTGTCTTGCCAGTTCCTGAGAGTCCGAAGAAGATAGCAGTGTTCTCACCGTTCATGTCGCAGTTTGCAGAGCAGTGCATTGAAGCGATGCCCTTGAGCGGGAGGAAGTAGTTCATCATTGAGAACATACCCTTCTTCATCTCACCGCCGTACCATGTGTTGATGATAACCTGCTCCTTGCTTGTTGTGTTGAAAGCCACGCAAGTCTCAGAGTTGAGTCCGAGCTCCTTGTAGTTCTCGACCTTTGCCTTTGATGCGTTGTAGACAACGAAGTCTGGTGTGAACTCTGCAAGTTCCTCTGCTGTAGGCTTGATGAACATGTTGGTCACGAAGTGTGCCTGCCATGCTACCTCAACGATGAAGCGCACTGCCATGCGTGTGTCCTTGTTGGCACCGCAGAATGCGTCAACGACATAGAGGTTCTTGTCGCAAAGTTCCTTCTTGGCGATTTCCTTGACCTGAGCCCATACTTCCTCAGACATAGGGTGGTTGTCGTTCTTGTATCCCTCTGTGGTCCACCATACGGTGTCCTTGGAGTTCTCATCCATTACGATATACTTGTCCTTAGGTGAACGGCCGGTGTAGATACCTGTCATGACGTTTACCGCGCCAAGCTCTGTGTTCTTACCTACCTCGTAACCTTCGAGACCTGCCTTTGTCTCCTCCTGGAACAGCTGCTCGTAGGAAGGATTGTGGGCGATCACGGTAGAACCGGTGATGCCGTACTGAGTCAAATCCAAATTTGCCATTTCGTGTAAATAATTTATTGGTTTGTAAAACTTTAACTTGTTCTCCTGATAACTGTGTTCCGCCGGTCAGATCCCTTCCTAAAAGGGTATGCAGAGACACATTTATTTGAATGCAAAATTACGAAAAACTTGGAAATTATCCAATACTTGGACTTTATTTTAAAATTATTTTACTAACTTTGCAATCAAACTATATTGATTAGATAACATAAGTCAACAACAGACAGAATGAAAGTAGTGGATTTCAGTAAGCAGAAGACTGTCATCAACAAGTATGTCAGTGAACTGCGTGACGTAAATGTGCAGAAGGACCGTCTGCGTTTCCGTCAGAATGTCGTACGCATAGGTCATGCAATGGCGTACGAAGTCAGTAAGATTCTGGAATATAAGGATATTCGTGTGCAGTCGCCGCTGGCGGAGGCTGTGGCAACAGTCCCTGCGGAGGACATAGTCATCGCCACCGTGTTCCGTGCCGGACTGCCTCTCCATCAGGGTTTCCTCGACGTATTTGACGAGGCTGGCAATGCTTTCGTCTCTGCCTACCGTTACTACAAGGATAAGGAGGGAACGGACGTTGGAATAAAGATAGAGTACATTGCGACTCCCGACCTTGAGGGAAAGACTCTTATTCTCGTGGATCCGATGCTTGCCACGGGTGGTTCCATGGAATTGGCATATGAGGCATTCTGTACGAAGGGTACTCCGAAGCGTCTCATAATGGCGTGCGTAATTGCAGCCAAGAGTGGTGTCGATTATCTTAAGAAGTTCTTCCCTTCGAATGACGTCGTCCTTTATTGCGGTGCCATTGACCCTGAACTGAACAGCCATAAGTATATTGTGCCGGGACTTGGCGATGCCGGTGATTTGATGTATGGTGACAAGCTGTAATCTGTTGAACGTCAGTGAAGTGATTTTTGATGAAATATTTTGGTGCGGTATGGAAAAACATATGGCTGATATGGGTTCCATACCGTATTCTATTTGTGATTCTTTTCATGGAAGACAGGCGGAAAGAATGTAATGGGGCGACAGGAAGAGGAGACGGGCTGTTTCTGGATTCTATTTTTTTGTAAGCTTTGTAAAAACAGGTTCGCTTTGTGGGCTTGTTTGAAAGTTGTGACTTTGCACTGTGGAAAAGAAAAACAGTGCTGCAATGAATCCCCGGAGCACCTTTAATTTTAAGTATCTATTGGAGATTTTTTATAGTGGAGTGGAATACACTGAAAACACCGTTAATTTTCTGTATGAACTAATTTGCGGCAGTTACCTATAATCCTTGATGTCTCAACTCCATGATACCTATATATAATCATAAGTAACTATTGAAAATTATTTTATGATATAATGGTTTCTTACTAAGCCTTGTCGGAATTTTTCCTGCTTTTTCTCGCCCCGGCAGAGCTTAACGAAAACGTTGAATTTCATTCTACCTTTTCTCGCCATGGCAGAGTTTAAGTGAACTTAACTCTGCTCATTTGGCTTAACGAAAACGTTCTTTTTGTCGGTTAGCGCTTGTCACTCAGTCACAATGCCCGTATTGTTCCTTCGGTTCCGTACACTAACCGCCTAAAAAAACGCCTGCGTCTTCGTATAAGCTGATTTACGACGGTGAATTATCTCTGACAGGTGCCGATGGGATAATTGCCCCTGTGTGCGGGGACATAGGAGGAATATACGTGTATGTCATGGTATTTGACACTTGTCTCGTTCTGTGACAGAGAGGATTTTTTTTGACTCTTTCCCCTTGTCATTCAATGATTATTTGCTGTAATGGTATGGTTAATGATACCAAAGAACACTTCTTGCTTCAGGCTCCGGAGCTTTCCTACTTGCGGTGCAAAGCTATTGCAATTGGCACAGAGAGCCAAATGCCATGTAGACACAGTTGCGGATGCAGCTTAATAAAACCATTGTATAAATAATTCTCCAAAGACGATTAGAAGAACATCGTCTTTGGAGAAATTGAAATAAAAAGAATCGGGCAGGAATGAAAAACTTTCGTTTCCAGTCCTGCCCGATTTGTATTCTATGCCCCGCCGTCAATGGTTATGATGTTGGAAAACTGTTTGCGGCCGGGGTGAGAATTGTCATTAGTTTGCAGAGTACCAGCGTGGGTCACCGACCTTTTGGCTGATCTTCAGCGTAAAGTTATGGTTGTCCGGGTCTGTGAATATGTCGGCAGACTTATATGAACTCTTCTCGAGATCCTTAATGTCGTTGGAACCATATACGCAGTCAGCTGTACGCAGGCAACCGTTATACAGTGCTGTTCCGCCTGTGCGTATACCACGAGATGTGGAAGACTCGTCAGCAGCCTTGTAGTCGTAGGACATACCAAGGATTGTGTTGTTGAACTCAATGTTGGTCTTCTGTCCATTTGCGTCTATGAGATACCTGCCGCTGGCCACATTCTTGTAGAACGTACAGTCATTTATGTAAATATTGCCAATTCCGGCCTTTGTGGCTTCTATGAAGCTGCGCTGTGATATGTCGAATGTGGAGTTGCTTAATGTCAGTTTGCTTATTTTTGTGTTAGAGTCTCCGACATAGAATACAGAGTATCCGTTACCCCATGACATATTTGTCAATATACAACCGTCCACAACAATTTCGTCAATTGTGACATTGCCGCTTTGTGTACGGAGAAGTGAGCGGTTGAAATCTTTGATATTACACTGTGTGAATGTCAGCTGGCCAATGGCTGTGGCTGTACTCTGGTTAATGAGGTACTGACAGCCTCCGTCTTGTATCGTGAGATTCTCAAAGCGTATATAAGCATGTCCGCCAACAAGGTCAAGGCTCTTCTTCCAGTTAAGGACAGCCGGTTCGCCACCGCCCATTCCGAAGAAAGTGAACGCTACTCCGTCCGGCAGTTTCAGGTTGCTGTCCTCGCCTGTCTCCTCTGAAATAGAGGCTACGTCATAGGTCATGTCTGGCGTAAGTCCGATAGTGATGGCCGGAGTTGCCAGGCCTGTCTCTGCCTGTGCCTGAGCGAGAATGTCCTGAAGCAGTGCACCTGTTATGCGTGTGACAGTAGACGGCAGCTCTATCTTGTAGTCGCCTTCCGGCATTGCCGCAGCAGTGCTGAGGTTCAATGTGCCGCGCTTTGCCTCGCCGTTCATGATGACAATGGTGTAGGCTGTGGAAGGAGTAAGGCCTGTGATAGTATATTCTCCAGCCGCCTTTGCGTTATCGTCAAGGATGATCTCCTGAGAAATCTGCTCCTCGCCCTCCATGTATGAGATGACGAGATGTGTTACTTCACTGTTCGCAGGCCATGAAACGCGCAGGGAGTTTTCCTTACGGTCACTTGCTACAGGGTCATTGAAGATCTGTTCGGCAAGGGTCTTGAATGTTTCACCGTCTTTATAGTACACCCATTTTGATTCTGCCTTGTTCTCAGACATGGACTTTATGCGGAGATAGTACTGGGTGTCGCCGTTAAGGCCTTTCATAATGTAAGGAGCCTTTGTGATGCTTCCGTCCTCACCGTATACTATGGATGATTCTGTACCGTGTAGAGGAATCTCATCGCTGAGAGGAAGAGTGCTGACCTCTACGATATAGTATTTGGCATCAGGTACTCTCTGGAATGTCAGCTCCGCGTCTGTTGTACCCGGGACTACCGAGATTTTGTCACTGACACCGAAGAGACGGTCGAAGGCACTGTCAACGCTCCAGTCGTTGTCATCGGTACAGGCTGTGAAAGATACGCCCGCCAACAAAAGTGAAGCGGCCAATGTTATAGTTTTTAGACTTTTCATTTCTTTTGCTGTTATTATTGTTGATTAATAACCATATGAGTTCTTAAGCGCGCCGTTTGAGTCGGCTATCGTGGTGCTTCCGATAGGCAGCAGGTAGCGGTTCTGGACTTCGTTAGGGTTCAGGTTGTTGAAGTTGTTATTGTAGTGCGCCTGCTTTGCTGTTGCAGTACCGGTGAGGCCACAGTTGATATACGGAAGGTTGGTATATACCTGAGTGTCTGTTTCTGTGTCAGGATTGCACTTTCCGAAAGAGTCCATGGAACCGGCGTAGTCTGCGGCAGTCTTGCCTGACGGCAGACCGTTCCATGTAATGCTGGACATATCGATGTGTGCCTTTGTATCATCAGTATAGTTGAAGTACAGGGTTTCCTGATATACACCGTTTGCAAGGTCATCAAGGAACTGCTTCTTCATCTTCAGAGTACGGTCAATGAGCAGGTTCCAGCGCACGAGGTCGTGCTTGCGGTATCCTTCTCCTGCAAATTCCCACTTGTTCTCTTCAACGATGGCCTCGAAGAACTCGTCCTTATTTGAGGACAGGTTGTCAACATAAGTCTTTGCATCGGCCTTGTGGGCTGCGTCGAACGGACGGCAGTGTACCAGTTCAAGTGCCTGACGTGCTGTAATGCCTGCGTCACCGTCATAGGTTCCGTCAGGACCTGCCAGCTCGTTCAGTACTTCTGCGTAGTAGAGCAGAATCTGTGAATAGCGCATCAGCACAGGGTTGATGCCGTAGCCGATCTTTGCTGATGCAGCGAGGTTCTGGTTAAGCCATGCATCGCTCATCCAGCGTACGTCCCATTTGCCGACATACATTCCGAACGGAGCATTCTTCAGCAGGTACTCCTGTGTGAAGCCGGGCGCACCGGCATCGGTGTTCTGCTTGATTTCCATGTTTGAGCAGGTAATGTCACGGCGTGTGTCACCCTCTTTATATGAGTAGAGAAGTGGAGCGGTAACTTTCATCTTTCCTGAAGAGTTGCCGTAGCCGTAGGTTGTGGTGATACCGGAAAGACGTACGCCGATAGTGTATCCAAGCTCAGAGCTTACGCCAAGTCCTTGTGGAATTTCGAATATATCCTCATAATAAACCTGGTCAAGCTGCAGGGCGGAGATATTCTTCCAATGCTGCTCGTAAGAAGGGTTGAGCTGGTGACGGCCGCTGCGGATAATCTCTGAGAGTGCGCCGAGGGCTTTCTCATAGAGAACCTTGCGTGTGGCTGCGTCTGGACGCTGTGTCGGGTAGTTCGGGTCAGAGTTCTCCGGTGCAGTCTCGTATCCGGGCTTTGCTTGTTCACGGATGGCGTATCCGGCGCGCTGCAGGCAAATCTCTGCCAAAAGTCCGAGAGTATATCCCTTTGTGACTTTCTCGGATGTGTAGTCGGCCACATCACCCACCCATGGCATGTATTTTGCGGCTTCCTCAAGGTCGGCTATCATTACGTCAAGTATCTCGTCACGGTCAACTTTCCCGAGGTAAGCGTTTGACAAGTCAGGCTGGGTCGTCTCAAGCTTCATAGGCACATCTCCCCAGAAGCGGCAGAGGTTTCTGTAGGTGAGTGCGCGTAGGGTGAGTGCCGAGCCGAGGTGGCGCCTCATGGCGCGTGCATTGGCGTTGTTCTCATTAATGATGGCACTGTTGCGGATTCCGGCGATGACATCGTTGCAGTCCTCGATGGCAGCGTACTGTGCCGTCCAGGAAGCGTCAAGCTGAGTCCAGCCCGGAGCTGCACAGTAGTTTGCCGCTGAGCGGACATTGTTCTGCGCTGTGTACGCATTTGTGCCAAGCGCATCGATGAGCTCGCAGTCCGTGTTCATGTTCCATGTGATGGAAAGGTCCTGTGAGTATGTACGGTCCTGCATGAGGTCGCCGAAGATCTGGTTGATGCGCTGCTCAGTGAAATATGGCGACTCATAGACATTCTCCGTAATAAGTGCGGAGTCTGATTTCTGGTCAAGGAAGTCTGAACAAGACGCCATACCCAGCAGGCCAGAAGACAGTATTGCTAATGATAATATCTTTTTCATTGTAAATGTTGTTTTCGGATGATTAGAATGTGACGTTGAGTCCTACTGTGAATGTACGGCTCTTCGGATATGCTGCATAGTCGATGCCCGGACACATAGGGTTCTTCTTTGAGCTTGTGTCCACTTCCGGATCATAGCCTGAATAGTCCGTGAATGTCAGCAGGTTGTAGCCTGTCACATATACGCGTACGCTCTGGATGAAGATGTTCCTGAGCCAGTTCTTTGGCAGGTTGTAGCCGATGGTTACGTTTTGCAGGCGGAGGAAGGATGCGTTCTCCACGGCATAGTCGACAATGTACATTGTGCTCATGGAAGCAGGGTTCCAGATGTTAGCGCCTGCGTTTATCTCGTTCAGGCGTGCCATGATTGCCTCTGCGCCGCCTTCATACTCGGCGATGGCACCGGCACTCATGTTTGAAAGGTTCTGTCCTGTAACCGGATCAATGTATGTATAGCGGTTGTTTATTGCAAAGTCATTCACGAGGTTGTACTCTCTCTTGGAACCGCTGTTGAACGAAGCGGCAAGTTTACTGCCGTTCACGATCTTGTTGCCGAGAGAGTAGTTGAAGAATACGTTGAAGTCGAAATTCTTCCAGCGGCCGTCAAATCCGAAACCGCCCTGTACAGGTGCGATGGTGTTGCCGAGTCTGGACTTGATCATCTCGCCGTTCTCGTCATACTCGTATTTGATTGCACCTGGCTTAAGACCTGTCTTAGGGTTGTCATTGCGTGCAGGGTCGGCAAATACCCACTGTCCTTTTGCATTCAGCATGAGATCGCCTGTTCCTGTTGCCGGATCATATACAGTATAGAATCCGTTTGTCTTGTAGCCGTAAAGCTCGCCGAGCTTGCCTCCCTCTTCGATGAGGAAGTCCTCATACAGTGAGATTGTCGAACCTGACCAGCTGGAGCTCTGCCATCCGCCGCCGCGCTCGAGCTTGTCAATCTTCATGCTGTTGTAAGCGATGTTTGCGTTGAAGTTGAGGCCGAAGTTCTTTGTGTCGGCAAGTACGGCGTTAAGAGTAAGCTCGACACCCTTGTTGGATGTCTGGCCGAAGTTCTGGTACTGGGTTCTGTAGCCTGTCTGTGACGGGATGGTCACCTGCATAAGAAGATCGGAGGTAGTGTTCCAGTAGAGGTCAAGAGAGCCGTTCAGACGTCCGCGGAAGAATCCGTAGTCGATACCGAAGTTTCTTGTCACTGTCGTCTCCCACTTCAGGTTAGGGTTGTAGAGGCGTGTGCTGTGAGCCAGCATTGAAGCGCGGACCTCGTTGAAGTAAGGAGCCTTGCTTGTATTTGATGCCAGAGAGTACAGCATTGATATGGAACCGGAGCTGATACGGTTGTTGCCGGCAGTACCGAATGACAAGCGTGCCTTAAGGTTTGAGAGCCAGCTTGACGCGCC
The DNA here is from genome assembly GCA_023664625.1 of Bacillota bacterium. Lineage (GTDB taxonomy): Bacteria > Bacteroidota > Bacteroidia > Bacteroidales > Bacteroidaceae > Prevotella. The sequence goes on along the minus strand of JAMPFD010000018.1, from coordinate 12,060 downwards.
CTGCATGAAGGCCTCGTCGGAGATGCGCCATGCCAAGGCCACTGAAGGGAAGAAGCCCCAGCGGTTGTCCTTGCCGAACTTTGATGACCCGTCGGTACGGAATGTGGCTGTCAGAAGGTATTTGTCTGCGAGTGTATAGTTTATACGTCCGAAGTAAGAGAGCATGGTCTCAGGTTCAGACAGTGTGACCTCGTTGTCAAGTGCAAGACCGGTGGAGGTGTATGACAGTACATCGTTTGTCGTGAACGACTCAGGGAAGTTCACTGATGTGTTTGTGCGGGTCTTTGTCTCGCTATAGCTCCACTCCTGGCCGACCATTACGTTCAGATGGTCGTTGCTTGTGAACAGCTTCTTTGTGTCGTAGGTGATGGTGTTGGAGTTCTTCCAGTTCTTGTTGTCCTGGTTGATCCACTGTCCCTGAGGATGGCCGTTATATCCGTACTTTGAGTTTACGGCGGCATTTGAGCCCCATACCTGCTCTGTATTGTTGTATTTCCATGTATAGCCGAAGTCTGTGCGGAATGTCCATCCTTTCCAAGGCTTCCATGTCAGGGCACCGTTGTATGACTGCTGGAAACGCTCCTGCTTCTTGTATGTGTCGGTGATACGCTGCAGCGGAGAACGCATTGAAGATGAAGATGTCTCGTCATCGTCGTCGGCACTCTCAGACAGTGGGTTGACAGGGCGGTATGTGATGGTGTTTGCCACAATGGAGCCGGAAGCGTTGCTTTCGTTGGTGTCGGCACCGCCGCTGAGACCGTCAAGGCGTGTGTGGGCCAGGCGGGCCTGGAAGTCAAACTTCAGCCACTGGTTGATGTTGGCATTGATCTTGGCGTTGATGTTGTTCTTCTTGTATCCGGAGCCGATCATGATGCTCTCCTCGTCGATATGGTTGTAGCCGACGTTGAACTTAACATCCTTGGAACCGCCGGACACGTTGGCATTGAACTGCTTCTGGAGACCTGTGCGTCCGAAGAGTTCGTCCTGATAGTCGGTGCCTTCCACAGACTTCCAGATGTCAAGGTCGTCGAAGTTGCCGTAGTTGGCATTGCCGAGCTCGTACTGGTAGTAGGCGTAGTCATAAGGAGACATGGTCTTTACATATTTTGAGACCTTCTTCCAAGCCAGTGAAGAGTTCACTGCCACTTGCACCTTGCCTTCTTTTCCGCTCTTTGTGGTTACGATGACAACGCCGTTGGCACCGCGTGCACCGTAGATGGCTGTTGAAGATGCGTCCTTCAGGACGTCGATGGACTCGATTTCTGACGGAGCGATGTCGCTGATTGATGACACTTCGAATCCGTCAACAATGTAGAGAGGTGAGTTGTCCTGTGAGAGTGAACCGCCGCCACGCACGCGGATCTTGATGTCAGCATCAGGGGAACCTTCTGTAGTGGTGATGTTCACGCCGGCCATCTTACCTGTGAGAGCCTCGCTTACATTGGATACCGGCACGTTCTCGATCTGCTTCGCGTTTACGGAAGCCACCGCGCCGGTGAGGTCCTTTTTACGTACTGTGCCGTAACCGATGACGACGACGTCATTGAGAGTCGTGTTGTCATCTTCCATTACGACATTGATAGGGCTGTCGCCGGTGACCTTGACCTGCTTCTCCTTCATACCGATGTATGAGAAAACGAGTGTCTTGCCTTTGGCTACGTTGATAGTGAAATTACCGTCCATGTCGGTGATGGTACCGTTCTTGGTGCCTTTTTCCATGACGGTGGCACCGATGACTCCCTCACCGGTGGAATCTTTCACATTACCTGTAACGGTTTGCGCCTGAATGGCCGTTGCTATCATCGCAAAAAGCGAGACAAGCGCGATTCGAAAGGATTTCAAATTTACAGTCATTGATTGAATAATGTTAGTTTTTGTTTATTATGTTTTTCTCGTAGACAATATAGTTGAAGCTATAAAAATCCGTGACAAAGTTAATACATTTTTATGAAAATATGTTATTTTGTTAAAAGTCATGATAGTTAAAAAAGATTAATTCGGGCAAAAATACTCCTATTTCGGCATTTTGTCTACAAAAATATGTGATTTTCACATTAGTCTCTTGCCTAAATAAAAATAGTCGTGTTCACACTCATAAGCAGTTCCTTTCTGTCCTCATGCTTATATTTGGCTGCAATGGCGTGCGGTGATGTGAGGCTGGTGCCTCTCGCCGCCGTTTCTGCCGCGTATGGTTCCCAGAGTTGTCGGGGCTGATATGCGGAGCTGCCTTCCGGGAGCCAAGGTGTGCCGTGCATGTTGCCGATATTCAGGGAAATAGGCAAGGAGGGCTTGCCCCTGTACGCAAAGCGTGGTAAAAGGTAACGGTTTACATCATAAAAGGTTATCTTTTACCACGCGAAAGGTTACCTTTTATGGTGTCAAAGGTTACCTTTTGTTTTATTTATCCCTACTTTGCAGAAAGCAGTTCCGGGAATCTGTCTGTCCGGATGGGGTCTGGCATCATGCCGTAAACGCCTTTCCCTGCCATCGTTTGCTGTGCCACCGTCGCATGAGGATGATGCCTCGGAAGTTCTCGTCGAGTGCGAAGGCCACCCAGAAGCCGAGGAGCCCGAAGCCCATGGGGATGCCTATGACCCATGCCAGTGCCACGGCGATGATCCATTGGGATATGACTCCGACAATGACAGGATAGACCACGTCACCCGCCGCGCGGAGCGTTCCGCAGGCGAAGACATTCTTGACCCTGCCGTAACTGAGGAACCAGTCGATGATGAAAACATAAGTTCCAGTTTCTATGATCCACTGATTGTCGGTGAGGGCCTCGAGGATAAACCTGCCTGTGACGGCGAGGAGTGCCGCAACGGCGAGTGTCAGGCGCATGGCAAACCGCTCAATGTAGTTGCCGAGGATATAGGCGGCACGGTAGCGCAGTTGTCCGACGTATTGTCCGACGAGGATGTCTCCGCCCTGGACGATGCTCTGGCTGAGGAGCAGGATGAACGTGATGACGGTCGAACAGTAGATTTTTGTCGTCAGGGCTTCCGTACTTATCTTGTTGATAAAATATGTGATGACAATCTGTGAGAGGGCGTATGACAGTTCTTCGCTCATGGCAGGTATGCCCACCTTGAAGAGATTCTTCAGCTCATCCCATGGGAACGGGCGGAAATTGTTGCTCACCACCAGCGCCTGCCGGCGTATGCTGTACATAGGGTGGAGGGCGATGCGGAGCGGGTTTGTGAACACCTTGCTGCCGCGCGGCCACAGTGCGGGCAGCGTGCAGAGCAGGATGAGTGTGGCCACTATGCGGCTCACTGCCGTTGCCCATGCCGCGCCTTCCACTCCCATGGCAGGACATCCCCAGTTGCCGAAGATGAGGGCGTAGTTTCCGCCTATGTTGAGGATGTTCACGGCGACGGTGGCAATCATCGGATAGAGCGGGCGCCCTGTAGAACGCAGGGCTCCGCTGATGGTCAGTGAGACAGCCTGAAAAAATGAAAGCGCGCCTGTTATCCTGAGGTATAGCACGCCGTCGGCCATCAGATTCTCACGCAGTCCGAAGGTCCGGAGTATGGGTTCTGCCCACAGGAACAGTACGGCACTCGTTATAAGGGCGAGCAGTGTGTTCACGCCGAGTGCTATCCCGACAATCTGGACGAACCTTGTCTTCACCCTCGCACCGAAATACTGGGCGCAGAGGATTGCCGCTCCCATTGCCACGAAGTTATAGACGAGGAATACGAGTGATACGAGCTGGTTGTCCAGTCCTACAGCTGCCACGGCGTCGTCACTGTATTGTGAGAGCATGACTGTGTCCACGGCACCGAGCAGGAGCACCAATGCGATGTCAATGAATATCGGCATTGTCAGCCGTGTGAGTTCTTTCTTTACGGAAATCATGATGTTTGTGTTGTCCTGAAAAAAATGGTTGTATTTCTCCTGCCTTTCTCGTCATGGCAGAGTTTAGGTGAACTTGACTCTGCTCATTTGGCTTAACGAAAACGTTGGATTCTATTCTTTGCCGTTATGTCGTATATTCAGGGCGTTTGTTGAAATGATATTTCATAGGGTATGTGTTCGCTTTTCAATAAATGGACTAAAGTGCATTTAAGGCATATTTATTCTGATATGCATTTACTATTTTCTTGAAGCCGGAGCCACGACGCTCCATATACTTCAGACGACTGAAAATATCTGCAAGAATATGGTTGCTGTTCATCGCTGTTGGTGCGTTTGCCTTTTGTTCTTGATGGTTGTCCTTATCGTTGTGGGCCATTTTGTGAAAGCTTTGGCTTTGAATCAGGTGTCATACCGCCATGCCATATTACATCATTGCCTGTGAATCTGAAGTGGATGGAGTCCTTTCCACGCAACTGTTCATATCGGAAATGGAATGTTTCGTATGGTTCTTTATCTTTAGTTATGTTTACAGTAAGGTCATCACCTTCTTGCAATTCTTTCAAATCCACCTTGTAGCTGTTGCTTTCACGTGATGTATTTATATTTCTGTTTCTGTCCATTTTTATATACTGCGTTGGCTTACTGATGTTATATGTGTGATGTAGACAGTAACGTTTCTCTTGTGTGTACATACATGTGTATCCACATAAAATTTGCAATCGCTTCCAAGATGTTGTACTTTTGCAGAAGAAACTCCCGCCCCGGGTGATTCCGAACAAGTTTGGTTCCCGCTCGCTTAATCGTTTCTTTGCTGCCGTTGGTTTCCGTGTTTGCTCTTTTAGCACACGACTTCAACAGCGTTCTTTGACATATTTACCATACTTTTTTTTACTTACTCACTCCGGCTTGTGAAGGAATTCCCGCCTTTCCTCCGATATGGATGTCCTGCATAAGTGCCGGCAGGCAGTTGTCAAGGCTGATGGCATTCTTTGCCTCGCCAACTTCGATGTTTTTCAGAGAGACACCCGTTACGGGTCTCCTTTCCGTGCCCTGCACCACTATTGCCGCCGCTGTAGCCTTGCGGCATGACAGTCCGTCGACGCTGATGTTGTCAATCTCTGACGGGTAGGCGGAGTCTTTTCCCTCGCCCGCATACTGCGTGGTGATGTAGAGCAGATCCTCAACGGTGTCGAAACGGCAGTTGCGCACAAAGAGGTTGCGCACGTATCCTCCGCGGTCAGGGTTGGTCTTGATGTATATCCCGCGCTTGCAGTAGCCCGCATAGTCGCAGTCTTCCACAAAGACATTCCTCACTCCTGCCGACATCTCCGAGCCGAGCACCACGGCGTGCAGCCCCTTGAAGTGGCAGTTCCTGATGATGATGTTCTCCGACGGTGTAGCGGAGTTTGCCCATCCGTCATTGTCGCGTCCCGCCTTTATGGCTATGTTGTCATCACCGTTGTTGAAATGGATGTCCTCAATGAGCAGGTTCCGTGAGTATTCCGGGTCTATGCCGTCGTTGTTCACGAGCTTGGCGTCATAGCGTAAGCCCCTGCATACAATGTTCTCGGAGCGCAGGAGGTGCAGGCACCAGAACGGGGAGTTGGTTATGAACACTCCTTCGATGGTGATGTTGCGGCAGTCGAAGAACTGAATCAGCGGCGGACGCAGGTAGTCGTCCTTCGTAAACCGGCGCTCGCTGACGGGCATTTCCCTGTGGTTCATTTCCCTTGTCCTGTCGCGTGACGTCAGCTGCATGGGTCTCCACTTGGCGAAAGTGCTCATTGCGTTGCCGTCAATGGTGCCTTTTCCCACGATAGCAATGTCGTGAAGGTTCTTTCCGTAGATGAAGGGTGAGATGTTGTGCAGCATCGTTCCCTCCCATGATGTCGGCACCGGAGGGTATAGTGACGGGTCAGGATTGAACTTTATTGTCGCTCCTTCCTTTAGCTCGAGTGTCACATTGGACACGAAATTGATGGGGCCGTCGCTCTTCCATTCACCTTTCGGCACGATAATACGCGCACCGCCGAACTTTTCGGCCTTACGCATGGCACGGTTGAAGTCACCCTTGAAGGCTTTGAGACTTAGCACTTTCTGCTCTTTCCCTATGACGGCGGAGCCGGTGATGGTGCTGAGGATGGAGTCGCGCAGCCTCTGTGTCTCAGGCGTATAACGCGACTGTGCCGTTGCCGTCATGGCGAAAGACACGGCGGACAACAGCACAGCAATAAGTTTTCCGTACATTATTCTACTGTCCAAATATCGTTTGTTTCGAGCAGTTCGGCAAAGTTGTGATACTTCTTGGCAGCTTTTACCTCCTTAATCTGGGCCGTGAGAGCATCGTCGTATGTAGGAGCCTCGACGTCACGTATGACACCGAGAGCCACGGGGAATCCGTCGCCGTTGCCCATAAGGGCGAGTTTCGTGTGGAGAGTATTGTCGAGGCAGTGGGCGTCATGTACGAGGATGTCGCTTTCCTTGACACCGTCCTCGCCGAGTTTTACAACCTTCAGGCCGAAGCCTTCCTGCATAATGCCGTATTCAAGGTTCTCGCCGAAAAGCATAGGCTTGCCGTGTTCGAGGTAGATGGCGTTCTTTGCGCGTCCTTCTTTGTTATAGACGTTGACGTGGGTGCCGTCGTTGAAGATGACACAGTTCTGTAGGACCTCTGTCACACTTGTACCTTTATGCTCATTGGCAGCCTTCAGCATCTGTACTGTATGTGCTCCGTCGGTTGCCACGGTGCGTGCGAAGAAATGGCCGCGTGCGCCGAAGCACAGCTCCGCCGGATGGAACGGGTCTTCCACGGTGCCGTAAGGGGACGACTTGGAGACGAATCCGCGCGGTGAGGTAGGTGAGTACTGGCCTTTTGTCAGACCGTAGATGCGGTTGTTGAGGAGCACGATGTTGATGTTGATGTTGCGGCGGTTGGCATGTATGAAGTGATTGCCGCCGATGGCAAGGCCGTCACCGTCGCCGGAAATCTGCCATACCGTGAGTTCCGGGTTTGCCACCTTGCATCCTGTGGCGATGGCAGCGGCACGTCCGTGGATGGTGTTCATGCCGTATGTCGCCATGTAGTGAGGCAGTCGTGAGGAACATCCGATGCCGGAGATAACGGCGGTGTTCCAAGGTTCCGTACCGATTTCCGCCATGGCTTTGTGGAGGGATGCGAGGAAAAAGTGGTCGCCGCATCCGGGACACCAGCGTGGTTGTCCTTTCTTATATTCTGAAGCTGTGAATGCCATAGTTTATGTCTTTTCTTTGTTTTGGCGTATTCTGTAATTTTTTTCTTTAAGTAACTTGCAAATTGTTTTCGGTAAGAGTATGTCCTGTTCTGGAATAATCTTCTGTGGTTACTTGTTGTTGCGTCGCAGATTGGTTCCCTGAAGATGTGCCGTCAGAGTTTCTCAAACGCTTCTACCAGTTCGTTAACTACGAAGGGCTGTCCCTTTACCTGGTTGAACCGGGCCGGAACGAAACCGTCGACTTTCATGCGGAGGTAGCCCGCAAGCTGTCCCATGTTCTGTTCTGCGACAACGACTTTCGGGTATTTCATCAGCACTTCGGCTGTGTTCTTCGGCAGAGGATTGATGTATCTGAACTGTGTCATCGCCACTTTCCTGCCCTTTGCACGCATCTCGTCCATGGCTGCACGGAGGTGTCCGTATGTTGAGCCGAAGCCGACGATGAGGAGTTCTGCATCATCCGTGTCGCCTATCACTTCAAGATCCGGCACATTGATGTTGTCAATCTTGGTCTGGCGCTTGTGGGTCATGAGGTCATGGTTCTCCGGGTCTGTGGATATGGCACCGGTCTTGTCGTCTTTCTCCAGTCCTCCGAGGATATGTGTGAAGCCCTCGCGTCCGGGTACAGCCCAGTAGCGGGTGCCGTTTTCTGCACGCATGTATGGAGTCCATTCTCCTTTCAGTTCTTCCGGAACGTGTGGAGGGTTGATGCCTTCCATGGCGTTGAGGTCAGGGAGCTTGAATGCGCCTGAGCCGTTGGCGATGTAAGCATCGGTGAGCAGGATGACAGGTGTCATGTGCTCGAGGGCCATCTTTGCCGCGTCGTATGCCGCATAGAAGCAGTCGGTAGGCGATGTCGCCGCGATTACCGGCATCGGTGATTCGCCGTTGCGTCCGAAGAGAGCCTGCAGGAGGTCGGTCTGCTCCGACTTTGTCGGCAGTCCTGTTGCCGGTCCGCCGCGCTGGACGTCAAGGACAACAAGCGGAAGTTCCATTGTCACTGCGAGGTTCATGGCCTCAGACTTCAGGCAAAGTCCCGGTCCGGAGGTGGAAGTCACTGCAAGTGCTCCGGCGAAAGCCGCTCCGATAGATGATGCGCAGCCGGCTATCTCGTCCTCGCACTGTACGGTTGTGACCCCCAGAGACTTGTGTTTTGCCAGTTCGTGAAGGACATCCGTTGCCGGAGTGATAGGATATGAGCCGAGATAGAGTTTCAGTCCTGCCTTCTCCGCTGCTGCAATGAATCCGTATGCGGTAGCCTTGTTGCCGGTGATGTCCATATATCGTCCCGGAGTCTTTACTTTTGTCTCTATGCGGTAGACGTTTGTCGCATTGGAATGAGTGTTGTGCCCGTAGTCGTATCCTGCCTGAATAACCTTGATGTTGGCCTCTGCTATGGCCGGCTTCTTTGCGAATTTTTCCTTCAGGAAGTTCGATACGAGGTTAAGATCACGGCTGAAGAGCCAGCATACGAGTCCGAGGGCGAACATGTTACGGCATTTCAGCATAGACTTGTTGTCCATGCCTGAGTCGGCGAGACAGTCCTTCACCATCTGTGTTATAGGACATGCGATGACACGGTCAGGGTCAATGCCCATCTCCCCGAGGTAATCTTCTGTCGTGAACCGGGCTTTGTCAAGGTCTTTCTTGCCGAAAGAGTCTGTGTCTATGATTATTGTTGCCTGTGGCTTCGCATATTTATACTGGGTCTTTAATGCAGCGGCGTTCATTGCCACGAGCACGTCGCAGAAATCGCCCGGTGTATAGACGTTTCCCTCTCCGATATGTACCTGAAAGCCGGAAACACCCGTCAGCGAGCCTTGCGGTGCGCGGATGTCAGCAGGATAGTCAGGGAATGTGGAAATACCGTTGCCTACGGTTGCCGATACCGTAGAGAAGATGTTGCCGGCAAGCTGCATGCCGTCACCTGAGTCGCCCGAGAACCGTACTACAACGTCTGCGACTTCCTTTATCTCCAGTTTGTCTGTCATGATGTTTTTATGTATGTATTAAGTATTGTCTCTTTATCAGCTCTTGTTGAGTTTCGCATGCAAAATTACGCAAAATGCTGTAAATCACCAAATAAATATTGCATAATTCTGTATTAAAAAGTTTGTGTTGTCTGCCGCGGACAATATTTGCGGCAGCCATATACGATGTCAGGTGTCGTATATATAATAATGTGTATATAAAATATCCGCCATATAGAGCTTTCTTCTGCTCCGGCTTATTTATGGTTTTTCCTGCCGAAGTCTGCGGGAATCTCTCCCCATTTCTTTGTGTCCCATTTTATTATAGGAACGCGGAACGGATGGGTTCTGAGCCAAAGTTCCGCACGTTGCACAAGGTCATGGGCTTTTGCCGTCTGCGGAGTGTGCTCAAGTTTTGTCTTGCACTGCATCTTCCTTACCCATATCTGGGCATTGACTGAATCGGAATATATGACCTTGTCGGTGATGCCTCTCTGCTGCATGAGGGCCAGGGCGTGTACTATGGCGAGGAATTCGCCTATGTTGTTGGTGCCCGTGAATGGTCCTGTATGGAACACTCTCTCTCCTGTACGGAGGTCGACGCACTGATATTCCATCGGTCCGGGGTTGCCTGAGCAGCCAGCATCCACAGCCCATGCATCGGCTTTTACGTCGTTTGGCAGAGGAAGTACTGTATCGTTTCGCCATGAAGGCGGATTTACCGGATAGTCCATTGCTGTATATTGTTATTATGCCTTTTGCCGTTGCCGCGCTCATGTAGCCGTAAAGGTTCGGTTCCCGTTACTTGTAGTACAGGGGAACGCTGCTGTTTATTTGAAAAAGGCGTATTGCGCCGGGAGTGTCACTGCTGACGCTCCCGGCGCATGTTTACATTCGTTCAGGCACCTCTATACCGAGGAGAGCCATGCCGTTCTTGATGGTTTTTGAAACGTTCTTGGCAAGGAGCAGGCGGAACTGCTTCTGTTCTTCCGTGTTTGCGTTGAGGATGCTGTAGTCGTGATAGAACTGGTTGAACTGCTTTGTCAGTTCGTAGCAGTAGCTTGCTATGCCCGACGGCGAGTAGTCTGTTCCTGCCTGTGTCACCACGGCGGCATACTCGTTGATTTTCTGTATAAGGTCAATCTCCTTCTGCGCCAGTTCAACCTCTGTGCATTCAGGCTCTATGCCCAGCTCTTCCGCCTTGCGGAGGATAGAGCGGATACGTGCGTAGGTGTACTGTATGAACGGACCCGTGTTGCCGTTGAAGTCGATTGACTCCTCGGGGTTGAAGAGCATGTTCTTGCGTGCGTCGACTTTCAGTATGAAATATTTGAGTGCGCCGAGACCCACGATGCGTGCAATATTCTGCTTCTCCTCCTCAGTCATGTCGGCGTTCTTGCCGAGTTCGTCGCTTGTCCTGCGTGCGTCCTCCACCATTGCAGCCATCAAGTCGTCGGCATCGACAACCGTACCCTCGCGGGACTTCATCTTTCCGTTAGGCAGTTCAACCATTCCGTAGGAGAAATGTACAAGGTCCTTGCCCCATTTGAAGCCGAGTTTGTCAAGAAGAATTGACAGAACCTGGAAATGATAGTTCTGCTCGTTGCCCACAACGTATATCATCTTGTCGATAGGGAAGTCCTGATAGCGGAGTTTCGCAGTGCCGATGTCCTGAGTCATGTAGACCGATGTACCGTCGCTGCGCAGGAGAAGCTTTTCGTCAAGTCCCTCTCCCGTGAGGTCTGCCCATACGGAATTGTCGTCACGGCGGTAGAATATCCCCTTTGCAAGGCCTTCTTCAACTTTCTCCTTACCCTCAAGGTATGTCTGTGACTCATAGTAAATCTTGTCAAATCCGACACCCATGGTCTTGTATGTCTCGTCGAATCCTGCATAGACCCATTCGTTCATACGGGCCCAGAGAGCGCGGACCTCAGGATCATTGTTCTCCCATTTGACAAGCATCTCGTGGGCTTCCTTTATCAGTGGAGCCTCCTGCTTGGCCTTTTCCTCCTCCATTCCCTGAGCCACGAGTTCCTTTATCTCCTCACGGTAGTGCTTGTCAAAAGCCACATAGTAGTCACCGATGAGATGGTCACCTTTCTTTCCGCTTGTCTCAGGAGTCTCTCCGTTGCCGTACTTGAGCCATGCGAGCATGGATTTGCAGATATGTATGCCACGGTCGTTGACGATGTTTGTCTTCACGACCTTATGTCCGTTAGCTTGCATGATACGGCTCAGTGACCATCCGAGGAGGTTGTTGCGGACGTGTCCGAGATGGAGAGGCTTGTTTGTGTTGGGTGATGAGTACTCTATCATGACGAGGTCACTGTCCTCCGTCGCCGTCTTCTCTCCGTAGTGGTCGTCAGCATCGACGGCTGCGAGCAGTTCTCTCCATGCGGCATCGGAGACAGAGAGGTTCAGGAAGCCCTTGACAACATTGTATGCCGATACAATGCCGCTGTGCTCCACGAGTTCCTTGCCGATCTCTTCGCCGACCTGCTCAGGGCTTTTGCGGGCGATTTTTACGAACGGGAACACCACGAGGGTCAGATTTCCCTCAAACTCGGCGCGTGTCTTCTGCAACTGCACCATCTTCTTGTCCGGCTCAATGCCGTACAGTGTCCTGACAGCGTTGACTGCTGCCAGCTGTATTCTTTCTTCTATGTTCATATCTGTGTCTCTTTGTTTTTATTCAGGTCTTCATTTTTCAGACACAGGAACAGCAATTATGTATGCTGTTCCGCTGTGCCGTGCCGGTATTCCATACGTTCATGTAGCAACATACGGGCCCACTTCCCGTTATCAGTGCGCCGTCAGCTGTTGAGGTATATACCTGTAGAAATGCAAATTTCGTGAAAATTTCTGATATATGCAAGTATTTCAGCATTTTTAAGAAAAGTCGGAGCAGGAAGTCTTACGGCCCTAGAGTCAACCGGCAAGTGCAAAATTAGTAAAAATGTTTAAAGAACTCACAT
>JAMPFD010000017.1 GCA_023664625.1 Bacillota bacterium | reverse complement strand
ACGCAGCTTACGGTGGAAAAGAGCGATGAAGAATTGGTCTATGTTTCCTCTTCAGGCGATTTGCGCCTTGACGGCCTGAAAACCATCCGTTGCAGTCTGGTGATGAAAGAGTAGCCGAAGAACGGAGCGTCCCACCGTCAGGAGTGGTCGCAGGAAATAAAGATTGTAAGTGTTGCAACGGAGGAAAAGTGATAATACAAGGGCTTTTTGAATAAATTCCAAACAAAATGTGCGGCAAGTCATATCATTCGTCGCATATTTTGTTTTTTTGTATCCGTAGAGATGTTGCGGGTAGTGTTGCTGCCAACAGTTTGTATATTTAGAACCTTGTTAAGCTATTAAAAAACAATGACATAAGAGATGCTTGTGTAAAAGGTAAGGCTTTATTATGTAAAAGATTATCTCTAACATGGTAAAAGGTAACATTTTGCATAATAAAAGCCTTACCTTTTACAAAACGTTTCGTAAATGGCTAAAAAATAGTTAGATATGGATCCCCTTGACGGATTCTGTTCTCGGCATCATCAAAATAGTTCTAATTGTTGCCCGGGAGCATTTGTTTTCGTAATTTTTCTTCCATAAAATAACTGTATGTCACCAAATTGTTTGTCTGTAATACATATAATACCGACTTTTCCAAATTCGGGGAGAATGGATTTGACACGTTTTATATGTACTTGAGCATTTTCCATACTTGCACAATGTCTTATATAGATAGAGAATTGGAACATGGTAAAACCATCGCCCATTAGGCGTTTTCGGAAATCTGCCGCAGCTTTGCGGTCTTTTTTTGTCTCCGTCGGTAAGTCAAATAGTACCATCACCCACATAACTCGATACTCACTAAAACGTTCTGAATACATATTCTTATTTCACAGGATAATACATTCGCCGAATCTCTCCTGAAAAACATTTTGCCAATGATGATGTTGTCAGACTTGCTGCTATCATCAGTGGGCTACGTCTTCCATTAATTTTTACATCAAGTGTCGGAACTGCAAGTAATTGGGATTTTATGTCTCGCGTCAGTTCTATATCTGTTCCATTTCTGGCGATGATACCAAAAACCAATTTATCTACATAAGGGCGGTAAGGTTCCATGATATCATCTGCCAGACAGTAGGCATTGTACCGATTGTGATGATGAATGCCAAGTGTAGGCAGTAAACCGCTTGATACGATAGCTCTTGCCATGACGGCACGTAGTATGGCATATCCATAGTTGAGCAGATGGTTTGGTGACATTCCCTCACGGTCTCTTACAAAATGCTCAACATATTCAGAAAATAGATATTTCCAATAGTATGCAGCAGCTTTTCCCTCAACATTATATGTATCACCACTTTTTACATCTGTAATCCATTTGTGCATGCATCCGGTTTCAACCATTGGGTGACAATCTTCCAATACTGCAGCTTGATTAGCTATTTTTTGTTGGATTGTTTGCTGCCATAACTGTTTCTTGAGAGGTAAGGATGCATCAAGTTGTGAGCGGAACCGTTCATTTTGGACAGTATTGCCTGTGAGTGGAAGCATTAAGCCTACAGGCATACTGTGTGAGTCACATGATATAACAGAACAATTGTTGGCAAGTAGTGCTTCCATGGCTCCGCTTGTGATTGTTATGCGTTTATTATCAAGCACGACATAAGCTATATCTTCTATAGGTTTTGTCACAATGGAACGAGCTTTAAGTTCATCTGTAAGCGTCTCATTTGTTTCTATTTCCGGTAACTTTATGACAAGTTGCCCGTTTTGAAGTGAAAGATACGCCGGATTCCCGAAATAAAGTGTTTTCTTGATCATGTGGTAAAAGATAAGTTGTTATAAATAGAAAGGTGCTGCATTCATCATGCAACACCTTATAAAAAACGGAGCATTAATACTCGCCAACATGCACAATATGACCGATATGGTTTATACGGACTTTGACAATTTTATCAATAACGGAAAATGAATTTATTCGTTTCCAGGTAATATTTTGCAATTCTTTTCTTTCTTCAACATTCGTTTCAAGATGCTGTCTAAATACATAGTACTTTGATGAGAATTTTTGCACTCTGAACAAATTGGGACTTATAATTGCATAGTTATTCGGATTCATCAGGTCAATCTCCTTTGGATCAAATCCTGTTGCTTCGTTTGGAAATACAAAATATTCATTCTGCTTCATAGTAAAGAGAAATTTCCAGCCTTCGCTGCTCTTATATTCTTTATCAACAGCAGGCAGCCCTTGATTTACGCGTGCTACAGCTTCATAGAAAGAGACAACTCTTTCTTCCAGTTCGTATTTGAGTGTGCCATCATCGTTGTAGACATGTGCACCTTTTTTGTCAGATACTGGTTTTTGATATATAGCCACATGGTGGTTATTACCGGTATTGACAAAATCAACAGGAATACGGTTGCCGTTTTCGTCAAGTAGAAACCGGCCGTCTTTATTTCTCTTTTCGTGGATAGCCTGTGCGTTACTGATGCCGTAAATAGTTACACGCTTCAGTTTTATTCCTTTCTCTTTATTTTGCCATATAGGGTCTTCCTCTAAATTAGCGAAGGCCTTTTTTGCATCCCCATTGTATCGTTCAATACGTTCTTGCAGTATCTTTCGCACACCTAAGTCTACAACTTTGTCAACTCTTAATGTCTCGTCTATCGGTTTGCGTATGGTATATACAGTGCAGAGGGTCGATGTCTTTACTCTGATAGGTACAGATATTGTTTTGTCATTGTCCAGCCATATAGGATTTTTCTCCAATGCATTCTTGCCCGTAAAAGCCTTTTTGGAATCATTGCCATATTGCTGTAAGCGCCAAAGTAATGCAGCTCTGTAGGCAGGACTGGTGACTGTCATTATCTTTGCCTCATCAAAGGAAGCGTTTACTTTTTCTTCTTTTATGGAATATTCTTTGTGGCTGCCATAAAGAGTTTCAAGATGTAGCTGTCCGCGTGGTGTCTGTTGTACTTTTAGGTTTCTTTCCTTCCCTTTTGCCTTGGTTTTGTTTACATTCAGAGTCACCACTTTGTTTTTAGCTTTTATGGAAATCAGGATATTGGCAAGATGTTTCTTCGCTTCGGTCCTGAATCGTTGTAATGGTATTGGAGCAACAGCCTTGCCATTGTCAAAATATTTTGTTTTGATAGCATATTCATTTGTGTTAGGTATGTTGCTGGCGTTTTTATTGTTGAAATATTGAATGAATACATCTTTTGTAAAGGCAACAGTCAGAGCGTCCATGGCGTGGTGGCGATGGTCATTGCGTTTTGTCCAATCTTTTATGCGTCCTGTTTGTCGGCCGTTTCTGTCTTGATGATATTCTACAAGTTCCAGAGCACTGTATTTTTCCCAGTTGAGTTCTTTCATCGCGTCTACCAGTTGCCAGTCATTACGCAGTTGGTCCGTTATGGAACCTGTCGTCGCAACAACTCGCCGGCATATCTCTCCAAGCATTGCCAAAGCACGTTTAGCAATGTATTGTGTGTTTCGCAGATCCCTTTCGATGAAGTCGTCAGGAATTTCGCTTTCCTGCATCTTAAGTTTTCTCAGTTTTGTCTTCTTGTCAGAAAACAGATCTTCACATTTTTTCAAATAGCGTTCCAATCCTTCTTCTCCATATTTTTCCAGCACAAAGTCGTAGGCAGTCTTATTGCCTTTTTCTATATTGACACTTCTGGCTTCAAGTGTCTTATTGGAAAAAGAGTCATCAAATAATCTTGCTTTAGGGATTATATGCTCTATATCGAACTCTTTGCTGAACAGTTTCTCTTTGGGAATATATGTGTCGGAGTATAATGTCTTATGTCCGTTAGGCCTCAATTCTTCGTATAATCGGTAACGGATGATGTCATTGCGTGTAGGACATTGTATTCCAAAATCACTCTGCAATAAAGCACGCACACCCTCATGCTCTTTTGTTGCCCTGGCGACGGACCTTGACAGTTCATCTCTTTCCTTTTGATTCTTCTTCAGTTCCCGTGCCAGTTCAACTCTTATTTCGTCAGGACGTCCATATGTATTGATGATTTCATTGACAACATTTACCATCTGATTGAGAATTTTCTCAACAACAGGGTTGCGCAGACTGTTTTTCGGCAGTATCTCCAAATAGTCTTTTAATGTTTTGTCACATATTTCATCTTTTGTCAATGAAGATGCTGAATGACGGTAACCGGCATATCCACATGCCACATCATATTGATTGCCGTCTTTTAGATATGGCATGATCTTCGCAATTGCTTTGGCACTTAGACTTCCATAGTCATTGATAAAGGATATGGCGGTGATAGCCTTTGCATACTCTTTTTCCATTCCGCACAATTGAGCAACTTTTTCTATGAGCTTACCTTCTCCTGTAGGTGTGTTGTCTCCCTCGAATGAGTAGAGCAGATGCCATAAACGGTATTGATCTTGGCTGTCCAATGGGAACTGCGAATTGAAATCCAGGATATTAGTATTCCATTTTAACGCGGAGAAAACTTCGCTGATTTGTTCTTTTATTTTGTGTGCCGGAGATTTTATGGAGATAGGTTCATGTCCGGAAAGTTCCAATATATTTCTGAATGCACTATACAGTTGCCAGCCGGTCTTATTGCCGTCAATGCTCTTGAAATTCAATTCTAATTGTGATGGATTGTCAAAAAGAAGCTTTAGAATTTCAGTTTTGCTCATCTTATCGCGTATTGACAATTCTTCGGCAACTTTCTTCTTCTCATCTTGTGTGAGATACCTTTTACCGCAAACTTGCAGGAAATCAGTATCATCTATATTGTCAAACAATGATGGGGTATGTTCTGCCCTTTTGTGTTTTCTGGGCTTGCGATCGTTGAGTGAAACAACAATGTTATTAAGTGTCTGCCAAATCTTAAATTCCTGAAATAGTGGTGAGGAGCGCGGAATGACTTTTCTGCCAATGACTATGGTTTTTGATTTTCCGTCTTTGGCTATTATATTACAGTCTTTCCTTTCAAATTCGCATAGGTTTATGAGGGATTTTTGGCTTTTCAAACGACGTTGATAAAATATGATTATATCCCTAATCTCATGCTTAAGTTCTTCGGTAAGTTCCTTATGAAATTCTGTTTGCTTACGCCAGATGGCTTCAAACTCGGCAAGATAGTCTTGGCGATAGTATACCATGTTTTTCAAGCTTGCATGTGGATTGGCATCTAAGGTTTGCATTAGGGCTTGTCCTACAGTGAGATTGTTAAAGTAGAGACTTTTACTACGGTCGCTTATGCCTCCTAAATATCCGCTTGAAGAATGTATTTCCCCGTTGATTTCCTGAATGACAATAGCCAATTTCTCTGGTTCCATCTTTTCTGTCAGAGCCAGTTTCCTCCATTCGTAATTTTCTATTTTCTTGTCATGCCCTTTCTTTTCACGTTTTATTCCCGTCAACTTGGACTCTTTTTCAATAGTTTTATTGCAGCTATTTTCGTTGTCCCATTCTGTAAATGTGCTCTTCCATACGAAATGCTTAGCCAATATTGCCCATGTCTGTGACTTGTTTTTACCGGTAATTTCTTCTTTAACCAATTCTGTAAGGAGGTCAGGATAGAATTGGGATTGAAATCTCCAGACTCTGTTTAGCTCGTTTTGCAAGTCGGAACGGTAGAAGTCTGGAAGAATGCCCTTTCCGCTCTTTAATAGGTTTAGACACAGTTCACCGGGCGTGAGTCCATTATCATATAGGAGTTTTGCTGCCTCCATGCCATCTATCAGCTTCCCATCTTCGTTCCCCTTTGCTTTCCTGCTGCTTTTGTAACCACGCTTTTTGTTTATCATTAAAAGTACACGGGATAGTTCTTCAAGGCTTATTTCTTCTGTAACAGCTTTAGCCCTTAACCGATATGTCTCGAATGTCGTTCTGTTGCCATGCTCGGATAATATACTTTCATCGGTAATGAATCCATGTTCTTTTAGTAGTCTGTGCAAGGCTTCACGGCGTAGTTTATAGCGTTGTAGATTACGACGTGTGGAACGTTTAATGCGCCTTGCAACATTTGTTTCAATACTTTTCCCTTTATCAAAGTTAGATGATTCGTCTGTTGTAAGCGGATTTACCCTCACTCCTAATCTTATGATGGATGATTCTTCGCCTTCATTTTCAGCTTCGTTTACTATAGCCCAGCCTATGCTGGTGGTTCCGAGGTCCAGTCCTAAAATCTTTTTCATAACAGTTTTAGTTATTGATTGTTAATTTTCTTGTTATCTTAAAGAAAAGTATTATCTTTGCATCAGCTTTTTAAGCAATTCACAATAAGGATTATTCCGTTGTGAAAACATTCAAGGTGGAGGCATGATATGTCTTCGCCTTTTTTTATTCTTTAATGAAACATATATAGTCTTGATCATGAAGGACAGGAAATTTGTCTTTAAATGCATTGAGAGATTTCATGTCAATATCGAAAGTTTGGGATGATGGTGAATTTCCACATGATATAATACAGTGACCGTATGCATCATAGACCTCAGAACTACCATTATATTTACATAATGGGTCATTACCTGTACGGTTCACACCTATAGCATAGCATTGGTTCTCTATTGCACGTGCACAGAGGAGAGTATGCCAAACGTGTATGCGGCTTTGAGGCCATGATGCGACATAAATTACAGCATCATAGTCATTGTTGTTCCTTGAGAAGCATGGGAAACGGAGGTCATAGCAGATTTGAAGCAGGAAGCGTACTCCACGCCATGTGGCGATGACACGTTCTGTACCTGCTGTGTATGAAAGGTTTTCTTTGCCGTAAGTGAAAAGATGGCGTTTATCGTAATGCTGAACTTCACTATTTGGAGTGACAAAATAGAGCCTGTTGTAAAAAAAACTATTGTTTTTTGTGGCAATGCTTCCGCAGATGGCCGCATTAAGAGTGTTTGACATTCTCTTCATCCATTCTAAGGAGTCACCGTCTTCTTCAGCTATTCCTTCTGGATGTATTGTAAAACCAGTATTCCACATTTCCGGGAGTACATATATATCGGATCTGGGTGCATCAAGTATGAACTGCTCTGCAGCTTCCCTGTTGGCAGCGGAGTCTTCCCATTTTATATCCATCTGTACCAGTGTGACTTTCATATGTAGATAATTGATGATTTTATGATAATAATCTCATCCTGTAGCCAAGGCGGAATAATTCTGTTGCAGCCCCAAGACGGAATAATTCTTTTAGTATCCGCAGATAGGCATGGAATGCCATAGGTGTCCCAGGCTCTATATTTTCTTTTCTCAACAGAGCCAATGCTGTCTGTGCGCTGTCACCGACAATTTTTTCGATAGCGTTGTAATTCTTTCCTTTAAGGTTGAGGATTGTTCCGCGTATGGCTTCGTCCATGAGGTCGTAGCCTTGTAGTGAACGCAGATAAGTGTATAGGTTTCCTTTGCTGAGAGCCTTCTCCCAGTCTTTGTCCCACAGGTGTGCTATTGCCATACCTACATACATCATCCATCCGATAGAAACAAGTGGATATGTTTGGAATTCACGTATGCCATCAGGCAGGTATTCTGTTGCAATACTTTCCCATTGCTCATCAATATCTGGCATATCCGGCATACGTTCATCAATGAGTTGGTTTTTTAAAAGAAGAAGGTATACAGCCTTGTGTATACCCTCTTCAAATTTATCTAAATATTCTTTGCTTTCCATGTAATAGGATTAGAGACCGAGAGATTTCTTTATTTCTTCAACGCGAGCGTCTGCCTTTGCTGTTGCAGCATTGTAGTCACCGTCAAATTCTCCTGGGACAGGAACTTCACAGTAGAACTTGATTTTCGGTTCTGTGCCTGAAGGGCGTACGGAAACTTTCAGACCGTCTTCTGTAAACCACTGAAGTACATTTGATGTAGCTGGCATCTCAAAGTCTTTCTCTACACCATTATCGTTCATCCTCAATGTTTTGTAGTCTTTCGTCAGTATAACCTTTGAACCGGCAATCTCTGTTGGAGGAGTCTGTCGGAAGTTCTCCATCATCTGCTTTATCTCGTCAGCACCGGACTTACCAGGTTTTACAACATTGATAGTTGTTTCTTTCTGGAATCCGTATTCCTTGTAAATGTCAAGAAGGAGGTCAAATAGTGTCTTTCCCTGGTCTTTAGCCCAAGCTGCAATCTCACAGATGAGGCAGATTGATGCCGGAGCATCTTTATCACGTACCTTGTCATACGGAAGGTATCCGAATGATTCCTCACCGCCACCGATATATTTACGCTTGCCTTCAAGTTCACGGATACGATAGGCTATCCATTTGAATCCTGTGTACTCATCGAAGCACTCAACACCGTTCTTCTTTGCAATCTTTGCAATCAGTTCTGATGTTACAATAGTCTTAACCATGAAGTCGGTATCCTTGAGCTGTCCAAGAGCTTTCTTATTTTTGATAGTGTACCAATAGAACATGCAGGCAGTCTGATTTCCGTTTAGGATCTGCCACTCACCCTGTCCATTGCGGCATACAATGGCAAGACGGTCTGCATCAGGGTCTGTCGCAACAACAAGGTCAGCATTGAGTTTTGTGCCAAGTTTCATGCCAAGGGTCATTGCTTCCGCATTCTCCGGGTTTGGAGAGACTACAGTAGGGAAGTTTCCGTCAATAACCATCTGTTCCGGCACAACATTAATATTCTGGAAGCCCCAGGAACGGAGACATAGCGGTACGAGTACGCGTCCTGTACCATGCATAGCTGAGTAGACAATGTTGAGGTCTTTGTTGCGCAGAATAACATCCTGGTCAACCATTCCTTCTTTCACGGCAGTCATATAGTCAAAGTCCATCTCGCCACCGATAATCTTAATAAGGTCAGGATTAGCCTCAAACTTGACATCTTCAATCTTCACCTTGTTTACTTCCTCGATGATTCCAGTGTCATGTGGTGAGAGCACCTGTGCGCCATCCTCCCAGTAAGCCTTGTATCCGTTATATTCCTTTGGGTTGTGTGACGCAGTCACATTTACACCACACTGTGCACCAAGCTGACGGATTGCAAATGAAATTTCAGGGGTAGGGCGGAGACTCTCGAAGAGATATACTTTGATGCCGTTGGCGGAGAATATTGCAGCTACAGTTTCTGCATATTCACGTCCGTTATTTCGACAGTCGTGACCGACAACCGCTGCGAGATCTGTGCGTCCAGGGAACGCTTTCAAAAC
The DNA here is from genome assembly GCA_023664625.1 of Bacillota bacterium. Taxonomy (GTDB): domain Bacteria; phylum Bacteroidota; class Bacteroidia; order Bacteroidales; family Bacteroidaceae; genus Prevotella. Next base: position 30,761 of record JAMPFD010000017.1, on the reverse strand, counting down.
GTAGTTGGCAAAGCCTTGCGTCGCCATGCCCACAATATACTTGTTCATACGGTTTGTTCCTGCTCCCATTATGCCACGTAGTCCTCCTGTACCAAATTCCAATGACTGGTAGAAAGCGTCAATAAGTGCCGTTGGGTCTTCTGCATCCAGCATAGCCTGAACCTCTGCACGTGTTTTTTCATCAAATGATGGAGACAACCATTCTTGTGCCTTCTGACGGCACTGAGTTATGAGTTCTGTGTTGTTTGCCATAGTTTTTAGGTTTTATATTAATTAATAGAGATACTTCATATTATTGCTACAAAATTAATTATTTCTTTTGGAATAAGCAAATTTTCATAGAAAAAGTTCTGGGATTCATCAATATTTATTAATTTTGCAACACATAATACAGACTTTTGTGTTTGCAATAAAACTGTTTTTCATTCTACCATATATGGTGTTATGGAAAATACAGTAAAATAAAGTTATAAGACATATGAAAACAGAACTTATTCAGGTTGGAAAAACTGTCAATAAGAATTTCATTGCCAGTATAGGTGACTATGCAGAGCGCATAGGGCACTATATGCCATTTGTGATTACCACTATTCCCGAGCTGAAGAATACTAAATCGCTTAGTGAGGAGCAGCAAAAGGAAAAAGAGGCAGACATGATACTCCGTGCTGTCCAGTCTTCCGACATTGTTGTTTTGTTGGATGAGCATGGTACAATGTTCCGCTCTGTTGAGTTTGCCGAATGGCTTGAGCGCCGGCAACATACGGCACGTAGGTTAGTTTTTGTTATTGGTGGCCCATATGGATTTGCCCGCTCTGTATATGATAGGGCTGATGCAATGATTTCACTCTCAAAGATGACATTCTCACATCAGATGATAAGACTCATCTTCTGCGAGCAGTTATATAGGGCGTGCACTATAATTAAAGGTGAACCATATCATCATGAATAGAATAAAAGAAGTAATATTATGGCACATTTTATCGAAAAGACACTTGAACGTGGTGAAAAAATTATGTATGAAGGACGTCTGCATTGGTATTTTAATTTCCGATTTACAGTATGGGGTGCAGTGTTGACAGGTGTTGGGATATTTTGTTTGGCTTATGCCGCCGGCAATGTACTTGAGCCGGCAACTGTTAATATTCTTGTAGGTGCAGGGATTGTCGCATGTATTTGGGGATTAGGTTCCATATTCTATGGGTATTTCCTTAGAGTGAAAACGGAGTTCGCCATTACTGACTCTCGCTTTATTCAAAAAGATGGGATATTTAATATAAAGCTGACGGAAATACCTTTGTTCAAGATAGAAACGGTAAATTTTGAACAGTCTTTTATTGAACGTATTGTCAATACCGGTTCTATAGAACTTGTAGGAAGTGGCGGTACAAATCACAAGGTTGGTTTTGTACAAAATCCCCTCAGAGTACGTAATATAATTACGACATACATGAAAGAGGGAAATGCCATTAATCCCCATAAACCACAATCCACTTTGGTAAACAAACCTATTACTGACCATGATAGCTAAATCTTAAAGATACTATTGAGGCAAGCAAACTAATTGGAGCTTCATATATGCCTACTGATTGTACAATGGGCATCAAGTCAAATGATGCTTCAGTAGAAAGTCTCAAGAGGATTGTGAAATCTTACCCAACAATTGGGGCTACTTATGATATGACATGCAATCAGTATATTTATCTATATGACCTTGGATATTACCATATAGAAGATTTGGACATCAGTGATGGTAAAATTGTCTATAAACTTTATATTCGCAATATCAATGTAGGTAAGGATTACTTCAAAAAAATCACTCCAGAATAGATTGTTAACTCAATTCCAACATCACTAACTCATACTCTAAAAAGGAAAGATTAGGTTCTTATGAACTGGAGGATTGGAGCCAAAAACTATCTCAATGGCTGAAATTTTATTTTATAATGAAGGAAATAAACTTAAATCTCCATATTTACATGACAATGAGGTAAATATCATTAACATCTATAACCATATCTCATACCTATTAAATATTGCAGACTACGCCTTCCAATTGAAAATAATTGGTATTCATGTAGATGGAGAGGTTTTCTTTCCTTCAAAGAGGAGTTGTCATAATGGTAATAGCTGGGAATCATCAACTATTTCAGAAGCTATAACCAAGAAATAATATGGCCACATTCCATCATGGTTCACCAACTCTGTTCAACAGATTTGACTTCTCACATATACTTGAAGGTGACTGGAAGGTTAAGTTTGGATATGGAGCTTATCAGACAAGTAGTTTAAAATCAGCTGCACATTATAGTGATGTCAATAAAAACGCCACCAAACACTATGTCTGTACTGTTGAAGTACCTGACCTGACTGAAACAAATCACATTGACTTCAAGAAACCTGTCAATCCTGTCGTGTTATCTCGTGCGAAAGATAAATAAGTAACTGTTGGAGATTATTTATACTAAAAACAACTGCGTTTTTAGTGAGAAATATCATATTATAAAATAATTTTCAACAGTTATTTATATGACACCTTTCATTGCAATCTATCCGCCTTTTATAGAATCTTGATAGCAATATGTGCGCATGCCTCAGCATCTGCCAGTGCATGATGGTGCATTGTAAGGTCGTAGCCACACAGTGCAGATATGGTATGTAGTTTATGGTTCGGTGCATGCAGAAATATTTTTCGTGCTACTTTTAAAGTGTCGTGGAATTCATATTCTGGATATTCCATCTTATAAATCTTGAACACAGCTCTAAGGCATCCTTCATCAAATCTTGCGTTGTGTGCGACAAGTGGCAGACCCTCTATCAGTGGTTCTATCTGCCGCCATACTTCAGGAAATATCGGCGCACTCTCCGTATCTTCTCTTGTGATGCCGTGGACACGACTACACCAATAGGTATAATAATTCGGTTCCGGTTGTATAAGTGAATAGAATTTGTCCGTGATTTGACCGTTTCTTACTATTATTATGCCGACACTGCACACCGAGCATCGCTCACAGTTTGCCGTTTCGAAATCTATTGCAGCAAAATCTTTCATTTTTTATTTCTCCTAAGTTGTCTCATAGCCCCATTTGCCATTTCGTGCGTCTCGATCAGCAATGGACTTTTATGATATCTTACTATCTTTACGCAAACAAATTTATGTCTCTTTTTTAGATTGATGCATTGTTGGATTATTTCCTTGTTGGACTGCTTTTCCTTTGTATCCTTGTCAAAATTGTTGATATATGCCGCATTCGTCAGGAATGTAATGCAGGACTTTGCTGGCAAACCTTCCATAACCTTTGCCATCAAGGTCAGCATAATACGGAACTCTGTTGTATGAAATTCTGCGATTGAATATTTTGCAATTCCATAATTGAGCGGCTTTTTATGTTTTTCTGTCGCGAATCTGCTGTGTCTGTGATGGAATTGTCTTGTTCCTGTTGCAGTATGGTTTCAATTATAACCGCGGCACCGCCTGCGCGTTCCTATTTCCATAGTCACAGGAACCGCCAATCCAAATATTATATGTTACAGGTTGCTTCATCATTTATCATATTGGTAAGCCAGACGCTCTTCACCGTTATGGCAATGGATAATGCCACAATACCTGAATCCGGCTTTATTTATGGCATGCTGCATGATTTTATTATCCCGATGAGTGTCAATCCTTATGGTCTCGTAATGCTGCATCGCATATTGCATGACATGGCGAAAGATTCCTTTCGCCTTGCCATTACCGGCGATACGGTGGATTGTGGCATACGGATGGTCATTAATCCATGCACCGTCATATATCGTGTCATAGGTTGGATCCCTGCCTTCACGCAGGACAAATGTGGCGACTATATCTCTGCCCTGAATGCAGACATAACTGTCTCCGTGCATAATATCCTCCGTGATTAATGTCTCATCAGGATAATTCTCTGGCCATTGGTTATGATTACCGGTGCTCTTCATGAATCTGCGGGCATAAGAAAAGATTTCCATTAATTGTGAAATATCGTTCCGGCGGGACTGGCGTATCAGGATATTATCATGGATTTCAATGCTTTCACCTTCTTCTGTTATGTTCCAAAATCTGATACTTTTTTCCTTGCAGAATGGTTCCATGCGCCATGCACTCTCAAATCCGCTTGCAACAAAATGCATCGGTACGAACAATTCGACCTTGAATCTCTCAATAAATTGTCTTCCTCCAAGGGTATAGCCGTTACCGATACGTCCGTCAACAGGGAACAGTGCGATGTCAAAGGTTCCTGTTATTTCACGTATGTCCTTTAGTTCGTCAAGAAAGCGTTTTTCTTCTGCAACAGGATTTGTGAATTTTCCGGACTCAGTGCTGTAGATTTTTTCACAGTGTATTGGGGTGGCAAGAAACCTTGCATACCAGTTACATAAATCTCCGGCGTGGAAAATACGTTTTTCTTCTATATTCACAATCCAGCTGACACCACTGTCATTGCTGCCGGTGGCAATGACTTTTATGTTCCTGTCCTCCCAGCAGTCACCTTTTGCAAGCCATACATCCGCATCCTCTTCTTCAGCTCTTTTATGCTTCAGAATATCTTTTGACAGAATATAAGTATATCTGTCGCCGGCAACATCATTGCTGGCAACCGTACTATTGTTACGCCATTGGAAAATTTTCTTGGTGAAGTGGTCTTCATGAAAATGGCTTGCAAACACATATACATACTTGTCGGACGCATTGCGTAGGATTCTTTCAGCAGCGCAGGAAGGGTCTTTCCAATAGTCAAAGATAAGGATGCATCTGTCTGTCTCCAGTGCAAAACAGCTGTGAAAGATATATGTAAGTTTCATTTGTTCCTGTTTATTTTCCCGCTAAATGTCTTATGGCTGCGATAGGGTGGTGCCACAGCATACGAGGGCCTACGTAGCGCATGACATGGCGTATCTGTTCGCGCATATCAGGTCTATAGCAATGTACATAGCATTTCCTGCATGATGGTTTTCGCTCTCCGAACCTGCATCCGTCAAGGCGTGAACATGCATATTCATATAGATGCATACAGTCTTTGCATAGTTCGTCATTACATTGATGCTTGGAGTTACAGTAGATGCCAATCATCAGTCGTACGATATATTTTTCACGGGCAATCCGTGTTGTAGTATTTGCCATTTTAGTATATACTTTTACGTTATTATTCCGGTTCTTTTTCTTTTTTCAGTATCCGGCGGAGCTCTGTCTCATACTGTATGGCGTCATGGAATACAATCCCCTCCATGCCGAGGCTTTTTCCTCCGTTTATGTTTTCTTCTCTGTCGTCAGTAAAAATACATTCTTCCGGTTTTAGGTTGAATTTCTCAAACAACCGCTTGTAGATGGCTGGCTCTGGTTTGATGACATGTTCCTCTGAAGAGATGATGTATCCCATCCAATAAGTTGAATATTTCAAATTGACTCATCGTGTGGTACACCTTGCTGCACCAATTCGTCAGTCCGTAAAGTCGGAAGCCTTCTGATTTCAGTTTCTGCAGTAGCTCCCTCATTCCCTTAATCTCGTTTGTGACAAGTTCCGGATACTGTTCGCAGAAGATACGTATCTCTTTCTCAAACTTGCGGTTATTACTGATTATTCCATCCATTATCTCCTCAAAAGGCTTTTCCTCTCTGTCAAGTAATTGCTGGACTGTTTCATTGTAAAGTACAGGTAAAAAGTCCTGAAACCTTTCCTCGTCAGGAATGTATTTATGAAAAAACACTTCAAAATCGTAGTCTACGAGAACTTTGCCAAAATCAAATATGAGATTTCTTGTCATTATGCTTATAGTCTTATTCCGTATTTTATAATTCTTTCCTCAATCATGCCTTTTGGCATAAATCGGATAAGCGTCCTGGTGACGGTATTGAGGATTCCCTGCCGTATGAAGTCTTCTTTTATGTAAAGAGATATGCATCGTCGGGAGAGATGGTTGCCGTCAATTGGGCGTACATTTTGCCGTTGCTTGTCTGAGAGAAAGGGGAGATGCATCTCAGGAATGATTGTAAACCCGCCATTTTCGTCAACGATGCGTGTCAATGTCTCAATACTTCCGGCCTCGTAGATATGGTGTCCCTTTGTGCGGGCTTTGCAAAAACTGAAAGCACTGTCCCTCAGGCACTGAGCCTCTTTCATTATCCACATGCTCTCATGCTCCAGGTTCTCGGGTTTGAAGACTGGCAGCTTGCGCCAGCAACTTTCGGAAAGGTACACGAAAAAACGTTCTGTATAAAGTGGTATCTCAATTACTCCTGCATGCCGGTGGCCGCTTATTGCAATGCCGGCGTCCGCCTCCCCATGCTCTAAAGCCTGTAACATGTCATATGCCTTCAGCTCTGAAATCCCGATATCGATTTGTGGATAGTCTTCACGGTAGTGCTTTATGAACTTCGGCAAAAGATATGGGGCAATGGTCGGACCTATGGCAAGCGTCAGCTTGCCGCTTACTGTACCTTTTTCCTCGGCAACAAGTTCATCAATTCTCATGGCTTCCATAAGTACCTTCTCTGCCTGACGGATGATAATCTTGCCAATAGCTGTGGTACGGACGGTCTTGTTCGTACGCTCAAAGATTCTCACGTCAAGTTCCTCCTCCAGTTTGACAAGCATCCCGCTGATGGTCGGCTGTGTTATGCGGAGAGCCTTTGCCGCATGTGCAAAACTTTTATATCTGTCAATGGCTATGATATATTTCAGTTGCTGAAGAGTCATGGATATTATGCTATAATAGTTTTTCTCTATGCAAAGATACAAAAAAACATTCGTTTGTCTATGTTTATTGTTGTAATTTTGCAACAGGAAAACGAAATATATAACATTTATCAATCGAAAAAACATTATGGCAGCAAAGCAGTTTCATTGTCATTTCGCAACGAAAGGCATTTCACTATATTGGATACTAATTGCTTATTTGATAATAGGTGCATTCTTTCCTGTAATAGGAATCATTGCACTGGTTTGTATGATAGCCCCTGTTGTCGTCAGTGTTCGCCGCGGGCGTTGGTGGTGTGGGAATGCTTGCCCGCGCGGCAATCTCTTTGACCGTGTCATATCCAAGTATTCTCCTCACAGACCTATTCCACTGTTCCTGCGTTCCAACGGGTGGAGACTATTCATGTTATTCTTTATCTTCAGCATGTTTGGCGGCCAAATGTACTTCGCATGGGGTGACTGGTCTGCAATGGGGAGAGTTTTTTGGAACATTATCCTTGTAACGACAGTCATAGGTCTGGTTCTTGCTTTCGTCTATGCTCCCCGTACGTGGTGTTCTTTCTGCCCCATGGGTACGCTTTCATCATGGGTGGCACCAAAGAATGGGAAATTGCCGAAAGGGTATAAAAGCATTCATGTAAACAGTTCATGCCAGATGAAATGCAAGAGTTGTGCACGTGTATGCCCCATGCAGCTCACTCCGTATGACTGCCGTGGACAAGAGCAAGGCTATCTCCATTCTGATTGCATCAAGTGTGGTAAATGTGTGCAGGCCTGTCCTTTGAAAATTATGGAAATGCAGGCGGATTAAAGAGGCTTCATATATTGATTTCAGCAGCGTCATTCATATTGTTGTCCAAAGGTTACCTTTCGTATTGTGAAAGGTAACCTTTGGCATTGTAAATCCTTACCTTTTGTGTCATAAAAGGTTATCCTTCATAAAATGCTTCAGAACGGCTTGACCGTTTGTTCCTGCTGGCCGCGTATATGAAGGAATAATTATATATATGGTACTATTGAAAGGTGATATATCAGTATTATATGTTTGCCATTTTGCAACGAATAGTTCCTATTTGTAGGCATTTGTCTTTCTTAGCCTTAATATTGTGACCGTCTTATATTAATTTTTTTCAATTTTAATCACTGTAGTTGTAAAGGGGTGTTTAAGGGACATGGTTAATTGTTAAAATCGGACAAATATGTTGGTGGATGTTTGGAGTTTCCCTTGTTCTGGCTTAACTTTGCATTAACCGAACTGTAAAATGTTAATAGAAATAAACAATAAAACAGTCTGTTAGATTATGTCATTAAGGCGTTCTGCCGGGTGGCATGTGACGACAGATGCGAAAGAAATAAAACCATATATATACATTATGAATAAGAAATTTGTTTTAGGTGCATTCTTCATTGCCGCGACAATATCGGGCGTGAAAGCTAATAATCCAAGCTCACCTGTCACTCCGGCAGTGCCGGTGGCAGGACAGGCTGTTGACCTGACTGTGGCGGCAGACAAGGCCTTGCCATGTGTGGTATATATTAAGTATCTTCAGAATTCCAAAGTAAGGGAAGTTGAGGTTCAGAGTGATCCGTTTGGAGACATGTTCGATCCGTTTGGATTTTTCGGGAACAGACAGCAGCCGGGACAGAAGCGCAAGGTGCAGACTCCGAAGCGTGAGGGTGCCGGCTCCGGTGTGATAATCAGCACAGACGGATATATTGTTACTAACAATCATGTTGTGGACGGGGCGGATGAACTGACAGTAACCCTTTCAGACAACCGCGAATTCTCTGCGCGCATTATAGGAACAGATAAGGCAACAGACCTGGCTCTAATCAAGATAAACGCTTCCAATCTTCCGGCGATAACGGTGATTTCTTCAGATGACATCAAGGTCGGAGAATGGGTTCTTGCCATTGGACATCCATTAAATCTCCGTGCCACAGTAACAGCTGGAATCGTTTCTGCCAAGGCACGTAGCCTTGGTGCTAACGGTGTAGAGGCCTTTATCCAGACAGATGCCGCCATCAATCAGGGAAACTCCGGTGGTGCTCTTGTCAATGCGAGGGGAGAACTGATAGGAATCAATGCCATGCTGACATCTCCTACCGGCAGCAATATAGGTTATGGATTCGCCATCCCGACAACGATTATGAACAAGGTTGTCGCAGACTTGAAGCAGTACGGCAATGTCCAGCGCGGGCTTATCGGTGTAAGCGGACAGGATGTACGCAGTTATATCGATGCACAGAAAGAAGAGGGCAAGGAAGTTGATCTTGGTACAAATGAGGGCATCTATATTGCCAAAGTACAGGACGATGGGGCAAGTGCCGATGCCGGTATTCAGGAAGGTGATGTCCTTACATCCATCGATGGTCACAAGATAACGAAAATGGCAGAGTTGCAGGAGTATCTTGCAAAAAAACGCCCTGGTGACAAAGTCGTTGTGACATATATACGCAAGAAAGCGAAGAAGAGCGCCACTCTTACATTGAAGAATGAACAGGGTAATACTAAAGTGGTGAAAGACAAGGATCTTGATGTGTTAGGTGCAAACTTCCGCGCAATCAATGATAATGAAAAGAAAGAGCTTGAGATTACCTATGGACTAAAGGTCGGAAAGGTTAACTCAGGAAAATTCAAGGAGGCGGGTGTGCCGATGGGCTTTATAATAATGAAGGTCAATGACGAGAGTGTAAAGACCATAGATGACCTCAACAGAATAGTCAAGGAAGCCGGAAAATCCAAATCGCCTGTACTTTACATACAAGGTATCTATCCTACAGGAAAGAAGGGATATTTTGCCGTTCCACTTGAAGACTAATACTATGAATCATTAAAGATGTGCATTCCTCACAGATGAGGAATGCACGCTTTCACTATAAAAAACAAACAATCAAATGGATATCAGAGAACTGAATATAAGAATAGAGCAGGAGTCGGGATTCGTTCAGAATCTTGTGGCCGGTATGGATAAGGTCATTGTGGGACAGAAGCATCTTGTTGATTGTCTTCTTATATCCCTCCTTTCGGACGGGCATATTCTTCTTGAAGGTGTGCCGGGACTGGCAAAGACACTTGCCATCAACACATTGTCAAGACTTGTGCAGGCGGATTTCAGCCGTATACAGTTTACACCGGATCTTCTGCCTGCCGATGTGATAGGTACAATGATATATTCGCAGAAGGACGAAAAGTTCCAGGTAAAACAGGGACCGGTCTTCGCAAACTTTGTACTTGCCGATGAAATCAACCGTGCTCCGGCGAAGGTTCAGTCTGCATTGCTTGAAGCGATGCAGGAACATCAGGTGACTATCGGTGACAATTCCTTCCGTCTTCCGTCACCATTCCTCGTGATGGCAACCCAGAACCCTATAGAGCAGGAGGGGACTTATCCTCTGCCTGAGGCTCAGATGGACCGTTTTATGCTTAAAGTTGTGATAGGCTATCCTTCATTGCAGGAGGAAAAACTCATTATACGTGAGAATCTCGCAGGCAAACTTCCCGAAGTGACTCCTGTAACTACCACTCAGGAGATAGAACGTGCCCGTGAGGTGGTTCGTGAGGTGTATATTGATGAGAAGATAGAGCAGTATATTGCTGACATAGTCTTTGCCACACGCTTTCCTGAGCAGTATGGCCTTGACGAACTGAAGTCTCTTATCTCCTTTGGAGGCTCTCCACGTGCTTCTATCTCTCTTGCCAAGGCTGCCCGTGCCTATGCTTTCATCAAGCGCCGCGGATATGTCGTACCGGAAGATGTCCGTGCCGTGGCTTATGATGTGCTGCGTCATCGTATAGGACTTTCCTATGAAGCCGAGGCCACCAATGTGACGGCAGAGGAGATTGTGTCACAGATAATTAACAAGATACAGGTTCCGTAATGAATACAAACGAGATTCTCTCACGAGTTCGTAAAATAGAAATAAAGACCCGGGGATTGAGCAATAATATCTTTGCGGGTCAGTACCACAGTGCCTTTAAGGGGCGTGGTATGGCATTCTCTGAGGTGAGGGAGTATCAGTTTGGAGATGATGTCCGGGACATAGACTGGAACGTTACGGCTCGTTTTCACCGCCCTTATGTAAAGGTCTTTGAGGAAGAACGTGAGCTTACGGTGATGCTTATGATTGATGTTTCCGGTTCACTTTCTTTCGGTTCGCAACGTCAGGCGAAGTGTGAGATGGTTACGGAGATTGCTGCTACACTGGCATTTTCTGCCATTCAGAATAATGATAAGATTGGTGTAGTGTTCTTTTCTGACCATGTCGAAAAATATATTCCTCCAAAGAAGGGCAGGAAACATATTCTTTATATCATACGGACGTTGATAGATTTCAGGCCTGCCAGTAACCGCACGGACATTGCCGGAGCAATAGAGACTCTTACCCGTATGCAGAAACGCCGTTGTACGGCATTCGTATTGTCTGATTTCTACCAGCAGGAATCTTTCTGCAAGGAGCTGCAGGTATGTAACAAGAAACATGATGTTGTTGCTATACAAGTGTACGATCATCGTGACTGTGACCTTCCGGATGTCGGATTGATGAGAGTGCGCGATGCCGAGACGGGATATGAAGATTATCTTGACACATCTTCAAAGGCTGTCCGCATAGCTTATAAGGCAAAATGGCTGGAACGTCAGGCAAGCTTGAAAGAGACTTTCTCTCACTCCGGTGTGGATTCGATAACAGTCTCTACTGCCGATGATTATGTAAAGAAACTGATGTTGCTGTTTAAGCAACGGAGTTAGGTAAAAGACGGGAGGAATTAAAAAAAATGACAGAAAGACTGTATAAAATAATAATACCTCTCATGTCCATCCTGATTTGGATGGGCATAACGGGTAATGTATCTGCTCAAAAGGTACAGGTTGAGGAGAAGATAGACAGCATGGAGATTGTATTGGGTGACCAGTGTCATTTATACCTTACCGTGACTGCCAAGGAAAAGTCCTCCCTTCTTGTTCCTGACTTTACGGCTTCGCATCTCATCATGCCGGGAATAGAGGTTATAGGGCAGGCAATGGTGGATTCTGTAATGCTTGACGACGGCTGGCTTCGTACTACTTACGAGTATACAATAACATCATTTGAGCCGAAATTACATTATATAGCTCCATTGAGTGTGATCGTCGACGGTAAAAAGTATATGGGCAAGAAACTTGCGTTAAAAGTCTTGGATGTCCCTGTCGATACAACCAAGATGGACCAGTTCTTTCCTCCAAAGGATGTACAGACAAATCCTTTCCTTTTGGACGAATGGATACCTCTTTTCATCCTATATGGGATAGCTTCCCTGATAGCAGTCCTCGGCATGTTGGCATATTTGTTGAAGAAAGGCAACAGACCTATACGTATATCGTTCCGTATAATAAGGCGTGTACCTGCTCATGTGAAAGCCATCACTGCCATAGACGAGCTGAAGCAGGAACGGATGGTGAGTTCTGATAATCAGAAAGAATATTACACTCGACTGACGGATACTTTGCGTAAATATCTTGAGGAGCGATTTGGCTTCTCTGCAATGGAAATGACAACGTCAGAGATAATAACACGTCTTTCTGCGGAAGACCCTATGAAGGTTGCTGAACTGCGTGAGTTATTTGAGACGGCTGATCTTGTCAAGTTTGCAAAATATTCCACCCTTATCAATGAGAAAGACCGTAATCTTGTATCTGCGATAGATTTTATAAACTCTACTAAGACAGAAGAGACTGTCACGGAACAGCGTGAGGAAACAAAGCTGACAGACGATGAGAAACGCAAGAACATATCGCTGAAAGTATTGAAATATGTAGTATATGTGTCAGTAGTGATAGTCATGGTGTTACTTGTTTATATACTTTGGCAGGTGGTATTACTTATAGAATAGAAACATGGAATTTGCAAATAAAGAATATATGCTTCTGTTGCTCCTGTTAGTGCCATATCTGATATGGTATACGCGGTTTCGTAAGCGTACGGAAGCAACGATGGCTCTCAGTGACACATGGGTGCTGAAGGATGTTCCAAAAACATTACGTCAGCGTCTTTCATGGGTGCCTATGGCATTGAGATGCCTTACACTGGTGCTGATAGTATGTGCATTATGCAGGCCGCAGACACATAATGCATGGGATGAGAAAACAGTGGAAGGCATAGATATTATGCTGGCAATGGATGTCTCGACATCAATGCTTGCAGAAGATTTGAAACCTAATCGCATAGAAGCTGCCAAGAACGTTGCATCGGCATTTATCTCTGACAGGCAGAATGATAATATCGGATTGACAATCTTTGCCGGCGAAGCATTCACACAGTGTCCTATGACTACGGATCACGCTGCTCTGCTGAATTTGCTGAAGAATGTACAGACAGACATAGCCGCAAGAGGATTGATAGAGGACGGTACAGCTGTCGGTATGGGATTGGCTAATGCTGTTACGAGGCTGAAAGACTCAAAGGCAAAATCACGTGTTGTCATACTTCTTACTGACGGTTCCAACAACCGTGGAGAAATTTCTCCAATGACGGCTGCAGAGATTGCCAAGAGTCTTGGTATACGTGTCTATACTATTGGTGTCGGAACAAATAATGTGGCTCCATATCCGACAATTGTTGCCGGTAGTGTACAGTATGTAAATCTTCCTGTGGAGATTGATACAAAGACACTTGCAGAGATAGCGGAGAAAACGGACGGCAATTTTTACCGTGCAACAAACAATAGTGAGTTAAATCAGATTTACAAGGATATTGATAAACTTGAACGTTCAAAACTTAGTGTGAAGAAATTCTCAAAGAGATATGAGGCATTCCAGCCTTTCGCCATAGCAGCAATGCTCTCTTTGCTGCTTGAAGTTCTTCTACGCTTAACTTATTTCAGAAGGATTCCATAATGAGATTCGAAGACTCTACATATTTGACATTATTACTTGTCATTCCGGTGCTTTTTGCATTGAGACTATGGATGCTATGGCTTCGTGGCAAAGCATTAAGGCGTTGGGGAGATAAGGACTTGACGGTAAGACAGATGCCTGATGTTTCAAGGCATCGTCCACTGATAAAGTTTTGTTTGATGATGGGGGCTTTGGCTCTTGTCATTGTGATGATAGCGCGTCTGCAGATAGGTACAAAGGTCAGCAACGAGAAGCGTAACGGCATAGAGGCCATAATCTGTATGGATATATCCAACTCCATGCTGTGTGAGGATGTTAAGCCGTCACGACTTGATAGATGCAAGATGCTCGTGGAGAATATGGTGGATAATTTTGTCAATGACAAAATCGGTCTTGTTGTTTTTGCCGGTGATGCATTTACACAGTTACCGATAACGGCCGACTATGTTTCAGCCAAAATGTTTTTGCAGAGTACTACACCGGCGTTAATTGAAGACCAGGGCACTGATATAGCGAAAGCCATTGAATTGGCACAGAATAGTTTTACAAAACAGAAGAATATCGGCCGGGCTGTAATTGTCATTACGGATGGTGAGGATCATGAAGGTCGGGCTGTCGAAGCGGCAAAAGCGGCGAAGAAAGCAGGTATTAAGGTCTTTATTCTTGGTGTCGGTTCAAAAAATGGCGCGCCGATTCCCAATGGTGAGGGTGGCTATATGATTGATAATTCAGGAAATGAGGTGATGACACGTCTGAATGAAGATATGTGCCGTGAAATCGCATCAGCCGGAAGTGGCACATATATCCATGTCGATAATACAAATGATGCTCAAGAACGTTTGAATTCTGAACTTTCAAAGATGCAGAAAAGTGAAGTCAGCTCTGTCATATATAGTGAATATGATGAGCAATTCCAACTTGTTGGGCTAATAGCGGTATTGTTGCTTGTACTTGAAGTCTTAGTGCAAGAGGCAAAACCTTCCTATCAGAAAGCTATGAATCTTTTTAAGAAGAAACATGTTGCAATGATTGCTGTCCTGTTCCTGTTACCTGTAGCAGTCAGTGCACAGAATGACAGGATGCTTATCCGTCAGGGTAATCGCCAGTTTCATTCTCAGCAATATGAAAAGGCAGAGGCAACGTTCAGGAAAGCTGTTGCCGTAAATCCAAACAATCCGGAGGCTCTTTATAATCTGGGGTGTGCCTTGATGGTGCAGCAGAAAGATTCCATGGCACTCGGGTGTTTCATGAAAGCTGGAGACCTACAGTCTGACAGGTTACGCCGGGCACAGACATTTCATAATATAGGTGTGATCTGCCAGCAGAATAAACAGTATGGAGAAGCGGTAGAGGCCTATAAGGAATCCTTGCGCATGAATCCAAAGGATAATGAAACACGCTATAATTTGGCGTTGTGCATGAAGCAAAAGAAGAACGAGGATAAAAATCCGAAGAACAAGAATAAGGATCAAAATAAGCAGGAACAGCAGAAAGACCAGAAAAATAAGCAAGATAAAAACAAAGACAGGAGTCAGGATAAGAAACTGCAGAACCAAGGTTCTCAGGACAAGATGAGCAAGGAGAATGCCGAACAGCTCTTGAATGCAGCCATGCAGCAGGAGCAGGCAACCCAACAGCGATTAAAAAAGGCACAGTCGCAGCCGCGCCGCGCCCGTCATCAAAAGAATTGGTAATCTTATGAAACTATTATACTCTCTATTACTGTTGATAATTTCCTGCACGGTTCGCATTACTGCGCAGACAATCAGTGTATCCGTACCACAGCAGGTTGCCGTAGGTGAACAGTTCAAGCTGATGTATACAATACAGACGCAGGACGTAAAGGGATTCCGTGGAGGAAATGTGCCTGATGGTATTGATGTATTGATGGGACCCTCTACAAGTACACAGTCCAGTTTTCAGATGATTAATGGCCATACAAGCAGTTCTTCATCAATTACTTATACATATATATTGTCAGCGGAGAAAGTTGGCACATACACTATCGGGGCGGCGCGGGCAAAAGTTTCCGGGAAAAATGCTGTTTCAAAGGCTGTAAGGATAAAAGTCAGCGGGCAGGCTCAGGCTATCCATAGTGGAGGAGGAATGCAGCAACATCCAGGTGCTCAGATTCGTCAGGCCGGTTCAAAGATATCAGGGAACGACTTGTTTATCAAGGTTACGGCCAATAAGAAGACAGTTCATGAGCAAGAACCTATACTGCTTACATATAAGGTATATACACAAGTAGAGTTGACACAACTTGAAGGAAAAATGCCAGACTTGAAAGGATTCCATACTCAGGAAATTCCTTTGCCACAGCAAAAATCCTTTCATATAGAGAATGTCAATGGACGTCCGTATAGGTGTGTCACATGGAGCCAGTATGTGATGTATCCGCAGATGACAGGAAAATTGGAAATACCTTCAATAACATTTAAAGGTATTGTTGTACAGGAAAATACTAATGTGGATCCATTTGAGGCATTCTTCAACGGTGGCTCCGGATATATCGAAGTGAAGCGGAACATTACAGCACATTCTGTTCTTGTAAATGTGGAACCGTTGCCATCCCGCCCGGCAGGATTCTCAGGTGGAGTAGGTAAATTTTCAATTTCAGGCTCTGTTAATAAAAAAACGGTTGCCACCAATGACCCGGTTACATTGCGGATAGTGATCAGTGGCAATGGAAATCTGAAACTTATAAAACAGCCTGTTGTCAAGTTCCCAAAAGACTTTGACACATATTCTCCTAAATCTACGGATAAGACCAAATTGACAGGGAATGGCTTGGAGGGCAGTATGATATATGACTACCTCTTTGTTCCAAGACATCAAGGAACATATACCATTCCTGCTGTAGAATTTACCTATTATGATATAGCCGCCAATGCTTATAAAACCATAAAGACTCATCCGCAGACGATAACAGTATCACCGGGAAAAGGAACGTCCAATACCGTTGCTGATTTCTCGGAAAAAGAGGATGATATCTTGGGACTGCGCCATGCTGATGAACACACCTTGAGAAAGAACATCATATTTGGCAGTATCGCTTATCAGTCCATTATAGCAGCTATCATTCTCGGATGTATTGTTCTTATTTGGATATTCCGTAATCGGGCTATTGTCAATGCTGACATTGTTGGCATGAAGGGTAGAAAAGCAAATAAGATTGCGACAAAGCGTCTTAAGCGTGCGGCAAAACTTATGAGAGCTCAGAAGGAGTCTGAGTTTTATGACGAAGTCTTGCGTGCGTTGTGGGGCTATGTAGGTGATAAACTCAATATCCCGGTATCTGAATTGTCTCGGGAAAATATTACAGAACGTCTTGCAGACAGTAATGTAGGGAAAGGCATTATATCAATCTTTGTAGACGCTATTGACGAATGTGAGTATGCAAGGTATGCTCCAGGAGAGGCTCTTGGAAAGATGTCTGCTGTTTATGAGAAAGCTATGAACGGTATAACGGATATAGATGATTTTCTGAAATCGAAGAAATCAAAACCTTCTAAAGTGGAATTTACTCTGTTGGTATTTGTCATGACATTATTGTGTTCTTCCGCATCGGCCAACAATACTGCTTCCGATGCCTATGCCAAAGGTAATTATCAGCTTGCTGTTAAGCGATATGAGCAGCTTGCCCAGAAGACACCTTCAGCAGAAAATTACTACAATCTTGGCAATGCATATTATCGCAGCGACAATCTTGCACAGGCAATAATCGCATATAACAAGGCCTCTCTTCTTGCACCTGCGGATAAAGATATTGCGCATAATCTGTATGTCGCACGTTCAAAGACGATAGACAAGATGCATCCGACTGCCGACACATTCATTGTAGTTTGGTGGGACACTGTCGTAAGATTGTTGAATACAAATGAGTGGACTGTTCTTGCCATCACCTCATTGATCTTGGTTGCTGTGCTCATTCTGACATTCTTGTTCTCAGACATTATGGCACTTCGCAAAATGGGCTTCTATGGAGGAATTGTCATGTTTGCCTCTTTCGTGCTGTGCAACCTGTGTGCCTATTCCCAATATCATGCCCTGACGGCAAATGACGGTGCGGTTGTAATCACAAACGACAGTGCCGTGAAGAAATCTCCTGAGCTTAAATCACAGGAAGAGACCGTTGTACATGAGGGAACACACATGAATATAATTGATGATACAATAAGTGGCTGGTATGAAGTACGCCTTGATGACGGCACGGAAGGTTGGGTGCAGTCCAATACCGTAAAGAGAATTGTCGTACGCTGAATACCGCTTAATACCGCTTAATACCGCTTAATAAACATATACATATTTATATAATGCTTAATATAAAAACATTTGAAGTTAATCCCCTGCATGAGAACTGCTATGTTGTCAGCGACGAAACAAAGGAATGTGTCATTATTGACTGCGGTGCTTTTACACCTGAGGAGCAAAGAGATATAATCGAATATATAACGTGTGAGAACCTTAAGCCCAAGCGTCTCATTGCGACACATGGGCATTTTGATCATAATCTCGGCATTGACGCAATGTATAAGGCTTTTGGTATGAAGCTTGAACTTCACAGTGGAGATGAGCGTCTTGTGCGTGATATTAAGGAGCAAGCGGGCACCATGTGCGGTATTATGATAGACTTTACACCGCAGATAGGAGGATTCCTTAATGGCAATGACGAGATTCTTGTCGGTTCTCATAAACTTAAGGTCATCGCTACTCCCGGCCATTCTATGGGAGGCCTGTGTTATTATTGTGAAGAGGAAAACGTATTGTTCACGGGGGACACTCTGTTCCGCTTGTCCATAGGCAGGACAGATCTTCCCGGTGGCTCAATGTTCATGATTATCAATTCCCTCAGATATTTATGTCAGCTGCCGGACGGTGTTACTGTTTATCCCGGTCATGGCCCGCAGACAGAACTTGGTTATGAGGTAGCCCGTAATCCTTATTTGGACCGTTAACACATTCTTTTAATGAATCTCCAAGAGAAGATTATTTTGGGTATAGATCCGGGTACGAACATTATGGGCTATGGAGTGCTAAAGGTTGTCGGCAATAAGGCAACGCCGATAAGTATGGGAGTCATAGACATGCGCAAGATGAGTGACCCGTATATTAAGTTGGGATATATTTTCAAGCGCGTTATAGGCGTGATAGAGGAATATCTTCCGGATGAACTTGCCATAGAGGCTCCTTTCTATGGGCAGAACGTTCAGTCGATGCTAAAGCTCGGCAGGGCTCAGGGTGTTGCGATAGCCGCCGCAATTCAGCGTGACATTCCTATTCACGAGTACGCTCCATTGAAGATAAAGATGGCACTGACTGGTAATGGCGGAGCCTCAAAGGAACAGGTGGCTGGGATGCTGCAGAGAATGCTCCATATAGACAAGAACGACATGCCAAAGTTCATGGATGCAACGGATGCTCTTGCCGCAGCATATTGCCACTTTATACAGATGGGCAAGCCTGAGACAGGGGCAAAGCATTATGGCTCATGGAAAGATTTTGTCAATAAAAATTCAGACAGATGCAAAAAATAATCGACATTGAGAACGGTGTATGCCGCATGAGTCAATGGTGCATGGCTGAGCCTGTCAATTTTTCTCTCTGTCAGGGCGAGCATATAGCAATCGTAGGACCTAATGGCGGCGGCAAATCAATGCTTGTTGACATCATTACGGGTGCGCACGCCTTGCTGCCGATGAATCCTGTGCGCTATGATTTCTCTCCACGCAAGGCGAGACTGGTCTCGGACAATATCAAGTACATGACTTTCCGTGATTCTTACGGAACTGCCGATGGAAACTACTATTATCAACAGCGGTGGAACCAGAATGACATAGAAGAGTCGCCGATTGTTGTCGACCTCCTTGACGAAGCATTCCGCATAGCAGAGGAAGGACTCGTCCGTAAGACTGTTTTCGATAGATTTGTTGTTAGGGAGGAGACTCCGGGACAGGAGGCGGCACGCCTTTCCAGTGAAGAAACCGACCGCAAGGCTATGCATGAGGAACTGGAAAAGGTTCGCCGGCATCTTTATGATATGTTTGGGCTGGAAAGGTTGCTTGACAAGCATGTCATCCTGCTGTCAAGTGGCGAACTTAGAAAATTCCAGTTGACAAAAACTCTTCTTGCCAATCCGCGTGTACTGATCATGGATAATCCTTTTATCGGGCTGGACTCCACGGCACGCAGACAGTTGCATGATTTTCTGAAAGTCCTTGCTGCGGAAACAACAATAAGCATAATCCTGGTACAATCAAAGAGTGACGATATTCCAGACTTCATTACCCATGTTGTAGAGGTGAAGGATATGTCGGTCGGCGGAAAGAAATCGCTTGCGGAATATCGTGAGCAAGCCTTAGCTTTGCCACAGCATGTTTTGAGCATGGAAAGAAAAACCTCAATAGCTTCTTTACCAGATGAAATAATAGGGGCAGACCGTATTATAGATTTCAACAATGTCAATATACGCTATGGTTCCCGCACAATACTGAAAGACCTCACCTTTTCCGTGAAAAAAGGAGAACATTGGGCTTTGTCCGGAGAAAATGGGGCAGGGAAATCCACACTTCTTTCCCTTATCTGTGCCGACAATCCGCAGGCTTATGCTAACGATATCGTACTCTTCGGACACCGGCGCGGAAATGGTGAGTCAATTTGGGATATAAAGAAGCATATCGGATACATCTCTCCTGAAATGCACCGCGCTTTCCTGCGCGACTTGCCTTGCCTGCATATCGTGGCATCGGGAATGTCTGATATGAACGGACTATATCAGAAGCCAAAACAACATCAGGTTGAGCAATGCCTGTTCTGGATGAGGATATTCAGCGTAGAGCATCTTGCTGACAGGACATTCCTTAAACTTTCAAGTGGCGAACAGCGTCTCGTGCTCCTTGCCCGTGCTTTTGTGAAAGACCCTGCACTGCTGATACTTGACGAACCTCTCCATGGACTTGACCTGCACAATCGCTGCATGGTAAAGGAAATAATAAACACTTTCTGCCAGCGTCCAGGCAAGACGCTGATCATGGTGACGCACTATAAGGAGGAACTTCCCGATTGTATTGACCATGAGATTTTCTTGAAACGGATAAACTGACCTATACTCAGAGATAGAATAATAACTGCAGGTGATGTTCCAAGATAAACAGTTTTGGTTATTGTGGCTTGGAGGAGCTGCCATGGCTTTTACGGTCAGCGCATGTTCTGCATGGAACGAGGACACATTTATTCTTGCGGGAGCCTTTGCATTGTCGCTGACAGCCGTGGCCTTTTGTCATAAGTTAAACGAAACGCACACAGCATTCTATAATATATTGATTTGGTGTTGTATAACGCCCTCTTGAGTTACGGTTTACTGTTCAAAAGCAACGGCGGAGCCGGACTTACATGGTGGTTCTGCCTGCTATGCCTTAATGGTTTGCAGTTCATCCTCTTGGCAGCATACTCCATTGTCTCTGTCATTACAGGAAGAAACAAATCTTCCTGATAATAAAAAAATACAGTTCATACAGTCAGGACAGCAATTCATACAGTCGCCGGCTGATTATGATGCAAAGATAGATAAATGTCGTATCTTTGCACCATATTTTTTTTGCGTATGAAAAAGAAATACCTGTTACCTGCAATTATTATCTTAGTCCTCATACTGACACCTATTATAATACTGTAACAGAACCGGACTGCTGCGGAGATTCTTCCTACTGACAGCTTGCATAAGCCGGCAAACTCGATATATTACTGGCGGACTGTTTTCCGTTTGTCGGAAAAAGAGAGAGAATTTCTGGAAACCAACGCCGTGGAGCGGATATATCTCCGCATGTTTGATGTCGTGGAAAGCCTGGGAGAAGCCGTCCCGAATGCTACGCTGAGGTTTGAGAGCCCTTTGCCGAAGGTGGAAATCGTCCCCACGGTGTTCATCACCGTGGAGGCTCTCCGCCAAGCGGCAGAGGCAGGGGAGATTGACCTCTTGGCGGAGAAAATTGTGAAGAGAGTCACTGCCATGTGCTCGTGGCACGATGTCCCCGAATGGAAAGACCTTCAGCTTGCCTGCGACTGGACGGGGCAGACGCGCGAAGCCTACTTCATGCTTTGCCGTGCGGTGAAGGAAAAACTTCAGGGGCGGATGCTGAGCAGTACCATTCGCCTTCACCAGCTTGGCCAGGAGGCTCCTCCTGTCGACTATGGTGTGCTGATGGTATACAACACCGACAGTTTTGCCGACGTGCGGACAGAGAATTCCATACTCAGCAGCACTGTGGAGACATGGCTGAAACGAGCCGGAAAGTTCCGCCTTCCGCTGGACATCGCCCTGCCTATATTCCGCTGGGATATCGTCTTTCGTGGAAAGGAGTTCAGGCGCATAGCGAAAACGGCCGAGAATCTTGACGAGGGCGAGACAATACGCCACGAACAGGTCCCTTTTGAGGAACTGAGCCGCACACAGGATATTCTGAACAAGTATCTCGGTCTCGAGCCGCACCGCCATTCCACCATCCTTTACCATCTTGACACAACAAACATCAGCAATTACAGCCATGAAGAAATCAGGAATATCTACAGCCGTTAGCCCGTCGTTGCCGTCTTCGGGAAACAGACTTGTCAACTATGCGGGAATATTTCTCACCGTGAGTATCCTCCTTGTTTCTGTTTCCTCCTACGGCTGCTGGTATAGTCGGCCGTTGCCGACGGATAACATGATTTACCGCCTCGTGGAGGATGTCTCGCCATATTATGTTCTGGACAGCGCCCCGTATTTCTATCACGCCAACAATTCCACCGCCGACTTCGGATTCCGCAGGGAAAACATCGCGCTGTGCCTCAGAGACGGCGGACTGTGCCTCATGGAGACCGCCATGCCTGAGACGTACGGCGATTTCGCCAAGGCACTCAAGAATCTGGGCGTCTCTGAGGCTCTTGCTCTTGCCGGAGGCTCCGCCGCCGCAATGTGGAGGGAGCGGGACGGAAGGCTGATGCAGAACGGCTGTGTCTTTGGGGAGGACTTCCCGTATGAGAATTACATTGTCTGGAGAAAATAGTCCGGCATTAGTTTTCTTCGGTACCGGAATGTGATGAAATTATGTGGCAGAGGATTGGTCTCGTACTTATATAATATTGCAAACCACACTGTTGCTTCCGTAACGGTGTGGTTTGCTTTTTCCCAAATTGGTCGAATCGTGTATTTTTAGGCTTTTGCCGAATGTTTTGGGAGCTTCTTTTTGGGCAATACGATTAAAAATGATCAGTACATCCCCAGGCCAAAGGCAAAAAGGGCACAGGTAGCATACAAAAAAGATAAAAGACAAGATGCGTTCTAATGACCGGGGGGGGGAGACGGTGAGTGGGAATAAGCCATGGCTATCGACTGAAAAATCATCATCTGTCGCTGAGATTTGTAAAAGGTTACCTTTAACGATACAAAAGGTTACCTTTCACCATATCAAAGGCCACCTTTTGCAGTACCAAGCGTTACCTTTTACCATATGCCGTGTTATCATCTTGATTTATAAAGGCTTGCAGTAATTTATGCTTATATGTATAGGCAAAACGGGCACAGGTAGCATACAAAAAGTAATATAAAAGACAGGATGTGTTCTAATGACCGATTTTGGTTTATGCTTTCCCATGGTCTGCGTTTCAGAACCATTACCGTCAGCATTTCGTGAGTACATTTTGTTAAAGCAACGAGAAGGTGTATTCCGTAGTGGAATACACCTTCTCGTTATTAGGAGATTGTCACACTGTCGCTGACTGTGATGTCGCCAAGCGGAACTTTGTCCCAAGAAAACAGCGGAATGAGCTCCCGTGCCGTAACTGCCACGGGACTGTCGGAAAGTCCGGCGTGGAAAGCGAGCTGTCCTATGACTTCCTCTGGCGAGAGCCTTTGGCGTAGGCATTCCATGTCAAGACTCTTGTCGCGCTTTGACAGCCGCTGTCCGTTTCCGTTGCACAATAGCGGTAGGTGACAGTAGGCGGGTGGCGTGAATCCAAGTAACCGATGGAGGTATTCCTGCTGTGGAACGGAAAGGAGCAGGTCCCGTCCTCTTACCACCTCCGTGACACCGGTCATTGCATCGTCGATGACCACTGCAAGCTGGTACGCCCATGCGCCGTCACCCCGCTTTAGCACGAAGTCTCCGCACTGTCGGGCGAGATTCACACTCTGAATGCCGTAGTGCTGATCGGTGAACGTGACTTCCTTGTCAGGAACAATGAGGCGCACGGATCTCACTGGACGGTTTGTTCCGGAGCGGAAGAGACGTATGTCGCTCAGTCGTTGGCATTCTGTGTGCACAATCCTCCCGTCAGATTCGTGAGGAGCCTGCGTCGCCATAATTTCTGCGCGAGTACAGTAGCAGGAGTACGTATGTCCGCTTGCTTCAAGGCTGCAAAGTTTGTCCTCATAGAGGTCAAATCGTTCGCTTTGCACATACTTTTCATCCCAGTCAAGCCCGAGCCAGCGGAGATCATCCTCAATCATTGCTGCATATTCGGCTTTTGAGCGCTGACGATCGATGTCCTCTATCCTGAGAATGAACGTTCCCTCCTGGCTCCTTGTCGAGAGCCAGGCGAGCAGGGCGGAATAGATATTGCCGAGATGCATTCTTCCGGTAGGAGAAGGGGCGAATCTACCTTTCATTTCTTTTTTGTTTTAAGTTGCTTCGTATTTGATACTCATGTGTTGGTCAAGGGAACCTTCCGTACGTCTCTTATGATTTTCCAACCTGTGACGGCGTGGAGAATGGACATTAGTGGTGAGAGATAACAGAAAAAGCAGTAAGGGAGGTAGATAATGGTTGCTACTCCGAGGATTGTAGACTGAGTCATACCGCAAGTATTCCATGGAATGAGAACGGAGACAACCGTTGCGCTGTCCTCGCATGAGCGGGAGAGGAGACGCGGCTCGTAGCCTTGGCGTGCGTATTCTTCCTTGAACATGTTGGCGGAGAGGATAATGGAGATGTACTGATCGCCAGTCATGATATTCATGGCAATTCCGTTTAGAACTGTGGCTGTCACGAGTCCGACGCGGGTCTTGACCATGTGACGGAAGACTGCGTGAAGGAAACTTTTCAACATGCCACACGCGCTCATTGCACCACCGAATACCATGGCGGATAGGATCAGCCATATCGTGTTGAGCATTCCCGTCATGCCGCTTGTTGAGACGAGCTTGTCAAGAACGGGTACGCCTGTCGTGACGGAGGTGGACTGGCTCAGTGTGATTATGACGGATTGGAACAGGGAACCGGATATTTGCAACAGGACATCCCTTTGGAATATCAGCATCATGACAACGGCCATCATGGACGAAGCGAATAGAACGATTAGCGAGGGTACTTTCTGGTAGATTAGCCAAGCAGTGGCGGCGGGGACCGTAAGAAGCCATGGCGTAATCGTGAACGTTTTCTCCAAAGCGATGGTGTATTGCGTTGTATCACTGTGGGTTATACTACCCATCCACAACCCTGCAGATAAGAAGGTAACGAGTGTGATTAGGATTGTCGGTGTGGTTGTGAGCATCATGTACCGGATATGCTTGAAGAGCGGCGTGCCGGAAACAGAGGACGCAAGGACTGTTGTGTCGCTCAGCGGGGAGACCTTGTCGCCGAAGTATGCTCCGGAGATTATTGCACCGGCTGTCCATCCGTCATCAAACCCGAGTGCCCTTCCTATGCCGAGCAGTGCGATGCCGATGGTTGCAATTGTTGTCCACGAAGAGCCTGTCATCACGGAAACAACAGCACTGATGGCGCATGCGGAAGCGAGGAATACGGCGGGATGAATGATTTGTATACCATAGCAGATCAATGTGGGAACGATTCCGCTTATCATCCATGACGCGGAAAGCATGCCGATGACGAGGAGAATATATATTGAGACAGTTGTCTCACGGACTTTGGTTTCTATATTCTGTTCAATGGCACGCCATTTCACCTTGCATATCCCCATGCCGAGGCACACGCAGACTGCAGTGGAGCAAAGCAACACTATCTGTGATGGACCGGCCAGTGCATCGCTCCCAAAGATTGAGATTGTGATACTCAGCAACACGATTAGCGTGATAAGAGGAATCGCGCTGAGCCATGCGGAAGGTTTCTTCATTCTCTTGTTGCGTATTTTTATATAAACTCTTGTTTCTCAATGTGATAATACTTATTAATTCTTATGCAGGTACTTGCCTTTTCAAGTTTCTGCTGGGAGGAGAGCCTGCAGGCATAGAAGTTCATCACGGAGTTGTGCAGCCTGTATGAAATCAAGCTTCTTAGCCGCCTCTTTCATCATATTTGTGGTGTGAAGGATTGATTTTCTCAACTCACTCTCCGTCATATTTCTCATTATCGGATCGGCAACCATCTGCTGTTCATCATCAGGAAGTAAATAGTGACATTCGGATGGTTCAATGTAGGCACCGTCTTCAATACTAAGTCTCTTTTTGGTCTCATCGTAAACACTTTGTCGCGATGTATTTGCCGTTCCCTTGACAGCATCAAAGGCCTGCTGGCGCATGGCGGACAGCCCGCCGTCCCGAATCTCCTTGACAATCTGCTTCGGAACGATGCCATGCTCCTCATTGTACTGCATCTGCTTGGCACGGCGGCGTGCCGTTTCATCGATGGTGACCTGCATCGATTGGGTTATGCGGTCCGCGTACATGATGACAAGTCCGTTGACATTTCTGGCAGCACGTCCTGCCATCTGTGTCATGCCTCTTGCATTGCGCAAGAAGCCCTCCTTGTCCGCATCGAGTATGGCAACGAGCGAAACTTCAGGAATGTCAAGTCCTTCACGCAAGAGATTCACGCCTACAAGTACGTCATAGGCTCCGGCGCGCAACTCGTTAAGAATCTTTATGCGATCAAGCGTGTCAACATCTGAATGTATGAAAGCTGTTTGTATGCCGTGGTTTAGCAGGTATTCTGTCATTTCCTCCGCCATGCGTTTCGTGAGTGTTATGACCAGTGTTCTTTCTCCTTTTTCCTTATGTTCGACAATTTCGTTAAGGAGATCGTCAACCTGATTTGCAGTCGGGCGCACCTCTATCCTTGGATCAAGGAGTCCTGTCGGACGAATAATCTGTTCGACTACAACACCCTCCGCCTGTTCCAACTCGTACGGTGCCGGGGTAGCGGAAATATATACAACTTGTTTAGCAATAGACTCGAATTCTTCAAATTTCAAAGGTCTGTTGTCAAATGCGGCAGGAAGTCGGAAGGCGTATTCCACGAGGTTTTGCTTTCTGGAGCGGTCATTACCATACATGGCATGGAGTTGCGGTATGGAGGCGTGGCTCTCGTCTATAAACACAAGCATGTCATCGGGGAAAAAGTCAAACAGGCAGTACGGGCGTTGTCCAGGCTCGCGTCCGTCAAAGTACCGTGAATAGTTTTCTATACCTGAGCAATGTCCCATTTCCTTTATCATGTCGATGTCGTATTCAACACGCTCTTTGATGCGCTGTGCACGGACCGGATCTCCGATTTCTTCGTAAAATGTCACGCGCTCCATAAGATCGTCTTGAATGTTGCGGACGGCAATGTCTATCTGCTCCTTTGAGGTAACGAAGATGTTGGCGGGAAAGATCTGATACTCATCGAAAGTATCAAACCGTGCAAAGGTTACTGCATCAAGCTCGGCAATGGAGTCTATCGTATCATCCCACATCTCAATGCGCAAGATACGTTCGGAATATGCCATCGCTACATCAATCGTATCACCTTTTACACGGAAATTTCCTCTTTCAAGAGCTATGTCATTGCGGACATATAGGGCTTCAACAAGCTTGCGCAGCAAATCGTTGCGGTCAATCTGCATGCCGCTTCTTAAGGTGATGACAGAACTTTTCATGGCGGCAGGTCCTCCCATGCCGTAGATGCATGATACAGATGCCACGACGATGACATCACGTCTGCCGGACAATAGAGAGGATACTGCTGACAAGCGCAGGCGGTCGATCTCCTCATTTATGGCAAGGTCTTTCTCTATATATGTATCTGACGAAGGCAGATATGCCTCCGGTTGGTAGTAATCGTAGTATGATACATAATATTCCACGGCATTGTCAGGAAAGAAACTTTTCATCTCTTTATATAGTTGCGCGGCAAGAGTCTTGTTGTGAGAAAAAACCAAAGTAGGGCGGTTGCATTCCGCAATAACATTTGCCATGGTGAAAGTCTTGCCGGAACCCGTCACGCCAAGCAAGACCTGAGCCGGGTCACCTCGCTTTATACCTTCAGTTAATTGGCGTATTGCTTCAGGCTGGTCACCCGTCGGTTTGTACAGTGATGTGAGTTTGAATCTGTGCATAGATGCAAAATTACGGATTTTTTCCGAAAGAATTGTTATAAATGATGAATAATTTTGGAAAAAACGGTATTGTTCTTTTGGAATATGGGAAATTATGAGTAATTTTGTAGCCTAAATGTGTATGCATTAATTGCCACAGATACTGAATACTAAGTATTAAGAAATGAGAAATATTTTTATATTGTTATTTGCAGCCATTTTGTTATCAGGATGTGCCAAGGAGTTCAACTCTGTTTATAAGCTTTCTGACAACGAATACAAATACGAATTTGCCAAGCAGTGTTTTACTTCAGGAAAATATACTCAGGCATCAGTTTTGCTTGGTGACCTTGTGACTCCGATGAAAGGCACGGACAATGCAGAAGAAGCCCTATACATGTATGCCATGTCACTGTATAAAAGCAAGGATTACGAGATGGCCAATGAGGCTTTTAAGCGTTATACAACGTCATATCCGCGTGGAATGTTTGCAGAAATGGCATATTTTTACGCTGCCGAGAGCCTTTCAGAAAGCTCTCCGGAGCCACGCTTGGATCAAACTCCAACATTGGCTGCGATAAAGGCATACCAGGACTATCTTGATATCTATCCTCAGGCTGTCCGCCGCAAGGAAGCACAACAGAGGATGATAGCTTTGCAGGATAAACTCGTCTTGAAAGAATATTATAGTGCAAAGCTTTATTACAACCTTGGAACTTATTTCGGAAACTGTCTCTCCGGCGGTTCTAATTATGAGGCGTGTATAATCACGGCGGAGAATGCCTTGAAAGATTACCCTTATATGGATATGCGTGAGGAATTTTCTCTACTTATCATGAAAAGCAAGTTCTATCTTGCCCAACACAGTGTGGAGGCAAAGAGACAGGAACGTTATCAGAATGCCGAGGATGAGTGTTATGGATTCATAAATGAGTATCCTGATTCCAAGAATCGTGATATTGCAGAACAGTTCATCACGGTATGTAAGAAGTATACGAATATACAATAATATTAAGGTAAAAACAGATAAATTAAAATAGAAATTAAACTGAAAATATGGACTACAAGAAATCAAAAGCCCCTACGAACACTGTCACACGTAACATTGTGGAACTTAGCGATGATACGGGTAATATCTATGAGAGTGTTGCCATAATGGCAAAGCGTGCAAATCAGATCTCTGCTGAGATAAAGCAGGATTTGAATAAGAAACTTGCAGAGTTCTCTTCATATAATGACACTCTTGAAGAGGTATTTGAGAATCGTGAACAGATAGAAATCTCACGTTATTATGAGAAGCTTCCAAAGCCAACCCTTCTTGCAGCCGAGGAATTCGAGCAAGGTCAGGTTTATTGGCGTGATCCTTCTCGTGACAAGGTTGAGGAGGATTGATTATGATTCAGCGCATACAAAGCGTTTATCTTTTTCTGTCCATTGTGGCAATGGTTGTCTGCGCCTGCCTGCCAATAGGAACGATTGCTCCCATTGGTATGGGGGCCGCCTCTGAGATGTATAATCTATGTACCATAGACGGTAATAACGGAAATATGAGTTTTGCTGTTGGCGGACTCTTTGCCCTGCTTGCGGCAGGCGTCATAACATCGGTGATAAACATCTTCAGCTTCAATAACAGAAAAAGGCAAAGTCGTGAATGCTTGGTGACTATAATGCTTCTGCTTCTATGGATTGGGCTTTACGCATTTGAAATCTACACTTTCGATGCAGATGACTGTGCATTTGAAATTAGGTTTGCAGCCTGCCTGCCATTTGCTGCTATTGTCTTGCAGTGGCTTGCACGTATGGCAATCAAGAAGGATGAGAAACTTATCCGCTCTATAGATAGAATAAGGTGATTCTCACATTAGAGGGAAGTTCTGTTGGTTTGGATCTTTTGTTGATTGCTCCGATTTATGATATACACATGTATCATAGGTTTAAAGTTGAAAAGCGGATGATTCCAAATAAATTAAAACTTTTCGTTTGATTTCTCAAATGGTGGAGAAAAGTTCAGTAAAGTGATACTATAAGCTACATGCATATACACTAAAGAGCCGTATTACTGTCTCGTAATACGGCTCTTTAGTATATGATGTGGAGAATGAGTTTATTGATAATATCCTTCTACGGTCTCTCTAAACATCTTATTTTATCTTCTTATAATATGGCGTGCTGTAAGTGAGTCTAATGCCATTGTTTGTTTTGGAGAGAGCCAATGTTGTTCCATCATCACCAATCTGGTAGGTATATATACCATTAGAATTTGCTACCTGATGATATATTACATTAAAAGTCATTGCAACATCAGAAAGAGCATCATCGGACTTCATAGGAATATCCACCATGAGTTGTCCGATTTTATTTTTCTGCTTGACATCCTGGTAGTTTATAGTGAGATAAATTTCTGTACCCTGACAGATTCCTTTCAGGCAGTCATTGGCTTCATCATAAACATAGCCTTTTGCTGAGATCTGACGTGTAATTTCCACCACATTGCCATTTAGGTCAATACCGTCAAAGTCAAAAGCATGTGCACAGATACTCATCATGAGAGCTACAAGTGCAAAAAAAATCTTTTTCATCTTTTTACTATAAATATATTTTTAGAATTGTTATTTAATATAGTTGCAAAATTACATAATATTTTTAGAAAAAGGTAAGTATTTAACTAAAAACATGCTGTGTATTATGACTTGTTAACATCATTATGACAATGTGATACATTTATATTAAGTTGAATATGTAAAACAAAATGACATTATTTAGTTGAATACTTATTAAACAATGAGTCAATATAGCGTTTTTTATTATAAAATTAAAGGCTCTCACGAAGAAGTGAACTGCACCCCAAAAGTTAGACAAAAAACTTTTGTGGTGCTTTTTATGAAGT
>JAMPFD010000016.1 GCA_023664625.1 Bacillota bacterium | reverse complement strand
GTTCCCACGGCATGAACCCTGTGATAATGAAGCTTGAGAAGATGCTGTGGAAGGTTCCGCAGTTCATTGAGGCAAAGTTTAAGTGAATTAAAGTTGCACGGGAATATGATTTTATTTTGATTACAGAAAACATTAACCTTTTGCATACTCCTACAGCTTTTCCTCTTATATGTGCAGAAACCGGCTAAGGTAAATCCATATACAAAAAAATGCGTTCAGCCCGCATGGTCTTTTTCTAAGGACTGTGCGGGCTGAATGCATTTTTTTATTCTATATGCAGAAGTTCACTGCATATAGTGAAACCCTCACCATTCATCCCTGACCGGAATCCGGCTTCATAGAAAGGCGCATACCTTTCAGTTGCGGGTGTTTATTTACGAATGTGCGTAATGATTTTGACTTATTTGTCTGTAATGGATTCGTGTCATGCATTAAAAGCCCGCACAAGGTTTCAATGAGAGCTTTGTGCAGGCTTTTAGTGTATGACATTATCTGTGTATCTTCGTCCTTCAGTACTTAAGGACATGGATATTACAGGTTCTTCTTGATAAGCTCAATCATGTCTTTGTATTCCTCGTCAGAGAGGTAGACTTCGCCTGGGTTCATGCGGAAGAGTCCCGGATAGTCCGGGCCGCCGACATATTTCGGGGCAAGATGGAAATGCAGATGTGAAAGAGTATCGGAGAAGGCTCCGTAGTTTATTTTCTCAGGATTGAAAGCGCGCTGCATGGCACGTGTTGTCTGTGCCACATCAGCCATGAAGTCATTACGCTGCTGGTCGTTAAGTTCGTTGAGGTCATTGACATGACCGTCGTACGCTACGAGGCAACGTCCGCGGTATGTCTGCTCCTTGAAGAGGAAGACACGCGAAACACGGAGGTGGCAAATCTCAATCATGAGATTGT
Source organism: Bacillota bacterium (assembly GCA_023664625.1). Classification (GTDB taxonomy): domain Bacteria; phylum Bacteroidota; class Bacteroidia; order Bacteroidales; family Bacteroidaceae; genus Prevotella. The sequence continues at coordinate 45,960 of JAMPFD010000016.1, read as the reverse complement.
GCAGAGTCTCATTGTTCTGACAATAGAGACAGTCTTTTGGATCTGAATACATAGTTTGGTTATTTATGGGTTAATGTATAAGTCATTCAATAAAATTAAGCGAAATAATGCCGGCAATCATTGCTGCTGTATTGTCTTTCGTATTCCCGGCTTGTCCTTTTCGGTTGAAACCTTATGTGTTCTCGGTCATGCAGCTCGCAGCAATCCCTCTTCCGCTGTTAGGCTTTTCATTGAAAATAACTTCACGGATAATGCTGATTAACTTTGTTGGCCGACTTATGTTTTACGGTTTTACTGTTGTGGAGTAGGGGGCTGCTGTTATCATGAGTACCTCATCCACTTCCACATTTCCTTCAGCGTAGGCTTTTTGCCGTACATGAGGATACCGATACGGTATATTTTACTGCCAATCCATACGAAAAGGATTGCCGTTACGTAGAGTATTGCAAGTGAGAGAAGTTCTTGCCATAAAGGCACTCCGAAAGGAATGCGCACCATCATCACGATAGGGCTTGTCAGCGGGAACATTGAAGCCCAGAATGCGAGAGGGCCGTTGGTGTTTTCTACGGAGCCCATGGCGGCATAAAGCGCGAAGACCATGATGATTACCATAGGCGTAATGAACTGTGAGGAATCCTCCTGTGAGTTTATTGCCGCACCTATTGCCGCATAGAAGGAAGAATAGAGTATATATCCTCCGAGGAAGAAAAACAGGAACATGATGCCAATCTCTGCCAACGGCAGATTGCTTATTGCCTGCAGGGCCTCCGTCATGGAGTCCGTTTCCTCCATTGCCTGCAGAGCCGCATGATGTGCGGCCTGCTGTCCTTCCATTCCAAGTGACGTAGCGGTCATTGACGGCATTACGCTTATGCCGACAGCCGCGCTTATTCCGAGCAACATTGCGCCCCAGACAAGCATTTGTGTAAAACCTACGAGCATGACACCGATGATTTTACCCATCATAAGCTGGAAAGGCTTGACGCTGCCCACAATGACTTCAATGATGCGGTTGGTCTTTTCCTCCATTACGCCTTGCATCACCATTGCGCCATACATGAGCACAAACATATATATGAGTATTGCCGAGAGGAGGCCGAGAGCCATGGCAAGTTCGCTTGAAGAGAATGTCTCTTTACCGTCATCTCCCCACTTTACCGTCTTGATGTCGATGTTTGTCTGCAAGTCGCTGACGATGGTCTCAAGTTGCGGAATATTGTATGCTGCAAGCTTATCCTTATGAATTTGGGTGTCAAGCACTTTCTGCACATAGCGTATGAGGTCGCCCTGCACCTCATTGCGGCTGTAGATTTTTACTGCATTCGGGTTTGACGTGAGATCTCCGGTGATACATACGACAGCCTCGACTTCAATGTCTTCATTGTTGTACATCTGTATGTCGCCGGCTCCCGGCACGAACTTATATCCTTTCATCTCACTGTCAGCAACAGTATCTTCTGCAGCGCCGTTGACGAAGAGTGGCAGATATTTCTCTGTCTTGTCCATGATGACCACCTGTTTCTGCTCGTCATCTTTGATAGAGCCGAGGATAATCGGAAACGTGCAGAGGGCTATAATGAGAAAAGGCATGAGGATTGTGATAATAAGAAATGACTTCTTTTTCACACGGGTCATATATTCCCTGCCGATTACTATTCCTAAATTGTTCATTGGGTTGGTTTTACGGTTATGTGGTATTGTCTGTTGGCTGTGTGGGCGAGGTTCTTGCATTAACATTGTCCCATAAGCCATTCTGCCTGGAATTTTCAACATTGAGTCTGCAAAGGCCGGGCTTTCATCTCTCTGAGGCCGGCCCCTGAGAATTTATTGTGCGCAGGAACACATCATTCATTGACGGAAGAACCTCATGGACCTCTACATTCCTGAGCTGTTGTGCAAGATTTTCCACCTGTTCGCGCGTCCCCTGTGCCTTTATCTCGAACGTACCGTCGGCAAATTTTCTCTTTACGTCAAGTACGCTTCCCGAGAGTACCACACGGCTTTTGTTTATCAGGGCAATGTCGTCACATACATCTTCAACGGAAGCCATGTTGTGAGTGCTGTAGATGATGGTGTGCCCTTCGTCGCGCAATTGCAGAATCTCACGCTTCAGAAGTTCAGCGTTTACCGGGTCAAAGCCGGAGAACGGCTCATCGAAAATAAGCAGTGGAGGGCGATGGACAACAGTGGTGATGAACTGCACTTTCTGTTGCATGCCCTTGGAAAGTTCCTCCAGTTTTTTGTGCCACCACGGCATTATCTCGAATTTCTCAAACCATTTTGTCAGCTCCGCCTTGGCTTCCTGTGATGTCATTCCTTTCAGTCTTGCGAGATACAGAGCCTGTTCCCCGACCTTCATCTTCTTGTATAGGCCGCGCTCTTCCGGCAGATAGCCAATCTTCCGTACGTCGTCGGCACAGAACTCATGTCCGTCAAAGAATACCCGTCCGCTGTCCGGTGCTGTGATACGGTTTATGATGCGTATAAGTGTTGTCTTGCCTGCACCGTTAGGTCCTAACAGTCCGAAGACCTTGCCTCTCCCGACGCTGATGCTGACATCGTCGAGGGCTGTATGTTCTGCATACCTTTTTATTATGTGTTCTACGTTAAGCATATTCTAAAACAGTTTTCTTGCATATTCGATTATAGTGTCTTTCCCGCGCACAAAATCCTCGTCGGTCAATGCTACGTTAACGTCAGGGGCAATGCCCTGTTCCGTAGAGTTCCCGTCAATGTCATACATAGGACAGGCTGAGAACCTTACGGACCATCCGTTCGGCAGTTCCGAAGAGAACGGCATTCCGGCACCGCCACCGGTGCGGTCACCGATAATTGTCGCACCGCAGACTTTCATGTACTTCACAAACTCGTTCGCGGCACTATAGACACCGCGGTTTGTGAGCACCACTACCTTCTTCTGCCAGCGCAACCTGTTGCCGGCGGTCAGCCGTTGTTCCTCCAAACCTGAGAAATCGTCATGTCCCTTGCCGGTCTTATGCTGCATATATCCTACGGTGATGTCACGGTTGGTGAATCTCCGCGCAAGTTTTTCCGCCGAGGTGAGCAACCCTCCGCCGTTGGAACGGACATCTATTATCAGTCCGTTGGCTGGTGCGAGGTAGAAAAGAATTTCGTCAATATTGCCCTCTCCGAGAGTATATTCAAAGGAAGAGCATCGGACATATCCCACATTGTCGTCAAGGAAACGGTACTGCATGCCGCAGGTCTGACGGTAGTCCGTGGCGAGATAATTCCTTAACAGCGTGTCGGAAAGGTTTGTGGGGTAATCCTCACGCCACGACCAATTGCGTGCCATGTCAAAGGATGATGACATGTTGACGTGTCCGTCCTTCAGTTCTCCGAGCATATTTCCCAGAACCTCAAAAAGCCGGTCCCTGCTGAGAGGGGCGGAAGTCTGACGGCTGTAACGTTCATGAACCTCGTTCCAGTTTACTCCGAGTTCCTTTTCCTTCAGAGAAAAGAAACAGTAATGCTCGTCCATGATTTTCCAAAGAGCTTCGAAATTGCCGCTGGCGGTATTCTCAAATTCCTCTTCATTGACACATCCAGTAGTCATTGCCGTGGCTGTCGCAAGCAGGATGAGCAAGCAGACCTTACGGAAGAAGGCGGGAGGGAAATGCAGGGAATGCCTCCTGCGTGAAGGATGGAGTATGGAGGAGAATGTCATAGGCGCCTCCTTCCGGCATAAAAGCTATGTGTCATTCCAATCATGAACATCGAACTGTAGACGTGTTGTTTGAGACTGTTAACCTGCAGCTGGCGGTAGTCGCCGAGGTATCCCACGGAGAGATTCATCCGTGAGAGGCAGAACGTGAATGTCAGCTGTTGGCGCAGTGACGGCATGGAGACAATGGTTGTGGGAACAATGTTGCGGTCATAGTTCCCTTCGTTGAAAATTTCATAATAAGACTGCCCGTAGTTCGGCGAAAATGTCAGGCCGAGCAGCGGGCATGAAGCCTCATAGGCCATGATGATACGCCCTTTGCCGCCGGCATTTCCGTTTCTCAGGGCATATTTTGCAGAGACAACAGGACCTATGTCAAGTAGTGCGCGTGCCTGAGCGGGATTGTTCCCGTTGCGTGTGTTGTAGATAAACCCACCGAGAAATTCCGCCTGCACTCCGCCTTTCAGTGTCAGCCTGTCGGCAAGCAGCTGCCATTTCCTGAGCACGCCATACTGGAAATGGTAGGCTCCGGAGAGGGTAGCCCCGTTTTTCGAACGCGACTTGCCATAGGAGAAATATCCCTCGTTAATGACAAGCCGTGTCCATCTGCTCTTTCCATTCGTGCTTTCCTGTGATGGAATGGAGTCGTGACATATTCCGGCACGTTCCCTTTCCGTATGTGAGAGATAGCGGAGTTCCATGCCGCCATAGTGCTCAGGCGAGAGATAAGTGTCCTGAACACTGTTGTATCCTATGCCGATCATCTTGGTGGTAGTGACAAGCTTCTCCTGTGCAGCCAGCGACAGGGGAAGGAGAAAGCATATTATGGAGAGAATCTTATTCATCAAAGTCAAGTCTCAGCTGTCCGGTAATCTCATCCATCACTTCCTGTTCCGTCTTTCCCGCATCAGGGTCAAGCGTGCCTTCATGACCACCGGCACCGTCATTGCCGCTGTCGGCAATATCTTCTGCATCATCTTTCTTCTCTTCCGGTTCCGGCAGACGTGCAGGCTCCAGCTCCTCAACACCGGCAACAGGCCATATCGCCACACGCTTTCCCTTAGCCTTGAAACCGGCGACTTTTACGTCAATGAACGTTTCGCACTCAATTTCCAGTGACTCACGCTGTATGGTGTCGTTATTTTTGAAATTCACTCTGACACGCGGATATGGCGTGTCTGTGAGCAATGCGACTGAAGAATTCTCTGAGCCAAGCATGCTCTGGTGTTTCTTTGTGGCGAGGTCCATCCTGAAACGCTTCATGTAGACCTGTCCCTGCTGTTCTCCGTTGTGGAAAAGCAGCGTCCATGTCTTTGCCGTGTCAAGCTTCTCTATCACGAGAATGTTCTGCTCATAGTGGTTGTTGAGGTCAAAGTTCGTTATATACACCTCGCCGTTGTCCAGCACTACGAGTATGGAGTCACTGTCGTTGAATTTGCCGAGGTACTTTCCGTGCTCGTCATAGTTGAGGCGCAGCACGTCAGGATCAAACCATACGTCACGTCCGTCAAGTGTGGAATGCCCGCGGGACTTTAGGGATATGCGGTGGATGGTTGTCTTTGAAAGGATGTTTCCTCCGGCGTTGCGGTTCTTCACGGCAAGAGTCCCGAAATCATATTCCATGAACAGCTTCTTGACTTTCACGCCCGGTTCGAGTGTGACCTTTATGACCTCAGCCTCTCCGTTAGGGTTTGCCGTGAAGTAGACCACTTTGGAGCCTGCGGTTCCCTTTGTGAGGTCATACTCGCTGTCACGCGTGAAGCTTGCGACATGGAATCTTTTTGCGAAATAACATCCACGCTTGCCGTCGCGGTAGACGACATTATATATGGTCCTGGTATCGTTCTTCTTCTGTACCTGTACGTGCAGGACATTCTTTCCGATGAACATCTTCTCCTGAACTCTCACGATCTTGTACTTTCCGTCCTTGTAGAAGATGATTATATCGTCAAGGTTGGAGCAGTTGCAGACAAACTCGTCCTTCTTCATCCCCGTTCCGATGAAGCCCTCCTGACGGTTGATGTAGAGCTTTTCGTTGGCTTCCAGGACACGCACGGCGTCAATGTTCTCAAAACTGCGTATCTCCGTCAGGCGCGGATAGTCAGCCCCGTATTTACCCTTTAGGTACATGAACCAGTTGCATGCCACCTCCGTGAGGTTCCCGAGGTCACGGTCGATTTCTGCAATTTCCGCCTTGATGCTCGCCATAAGTTCGTCCGCCTTGTCCTTGTTGAACTTCAGGATGCGCTTCATCTTTATTTCCATGAGGCGTATGATGTCGTCCTTGGTCACTTCGCGTACCAGCTGAGAATAGAACGGAGTGAGACGGTCGTCGATATGTTCGCAGGCTGCGTCAAGGTTTGCCGCGTTCTCGTACTTGCGGTCTTTATAGATACGCTCCTCAATGAATATTTTCTCCAGTGAGGCATAGAACAGTTGTTCCAACAGCTCTCCCCGCCTTATCTCCAGTTCTTTCCTGATGAGTTCCTTTGTCTGCTCGGCATTATAGTTGAGCACGTCGGAGACGGTGGCAAAAACAGGCTTGTTGTCCTCTATCACACAGCAGTTCGGAGAGATTGAGACCTCACAGTCGCTGAACGCGTACAGGGCGTCAATGGTCTTGTCGGAGGATATTCCGGGAGCGAGATGGACGAGAATCTCCACCTGTGCCGCCGTGAGGTCCTCGACCTTACGTGCCTTGATTTTTCCTTTCTCTATGGCAGACGTGATGGAGGCGATGAGAGTTTCGGATGTCTTGGAATAAGGGATGTCGCGTATGACGAGAGTTTTGTTGTCCAGTTTCTCTATTCTGGCACGCACGCGCACCCTTCCTCCGCGCTGTCCGTCATTGTATTTGGACACATCGATGCTGCCGCCGGTAGGGAAGTCAGGATAGAGGTGGTACTCCTCTCCGCGGAGGTATGACACGGCTGCGTCGCATAGCTCATTGAAGTTGTGCGGGAGAATCTTTGACGAGAGCCCCACGGCGATGCCTTCCGCTCCCTGTGCGAGGAGCAGCGGGAACTTGACTGGGAGGGTCACCGGCTCTTTGTTCCTGCCGTCGTATGACATCTGCCATTCCGTCGTCTTCTGATTGAAGACCGTCTCCAGTGCGAATTTTGAGAGACGTGCCTCAATGTATCGCGGCGCGGCGGCACGCGAGCCGGTAAGAATGTTTCCCCAGTTGCCCTGACAGTCAATAAGGAGGTTCTTCTGGCCTATCTGTACAAGGGCGTCACCGATGGAAGCGTCACCGTGCGGATGGAACTGCATGGTGTGGCCGACGATGTTCGCAACCTTGTTGTACCGTCCGTCGTCCATGCGTTTCATGGAATGGAGAATGCGGCGCTGGACGGGCTTCAGACCGTCCTCGATATGCGGCACGGCACGTTCCAGGATTACGTAGGAGGCATAGTCGATGAACCAGTTCTGGTACATTCCCGAGAGATGGTGGACTATTGATGCGTCAAAACGGTTTGCCAGCTTATAGTTAGTTTCCTGCTGACATTCCGCAGCAGATTCCAGTTCTTGTATCTCGTCACTCATAGAGAAGGGTAGGTTTCTGTGGTTCTGATAAAAAAGGAGCAGACATGCTACTCCTATGCAAAGTTAATCAATATTAAGGAAACGGCAAAATTATTTGGCATATTTTTGAGGATACGGACTTTTTTTGTAATTTTGCATCCACAAAGAATATGAAGCGTGCGGCCTGATGCCGGAGAGACGGAAAGGATTGCATGGCAGTGACTTGACATATCGGTCAGCATACTAAAACCTTTGTTCACTGACTTATGGGCAATATCGACATAATAAGAGTAACGACAAAGAAAGAAAGAAAGGCGTTTGCCCATTTCGGGAACGCTCTTTACAAGGACTGTGAGTATGCAGTCCCTGACTTGGAGTTTGATGTCCTTGACACATTTGACCCTAAGAAGAATGCCGCATACGATTTCTGTGAGGCAGAGCTGTTCCTTGCGAAGAAAGACGGTAAGGTCGCGGGGCGTGTGGCAGCGATAATAAACCACCGTGCGAACGAGACATGGAACACCAAAAATGTCCGTTTCGGATACCTTGACTTCATAGACGACAAGGAGGTCTCGGCGGCACTCCTCGGAACTGTTGAGGAGTGGGGCCGGGAGCGTGGAATGACAAACTGCCAGGGGCCGATGGTCTTTACTGATTTTGACAAGGAGGGAATGCTTATCGAGGGCTTTGACAAACTCGGCTCGATGACGACGCTCTATAACTATCCTTACTATGTCTCTCACATGGACGCTCACGGATATGGCAAGGAAATCGACTCCGTGCAGGTGCGTGTCGCCGTGCCCGAGGTGATGCCTGAGAAGTTTAAGCGGGGCGGTGAGATGATTATGCGCCGCTATAACCTCAGAATTAGCAAGCTGACGGGCGACATGGTCTTCCGCCAGGGGTACGGTCAGAAGATTTTTGACCTTCTCAATGCCGCATACGCTCCGCTCTTTGGATTCTCGCAGTTGTCCCAGCGGCAGATAGACAGTTACATAAAGACTTATTTCGGACTGATAGATCTGAAGTTCGTGACTCTGGTCCTGGACGGTGATGACAATCTTATTGGTGTTGCCGTGACGATGAACTCACTGTCGCGTGCCATACAGAAGGCCAAGGGAAAAATATTTCCGTTTGGGTGGTTCCATCTGCTCAAGGCTTTGAAATTCAAGGCTGAGGACACCGTGGAGATGATTCTCATTGCCGTAAAGCCTGAATATCAGGGAAAAGGTGTCAATTCATTGTTCTTCTACGACCTTATCCCTATTTATCAGAAAGCGGGATTCAAGTATGCGGAGACGGCTCCGCAACTTGAGACAAACATGAAAAACCTGAACCAATGGGAAATTTTCAATCCGGAATATCCCAAGAAACGCCGTTTCTACAGCAAGAAGCTATAGGCTCGCCGTGGACGGCCGGCATTGCTGCGGCAGACGGCTCGTGACGTCGGCGACGGGAATTTTGCAGGCAGGAGGATTGATGTGGCTTGCAGAAGTTGATCTTTGGAAAAACAAAAGGTAACCTTTCATCATGCAAAAGGTAACCTTTCACAGGGTAAAAGGTTACGGTTTACAATGTAAATCGTAACCTTTTGTTTTTATGCTTGTAACGCGTTGTACATCAGGAGGTCGCGGAATTAGCACGGGATGACGCAAAAGAATCTTTGAGGGCGTGCGGCAAGTCGATGTGAATCTGCGGAATGAGAGGCTGTTGCTGTTGCTGCCGGTACGCATTGCTCTTTATATTCCACACACGCATTGCCTGAAATGCAACGTCGTTCCGGTATGGACGGATTGCCGGCAGCCGCCGGATGGGATATGATGTCGTATGCAAGGTGGCAGAGCCGGCTATTCTCCTTTCGCCGCTTTTGGTGTCCAGGCGTTAAGGAAGCGCAGCACTTTCTCGCGGTTATACCCCTTCCCTTCCTCCAGGAAAGAACTGTCCTGGATGTGGATGACCTTTCCTTTCTCATCTAAAACCACCATAACAGGATAGCCGAAACGTCCGGGATTGCCAAGACGGTTCAGCAATTCTGCCGGGGCTTTCCTGCGTGGGTAGTTTACATGGATGTAGACATAGTTGTCCGCAATGACCTTTGCGATTGCCGTGTCGTTCTCCACGAAGCCGGCAAAGCGCAGGCACCACGGACACCAGTTCCCTCCAATCTGGCAGACAACGTATTTCCCTGCCTGCCCGGCAGTCCTCACTGCGTTGTCAATCTGGGCGGCAGGGTCAATGGTCTCGTCATAGACTTTCTTCGCCTGTGCGCCGGCATGCAGTGCGAATGTTACAAGAATGAGTGCTGATAAAAGATGTTTTCTCATAGGAATATGTTTTGTCTCATGATGGTTTCGTGTGGCAAAGTTAAGGATTTTTTTCTATATGTAGTATCTTTTTATGGGAAAAATTATATGCTGTGTGTATCTTGTTTCTGATGTCAAAATGCTTCATTGAATAAAAAAATGTTTTGAGAGACGTTCATGGGCTTGGCCGGAGCCCCGGTAATTGTCTTTCACATTCAGGCAAGGAGCTCGGGTTCGTGTGCGGACATTCTTGGACCAAATGAATGTCGGGGCATGGTGGCTGCCGGAAAAGGAGATGCTCCTTGAATGTCTCGCTGTACAGGAAGAGCTTGCCTGTCCTGCCGTCAAGGACCAAAGGCGGAGTCTTCCAACAGCCCCGTTACAAGCATGGCAAATAAGGCACTTGTATGTTTAATGATACTAAAATGTGGCAAACTCTTGCATGATTCATGGAAAAACATTATCTTTGCAGCAGGTTTTCCTTGCTCTGCGGCTCAGACGGCATGACGGATTTTTTCCGGTACTGTGCCGGCATTGCCGGGAGAGACTTGGGAAGCAGACAGTGAACTAACTAAAAACCTATAAGAATCTATGATTGACTTTGTGATCGGAAATGTCCCTTTTGACTGGGCTTTATGGATAGTGGTGGCAGTCGCTTTCCTTATCATTGAGATGCTTACAGGCACGCTTTATGTCTTCTGCTTCGCCTGTGGGGCAGTGCTGAGTTTCCTCGTGTCGTTTTTTACAGGCAGTTTCTCCGTTCAGTTGCTGGCATTTGCCTTCGCCACGGCGATGAGCATATTCCTCATACGTCCGATGATGAAGAAATACCTTCATCCGAAGGAGATGGAAAAGGTGAGCAATGCCGATGCCGTCATCGGCAAGGAAGGACGTGTAAGCGAGCATATTCCCGGTATAGGCTACGGCCGTGTCGCCATAGACGGCGATGACTGGAAAGCGCAGTCGCAGAACGGTCAGCCAATCCCTGTGGACAGCAGAGTGAAAGTCGTGTCACGGGACAGTATCATCATCACTGTGACAGCCTTGTAGGCTTGGCAGTAAAGGGAATGCTGCCCACCCACGATGCCCCACGGCCGTATGACAGCCCACCCCTGAAAACCGTATAACCCCATAACCTTAAAACCTTAAACAATATGGTAGGACTTTATGTTATCGTAGCCATCGTAATTCTGGTGGCTCTATTTGCAAAGAATGCGCTTATGATAGTGCCACAGTCAGAGACACGCATCATTGAGCGTCTCGGCAAGTATTTCGCCACACTCTCTCCGGGTGTGAACGTTATTATCCCGTTCATCGACCGTTCCAAGCCTATCATCACGATGAGCCGCGGGCGCTACGTCTATTCGTCGACAATCAACCTTCGTGAGCAGGTTTATGACTTTGACCGCCAGAATGTGATTACGAAGGACAATATACAGATGCAGATTAACGCACTTCTGTACTTCCAGATTGTCGACCCGTTCAAGGCTGTCTACGAGATAGACAATCTGCCAAACGCCATTGAGAAGCTTACGCAGACAACGCTGCGAAATATCATAGGTGAGCTGGAACTTGACCAGACGCTGACATCACGAGACACTATCAATACGAAGCTCCGTGCCGTTCTTGACGATGCGACAAACAAATGGGGCGTAAAAGTCAACCGTGTGGAACTTCAGGACATCATGCCGCCGGAGTCTGTGCTCCAGGCTATGGAGAAGCAGATGCAGGCAGAGCGTAACAAGCGTGCCACAATCCTTAATTCCGAGGCTGACAAGCAGCAGGCAATTCTTCATGCCGAGGGTGACAAGCTGGCGATAATCAACCGTGCTGAAGCTGACAAGCAGCAGGCAATCCTGCGTGCGGAGGGTGAGGCTCAGGCACGTATCCGCAAGGCTGAGGCTGAGGCAATCGCCATACAGAAGATTACGGAGGCTGTTGGACAAAGCTCCAATCCGGCAAATTATCTCCTTGCACAGAAATATATTCAGATGATGGAACGTCTGGCTCAGGGGGACAAGACGAAGACTGTCTACTTGCCTTATGAGGCAACGAACGTCCTCGGCTCCATAGGAGGGATAAAGGAACTTTTCAAGGAGGGAAAGTAAAAGTTCCTGCAATTATTCTCTGTCAGTATATCGGTTCCTAAGTGGATGCAAGATAAAACGGCAATCATACTATGGCATTATTTGCATAGAATGATTGCCGTTATCGTGTAAATAATATTGTGGCGGATGAAGCTCAATGTCTCTGCCACCCTGTCTCAGTACTTTGAGACTTACACTCGTTCCCATTTTTCCTGCATCCCAAAACCTATAACTTTTATGTTGAAGCCACCGATTGATGTTGTTAAGAAAATGTAATTATCGCACCGCATGTCCGTTCCTGTTTTGCGGTCTGACATTTTATTTGTACCTTTGCACTTGCAAAATGCGCCTGTGGCGAAATTGGTAGACGCGCCAGACTTAGGATCTGGTGTCTCGCGACGTGTAGGTTCGAGTCCTATCAGGCGCACTGTTAAAACCGCAACTCATTGCTTTTTCAATGGTTGCGGTTTTTTTTGTTTCCGTCTTTTTGGCGTTTCCGCCCTGTCAGTGCCAGTTTGTTGTATGCAGGACTGTGCTCAGAGAAGCGTTTCCTGCATAAGCAACTTTACGGTTACAGATACAAATGATGTCACTTGTATTTGGAAATACAGCTGTTTCAATGTTTTTCTCAATAGAAATAACCGACGGAGAGCATAGTGGCAATATTCCATTTCTTGCCGACATAGACGGCATTGACCGACGGAGTGAGTGTCCAGCGCTTGAACCGCAGGTCGGCACCTATGCCCAAGACGGCAGCTATGCCTTTATGGCTGTCGCTGCATCCGAGTGTCACCTTGCCGTCATTGGATGTGCTGCCGTCACTGCCGTCCGGGGTGCAAGGCTGGTAATCATCGTAGTCGGCTTTGCGTACGCCGTAGCCGATGAGAGCCTTGACATAGACGTCAAAGAGGCGGTTCCCGGTTTGCATCACTTCATAGCCCGGACCCGTGGCGGCAAGGAGGCAGTTGCGCTCGTCATGGATGCTGAACGGGTGTCCTTTCTGCATTACATCCTTATTGCCGCTGTGCGTGCCCCAATGGCCGTTTATTTCCCAGAACAGGCGTTCGGATGTGTAGAAACGTGCGCTGACATCAAGGGCTATGCCCTGCGGAGAGTAGGCATCAGGCATGTGCTCATAGCCGGCTCCCATGGTGAAGAGCATGCCGCCGTCTTTCCATGATGTCTCCTGCGCCACGGCGTTCAGTGCAGAGAGTGACAGGAAGGCTGTCAGCAACATGTGCCGTATGCCGGTATGGATGCCGTGGTGTGTCATTTTCCTTGCGGATTATATTGCTCGGTGATAGCCTTGAAGTCGAAGGCATCAATCTCTTTGTTCTTTATTTTCTCACACAATACCGGGTCATCGGCAAGGTATTTCTGCCATTGCTTGCGCATGAAAGAACGGCCTGCCGTGTTGCGTCCGAAATGTATGGGACAGTCGTCCACTTTCCTCTGGAGGCAGTACTGTATGCCAGTGTCCGTGCTGTAGGTTATAATCAGTGTGCCGTCCTTGGCAAGGCTGTAGGTGTGGCCGTAGGCTGTCACGAGGAGATTGTCGCCGACGCTGTTGAGTATTTGCCAGTTCTTGTATGTACGGAACTTCTGCTCACCTTTCTTAGTGTAAGGAATCTTGTATTCGGTATAGACAAGAGTCTGTTGCTTCTCCGGCAGATTCTTACGCGAAAGCTTCATGTACTTTATGTTCTCACTCTTGATTTTCTGCCTTCCATCGGCAGTCTTGATGCTGATGGTCTTGGAGCCGGAAGGAAGATTCGATGATCTCTGTCCGCCGATTTGTCCTGTTATGATGCGGTTGTCGACGGTGATGATCTCCGTTTCGTAGAATGTTGTGCCTGCAATGACAACTTGCGCAACCTGGCATGAGTACAGGGACATGAGGCACAATGCGGCAATGGCTGCAAGTGCACAGAGGGATTTTGTTCTTGCTTTCATAATTATTGAATTTTTATCAGTGGACAAAGTTATTCTATAAAAACGAAACAACCCTCAACAAATGTTGAGAGTTGCTTGTGTCGGAAGAAAATTATTACGTCTTACCGTTCAGATAATGAGGGACTGTTCAAAAATAGAATTACCCCCCCCTTGTTGAAAGTCAGCTGTTTGCGTATACGGCTAAGGTGCGTGGGAGTTATCTGCAGGTAGGAAGCCATTTCCTTTAAGGGAATTTTCTGAAGGATGTCCGGGTACCGTATCAGCAGTTCTTTGTATCGTTCTGTCGGTGTATGGCGGTGCAGGTTGATGTAGGTGGCATAAGCCTGTTTGAACAATGCTTCTGCCATAGTCCGTCTTATCTGCGGTTGGGAACATAGTTCTCTCCTGATAATTGCAACAGGGCATAGGATTGCCTCTGTGTCAATGCCGGCGGTAATATTGGTACTTGCGGACGTGTTCTCGATAATGCTGATGAAATCCCCTACGAGTGTGCCGCTGAACGAAAAGCCTGTGATGCATTCATTCCCGTTACTGTCTGTGACAGTATACTTGAAATAGCCTCTCAAGACAATCCCCACGTACTTCAGATGTCGTGATCCTCCTCTTAATACAGTGAGGGATTCACCTTTGCGCAGCCGGTGGACTGTGCCGTATTCTGCACATAGCTGATGCCAGAAACTCATGTCTATGTCGTCTATGTAAGAGTTGAAGTTTGCCATGGGGTGGTTTCTTTTGTTGTGACAGCTTGGGAACTGTGAAGTTTTTGGCTCTGGGCCGTTAATGAATGTGCCGTCTGTCAGGGGTGAAGTGCAGAGCTGACGGTCATCAATTCCGGATGTTCCGTCTTTATTTTCTTGGGCATTTTTGCCACGACTTCCTCATAACTGTGCCGTATCATGTCCTTGATGAGCGTGTCAGGCAATAGTCCGAAGATGTCAATCTGATTCCAGTGCTTCTTGTTCATGTGCCATGCGGCCTTTATCTCGCTGTGGGTCTCACGCAGTACCAGTGCGGTGTCAGGATGGCATTTCAGTACGAACCACTCCGGATTATTGAGGTCTATCATTGCGAAAATCTTTTCTTTCACGCGGAAAGCAAGATATTCTTCGCCAAAGGGACAGTCCTCGGATGTCACGGGCAGCGAGAGGCAGTATTCTCTTATCTGTTCGATATTCATTGGATAGTCGGTTTACAGGATTGTATACTGTACGCCCAGGGCAAGGCATATTATATCTTTGAACGGAATGGTCTTGCTGAGAAATTTCTGCCGTACATAGAGATCGCAGGTTGACACTTCGTAGTACAGCGATATTTTCTTGGCGAGGACGCGTCTGCTTGCCGGTATTGTGAAAGTGACTTTCTGTCCCATCCCTATATGGAAACGCAGCCTGCTTGAGAATCCGTAGTAGCCTTTCGGATAGCGGTCAGGCTCTTTTGTCCAGAATTCATCGCTCAGGATGGAGTTGATGAATACAGTGCCGTAGAGCGGCTTGACAGTCCATTGTTTGCCAAGCGGCAGGCTCCACGGGGTATAGGTCTGCTTTACGGTGAAGGACCAGTAAGATGAGGGTGTATGGTTCTTTGGCAGGTACCCTAAGAATACGTGTGTCCCCCATTGGCCGCGTTTGCCGTAACACCAGCCGATACCTGCCGAAACCATGCCGATGTCTCCGGCATATTGCAGTGAGAAACGGTTTGGAATCAGTGCCGCCCACCGTGCCTTGTACCAGTTGGTGAGTTTCTCTGATTTGTCATATTCCGCCTTCTCTGTTGTTAGGGTGTCACTTTCTGCTGTCAGGATGGAGTCATTTGCCACAATAATGGTACCAGTCTGCGCCATGGCGTTACAGGTTCCGGCGGCGAAAAGCAGTGTAGCCGGGAGCAGGTCAGAAATCAATCTTTTCAAAATCATATCCGTCTTTCCTTACTTTAAATACATAATATGAACGCTCTTTGATATTGGCGCAACCGTAATATATGATGCCATTGTTGAAAATATCCCGTACATCATCGCAGTGGTTATGTCCGTTAATGCAGAAGAGATTGGGATATTGTGACATGTAGAGGTTGAAAACCTTACCTACATTGTTGTTGAACTGCTCGTCACCCGGCCTTGAGTGCATCACGGCTATGGTGTGTTTTATGGAGTCCTTCTCGGCATTGAGAGCCTTGACCTTGTTGATGTCCTCCTCAATGAAGTTGAAGTCTGGCACAGGCTGTGAGTAGTCATATTCCAAGGCGACAGTGTTGAGACATACGAAATGTATGTATCCGGCGTTGAACGTGAAGTTAGGATTGCCGTAAAGATACTCGAACGTATGTTCTCCGTTGCCGAGGCAGTCATGGTTGCCTATTACCGAGACGTATGGCAGTCCGGAAGATTCCATCAAGTCACGGCACCACATGAATTCCTTCGGCAGTCCGAAGTCTGTCTGGTCGCCGCCATGTACGATGAAATCTATGTCGCCACGCTCCGTTATCAGTTGTACGGCATCCTTCATGTCTGTATTGCTTCCCTGAGTGTCGGTGATGAAAGCGAAGGTTATCTCATCCTTATCCTCGCACATACGCTCTATCTGTTCTATGCTGGCTGCATGGATATTCGTCCTTCCCTCAAACTTTGTGCTGTACGGATGGTATTCAAACATGTCGCATCCGGATACAGCAAGTGCTGTGAAGAAGCCGGCTGTCAGATGCTTAATGGTGTGTATCTTCATTCTGTTGTATATATGTTCCAATGGTCTACGCTTCCCTGAAAATCCATGCAAAGATATTTCTTTTGTTTTAACGGTACAACTTTTTTATACTTTATTCACAAAAACAGTTTTCTGTAAATTGCGGTTTCTGTTGATAATGGCATGCCTCGAAGTGTCTTGACAGGGAATGACGGGCATGTAAAAGCGACAGCACCGCATCATGTCTGATTGCATGGTACGGTGCTGTATATATGATAATGTGCCGTTGTCGAAAACTTCTTGTATGGCTTATCCGTAGATAATCTTTCCGTTTTCGTCAGTGTTTTCAGGAACAAATGACTTGTTGTACTGTTCCATTCCACGGAGAGACATGCCCATGTTGGAGAATCCGCCGTCGTGGAAGAGGGTCTGCATCGTCACTTTCTTTGTGAGATCGGAGAAGAGTGTTATGCAATAGTCTGCGCAGTCATCGGCAGAAGCGTTGCCGAGCGGTGACATGCGGTCGGCGAAGTCAAGCATTCCGTCGAATCCTTTTATGCCGCCTCCGGCAGTGGTGAGGGTCGGTGACTGTGAGATACAGTTCACGCGGACCTGCTTTTCACGGCCGTAGATATAGCCGAAGGAACGTGTGATGGATTCAAGGAGTGCCTTGGCGTCTGCCATGTCGTTATATCCGAAGAATGTGCGGTGGGATGCAACGTATGTCAGGGCGAGGATAGAGCCGCCTTCTGCAATGGCATCAAGTTTCTTTGCAGCCTGCATCATCTTGTGGAAAGATATTGCGGAAATGTCGAGAGTCTTGTCAAGGAAACCGTAGTCAAGGTCGTCGTATGTGCGTTTCTTGCGCATATTGACGGACATTGCACATGAGTGGAGGACAAAATCTATTTTACCGCCGAGGGCTTTCTGTGCTTCGGTGAAGAGGTTTTCCAAATCCTTGACACTTGTGGCATCGGCCGGTATTACTGCTGCTGCGTGGGTCTTCTTGGCAAGTTCGTCAAGTGTTCCCATGCGGATTGCAACGGCTGTGTTGGTGAGTACTATTTCCGCACCTTCCTCTACTGCGCGTTCTGCCACTTTCCATGCTATGGACTGGTCGTTGAGTGCACCGAAGATGATGCCTTTCTTTCCTTTAAGTAAGTTGTACATATTTTCTTTCTTCTGAGTTTGTTATCTTAAAAACTTCGGCAAAGGTACAAACTTTTTCATTAACAGACAAATAATTACATGAAAAACCGCCATAATCTCCTTCCGGGGGAGACTGTGGCGGTTTGTATTATTCGTGTTTGAGAGCATGAGGCTCTATAGCCGTAGCCGGTGCTTTCAGTCTATGCTGATGGTTTATTTACGGTAGTCGTCAAGGTCTGCTGCCGTTGCTGACATGACGAAATCGTAATGTTTCTCCACCTCGGCCGCGGCATAGCGTGCATAGACGCGTGCGGATTTGCCGAAAAGTTCAGGAGCCTTTGAAGCGTCGGCTATGAGGAGTATCGCCATGATGCAGTCGCCTGCCATCTCGTAGAGGTGGCGGATTACGAGGTCTTTGAACTCATCGTTCTTCTGTTCGTTGGTGTAAGTGACGGCCTCGTTGTATTTCTCTGCCATCTTTGCCACACGCTCCTTCAGCGGAAGGAACTCCTCTGCACACCAGTCTGCTGTGCCGACGGAAGCCGGTGCCTGACCTGCTTCGAGCATCTCCGCAATGACCTGGCCGTAGAATCCGTTTGTAATATAGCGTCCTGCGGCGACGGTCTGCAACTGTGTCGTGCCTTCGTAGATTGTGAGGATACGTGCGTCACGGTACAGACGCTGGCAGGCATACTCGAGCATGAAGCCGGAACCTCCGTGAACCTGTATGCCGTCGTATGCTATCTGGTTGGCATATTCGGAGGTCATACCCTTTGCAAGCGGTGTGAACGCGTCAGCGAGACGTGAGAAAGTCTTGCATTCCGCTTTTTCTTCCGCCGTGAGACGCTCTCCTTTCTCTTTGCGCTCGCGCTCGATGTCCTCGAGAGTCTTGTACATGTCGACGTAGCGTGATGTAGTGTAGTACAGTGTGCGGCTTGCGTCAAGCTTGGCCTTCATTGTCGCAAGCATGTCATATACGGCAGGGAACTCTATGATGGCCTTGCCGAATTGTTTTCTGTCCTTCGCGTAAGCGAGAGCCTCGTTGTATGCCATCTGTGACGTGCCGGTTGACTGGCCGGCGATTCCGAGGCGGGCACCGTTCATGAGTCCCATGACATACTTGATGAGTCCGAGCTTGCGGGAACCGCAAAGTTCTGCCTTGGCATTCTTGTAGACAAGCTCACAGGTCGGGGAGCCGTGAATGCCGAGCTTGTTCTCGATGCGTCGTACGTCCACTCCGCCGTCACGCTTGTCGTAGATGAACATGGAGAGTCCTCGTCCGTCACGTGTGCTGTCCTCGGAACGGGCGAGCACAAGATGGATGTCAGAGTCACCGTTGGTGATGAAACGCTTGCATCCGTTCAGTCGCCAGCAGTTGTTTTCTTCGTCGAAAGAGGCCTTTAGCATGACGCTCTGCAGGTCTGAGCCTGCGTCCGGCTCCGTGAGGTCCATGGACATTGTCTCGCCCTGGCATACGCGAGGCACATAACGCTGACGCTGATCCTCGTCTCCGAACTCATATAGAGTCTCTATACAGTCCTGGAGAGACCAGATGTTCTCAAAGCCTGTGTCTGCGCAAGCCATCATTTCGTTGATTGCTGAGTAGATGGCCATAGGGAAATTCAGTCCGCCATAGCGTCGTGGCATTGTCACACCGTTGAGTCCGGCCTTGATGGTAGCGTCAAGATTCTCGTAAGTCTTTGAAGCATAGATCATGCGGTTGTTTTCCACATGAGGGCCTTCCGCGTCGACAGCCTCGGCGTTCGGTGCGATGATGTTTGCCGTTACGTCACCGGCAAGGTCAAGCACACGCTCGTAAGAGTCGAGGGCATCCTCAAAATTCTCCGGTGCATAGTCATATTTGCCGAAGTCGGAATAGTTACGCTCCTTAAGCTCCACAATCCTTTTCAGCAGCGGGTGGCTGAGATGAAACTTTATCTCAGGATTATCTTGAAAGAAATTTGCCATTGTTTGTTCTTTGGTTTGAGGTTGTAGGTTCTGGGCTGTAGGTTCAGGCAACAGGGCATTTGATGCCCCAAAACCTGGCACCGGCAACCCGGAACCAGCCACACATCAGTGTGGTTACTTATTGTTCTGCTTGTAATACTTGATGAGTTTTGGAATCACCTCCTCGACAGTGCCGTTGATGACATAGTCGGCGATGGTATTGATAGGTGCATCCGGGTCACAGTTGATGGAAATTATTATGCCGGAATCCTGCATTCCCGCGATATGCTGTATCTGTCCGGAGATACCGCAGGCGATATAGACCTTAGGGCGTACAGTGACACCTGTCTGTCCGATCTGACGGTCATTGTCAACCCATCCAGCATCTACGGCAGCACGTGACGCACCCACTTCCGCATGGAGTTCCCTGGCAAGCTGGAAGAGTTGCTCAAATCCTTCCTTGGAGCCTACGCCATAGCCTCCGGCGACAACTATCGGGGAGCCTTTAAGATTGTGCTTGGCTTCCTCGACATGACGGTCGAGAACTTTCACTACGTACTCCGTCTCCGGGACGTATCTGGCAACGTCATGGCGTATGACCTCACCCTTGTAGTTCTCGTCAAGAACCTCTTTCTTCATGACGCCCTCACGGACGGTGGCCATCTGAGGACGGTGTTCCGGATTGACAATGGTCGCAACGATGTTTCCGCCAAAGGCCGGGCGAATCTGGTAAAGCTGCTGTTCGTAGTGCTTTGTTACGAGTTCGCCGTTCTCATTCTTCACTTTCATGTCGAAGTCGCCGATTTCAAGCTCTGTACAGTCAGCTGTCAGTCCGCTGAACAGTGCCGAGGAGACGCGCGGGCCGAGGTCACGGCCTATTACTGTTGCTCCAAGAAGGCAAATCTGAGGCTTCTCCTCCTTGAAGAGGTTCACGACGAGGGAGGTATGAGGATTTGTGGTATAAGGGAACAGTCCCTCGGCGTCAAAGATGTGGACTTTGTCCACACCATATTTCATCACTTGGTTTTCCACGCCGTCAAGACCGGAACCGGCGATGATGCACTCCAGTTGCACGCCGAGAGTGTTGGCGAGCTTACGGCCTTTCGTAAGAAGTTCGAGAGCGACGTCCTTTACAGTCGTTCCCTCTATTTCGCAATATACAAATACGTTGTTCATAGAAAATGCGCCTTGTTATCCGATGATTTTCTCATCAAGAAGTTCTACAATAAGTCCGTTGATATCCTCGTCCGAACCGGTGAGCGTACGTGATTCCTTGGCCTTGAAGACGATATTCTTCACGGCCTTCACGTTTGTAGGTGAGCCGGCTTTGCCGATCTGCTTCGGGTCGCACTCTATGTCCTGTGCGTTCCACTCTGGGATGGCAGCTTTCTTATATGCCATGATGCGCTTCGCATTTGCCGGACGGCAAGGTGCGGCAGAGCCGTTGACGGTCACAACGATAGGGAGTGTGGTCTCTACGGTCTCCACGCCGCCGTCGATATGGCGCTTGATGACGATCTTCTTTGCTGTCTCGTCAAGAGAGAGAATCTCTTCGGCGTATGTCACCTGTGTGAGGCCGAGTTTCTCGGCTATCTGCGGGCCGACCTGTGCGGTGTCACCGTCGATAGCCTGTCTGCCACCGAGGATGATGTCAACCTCGCCGACTTTCTTTATGGCCTGTGCAAGGGTGTATGATGTTGCGAGAGTGTCTGCGCCGCCGAGAGGACGGTCAGTAACGACATGTCCTTTGTCAGCACCGCGGTAGAGAGCCTCGCGGATAATTGTCGCAGCCTTTGGAAGCCCCATGGTGACGACGGTGATTGTAGAGCCGGGGAACTTGTCCTTGAGGATAAGAGCCTGCTCGAGGGCGTTGAGGTCGTCAGGGTTGAAGACGGCAGGCAACGCGGCACGGTTGACGGTTCCTTCGGCTGTCATGGCGTCAGGACCGACATTTCTTGTGTCTGGTACTTGCTTTGCAAGCACAACAATCTTTAAACTCATAAGATGTAGTTTTAGTTATTATCGTATTTTCTTATTGTTGCATTGCATGTTTCCATACGGTTTTTGCGGGTTTAGGTTAGTTGCCAAAATCAATTTGGATGATCTGCGTTTTTTTCCGGGGAACAGCCTGGGGCGGTAGAGGGAGTGCAGCGGGCTGCACGGCCGATGCGGCTTAAGGTTATGGCCGAAAAGAGCAGGCTGGGGACTCGAAAGACTGCACAACAACAGAGTCTGTCGACATTCATGTCGCTTAACCTTGCCGACTAACTTATGTGGCTCATTGTCCGTATGTTCTTGCTCTGCAAAAGTACAAAATATTTCGCAAATGGCAAAGAAATATTGAAAAAATGTAATGAATGACTGTTGATACATGGACTTTTTATCCAAGGGCTGAAATGGAATTGATAAGTTAATACGTAAAATTATTCCATGCGGAGCCTTCTGCTCTTGTTCCTGTTTGTTTCTGTTAGGCATCTTTGATTGAATGAACATGGTGGGCTGTGCATTCGCTCGGCAGTGATTGGAGTGATGTACGAAGGCATGTTTCCGGATGCTTCTTTTATTTTTGACGGTCATGGGCTTTGAGCCGGGGAGACGAAAGGTTACGGTTGGCTGTGCAAAGTGTAACCTTTGACATGGCGAAAGGTTACTTTTTACATGACGAAAGGCCACCTTTTGCAGATAGAAAAAAAAACGCCTGTTCGCAAATGTTTGATAACCAGCGGAGTACAGGGAAATGTAATTTTTGTTCCTTTTGTCTCCTTGTACTTTCTTTATGTGATGCCATTTTGTATCAGGAACTGCGGAAATGAAGTGCGTGGAGATAGCAGAAGGCAGTGGAAAGTTTGTTTTATTACCGTATGTGTCTTTGCTCGCACAAATGAAAATGCAGGTAAATACGATGTGAATCAGTATTTACCTGCATTTTCTTATTTTGGTTATGGTGGCTCATGAACGGGATGCCGCGGTCTGTTGACACTTCCCTCAGTGGTGATGTAAGGTTGCCTTTTTCTTGTTCAGTATTCGCAGAGCAGGGTACAGACCTTGTCCTGAAAGGCCTTTGCCGGTGCTGCGCGGCGTATGCCTTGGTTGATGATGGAGAAGCAGAGGACGTTACCGTTTGCAGCCGTCAGGTATCCTGCGAGAGACGATATGCCGGCGAGGGTGCCGGTCTTGGCACGCACATTGTTCCTGCCTTTTGTATTTTTCATCCTGTCTTTCAGTGTTCCGTCAACTCCGGCGACGGGGAGGGAGGGGCAGAGATGGCTGTAGATGTTAGAGTCACGGTAGGCATGGCGCAGGAGTTTTACTTGGAGTTCTGCTGTCTGGTAGTTGTATAGCGACAGTCCGGAGCCGTCTGCAAGGCGGTAGTCTGACGGGTCAAGCCCGAGTTTGCGTATCAGCTGCTTCATTACGGAGAAAGCAGACTTGGCAGAAGCTTTCCTGCCTCCGAACTTGTGTGCTATCTGGTAGAGCATTGTCTCGGCATAAAGATTGTCGGATTCTTTCATCATTCTGCCGAGAATCTGATCGAGAGTATGATGGCGTGTGACAAGAGTCGCAGGCTTGATTTCTGCGGATGGAGTGGCAATCATGTTTCCGAGGGAGTCTTTCGGTATGGAGTCCTTTGGCAATATGATAATGTGTGCGTCGGCAAGCATTTGCCGGAATTTCTCCAGGAAAGTGTCCTTGCGGTTCCATGGCAATGGGGTGAGCACTGGATTCCTGTCATCCCAGCACCATCCCTCACCAAGAAGTTTGCTGTCTTTGAATGACCTGTCTTCTTTTATCTCTCCATAGATGGTGTCTGTCTCCAGTTTTTGTACGGCTTCGACAAAGGCATTCATGTCGTCAGTGTTGAAGCGCGGATCCATGCCTCCTGCGACGGTAAGGTCGCCGTTGTTGTATTTCAGTGATGTGGCATATCGGTATGAGCCGTCCAGATAGTCGAGAGCCGTTATGGCAGTGAGGAGTTTCATGGTTGACGCCGGACGCAGGAGCTGCCGTTCATTATGGGCGAAGACGAGGGTGTCGGCAGTGAGGTCGTAGACCATTATTCCTACCTGTGTCTTGCGGAAGAAGTCTTTGTCGAGCAGATCCTCTATTCTCTGCTGCACGGTTTTCGGGATGATGCTGTCACTGGTCAGTGTGTCGGTCACCATCGTGTCGGTTCCCAATGTGTCGTCAGGGACGGAGTCCGTCAGTTCCTGTGCCTTGCCATTGAGCATAAGGCAAAGAGGGAACAGGAGGTATGTAAGGAAGAGTAGTCTTTTCGTCATGGTTCGTTTATGAGTAGATGGCATCCGGATTTGCGGATGGTCACATTATGTTGTGCGGTGGTTTACTTCTTGTCATGCGAAACGGCACCTTTCATGAATGACTTTTATGCCTTTCATGAAAGTGGCCGTCTGTTTTCCCGATGTCTGCTGCCGTGAGGCGTGGCAGTCTATCGTGTCAGTGAGAATTTCAGAGAGAGACCGAAATCCTGTGTTGTTGTAGGGTATGAGTTGTTTGACAGCAGCGGAGTGTTGCTCTGGCGGTCGAAATAGAAGCTCATGGTCATAAGCCTTGATAAGGTGTAGTCTGCAGAAAACGACAGTTTGAATGCGTTGTTCCCGCTTGTCGCAGTGGATATCATGGTGGCTATGTCACGGTTTATTGCTGCCTGTTTCCTGAAACTGAGATCAAGGCGCAGGTTGAGGTCGTGACTGAAACTGTTACGCCTTGTGGTGGTCTTGGTGTTTTTATTGCTGCCATTATCCTTGTCTCCGGCTCCCTTCTTGTTACCACCCTTGACCTTGCGGTGGTTCGTTCCGCCGAAAAGCCGGAAGTCCTGAAGCTTGTAACCCATGCCGAAGACCCAGTCTTTGGATGTCGTTTCTGCAATCTGCACACTGGTCATGGAGAGGTTTATGACACGTGTGGTGCGGTACTCTCCCTTCAGCGTCATGCCATTGTGCAGGGTTACGTCGATGCCGAGAAGAGGCGAGAACGCCTCATTGATGCTCACCTGGGAGATGTTGTACATCGAGTTGGGAATTGGATTGGATGTCGTGGCATCGGTGATGAAGCCCAGTCCGTTCATGAATTCCTGGAATGTGGAGAAGCTGCTGTATGAGCCTACGGCATAGATGCTCTTGTATCCGTGGGTGATGTTCACGCTCTTGAACTTGTCACGGAACCATGTGAGCTGCCCGAGTCCGCTGTATCGCAGTGACCAGTTTGGCAGAAGCTTTGTCAGTGACGGGAAGAGACTGAGGTTGTTGCCGCCCATGGAAGTGTAGGCATTGAGGAATGCCGGTACCATGACATCGGCACTGTACCGGCTTATGCCACCGTTCTTCGCCGCATCGAAAGGCTGTCCGGCAAGAGAGGTCCCTTCCGGGTAGATGGCTCCTGCATATTGACTTTCGACACGCTGTCGGAAACTTTCAAGAGAGTTGCAGAAATTCTCGAAAGTCTTTGAATGGAAACCGTTGTTCTGGTTGCCGCTGCCTTCGAGAGCCGAGCCTATGGAGAGCGTGGTCATTGTGAAAGTGCCTGAATGTGTTGTAGGATTTCCCTTGTACATGTACTGTACGCTCTTTGCGCGTGTCATCGTACGGCTGGCATTAAGGTCAATCTTGAAGTTACGGAACGGCTCAAGCGTTGCCCTGAACTGTATGTCTTCCGTGTTGTTTGTGGCAGCAGGAGTGGCGATGGAGTCGTTGGTCATGAGCCATCCGCGTTCCTTCGCATGGTCGATGTAGCTGTCATCGATAAGTCCGAAGGCAAAGTCGAGACCCGGGGAGAGCAATCCGTCACAGCTCTTTTGCCCGAAGGCATCGCCGACGGAGTTCATGAATCCCGGCAGGGAGAGAGAATAGGTGTTGCGGTAAGTAAAACTTACGTTACGCACCATCATCAGGAATCGTGCCACGGACTGTGCCGTGCGGTACCATTTCTCCGAATCAAGATCAGGAAGCTTCATTACCGTGAGCTTCACTTCCATGGCAGAATCGCCTTTCAACGCTACAGTAATCTTGTTGTTGTCCTTCTTCTTGAACTTTATGGGAACAAGCTTTCCGTCTTTGGATTTCGCGGTGACGATGAGGCGTTTTGAGTTCTTTCCGTGTGAGAACTCTATTGAACTGTCTGGATAGAGTGTAAGTTCTTTCTCGACAGAGTTCTTGTTTTTGGGAAGCTGTGTCTTTGGATCGTTCTTGGAATCCTTTGCATTCTTTCTGTTATTCTTGCTGCTTGTACCCTTCGCCTTGTTGTTCCTGCTGCTGTCCCGCTTAATGCTGCGGTTGAACCTGTCGTTGGTTTTCTTAAGGAATGGTACGTGATTATACAGCTTTTCCATTGCAAATGTGCCGTTGAGGGAATAGGTCCTGTTCATCGCTACTGTGTTTCCGAGCGACGTTCCGTCCTCAAGTTCCGTGCCGCGCACCCAGTTGTACGTTGAGGAGTAGCTGCCGTCGGCAGTGAGCCAGTCGAAGATTGGTATGAGGTTCAGAGGCAGCCGGTATGATGCACTTACGTTCTGACTGTAGTCAAGAGGAGTGCCGAAGTGCTTTATGCTCGTCCATACGGAGTCTTTCCATGCCTGGTATTGCTCCGGGTAGAGATCTTTGTTCACGGCAGTGTATGGCTCTTCTATCTCAGCGTGTGTAGCTGACTGGAAATTGAAATGCAGGTTCTTTGTCAAATCCCAACGCAGCGAGAAGTCACGGTTCCACAGGAACTGCGAGCTGAACGTCAGTGGAAGTTGCGAACTTTCCATGGCATCCATGTCGCGCTCCTGCAATTCGTAGTAAGATCTTGTCATTTCTGTATTGAATGCGACAGACTGCGGCAGCCAATTCAGTCCGAAACGTTTCAGAATGTCAAAATATTTGGACTTTGACTTGATTTTTTTGAACGGTTCCAGTGGCTTATAGACTGGGCTCCATGAGTAGTTCAGTGAGCCTCGCCAGTTGTCTTCGTTCTCGTAGATGGTCGTCTCGCCTTGTTTATGTGTATGTGAATGGCTGTATGAGAATGAGAAGTTTGCAGGGTCATACGGCATCGGATGGCCCTTCGTGGATATGCCGACACGTGCGTTGGAGACAGAGAAGTTGGTGTTCGTGATCTTTGTCACGGCAATGCTCTCTATTGAATCCCTGCGATGTTTGTCAGGTTCGGCATCAAGAGCGTCCTTGAGTTCCATGTCGGTGTCCAACGGATTGTATTTCGGTGATGTCTTTTCCTTTGTCATGCTATAGTAGACGGGTACGGAAACCTTAGCTTTGTCAGGGAAGAACTTGCCGAGTTCCACATTAGCTGTTAAGGAATATGTCGTGAAATCGTCAGTGGAACGTTGTGTAACGCCCTGCTCCAGACCGCCGAAACCTGCGGAGGTGTGCTTCCCGTTGATGTTGACGGTACCGAGGTCTGACAGTTGCAGGTTCATGTTCCCCTGTGCAGCCCATCCTCCGGAGTTCTCAGTCTCCTTGAGACGCAGCTCGTTGACCCAGACTTCTCCTGACTTTGTGGAGGATGAAAGGTTACGGACACCTATGATCATGGTCTTCACTTCTCCGAGAGTCGGGTTGCCCATGATAGACACTTTGTTCTTGGGATTGTCCGGATCGTACGCAGTAAACAGCTTGTTATACGCCCTTCCTGTTTTGTTGCGTTCTTTTTTTATGGACGTGAACACGCTGAGGTCTATGTCAAGCATATTCTCCTCTGGCCATACAAGGCGGCACTGCTCTGTGGAATATGTGTCATAGTGTCCTTCTGGAGTAAGTTTTAGAGGTATCTCGTATTCATAGAAATTGGACTTGTAGTCAGAGCCTACGCGTACGAAGAGTGCCAGTTGGTTGTTCTCGAGGTCGGTATGGTCGGCCTCAAAGGCATGTGCATGTGTGAACATCTGCAGATGTTTATAGTAGCGCATGTCGAGATACATATTCTTATATACGCACTTTGACTCGCCGGGAGCCATGTTGGTAAGTGTCATTGACAGAGCCTGCTCGTTATTTTCTGTCAGCTGTGGCTGTGAAGGGTCTACGACGCGGGATATTCCCGGTGGCAGAACGTAGTTGACAGGAGTCTTGTCATTGTTCTCTTCAATATTGACAGCACTGACTGCGAGTGTTCCCGTTGAGGCTGAGTTCTCAAGATTCTGTTCATAGACACGCCATTCTCCGCGGACGAGGTCAAGCGTTCCGAGGCGCACAATGACAGGTTTCTCGAAATTGGTAAGGAACATACGCATGAACCTTATTGACGTAAAGTCAGAGATTGACCCGGTCTTGCTCTCGTATTCTCGCAGAGGAATGCGGAACAGGTACCATGTAACCTGTTCTCTGTCACTGTTTCTGAGCGGTGGGGAAGCCACGCGCTTGTCCACGATGAAGTTCTGTCCCACTTCCATATCCTCAGGCCGCAGTGAGATATGGTATTGGTAGTATTTCTCGTATTCGTTCAGTGTGAAGTCCTGATTGATGTCCTCTACATCAGGAGTAGTCTTGTATGACGTGTCATATCCTTCAGTTCTCTGGTCTGAATCAGGAGAGTTGCCCTGAGGGTTGTTTATGCGTTTGTAGCGTTCTAGGATTGGGGTTTGGGCATTGTCGAACTGAGAACTGCGGAAATACTGATAGTCATCATTTGCCGGATCGTTCATGATGGCGTTATATACAGAGTCGTTTCCGCTATATGCCGTATTTACATAGTCGAGGAAAGTGCGGTATCCTTCGAATGTACGCTCCTCTTCATCTGTCAGACCGTTGTATCCTACGTCCTGCAGGTGTCTTGTTCCCGATGCCGTAGAGAAGGCATACGTCACGGCAGCCTGTGTCGGAATCTTGCCCCATTGTGTGGTTGTGAAAGCCTGTGAGTCGTCGGTAGGCATGCCGCTCTCATAGAATTTCTTGCCGTCACGAAGGATGTCCTCGCTGACTTCACCGAGGTTAAAGTACATGTCTCCTCCCATTCCCTGTACGTCAGCGTGTCCGTTCGGAGTGTTGATGAAAGGGTCAAGCATCCAGAATTCTATATATTCGACGTTGGCAGTTTCAAAGTCTGATGTGTCAAGTTTTCTCATCATGCCGCCCCAACTTCGCTTAGGCATGGCCAGTCTGCCCTTGTTGTCAAGTGCCGTCGTAAAGTTATATGGGCCACGTTCGTCAGGATAATAGGCGAGGTTCAGTACCGGCAGCGTGCTTGTCGCTCCGTTATAGGTACTCTGATCACGGTTGGGGAAGAGTTCGCTGACATACACTTCGCGGACGTAATGGTTGGAAAGCTGTGCTAGATCGCCCTTTATATGTCCCGGGGTAAGTGAGGAGCCCTGTCTTGTGAAGAGAGGATCAATGTTGTACCATGCCAGCAATGAGCGGTTGAATCCGCTTGCGAGAGTAGTCTTGTCTTTCTGCTCCTCGAACATTGACGGCACACTTGACAGTGTCCACGAGGTAGGAGTGGATACGTCAATCTTGTTCGTGGCATTCTCAAAGTCGTCAAGGTAAGAGGCGTTGTCCTGCGTTCCGCTTGCGGTTCCGGCAATAAGTTGTGCGAATTCCGCTGAAATTTGTATTGATGACGGTGCCGTAAGATGCAGGAAAGGCAACTTGTCAAGGATATTGGTAAGCCACTGTGACTCCTTTTTCCAGTTCAGGTTGACACCCCAAAGAGTGTTTTTCAGCGGTTCCGAACCCATTGTCACTTTGGTCGTCAGTGCCTGTTCGGAAAGATGCTGGAATGTTCCGGACATCTGAAAGTTCTTAGAGAATTCGTATTCCCAGTTAATACCGACCATGGTCTTTCTCTGTTGTCCGTAGTCTGTGTCGCTTTCCAGGGAAACATTGATGTTCGTTCCTGCGTCTACAATACTCTGATTAAGGATTGTAACCTCTCCGGCGGCATAATCGACTGAGTAGTCTGAACCTTCCGTGAGGACCACTCCTCCTGCCGTGACAATCACTGAGCCACGCGGAACATTATATGCCCCGAGCGAGATGACATTGGATGACGTACCTTTGAACTGTCCCGTGAGAATATACTTGTCTTTCTCCGCTATTTGTTTGGCGATGGTTTTTGTGGAGTCATAAAGCTCTGTATATGCGTACCTCTCTGGATTTGGCACGCCGGCATTCCTCAGTGTCTCATAGATATAGCTTCCGAAAGGCTCCACTTTAGGGAAGAAAACCCTGCCGTTGCTTACGGTATAGCCCTCCACGAAGTCAAAATATCCGTTAGAGTGAGCCTTGTTGTTGTTGTCAAGACGGTCAGCACCGAGAAGTTTCACCAGTGGCGTGCCTTTCACTTGTTGCTCCGGGATATACGTAAGATACACCCCGGCCGAGTCGGACTGGAACTTCACATCAAGCCGGAACTTTGTTTTCTCCACGCTTGACGCAAGGTAATAGACGTTTTTCATCATCAGCGGCCAGTTGCCCTGTTGAGGGTTGTTAGCCGTATTCTTAAGAGACTTGACAAAAAGAGCCTTGGAATTGTCCGGCTGGTCAGCCGCAAACTCTCCGACCTGATACGTCTGGCCGCCGTATGTATATTCGTATGCCACGGCAAGGACCTGGTCTGTCTGCAGTGTTGTTTTCAGAGAGATGTATCCAAGATACTGGTTGATGGTATATTCCGATGAGGATAGTTGTCTTGCACGCTCTATTTTCTCGTAGTCCGCGCCGCCCACAAGGTTGTATCCGTCAAGGGTTGAGGACGTGAGGTCTATGTCACGCGCCGCCTGCAGCGTACCGGCCATTGTAGCGTACTCGGAGTTTGCGGCATTGCTTGACGGTACGTCGTTGCCCATGTCGCCACCCCACACGTTATTGCTTATTTTCTGTGCCTCGCCAAGGTCTGTGAGAGCAATGACGTTGCGTGTGTTTGTCGTTGCGCCGGACTTGTTGGTCACCCATACCTCCACACGGTTAATCTTCACTCCCGTAGTAATGTTCGGCAAGGATGCCATGCCCTTGTCATACTGTGCGCGGAAGAAATTTGAGAGGAAGAAGTGACGGTTCTCCTCATAGTCCGCCACGTCAATCTCAAACGGTGTCAGCTGCACGCCGCCCTTTGAGCTTACGCTTGACGAGTTAGACTTCTTTTGTGACAATACGGTCTGCAGCTTCAGCCTGCCGAACTGCAGGTCGGTGCGGATGCCGAACAGTGAGGACGCACCCTGTACGAGTGAGGAATTTGAAGGGAAGGATACGTTGCCGGCTTCAACCAACTTGATGATTTCATCCTCTTTGCCCTCATATTTCAGTTTGATGTTCTGCTGGTCGAAGTTGAAGGTCGCGTCAGTGTTGTAGCTGAGTCCCATGTTAACCTTGTCACCGACCTTTCCGGTCACGTTGACATTGATTTTCTCGTCAAAGTCAATAGAAGTCGTCTTACGGTTGCGTATTGGGAGAGACGGGTTGTCAATCTTCTTCACCGTTGCTCCGAACCGCAGTTCCGCCGTACCTTGGGTCTTTATTCTCACACCGCCCGGACCGAAGATTTTCTCCGCAGGCCCGAGGTCAAAGTGCATGTCGGTGAAATCAAATTTTTCTTTACCTTTCTGCTCAAAGATCTCAGAATTCTTCTCTTTATAGTATTTAGCACGCTGTTCCTTGCCGATATAATTCAGATATTCGTCAAGCGTAAGCATCATCGGAGCATCGATGTACGTACCGCCCATCTTGTATCCGATTACATATCGGTCTATGGAATCGTTATACTCGACTTTCTGCTCAAGGTTCTCAGGACGTTTAAGGTCAGCAGAACCCTGTTTGAGATCTTCAAAAGTTGCAGGGATTGTCTTCTGTATTCTCCATCTTGGATTAAGCAGGGAGTCAGGAATCTCCTCTGTGTCAATGACGAGAATTTCGTCAAGTTTTGTCGTCAGCGAGTCCTTTTTGTCCTTGCCGTTGTTATCCTTGTCCTGTTGCCTTGCTGCCTGTGGCATGGTCATGGCATATCCTGTCAGCACTGTAAATGCGCTGGCGACTATCCATGTGGCAATATTTCTCAGTTTGTTCAAGCCGGAATTGCTTTTATGTAAGTGAGCTTAACGGTTTGTTTTATTATGCTTTCAAGTCGGGAAGTGATATTGCTCACTCGGTAATGGAAAAACATAAACTTCCGTGATTATTTCTATTTTACGTCCCGGTATGTCTTTTTTTTGATGCTATGAACTTCATTTTCAGTCATGCAATCCTGTGCACTTTCTTGTTCAAAGTCCCTGATAACAAAAAAAAGAACCGGCCCGGCGGATATCTTCTGTCACGCCATTACTTACTTTATCATTTTCAATGCAATCTTGATAACCTGTTCCACAGGAACGTCAGGATTCTCTTTCAGGATTTCCGTGACGGCCTTTGCCGACGGGGCAGGGGAGAAGCCGAGAGCCGTCAGTGCGGCGACAGCCTCGTCCCGTATTTCGGCATTGACCGTCGTTGCCGCACCGTCAGTACCGGCACTCGCATGCAGCTCATCTGTTATTCCGAGCGAAACGATTTTGTCCCTCAGCTCAAGTATGATTCTCTGTGCCGCCTTCGGTCCGATGCCCTTTACGGTTTTCAGCATTTTCTCGTTGCCGCTTGCTATGGTGTTGCATAGATCTCCAGGCGTGGTGGCGGAAAGAATCATACGGGCCGTGTTGCCTCCGACACCGTTGACAGTTATCAGCAGACGGTAAAGTTCCCTCTCCTGCCTGCTGGAAAAACCATATAGGGTGAAAGAATCGTCCCTTCCTCCGGTGACAAGCTGTTCATGGACATAAAGTTTGACATCATTGTTGCCGTCCGTGTTCCTTATGCCTTGCAGCGAGGTGTATGTATTCAAGGTTATGCACAGTCCGTAACCCACTCCGCCTGCCTCTATGACGGCCATTGCAGGGGTCAGTTCTGTCAGTTCGCCTTTTATATATTCAATCATGATTTCCTCTATATTTAATACGTGTGTACAAAAATAATAACGTATGTGAACCCCGTTTATTGTATCGGAAACGGATATTTGTGTTAAATAATATTACTCGGGAAAAGAAAACGGACAAATGGTAAGAATTCCCGATAATTATTGCTAATTTTGCATCCGAAAACCATTAAAGGCTTACATAAAGCCATTATTCTGCCGCGTATGCGAGTAAAATGGAATTATGCATGATTACGCTCCGTATTGCAGAGCGTAACAAAAATGAATATGATTAATCATTAAAACAAACAAAAAATATGGGAAAAATCAGAGCTGCCGTAGTAGGTTACGGAAACATAGGCCGCTTCACCGTCGAGGCTCTTGAAGCAGCAGAGGATTTTGAAATTGCAGGTATCGTCCGCCGCAACGGAGCGGAGGAGTGTCCGAAGGAAATTTCTGACTATAAAGTTGTTAAGGATATCAAGGATTTAGGTAAGGTGGACGTTGCCATTCTCGCCACTCCGACACGTTCCTGTGAGGAATATGCCAAGCAGATTCTCCCGCTCGGTATAAACACAGTGGATTCGTTTGATATTCACGGCTCTATAGTCGAGTATCGCCGTACTCTTGACAAGGTGAACAAGGAGACCGGAACTGTCAGTGTGATAGCGGCAGGATGGGATCCGGGTTCAGACTCAGTGGTACGCACACTGATGGAGTCTCTCGCACCTAAAGGCCTGTCTTACACAAACTTTGGTCCGGGCCGCTCCATGGGCCACTCTGTGTGCGTGCGTTCCAAGGCTGGGGTTAAGGATGCCCTTTCAATGACAATTCCCGTAGGTGAGGGCATACACCGCCGTATGGTGTACGTTGAGCTTGAGGACGGTGCCGTGTTTGATGAAGTCGTAAATGCAATCAAGACCGACCCGTACTTCGCCAATGACGAGACCCATGTCTTCCAGGTCGAGAGCGTAGATGCCCTCAACGATGTCGGTCATGGTGTCAATCTCACCCGTAAGGGCGTGTCCGGCAAGACTCATAACCAGTTGTTCGAATTCAACATGAAGATAAACAATCCGGCCTTGACAGCCCAGGTGCTTGTCAATGTAGCACGCGCCTCAATGCGTCAGCAGCCGGGATGCTACACAATGGTTGAGATTCCGGTCATTGACTATCTGCCTGGCGACCGTGAGAGTATTATCGGACATCTTGTCTAATGACAAGTAACTGTTGAGAATTGTTTTATAATATATATGTTCTCACGAAAACTTGTTCTTTTTTGTCGTTTGGTGCTTGTCACTCAGTCACAATGCCTGCATTGTCCCTTCGGTTCCGTGCACTAACCGCCTGAAAAGCAACTGCGTTTTTGGTATAAACCAATTTTCAACATTTACTTGCCTTTTCCAACCTTACTATATGTCCAAGGGCGCGCAACAATTTCTGTTGCGTGCCCTTGGACATTTTACTCAGCACAATGGCTTCATGACGGCAGAATAGCCGTGAGTGCCATTCAGTTGGCTGTCGGATATTATTTTGCAGTTAATCGGTCCGTCGTCAAGACTTGGCCTTCTTTCTCTTTTTGCTTGCTTAACCGTATGAAGGATAACCGTGATTTTCGTGTCAGCTACTTTCCTGCAGCTGTCTGACGGTTGTCTCTGCTGCATCTTGCCTTTACGGTTATGAGCATCACCGCCGTTGTCATTGCTTCAGCAAGAGGCAGGGCGAGCCATGTTCCGTTCTCACCGATTACCATCGGGAGCAGTATGAAACACGGGATGGAAAATACAAAACCTCTCAACGCCGTGAAAATCATTGCCTTCCGTGCTTCCTCGACGCTCTGCAGATAACCTATGGCCACTACGTTTAAGGCAATGAACAGGAACGCCGGAGAATAGTAAGGCAGTCCGTCGCGGCACAGTTCGTAGGCATGACAGTCCGGCTCCATGAACGTTATGGCGATGACGCTTGCCCCGAGCCATATTGCAAGCATGCCCAATACCCCCGTTACACCGGCTGTTCCGAAAGCTATGCGCCGTGCTCCGGCAAGACGCTCCCCGTTCTTCATGCCGTGGGCAAAGCTCACTATGGGCTGTACGCTCTGCACAATGGCGTTGCCGACCATAAAGACAATCGGAAGACAGTAGCATCCTACGGAGAACGCCGCCACACCGTCTTCGCCCAGATAGTGGATGAATACGTAGTTGCCCACAATCATCGTTGATGCCAAAGCCAGTTCCCCGAAAAGTCCGGAAGCACCAATCTTCATCTGGTAGCCAAGGTTACGTGCCGTAAGTCCCAGACTTGTGCGGCTTGTCTTTAATCTGCGGAAGCGCACGGTCTTCGTCTGTGTCAGCAGAAACCATGCCAGCGGGATACAGCCGGAGGCAAATGCCGTGGTGGTGGCTATCGCTGCGCCTTCCAGTCCCATGCCCATGGGGAAGACAAGGAGGTAGTCAAGGAGTATGTTCAGTGCCGCTATGGAGCAGTTTACGGTCATTGCGAACTTCGGTCTCCCGTCAAGCCGCACCATGAACATTCCCGTCATGCCGAACATGTTGAACGGAGCCAGCACCGCCACCCACCTGATGTACGAGCAGGCAAGGGGCAGCAGGGCTTCCGAACATCCGAACAGCAGGCACGTCTCCCTCTGGAACGCGAACACCAAGGCTCCGAGAATGACGCCTGTGGCTATGCTTGCAAGGACGCTTTGCGTGAGGTTTATGTTGGCAGCCTTGACATTTCCTTTCGAGAGATGTATGCTCGCCACTACGCTGCCGCCTATTCCGAACATCAGTCCTATTCCGCTGATAATCATGTACAACGGTGCCACAATATTCACTGCTGCCAAGGCATCGCTGCCGACACCGTGCCCCACGAAGGCTCCGTCGGTGATGTTCAGCACAACCATTGACACCATGCCGATGAGTGTCGGAAAGAACATTTTCCGGAACAGTCGTTCCACCGGCTCTTTTGAAAAGTCTAAAGAATCTCTGTTGTTGTTCATCGTCTGTCTCTTGTTCATTACCGCTGAGGTTATGAGTAACTATTGTAAATCATTTTATAATAGAATATTTTCTTTCCGAAAATTATTTTTTTTGTCGCCTTTATGTTTGACATTCAGTCACAATGCCCGTATCGCTCCTTCTGTTCCGCATACTGACCGGCTGAAAAATAATTGCGTTTGAAGTATAACCAAATTCCCGACAGCTGTTTGCTTAAGCAACACAAAGTTGCCGTCCGTATGGTTTCCCGTCAGGAATGGCGTATGCCGGGGCGGCGGCCGTCCGGCATGTCAGCCTTGAAAAAAGAAGCCCCGCGGCATAATCCGTCTCGGCATGAGTTTGCGGAAGCACAGTCAGTAGTGCTCGATTACGGAGCGGTGCTTCTCCTCCCGCTTTCTTCTCTTCTCTCCCGGCTTAGGAATGATTTTCAGTTTTTGTGCCGCAAGCATCAGGAACCCGAGAGCGTTGAATCCGAGGTTGCCGCCGATTTCCGCCAGCTCAGCGTCAATCTTCGACATCGGTGTGAAGAAACGGGCGTTGCTGCCGCGCTTGCCCCATACCGTCACTTCTGCGATGCCGTGGGCGGCGGGAATCAGGAACAGCGTGTCCGTGAACTCGTCACGCCGGAGGTTGCGTGTGAGGAACCCGCGTTTCGTGATGCTTGCCGTCGTGAACAGTGTGTCGGTGATGCTGTATCTGCCGTCCCATGCCGTTGTGACTCTCTTCCCGTTGCTCATGGATATGCATGCTCCGCTCTGTGGAACGTGTGTGAGCTGATTGGAAATTATTCCACAAAGGTCAGGCTTCGCTGTATTGCTCACACTGTCACATACTGCATTTTCCTGCGCTTCCGCAGATATGGAAGACAGGAGAAGCATGGTTGTCAGAAGTTTTCGAACCATATAATTTACTGAGGGTTATGTAATTTTTATACAAAGTTACGAATTGTTTGCCTAAGAATATTATTCCGCTCCTTTACTTTTGTGAAAGATAAAGAATAAAAGTCATTAATTAACAAATCCTTGCCGTGGCACCCCTCTTGCCGTCTTCTTGCCGTTTCTGTTGCTGCTGATGAGGCTTGCTTTGCATGCTTCTTTTAAGTGGCTGGAGAAAATCGGTTTATACTGAGCAGTTTCTCACAAAAACTAATTTTCAAAGTTGCTTGTTTGAAATCGTTGCCTTTGCCGGCATGTATAAAGAAAACTCACGGTGCTTTTCCTTCCGTAGAATTCCGCAGAAAGAAAAATCCGCCTGAAAGTTCTGAAAACCGCATGAATTTTTGTCTTTTGCAACAGGCTGCCGGTCAGCTGTTTACGGAGATTTATGATTGCGACTGCAATGAATTGGCATGCTGACGGTAACCTTTCGCATGACAAAAGGTTACCTTTGACCATGTGAAAGGTCGTGTTTTGCAGTCCAAAATGTAAGATTTCGGGGCGTAATAGTCCGTTTCCGGCCTTTGAAAGAGTAAATGGCGGGGTGGAAAATAGTAAAAAGAAGCTGTCTTGAAGCGGATTTCCCATATTATGATAAATAGGAGATTAGAAAACCCGGAATATCGGAGATGGTGTATCTCTTATGCCGGCATGAGGTCTTTGCAATGGGAATTTCATGCTTGTCAGCATCATGCCGCTTAATTTTCTGACTGATTTAATGACGTTTTTTTATGTGACAGTTTTCCGGCAGTTACTTGCCATGGCATGTAAATACATGGGAATGTATGCCTGATTTTATATGCCGGAGCCATATTCCGAGGCGTTTTCCCGCATGATGCCCGGCAGAAAAGGCCGCTTTTCGGGATTTGTGTTTTGTTAATTATTGTATAAGTATCGTGTGTAACTCAAATATTTATAGTAATTTTGCAATAAAATACATAAAAATATACGCGCGTATGAAAACAAAGGTTATATTGTGTGCCATGGCACTCTCAACAGTAATGGTGTCCGCACAGACAAAGAACGGCGGTCTCGATGCCGCCCTGTTAAAGGAAATAGCAAGCCGTTCAGGTGTGGACTCGCCTGCACAGAAGGCCCTTACCACAGCGATAAGAATGAATCCGATAGACCAGTTGGCAAAGGGCGAGGCACAGTTGAAGCCGGTGCCGGCACAGTTCTCCGTGGAGACTAAGAAGCAGTCCATCCATAACCAGAAGAGCTCCGGCCGCTGCTGGATGTTCTCCGGTTTCAATGTTCTCCGTTCCGATTTCGCCGCTGCCGACACTTTGGGCAGGGTGGTTGAGTTCTCTCAGGGCTACCTCTTCGTCTATGACCAGCTGGAGAAAGCCAACCTGATGCTTCAGGGAGTGATTGATACGGCAAAGAAGCCCATGACCGACCAGGAAGTTGATTTCTTTTTCAGCCATCCTATAAGTGACGGCGGAACATTCTGCGGTGTCATTGACCTCGTGAAGAAGTACGGTCTCGTGCCGATGGAGGTGATGCCGGAAACTTTTTCCGCCGAGAGCACCTCACGCATAGACCGCCTTGTCGCAAGCAAGCTCCGTGAGTACGGCCTGAAGCTCCGTAAGATGGTTGCTGACGGCAAGAAGCCTGCGGCGGTGGAGAAAGAGAAGACGGAGATGCTGAAGACGGTCTACCGCATGCTGACAATGGCTTACGGTGTTCCTCCTGCAGAGTTCTCCTACTGTCATCATGACAAGGACGGCAAACCGGTCGGGGAAGAGAAGAAGTATACTCCTCTTTCTTTCGCAGAGGAAGTGGGAGCACTGAAGACCCTCAGTGACGGATACCTGATGGTCATGAATGACCCTCGTAACCCTTATCATAAAGTCTACGAGATTGAGTATGACCGCCATACTTATGACGGAAGCAACTGGCGTTACCTCAATCTCCCGATGGAGGAGATCGAAGCCCTTGCCATAGAAGCGCTGAAAGGCAATCAGAAGATGTACTCTTCGTACGACGTGGGCAAGTTCCTCGACAGCAAGCGCGGTTTTGCCTCCCTTGATAACTTTGACTATGCAAGCCTTTTCCAGACAGAGTTCAATATGAACAAGGCTGAGCGCATAAGCACCCATGACAGCGGCTCTACACATGCGATGACCCTCGTTGCCGTGAACCTTGACGGCAGCGGTAAGCCTACGGCATGGAAAGTGGAGAACTCCTGGGGTACGGACTCCGGCCAGAAAGGTTATCTTGTCATGACTTCCGACTGGTTCCGTGAATATATGTTCCGCCTCGTCGTGCCTGTAAGGTATGCTTCCGCGGAACTTATGAAGGAGTACGGGCAGAAGCCTGTCATGCTGAAATATGATGATGCGCTTTTCTCTGACAGATAAGTTCGGAGGACAGTGCTGCTAATCAAGACTGAAAACGAGAAAAGCAAGGAAAGAAGGGGAAATGCCTAAATTACTTGATAAGATAAATACACCGGCAGACCTCCGCCGCCTGAAGGTGGAGGAACTGCCTGCTTTGTGTGACGAACTGCGCCGTGAGGTTGTCAACGACTGTGCTGTCAACCCTGGACATTTCGCCTCAAGCCTCGGTGCTCTTGAGCTGACGGTGGCTCTCCACTATGTCTTCGACACCCCGGATGACAGGATCGTGTGGGACGTGGGCCATCAGGCGTATCCGCATAAGATACTTACCGGACGCCGTGAGGCTTTCAAGACGAACAGAAAGCTCCACGGCCTGAAGCCGTTCCCGTCGCCGGAGGAGTCGGAGTACGACACCTTTACGTGCGGCCATGCCTCCAACAGCATCTCCGCGGCTCTCGGTATGGCGGTGGCTGCGCGTCTCTCAAAGGACAAGATGCCTGCCAAAGGCAATGATGGGGACGGCGGCGTGCGCCATGTCGTGGCGGTCATCGGGGACGGAGCCATGTCCGGCGGACTGGCTTTTGAGGGTCTGAACAATGTCTCTTCGTCGCCGAACGACCTGCTCATTGTCCTCAATGACAACAATATGTCCATTGACCGCTCTGTCGGCGGCATGAAGCAGTATCTTCTGAACCTTAACACAGGCAAGAGGTACAATGACTGCCGCATGAGGGTTGCCACATGGATGGGCGAGCACGGCTGGATGGACGAACGCCGCAGGAAGACAATCATACGGCTGAGCAATGCCTTGAAGTCCGCGCTGTCACAGCAGCAGAATATCTTTGAGGGAATGAACATCAGGTATTTCGGCCCTGTGGACGGTAATGATGTCATAGAGACTGTCCGTGTCCTGAGGCAGCTGAAGGAGATGAGAGGCCCAAAGCTCCTGCATCTCCACACCGTGAAGGGACATGGCTACAAACCTGCCGAGGATATGCCTACGATATGGCACGCTCCGGGAGTGTTTGATCCGGAGACAGGCAAGCGGCTGAATAGTGACGGAACGGGAAATGAAGAAAAAGGCAGGCCGAAACCGCCGAAGTTCCAGACTGTTTTCGGTGAGACTCTCCTTGAACTTGCGGAGCGTAATCCGAAGATTGTCGGTGTGACCCCTGCAATGCCGACAGGATGCTCGATGAACATAATGATGGAGAGGATGCCGGCGCGCACCTTTGATGTCGGTATTGCCGAAGGGCATGCCGTGACTTTCTCCGGCGGTATGGCGAAGGACGGACTGATTCCTTTCTGCAATATATATTCCGCCTTTGCACAGAGAGCGTATGACAATATCATCCATGACGTGGCGACAATGAAACTTCCTGTCGTCCTTTGCTTTGACAGGGCAGGACTGGTGGGGGAGGACGGCCCGACTCATCATGGAGCTTTTGACATGGCGGCATTACGCCCTGTGCCGAATCTTACCATTTGCTCGCCAATGGACGAGCATGAGCTGCGCAATATGATGTTTACGGCACAGCTGCCCGGAATGGGCACATGGGTCATACGCTATCCCCGCGGATGCGGCTCACGGCCGGACTGGCGGTGCACCATGACCGAGGTGCCTGTCGGGAAAGGCCGTCAGATGTGCCGGGGGGTGCGTACGGCGGTTCTGTCAATAGGCCCTCTCGGCGTTGATGCGGAACGGGTTGCCAGGGAAGAAAATGCGGCACATTATGACATGCGCTTCCTGAAGCCGCTTGACGAGGATATTCTCAGGGAGGTCTCGGAACGTTATGAGCGTATCGTTACCGTTGAGGACGGAGTGCGGAACGGAGGACTCGGCTCTGCCGTATGTGAATGGCTGCAGGATAACGGCAAGCTCATTCCTGTGACGCGTCTCGGGCTTCCGGACGGTTTTGTGGAGCATGGTACAGTGGATGAGCTGAGGACTATCGTCGGACTTGACAAGGAGTCCATCCGCTCAGCTGTGAGGGGTGATGCCTGCAGCTGCGGAAAATAAACGAAAAAATAAAGAAGAGATATGAAACTTATCATTGCCGGTGCCGGAGATATGGGTGTCCATCTGTCAAAGCTTCTGGCAGGCGAGAACTTCGACTGCACACTCATTGATGATGACAATGAACGCCTTGCTGATGTCGGAGCAAACTGTGATGTAATGACAATGGCGGCATCGCCGACAAGTATCCGTGCACTTTCCGATGCCGGAACTGCACACGCGGATTTGTATATCGCCGTCACTCCTGATGAGACTACGAACATAACGAGTGCCGCAATAGCAAAGGCTTTGGGAGCGAAGAGAACCGTCGCGCGTATTGACAATTTCGAGTATATCGACCCGTCGTTGCCGAATATCTTCCCAACGATGGGCGTGGACTCCATGATCTATCCTGAGGTGTTTGCCGCAAAGGATATAATCAACGGCCTGAAGATGTCGTGGGTGCGCCAGCGCTGGGATGTCTTTGACGGAGAACTGGTGCTTCTCGCCATAAAGATGCGCTCGTTCTCTAAAATTCTCAATACTCCCTTGAAAGACCTCTGCGGGCCGGATGACCCGTATCATGTCGTCGCCATAAAGCGTGGCAATGAGACCCTCATCCCCGGTGGCTGGGACACTGTGGAGGATGGCGACCTGTGTTATTTCATGACCACAGTGGAATATATCCCATATATCCGTGAGATAGTCGGTAAGGAGGACTATGCTGACGTAAGGAACGTGATGGTAATGGGTGGCGACAAGGCTGCCGTGCGTGTCGCGCATACCATTCCTGAGTACATGAATCTCAAGATTATAGAGCGTGACGAGGCTCGCTGTAACCGTCTGAATGAACTGATAAACAAGAAAAATGTCATGATCATTCATGGAGACGGCCGTGACATGTCGCTTCTCCGTGACGAGAACATTGCCAATACGCAGGCTTTCGTTGCCTTGACGGGCAACGCCGAGACGAATATTCTTGCCTGTCTCGCCGCGAAGCGCAGGGGAGTGCGCAAGACTGTGGCGCAGGTGGAGAACGTAGATTATATCTCCATGGCTGAAAGTCTTGACATCGGCACGATAATAAACAAGAAAATAATTGCGGCAGGACATAT
Source organism: Bacillota bacterium (assembly GCA_023664625.1). Classification (GTDB taxonomy): domain Bacteria; phylum Bacteroidota; class Bacteroidia; order Bacteroidales; family Bacteroidaceae; genus Prevotella. The sequence continues at coordinate 4,358 of JAMPFD010000016.1, read as the reverse complement.
CTATCAGATGCTTCTTGCCGGTGATGCCTCCAACGTAAGGTTCTTCATGACTGCCAATGCCGATGTCACTGAGTTCCTCGTGGCAGAAAAGTCAAAGGTTACAAGGAAGCCGGTTAAGGATCTCGGGTTGCCGAAAGGCATCACGATAGGCGGTTTGCTGCGTGACGGACATGGCATGCTGGTGTCCGGTAATACGCAAATCAAGCCGGGAGACTCCGTCATGGTGTTCTCCCATGATGTAAACCTGCGTAAGATTGAACAGCTTTTCAAGTGAAAGGAGAAGTGACCGAATCCCCGGAAGTACTCTGCTTCCACGGTTCCAAGGCTGACAGTTGGGGACATAGGTTGCCATCAACAACAATATATCTGCCTGGCTTAAAGCTGAGGCTGAGTGGAAAAATGCGATAATAAAGTGCTTAACTGGAGAATAATATCAAAGATTATGGGCTCGCTGCTGTGGCTGGAAGCGTCACTTCTTCTGCTGTGCATGGGGCTGTCCGTTTTCTATTGCGAGAATGATACCGTGCCGTTCCTGTGGACAATCCTCATCACTGCCGCGGCCGGCTTCGGATGCCATACTTACGGAAAGGGAGCGCGGAACAGCCTGAGCAGGAAAGATGCCTATTTCCTTGTCTCTGCAACGTGGATAGTGTTCTCGTTCTTCGGGATGCTGCCGTTTCTTATCGGCGGATATATTCCTGATTTCACGGATGCATATTTCGAGACAATCTCAGGATTTACCACTACGGGGGCAACAATCATCAATGACGTGGAGGCCCTTCCGCACGGCATACTCTTCTGGCGTACGATGACGCAATGGATAGGAGGTCTCGGTATTGTCTTCTTCACAATAGCACTGCTGCCGTCGCTGGTGGGCGGCGGAGGTAACATAAAAGTGTTCTCGGCGGAGGCGACAGGTCCCATAAGGACAAAGCTTCACCCGAGGATCTCCACAACGTCCCATGCTATATGGATGGTGTATATCATACTTACAATGGGCTGCATGCTGTTCTATTATATTGGAGGAATGTCCGTTTTTGACAGTGTGAACTATGCCATGACAACAACGGCGACGGGAGGCTTTGCAACGCATAACTCATCGACGGAGTTCTTCAATTCTCCTTTCATAGAACTTTCGGGAACATTCTTCTGCTTTCTCTCCGGAGTGAACTTCACGCTGCTGTATCTTGCAGCGTCGAAAATGAAGATAAAGGAGTTCTTCCGGAACACAGAGCTGCGCTTCTATCTCTTCGTGACATTCGCCGCTACTGCGATTGTCATGTACTATCTGATGGCATATAATAACTATTCTCTCTGGAGGGCGTTCCGTTACGGCATATTCCAGGTGGTGTCATTCCTCACGAGCACCGGACTCTTCAGTGACGATGCGGCACGCTGGCCTCATGTGACATGGATAGTGTTGGGTATCTGCATGTATATCGGCGGCTGTGCCGGCTCTACGGCTGGTGGTAACAAATGTATCCGAATTGTGATTGTCTTGAAGATAATCTTCAATGAGTTCCGCCAGATTCTCCATCCGAATGCTGTACTTCCGGTACGTATCAATGATACAATCATATCCCATTCGGCACGCAGCCGCCTCCTTGCATTCATGATGCTCTACTTCGTGCTCTTCCTTATGGCTGCGACTTATTTCACAGCCATTGGGGTTGATGTCATAAACTCTATCACATTGTGCCTCTCATGCCTGTCAAACGTCGGACCGACCTTGGGTACGGAGATCGGACCGACAATGTCCTGGGGAGAGCTGCCGGTAACATGCAAGTGGTTCTGTTCCATGCTTATGCTTGTCGGGCGTCTTGAAATATTCACGGTGCTGATACTGTTCACTCCGGAATTCTGGAAAAATAATTAATGTAATATATATAAATTTAAGGTAAAAGAAAAATGAAAGTAGCAATTGTTGGCGCTTCCGGCGCAGTCGGACAGGAGTTTCTCCGTGTCCTTGACGAGAGGAATTTCCCTCTTGACGAGCTTGTACTCTTCGGCTCAACGCGGTCGGCGGGTACCAAGTACATGTTCCGCGGCAAGGAACATGAGGTGCAGCTCCTTAAGCATGGAGATGATTTCAAGGATGTGGACATAGCATTTACGTCTGCGGGTGCCGGAATATCAAAGGAGTATTGTGAGGACATCACCAAGTATGGAGCCGTGATGATAGACAATTCCTCTGCTTTCCGCATGGACGAGAATGTACCTCTCGTTGTGCCGGAATGTAATGCCGAGGATGCTCTTGTACGTCCGCGCGGCATCATTGCCAATCCGAACTGTACGACAATCATGATGGTCGTATGTCTGAAGCCTTTGGAGAAGCTCTCACATATCAAGCGCATACATGTCGCATCATACCAGTCTGCCTCCGGTGCCGGTGCCGCGGCGATGGCGGAACTGCAGCAGCAGTATAGGCAGCTTGCCAATGAAGAGACGCCTGCTGTGGATAAGTTTGCTTATCAGCTGGCTTATAATGTCATACCGCAGATCGATGTCTTCCAGGATAACGGTTATACGAAGGAGGAGATGAAGATGTTCAACGAGACACGGAAGATCATGCACTCCGATGCGCGCTGCTCTGCAATGTGCGTGCGTATCTCTTCCTTGCGTGCCCATTCTGAGGCTGTATGGATCGAGACAGAGGAACCTGTTTCTGTTGAGGCGGCACAGGAGGCTTTCCGCAATGCTGAGGGCGTGACTCTCATTGATGACCCGAAGAAGGTCGGAGCAAAGGCTGATGCTGATGCTTCCAAGGAGACAATGGAGGCCTTGCCTTATCCTATGCCTCTCTATACGGCAGGGAAGGACGATGTCTATGTCGGCCGTGTCCGCGCGGATCTTGCCTGTGACAACGGTCTTACATTCTGGCTCTCCGGTGACCAGATTAAGAAGGGTGCGGCTCTTAATGCCGTGCAGATTGCCGAATATCTTATTAAGGCAGGTAATGTAATGTGAAGTAATAAAATGCCAATGAAAATGTTGCGGCGCAATGGAGGGGAGCGTAATGAGCTCCCCCTTTTCATTGAATCAGACATGACCGTTCTTGATGCCTGGCGGGACTGCGTACCGGACAATTTTGCAACGCTCGTGCCTGACTGTGACACAGATACTGTACGATTATGAAAAAATATTTTGTTGATGCCTTGGGCGCAATGGCTCAGGGACTGTTCGCCTCATTACTTATAGGTACAATTATTTCGACCATAGGACAGCAGGCCGGTATAGGGTGGCTTGTTGAAATAGGAGACTTTGCAAAGTCCATGGCAGGTCCTGCCATGGCAATCGCCATAGCTTACGCTTTGCAGGCATCACCGTTGGTGATGTTCTCAGCGACGGTTGTCGGAGCTGCTGCCAATACTCTTGGCGGCGCAGGCGGCCCGTTGGCAGTGTTCTTCATGGCTATTGCTGCCACGGAGGCAGGAAAACTTGTGTCAAGGAGAACAAAGATTGACATCATTGTCACTCCGATGGTAACCATTGGTGTCGGTGTGGGACTCTCCCAAGTTCTTGCTCCTGCCATAGGGCATGCGGCTGTCTGCATAGGAGAAATCATAATGTGGGCAACAGAGCAGCAACCGTTTATCATGGGTATCGTTGTCAGTGTGGTCATGGGAATATGCCTTACGCTGCCAATATCCTCAGCGGCAATATGTGCCGCCCTCGGACTGACAGGTCTTGCCGGAGGTGCGGCTGTGGCAGGATGCTGTGCACAGATGGTGGGCTTCGCTTTCCTCAGTTTCAGGGAAAATCGCTGGAGCGGTCTGTTGTCACAGGGCATAGGTACGAGTATGCTGCAGATGGGCAATATCATTAAGAACCCACGCATCTGGCTTCCTGTGATTCTTGTAAGTGCCATTACAGGACCTCTTGCCACCTGCCTGTTTCATCTTGAGATGAACGGACCGGCAATTTCCTCGGGAATGGGAACCTGCGGTCTCGTAGGTCAGATAGGTGTGTATACAGGATGGGTGGCTGACGTGGCGGTCGGCAATAAGGCTTCTGTCACGGTAATGGACTGGACAGGGCTGTTGCTCATATCGTTTGTCCTGCCTGCCATAATCACGCCGCTTTTCGGATGCCTGTTCCGCAGGATTGGATGGATAAAGTCCGGTGATATGAAACTTGATGCCTGATATTCCATCTGCATGTTGAAATGAAAATACGTGCCTTGTCCTCATTCCGTCCATATCATAAGTAGTAAATGGTAGGGAAGGAATGGGGACATATTGTAGAAGAATACTATTTCCCATAATGGTGGCCAAACTAAAACTTTCCGCTTTTAACTTGTTAAAGTGTAGATTCACAAACGAAGTGCAATAAACCAAGCCGTGCTCTCCGTCTTGGAG
>JAMPFD010000015.1 GCA_023664625.1 Bacillota bacterium | reverse complement strand
TGAGCATGATGGCGGACAAAGAAAGTAGCAAAGAAACCTTTGTCCAATCTGCGATTTATAGGTTTACCAATTAAATGTTCTTACATTTGTCAAACCTATTTTTGTCACAAAGTCATTTATTCGTTCTAAATCTTCTGAACTGTGATACGACACTGTCCACGGTATGTTTAACCCAACCTGTTTCACAATCTCTTTCATATACGGCCAATCTACTTCATAAAACGAATGTCCATAAACAACAATTTGTTCAATGTCAGATAAGCCGCTAAAAAAATCTGTATTCTGTCTAATAATAAAAGTCGAATCTTTAACCAAACCGTTCATCCATTCAATAATCTTGCTCCATGTTTCTTGCAAATATGGCATTTGACTTTCATCGTTATACGCTTCATCCGGATTTCGGAAATTATTATGCCCAATAATGTACTCATTATCTAAAATGCGAGAACCATGAATATGCAAAATATTGGATGCAGGTATGCCATATACCACTTCCAATGTTTCTGTGTAATTAAATGTCAAGTATTTACATTCTACAGGTAATTCACGGACTTTTTCCGCATTTGCAATGTCAATGCTGTCCACCCAATCTTTGAAAGCCTCAATAAATTCATCCAACACTGGTCTAAATATCCACTCAGGGCTATCTTCCACAGCTGCCATCGAGCGTGTTGGATGGTCATAATCAATTTCTTCATCTGGTTTACAGTATTCCACAATACTGTCTTCATCGTATTCTCCAAGTGCTTTTTCAATATCTCCCCATACATCCCGTTGATTGCTAAAAAATGTGTCCATCAAACTAATAAGGTGGCGATATTTATCATTTATTTGCAACCACTGTTTGAAATTGCTATAACTGGATTTGATACCGCCTGCCAAATCAAATCCGTTACCGATGATAACAAGCGTTTTTTTATTCTGTTGCTCTTGTTGCGGAAATAAATAGTTCATATAGTGCTTTTTAATTTGTTTTCTTATAAGAAACAAAAGGTGTACCAAGTTCAATATGGCACACTCTTTGTCAGATTTGTCAGTTTCACTTATGGTATATACAGCAGTGCAAACTCCGTCTTTCTCCATTTGAGCAGCATTGCGTGGCGTTTTCCCTTGTAGTTGCATAAGGCAATGCACTCACGGTAGATGTTCCTGTCGCCAGCCTTCAGTTTCTTGATTAAGATGCTTTGGGTATCTTTCCGCTATCCCAAAGTTGGCATAAACCGACATTATTGTAAATCGGAAAACAACAAATCATTATTACCGTCAAAAACTAAAGCCTCTTTATTGTGAACCAATTCAACAGCAGCCATCGGGTCAGTTATATCCAATGCAGCTATTTGATCGTCATATGTAGTAATCATTTTTTCTTTCGCAACTTTCAACGTATCTCCATTTAAAAAACTTTTCAAACCTGCCATGGCACTGTTTACAAAAGGTTCTCGTTCGCCTCTTACATTAAACGTATCGTTATAACCGACAAAAAATTGTAATTCAAGAGACTTCAAATGTGGATGAAGATTTTTAGCGCAAGAACAAGCAATACTATAAAATCCTTTATCCTTGAAATCATAGTTAGTTGTATGTATTGAGACTACAGCTTCTTCGTCCTCATTATAAATCCCATCGGCATCACCATGACCGGCAAAAAAGCAAAGCCGGTGTTCAGGCATAACACCAATGACATTCTGTTCTCTCAAATTTGGAGGATAAACAGAAGAGTATTCAATACCATTATCAGCACATATTTGCTTCGCCTCGTCTGCACATGATTCCAAGAAGTCATGAAGCACGGTAATAGGATCGTTATTACATGCTATCAACACCTGTAGATTCACAAACGAAGTGCAATAAACCAGGCCGTGCTCTCCGTCTTGGAGCGTAGCGGAAAGTCGGAGAGCACGGCTTGGTTTATTGCACTTCGTTTGTGAATCTACAGTTTATGCCTAATCGTACAAATGTCTATGTATCAGCAGTTATTGATTGCAACATACTTCTCCATCATTTCTTCGGAAGTATAGCAAAGATTGAGAGTTAATTACTTACCGATGCAGAAATGGGAGAAAATATTGCCAAGAACCTCATCAGGAGTTATTTCTCCGCCCACAATCTCAGAGATATGAGATATGCATTGCCTTAAGTCTTCTGATATTAAATCCCCACTTATTCCTGCCTCCAGAGAAACGATTGCACGCCGAATATCTTCACCCGCTACATCAAGTGCAACTTTATGACGCTGGTTAGTGATCATCAAAGAGTCGGCAGCGTCATGGACGGAACTTTTTACAGTGTCAACAAGTCTTCGTTCCAACTTATCAACCCCTACTCCATTCAGCGCAGAAAACTCAGCAGTTTTATTAACAACACGTATGATATACTGTCCGTCAGACGGGCATATATCTGCAAATGGCACACCAGGTTCGGTCATGAGAATGATTATCTGTGCCTTTTCTGATGCCTTTAACGAACGTTCTATCCCCATCTTTTCAATAGTATCCTCTGTCTTACGGATACCGGCAGTGTCAATAAAGCGGAAGAGATGACCGTCAATCGTAATTGTATCCTCTATTACATCACGCGTTGTGCCTTGTATATCCGAAACTATGGCACGATCGTCATGAAGAAGAGCATTGAGAAGTGTTGACTTTCCAACATTCGGAGCACCAATAATCGCAACAAGGGTGCCATTCTTGATGGCATTGCCTTGCATAAAACTACCAGAAAGACGACTTATCTCCAAACTTATCTGTTGTGTAAGCCTCTTCAGCTCACTCCTGTCGGCAAACTCCAATTCCTCATGATCTGAAAAATCAAGTTCCAGTTCAAGCAAGGAAGTAAGATGAAGCAATTTGTCACGTAACTCCCGTAATTTCCGGGATATGCCACCACGCATCTGCTGCATTGCAATACGATGCTGCGTAGAATTCTGTGAAGCAATGAGATCCGCTACAGCTTCTGCCTGCGAAAGATCCATCTTGCCATTAAGAAAAGCACGCTGAGTAAACTCACCTGGCCCTGCAAGCATACATCCGTTATCCACAAGAAGCTGTAAAACCTGTTGAAGAATAAAACTTGAACCATGGCATGAGATTTCAACAGTATTTTCTCCTGTATAGCTTCGTGGTGCCCTACATACAGATACAATAACATCATCAACATCCATGATATGACCATAATGCATCGTATAGCCTCCAACTGAAGAAATATCCTTGCTGAATATTTTATTTACTATATCTATGGCGTCAGAGCCGGATACCCGGACTATTCCTACAGCACCTCCTTGTGCTGTAGCTATTGCACAAATTGTTTTCATCTTTCTAAAATTACAAAAATATGGAGACTATTATATATCAATGGCAAAATTACAAAAAATCTATTGAATAAACGAATAAAAGAAAAGAAAGTATGGCATAGTATTATATATAAACAAGAAAAGTTCACTGAAAATCAGTGAACTCTTCTTGTTGGCGGAGAGAGAGGGATTCGAACCCCCGGTACCTCTCAGTACGTCGGTTTTCAAGACCGATGCAATCGACCACTCTGCCATCTCTCCAAAAGGCTTGCAAAACCTGCAACGGATGAGTGATTTCCGAATTGCGAGTGCAAAGGTACTACTTTTTATCGAAATATGCAACTATTTATGGAAGTTTTTTCTATTTTTCTTGCATTTTTCTGTTTTTGCAATCATCCATGTATTCTTTTAGACATTTTCCACATTGCGAAACTCACTCCTCTATAAATATCTTTATCTCAAAGAAAAGCATGTGGCCTACCCTTGTTCTACCATTGGAATAATATCTGCAGGAAGTATCGCGAATCGGTCAGCACCATGAGCTGACAGAAATTCCTTATCACGGAATCCCCATAAAACAGAAATGCACTGAAGACCGGAATTTCTTGCTGTCATTATATCAACATCAGAATCTCCTATATATATTGTATTTTCTTCCGTACATCCCAACTCTTCCATTGCGATACGGACCATATCAGGAGCAGGTTTTCTTTGCACATTCGGACGTTCTCCCACAGCAACGGCTATTGTCTCACTAAAGAATTTATTGTACAGCTCCGACACACCTTCCTGAATTTTATTGCTGACAATAGCCATACGGAAACCTTTTGCAGATAACTCCCGTAATGTCTCTGCTATACCCGGATAGAGGTCTGTATGATCTTGACAATGCACCATATAATACTCCTTGAACTCAGAGAACACAGTCTCAAACTGAGGATTATTCTCACCGTCAGGAACGGCACGCATAATCAGTTGTTTAATTCCATTTCCGACAAACTGACGAATTTCCTCTATTGTCCGCTCCGGCATGCCAAAACTACGTAATGCAAAATTTGTCGCATCAGCCAAGTCCTCTAACGTATTCATCAGAGTACCATCAAGATCCCATATGATATTTTTATATTTCATAATTTCTCAGTCTTCATTTAATATCGGTAATTGCCAATGATATGTTATTGCGCATATACGCATTACTATTACAGATATGGCACAGGCTATCTGGGCAGTTATTGTCGGCAATCCAAATTGCAATGCCACCGTATAAACAATTCCACCGGCAACACATGCCAACGCATATATATCCCTGCGAAAAATAAGAGGTTCCTCATTGATGAGAATATCACGTATCACTCCACCGGCAGCACCTGTCATGACCCCCATAATGCTTGCTGTCCAGAAAGGAAATCCCGCATCAATTGTTTTCTGAAATCCCACAACAGTGAAGAGAGCCAATCCGATAGAGTCAAAAAGGAACATCGTTGTACCAATCTTACTAATAAATTTATGGAATGGTATATAAATCAGAATAGCGAACCCTGTAATGGCAAGATAAACCCACTGTGTCATCCAAAACGGATTTTGCCCAAGCATGATATCCCTCAATGTACCGCCACCACACGCTGTTGCCATACCTACGATAAATGCTCCAAACAAATCAAAGTTCTTCTCTGAGGCCAAGCGTATACCACTTATTGCGAAAGCGAAAGTACCAATATAATCAATAATATTGACAAATGTAAGTTCTATCATTGTGCCCATATCTCAGAATTATTCTTTATGTGAATTTTCCCATTCTTCCCATTCACGTAAAGCATCTTGCCAATCAGTCTGTTCCCCCCGATCTACAGCTTGTTCAACAGTAAGTGCGGCATCCCTTTCACGGTCCCTCTGCCTCTTTGCCTTCATATCTGCTATAGTTGCGTCATCAAGGATACGAATGGCTCCTCGCCGGATGGCTGCCTGTAGTTCTTCATATCCAAAAGCCTTCCCCTGCTCATTAAAATCCGAAATATTAAATTCAAAATTTGTTCGTAGTTGATGCCGTATGGCTTTCTGTTGAAAACGTGTACCGGAACACTTCTTTTTAAGAAGCATTCCGATAATGTCTATCTCATGTTGAGAATATTTATTACGTCCCATCTTTGTCGTTGTTGCAAATTATTGCTAATCTTGTGGTACAGGTGAAGTTTCCTGAGGTTGAGTCTTTTGTTTTCTGCCACTCCGGCGACCGCCACGATGCTTGGCTTTTTTATCCGCCTGTTCTTCAGCAGTTGTTCCTGTCTCATCCTGCACAGCAGATAGTGTTGAGTTATCAGCAGATTTTACCTCTACCGGTTTCTTCTGCGTTTCCTGTTTCTTCTGCGGCTGCTTCACTGTTTCCTTTTTCTGTTCCTGAGTATTTTGCTTCTGCTTCTGCCCAGAATTACCACGTCCTTTCTGATCATTTCCATTCCCCTGCTTCTGCTTATTATTTTGCTTGTCAGAGTGCCGATCACCTGGACGGAAACCTTCTGTCCACAGTTCCAATGATGTAACAGTACGCTTTTCCATACGCTGCGGAACATCTTCCATCCATTGCTTTCCTGCGGTCATTTGCAGGAAATGATACTGACGCGTATATGCGTCAAGAACTTTCAAGTCATCAAATGTCATAACCATCGGTCTGAGTGGCGCATATACAGCATCCCACGTTTCATCGTCAATGCCGTTTGTCCTCTGGAGGTCATCACACATCCCCATTGAGCGAATAGCAACAGACGCGTCATTCGTCAATAGCAAGACTTTCTTTCCTTGGGCAAAAAGTTCCACACAACGGCGGATAATGGCAGGGTCAGCAAAAGCACTGTGATGGCTTTCTGCTCCTATTCCCTCTATTCTCAGACGGTTTTCACGCTGTTGCGACAGTATCAGGCGCTTAGCCAGCCTTGCTGCGATATTTCGGCAAACATTTTCGTCCTTCATGTCTGCGTCAACGGCAGGAGGCTCCATTTGTGTTGCAAAACGGTCTATCTCCTCGTACGTTTCTGACATCATGGAGAAACGGCCGCCACGGAATTTCGAAAGTTTAGAGATAAACTCCAACTGCCTCTCAAATTGCAGACGCGCATTGAACCGCGGATCCGAGTTTGATGATGTATGCCCTGTAAGAAGTTCTATCCAGATATTCGTATCAGAAAGAACAACATCATAATTCAGTACAAGCGCAAGGGTGCCTTCTATCCATCTGAAACGTTTCTCTGCTTCCTCAACTGTCAGTTGCTGTATCTGCTGGTCATTCAAAAGCAACTGACGCTGCGGAGCATTAACAAGATCAACAACGTCTTTGATAAGCAGTGTCGGACAAGGAGGTATAGGCTTTTGCTCCTGCTTCTTTTCAGCAGGAGTGCGAGGCTCTGCCTCTTCAGTCTTGCCAACATTCTCTAAACTGCTCTTCTCCACAGGTTCCTCAACCGATAATTCCTGCGATGCGCTCTCCACTTCTGTCTCCCCGACTGTCTTCACTGTTTTTTTTCGAACAGTACGCTTCGGCTTTGATTCTACAGAAGCAGCATCTTCAATAGCAGTATCCTCTACATTCTTTGTTGCTTTCTTACGGGTAGTTCGCTTTGCCGGTGTCTTTTTCTTCTCAGCATCCACTACCATTTGTTGTTCAGAGACAACATTTGTCTCTGTCACTTCTACTTTTTTCTTTGCCATAATTTTGTTTTAATGGTTAATAAAGTAGATTATTCATTAATGAGAGCCGTCACCCTTTCAAATGTCAGTCCTTCAAAATCATCAAGAACATAATTGCATTTGTCTTGTAGCTGCGAGCGGCTATTGTTTGTTGCCAGTCCTATTGTATATATTCCGGCAGACATACCTGCCTGCAAACCTGTAAAAGCATCTTCAAATACTACACAATTTTCCTTTTGACATCCAAATACAGATGCCCCTTTCAGATAGCAATCCGGATTTGGCTTTGATGCCGCAAAGTCCTCAGACGTAAGAATGCGGTCAAAGAGTGTGCTAAATTCCGGAACTTTTGCGGCAACAACCTCCATCTTCTTTATATTGGAACTGGTGACAACAGCACAACGTACTCCATGACTCTTTATATCACGGATAAAATCAAGTGCGCCGGAGAAGAACTCATACTTCATCTGTTTTTCCCAATTATCAAGAGCCAAGGTTATCTCTTCCTGCCATTTCTTGTCAGGGAAGTAACGCTCAAAAATCTGAGTGAGCGTTGTACCTTTTATGATTTGCTCAAGATTAGGAACATCAGGGCGGTATTTCGCCGCCATCTGTCCCCAAAAAACAGAGTACTGTCCCTCAGTATCCATAAGAGTACCATCGAGGTCGAATAATGCTACTTTGAATATTTTCATAACCCGTTAACGGATTTTCTTTTTTTATAATTCTATTTTTAATTAATACTGTCTGATTTCCTCACGTTATCTGCCACTATGAAACAGACAGCAAACACTTAACACTATCTGACTATAAAGCAAGCTCCATCATACGAAAAGTTTCACTTCATAAGCCTTACAGGTCAATATGTACCCTACAGGAGTTCACTCAATTCAAGCCATCTGAGTTCTTTCTCATCCAGTTCTGCACTGATAACGGGAAATCTCTTTGACATTTCTGTGATTGCATCAACACTGGCTGTGCCGGATGACAATGCACATTCTATGTCATTCTTTTCTTTTGTAAGCCGTTCTATGTCTTTTTCAAGCTGCTCAAACTCACGCTTATCCTTAAACGACATACGTCGCCTGTTCTCTCCCCCATCACGCCGTCCGCCACTTTGTTTCTGAGAAACAGCCTGCCGGTCTGCAGCAACCGGACGTGCCGATGATTGAGACGCAACAGAATCTTTTGACACCAAAGTCTGATATTCACGATATTGCGTATAATTACCAGGAAAATCCTGAATCTCACCATTACCATGAAAAACGAGCAGATGGTCTACAATCTTGTCTGTAAAATAACGATCATGGGAGACGACAATTACGCATCCGGGGAAGTCCTGCAGATATTCCTCAAGCACTTGCAAAGTCTTTATGTCAAAATCATTTGTCGGTTCATCAAGGACAAGGAAATTCGGATTCTTCATCAATACCGTACATAGATACAATTTTCTCTTCTCCCCACCGGAAAGTTTGTAGACATAATTATACTGTTGCTCCGGAGTGAAGAGAAAATGCTGCAAAAATTGTGATGCTGTCAAATGCCGTCCCTGTCCGAGGTCTATATAGTCAGCAATCTCACGTATAACGTCTATGACCTTCTGGTCATCACGGAATTTCAGTCCCTCCTGTGAAAAATATCCAAAGCGCACGGTCTCGCCGATATCAAACCGTCCGGAATCCGGTTTTTCAAGACCAAGAAGCATTTTTATAAAGGTAGACTTTCCCGCACCATTACAGCCTACTATGCCCATTTTCTCAAACCGCGCAAAATTGTAGTAGAAATCCTTCATCACTACAAGCGGTTCCTGTCCTTCACGTTCCCATGACTTGCTGATGTACTGGCACTCAAATATTTTGGAACCAATATATACCGTTGAAGCCTTCAAACGTATCTGCCGCTCTTCCATACGGCGTTTTGCAATGGCCTCCAGTTCATAGAAAGCATCCTCACGATAGCGCGCCTTATGTCCCCGCGCCTGTGGCTGACGGCGCATCCACTCAAGTTCGCGACGGTAGAGATTATTCGCACGCTGAATTTCGGCACGCTGGTTATCAATGCGTTCCTGACGTTTCTCTAGATAATATTGATAATTTCCACGGTAGGTATACATACAGCCGCCGTCCAGTTCAAGTATCACCGAACAGATGCGGTCAAGGAAGAACCTGTCGTGAGTGACCATTAGAATAGTCCTGTTGCCACGGGAAAGGAAACCTTCCAGCCACTCTATCATCTCAAGATCCAGATGGTTGGTAGGCTCATCCAAGATAAGAAAATCCGGATCTGTCATCAAAACAGCCGCCAATGCCACACGTTTCTGCTGACCTCCCGACAATTGTCCCATAGGCTGGTCAAGGTCACGAATTTTCAACTTGGTAAGAATCTGCTTTGCATTGAGGTGTTGCTCGTGCTCCGTCTGTCCGGCCGTACAGGTGTCAAGTACAGATTTGTCTGGATCAAAGTCCGGGGTTTGACACAGGAAACCTGTCCTGATGTCATTGCGGTAAATAATCGAACCTGAGTCTACACCCTCAATGCCCATAAGCATTGAGAGGAGAGTTGATTTTCCTGTACCATTTTGTGCAATGAGACCTACATGCTGTCCTTCGGCAATAGAGAAACTGATATTACGGAACAGCACTCTTTCGCCGAAGGATTTTGTAAGATTCTGTACGTCAAGAACAGGATTAGCCATTTGCCAATTCGTTATTGATTGATTCAATATACTCAAGCACCTCATCCCGGCCTATGGCCTTCTCTGCCGAGGTGACAAAATAAGGAGGCAATTCCTCCCAGCGGTCACGCATCTTCTCCATCCATGCATTTGCCGCAGCACGTGCCTTTACGACACCGAGCTTGTCTGCCTTGGTAAATATTATTGCGAAAGGAATGCCGGACTCTCCAAGCCAATCTATAAACTCACGGTCTATCTGCTGCGGGTCATGCCTGACATCGATAAGGACAAAGGTACATACCAGCTGCTGCCGTTGCAGGATATATCCGGAAATCATCTGTTCCAGCTTCTGCTGAACAGTCTTTGAACGTTTTGCGAAACCATATCCGGGAAGGTCCACAAGATACCACTCCTTATTTATAATGAAGTGGTTTATCAGCAGTGTCTTTCCAGGAGTGGCAGAAGTCTTTGCAAGTCCTTTATGCTTACAAAGCATATTTATAAGCGAGGACTTGCCGACATTACTTCTGCCAATAAACGCATACTCGTTCTTTGTGTCATTAGGACACTGTTGACAAGTTGGCGAAGATATTGAATATTCTGCAGTTTTTATTATCATCTGTATATTCTTAATTACCAAAGTTTCAGACGTTTCTCAGGAGCGAGATACAGTTTGTCTGAAGGCTGTATGTTGAAAGCATCATACCAAGCATCAATATGAGGCAGGGCTCCTTTCACACGCCATTCGCCCTGAGAGTGAACATCATTGAGAAGACGGTTGCGAATCTCCTTTTCCGTAATATTCTGTCCCCATACTCCTGCATAGGCAACAAAGAAACGCTGCTCCGGTGTAAGGCCAAGCTTCACAGTATTATCCTTGTTGGCATTCTTGAAAGCATGGAACGATACTTCAAGACCGCCATGGTCAGCAAGGTTCTCTCCAAGAGTCATACGCCCGTTAGACTTTACACCAGGAAGGACTTCTATTTCTGAGAAAAAATCCGCATACTGGTCACCCAGTTTCTTAAAATTGGCAACATCTTCAGGCTTCCACCAATCAGACATGTTGCCGTCCTTGTCAAAATGAGAGCCCTGATCATCAAATCCGTGTGTCATCTCATGACCTATAACGACACCAATTGCACCATAGTTAAAGGCATCGTCTGCATCAGCGTCAAAGAAAGGATACTGAAGAATACCTGCAGGGAAACAAATTTCATTTGTCGTAGGATTATAATAAGCATTGACCGTCTGCGGAGTCATGTGCCATTCATCACGGTCAACAGGCTTTCCGACGGTCTCGTCATTGCGCTGCTTGTTACGGAACTTGGATGCCTCACGAAGATTCTCGTAGAGAGACTTGGCCGGGTCAATGGTAAGTCCTGAGAAATCTTTCCACTTGTCAGGATAGCCAATCTTCACATAGAATGTCGCAAGTTTCTCACGCGCAACCTTTTTAGTTTCCGCAGTCATCCACTCCTGCGCATCTATGCGCTCTCCGAGAGCAGTCTGAAGATTAGCGACAAGCTGCTTCATGCGCTCTTTGCTTGATGCCGGGAAATAACGCTCACAGTAAATCTTGCCAAGAGGCTGACCGAGGACGGCCTGTACAAGATTGGTGGACTTACGCCATCTTGGGAAATCAACCTGACGACCTGAAATCACACGTCCGTTGAAGTCAAAACTTTCTGCTGCGACATCATCACCGACAAGAGAAGCGGCATCATGGATTACATTCCATTCCATCACGGCACGAAGTTCCTCTGTGTCAAGACTTCCGAGGAGAGCATTAAGGCCTTCCATGAAAGCCGGCTGACCGACAACGAGATTCTTGAAATATTTCTTGTCTATACCCTCAGCCTGAAGAAGCTCAACTATAGGATAGTTCGGATACTTCTGCCTGAACTCGTCAAGAGTCATCTTATTGTAATTCTTCTCAACGTCACGCATCTCTGTACGCGACAGAGAGAACTGCGCTATACGGTTCTCTACACTCAGGATTTTCTCCATCTTCTCTTTTGCATCCTTCTCCTTAAAACCGAAGAGCTTGAACATATTCACGATATGCTTCCTGTACGCCTCCATAATGGCAAGCGTTGCCTCATCCTTGTTGACATAATAGTCTTTCTGGCCAAGGGTAAGTCCGCCCTGATATACGGAAAGAATATTATTCTTTGAATCTTTCTCATCAGCACCGAAACCGCAATAAGCAAAGAAACTGACTCCATAAGGAGCCTCAGCATAAAGAATCTCCATGAGACCTTTCTTTCCCTTAGCCTTTTCTATGGCTTTAATGTATGGCATGACAGGAGTCACTCCCTCTTTGTTGCGGCGCACAGAATCCATACAGAGATTATAAAGGTCACCGATTTTCTGTTCCAGACTGCCTGAAACATTCTTTTTTGCAGACAGTTCTGTCAAAATAGAGTTGATACGCTTGTTATTATTCTCAGCAAGCTGGTCAAAACTTCCGTAACGGGAATAAGCAGCAGGAAGCGGATTCTTTTTCATCCAGCCGCCACAAGAGTATTCATAAAAGTCTGCACCCGGAGCCACGGCAGTATTCATGTTCTCTGCTTTTATGCCGGGACCAAGGGTCTGCGCCTGACTTACAGCAGGCATTGCAGCTATTGCGACAATTGTCATAATGTTCTTGATATTCATGATTTTATATTTTAATTTGTTCATACTCCTCAGACAGTTTCTCCCATTGTGACATTTCTGCGTCAAGAGACTGCCGTATGGTGGTATATTCA
This sequence comes from Bacillota bacterium, assembly GCA_023664625.1. Taxonomy (GTDB): domain Bacteria; phylum Bacteroidota; class Bacteroidia; order Bacteroidales; family Bacteroidaceae; genus Prevotella. The sequence continues at coordinate 50,248 of JAMPFD010000015.1, read as the reverse complement.
TTTACAAGTTTCATATCCGAAGCATTCTTGGAGTCACACAGCAGTGCATCCAATTCCGCCATGCGGGCCTCAAAATCGGAAATTTTATTCTCCGATTCATCGATTTTCTTCTGCACCCGATTCATCTGTCGCTGACGTTGCTTGCGTTCAGCATAGCTCATAGCCTCTCCCATCGAAAGAGCCTCCTGTTGCGGAGCCTCCTTCATCACAGGACTCTCAACTGTTTCCTTCGGTTTTGACTGTGAGATTTCAGCCGCCGTCTGCTCATGGGAACGTATCCAGTCATATATGCCGCCAAGATATTCACGGACCTTTCCACCGCCAAATTCATAAACTTTGTCAACAAGTCCGTCAAGGAATTCACGGTCGTGTGAAACGACTATGGCTGTTCCGTCAAAAGCCTTTATGGCTTCTTTCAACACATCTTTGGACTGCATGTCAAGATGATTGGTAGGCTCGTCAAGAATAAGGAGATTCACAGGTTCAAGCAAAAGACGAATCATGGCAAGGCGGGAGCGCTCACCACCGGACAGGAATTTCACTTTCTTCTCTGATGCCTCACCGCCAAACATAAAGGCACCGAGAATGTCATTGATACGCAGCCGGACATCTCCCTTGGCCACACGGTCGATTGTCTCAAACACAGTCAACTCGTCATCAAGCATTTGAGCCTGATTCTGAGCAAAATATCCAATCAGAACATTATGTCCTATTTTCAGTGTGCCGCCAAAAGGTATCTCACTCATTATACATTTAACGAGCGTAGACTTACCCTCACCGTTCCTGCCGACAAAAGCGACTTTCTCGCCACGTTTGATGATAAGGTTGACATTTTTGAATACAAGGTGCTGATATGTCTTCTCCACATCCTCGCATATCACCGGATAATCACCGGAACGAAGACACGGAGGGAACTTCAGACGGAGGGCGGAGGTATCAACCTCGTCCACCTCTATCGGCACAATCTTCTCCAACTGACGTATACGCTGCTGTACCTGTACAGCCTTGGTGGCCTGATAACGGAATCGTTCTATGAACGCTTTCGTATCGGCAATTTCCTTTTGCTGATTCTCATAAGCACGCAACTGCTGTTCACGACGCTCTTTACGAAGAACGACATACTCATCATACCTGACCTTATAATCTTCAATATGACCGCACACAATCTCTATCGTACGGTTTGTCACATTATTAATAAAGGCACGGTCATGGGACACAAGAACAACAGCACATGATGACTGCGCAAGATACTGTTCAAGCCATTGTATGGATTCTATGTCAAGATGATTGGTCGGCTCATCAAGAAGCAGGATGTCCGGTTTTTGCAAAAGAATTTTCGCAAGCTCAATACGCATTCTCCAACCGCCGGAGAACTCTACGGTAGGTCTGTCAAAATCTGCCCGTGTAAAGCCCAGTCCTTGCAACGTCCGTTCCATCTCCGCCTCGTACTGTTCTCCTCCCAGCATCATATAGCGGTCATGAAGATTTGTAAAACGTTCCACAAGAGCCATGTATTCAGGACTTTCATAGTCCGTACGCTCCGCCATCTCCTGCTGCATGGACTCAAGTTTCCTTCCCATTTTGACGGTATCGGAAAAAGCCTTGCGTGTCTCATCACGGACTGTAGTATCGTCCTGTATCTTCATCACCTGTGGCAGATACCCCACCGTCGTGCCGGCAGGCATGGAGACGGACCCGCTTGTCGGAAGTTGTATGCCGCTTATGATTTTCAGCAGCGTGGACTTTCCCGCACCATTCTTTCCCACAAGGGCTATGCGGTCTCTGTCGTTTATTACAAAAGATATATGATCGTATAAGGGGCGTGCACTGAATTCTACGTGAAGATTATCTATCGAGATCATAATGAAAAACGTTATTTTATTCCGCGTGCATTAAGTGCCGCAGTATATTTTGCAGCATTCTTAAGATGCTCAGCATAAGTCACGGCAAAATTATGCGTACCGGAGAAATCCTCCTTGGCACACATGTACAGATAGTCATGACGGACGTGGTTGAGGACAGCATCTATACCTGCCACGGAAGGAATACGTATCGGCCCCGGAGGAAGGCCGGTGTTGCGATAGGTGTTATAGGGAGATTCGATGAAAAGCAGTTTATTATATATACGCTTCAGATCGAACTTCCTCCATGCATACTTGATTGTCGGGTCAGCCTGTAACGGCATGCCTGTCTTCAGACGATTGACATACATACCGGCAACCATGGGCTTCTCCGCATTGTTGGCTGTCTCTTCATCAACGATGCTTGCCATGGTCACGACTTCTGACGGTGTCATTCCCGCAGCCTCCGCCTTGGCCCTGCGCTCTACCGTCCAGAATCTGTCGGACTCTTTCTTCATCCTGTCAAGGAATTTCTCTACGGAAGTGTTCCAGTAAACATCGTAGGTATTCGGGATAAACAAACACTGTATCGTCAACGTGTCAAGACCATACTTTTCACATATCCCCTCATCCTCAAGTGCGGTCATCAGTTCTTCACCGGACATCATGAGACGCTTGGAAATTTCCGCAGCCAGCCTGTCCAATGTTCTCACGGAAGGAATGGTGAGCATGACCGGAGCCTGCTGACCATTACGCATATGGCGGAGCATCTGCAACGCACCTGTCCCGCCGTCAAGAGCATAGCGGCCGGTACGGACATGCGCGTCATAGCGCAGTACTGACGCAAGCCCCTTGAACGCCACAAATGACCAGCCATGAACCAATGTATCCATTTTTGAATAAACAGAATCTATGTTGTCATCCGCGTCAACATATACATAGCATGTGTCGTGTCTGTTTAACATCGGTGCAAAAAGCAGGAACGCCACCAAAGCGCAGCACAGCACGACGACTGCCAATATTTTCTTTATCATAATAATCACATGTACAATTATATACTAATTTTCAGGAAATCTGTGCAAAGGTAATAAAAAAATCATAAATCTTGCCTCCTTTCTTACCATTAATTTGTAACTTTGCAGAAAATTCACAATAATTCACAGCAATAGACTACAATAAGAACCATGACAGATTTCAAGACATTGGTGCAGACGCGCCGTTCCCACCGCAAATTCGCAGAAAGACCTCTCGATGGAGAGGACGTAAGACTGATACTCCGTGCCGGCCTCATGGCACCGACGAGCAAGTCGTCACGGGCGTGGCACTTCATTGTCGTTGAGAACAAGACCGACCTTGAGAAACTGGCAGACGCGAAGACTCTCGGAGGGGCGTTTCTGAAGGACGCACCGCTCGCAGTAGTCATCACGGCCAACCCTGCAGACTCCGACTGCTGGATAGAGGACTGTTCCATAGCAGCAATAAGCATGCAGTATCAGGCTGAGGAACTTGGCATCGGCTCCTGCTGGTCACAGATTGACAAACGGGGACTGAGCGACGGGACAAGCGCAAACGAAGCCATACATGGCATACTTGACATTCCTGAAGACCAAAATGTCTTATGCATCCTCGCATTCGGTTTTGCAACAGACGAACGAAAGCCGCAGAACGAGGAGAAACTGAAATGGGAAAACGTTCACATCGATAAGTTCTGACCATGCGTAAACAGACGAAAGCACAATACAAATCACATCACTGATTAACAATATATTATATCAAAACATCAAACAAACGCAACAAGTGGCGCAACGAAAGGTAACCGTTTACCATACAAACCGTTACCGTTTGCAGGACAAAAGGTTATGCTTTACCATATGAAAGGTTACCGTTTGTTACGCTGTTTGCACTACTTGGCCACACAGACTTGCAGAACTGCACAAAAGCCATACACGACAGGTCGCAAAATGCGCCGCAGGAAAGATGGAACATATTACACAAACGCATAATACAAAATAAGAAATGATTATTCTTGCAAGCAATTCTCCAAGACGCAAGGAGCTCCTTGGAGGACTGGATATCCAGTTCAGGACATGGGTCATTCCTGATATTGACGAGTCATACCCGAACACTCTTGACGCAGAGGATGTGGCGGAATATATCGCCCAAAAGAAGGCTGCCCCGTATTTTAACGATGAACATGCCGAAGAAATAGATGATGACGACATCGTTCTCACAGCAGATACCGTCGTGATACTCGAAGGAGAGGTGATGGGAAAACCGAAAGACGAGAATGACGCATGCCGAATGCTGCGCAGGCTAAGCGGGAAGACGCATCACGTAATCACCGGCGTCTGTTTGAGAACAAAGTCAAAAATGCGCCACTTCAGCATAAAGACAGATGTCGCTTTCGCACATCTCACGGACGCTCAGATAGAGTATTACGTATCGACATACAAACCTCTTGACAAGGCCGGAGCATACGGAGTACAGGAGTGGATTGGATACGTCGGAGTGACAAAACTTGAAGGTTCATACTTCAACGTCATGGGGCTTCCCGTACAGAGAATTTATGAAGAACTAAAGGCTTTTTAGCACATTTTTCATCCTTTCATTGTAAAAATGCATTAAAAAGTTTTCATTATTCAAAAAATTAATATAACTTTGCAAACAAACATTATTGCCTTAAATCGTACACACGGCGTATCGTGACACATACGTCGGCATGAGACGCGAAAGACAACACAATGAATGAGCAAATAAAACACGAAGGCGTAATCATCTCCATAGAGGGCGAACACATACAAGTGCGTATCGCCCAAACTTCTGCATGTCTGCACTGCAAGATAGCAGGACACTGCAATTCGGCAGAGAGCAAAGAAAAGATAATTGACATTTGGACACGGAAAGCCGCCAGGTACAGTGTCGGACAGGACGTATGCGTTGTCATGGGTGGAAAAATGGGATTGAAAGCTGTATTCATGGCTTTCATCGTACCTGTGATACTGGCGATTCTTGTCATCACCATAATTTTGGACATGACATCACCGACAGGTACATTCCCCGTTCCCGACCCATACGACCAAGGATATGCTGCCATTGGCGGCATGGCTGTATTCGGCATGTACTATACTGCACTCTATTTCTGTAAAGAACTGATACAGTTGAGTTTCCAGTTTTCCATTGAAGACAAATAACAACTACACATTTAATAATCAACAAATAAACAAAATTATGAATGAGATTATCGTTCCAGTACTCGTCTTGGGTGTCATAGCGCTCATCGCTTCGGTGTTGCTCTATGTCCTTTCCAAGAAGTTTGCTGTTGAGGAGGATGCCCGATTGCCATTGATCATCGAGGCTCTCCCTGGCGCCAACTGCGGCGGCTGCGGCTTCCCTGGTTGTGCCGGTCTGGCAAATGCTCTCATCAAAGGGTCTAACGCAGGCTCCATTGACGGACTTTCATGCCCTGTCGGAGGTGAGGACACTATGTCAAAGATTGTAGATTTGCTCGGTGCCGCTGCAGCTAACCCTGCACCTGCCGCACAGCCTGCCGCAAAAACGGAAGGCGGAGCAAAGAAGTCTTTCAAACCTGCTCCTGTAGAGAAGGCTTTCGTTCCTACTGCCGTCCCTACCGTGAAGCCTTGCAACAAACCGGTAAACATGCCGGCAGGATGTAAGCCAGCAGATATGAAATCACTCAAAACAATTTAATTCAAGGAGGTTTAGCAAATGAAAGTACGTACTTTTAGACTTGGTGGCGTCCACCCGAAAGAAAACAAACTGAGCAATGACGCCGTTACAAAACCTGCTCCACTTCCTAAGCAGGCTGTTCTGCTGATGACACAGCATATCGGTGCTCCTGCAAAGCCTGTTGTCAAAGAAGGTGACAAGGTTAAAGTCGGCACATTGATTGCTGAGGCCGGCGGCTTCGTCAGTGCTCCGGTATACAGTTCCGTTTCAGGTACTGTCGCCAAGGTTGGCGAGGCTATTGATGCCGTAGGCGCAAGCAAACCGGCTGTATATATTAATGTGGAGGGTGACGAATGGGAACCGTCTATTGACCGTTCGGACAAGCTTGAAACTCTGGAAGCTCATCCGGAACTCACACCTGAGGAAATCGTCAGCCGCATTAAGAATGCCGGTGTCGTAGGTATGGGCGGCGCTTGTTTCCCAACATTCATAAAACTGTGTCCTCCGCCGACAGCGAAGGCTGAGTGTGTGATTATCAACGGTGTCGAATGTGAGCCTTATATCACATCAGACTACCGCCTGATGCTTGAGAAAGCAGACGAACTCATTGAGGGTGTAAAGATTCTCATGAAGGGCGCAAAGGTGAATCAGGGCTATATAGGCATCGAGGACAACAAACCTGAGGCTATCAAACTCATAGCACAGAAGATTGACGAGAAGCACATCATGAACATCGAGGTTGTCCCTCTCGCCAAAAAATATCCGCAGGGCGGCGAGAAGCAGCTCGTTGACGCAGTCATACGCCGTCAGGTTCCTGCTCCTCCTGCAATACCTGTAAATGTCGGTGCCATCGTACAGAATGCAGCTACGGCATATGCTGTATATGAGGCTGTCATGAAGAACAAGCCTCTTTTTGAGCGTTACACTACCGTGACAGGCAAGGAGATAAAGACACCGTCTAACTTCCTCGTCCGCATGGGTACGTCATTCCAGGAACTGATAGATCTTTGCGGCGGTATGCCGGAAGGTGACAACAAGGTTCTTGCAGGAGGTCCTATGATGGGACGTGCAGTAAACACACTTGAGGTTACTGTAGGAAAAGGACAGAACTGTATCACGGTGCTTACCGACGATGATGCAAAACGCAAGGAGATTGATCCTTGTATCCGTTGTGCAAAATGCGTAGGTGCATGTCCTATGGGCCTCGAGCCGTTCCTGCTTGCAACCTGTTCTTCAAAGAAAATGTGGGATAAGGTTGAGGAAGAGATGATTACATCTTGTATAGAATGTGGCTCTTGCCAGTTCACATGTCCGTCACATCGTCCGCTCCTTGACAACATCCGTGTCGGAAAGTCTACGGTGATGGGCATCATCCGCTCACGTAATGCGGCACCGGCTCCGGCTCCGGCAAAGGGAGAAAAATCTCCGGCTCCGGCAGCAAAGGGAACGACAAAGGCCATGTCCACTGCTGACAAACCATTCGTTCCTACGCCAATCCCGACTGTCAAGCCAGCAAATAAACCTGTAAACTTACCTGCAGGATGCAAACCGGCTGATATGAAATCACTCAAATCAATTTAAATCCCTTGTAAAAACAAAATAGTAAAATGGGAAATCTAATAGTTTCACTTTCTCCGCACGCACATGGAAATGACAGCGTGAGCAAGAATATGTACGGTGTCATCATCGCACTTATTCCGGCTCTTCTCGTCAGTTTCTACTATTTCGGGCTTGGTTCCGCCATCGTGTGCGCCACAAGCGTTATTGCCTGCGTATTCTTTGAATGGGCAATAAGCAAATTCCTCCTGAAGCAGGAGCGCATGACTGTCTGCGACGGTTCTGCCGCACTTACCGGTCTTCTGCTGGGCATGAACCTCCCAAGCAACCTTCCGATATGGATGATCATAGTCGGTGCACTTATCGCCATCGGCGTCGGAAAGATGACATTCGGCGGGCTCGGACAGAATCCTTTCAACCCGGCCCTCGTCGGACGCTGCTTCCTCCTCGTCAGCTTCCCGACAGCCATGACATCATGGCCTCTTCAGGGACAGATGACAAGCTATCTTGACGCAGAGACCGGCGCCACGCCTCTTGCACTCATGAAAGAGGCAATCAAGGGCGACACCTCCGCACTGGAGCAGCTTCCTTCCGCAACAGACATGTTCCTCGGCAACGCTACAGCCGGTGCCGGAACAATCGGTGAGATCTGTGCCCTCGCACTTCTCCTCGGCCTCGCGTACCTCCTTTGGAAGAAGATCATCACCTGGCACATCCCGGTATCCATCCTCGGTACAGTGTTCGTACTTGCAGGTCTTCTCTGGGCTTGTGACTGCCAGACATACGCCAACCCTTTCCAGGTGCTCTTCGCAGGCGGTCTCATGCTCGGCGCAATATTCATGGCAACAGACTACGTGACATCGCCTATGTGTGCAAAAGGACAGATCATCTACGGCATATCCATCGGTGTCCTGACCGTAGTAATCCGTAACTGGGGTGCATATCCGGAAGGCATGTCTTTCGCCATTCTCATCATGAATGCATTCACACCGCTTATCAACATGTACACCAAGCCAAAGCGTTTCGGCGAGGTTCCGGCAAATAAATAAACAGGAGGCAAAGATATGGAAAAACTCAAATCAAATCTTCAGAATATGGTGATTGTCCTCGTTGCAGCGGCAGTCATCTGTGGCGGTCTCCTCGCATTCGTCAATCAGGCAACAAAGCCTGCCATTGACAAGCAGGCCGAGAAGACTCTTGCCGACGGCATAAAGGCAGTTCTTGCCGCTGACGAAGTTAACGTACAGGACGAGAAAGAGGTGACACGCAACATTGACGGTAAAGACCAGACTTTCGTCATATATACTACAGACAAGGGAACAGCCATACAGTCTACCGACCCCAACGGCTTCGGCGGCAATCTAAAGGTTCTCGTAGGCTTTGACGGCAATGGCGTTATCCTTGGCTACACAGTTCTTGAACATGCAGAGACTCCGGGCCTTGGCGCAAAAGCTCCGGACTGGTTCCAGAAAGGACAGCCGGGATGTATCGTCGGCCTCAATCCTGCGGAAGCAAACCTCACTGTATCGAAGGACGGCGGTGATGTCGATGCCATCACAGCGTCAACCATCACATCACGCGCATTCCTCCGTGCCGTACAGCAGGCCTACAACACATTCACCGGCAACAACGCCGGGGATAAGGCTTGCGATGCAAAGTGCGGAAACAACGAAACAGAAGAAGAACAATAAATCAAGGAGGAACATATTATGTCAAAAATTGGAATTATCATTAACGGCATCGTAAAGGAGAATCCTACCTTTGTTCTGATGCTCGGTATGTGTCCTACCTTGGCCACTACCACAAGTGCCATGAACGGTATGATGATGGGACTCGCAACAATGGTTGTGCTGATCTGCTCAAACATCGTCATCTCACTCATCAAGAAACTCACTCCGGACATGGTGCATATCCCAGTGTACATTGTCGTAATCGCGACACTCGTGACAATCGTACAGTTCTGCCTTGCAGCATACGCTCCGGATGTAAACAAGTCACTCGGCCTGTTCATCCCGCTCATCGTGGTGAACTGTATCATCCTCGGCCGCGCGGAATCTTTCGCATGCAAGAACAACGCCCTTGACTCGGCTCTCGACGGAATCGGAATCGGACTGGGCTTCACGATCGGCCTCACAGTCCTCGGCATCTGCCGTGAGCTCCTCGGCAACGGCTCCGTATTCGGATGCGAACTGATTCCTTCCGACTACTCGATGCTGATTTTCATCCTGCCTCCGGGAGCATTCCTCACACTGGGATACATCATCGCTATCATTAACAAATTCAAGAAGGCTTAAACTATGGAATATTTATTGGTATTTATCGCAGCGATATTCGTCAACAATATCGTCCTGTCACAGTTTCTCGGAATCTGCCCGTTCCTTGGTGTCAGCCAGAAGGTAAGCACGGCCCTGGGTATGTCCGGTGCAGTTGCCGCCGTCATGTTCGTGGCAACACTGGTGACCTGGTGCCTGCAGATGTTCGTGCTCAACCCGTTTGGACTCGGATATCTCCAGACCCTTTCATTCATCCTCGTAATCGCCGCCCTCGTACAGATGGTGGACATCGTGCTCAAGAAGGTCTCTCCTCCGCTCTATCAGGCTCTCGGCGTGTTCCTTCCGCTGATCACCACCAACTGTGCAGTACTCGGCGTGGCAATCTCCGTAATCCAGAGAGATTACTCACTCCTCATGTCCATTGACTACGCCATTGCATCCGCACTGGGCTTCGGCCTCGCACTCATCCTCTTCGCAGGACTGCGCGAGCAGCAGGAGTTTGCAAATATTCCCAAGGGAGTGAAGGGAGTTTCCATCACCCTCATCACAGCATCTCTGCTCGCCCTCGCCTTCATGGGCTTCTCCGGCGTGGACGGAGGTCTTAAGATTCTCTTCGGACTAAATTAAGATAATGATATAAAGATAGACTTGAAGGGGCTTGCTCCCGAGAGTCTATTTTGTGTTTGTGTTGTTGACAGGTTTCGTCGTGAGACGGAACCTGTTCTTTTTTTCAGCCCTCCTGACAGCACAATTCCGCAGACTCCCATGACACGCCGGCGGCATTACTGTTCCCGTCCCCAACCCGCATAGCCATAATCCCATACATGTGAGCGAGGCTCGCCGCGTTATGGAAACGCCAGCCCGGGCAAACGGAAATCCTGACAGCATATTAAGGAAAATGCGCTACGGTTATATAAAATTAACGTGCTTTTCCGTCATTTCCGGCCTTCTACTCTCAAAAATCCGTGCGATATTTCCGCACAATACGGGCAGATGCCGGGAATATCGCACGGATTTTTCCCACAGTGCGCCGGTTCCTCTTTTCCCTGCGCCGTACAGCAGGCACGGTCAGAAACCGTGAGCCGGCAGCCTTCGCAGGATTTCCATAAGGCATCTGCAATTTTCTACGGCATACACCACAAATTCCAATGAAACGAACATAGGTTTTCAAAACTGCGTTGGATTTTCTCTCAAAACACCATTGGATTTTTCTTGAAAAGCCATTAGAATTTTTCAAAAAGCCATTAGAAAATTTCAAAAAGCCATTAGAAAATTCTGAAAAGTCATTAGAAAATTCTGAAAAGTCATTAGAAAATTCTGAAAAGCCATTGGAAATGAGGTGTACTGATTTGGGGTGACAGTTTTGTCTGTTAAAACCAATGTTGTTTACACTCTTTTTGTTTTATTCCTGACATGGTTGCCGGTCTGTGACTTTATCCCTGATTCGGTTTACATATTCCTTGTCATTCCTAATCAGGCTGTCACTCCGGAATCATATTCCTAAAGTGGCTGACACCACATGAAAAATGAATCTCCGAACCGCCTGACGGCCCTTTCTGTCATTCCTGAAACGGTTGTCACCGGTGTACGGTAAGAGAATAGGCGCCAACCGCCGCATCTTCTGTTTCTTGGCGGTGCAAAGGTGCGGATTTTTCCATGAATGCCTTCATTCATGACTGCACTCTCTTCATCTTTCTTCATCCGGAAGCCCATAAGCGGGTTGTTTGAGCACCCTGTCATCATCTCGTACGGTGTCTTCATGCCCAAAGCTTGATGAGGACGTGCCGTATTGCACATGCGTGTTGCGTTGTTGACTGAACCACATGCGGCAATGAAGTCAAGCCCGCCGTTACTGAAGAGCAGGCTGCTCTTGACCGTGTTGTCCATACGCTCTGCCATGGCATTGTGCAGCAGGTCTCCCGCCTGTGTCATGCTTATCCTCAACTTGTAGAATTTCATTGCCTTAACATAGACGGCCGAGGTATGTTACACGCCTCTGCCCATTTCAGGCAGAAATACCTCCTTTGATGCAAAATTTACGCTGATTTTTTTTCATATTCAGCAGGAAAACGGCAAAAAATCTGCTGTTTTCAACCCGGAAAGCACCTTCAAAAGTATAAAAACCACAATTTCCCCGTGCTAAAAGCAGGCAATTCAAGTATAAAACACGTATTTCTCATACAAAAACGCCTGTTTTTCGTGCAGAAAAAGTGTTTATCCGTGTGAAAAACAGTGTTACGGGATGTGAAAACAATTATGTTTTCCTAACAATAAAGCACGGCCGCATTCAGGCAAACGGCCGCTTTTTTTGCGGAAATTGGTTAAAATATTTTAATTCCAATATCCCGTCAAGCCTTCCCTTACAAATATGTTAATTTTTTTTCGTACATTTGCATTGGCTCTGTACATCAACAATGCCGGAGATAACCCCGGAAAGTTATCACCCGACAGCCAAGCTGATGTAGTAAAGGTTTACTTCTCCCCACGCCGACAGTCGCCGCAGAAGATGCACAGCATCATGAACGGGACGGTTTGGGTGGGATAAATATAGAGCCGCTATATTTTGGAAAGCGTTTGCAAGCGCTTTGTTCTTAACGCATTGAAATCTGGCAGTTTCAACATTCAGTTAGAGAACAAGGCAACGGCAGAAGCTCATGGGATGTTTTTATAATTCATCCCTATTATCCATACCAGTGTACGACGGTTGTGCGTACGCCGGCCGATGGGTGTATAGGGATTGTTGCATAAAGACAATCGGCGTGGGGTCTGCGTTGCTCGTTCTGACTGGATGGGCGATGCCAGAGCCTCAATGCGTGGAGCGAGTGACAAGCATGATCTCCACGTCTTCTTTTTTATAGCCAGTTCTCCCGTTTCTTGTTTTTACGCCGGCGCTCGGAGGTCGCGTCAGGCATTAAGAGGAGAATCATGAAACATACCGTTCCGAGAATCATTTTATTTTTTCTGTTCTGCCTGGCAGCCATGCCGGGAGGGAACTTCGGCTACGCACAAGTCAGGCTGGCCTCGAAAGGCGTCAAGACCGTCAGAACGACGTCACGCGCAGGAATCATAGCTCAAAAGATGGCTGAGGCTGCCGACAGGAGCAGGAATTCCGGAGTGATGATAAAGCCTGTGGGCACAACTGTCACCACGCCCGCCGCCGGCTCCGCATTGACCAAGACGCTGCCCAAGTCTCTCGCCCGCATGCCCAAGCCTCTCACTCACCCAAAGAACTTTCTCGCACCGCTGCGCAACGAAAGCATACTGAACCGCTTCCTTGCCTACGCACGGATCGAGAGCCAGTCCGTCGACGACCCTGACCCGGAATCTTTTCCCATGACCGAGGGACAGAAGACGCTGGCACGCCATATCCATGACGAACTTCTGTCATTCGGCGGAAAGGACGTGAAAATCACTCTCTCCGACGACTATTACATCTATGTGGACATTCCGTCAAACGTCAGCGGAAACGTCCCGTCGTTGCTGTTCATGGCGCACATGGACGTCACGCCTGAGGCTCCCGGCAGAGGAATAAAGCCGCAGGTGCACAGAAACTACGGCGGCGGTGACATTCCGCTCGGGAACGGTGCTGTCCTCAGCCCGGACACTCCGCAGGGAGCACACCTCAAAGACCTGAAAGGAAAGACCATCATCACAAGCGACGGCACCACACTGCTCGGAGCTGACGACAAAACCGGCTGCACCATACTCGTGACAATGGTCGAGGAACTCCTGAGGAACCCGAATCTGAAGCACGGACGGGTCATGGTGATGCTCTCGCAGAACGAGGATGTCGGCAAGGCGGCCTGCCGTTACGACCCGCAGGTGTTCGGCGACAAGCCCGACATCGTCATAGACGTCGACGGCGACGCCCCTGCCGCCTTCTCCGTGGCAAACTTCACCGCCATAGGAGAAACCTTCCGCTTCAAGGGAAACATGGCGCACCCGAGCCACGGACTGGAAAACAGATACGGCGACGCCCTCACCGCTTCCTCTTACTTCATCGGCAGCATCCCGCCTTCCGCCCACCCGGGCGCAAGCACAGGCACCCGGGGATACATCCACTGCTACTCGTGCGAACATCCCAAAGACAGCCTCGGCAACATCATCCGTGACGAATACGTGGCAAAGGTGCGCCTCCGCTATTTCGACAAGCAGGAAGGCGACACGCTGAGCCGCTGTCTCGACAACGCCTTTGAAAAGACACGCAAGGCATTCCCGTTCGTCAACGTGACACGCTCAGGCCCTGTCCTGCAATATGAGAACATCGCCTACTCCATGCCGTCCTTTGTCCCCTCGCTGATAACGGAAGCCGCCAAAAAAGAAGGCATCACCCTCACACCCCGCAACGAACGCGGCGGCACCACCTCCGCCATGCTCTCCGCACGCATCCCCGGACAAATCCCCGGAGGTCCCTGCATCTACTCCGGCCAGCAGAGCGAGCACAGCATCCACGAATGGTGCTGCGTGGAGGAAATGTCACTGATGGTGAACATCATCCGAAACATCATCACCGATGTCGCAAAGAGAAAGAAATAACACCTTATTATATATATAATATCAAACAATATCTAAATTCTATAACAACAAACAAAACCATTACGTCCTATGAAGAAAACTACAGTCACAAAAGTCATTCTCATACTTTCCCTGCTCTTCAGCATGGAAGCTACGGCACAAGAAGTCATCAACTATTTCTACATGAAAGCCCCTGTATGTGCCCCGGTGACGCTCAGCACAGACAACGGAACCATGATGGTCAATAATGGAGACAGGATAGACGGCAACATACGAATCCATTCCGCCACCGACGGCAACGGCAACAAGATTCTTGACATAACAGCCGACAAGGTCGACACCGGCACAGGCAAGCCCACCGTGCGTGAATATACGTTCCAGACTCTTTATCCGTCCGGCAACACTTACGGCGGCAACGACGACACCTACTCGTACGATGAACCGGCATACGGCAGCGCACCGCCGAGCAGCGGCATGGGCGATGTTGTCACCGGAGGCCTGAACAATCTGGCAGAAGGTATGAGAGCAATGACACGTAATGCAATACCTGTCTCCGGTTACCCTTATCTTGCCCTTGACCTGGGAATGTCAAGAATGTACGGAGAATTCGCACGCCTGCATATCTGTCTTGGAGGAGATGTCGGATTTATGCTGTATGGCGGTGTAGGAAAAGACTGGATCTTCAACGGCGACAACAAGGATAAGATGTCATGGCATGCCGGAGTCGGATATTATGGCGTTTTGGGAAGCTACGAAGAACAGCAGTTTAATTTCGGAGTGTCTTATTCCGAGACAGCCGTCATTGAAGGCGGCGCGCTCAATTTTGATCTCGGCTACCGTTACTTCTTTGGCAAGTCACAGCGGTTCGGCCTGTTTGGCGGTGCCGGCTTCGGTGTGGGTAATGTCAATGAATGCTTTGAGTCGAGGAGTGAGAACGAGAAATTCCCCGGCAAGTTTGTCTGGGACATACAGCTCGGCATCTGTGTCAAGATATTCGCAAGTAAAAGATAATAAATACATCCTTACATGAGACATCCCCTTACATTACTGATATTAATATGCCTTACAGTAAACATCCCGGCAGCATATGCACAAAAGAAGAGCATCGGGAAAACTGCTGTAACAAAGAAGACACCTACAAGCGAGGAACTTCTGCAGCAAGCAGAAGATTATTATAATGGTACAAACGGTGCCTTCATGAACCGTGAAAAGGCAAAGGAATTATTCAGACAGTCGGCAGACATGGGAAATACCAAAGCGCAGATCGCCATTTATGAACTCTACGTCACGACTGACCAGAAAGCATCTTTGAAGTATCTGCGTATGGCCGCTGAAAAAGAAGATTCTCTGGCTATGTATTATTTAGGAGACATCTATGCCCAGGGACTTCATGGTATTGCCGTTGATGAAGAACAGGCCTTGTATTGGTATAAACTTTCTGCTAACCATGGCGATCCCGGCGGACAAATGAAACTTGGACTATATCATTATACGGGACGTTGCGGATTAGTTCCTGATGAAGAAAAAGCATTCTCACTCTTCTTGAAAGCCGCAGAACAGGATTACGGTCCCGCATGTTTCTTTGTCATGAACGGGTACGCCTACGGCAAGGGGGTGGAACGTGACGAGGAAAAAGCAATTTTCTACTGCAAGAAAGGAGCAGACCTCGGTGATGCAAACTCACAAAATATGTACGGGAGAATGCTTGAACAGGGAATCGGAAGTGTCCGGAAAAATGAGATACAGGCATTTATCCATTTCAAGAAAGCAGCTGAGCAAGGGAATGCAGAAGCGATGTTCTCTGTAGGCGAATATTACAGGAAAGGCACCGGAGGATTACAAATATCCAAAGACAAAGCAAAAGAATGGTATATAAAGGCTTCTGAATCTGGAAACACTAAAGCCTTAATAATGATTGCAGACTTCTTATGCTCTGACAATCAGGAAAGGCTGTCATGGTACCGGAAAGCCGCAGAGAAAGGCGACATAACCGGACAGGCAGAGCTGGCGTGGGCACATTGTACGGGCGAGATTGACAATTATGACCCAAATGCCGGTGCTCAGGAATTGCAGAAACTTTCAAAGACCGGCAATCCACGGGCCGTATATTATTTCGGAGAACTCTTGCTGCAGGGAAAATGCGGAATTCCAAAAAACAAGAAAGCGGCAAAAAGAATGTTCGAGTCCATAAAGGACAACGCTGATGACGGCAAGGCATCTTTTTGCGCACAAATGAATCTCTACAAGATAAAATAAAGACATGGAAAAGAATAATTCAGGACTTCAGACGCGCAGACAATTCTTCAAGAAAGCGGCATGCGTTTCCTTGCCGATGCTCGGGCTGATAATGTCCGGCTGTGACACATTTCAAAGTGCCTTGATGAATTCCGTCTCAAATATCGGCAGCGGAGGAGGATACAGCAGCGGAGGAGGCTATGACAGCTACGGCTGCGGAAACTATTGTACCTCTACATGTAAGAACCTTTGTACAGACACTTGCAGGAACCTGTGCACAAACACATGCTACCATACAAGTGCATAGCCAGTTTACTAACTCATAAAACTTAACTACGATGAAAAAACTATTTTGCATTATCATGATTGCCGTCACTGCCATGGCATGGACATCTGCCAAGGAGAGCCGGACGGCTGAAACGACATCGCCACAAGGCTACTATTGTCCGAACTGTGACGTACAGTTGCATCAGGCATTAGTGAAGGTCGGAGAAAAGCGTTGCAGACAGTGCAACGGAAAAGGATGGTACGGATACGGCCGCACAAAAGATGCATGCCGCAGAAACGGAACCCTATGCGATCCATGCAACTATTGCGGCGGCAGAGGCGTGCAGCCGATAAAAGATTACAGATGGGTCTGTCCAAGATGTCAGGTGAGGTACAGAATATAGACATAACTTTAGTTTCACTCCTAAAATCAAACTTTATGACAAAGAAAAACCAGCAGGAAGAACTTCAGTCAAGACGTGAATTCTTCAAGAAAACAGCAAAAAGTGTATTGCCAATCGTCGGTGGCATCATTCTCGCAGGTGCCCCGGCAATTGTAAAAGCATCAGAAACCCAGATGGGATGTGATGACAATTGTTGGGGAGCATGTCAGAGAAATTGCCATGGTGGCTGTGAAGGAGGGTGCAAAGGATGTGGCGGTAACTGCTCAGGAGAATGTGACGGTTCATGCAAAGGATACTGTGACACTACCTGTAAGAATTGCCTGCGTTAATTTATCAATCACAATTAAATAAGAAAAAATATGGAGAACAAGAACAATATACTTTCAAGAAGAAGTTTCTTCAAAAGGATATCCAAAGGTGTGTTGCCGATAATCGGCGGAATTGTTTTATCAGGTAATCCTTATCTGAGTAAAGCAGCGGAGACCATAAGCAATGATTGCCGTTATACCTGTGAGGGAGGATGCAACAGCTGCAAGGGAACTTGTGAGTGGCGATGTCAGAATGACTGCTCCGGTTCATGTAAAGGAGATTGCAAACGGACATGCAAAGGAAATTGTTACGGCCAATGTACCTCATCCAGTTACAGATAAAATATGGATGTAATAAAAGAACAAGATAAGGGCTGGCAGTCCGGCATTGCCAAGAACATAACGTTCATCGTGACTAAAGACTGCCAGCTCGCCTGCAAGTACTGCTATCTTGTAGGCAAGAACACGAAGGAACGCATGCCATGGGAGGTGGCCAGGCAGACAATAGACTATATCCTTGACCACGAGGACGATTTCAAGGAGGAGAGTGTCGTTTGGGACTTCATCGGCGGCGAGCCATTTTTAGAGATAGACTTGATAGACAAAATCTGTGACTATCTGAAGACGGAGATGTTCCGCAGGAACCACCACTGGTTCAACTCCTACCGCTTCTCGTTCTCCACCAACGGCATAAACTACCATACGGAGAAGGTGCAGGACTTCATCAAGAAGAACAGGGAGCATCTGAGCATCGGCATAACCATTGACGGCACCCGGCGCAAGCACGACCTTAACCGCATCTGGAAGACTCCGGAGATGGAACGCGGAATCATGCCTGAGGCTGATGAGGAGCGCGGCTCGTACGACGATGTGGTGCGCAACATCCCGCTGTGGCTTGAGCAGTTTCCCGGCGCAGGCACGAAAGTGACGATCTCTTCGGCTGACATTCCGTATATCTGCGAAAGCGTGTTGCATCTCTACTCACTCGGAATCCACGAGGTGAACATCAACTGCGTGTTCGAGGACGTATGGCACGAAGGCGACGACAGGCTGTTGGAGGAGCAGCTTATGCTGTTGGCTGACGCTATAATTGACGGCGGGTACTACCGTGACTATGCCTGCTCCTTCTTCTCGGAGAGTATCGGCAAGCCTATGGATAAGGTTCGGGAGAACAACAACTGGTGTGGTGCCGGCAGGATGCTCGCAGTCGACGCGGCCGGAATCTTCTATCCCTGCACCCGCTTTGCCCAGTACTCCCTGCGTGAGAAGAAGGCGTGGGTGATAGGCAATATCCGTGACGGCATAGATAAGAACAGACTCCGTCCGTTCCTCACCCTTGACCGGTGCACGCAGTCGCCGCAGGAATGTATCGACTGCGAGGTGGCAAGCGGCTGCGCATGGTGTCAGGGCGAGAACTTTGACGCGGCGTGCACACCGACCGTATTCCAAAGGAGCACGGCCATCTGCAAGATGCACAAGGCACGTGTCCGCGCCAACAACTACTACTGGAACAAGCTTTTCCGAAAGCTTGAACTTGAAGGCGAGCGTGAGGAATACGAGAAGAACAAGCCCAAGTCAAACGAAATAACCTGCTGAACCATGCTGAAATACCTTATAATACTGCTTGACGACACAAGTGTGTCGTACTGCCATTACGGAAACATGAAGACAGAACGCCGGCTGATGCCGCCGGAGACGCTGAGAGCCGGTATTCTGTTCGGAATGAAGGAGAATCTCAATATCCAGTTTGTCTATCCGGAATATGAACTTCCGCATGAATACAAGGAAATCATAGACAGCATCGACCATACCGACATCAAGCCAGTATCGGCAAAAGGAAAAACGGATGTCGCCGTAGCCGACGGCACTGCCATGCTTGCCAAAGCGGAAATCATGCAGGACACGTCATATGTCCTGCGCACGGACAAGACAGACCTTTTCGCCAGTGTCCCCGCCGTCTGCGGAATCATGGAGAGAACGGACAGGCTGAACATTGTCGTGACAGACATCGAGACCTTTACGGAAGAAGATTTCAGGAACTACCGCATGGTGTTGAAAGACTTGTCTGAAAAACTTGCGGAACTTTATGTCGCAGGCAAGTCCCCTCAGCTGAACCTGCTCACTGACCGCATGATGCTCAGTGAGATGAATAACTGCGGAGCCGGCGACACAAGCATTGCCCTCGCTCCTGACGGCAGATTCTACGTCTGCCCGGCATTTTACCATATGGAGGAGGGCATGTCCGCCGGCGATCCGGAACACGGGCCTGACATCCGTAATCCGCAACTGTACAGGATCGGCCACGCACCGCTCTGCCGCAACTGCGATGCCTATCAGTGCAGGCGCTGCGTATGGCTGAACCGCAAGATGACATACGAGGTGAACACGCCAAGCCATGAGCAGTGCGTCGCGGCACATCTGGAGCGCAATGCCTCCCGTGAGCTTCTTGAGGAAATCCGAAAGCACGGCACGTTCCTTCCTGACAGTGAAATCAAGGAAATCAGCTATCTCGACCCCTTTGACATCAAAGAGGAATAGAAGACATATTACATGCCTGACACTGCACGGAGGGCGTTCCTGACAATGAGCCCGTCAGACATATTTCCAAAAGATAACGGTTTACCTTGCGAAAGGTTACCTTTTACATTGTAAATCGTTACCTTTCACACCATAAAACGTTACCTTTCATGTCTCAACACATTTCCCTCTAATAATCAGACAGATACAGCATAGTGCAAAAGATCCGTCTCCGCAGGGACCTGTGAGACAGAAAAGCAAACCTCTTTCCATGGGGAGATTGTCGGTAAAAGGCGGCGGACGGATGCAGCACAGGAACCGTGTCAGGCGGCTTGTCAAAGGAATCATACACATAATATTAAAGAAATTCATATTACATACAATGGCAAAGAAACTTATAGGTCAGGTGACTCCTGACGAGAAAAATGAAATTCAGACTCTCTTTGAGCGTCGCAACGGATTGAATGAACTGGCTAAGATTCTTACGGCGGACAACGCTGAATTGTACGAAAAACTTGTAACGGACCTCGGTGAGACCGGCACGAAGTTCCAGTCATGGTGGGACCGCATGGGAAAGAAATACAGCTGGGAAAGTGCGGAAGACGGAAGCTGGGAAATAAATTTCGATACATGCGGAATTTATCTCGTGACGAACGAATAAAGAAGACTTACCATGACTGACATATTATTTGCCCCTATCCTATTTATTGGGACAACGGAATTGCTGCTGATCGGCGGCATGGCTCTGCTTCTCTTCGGCGGCAAGAAGTTGCCGGAGATGATGCGCGGACTCGGACAGGGAGTGAAGGAGTTCAAGAAAGGTGTCAACGGGCAGGACGAAGAGCCGGACGACGAACTGACACTGACAGAGAATCCGAACAGCCCGGTCACTGACGTGGACGGGGAAAGACAGGAAGGAAGGACAGGAGAGATAAACGACCGTGGACAGAATGAAAGAAGAGAATGACAGCAACGGACTTCTTACTTTTGGCGGACATCTTGAGGTGCTCCGCCAAATGATTTTCCGGATATTGGGAATCACGGGGATTATTGCCTTTGCTGTGTTCTGCATGAAGGATATTACCTGGCAGATTCTGCTTGCACCGAGCGAACATGATTTCGTAACCTACCGATGCATAGAGCGGCTGGCACATTCAGCAGGACTGCCAGAATTCCGGTTCGGAGAATACCACGTGGACCTGATAGCCACAGAACTCTCAAGCCAGTTCATGACACACATAACGACAGCCCTGTACATCGGCATGCTTGCTGCCTCACCATATATACTCTATGAGTTGTTCCGCTTTGTCTCCCCCGCACTTTACGACAATGAGAGGCGGTATTCCGTACGCATCCTCGGTGTCACATACGTCCTGTTCATCCTCGGTGTGCTCATGAGCTATTATGTCCTGTTCCCGATATCCTTCCGCTTTCTCGGAACGTACAGTGTGGCGGAAAGGATCCACAGCACAATAACCCTTGACAGCTATATCTCAACTTTCACTACCCTGACCCTGCTCATGGGAGCAGTATTCCAGTTGCCTGTCATCGCCTTTGCAGTGGCAAAAATGGGATTTGTCTCATCAGGCATGCTCTCTGAATACAGGAAACATGCCTTTCTCGCCATCATGGTTGTTGCTGCAGTCGTGACTCCGCCGGACGTCATGACACTCGTTCTTGTCGCAATGCCACTCTATCTGCTGTACGAAATAAGCATAAGAGTCGTGAGAATGACAGGGAAATGAGACAGGCGTGCTCTGAAATCCGCACTTTGTGGACAAAAGAGCATGAAAAAAGAAATCCGCATATATCCCGATTCTATGGATATATGCGGATTTTAGGATTTTCCAATAACAGGCAACGCCGAAGCATCCCCTACTACGGAAACTCTTCAGACCGGTACGGAGAAGTGGGGAATTAAGCCTCAGCAGCCTCTGTTGCCTCAGTCTCCTCAGTTGCAGCCTCTGCTTCAGCCTTTGCTGCTGCAGCGGCAGCCTTCTTCTCTGCCACAGCCTTAGCCTTTGCATCGTTCTGTGCCTTCTCTGCTGCAAGCTGTGTAGCCTTTGCGGTATCCTTTGCCTTTGCAATGGCAGCCTTTGCTGCGTCAATACCGTTTACCTTTGCCTGTTTCCAAGCGTCAAACTTCTGCTGTACGGCAGCCTCATCGAACGCACCCTTCTTAACACCACCTTTAAGGTGCTTCATAAGGTAAACGCCCTCTTTGCCGAGGATGTTACGCACTGTGTCTGTCGGCTGAGCACCACACTCTACCCAGTAGAGAGCACGCTCGAAATCGATATCAACAGTTGCAGGGTTTGTGTTTGGGTTGTAAGTGCCAAGCTTCTCAATGAAACGACCGTCACGTGGAGCACGTGAATCTGCGATTACAACACTGTAGAATGCGTAGCTCTTACGGCCACCACGCTGAAGGCGGATTTTTGTTGCCATAGGTTAAATAATTGTTTTATGCGGCACACGTGCCGCGGTTAATAATTAGATAATATGCTTCCAGCACGTGGAAGCGATTGCAAAGTTACTCACTTTTAGTCAATTAACGCATTCTTTACCATGCGAGAACGTTATATTTAACGTTTTTTACTACTTTTATCTGTAGAATTCGAAATAAACATATGCCAGACCGGCAATTATCAGGAGGGTTATGACTGAACGTATGAGGCATCCCACACACCGTTTCACAAGCCATATTCCAACAATGAGGGCTATGATGCACAAGGCATAATAGGTCAGATTTTCCATGGTTCGTACTGATTATTATATGGTTTTGTACTGATTATATTTTGTGTATCACCATAAAAGACTGTGATGCTGACGTAAGAGCACCCTGTATCTTACAGTTTTCCTGTTACCATCTTTCACTTAAAAAGCCTGCGGAAATTCGACGGTATAGGTGTGGAGAATTCCATAGGTTCTCGTGTTACCGGGTGATAGAAGCAAAGAATGTATGCATGAAGGCACAGACGGTGCAGTGGATCATCTCCATTTCCGTATTTCACATCGCCACACACAGGATGACCGAGATCTGCCGTATGTACACGAATCTGATTCTTACGCCCTGTCTCCAACTTATATTCCACAAGAGAATGTTCTGTTGTGCGTGCCAGCGTATGGTAATGAGTAACAGCATATTTACCACCATTATCGACAGGAGAGCTGTAAGTCACATAAGCTTTATTATCCTTCAGCCAGTTTGCCACCGTACCTTTATCCTCTTCCATCTCACCAGAGACAACGGCAACATAACGGCGGTCAAAGACAATGTCATGCCAATTATGCTCAAGTATCTGTTCCGTCTCCATATCTTTTGCATACACCATCAGCCCGCTTGTATCACGGTCAAGGCGGTGTACGGTATGTGCCCGACACTTCTGACGTGTCTTGCAAAAATACTCGTCAAGAACCGTCTTGACATTAAGTGTCGTATGTGCTCCCGCCATAGAGAGTATTCCCGGCATTTTTTCCACAACAATAAGGTAACGGTCTTCGTAGACAATCTTCACCCATTTGGACTTGAAAGTGTCATTACGTTTTGACTTGGAAACAGCGATTTTCATACCTCGTTTCAACGGATAATCAAACTGAGTAACGGTTTTACCGCCAACCTTTATGCCTCGTCCTTGTAGAATATCTTTTATTTTATTACGTGACATCTTCATATTTTTCAAAAGATAGTCAAGTAACGGAGCCTCGTATTCCACCTGCATGTAGGAATAATCCTGCGGAGTGTTGTTATAGTAATGCTTCATATTTTCTTTATATCGTCTTTAATCATAACCTTACGGTCTTAAAACTTTATTTCCAAGAGACAGGGAACGCCGTTCCCTGATAAATTCATATTATCAGCTAACGGAACCGGACTTCCTCTCCGAGTGATTTTTCGTCAAATATGCCATCATCCAAAATATGCTTGCCGTTGCACAGCGTATGCAGGACACGCCAACGGAATGCCTGCCCTTCAAGTGGACTCCAACGGCATTTACTCTGAATGTCATCAGCAGTAAGCGTCCATTCGGGTATATTCTTTGAGACAATGGCAATGTCAGCCTTATAGTTTTCACGCAGAAAGCCACGCTCACTGACAGAAAATATCCGTGCGGGATTATGGCACATCAGTTCGACCAGCCGTTCTACGGACAATATGCCTTCATCAACAAGTGAAAGCATCGTAATCAATGAGAATTGTAACATTGGCATCCCTGAAACGGCTTGTGCAGCACCGCCTGCTTTTTCGTCAAGAGTATGGGGCGCATGATCCGTACCGACAGTAAAGATTCTTCCGTCCGAAAGCCCCTGACGCAAAGCGTTCCTGTCTGAAAGTCCCTTGATTGCGGGATTACACTTTATCCGTGTGCCTAAAGTTCCGTAATCCTTATCATGGAAAAGCAAATGACTGACTGTTGCCTCACAGGTTATACGCGGAAGAGAATCTGCACTAAAATGCGCCTCTCCGTCACGAACAATATTGTAATCTGCCACAAGTGCCAATTCTTCTTTCGTCGAGACATGCGCCAAATGGAATCTTGTTCCGTATTTTTCCGCAAGCTCCAGTCCTTTCTTTGCAGATGCGATGCAAGCTTCCGAGGAACGTATCAGGGGATGATATGCCACATCCGGATCATCTCCATACAAGGCTTTTGCCTTTGCCATATTGGCATTGATAATGTCCGTATCCTCACAATGCGCCATCAAAGGCATGTCAAGCTCATGTGCAACTTTGAATATGCGTTCCAAAGAGTCACCACTGTCTACAAGCATGTTGCCTGTAGAACTGCCCATAAACAATTTTATCCCAGGAATACGATGACGGTCAATATTGGCAATAGTATCAATATTGTCATTGGCAGAACCGAAGAAAAAACTGTGATTCACATGACTTTTTCTGCTTGCGATACGGAACTTTTCTTCCAAAGCCTCTGCACTTGTCGTCTGAGGTTTAGTGTTTGGCATATCAAAATATGTCGTCACTCCGCCATAAGCAGCTGCACGGCTCTCACTTTCAATATCAGCCTTATGGACAAGCCCCGGCTCCCTGAAATGCACATGAGAGTCTATTATTCCCGGAAGAACAAGACACCCCGTAGCGTCTATCTCTTTATCATAAACACCACGGGGAGCCTTTCCTGACGGCAAGACAGTATTTATTCTGTCATCCTCTATTATTATACTGCCAACAAAAGATTTTCCCTCATTGACAATAGTGCCATTCTTTATAAGTATTCTCAAAATGTATTCTATTAATTGCTACTCTGAAGGTTTTGCCATTTCGGCCGGAGTTGGCGGCAAGGTCTCACTTGTGCCTATCGGAGCCTGTGGCTGAGGCATCGGAGTCTCCATGCCATTCATTATATTCTGATTACGTTGTGCCGCATCCATATAGTCTTTGACATAGTTGTCAGTCTTGAACGTATCAGTGGCCTTGCTCATTATATCTTCTATCCATGGGGTTAATTCCGGATATTCATATACAGACGTAATCATCATGAAAACACCAGGACCAAGAATATTGTCAAAATTATCACAGATAAAACCTGTTATCAACTTGTCTTGTGCAACTGCTATACTCTCAGCATCGGCAGTAAGGGTCTTGTAAACCGCATTCATGTCCGCGCCGTCCATAATAGCCTGATTCTCACGATGTGACAAATCACTATACTGGCTTTGAAGCCTGTTATAACTATCTATGAATTTTGACAGTTTGTCATTAAGCACTGTACCGGTACAATTCTGCTTGGTATTGTTGAGTTGAATAGATATATTCCCCTCTTCAAGCACTATAGGCATAACGCTTTCATCATCCATGAATATCGTTGCCATGCATACAGAATCCATTGAGCCGGAGAACTTAAACTGGCCATGTACGACCTCACATGAATCTATATTCTTCAATTCCCCATTCTTGACAGCTTTAAGATACAGCATCTGGCCGTCAAGTGTTGAGATATTGGACGTTCCTTGCACTTCAAACGATTTGGAACAAGAGGTGCAAGTCAAGACTGTCAATATTGTGTATAGTATTTTGTTCATCGAATTAAGGTAGAAATCAGATTACTTATATGTTGCAAAGTTACTATGATATATTCAAGAATAAAAAAAAATTCATTCAATTTAATTTTATCATATATTGTTTTATAAGTTTTTAAGACTATTGCCTAAGCTCGTATGATATTCTATGTGTGGTATATATCTGTAGCACAGCACCTACAAGAAGTAATACGACCCAATTATTATGAATAAACCTGACATACGTGAAATAACTGTCTATGTTACTGACAACAAGAGGCTGTAGAAAATGATAGACATTTTCCACCATCAGAAATCCCGCAACAATGAAGCACACTCCTGATAAAAGCTGAATGGAATACAGTCTTCCCAGCGTCAGCGATCCTCCCCGAATCATTTCCATACGCTGACCTATGACATAAACAACAGCACCGATTATATATATCCATGGTACAATCTTCACTGTGACAGATGCCCAGAGGCAATCCGTCATCAGCCTTGAAACAATCAGAAGACCGGTACATACAACCATAACAAGCCCCCCAAGGAGCATCATGACACCACTTGATTTACTCATCTGACTCATCAATCTTACTTGTTGGAAATTCATTAACGAAACGCGGATCTGTGCTCAGCACAAAAATATCTTCATCGTCTGTTTTCATAAAATAACGCTCACGGGCTATACGTTCAATATTCCTTGGATTACGCTCAAGGTCACGTAGCTGACTTTTGTCCTTCTCATATATCTTGGTATACTGCTCTATCTCTGACTGCAAGTCCAATATTTCATACTGAAGCAATACGCGATGGTACAGACTATTAGAGTCTGCAAAACAGACAATAAACATACCAAGGACGAAAGTTATCAGATATTTATATCGTGAGAGTATGCCGTATAAAGCAGTTTTGTTCATAAATCAGCCAAGAATGTATTTCCATGCAAAAGTAAACAAATTTCCCGTACTTTTATATCTGCAATGGTAATAATTAAGATTTGTTTGTAAAATCACCCGTTCCTTATATTTTCTTAATTTATCAAATACATTATTTTATATCTCACCCATTTTTCGTAACTTTGCGAAAAATAACAATTACTGAAAAACTGTTTTATGGAATACCAAGTTTCAGCACGAAAATACCGGCCGATGTCCTTCTCTTCCGTTGTCGGACAGGAGGCTCTCACCACTACGCTGAAGAACGCCGTCAAATCGGGAAAGCTTGCCCATGCATTCCTCTTCTGCGGCCCGCGTGGCGTAGGCAAGACAACATGTGCGCGTATTTTTGCCAAGACCATCAACTGTGAGACCCCTTCTTCCGATGGTGAGGCTTGCGGCGAATGCGAGAGCTGCCGGGCATTTGCCGAGCAACGCTCATACAACATCTTCGAACTTGACGCTGCATCAAACAACTCTGTGGAGAACATCAAGCAACTGATGGAGCAGACACGCATACCGCCTCAGGTAGGGAAATATAAAGTTTTTATAATAGATGAGGTTCACATGCTCTCCACACAGGCTTTCAACGCCTTTCTCAAGACACTGGAGGAACCGCCGTCATACGTCATTTTCATACTTGCTACGACAGAGAAGAACAAACTTCTTCCGACAATACTTTCACGATGTCAGATTTATGACTTTGACAGAATGACCGTTCCAAACACAGTCACCCATCTCAAGATGGTAGCAGAACATGAGGGATACACCTATGAAGAGGAAGCCTTGGAGGTTATCGCCGAGAAAGCTGACGGCGGAATGCGGGATGCTTTGTCCATCTTTGACCAGGCGGCATCCTTCTGTCAGGGCAACATCACATTGGAGAAGGTCATCAAAGACCTCAACCTTATGGACATAGACAACTATTTCCAACTCGTTGACCTTGCTCTTCAGAACAAATGTGCCGAGACTATGATGCTCCTGAACAAGATGCTTTCTGACGGCATGGACGGAGGAAACATTGTCAGTGGACTTGCCGAACATGTCCGTAATGTAATGATGGCAAAGGATGCACAGACAATTCCACTGCTCGAAGCCAGCAAGCGATACGTACAACGCTATCAGGAACAGGCGCAGAAATGTTCTGCCGTATTCCTCTATAAAGCACTGCAAATCCTCACACGTTGCGACCTTAACTACAGACAGAGCAGCAACAAGAGGCTCCTTGTAGAGATAACCCTCATCGAAGTAGCACAAATAACGCAACCGGCAGATGCCGGCGAGGATGCCCCCCGTGTGGGGCGAAGATTGAAATCCCTGTTTAAGAAAATAACTCTCCAACAGCCTAAACCGGCAGAGCAGGTGGCCGGGGCTGCAGAATCTTCCCGGCACGACGTGCAGCAGACAGCAGAGCGGGGAAGCAGAGTTCCCGTGTCTGTGACAATGACTGAGACCGAGAATGCCGGAATGCCTTCGTCTGAAATTCCTAAAGTCACGGCTGGAATGCCAAAAATGAGAATAGGAGCATTGGGCGGAACGTTCGGAGCATTGAAAAAGAAGAGCACCATACAGGAAACAGCCATAGAGGAAAAAATCGAGAATAACGGTACCGCAAAGCCATTCAACGAGGAAGAACTCAGTTTCCAGTGGATGGCGATGTGTAACAGAATGGCTCAGAACCGACAGTATCTGGGACTTGCCACAAGCATGCGCAACCTTGAGCCACGGATTGTTGATTTTCCAAATGTAGAGATTCTTGTAACAAACAACATTCTCCTTGACCAACTGAAACAAATCAATTCAAGAATAAGAGCAACGCTTGCAAAGGAGCTTGCCAATTCCGAGATAACAATATCATACCGTCTGGCAGAAAACACAGAAATAAAGAAGGTTCTCACACAGCCGGAATTATTTGAAAAGTTCAAAAAGCAATTCTCAGTATTCAACCATCTTGTCAAGGAACTCGGTCTTGAACTAATGTAACGACCCTTCAGCTGCGGTGTCCAGGAATAGGAAACAACTACCGGGTTCAAAAAAAATATCAGAAGGCGTCCCCACTAATTAATGAACAGACAGATACTAAATATAGCGATTCCGAGCATCATTTCCAACATAACTGTGCCATTGCTCGGACTTATAGATGTCGCCATCACAGGACATCTCGGCTCATCAGCCTATATAGGAGCGATTGCCGTAGGAGGCATGCTGTTCAATATCATTTACTGGATGTTCGCTTTCCTACGCATGGGAACAAGCGGAATGACGGCCCAGGCGTATGGCAGGAATAATTTCAAGGAGACAAGGAGGTATCTTGCATGCAGCCTCGGAGTGGCACTCGCAATCTCCATGGTGCTGCTGATGCTGACACCGGCAATCAGGGAAACAGCCCTTTTCCTCATAGACCCATCTCCCGAAGTAGGCAATCTTGCACGAATATATTTCAACATATGCATTTTCGGTGCACCTGCGTCACTTGGTCTGTTCGCCTTAAACGGCTGGTTCATCGGCATGCAGAACTCCCGAACGCCGATGTTCATAGCCATATCGCAGAACATCATGAACATTATCGTAAGCCTTTCTCTTGTCTACGGGCTTGGAATGAAAGTGGAAGGAGTTGCCCTCGGCACCGTAATAGCCCAGTGGAGCGGATTCGGCACTGCAATAACACTACTGACAAGACGATACAGAGATGTTATTCTTGGAGACAATGCACGACTGTCAGATGTCATACGCCAGATTTCAAGACATGAGCTATCAAGATTCTTCTCTGTAAACAAAGATATTTTCCTAAGGACCTTATGCCTCATAACCGTGCATTTCACCTTCATTGCAGCCGGTTCACGGCTTGGGGATACAGCACTTGCCGTCAACACAATCCTGATGCAAATGTTCACACTATACAGTTATTTCATGGACGGCTTTGCATTTGCCGGTGAGGCTCTTGCAGGAAAGGCAATAGGAGCACGGAACAAAAATGAGTACAGCCGTACCGTCAAATGCCTGTTTGTCTGGGGATGCATAATGACAGCCGCATTTACCATGACATACGCATTTGCAGGGCAGTGGCTTATCAGGTTGTTGACTGACGACGAATCAGTACTGGCATCAGCCATGAACTATAGTATGTGGATTCTCATGTTCCCGGTATGCGGCATGGCAGCATTCATCTGGGACGGAATTTATATCGGAGCTTCAGCGACACGCTACATGTTATTGTCCACGGCAGCAGGCATGGTTATGTTCGTATCACTTTATAATATTCTCTACCCCACTCTGCAGAATCACGGACTATGGGCAGCATTCAACTGCTACCTTTTTGCACGCGGAGCCATACTGACAATTACAAGAAAGAAAGTTTTCACGGCAACCGCGGCATAACGACAGAAATTGTAAGACCACAGAATAATCAAGCATAATCCAAACATTAATTAACCTAAACAAGAAAAGAAATGGAAAAGACATTGGTCATCCTGAAACCTTCATGCCTGCAGCGCGGACTTGTCGGTGAAGTAACAAAAAGATTTGAACAGAAAGGGCTTCGTCTCGCCGGAATGAAAATGTGCCGGCTTACAGAGGAAATTCTATGCGAGCACTATGCACAACATGTTGACAAGCCTTTCTTCCGACAACTGAAAGAAGCAATGATGATAACACCTGTTATCGTATGTTGCTACGAAGGAGTCGGTGCAGTAGACGTAGTCAGACAGATGGCAGGCACTACAAACGGGCGCAAGGCTCTCCCTGGCACCATCCGTGGTGACTTCTCCATGTCGTTTCAGGAAAACATTGTGCATACAAGTGACTCACTTGAAACTGCAGCCATTGAGCTGAAACGCTTCTTCAAGGACGAAGAAATCTTTGACTACAAACCGGCAGCACAGGCTTTCACATACGCTTCCGACGAAGTCTGACATCACAGGAAAACAGACTCATTATATGTAAAACGGTCTCCTCTCACATTTTGAGAGGAGACCGTTTTGCATATTGACATTTTACTCCGAAAAAAAATCGCTATAAAACATATCATCTCTTCCATAACAGTCATCACTTTCGAATATTTCCCGTAACTATCATATTTTCAACACGTAAACAAGCAAAATACAAAAGGTAACGGTTTACACTGCGAAAGGTAACGGTCTGCTATATATGTCGTAAGAACATTATTTTTTACAGTCGTATAACTGTGTCGTATGGAAGTTCCATACGCTTTCCTATTGATGTCACAATGACTGCCGCCTCCTGACGGCGCGCCTCACTTAGCATGATTTCTCCCATAATCCGGGAGTTGCTGTCGTCAAGATGGGATATGGGCTCATCGACAAGAAGGAAATCAAACGGCTGTACGAGCGCACGCAACATTGCCACACGCTGTTGCTGACCGAAAGACATCTTCCCTATCTTTGCGTCCAGCTTATCACCTATGCCGAGCATGTCAAACCATATCTTTATCTGCTCCTCTGATGTGTGACCGGCAGAAGAAATATTATTCTTTATCTGCACATTCTCCCAAGCTGTAAGTTCAGGAAAGAGGCGCAACTCCTGAAAAAGATGTGAGACATTGCGCTGACGCACTCTGACCCAATCACTGACTCTGTAACTCCGTATATCCGTACCGTCAAAACTGATTGTGCCGGAGTAGTCGTTACGATAACCGAGAATATAGCTGCAAAACGTGCTTTTGCCTTTACCGCTCTCAGCCTCCACGAGATACAGCTTGCCTTTCTCAAACTCCAGGAAACCTGACCAGATGTCTGACGAAAGATTTTCCGTATGACGGAATATTTGCGGCACTACATTGTCAAATATTATATTGTTCATGTTCCCTATACTACTTTACGGTATAAACAATGGTGTTGACACTGCTTATTCCCGGAATATTTATCGCTCCACCTGTTCCCTGACCGGCAAGCAGCGTCTGAAGGTTCACAACTACTGCAAGTTTCTTGCCTGCCACAAACTTCCGTATATGCTCGGGAAGAATGTGCTCCGCTTTCATTACAGACCGTTCTGCTATGTCTGTAGAAGTACCGGAGTAGAAGTGTGGGCTTTTCCCAGATGTAACACCGAAACAGAATGTCATACCGTTGCCGGAATAGAGGTAAGCATCTTTTTTCCAATCCGTAATATGCGCACCGGCCGGAACAGACTCTTTCCAATATCCCACATCGTTAAGGAAAGTACTGTTCTTCAGCATTGCCGCCATGGCAAACTCTGTTTTCTCTGCCGCATATTCGGGAATCGTAAGAATGACATCACCGTCTATGCTCTTCATGACAGCATTAAAATCCACGGCTTGGTTAATACCGGCAAAAACTGTCCACAACGCTTCCGAATCCTGAAGTAACGGCAGAAATCTGTCGCCGTCAATGTTAAGAAACAGCCCCATGGCATCATTTGCATCCATCGTAGAAAGATACTGTGCGGTAATCGGACGGAAAATATCATAAGAAGTTTTCAGTGTATTATCCACGGTGGCATTGAAAGACATAGGTTCGGCGTCAACTGTCAGTGTATTCTCCAAGACATCAACCTTCGCAGCTATGATACATTGTGACAAATCCGAACCTTTCGGCATCCCTATCGAGAATATCCCGGCCAATTTATCCGGCAATGCGCTCGCCTGTGCCACAAAAACAGCTCCGCCTTTCATGCCTTCAAGTTTATCAATCATCGGAGATTTTGCCTCCTCCTGTTTCAAATAACCTACCATACGGTTATACATATCTCCACGTGCCGCAGGCATGACGGGACCAATGGCAAGCATGGCTGACGAGGTACAGCCAACGATAATGTTTCCATTGAGTACAAAGAACCTGCATCCCTGACGCTCAGGACCTTGCTCCGCTTTGTCCTTTTTAAGGGCATCACACAGTATGTCCTCATCGCTGACTTTTGCACAAAGACCGAAATTGCCGTCGGAAGATTCGAAAAGATATATCTCCTCGCTAAAATCCATACCGCTCTCCTTCGGGTCGGAGACGTGCAAAACGGTCTGCAATGCTGACAATTGTTCATTGACAGCATTATCGGTTGCATCGATACGCATGACAGCCGTACATCCGTAAGGTATGGCATTGCGGTAATCACCACTGTTGCAAGAGCATAAGAGAGTAATGCATGCCATACAGCATACATGCAGCCAGGAATATCTTTCTGTAAATAATGCGGTCAGTCTCATTGTCAGATTCATTATATTCTCCTTGCAAGATTGGACATTGCAACTGCCTGAAGACCTGCCGTTTCCGTACGCAGGCGACTTTTACCCAGCGTAACGGATTCATAGCCGTGGGCTATCGCCATCCGAACCTCTTCCACACTAAAATCCCCTTCGGGACCTATAAGAACAACAATGCCATTATCACAGTGTGCTGATGTCTCATCTGAGACTGCTGTTATAAGGTTAAAGAAATCTTCCTTGGAAAACTCTTCATAACAATGGCATATAAACTTACGGCCTTCCCGAGGCTGACTGACAAAGCTATTGAAATCCTGAATCTCATTAATAGCCGGAACCCATGCTTTATGACTTTGCTTTACTGCTGACACAACTATCTTCTCAATCCTGTCAGTACGTATTTTCGTACGTTCGGAGAAACGGCACTTGAGGAATGACAGTTCGTCAAAACCGATCTCCGTAGCTTTCTCCGCCAGCCATTCAATCCTTTCCATCATCTTTGTAGGAGCAATGGCAAGATGTATCTTTCCACGCCATGTCAGATCCTGAGGCATAGATTCCACGATTCGGTATAGACACTTCTTATTCGTAACAATGGTTATCTCTGCACGGTAAAATGTACCTTTGCCGTCCATCAGGAATATCTCATCGCCGGGTTTCAGACGCAGAACACGGATGGCATGTGTTGCTTCTTCCTGAGGCAACTCCTCCGTGTCTGCTGCTTCCGGAGCATAAAAAAAGCGTATTTCTTTCATCTGTGATACAATAGTACATTTAAGTTATTCACCCAATCTTTTACCATTATGAATCACTTCGGGGAGATACCGGGCAGCTACAACTTCCCCCTCTTCCTTAGCTCATCACGTATAGCAGAGGCCATTTCATATTTTTCTTGTTCCACGGCACTCTGCATTGCATCTTGAAGCATCTTGTCTGACAGGGCATTGTAAGGCAGAGCCATAGAAATTCCGCCTGAATTGGCAGGGACTGCCTGACGCTTCATCAGCTGCATGGTGGCATAAAGCGGTACTTCCGTAATGATATGCATGAGTATCGCGTCAGAGGCACGCAGGGAAACCGGCTGGCAGGTATCGGTGTTCACTATCATGGCCTTATAGACACCGTCAACAATATCATTGATAATGAGCTCACATTTATAACCGACCTGATTGAGAAGAATATTTGACAGGACATCCGGTAACATTGTATTGCATACTTTCTGTTTGGAGATGTGCATGTGCAAAGACTCTTTCATCGCCTTGTCACAGACAATGGCTATCTGCATCACCTCAGCTTTATCCGTCAAAACGACAATGCCGACCTCAGGATTGCCTACAATCTCAGAGACGCTATGAACCTTCAGTTCCACTTTATCCTGCATACACAAATGTTATCTGTAAGTTTATTTATTATGAAATCATATAAACAAAAAGACCTGTCACGATTTTCATCCCTTGCTGAAGGCACCGTCCTGATTCTGAGCCTTCGGATGGAATATTATGGCAAACAGTACAAGTACGACAAGCGCATATCCTGCAAAGACAAACCAACTGGTACGCCATCCCTCAAGCTGCGCATTATCCGGCTGACTGAATACAAAACAATTCACAATCGCCTGCGCCGAAAGCGTGCCGATTGTCGCACCAAGTCCGTTTGTCATAATCATAAACAGTCCTTGTGCAGAAGAACGAATGTCTGAATCTGTATTCTTATCCACAAACAATGCGCCCGAAATATTGAAGAAATCAAATGCCACACCATATACAATGCAACTGAGAATGAACATCCATACGCCTGCACCGGGGTCACCTGTACCAAAGAGTCCAAAACGAAGAACCCACGCCCCCATGGCAATCATCATAACGTTCTTTATCCCGAAACGCTTCAGGAAGAAAGGTATAAACAGGATGCAACAGGTCTCACTGATTTGAGAAATGGAAATAAGGATATTGGCATGCTGCGCACCGAAAGTATCAGCGAATTCTGCTATTCCCTGAAATGACGTTATGTAAGGATTAGCATATCCGTTTGTTATCTGCAAACTTACACCAAGAAACATTGAGAAGATAAAAAATATAGCCATCTCTTTTTTCTTGAAAAGTTGTATTGCATCAAGACCGAGCTTCTGTACAAGTGTCTCTGAATGACAAACAGCAGCTGCCTGAGCCTTTATCGGTGCGGCAGGAAGGGTTACTGCGTATGCTGCAAGAGCACAACTTATTGCTCCTGAAACAATGAACTGCTGACTTGTCGCCTGAAATCCACAAATATCAACAAGCCACATGGTACATATAAAACCTATTGTACCGAAGACTCTGATTGGAGGAAAGTCCTTGACCGTATCCATCCCTGCCCTTGTCAAAGCATTGAAAGCTACGGAATTTGACAGTGCAAGTGTAGGCATGAAGAATGCCACACTTATAGTGTACAGTGTAAAGAGAATGCTGATGTCACAATTTCCATTCATGCCATACACCCCGGCCGCAGCCATAGAGGCTCCAGCAATAAAATGACACAGCGAGAGAAGACGCTGAGCCTGTATCCAACGGTCGGCAACAACACCCATAATGCCGGGCATAAATATGCTCACAATCCCCTGAATGGAGTAGAACCAGCCTATTATGGAACCAAAACCGGCCTCAGCCAAATAGGTTCCCATACTTGTAAGATACGCTCCCCAGACTGCAAACTCCAGGAAGTTCATGATAGTCAGACGAACTTTTAGATTCATAGTATTGTTGGGTTTATAAGGTTAATCGTTTTAATGAGGCAATTGTTTCAATAGGATTCTTTGCCTTAAAGATATATGAACCGGAGACAAGCGCATCACAGCCGGCCTTGACAAGACGTGGCGCCGTCACTGAATCGACACCGCCATCAACCTCTATCAAAGCCTTGCTGCCACACTCGGCAATCATAAGTTTCAGGGCTTGGACGCGTTCTATCGTCGCCTCTATGAATTTTTGTCCTCCAAATCCAGGATAAACACTCATCACTAGAACCATCTCCACATTATTAATATGTGGACGAACTGCATTGACAGGAGTATCAGGGCTTATTGTTATCGCTGCCTTCATACCGGCATCGTGAATACGCCGGATGACATCTGCCGTTCTATCTCCACATGCCTCGATATGGAAATTCATAGACATTGCGCCAAGACTTGCAGTCCTCTCGACATAGTCTTCCGGACGCATAGTCATGTAATGCACATCCATAGGTTTTTTCAGCACCTTGGATATAGCATCAAGCACACTGAATCCGAACGATATGTTAGGAACGAACATACCGTCCATGATATCCAAATGAAGCCAGTCTGCTTCACTTTGGTTTATCATCTCTATACCATTCTCCAAATGAAGGAAATCCGCTGCAAGCAGCGAAGGTGAAACTATTGCCATTACTTATATTCTGACCAGGATTTTATCGCAATGTTTTCTATCGGCATTGTACAGAAAGCATGGATGAATGCACTTGCAAGCCGTGAATTGGTTATCAGCGGAATATTCAAGTCTATTGCCGCACGGCGAATCTTGTAGCCGTTATCAAGCTCACGGGCCGTATGGTCCTTAGGGATATTAACAACCATATCAATCTTCTTTTCGTGAAGCATCTCAAGAGCCTGAGGGTATTTTCCTTCATCAGAAGGCCAGAACACTTCAATATTCTCAATACCATTCTCATTCAGGAACCTATGTGTTCCGCCTGTTGCATACAGCACATAACCATTATGTATAAGCTCATGGGCAGCGTCAAGCATCTCAGCCTTCTGCTTTGTTGTACCTGTGGAAAGGAGAACAGTCTTCTTAGGAATACGGTGGCCAACAGAGAGCATTGCTTTCAACAAAGCACATGAAGTGTCATCACCAATACAGCCAACCTCTCCGGTAGATGCCATATCTACACCGAGAACAGGGTCGGAACCTTGCAGACGGTTAAAAGAGAATTGACTTGACTTTATGCCTACATAATCAAGGTCAAACAGATTCTTATCCGGCATGTCAAACGGCACATTGAGCATTATCTTTGTTGCAAGGTCAATAAAGTTCAGTTTCAGTACCTTTGATACAAACGGAAACGAACGGCTGGCACGGAGATTAGTTTCAATGACAAGAATATCATTGTCCTTTGCCATATATTGACAGTTGAAAGGGCCGGAGATATGCAACTCACGTGCTATCTGCTTAGTTATACGCTTTATACGGCGCATTGTCTCTACATAAAGTTTTTGCGGAGGGAACTGTAAGGTGGCATCGCCTGAATGCACACCGGCAAATTCCACATGTTCAGAGATTGCATATGCAATAATCTCCCCATCTTTTGCCACACCGTCAAAGTCAATTTCCTTAGCGTGCTCTATAAACTTGGAAACAACTACCGGATGCTCTGCAGAAACATTGGCCGCAAGCTGTAGGAAGCGTTCAAGTTCCTCACGATTGGAACAGACATTCATCGCTGCTCCTGAAAGAACGTACGACGGACGGACAAGAACAGGAAAACCAACTTTGTCAATGAACTCATTAATATCATCCATAGTCGTCAGTGCAGACCACTCCGGCTGATCCACACCTATTCTTGAAAGCATTGAAGAGAACAGTGCACGGTCTTCGCAATTATCAATATCTTTGGCCGAAGTGCCAAGAATTGGCACATTCTCTTTGTCAAGCTTCATTGCAATATTGTTTGGAATCTGTCCTCCTGTAGAGACAACTACACCATGAGGTGACTCCAATTCAATAATATCCATCACACGTTCAAATGTCAATTCGTCAAAATACAGACGGTCGCACATGTCATAATCAGTGGAAACAGTCTCCGGATTATAGTTTATCATCACAGACCGATAACCACTCTTACGTATGGTATTAAGGGCTTGTACACCACACCAGTCAAATTCAACAGAGGAACCAATGCGATAAGCACCTGAACCAAGAACGATGACTGTCTTCTTATCCCTTTCAAACTGTATGTCATGAGCAGGCTTCTCCATACTGCCGGTACCGGAATATGTCATATACAGATAGTTTGTGTGTGCAGGATATTCCGCGGCAAGAGTATCTATCTGCTTCACTACCGGCAATATGTTATACGACTTACGTAAGGCACGCACAGCAAGAAGAGCCTTGTGCATATTACCAAATTCCTTCTCTAAGCCTACAGCACGTGCAATCTGGAAATCAGTAAAGCCATATACCTTGGCAGTACGCAGCAGTTCCTTATCCAGAACATTTACTGAAGTACAGTGACGCAACTGTGTATCTATATCTACAATGTGCTGAAGTTTCTCAAGAAACCATCTGTCAATCTTTGTTATCTCATGAATCTGCTCTACATCATATATCTTGCGTTGCATAGCCTTCGCTATGACAAAAATGCGTTTGTCCGTAGGTTCTTTCAGGGCAGTCTCCACATCCGCGACCTCAAGTTCCTTGTTTTCAACAAAACCATGCATGGACTGTCCTATCATGCGCAGGCCTTTCTGTATAGCTTCCTCAAAGTTCCGGCCTATAGCCATAACCTCACCAACAGACTTCATGGACGAGCCCAGTTCCTTGTTTACTCCACGGAACTTCGACAAATCCCAACGAGGAATCTTACAAACGACATAGTCAAGCGACGGTTCAAAGAAAGCAGAGGTTGTCTTTGTAACAGAGTTCTTTAGTTCAAAGAGCCCATATCCCATGCCAAGCTTTGCCGCAACGAATGCCAAAGGATAACCGGTAGCTTTTGACGCAAGGGCAGAAGATCGTGAAAGGCGTGCATTCACCTCAATGACACGATAATCCTCCGACTTTGGATCAAAGGCATATTGTACATTACATTCACCGACAATACCTATATGACGGATAATCTTTATGGCAAGAGCTCGTAATTTATGATATTCTGAGTTTGTAAGAGTCTGTGAAGGAGCTATGACAATTGACTCACCTGTATGTATGCCCAATGGGTCAAAATTCTCCATATTGCATACGGTTATGCAATTGTTATATCTGTCACGCACCACTTCATACTCTATCTCTTTCCAGCCTTTCAGGGATTTTTCCACAAGGACCTGAGGAGAGAACGAGAATGCCTTTTCCGCAAGAGAGTTCAATTCTTCCTCATTATCACAAAAGCCCGAGCCCAGACCACCGAGAGCATATGCCGCACGTATAATTACCGGATATCCCAGCTCAGCTGCTGCCTTACGTGCATCCTCTATGTTGTCACAAGCCTGTGACTTTATGGTCTTTACATTAATCTCGTCAAGTTTTTTGACAAAAAGCTCACGGTCTTCCGTGTCAATGATTGCCTGTACAGGAGTTCCCAATACACGGACACCGTATTTTTCAAGAACACCGTTCTTATATAACTCCACACCGCAATTGAGCGCAGTCTGTCCTCCAAAAGCAAGAAGTATACCGTCCGGGCGTTCTTTTTCTATTACACGCTCTACAAAATACGGTTGTACAGGGAGAAAATATATCTGATCCGCAACACCTTCGGAAGTCTGTACGGTCGCGATATTAGGATTTATGAGCACAGTCTTGACCCCTTCTTCTCTAAGAGCCTTTAGTGCCTGAGAACCGGAATAGTCAAATTCACCGGCCTCACCTATTTTTAAAGCTCCAGAACCAAGGAGCAGAACTTTCTTTATATCTTTATCAACCATTTCCCAAATGACAATTTATAAGATGTTTCTACACGTTTCCGGCAAAGTGAATGTCAGTTCCTGTTAAGGAGTTCCACAAACCTGTCAAACATAAATTCCGTATCCACAGGTCCTGAGCAGGCCTCAGGATGGAACTGTGCAGAGAACCAAGGATATTTCTTATGTCTTATACCCTCGTTAGATCCGTCATTCATATTTACGAACATAGGTTCCCAATCAGCACCAAGTGTTTTGGAATCAACAGCATATCCATGGTTCTGAGATGTAACGAAGCATGTCTCTGTCCCGACCATGCGTACTGGCTGATTATGTGAGCGGTGGCCATATTTCAATTTATATATCGTTGCACCTGCCGCCTTTGACAGCAACTGGTTTCCCATGCAGATACCCATAACCGGCCGGACATCACGGTCGGACTTCTTGCTCTCCGTCTCCATAAACTTACGTATATTAGCAACAGCCTCCACGCACATATCCGGGTCACCGGGACCATTGGCAAGGAACAGACCGTCAAACTCCATATCGTTAAAATCATGGTTCCACGGTACACGTATAACATTCACGCCACGATTGACAAGACACCTTATTATATTTGCCTTCACACCACAATCAACAAGGACAGCAGTCTTGGCCTCCTCAGGCTTTGTCACATTTTCCGCAGCATAACGAATAACGTCCTTGCAGGAAACCTTATCCACAAAATTCACACCCTCATACTCTGCGTCAGGAACATTGTCAGGCTGATCATCAAAAATGATTCTTCCCATCATGACGCCATGCTCACGCAAGACCTTTGTAAGTTCACGGGTATCAATACCGGTTATGCCCGGCACTTGTTCACGCTTAAGCCATTCAGAAAGGCTTTCCTTAGCATTCCAATGGCTGTACTTCTCGCTATAATCAGATACAATCAATGCTACGGCGTAAATTTTGTCACTCTCCATAAACGTCGGGAGCCCATTGTCTTCAAAAGAAAATGCCGGTACACCATAGTTTCCTACCAAAGGAAAGGTAAGAACCATCATCTGACCTGCGTATGAGGGGTCTGTCAAAGACTCAGGATATCCCATCATCGCAGTATTGAAAACGACCTCACCGGCAACCGGCTTCTCATAACCGAATGATTTGCCGTGAAACTTAGTACCGTCCTGAAGGACGAGTGTTACATCTTTCATTTACCTATCTTATATAAAGAACTTACTTTATTGCTCAAAAATATTGAAAGTCCAGAGACATACTACTCAAAGAGCCATTCCTTGCTCTAACCGCAGGATAGACTGAATCAACAGGAAGGTACAGCTATTCTACGGTAACAGACTTGGCAAGGTTACGTGGCTGGTCGACATTCAGTCCCTTTGCCACAGCAACATGGTATGACAGAAGCTGCAAAGGTATGACGCTCAGCAGAGGAGCAAGACAAGCCAGGGTCTGCGGCACCTCTATAACCTCGTCAACCATCTTCTTGATTTCCTCATCCCCTTCTGTCACAATGGCAATGATGTGTCCCTGGCGTGAGATGACCTCCTGCATGTTTGAAATATTCTTCTGATAAAGCGAATGATGTGTCGCTATGAAAACAACCGGCATCTCTGCATCTATTAACGCTATAGGTCC
Source organism: Bacillota bacterium (assembly GCA_023664625.1). Taxonomy (GTDB): domain Bacteria; phylum Bacteroidota; class Bacteroidia; order Bacteroidales; family Bacteroidaceae; genus Prevotella. The sequence continues at coordinate 9,250 of JAMPFD010000015.1, read as the reverse complement.
ATGCTTCATTTCCGCAGCCGGATAACCCTCGGCATGAATATATGATATTTCCTTGAGTTTCAGTGCTCCTTCCAACGCGACAGGATAATTCCATGCACGGCCAAGATACAGGAAGTTATGAGCATAAGTGAACTTCTGAGACAAGGCGTGTATCTTATCATTCTGCTCAAGAATCTTAGTGATTTTATCAGGTATGGCAACAAGTTCGTTTATGGTTTCCTCATACTCGTCCTGTCTTACAGTACCCTTTGCCATACCGAGGGCAAGTGCTATCATTGTCAGAACTACCAGCTGCCCCGTAAAGGCCTTGGTTGACGCAACGCCGATCTCAGGTCCGACATGGATATAAGTACCGGTATCCGACTCACGCGCGATGCTTGAGCCCACACTGTTGACTATGCCAAAAATAAGTGCTCCTTTCTCTTTTGCCAGCCTGATGGCTGCAAGCGTGTCTGCCGTTTCTCCTGACTGTGATATGGCCATCACCACATCGTTCGGCTCAATGACAGGGTCTGAATAGCGGAATTCGGAAGCATACGCCACCTCCACCGGCACACGGCAGAAATGTTCTATCAATTGCTTGCCTATCAGACCGGCATGCCATGACGTGCCACAAGAGATTATAACAATACGCTTTGCCTGCAAAAGTTCACGACGATGGTTCTTTACGGCCGAGAGAAGGACTTCCGGCTGATGGGAGTAAGGTGACTCTATGATTCGGCCACGCATACAGTCTTTAAGGACATTCGGCTGATCAAAAATTTCCTTCAGCATAAAATGCGGGAATCCTTCATGGTCAAGCATGGAGAGGTCCACGTCCACTTCCTTGACCACAGCGTCTGCGACTTCACCGTTAAGGTTAAATACCTGCAGAGGCTTGCCACACTCCATGATTGCCATTTCCTCATCATTGAGATACACAATCTGCATCGTATATTCTGCTATAGGCGAAGCATCTGATGCAAGAAAGAACTCGGAATTATCCTCAACGACACCTACTGCAAGAGGAGATGACTTTCTGGCAGCAATCAGCTGTTCAGGATGACGGCTGTCGATGACGGCTATGGCATACGCTCCGAACACTTGATTCAAGGCACCACGTACGGCTGTGGCAAGATTGACATTGTTGGTCGTCATGATGTAGTCTATCAACTGCACAAGCACTTCCGTGTCTGTCTCGCTCTTGAACTGATAGCCACGTTCCATAAGTTGTTCACGGAGGGTGGCGTAATTTTCTATGATACCGTTATGGACAAGGGTCAGATGTCCAGACTGGGAGACATGAGGATGGGCATTTGCCTCGCTTGGCACTCCATGGGTCGCCCAACGTGTATGGGCTATGCCTGTGACACCTGTCACATCACCTTTTTCCGCAACAGCCTCCAATCCGGAGACCTTGCCTTTCGCCTTGTAAATACTCAGTTGATCACTGTCATTGACAAGCGCTACACCGGCACTGTCATAACCACGATATTCAAGTCTTTTAAGCCCCTTGATAAGAATCGGATAAGCCTGACGCTTTCCTATATAACCTACGATACCACACATGATGTTCTGTTTTGTTGCAATCTGCTCTTTTCTTTCTCAAAAATCTTTCAGCAGACATTCCGGAGAAAAAAGCACATCTATGAAATTAAAGAGATACAGGCACGTCCCATATCTCTTTATCTGTTATTTTGCTATACTTACTACCAATGATGCTATGGAAACCAATGATGAAACAAGAGTCAGCCATATCGTAGTGGAAGTACTTATCGCTGAGTTTCTTGCCTTTACCTTGTTTGGTTCTACGTAAATGACATCGTTCTGCTGAATATAAAAATAAGGTGAATTGATAAGATTGGCATCCGTAATGTCAAGACGGTGCATTGTCTTCTTGCCCGCAGCATCTTCCCTTATCAGCAATATATTGTCACGCTTGCCGTAAATAGTCAGGTCACCTGCAACGGCAAGAGCCTCAAGGATGCTCATCTTCTCAGTTGTGACAGGAACAACCTTCGGGCTTGCGACTTCTCCAAGTACTGTCACACGATAGCTGGACATTTCCACCGTGATTATCGGCGTCTCATCAACAGAGAGATAAGGCTTCATCTTTTCAGCTATCATATTCTGACACTGGTTCTTCGTCATTCCCAAGACATGAAGCCGTCCCAGTACCGGAAAATCAATACAGCCGTCATTGTCAACAAGATAGGTATTCGCTTTTGTATTGCTGCCGCCCGTGGCCCCCTGAGCGGCAGAAGCAAAGAGGTTAAACGGTGCAGAAGTTTCCGGATCTGTGGTATATACCGAGATTGACAGCATATCCTTCGGCATTATCTTTGCATCATAGAGTATACGGGATGCTTCGAGGCTCACCTCGTCGGCATTCTGAAAATAAACAACATTTTTGGACGAACTACAACCCGTAAGGATCACGACCGCAACCACAAACGAGAAAAGCAAATATATCTTTTTCATATATTGAGTATAAATTTTGTGCAAAGATAATAATTTTTGAAATAACATCCAAACTTTTCATAAGAAAAGTACCGTTGGAAAACAACTGTGCAAATTATTTCATAACGAAGATGTTTTTCAGGAAAACATCCTTTTTGACCGTTTAGGGCCTGCTGTTTATTTACGGCATACGTATTTCCCTCATTGATTCAGAACATCAACCATCCAACAGAAAAACCATCATTTGGGTACGAAAAACAATCCGACAGTTATTTGACAAAATACATATCACCACCATACATAAAACAAATCGTTGCCTTTTGCATTGCAAAAGGCAACGATTCACAACATAAAAGGTAACGTTTTGCAACATAAAAGGTCACCTTTTGAATCACAAGACATTGCACATTGGCAATCAAACGGTTACAAAGCACAAGCTTCTATTGATTGTTACAACACGAGGACAAATGATGCACAGCAGTTCCAAATCAACAGAATTATATTAATTACCTGCCAAGAGGATGTGTAACCCAATACCATCCAGGCTTGATTTCTTCAGGAAGCTTTACACAATGCTGTTGGCACGGGCTGCTCTCATTACCATAACGATCTATTGCCGTAACAGCAAAATAAACATTCATGGGCTTGGGCAACACAACAGAAAGTTCCCGTCTGCGCACGCACAGGAGGTTCTTTGGATCATTGATATCTACCGGATAAGTGTCTGATATATACACATTATACCTCATGTCTTTTCCACAATCACTCCAGCTTACAACCATTCCGTTAGCTGTCTTTGACACACCAAGTGCCTGCGGCGCAGGAACACTGTCTTTCTCATAGCCGCACATGACAGGAGACAAGGCCGGATAACGGCAGAAATTCATGCTGACAAAATCATAAATACCCTTGACATTATCCGTGAAAAATTTAGAACGGAACATACAGAAGCCGGCACCTTCCCGGCGCAGGACATACAGTTCACGTGTAATATCCTCCAAACTCCAATTGCCTTCACGTGGATGGAGCATATAGACTCCCAGCCCCGGCGCCATAGCCTTTCCATGGCAGCCTTCGATCCAGTCGACGGCAAACGGGTAAAAATTATCTCCGCGGAAATACATCATAGGATACTCTTGGTCCATATACCCAAGGCGCATCCATTTCTTTGCATCCTGCAACACACGGGAACGTGCGTTCCAACCACGGCTCCAGAAGCGTCTGGTGTCGTCATGCTTACCAACAGGGGAACAACTGAGCTTCACCCATGGCTTTATTGCCTTAACCGAGTCATGGACGGCCTTAACTATACCGGTGATATTCGCTCTTCCGACATCCGCACGGGGAAGCTTTGCCTGAGCCTCCGGATAACGGATATAATCCAGACTTATACCGTCAACATCGTACCGTCGGGCTATATCAGCACAATAACTTGCAAGATACCGTGCCGTACGAGGATCCTCGGGACGCATGTAGCCTTCCTGACCTATCCTGTACGCAATTCCGGGAAACGCCTTACGCAGACTGCGGCAGCCTATATCATTCCATTTTCCGACAGGTATTGCCACCACCCATGCATGACATTCCATACCACGGCGATGGCATTCCTCAACGGCAAAAGCAAGAGCGTCGTACCCTGGGAACTTTCCCGGAATTCCTGAAAGACAACCGTCCCAAGGTTCATTGCCGGAAGCTGTTGTGGTGGGGAATATACTTGTGGCACGTACACGTGTCTGCAACAGTACGGTATTGATATTTGCATGTTGCAGTTTATCCAAAATATTCCTCAATTCTTCCTGCTGCCTCTCCATGCTACGCTCTGACCGTGAGTAGGAATGCGGCCAGTCAAGTCCGCCGATGGTAGTAAGCCACACTGCCCTCAGTTCCCGCTTAGGACGACTAAAGGCAAACGAACTGACACTGCAAAGGAGCATCAGCGACAGTAACAATATTATTCTATGACTCTTCAATTATTCGATATTAGTGAAAATCCGGCTTTCACACTTACCTGATTCTTGGCAAGATGCAACGAAAATAAAGTTTTTAAAATAATAAAGGCGGAGGTATTGAAACTATACACAATGCACAGAATCAACACACCTCCGCCATCTATTTATCAGATGTTCTTCAGTATCTCAAGCAGATGATTCCAAACCATCTGGACTGACGGTATATGAAGTTTCTCATCAGGAGAGTGCACACCGCGGAGAGTCGGCCCCATGCTTACCATGTCAAGGTTTGGATAACGTTCTGCAAACAGACCACATTCAAGTCCGGCATGGATACCCAAAATCTTTGGTTCCTTATCGAACAATTTACGGTAAGTTTCCGCTGTGACATCAACGAGATGTGAGTTTGCACGTGGCTGCCATGCAGGATAACCGTCGCCCTGCTCCACTTCTGCGCCCGCAAGCTCAAAACAAGCCTTTACAGCCGCTGCTATATTGTCACGCTGGCTCATCACACAAGAACGCTGAGACGTAACAACCTCCATCTCACTGCATTGTGTACGAACACTTGCAAGATTACTTGATGTCTCTACAAGCCACGAGAGTTCTTCCTCCTGGCACATGGAAAAGACACCGTTGTCAACAGCCTGCAAGGCTCTGACTATACGTCCGGTCACATCATCAGTTATAACCTCCCGTGGTTCTGCCGACCCCATGAGCATCTCTATGCCCGGTTCCGTAACGTGGTACTCGGCAGCAACCTCTGAGGCGTAAATGTTCCAGTCTGCCTTCACGTCCTCTTTCTTTGATACAGGAACAGCAAACACAGCCTTGCAGTCACGCGGTATGGCATTATGAGCCTTTCCACCGTCAAAGACGGCAAGGCGGACCGGCATCTTCTGCATTTCTTGATAAAGGAAACGTGCCATCAGTTTAATGGAATTTGCACGCTTCTTGTTTATGTCATCACCGGAATGTCCTCCAAGCAAGCCTTTTATCTCTGCCTCGACAAAGAAGTAATCATTCCCCACTGCCTCTCTTTCATACTTGAAAACAGCGGTTGTACCGATACCTCCGGCACAGGAAATGAAAAACTGCCCTTCATCCTCCGAGTCAAGATTGATAAGGTAATCACCGGTCATGAAACCCTCCTTCATGCCCATTGCACCGGTAAGCCCCGTTTCTTCATCACGGGTAAACACGCATTCTACGGGACCATGCTCTATGTTTTCCGAGCGGAGCAATGCAAGCTCCATTGCCACACCGATACCGTCATCCGCTCCGAGAGTAGTACGGTCGGCCTTAAGCCATTCTCCGTCAACAAAGGTCTCTATCGGATCATTCTCAAAATCAATTTCCTTACCGGCAAGACTCTCACAGACCATGTCCATATGGGACTGCAAAATAACCGTAGGCTTGTCTTCATAACCAGGAGTGGCAGACTTTGATATAACAACGTTTCCGACTTCATCGACTTTTGTCGGAAGACCCAATTCCTCACCAACACCTTTAAGGTACTCTATAATCTTTTCCTCATGCTTTGAAGGACGCGGAATTCTGTTAATCTTTGCGAACTCATCAAACACGATTTTGGGTTTTAATTCATTTTTAGTCATTATTTAGTATATTTAATAAGGTTATATGAACTTTTTTTACTAATTTTGCACCTGAATAGTTCAGAAATGCGTTGCAAAGATACGAAAAATGATTGAAACTCTATTACTTTCGGTGTTAATTATTACTATTGGCTTGGCTTTTATAGGCATAAAGGTTTTACTGAAACCCAATGGTGAGATGTCTTCCATACATATCCATGACTCACAGGCAATGAAGGACAGAGGCATCCGCTGCGTAATGGATCAGGACAGGGAAGACAGAGAACGTGCTGCACGTGTCAGCAAGAAAGTGAGAAACAAGAAATAGACATCGAAAAAACACTCTGAAAAGGAAACAGGAAAAACAATAAACTTTATATAAACAAAATGAACAAGAAAATTTTCCGCGCAGCAGCATTAGCTGCCTTCACTGCTGTATCACTGACAGCTTGTGACAAGTCAAAGAATGCAGATGAGGCTGCCGCTCCTGCACAGAATGCCCCGGCAGAACTCAAAATAGCTTATGTAGAGGTTGACTCCATCATGACACAGTATCAGTTCTGTAAGGATTATACACAGATTCTTACAAAGAAAGGACAGAACATAGAGGCTACCATCCAGCAAAAAGGTCAGGCTCTTCAGACTGCAGCAAACAATTTCCAGCAGAAGATTCAGCAGAATGCATATACACGTGAACAGGCTGAGGCTATTCAGGCCGGCCTGCAGAAACAGAATGCAGACCTTCAGGCTCTCCAGCAGCGTCTCGGTGCTGAGTTCCAGCAGGAGCAGGAAAAATATAACGTTGCCCTCCACGACTCTATTGCCAACTATCTGAAGAAGTACAATAAAGACAAGAAGTATTCCATAATATTCTCCAAGTCCGGAGATAACCTCCTCTATGCAGACAAGGCATATGATGTAACAAATGAAATCATAGCAGGGCTTAATAAGGCATACAAGCCTGCCCCTGCAACAAAGAAAGAGAATAAAAAGAAGTAATGACAAAAAAGGAGCGCACAGAGCGCATACTTGAATATTTCCACGCACAGCAACCGGAGATTACAACCGAACTGGAGTTCGGCTCTATATTCCAGTTGCTGTGCGCAGTTGTTCTCAGTGCACAATGCACAGATAAGCGTGTCAATCAGGTTACACCTGAACTGTTCAGACATTTCCCTACTCCACAAGAAATGGCGAAAGCTGAAGCAGAGGATATTTATGAATACATTTCAAGCGTAAGTTATCCGAATGCCAAGTCCACACATCTCGTACAGCTTGCAAGAAAACTCATCAACGAGTTTGACGGAGAGGTGCCAAGTGACATCGATGCACTACAGACGCTCCCTGGAGTGGGCAGAAAGACAGCAAACGTAATGCTTGCCGTGGCATTCAATCAGGCTGCGATGCCTGTTGACACACATGTCTTTCGTGTAAGTCACAGACTTGGTCTGGTGGCAAGAAAAGCTGACACTCCTGAAAAAGTGGAGCGCGAACTGGTAAAACTTATTCCGTCAGAACTGTTGTCCCGTGCCCATCATTGGCTTCTGCTCCATGGCAGATATATATGCACGGCACGGAAAGCGCACTGCGAGAAATGTCCGATATCCGAATTATGCCCTTCTAAAATAAAATAATGGCAAAAGATAAAACTGCATACGTCTGTTCCAATTGCGGACAGGAATCATCAAAATGGCTTGGCAAATGCCCAAGCTGCGGACAGTGGAACACATTCCGTGAGATACGCATTTCAGGTACACCAGCCAAGACCTCACTCACAGGAATCGGACAAAAGAGTTTTCCAAAAACACATAAGCTTAGGGAAATAACGACTAAAGACGAGCCGCGTATTGACATGCACGATGGAGAATTTAACCGTGTTCTCGGAGGCGGACTGGTAAAGGGCAGCATCGTACTCCTTGGAGGAGAACCCGGTATAGGGAAGTCTACACTGACACTGCAGACTATCCTGAATATCAGAAATATCCCAATCCTGTATGTCAGCGGGGAGGAAAGTGCACATCAGCTTAAGATGCGTGCTGAAAGGCTCAATAACATGTGCAGTGAAAATAACGAGAACATCGATATAATCTGCGAGAATTCTTTGGAAAACATTCTCAATATAATGAGCGGCACCCGTCCGGAGCTCGTCATAATAGACTCCATACAGACCATCTCCACCGATACCATAGACAGCTCGCCGGGGTCACTGACACAAGTACGAGAATGCTCAGCTGCATTGTTACGATATGCAAAAACAAGCGGAACACCAATAATTCTCATAGGACATATTACAAAAGACGGCTCCATTGCAGGCCCAAAGATTCTCGAACATATAGTAGATACTGTCATACAATTTGAAGGTGACCAGCACCACATGTACCGCATACTGCGTTCTATAAAGAACCGCTTTGGCTCAACCTCGGAACTTGGCATATATGAAATGCAGCAGACAGGGCTGAGACAGGTAAGCAATCCGTCAGAACTACTCCTGACACAGGACAGAGACGGCATGTCCGGCCTTGCCATTTCCGCAGCTATAGAAGGGGTGCGCCCGTTTCTGGTGGAGACACAAGCCCTTGTCTCTACTGCAGCATACGGCACTCCGCAACGCTCGGCGACAGGTTTTGACCAACGCAGGCTTAATATGTTGCTTGCCGTACTCGAAAAACGTGTCGGTTTCAAACTGATACAAAAGGACGTATTCATAAACATCGCAGGCGGTCTGCGTGTCACAGACATGGCGATGGACCTTTCCGTCCTTGCCTCTGTAATATCAAGCAATATCGACATCCCCATAGAATCAGGCTGGTGTATGTGCGGCGAAGTCGGCCTATCAGGCGAAGTACGTCCGGTGAACCGTATTGAACAACGAATTGCTGAAGCTGAGAAACTTGGCTTCACCGACATCATTATTCCAAAATACAATACCGCCGGAATGGATTGCAGACGGTTCAATATCAGCATTCACCCTGTCCGCAGAGTGGAAGAAGCTCTCAAAATATTGTTTGGCTAATCCTCAAATCAATCAATACTAAACGTCCTAAAAAAGAAGATGCTCGACAACCATTGTATGAATGGTATCTACATAAAGCCATACAAACCGTACCAAACATGTAAAAAGCCCAAAAACACTTTTAATATAACAGACCTTCTAATTTTTCAACAAATTAATTACTCATAAAATAAGGCAGTGGTTCTGTGAAGTGACCCCAAAAAGTTGGACGGGTTAAACATTATCCAGTTATATAAAGAGTTCGGTATTGTACC
>JAMPFD010000014.1 GCA_023664625.1 Bacillota bacterium | reverse complement strand
AAATCACTAACTTTGCGCCGCAATGCCTTTCTTCTTATAAGAGAAAGGCATTTTTTATTTTTCCCGAACCGGCAGTCATATATAAGCAACTGTTGGAGATTCTTTTACAATGAGACAGCTTTCCCAAATCAATTCACAGCGGTTTCTCATATGTACGTCATTGTCCGCATCATCCCAAAATGGCCTGTATTATTGTCTTGTTTGCCTCGTTTACCATATTCGACCCTATCGACTCCAGGTATATCTGCGTGGTCTTGTATGAGTTATGCCCCATTCCCTCGCTGATTGCCGCAAGCGAAATATCCATATGCAAAGCTGTACTTGCCCAGGAATGGCGGGCGACATATAAGGTAAGAGGCATCTTAAGTTCCAACATCTCCCCTATCTTGCCAAGATTACGGTTTACATTCTGCAGCACCTGCTTATAGCGTTTATACTCGCTGCCATCCTCCTTTCTGATAATAGGGAGAAGATACGGAGAGCCTTTTGTCCGGGAAGCATAAGCGTCAACTATGCGCTGCACCGGGGGTACCCACTCTATTTCCATACTCTGGTTCGTCTTCCGACGATTGTATGCCAGCATGCCATGCCTGACCGACTTCTTTTTCAGGAACGCCATATCGACGAATGCCATGCCGCGCATATACAGGCTGAACATGAACATATCCCTTGCGAAAGCAAGTGGCGAACCTTGTCTGAGAGGCAGCCGCAAAAGACTTCTGATGTCTTCGACGGACATTGCACGCTTGACCGTGCTGACACTGGATGTTCTCACATGGCGGAAGATGTCCCGTTCCTCTGCCTGTCCCTCCTCCACCGCCTTATGGTAAAGAGTACGGAGCGTGCGCAGATAGTAAGCTATGGTATTCTGTTTCAGCCCTTGATTAAACAGCCATGCGTCATAGCTTTCCACAATGTCCGCCGTCAGCGAGCCGAAAGCGAGGTCATGGCCATTCCTGAACAGGCAGAATTTCCGGAAAGCATCATTATAGGTCTTGGCGGTTCCCAAACGTTTCATGTGCTCTTTTTTGCCAATCTGCAACTTTATAAAACAGAAAACACTCTGACACGGGGGCAGCCGCCTCAGCGTCTCTGCCAGTTCATCAATGCTGCAAGCAAGATTATATGACTCCATCTGAAGGACAATCATCCTCATCTGCTTCACTTCCCAGCAGATCTTATCCTGTACCAGTTGCAGATACGACCTACGGGAGACGTTTCCCGCAACGCGCACGGAAGAATGTCTGAAATCCCATTCATCAGGGAACAGACGATAACACGTACTTATCACGCGCGTGACATTACAGTGGACAAGCTGGTAATAAACTGTTCCTTCCCTGCCTTCAGCCACGGGAAGACGAAACTTGACTTTAATTGTTGCCATAATTCTTTTGTTGTTAAATGACTCAACTTCTGCAAATGCCCGATGAGAACCTCAAGTCATGAATGTCCGGCTCCAAGGACAATGAGCTGGCAGACTGCCGTCAGGCGGAAATCTGCCTTCAACAAGCCATCGGACCGCACCCTTACAGCCCCAGAGACATCGAGCCGGGCACTTGCAAAAATTGAATTAAATGAAAATTACGATAGTCGTCATAAGACAAAGAACTATGGCATAAGCAAGTCTTGCTGTACAGGCATTCCACAACAGCAAGCAGCAAGTCATATACATATATTTATATAATAAGAGGAGCGTTTCCACAAAAGTGAAAACGCTCCTCTGCAGGTCAGTCAAGCCATACATGCAACAAGCGGTAACCGTATTGCCATGGCAATGACTTCTTTCTTATCCTTTCAAAGTTTACTTGGAAACAAGTTCCATAGTGTCAGTGGCGATCATCAGCTCCTCATCAGTAGGGATGACAACAACCTTCACCTTGGAGTCAGGTGCCGAGATGACAGCCTCCTCGCCGTGGATAGTGGCATTCTTCTCTACATCAAGCTTAATGCCCATCCATTCCATGTCCTTACATACCATCTCACGTATGTCAGACTGGTTCTCACACACACCGGCAGTGAAGACAAGAACGTCACATCCGCCGAGAGCTGCGGCATAGGAACCGATATACTTCTTTATACGGTATGTGTACATGTCAATGGCAAGCCGGCACTTAGGATCACCGTCGACATTGCCCTGATAAACCTCACGCATGTCGCTTGACTTGCAGGAAACGCCGGCAAGACCGGACTTCTTGTTGAGGTAGTTGGAGATACCGTCGGCATCGAGACCCTCTTTCTTCATGATGAAAGATACGGCACCGCCGTCGATGTCACCGGAGCGGGTACCCATCATAACGCCCTCCAGCGGAGTGAGACCCATTGATGTGTCCTGACACTTACCGTCCTTCACAGCTGCAAGTGAGCCACCGTTGCCGATATGGGCTGTGATGACCTTTGTTCCCTCTGCCTCCATGCCGAGATATTCAAGGGCACGTGCGGAGACATAGCGGTGGGATGTTCCGTGGAAGCCGTAGCGGCGCACGCCATACTTCTCGTACATCTCATAAGGAATGGCATACATATAAGCCTTTGCAGGCATAGTCTGGTGGAACGCTGTGTCAAACACACCGACCTGAGGAATTTCAGGCAGGAGTGCGGTAACAGCCGCCACACCCTTGAGGTTGGCAGGATTATGGAGCGGAGCGAGGTCATTGCAAGCCTCGAAAGCCTTCAGCACTTCCTCATCGAGGATTACAGACTTTGCGAACTTCTCGCCGCCGTGCACCATACGGTGGCCTACGGCATCAAGCTCGTCAAGAGACTTCAGTGCGCCGTCAGCAGGGTCAGTGAGAACTTTGAATATAAGTTCCACACCTACAGTATGCTCAGGGATCTCCTGCTCAATGACCTTCTTGCTGCCGTCAGCAGCATTGAACTTGATGAATGCGCCAGGAAGGCCGATTTTCTCTATACCGCCCTTTGCGAGGACAGTCTTTGTCTCCATCTCAAAGAGCTGGTACTTTATTGAAGATGAACCACAGTTCAGTACAAGGATTTTCATTTTTCTTCTTCCTTCTATATTTTTATTTATGTCTTTTCCCTGCCATTATTTCTTGGCATCCATTGCCTGGCAAGCGGTAATGGCTACGAGGTTCACGATGTCCTCCACAGAGCATCCGCGTGAGAGGTCATTGACCGGACGTGCGATACCCTGAAGGATCGGGCCGAGGGCAACGGCATTGCCAAGACGCTGCACGAGCTTGTAACCGATGTTTCCCACTTCAAGGTTAGGGAACACGAGCACATTGGCATGACCTGCGATGTCCGAACCAGGAGCCTTTTTCTCACCTACGGAAGGAACCAGGGCAGCATCAGCCTGCAGCTCACCGTCAATCTTCAGTGTCGGGTCAAGCTCCTTTGCCACCTTTGTAGCCTCAACGACCTTGTCGACAACCTCATGCTTTGCACTTCCCTTTGTCGAGAAGGAGCACATTGCCACACGCGGCTCGGCAAAGCCTGCCACCGAGCGTGCTGTCTGTGCTGTACATACGGCAATCTGGCCAAGCTGGTTGGCATCAGGCATCGGTGTCACTGCAACGTCCGCGAATACCATCACACCGTTCTCGCCATACTGAGGAGTTTCAGTAATCATAAGCATTGCGCCGGAGACACAGGTGATTCCCGGAGCGGTCTTGATAATCTGCAGTGCAGGACGCAGAGTGTCTCCAGTAGTGGAGAGCGCACCTGAAATCTGGCCGTCAGCACCTTCCGTCTTTATAATCATGCATCCGAGGTAGAGAGGGTTCTTGATAAGCTCGCGAGCCTGCTCGATTGTCATGCCCTTCTTCTCACGGAGTTTCTGCAGGAGCTGTGCCAGTTCCTCCGACTTCTCATAATTCTCAGGGTCGATGAATGTAGCCTTTCCGATGTTTTTCAGTCCGTTTTTCTCAATGAGAGCCTGCACCTTCGCAGGGTTACCGATAAGAATAAGGTCTGCTATTTCCTGTTCCAGAACCTGATCAGCCGCAACGAGTGTACGTTCCTCGTCAGCCTCAGGGAGCACGATACGCTGCTTGTTCGCCTTAGCGCGTGCAATAATCTGTTCTACCAATCCCATAGTTTTAAATTTATGATTTATAGTTTAGTTGATATATGTTTACTCTGATGCAAAAGTAATAAAAAAAAAGCGAACAGCAAAAGGATGTTCACTTTTTTTTGTTTTTTATTGGAATGACAGTGGTTTTGCAGAGAAACAGCAGGTTTTTATGGTTTCAAAAGATTAATCGGCGCAACATAAACCCCATCCTCTCTCCTGTATGCTCCACCCACAGCAGTAAGAACAAGAAGGAACGAAGGGGCCTTTTCATCACTTTTCTCCATCAACTTGTTTCTCAGAGACTTCAATGACACAGCTCCCGACTCTATCAGTTCATCACCGCCAAGCTTAATTTCAACAGCTCCCCATCTGCCGTCTTCAAGATGGATTACGGCATCACATTCCAATCCCGCATTATCACGATAGTGAGACACCGTACCATCAAGATAATTTACATATACAGAAAGATCCCTTACAGCAAAATCCTCAAAAAACAGTCCGAAGGTTTCCAGATCACGTTTCAAGTCATAAGGACTTACACCTAATGCACGACATGCTATTGAAGTGTCCACGAAATGTCTTGTCGGTGTACTTCGTATGGAGGTTTTGGAACGGATATTAGGGCTCCATGCAGGCAAATCTTCCAGCACATACAGGTCTTTCAGTGCTTCCATGTAATCCCCAAAAGTCTTTGTATCCATTGTCCGTTCATTGCTCTGCCGTACATCTCCGACAATTGTCGAGACTGATGCCTCTGTGGAAATATGACGTGCATAACTCCTCATTATCATCTTCAGAATCTCAGGTTTTTTGTTACGAAACCGTTCATTCTCGCAATCTTCAAATACGAAAAGACCATTATAATAATTCTTTGTAATTTCAATAGCAATATCCTTTGGTGCTAAAACCGATATAGGCCATCCTCCTCTACACAGAAGAAAAGCGACATCATCCAAGGTGAAATCCACATTCATATCCCAAGGGAAGCCTTCACCTCCTTCAAATAAGTTCGCCAAAGAGACTGTCCCCTTGGATTCCCCGGACTCCCACAAACTCATCGGGCGCATCTTCACAGGTGCGATTCTGCCTGCACCACCATGATGAACCTCTGTCTTATCCGCCGGAGTTGAACTACCTGTCAGAAGATATTTGCCAAACTGATAATCAAAATCCAAATCATCCTTTACCTGATTCCATACATCAGGTGCCTTCTGCCATTCATCAATCAGCCGCGGCTTCTCTCCGGCAAGCACAGCCTTCGGAGCCATCCTTGCCATAGCAATAGACTGTCTTGTATTCAACTTCACAAAACTTTTCTGATACAGCATACATGTGGTTGTCTTTCCACAGAACTTCGGACCGGCAACGACAACAGCACCGGAAGTCTTCAACTTCAGTGCTATTTCCTTTTCAACGAGTCTTTCGTAATACATAGCAATCTTTATCTAATTCCATTTTACATCACAAAAAATACAAAATTCCCAAGATTTTCAATACAAACTATTAAATTTAACTATATTTTCACATTCGGCTACTACTTTTCCAAATAAAGATTATCTTTTGTTAAATACTCTGTCCAACATCTTCATGACAGCACCTCATAAGATTCACTTCCACGGCCATTCGTATTCCATACAGGAATTTCCGAGCGGCTTCCGGGCCACAAGCCCATGATAAGTAACCATTGAAAATATTCTGTAACTGAATATTTTCTTACTAAAGCTTGTTCTTTTTGGTACAAACCAATTCCCATCAGCTACCCGACAGAGAAAGACACAAACGCCAAAACACTGAGAATCAAGGCACTGCAAACACAAAAACAAACCGTTACCTTTCGTGGCATGAAAGGTAACGGTTTACAGGACAAAAGATAACGTTTCACATAGTCAAAGGTTACCTTTTGCAAAACAATCCATAACGACTTTGAATCCTGACATCAGCACGCCATGCCGTAAAGCACGAAAAAAGCGGCACGCAACCGTGCCGCTTCCTATTTCCGGAAATATCGTTCATTGAAATTTTCCGTACACGGAAAAATCAAGACTGCGCATTTCCCGGCAAGGAAATCCCGGCCGCACATCTGCACTGAATTCCACGTTTCCCGAAGGAGAAAATACATCATCCTCCACGCCTATCTTGTCTTTCCCGTAATCATCAGGCGGCACAGACGGTCCTGGAACATACGTGCTTCCGCCACGGGAGAGTTGGCATTTATGATTGAAAAGATATATTCATGTCCATCAACACCCTCAAGATAGCCTGCCAGGGACGATGCACCGACAGTAACGATGGTACCTGTCTTCACGAAAATCTTTCCGTGCAGCTCCTGACGCGACAGGCGTGAGAGCAACGAACCGCGACGAAGGCCGTCACAAGGCGTGGCGAAGGCCTCATACCTGAAGAACTCATACATCTGCCTGTCCTCACGGGCATACTTCAGCACTTCCACGAGAAACCTGGCATTCAGGCGGTTGGAGGGAGAGAGACCACTGCCGTCATTTATCACGAACCCCTTCATCATGTGAGTGCTGTCGTCACGGAACGTCTCCCTGAAGAACGTCTCCACGGCATGCGGACGCACCCACTCTATCCTCCGCTTCGGACGAAGACCGGACTTATAGTCAAGATGATAGAATACGGCCTCTGCCCTTACGTTCGAACTGTTGGTGAGCATCGGCACGAGAGCGTTGCGCATAGGATGCGAGGAGGAGGCGACATAATGGTATTTTCCTGTCGGGCGGACAGAGGCATCGCGTCTGAACGTCACGCCGCCCATGCGCAGCGACTGCACAAGATTGCGCATGACGTACGCCTTCCCTTTCAGAAGAAGAGGGGTTTTGTTATACGGGATGTCCCATTTCTTTGCCGTCGGATGTTGCTCCAACGTATCCTCCATGGCGAGAGTAACCATGACGTTGCCGCGGACATGACGTATGCCACGGTTCCGCATCTGCCTCACAAGTCCGTGGAAGTCCTCCAGCAACGGGTCATCGTCGGCACGGAGAAGAAGTGTCCCGACAAGCGTGTCGCGCCTTATCTCGCCGCGGACAAGCAGTGACTCATGGTAACGGTGGTTCAGTCCGAGAGTCTTTATTGCCGCCACCGCCGTCGGAATCTTCATGCAAGATGCGGGCGGGAGCAGCTTCCTCTCATTAAATTCATATACATATCTGCCCGTTGTCACATCATAGACACTCACCGCAATATCATCATGATCAAGACGCATCGGCAGAGACATGAAACTGTCAATACGGGCGGTCATCATATTGTCCTCAAGAGCCATCTCCTCAGACAGCTTCCTCACGGCTACAGTGTCACTCTTCGCGGCTTCCTTATCAGAAAAAAGTGACGAGACTCCCACTGCCGCGTGATAGACACACGTGACGGCAAGGCACATCAGCAGCACCGGACATACAAGCATAAGGAACACTCTGTCCCAGCGTATTCTGTATTTTCTTTTACCCATGTTATCCTTAAGCAATCTTTCTTACCCGTTCCAAACGGCTGTTCATTCATTTCTTTACAAGCAATTCCTCCGTAAGCAGTGCCTCCAGCTTCTCCGCGGAGAGACGCAGGCGGAACTCACCCTTTATGGCAACGGAGATTCGTCCTGACTCCTCTGAGCATACGATGGCAATGGCGTCGGAGTCCTGTGATATGCCAAGCGCGGCACGGTGGCGCAGACCAAGCTCCTTCGGTATGTCCCTGTCATGGGCAACGGGAAGGATACACCCGGCGGCACATATCCTGCGCTTGCGTATTATCATGGCTCCGTCATGGAGAGGGGAGTTCTTGAAAAAAATGTTCTCCATGAGACGCTGATTGACATTGGAGTCGATGGCATCGCCCGTAGCAACAATGTCGTCGAGAGAGACCACACGCTCGATGACTATCAGCGCACCGACTTTCTGACGAGCCATGTTCATGCATGCCATGACGATAGGCATGATGGTACTCATATCCGGAGCGTCCGAGGCGTGCTTGTTGCCGAAGAGCTTCATGAGAGCGCCGAAGCGCTGGTGGGCACCGAGGGAATAAAGGAACTTGCGGATTTCCTCCTGGAACAGGACTATTATCGCCAGGACACCGACAGAGACGAGTTTGTCAAGGATACTGCCGAGGAGCCTCATCTCCAGTATCTGACTTACGAAGAGCCAGACGACAATAAAGACCATGATGCCGATGAAGATATTCAGCGAGCGGGACTCCCGCATGAGGCGGAAAATATAATACAGCAAGGAGGCGACGAGAATTATGTCAACAATGTCCTTGGGTGATATTTCTATGAACATAAGGGTTTTACGGTTGCCAGGGCATGCGGTTCTTTACGGTTGTCATGCGTGAAGAGATGCCGTGTTCCCACATCGGAGCATCACAATGCACCATAATGAGCAGGAACATCCCTTTCAAGCAAGACTGCCAACACACACCGGCATAATGACGGCACAATACTGCCGGAAATTTATTTTTATTGATTTTATCTTGCAAAAATAATAATATTTTTCCAAATACTTTGTATTTTATACTATTTTTTGGTAATTTTGCAGAAACTTTATACAGCGTCCCGAGGCAGTCGGAACCGGATGGGAAAGGACTATGCAACAGGACAATGGATACAGACGCACAAACACGGAACTCCTCAAAAATACCGGTCTATGGAATACAAACTGACAATCAGAGGACAACAGCATGTCATCTCCCGTCCGGAAGTGATGGGCATCCTCAACTGCACTCCCGACTCTTTCTATTCCGGCTCACGCAAGCAGACGGAAAAAGAGATAGCCTCACGTGCCGATGAAATCGTCTCCCAGGGTGCGGCAATGATTGATATCGGCGGAATGTCGACACGCCCAGGAGGCACTGATGTGACCGAAGAGGAGGAAATGCGTCGCTTGCGCTTTGCCCTGTCCATAGTCAGGAGGGAACAGCCGGACGCGATCGTTTCTGTGGACACTTTCCGCCCGGACGTGGCAAAGATGGCCGTGGAGGAGTTCGGTGCGGACATCATCAATGATGTCGGTGAGGCCGAGGAGTTCCTGCAGGCAGATCTCGGCTGGATGAGGGGTATCCCGTATGTTCTCATGTCCGTACAGCCGACATTGGAAAAGACTCTTGATGTGTTCAGGAAAAAGACGGCAGCCATGCAGGAGAAAGGCATCGGCGACATCATTCTTGACCCAGGATACGGTTTCGGCAAGGACATAGCGGACAATTACCGGATACTCAGCGGGCAGGAAAAGATTCTTGAGTTTGGGAAGCCCGTGCTTGTGGGAGTTTCACGCAAGCGCATGATATGGCAGCTCCTCGGCACATCGCCCCGGGAAGCTCTCAACGGGACGTCTGTCGTGAATACCCTCGCCGTTGAGCGCGGTGCCGCAATCCTCCGAGTCCATGACGTACGGGAGGCTGTGGAGTGCATAAGAATCTGCAGAGAGATGACCGGCAGAAAACCGTACGGAGGGACAGCCTGTCCGCTACCTTAATGGCATTCCATGCAAGAGATGTCCTCCAAGGCACTGACGGCATAAAGATAACAGCTTATAAAATAACGAAGAAAAACTATAATATGGAAATTTCCGAACTTTACAGAATATTCCTTGAACATCCTGTTGTCACCACTGACACACGCGACTGTCCGGAAGGAAGCATCTTCTTTGCACTGAAAGGTGCATCGTTCAACGGCAATGAGTTTGCCGGACAGGCTATTGACAACGGCTGCTCTTACGCAGTCATCGATGAGAGGAGAGAGGATGTTCCGGCCGATGATGCCCGTTTTATCTTTGTTAACGACGTATTGACGGCTTTACAGCAACTTGCTAACATGCACAGGAAAATGCTCGGCACAAAGATTATCGGAGTAACGGGCACCAACGGAAAGACTACCACAAAGGAACTCATTGCCGCCGTGCTGTCTGAGAAATACAATGTGCTGTACACTCTCGGAAATTTCAACAACCATATCGGTGTGCCGAAGACATTGCTCCGCCTCAAAAAGGATCATGACATCGCTGTCATAGAAATGGGGGCGAACCATCCCGGCGAGATAAAGACGCTTGCCGGCATCGTTGAGCCTGACTGCGGAATAATCACAAACGTAGGACGCGCACATTTAGGCGGCTTCGGCAGTTTTGAGGGTGTCATCAAGACGAAGGGCGAGCTGTATGACTTCCTGCGTCCGAACCATGCCATGGTGTTCCTGCACAATGAGAATGAGCATCTGAAAAAGATAGCAGACGGACTGACACTTGTCAGATATGGTACGGAGAAGGCTGACGGCCTCGCGGTCTACGGTGAGGTTATGGAATGTGCACCGTTCCTGAAATTCAGGTGGGGCAAGGACAATGATGCCGTGAATGTCGTGGAAAGCAAGATGATTGGTGACTATAACATATATAATATGCTGGCGGCGGCAACGGTAGGTCTGACATTCGGAATAACGGAAGAGCAGATTTGTCACGCCCTTGCCGCATACACTCCGTCGAACAACCGCTCGCAGTTGACCGTCACCAAGCACAACCGGCTCGTCGTGGATGCCTATAATGCAAATCCGACATCCATGGCTGCTGCTCTTGAAAACTTCCGGAAGATGGATGTACAGAACAAGATGGTCATTCTTGGCAGTATGGGAGAACTCGGAGAAGTCTCCCTTGAGGAGCATTACAGGATAGTGGAAATTTTGAAAAAAATGGATCTTGACGATGTCTGGCTTGTCGGGGACGAATTCAAAACGACAGGACATCCGTTCCTGCACTTCAACAACGTTGAGGAGGTTAAGGAAAGAATTGCTGCGGACCAGCCGCAGAATAAGCACATACTTATCAAGGGCAGCAACTCACAGAAACTGTTCCAGTTACCTGACCTCCTGTAATTCTCATCATTCCCGACGGCGTTTATGGCAAAAAGACATAATCCCTGACAATATACACCGACACCTACACTCAAACATAACGACATCATGAAAAAGACTTTTCTTCTCGTATTTCTCAGCATCTGCACATCACTTGCCTCATTCGCAGCCGGTGACAGCATACGTGTCATGGAGGTCCGGATGGCGGGACCGTTCTCTCTGAAACAGCCTGTCATCATCGACAGCATCTCTGCGGCACAGGAAAAATATTCTGAGGACAAACTGTTTGACACCCCACTCTCACTCAATGCCGCAGACAAGATGCAGGCAAGAAATCTTGGTTCGCTGAATCTGAGAAAAGGAACGCTGAACCTTGCCTCATTTTCCTTAAAGGCATCAAGTCATGTAAAGGCAAGGATAGAGATTGACGGTGCGGGAAAGAATAAGATCTACTGTGACGGTTCCGCTGCCGAAGATGTCATTTCACTGGCTCCGGGAGAACACAAGCTGGCTGTGAAGTTCATTGCCGACAGCACTTCCGTCGGCATCTGCATCCGTAATGCGGAAAAGGGGAATCAGGAGAAAACGGCTTTTCCTCTCACAATCTGCGGGGAATCGGAATATGTTCCGTTCGGCATGGAGCAGAATCTCGGCACACGCGTGACAAGAAGCGCAGAGATTTCACCATCAGGAAAGTGGGCTTTGGTGAACTATTCCTGGTATGATGACAAGAATGAAGTACAGTATCGTACAGAACTTTGCAACCTGACAGCAGGCAAGAACGTTTTCGTTGACAAAGCTGACGGATGGATGCCGCTGTCTGATAAATATTATTTCAAGGAAAAAATCGGCGGAAAGACTCAGCTTGTCACTGTCGACCCTGTATCGGGAACACGCGACATTCTTGTGGAGAGCCTCCCTGAAACCATGTTTGAGATAGCCCCCTCGGAGAACTTCCTTCTGCTTTATTCCGAGAACAAAGGACCAAAAAAAGAAGAAGGTGTCTACGAAATTCTCACAATGGACGACCGTCAGCCTGACTGGAGAAAACGTTATGCCATCTCAATCTATGACATAAAGAGCGGATTCTGCCAGCCTCTGACCTACGGCTATAAAAGCTGTTACGTGTCAGACATATCAAAGGACGGGAAATTCCTGCTGCTCAACGTTCGGACAGATTCCTTGCTGCACCGTCCGACATCACGCTCGACAATACTGCGCGTCGATATTCAGACTCTTGCCGTGGACACTATCATAAAGGAAGACGGATTTATCGGCAGCATAATCTTTGCAAAAGACAATGACACCTTTGTCGTAAAGGCAACTCCTGAGGCGTTCGGAGGTATCGGGAACCGTGTGCCGGAGAGCATGATTCCAAGTATGTTCGATTACCATCTGTATCTTCTCAACGCAACGTCAAAGACGGTCAAGCCACTGACTGCTGACGATAAAACCTGCATAGAGTCTGTGAAATATTCCCCAACGGACGACATGCTGTACTATACTGCTGAGCGCGGGGATTCCGTACTGCTTTACCGCATGGATCTTAAAAACGGCAAATCGGCCCTTATCCCTCAGCCTTTGGAGGCTCTCTGCGGATTTGACATAGCAAGAAAGTCCGGGAATATAATCGTACACGGTTCTTCGGCAGATGTTCCGTACTGTGCCTATGCCATTCAGGAAAAAGGAACAAAAAAGCCATCCATGATATGCAACCCGAACAAAGATTTCTATGCCAACGTAAAACTCGGAACGGTGAAGCCATGGAAATTCAGGTCTGTACGCGGATATGATGTCACAGGGTTCTATTTCCTGCCGGCAGATTTTGACGAAAGCAAGAAATATCCTGTCATAGTCCATTACTATGGCGGATGCTCTCCGACATCAAGGCGCTTTGGAAACGGCTCGCATTATCCTGCTCACTATTGGAATTCATTGGGATATATCGTATTCATTGTCAATCCTTCCGGTGCCACAGGCTTCGGCCAGGAATGGGCGGCACGCCACGTAAACACTATGGGCGAGGGACCAGCACAGGACATTATCGATGCCACAAGGCAGTTCGTAAAGGACGTGCCACAGGCTGATGCCTGCCACATCGGCTGTGTCTCTGCATCCTACGGCGGATTCATGACGCAGTATATGCTAACCATGGACAACCCTTTTGCATGCGGAATATCACATGCGGGAATATCCGATCACACCTCTTACTGGGGCGAAGGATATTGGGGATACTCATATAGTGAGGTGAGTGCGGCTGACAGTTATCCGTGGACACGTAAGGATCTGTTCGTTGACAGGTCACCTTTATACAATGCAGACAAGATAAAGAAGCCTTTGCTCTTCACGCATGGCACTGCAGATACTAATGTCCCGATAGGAGAATCGATACAGATGTACACCGCACTGCGGCTTTTAGGCACACCGACAGCCTTCATTCAGGTGGAAGGCGAGAACCATGGAATCATGAATCCTGAGAAAAGGAAGAAGTGGATTAACTCAATGGTGGCATGGTTCGACCGTTGGCTGAAGAATGACAGTGCCTGGTGGAACGCTATATATACACTGAAAAGCCTTTAACAAAAGAGGAGCAAAACAGAGAAAAGACACATGGAGAACAACAGAAACACATTCAGCGGCTCATTGGGATTCGTGCTGGCAGCAGCCGGCAGCGCTGTCGGACTGGGAAATATATGGCGTTTCCCATACCTTGCTGCACGCGACGGAGGAGGCTTGTTTCTCGCTCTATACATCATCCTGGCAGTGACATTCGGCTTCACCCTCCTCATCACTGAGGTCGCCATCGGCCGGCGCTCTGGTCAGGGACCGCTGACGGCCTACCGTTTCTTCAACAAGAGGTGGGCATTTCTCGGAATATTCTCTTTCATTATACCTTATATTATATATCCATATTACTGCGTCATCGGCGGATGGGTGCTGAAATACCTTGCGACATACGTCACAAACGACGGCAATCTTGCAGTCAGCGACGGATTTTTCTCCGGTTTCATAACAGAGCGATGGCAACCTTTGGCATTCATGACGGTATTTGCAATCATGTGCTTCTATATCGTCTACAAAGGCGTTGAGAAAGGAATAGAGAAATATTCGCGCATAATAATGCCGGCATTGCTTATTCTTGTGGTCTTCATCTGTATCTATTCCGTCTTCATAAGCCATACAGACCCACATACAGGAGTAACGAGAACCGGTGTGGACGGTCTTAAAGTCTACTTCATTCCGAACCTTGAAGGAATGACACTGAAGAAAATTCTGATGGTCGCCCTTGACGCAACAAGCCAGCTGTTCTTCTCACTTTCCATAGCAATGGGCATCATGGTGACCTACGGCTCGTACATGAAGAAAGACGTAAACCTCGGCAAAGCCATCGACCACATAGAGATATTCGATACGGCAATAGCAATTCTTGCCGGCATGATGATTATCCCCGCCGTCTATGTCTTTATGGGAACAGAAGGTATGTCAGCAGGTCCGGGTCTCATCTTCGTGGCACTCCCTAAAGTGTTTGACTCCATGGGAGCTTTCGGTCCTGTCATGGGACTGGCTTTTTTTACAATGGTGACTTTCGCAGCCCTGACAAGTGCCGTGAGCATTCTTGAGGCAATAGTGTCCAGTGTGATGGACAAATGGAGATGGAGCAGGAAAAAGTCCGTCATAATAATGGCTGCAACAGGTTTCTTATGGTCAGTCATTGTATGTCTCGGCTACAACATCCTGTACTTTGAATATGAGCTTCCCAACGGTGCCACGGCACAGATTCTCGACATTTTCGACTACATCAGCAACAACATCCTCATGCCTTTCCTCTCCATCTGCACATGTATCCTGTTCGGATGGGTGGTCAGACCCAATCTCCTTATCGGCGAAATGCGGCTCAACGGCTACTCCTTCCACCGCAAATACCTGTACATCGTAATGTTGAAATTTATCGTTCCCGTGATGCTGGCAATACTGCTTCTCGGTGCTTTCGGCATCTATTAAAACCAGAAATCCGGCTTTTCCCCCGTCAATATCATGAAAAATCTCCTCCATATACTTAAAAACGACCGGCAAGGTCTTCTCGGACTGCTTGCCGTCGCTGTCGCCGCAGGCATTTTCTTCTTTGCGAACGGTACGGAGGAAGAAGGCCATGGCATGGACGTGGAGGGCTTGGACGGGAACGAGAAGGCACAAAGAGCCAAAGGAAACATAAGTAAAAAGGATACATACTATAATGTTCCGGCGAAGGACGTACGGTTGCAGGCATTTGACCCTAACACGGCAGACTCAACCGTACTTCTCGGACTGGGACTGCAACCATGGCAAGTCAGGAGCATATACAAGTACCGCGCCGGCGGCGGAACATACACACGCCCCGAAGACTTTGCACGTCTATACGGCCTCTCAGCAAAGAAATACCGCCAACTGCTGCCATATATCCGCATAAGTGACGACTACCGTCCGGCAAGCGAGATATACTACACCAAGAAAACCGTCGGGAACAAAGGTACAAACGGGCATTTCCAGTCCTCCGACTCATCAGGGACGGCAACCTCATTCACATATCCCCCAAAACTTCAAAAAGGACAGACAATAGCACTAAATGCCTCCGACACAACAGCCTTACGTAAAGTTCCGGGGATTGGAGCGCACTTCGCAAGGAAAGTCACACAATACAGGGACAAGCTCGGAGGCTTCGTATCTACGGAGCAACTGTTGGAAATTCAGGACTTTCCAGAATCCGCCCTGCCCTATTTCACTGTCGGAGAAACAGACAAGATACAACGGCTAAACATCAACACCGCCACCAACGAGCAGCTGCGCAGGCACCCATACATAAACTATCTGATGGCACGGCAGATATGCGACTACCGCCGTCTACATGGAAACATCAGCAGTCTTGATGCCCTGCAACTGCTGCCGACATTCAAACCGGCGATAATTCAAAAACTGAAACCATACATAACATATTAAAAAAACTAATGACACTTTTACTTGACATCCACTATTCTACCCATATCGGTGAGGAACTGCGCATAAACATACGCAAGTCTGACGGCTCATACGCACAACACAGCATGCAGACCGCTGACGGACATGTGTGGAGCATCAGCCTCAACACCGAGGAAACGTCGGAAGGCTATGCGGACTACTTCTACAGCCTGCACAGAATGACTACCGAACTGCGCCGCGAATGGTGTGTCATCACCCACCGCCTCGAGACCGTCGGTGATGAAAGAAGCACATATATCTGCCATGACGTGTGGTACGACATGCCTGAAGACTCCTACCTCTACAGTTCCGCATTCACGGAATGCGTCAACCACAGAGAACACACCATGTCGCCAAAAACAGGCAACAAGAGCGTTACGAGACTAAAACTCCGCGCACCACAGCTACGGAAAGGAGAACAGCTCTTCATCTCCGGCAATGCATCCCTGCTCGGAAACTGGAATCCGGACAACGCCCTCCCGATGTATGAGCACGAGAACAATGAATGGGTTACCACACTTGACACCGCCGCAATACAGAACCAAGACCTCGAATTCAAGTTCATCATAAAGAACATAAACACTGACGGAGAAACGGAAGTACTATGGGAAACGGGCGAGAACCGGCATATATACATCCCGGAGGCAGGTGAGAACGAGATTACAGTAGCAGAACTCGCCCGTGCATCCTTCGACATTCCCGGACAGAAGCTTGCCGGCACCGCCATACCGGTATTCTCTCTACGCTCCGAAGGAAGCTTCGGCGTAGGCGATTTCGGCGACCTCAAGCTGATGACCGACTGGGTTGCCGCCACAGGGCAGCGCATTCTGCAGGTGCTTCCCGTCAACGACACCACCCTCGACCATTCATGGCAAGACTCCTATCCGTATTCCTGTATTTCAATCTTCGCGCTGCATCCGATGTACTGCGACCTCCGCCAGCTTCCGCCCGTCAACGATCAGGAACTGCGGATAAGGTTCGAGCAGCTGCGCAAGGAACTCAACGCCCTGCCGAAAGTTGACTATGTACGCGTCAATGACGCAAAGAATGAGTACCTCCGAATCATCTTTGAGCAGGAAAGCAAGAAAATTTTCGGCAGCAAGGAGTTCAAGGAATGGTTCCGTGAGGAGGAAGAGTGGCTCGTGCCTTACGCACAGTACAGCGTGCTCCGCGACAGGTTCCATACACCAAACTATAACGACTGGCCCGACCATAACGTATGGAACGAGAACGACCGCGCGTCACTTACCAATCCGCGCACCAACGCATATAAAGATGCCGCATACCATTACTTCCTGCAATATATACTCGCAAGGCAGATGAAGGAGGCACACAGGCACGCAAGGGAGAGGAGAGTCATTCTGAAAGGTGACATTCCCATCGGCGTAAACCGCTGCGGATGCGATGCATGGATGGAGCCTCGTTATTTCAACCTTAACGGACAGGCCGGCGCACCGCCGGACTTCTTCTCTTCTGACGGACAGAACTGGGGCTTCCCGACGTACAACTGGGACGAGATGCTCAAGGACGACTGCTCCTGGTGGGTACGCCGCTTCTCCAATATGGCAAAGTATTTTGATGCCTACCGCATAGACCATGTGCTCGGATTCTTCCGTATCTGGGAGATTCCAGTACCGTACAAATACGGGCTTCTCGGACAGTTCGCGCCTTCCCTCGGACTGACAGCCGAAGAGATCGCAGGCTACGGACTGGCTCTTGCCCCTGACATGCTCTGCGAAGAAGGAGAAGACGAAAGGGAAATGGCAAGACAGTCGCTGTTCCTGCGCGACCATAAACGGAAGAATATCTATCATCCGCGCATCAGCAGCCACGGTTCTCCATGCTACGAACGTCTGTCACAGCAGGAGAAAGACTCTTATAACGCCCTGTATGACGACTACTTCTACCGCCGCAACAGTCATTTCTGGTACACGGAGGCCATGAAAAAACTTCCGCGTCTCGTCAATGCCACCCGCATGCTTGTCTGCGCGGAAGACCTCGGCATGGTACCGGACTGCGTGCCGTGGGTCATGGAAGAACTGAAAATCCTGTCTCTTGAAATAGAGTCAATGCCAAAGGAATCCTTCGTACGCTTCGGCAATCTGAGCCATAACCCTTACCGTTCCGTATGCACAATATCAAGTCATGACACCGCAACGATGCGTATGTGGTGGGACGAGGACAAGGAACGTGCCGCCGACTACTACAGGAACGTCCTTCACCATGACGGCGACGCACCCCACCCTATGCCGGAATGGCTGGCAAAAGACATCATTTCCCGACATCTCACATGCCCGTCGATGCTATGCATACTTACCCTTCAGGACTGGCTTGCCACAGACGAACGGCTAAGACTCGCCGATGCTGACGAGGAACGTATCAACATTCCTGCCAACCCGCACCATTACTGGCGGTACCGCATGCACATGAACATTGAGCAGCTTCTTGCCGCAAAGGAGTTCAACAGATCGCTGAAAGAGATGATAAGTGCGGCAGACAGATGACAAAAGCATACATCCCGGACCTCGGGACAAGTAACGTACGGAGGATGAAACTGTCTTACAGCCAAGGAATCCCGTACTGCAACAAACAGACAGCAATATAATATACGATAAGGAGCACACCGTCAAAACGATGTGCTCCTTATTATATATGCCTTACCGTTGCCAGACCGACAACGGATATTGCGGTCATCACTTCACAACGACTTTCTTGCCATTGATGATATTAAGACCCTTCTGAGCCTTTTCCAACTGCTGTCCGCCGATTGTGTAAACAACCTGCTTGCCGTCCTTCGCAGCCTCAACATTACTGATACCTGTTGTGGACTTTGTTACAGAATAGAGCTGGTTGCCCTGTCCTATCTGAGGAGCACCGCTGTAAAGCATGAGCTGTCCATAAACGACAACCTCATCACCGACTGCTATCTGGTCCTCTGCCGTAAACTTCCCACCATCAAGATAGTAGCCACGGTAGACAAGCATATCGTCTGCGCCACCCTTAGTATCAGCGATAGTGTATGTAGCATTACCATAAGAAGTGCTCACCTCTGTAATAGCTGTGATATAGCCCTTCACATAAACCTTTGCCTGAAGGCCCTCGCCGGCGGCAACAAGTGCCTTTGCCTTTGCCACGGTATAGGCCGTCTCCGGAGTGTTGGTGATGTCAACAATGACAGGATCGTCACCATCCTCATAGTATTCAACCTTGGAAACCTGAACGGCACCGTTTTTCTTACCGTTTGCAGGGCAGTCGAATATGACCTTATAGTACAGGCCTGCTTTTGGCGACGCCGGTTTGAAAGTAATGTCACCAGCTTCAATCTTAGGAGCTTTTACTGTTTCGACAATATTGCTGAATGCTGCATCTTCCGCAACAACAAGGCTGATCTCATTAACATAGGACGGGTCGGCAATGTTGTCAACTCGAACCATTACAGAGCCTATAGCCTTGTCCATGGCAAAATCTGTGGCAATGCTTGCTTTGTATGCAGTTTTCTGATGACCACATTTTATATATGTCCAACCATCAAATTTGAAAGTGTTGAAATACGAAATGGTCCATGTGTCAGCCCCCTTCTTGGCATTCCATACCGTGGAATAGTTGTTGACAGCTTTTCCTTCATCACCCTCATCAGGGAAAGTCAGAGTCTTGTATGCATCCGCGAATGCCGCATTGCACACCATTGCCACGAGGGCAACCATCATAAAGCGTAAAGTTTTTACCATAATCCTTGGTTTTTAGTTGTTAAACATTTGGTTTTATTATTACATTGGCAAAGATACGAAAACTAAATGGCAAAAGCAAATAAAACGGGAGAAAATCCTGATATTTTCATCAGAAACACATTAATTTATATATAAAAAACCGTAAATGGCGGCACATTTCACATATGGTACCGGCAGGAACAATATTGTCCCTTCGTGGCTTCTCCTGCCATATACATGCCTGCATTTAGGGATTTTCCCACGAAGGTATAGGAAAAAACCACTTTGAGACACCGTTTTTCTTGCTACCTTTGCATAAAAACAAACGGTACCTCGGATGTTTTTTTTTGAACAAGCTCGAACGGCACTCGGCTTGCATTATCTGTTGCATTATAAATAAAAGAACAACAATGCCGGCAACAATAACGCTGAAAGAGATTTGCAATACAATGTTTAACAGAGCCGGGCAAGGCTCATCAAAAAGACTACAGATATGAAAAAGACTATTTTTTGCATGATGATAGCGATAATGACCGTCATCTGCACAACGGAAAGTTTCGGCAACACGCACGACAGAAATCGCAGGACTCCGGCACGCAGGCATGGAACAGCCGTCTGCACCAACTGCAGGAAATGCAATACCGGAAACACATACTATTGCACGTCTGCCGGCCACATGTACTGCAAAGCGTCGAAGACTCACCGCCATAAGACTTATAAGAACAGCAACAAGTGCAAGTACTGCAAGCGATATGTCTGCACCCGTCCTCATAAATCTCCGCAGAGACAGCGTATCACATTCAGATAGTCTCTGCCCGCACATGCCGGGAAGTCCGTTGGCTGAAGTTTGAAAAAGTTAGTTCGTTGATTGGAATCTGATGACGCCACCCTTCTTCAACCTGAAGGGTGGCGTCATTCCATCCAAGGGAATGGTGCCGGCATACGCCGTCCATGCCTCATAAAAAGAAAGACCTGCACTTCCCGGAGGAATTACAGGTCAGGTGAAAGGAGGAGTGGTGCCAACGGGATTCGAACCAGTGACACACGGATTTTCAGTCCGATGCTCTACCAACTGAGCTATGGCACCTTTTCTTTCGATGCTTAGGAATGTTATTTCCTAAAAGCGAGTGCAAAGGTACTGCTTTTTTCTGAACTGTGCAAATATTTTCATCTTTTTCTTCAAAAAAAGTGCATTTTTCTTGAAAACTATTGCACAGTTCAGAAA
Organism: Bacillota bacterium; assembly: GCA_023664625.1. GTDB lineage: Bacteria > Bacteroidota > Bacteroidia > Bacteroidales > Bacteroidaceae > Prevotella. The sequence goes on along the minus strand of JAMPFD010000014.1, from coordinate 42,781 downwards.
AAAGCAGTACTTTTGCAACGCAATTCGGGGTGTAGCGCAGTTGGTAGCGTACTGCGTTCGGGACGCAGGGGTCGCCAGTTCGAGTCTGGTCACCCCGACACGCAGAGGCCGGTGTCGATTTTTTCGATACCGGCTATTCTTTTCTTCCTTCTCAAAAGTTACTCACCGGAGATTCCGCACTCACTGCCGTTGCTTTGCTGCCAGCACCGGTTCGGCCGGGACATCATCAGAAAGTTTTTCAAGACTCTCACTGTCCGACGATTTCTGTTGATGCGCGGCGGCTGTCCTGTATTCCGAGAAGCTGTCATTATCCGGCGGGGGCACGGAAATAACCGTCTGTGCAACGTACCCGCAACGTCCATGACTCATTGAGCACACAAGCAGCATGTGCCCTGCCATATTTCCAAAAACAGCATTTCAAAAGCTCCCGGGCGGAAGACGAGGCATACAGCACCATTAGCCGGCAGTTTACGGACGGCCATACGAAAGGTAACGGTTTGCATGACAAAAGGTAACCTTTGACCATGCAAACCGTTACCTTTTACACCACAAACCGTTACCCTTCATTTTCCGGTCTCCCACCCGTCTGATTCCACGGTCATACGAAACAGGCAGGAACATCTCGTCACCGGCAAAACAAATTGCCGCCGGAACCTCTGTGAATAGAGTCTCCGGCGGCAATTATTCCGTATGCTCCGCAATAACAAGTGACTGTTGAAAATTATCTCATAATATGATATTTTCTCACTAACATTTGTTCTTTTTTGCCGCTTAGTGCTTGCCACTCGGTCACAATGCCCGCATTGCTCCTTCGGTTCCGCACACTGACCGCCTGAAAAGCAACAGCGTTTTTAGTATAAACCAGTTCACAACAGTTACTTCTCATCTGTTCATGCAGGATTACGCAGTCATCTTCATTTATCCAAACTGATTTCCGGCAGCCGCTTACCTGTTCTTCTCGTCAAAGCGTTTCTGCTGCTCCGCGATAAGTTCCTTATCCTCAAAATAGTCTATGCGCATGGCATGGCGCACTTCTGCGAGAGTCTTCGCACCAACCTTGCGGGCCTCTTCCGTACCGCGGCGCAAGACATCATAGACATCAGCAATGTTGCGCTCCAGTTCCTTGCGGCGTGTGCGGATAGGTTCAAGACGGTCGTTGAGCACATTGAAGAGAAACTTCTTGCAGGTGCCGTCGCCGAGACCGCCACGGGTATAGTGAGCCTTCATCTCGTCAAGGTTCTTATAGTCAGGGAGGAAGCGTGCGAAATCATCGTCCGTGCAGAAAGCGTCAAGATAGGTAAACACGGCATTTCCCTCAAGATGCCCCGGGTCTTCGATGTTCAGGTGCTGAGGGTCGGTGAACATGGAATTGACCTTTTTCTTCAGTTCCTTGGCAGTATCGGAGAGGTAAATGCAGTTGCCCAGCGACTTGGACATCTTTGCCTTGCCGTCGGTTCCCGGCAGACGCATGCACACCTTGTTCTCCGGCAGGAGCACCTGGCATTCGTTGAGCACCTCGCCATAGATATGGTTGAAGCGGCGCACTATCTCGTTTGTCAGTTCTATCATTGGTTTCTGGTCCTCACCGGCAGGCACTGTGGTGCCGTGGAAGAGAGTGATGTCCGCTGCCTGAGATATAGGATAGCAGAAGAAGCCGGTAGGAATTGAGCCGCCTTCAAAGTTACGCATCTCTATCTCTGTCTTCACGGTAGGGTTTCGCTGCACGCGTGCCACGGAGACAAGGTTCATGTAATAGAACGCCAGTTCTGTCAGTTCAGGCACTGCTGACTGCACGAAGATATTGCACTTTGACGGGTCGAGCCCTGCCGAGAGATAGTCAAGAGCCACCTCTATGACATTTTGGCGGATCTTTTCCGGATTGTCGGCATTGTCGGTAAGTGCCTGTGCATCGGCTATCATGATGAATATCTTGTCATACTCCCCTGAGTTCTGTAGTTCCACACGGCGGCGGAGAGAGCCTACGTAATGGCCAATGTGGAGCTTTCCCGTAGGGCGGTCGCCGGTAAGTATTACTTTTTCCATATCTTGTTTTTGGATTTATGGTTGTTGGTTGCTGATTATGGATTGACTGTTCCTTATTATATAAATAGGTATATAAAAAAGGTTATTCCGGTGCAAAGGTAACACTTTTTGCCGGAATAACCAAATATTTCAATATTTCCATGTACGTAATCAGAGAGTCTGCTCTATGTTCCAGACGAAGGCGCGCAGGCCGAGCAGCGGATTATCCTCGTCAAGTTTGCGCAGGCGGGCGAAGAGCGGCTCCACACGGTCGTCATCGCAAATAGTGATGACAGCCTCGTTCATTGCCGGCCAGGCATGAGAGCCGAGGTGCGGCTCGCCTGTCTTTGTGCCGCATCCTCCCACGGCAGGGATTAGTGTATAGCCACGGCAGAGTGATGACTTCAGGGCTTCAGCCACGCCTTCGTGGTGAGCCTGGTCGTATGTTATAAAGATACTTTTCATATAATCGGTAAGGAGGTAATGGCGGGGCGGTGTTGCCCTGCCGTCGGTTCTATATGTGTTATTTTGCCTTGTTGAGCTGTTCCTCATGCTTATGTTCAGCCCAGTAAGCGTCAAGTTCGCGCTCCTCGCGGAGATGACGGCGTTTGTTCTTGATACCGATGCCGCCGAATATGCAGAACATTGCCGGCACATAGATCAAGGTAAGGACGGTGGAGACGCAGAGACCGCCTATGATGCTGACACCCATAGGGCGCCACATCTCAGCTCCTACGCCCTGCCCTACCGCCATCGGCACCATGCCGAGAATTGTGGTGAGCGTTGTCATGAGGATCGGACGGAGACGGCTTCTTGCCGCTATTGTGGCAGAACGGATAAGTCCGTTGCCGCGTTCGCGCATGAGGTTGGTATAGTCGATGAGCACGATACCGTTCTTCACCACGATGCCGATGAGCATGATGCCGCCGAGCATTGACATGATGCTGAGCGGTGTCCGTGTGATGACGAGTGCCAGGATGATGCCCGAGAGGGCGAAAGGTACTGAGAGCATGATGATGAACGGATAGGTCATTGACTCAAACTGTGCCGCCATCACGATGAAGACAAGGATGATGATGAGTATGCCGAGCGTACCGAGGTCGCGGTTTGAGTCCTGCTGGTCTTCGTAGGAGCCTGCTATCTGCACCGTGATGCCGGCAGGGAGATCCATTTTCTTGTATATTGACTCACCGAGGGCGACACCCTCCGAGAGAGCATGTCCGTCTGCAAGCACGGCGCTCACCGTGACATAGCGCTGGCGGTCCTTACGCTCGATGGTCGGCGGGATGGCACTTTCCTCCACGGTTGCCACGTCGCAGATGCGGACATTCCGGCCATTGCCGTTCGGAATGACCATGTTTTCCATATCATCCACTGTGACACGCGCCGACGGTTCGTAGCGCACCTTGATATCATACTCCTCACCGTCCTCGCGGAAATAGGAAAGCTGGGAGCCGCTGATGATATTGCGCACGGCATTGGCAGCGGTCTGCATGCCGAGATTCTGCTGGGCAAGCTTCTCACGGTCGAAGTTGACGACTATCTCAGGCTGGTAGTCTGAGCGTGAGATGAACACCTGAGTGACCATGTCGTTCTCACGGAGCTTGGATGAAAGGGTGTTGGCTATCTTGCTGGTTGCGTCCATGTCATAGCCGTAAATCTCGAATGTGGCTGTGGCCTGTCCGCCCATTGACGAACCTTTGTTACCGCCGAGGTTCACCTGATACTTTGCAAGTTCGGGGAGAGCCTTGAGGTCGGCACGCATCTCATCACATATTGCGGCAAGACCCTTCTCACGTTCTGTGGAAGGAACCATCATTATGTTGAACTCCACAATGTGTGAGCCGTTGTCGGACAGTGAAGCCCAGGTGTTGTCATCGCCAGCCTGACCTACGGTGAAGTTGCACGACTGCAGGTCGTCACCATAGCGTTGCTGCCATTTCTTCACAAGATTCTTGGCAAGTTCCTCGGAGATTTCTACACGCGTTCCTACAGGAAGCTGAAGTGTGATACCCACACGGCCGTCATCATTCGTAGGGAAGAACTCCGAATTTATTCCGAAAATGCCGGCAAGGGCTATAGTACCCGCGAACAGGGCAAAGCATCCTGCAAGCACCGTCTTGCGGTGGCGCACCGACCAGTTGATGCGGCGCTCATACCAGTTGTCCAGTCCGTCAAGGCTCCTGCTTATCGGAGTGTACAGTTTCTTGAACAGCGGGCTCTGCTTTTTCTTAAGCTTCAGCATCAGCGAGCAGAGCATCGGAGTGAACGAGAGGGCCGACAATGTTGAGATTGTCATGATGATACACATCATCCAGCCCAGCTGTTTGAAGAGCACACCTGCCATGCCGGTCACCATGGTGAGAGGGAAGAATACGGCAATCATGGTCAGTGTGGATGCTATTACAGAGATAGCCACCTCCTGAGTGGCATGGATGGCCGCCTGTTTCGGCGAGGAACCCCGCTCGATGTGTGTAGTAACGTTCTCCAGTACCACAATGGCGTCGTCCACAACGTTACCGATGGCTATGGAGAGACAGGAGAGCGAAATCATGTTCAATGAGCCCCCGGTGGCATAAAGATATATGAATGACGCGATGAGCGACATCGGGATGGTGATGACAATAATCATCGTGGCACGCCAGCGTCCGAGGAAGACAAATACGACCAACGCCACGAAGAGCATGGCATAGGCTATGGTCTCCTCCAGAGAGCCGATGGTGTTGAGGATGTTGTCGGAGGTATTGACAATGACTCCTAACTTCACGTCTGACGGAAGGTTATTCTGCAGTTCAGGAAGTTTCTTCATCACGGCATCGGCAATGGCGACAGAGTTTGCTCCCGACTGCTTCTGCACGACTATCATGGCGCCCTGGGTGCCGTTAGCTGGACGACCATCTGACCCTTGCTCACTTTGTCGCCGACATCAACGAGAACTCTCTCTATACGGTAAGCCACATTAGGCGAGATGTTGTTCTTCACGTCGCTCTCAACCACGGCAGTGTAAGTCTCTGTCTGCGGAATGACATCGCTATGCACCGTAGCCAGTCTAACCTCCGGCAACTCATCGGCAACGACTTCCACCTCTTTGTTCTTGTTTCCACAGCTTGCCATTACCAATGTTGCTGCAGCGAGAATAAAATATTTCTTCATCATATCGTATGTTTCTGTTTTCATTTTATTATAATAGGAGCCTTATCATTCACGACCAAGGGTATAGTCAAGGTCAGCCTTGTTTGACAGATAGTCGTAAATACTCTGATTATACGTCAGTTCTGCCTGTACAAGAGCTGTCTCACTCTGGTTGAGTTCAAGGATGGTCCCACGGCCCACATCATAACGCTTGCTTGAGATGCTCACCGCCTTGTCTGCCTGCTTGACAGCTTCACGGTCAGATTCAAGCTTGGTTATTGTCTTTATCATGTTCCGGCGGTAGCTCTGCGCAGCCATTGAAAGCTGGCGCTCCGTATCCTTACGCGTATCGGCAAGCTGTGCGATTTGTACACGGTTGGACTGTAGCTTTGTCCAGTTGCTTGCCCTGAAAATAGGAATGCTTGCGGAAATCACCAGAGTTGAGCTTGGGGAGTACTTGTATCCGAACACATTCCAGTTGGAATTGGAGTAGGAAGAGTACTGCCCTGACAGCGAAGCGGTCACCGTTGGCATGAAGTTCGTGCGCAGAGTCTTGCGCGAACGCTCAAGGATAGCCTTGTTCAGATCAAGCTGCTTGATGGCGGAATTATTCTCTATTTCCTCCATATTAGGCTCAGCATTGGCAAGAGTCAGCACAGATTCGTATGAGCGGAGTGAATCCTGAATATTCACATTGATATCGGTATTGATGCCCATCAGCACCTTCAGCTGGAGAACGGCAAGGTTCAAGCCTGTCTCAGCACTTACAACACTTGAGTTCATGGCACGCATCTGCACCTCGGCGGATATTTTGTCATACTCACTTACACGTCCGGCCTGGTACTTCTTGTCCACGTCTTCAAAATTCTCCTTTGACGTCTTGTAGCTGCGTTGCATCACTTCATAGCTGTCCTTGGCAAGAAGAGCCGAATAATAAGCCTTTGTCACCTGATTCACAAGACTCAGACGGGAAGACCGTGCCTTCTCCTGAGCAAGAAGAATATCCTGCTTTGTCAACTTCATGTTCTGATAAACAGCCGGTGCAAAGACAGGAACGGCAAGCGTTGCCGTACCGGTCGCGGTTGTAGTGCCGTCAACACCCATCTTGAATTCACCCATCTGCGTCTTCATTGCCGCCACGGTGATGCTGTGATTGAGCGCCAAATCAGCAGTGACAGTAGGCAGAAGTGCCTGCCAAGCCTCCTTGTCAGCTATCTTCTTCAACTCGATTTCCTTGTCTGCAATCTTTATCGTAGGATTCTCGGCAACGGCAATCTCTATCGCCTTCCGAAGGTTAATGTCGAGCATTGCCTCCTGTGCCGACATGCCGGTCAGACACATTTGCAGAGACATGAATAACAAAAGAATTTTCTTCATAAAACCTATATTAATCTTTATAATTACAAAACTCAGTGCAAAATTACAGTTTTCCTTTCGCTTATAATGGCACATATATTCCTTATTAGTATTAATTAACCAAAAGAAAAAAGCGCAATAGACATACATCAAGCAAGACTTATTTAACATGATTCACAAAGCATATTGTATAAATAATGACACTTTCTGACGCAAAAGGCAAGAAACATCAAGAATGATTTTGTTTTATCATAATAAAACCGTAACTTTGCGGGGAAAATAAAAACTAACATGTAATGAAGAAACTGATAACATCAATCGCAGTGCTGGCACTTGCCGTCGTATGCGCCGCTCCTGCTTACAGCCTTGACAGGAAAGGGCTGGCAGAATATGCCAAGAGCCTTAAAGGTCTGAAAAAGGCAGACCTGAAATCAAAAATCTACAGAATCAGCCAACCTAAGAATATCATTTCTTACGGAAGTGGCAGCGGAAATACATGGGGAGGCTTCTATACCACAGACCGTATTGCGTCAACCAACCAGTGTGTCAACCGTTATAGTGCCGGCACATACTACTTCGGGAGCAAAGGCTCCGTAATCTCCGGAATGAACATCGAGCACTCTTTCCCTAAATCTTGGTGGGGAGGAAGCAAGAACAATGCTTACCAAGACCTGTTCCATCTCTATCCTTCACCCTCTGAAGACAATTCAAAGAAGAGCAACTATCCTATGGGCAAGGTGACCAACCCAAGTATTCTCAACGGTTATGAGAAAGTGGGAACAGGCTCTGCCGGCAAGAACGGGACCATACAACTGTGCGAGCCCAACGATGAATGGAAAGGTGATTTCTGCCGTACATACTTCTATATGGCAACAATATATCAGAACCTGACATGGCAGGGTACACAGGGACTGCAGCAGCTCGAGAACAACGACTGGCCTACTCTTCAGGAATGGGCATACAAACTGTATCTCGAATGGTCACGAAAGGACAAGGTCTCACAGACGGAAGTTGACAGAAACGAGGCTGTTTATTCCCTCCAGGGGAACCGAAACCTTTTCATTGATTTCCCGACCCTATCCGAATATGTATGGGGAGACAGCATAAACGTGGCTTTTGACCCATACACAGCCATTACATCCTGTGCCGATGATGACCGCTATGCCGACTATCAGCCGGGGCAGGGAGGAGAGCCGACAGATCCTGACATACCAGAGAATCCTGACCCTGACAAGCCTGTCATCGAGGGGACAGTACTCTACACTGAGGATTTCAGCTGCATCACAGAGGGAGACTTTTCCAACACAGGCACATCATGGAACGGCAATGACAGCATAGCAGCAACCTCAGGCTGGTGTGCGGGCGGAGCTGTAAAGCTTGGTACAAGCTCCAAGCCAGGCTCATTACAGACAAAAGCAGGAATAATCAAGTTCCCTGGCGGCAAGCTCTGCGTCACTTTCGACATCAAGGGCTGGACATCCGTGGAGGGAGACATACAAGTCACCATGACAGGATGCTCTCCACAGACCGGCGAATATACAGCGACAAGAAACGACAACTTCGAAAATATGACTTTCACCTTTGACAAGGTTTCAGCCAATCCGCAGCTGACAATCGCCACAACTGCGAAGCGCGCCTTCATTGATAATATAAAAGTTTTCGTTCCGGCATCAACAGCCATTACCACAACCGAGACCTGCGGTGTCACGGCAGATGTCTATTACAACATTAACGGACAGAAAATCGGCTCGTCGCCTACCCGTCCGGGCATATACATATATAACGGGCGAAAGGTCGTTGTAAAATAAATACCAGCCATAATCCTGTATGACGAGACTTTCAGGCAGAGTCCGTCATACAGGATTCTTTCATTCATAAAGCTTCCAGTCAACAATGTCACGCCTACTTTTCCTGCTGTTCACACTACTCTCCTGCAATGCCTTCGGAATGCAGGAGGACAGTTTTGTGACCGACAACCTTGACGGCATATCGGACATCTCCCACCAACATGTCACACAGATACTACAGGACAGGCGGGGATTCCTGTGGCTGTCATCGTGGAACGGCCTCTACCGCTTTGACGGCTACGACTTTGTGGCATTCAAGGCGAAGCCCGGCGACGGCAACGACATGAACAGTGACAGGTTCCGTAATATCGTACTCGACTATGAAGTGACACCCGGAACCGCCTCGGGGAACATCTACTGCCTCGTCGACTATGACGTATTCCTGTTCAATGTAAGGACATCAAGATTCATACCCGTCACAGGCAACACTGCAAATAAGGCACGACAGGTGTTCAAACAGCACGGAAGCCGTTGCGGAGATTTCACAGACAACAGGGGAATCCGCTGGCAAGTGACAGAAAACGGTTTTCTGAGAAAGACGAGACACATACGGAAATGGCAGCGTATCAACGGAGTCAGCCCTTCTATAGTGCGGGTTCTGCACCGTGACCGCAAAGGAAACATTTGGTTCGGGACCAAGGACGGACGCCTGGCAATGTTCACTCCTGCCATGCAACTGGCAGGATACATGGGAGCAGACGGCAGGCTTCACTCCTCGCCCACTGACTTTCTCCCCGTCTATTGCATGTGCGATGACAGCCGCGGCACACTATGGATAGGCACAAAGCCTCACGGGCTGTTCCGCCTGCAAGGACAAAGTCTTGAAAAAATCGACGGCATCAGTTCCCCTGATATTTACGATCTGAAAGAGGACAGGGCAGGAAGAATATGGGTAGCCACACACGTCGGAGGCATAAGCATTGTCACTCCGGCAAAAAAAACATCAGGAAGCGGACAACGTCCAACGGTAACGGCCGTAAAAGCCACGGACGGACTGCGTGTAAGAAGACTTCTTATACTTGACGACGGCACCATGCTTGCCACTACGACAAAAGGGCTTCTTGTCGCTGACAATATATACAAGCCAACGGAAAAGATCCGATGGTGCATGCACGCAAGGGAGGCACGGCGCAAAGAAAGTCTTTCAGACAATGCCACGATGAACGTCATCCGTGACAAAAAAGGACGCATATTCGTCACCACAGAGAGCGGCGGACTTAACCAATTGCTGACAACAGACCTCCATGCCGGCAAGTTCTCATTCAAACATTATAATACAGAGAACGGCATGGGCACAGATGTCACAATGGCCTGCATCTCACTCCCCGACGGCAAGCTGCTCATACAGTGCAACAATATGGTGGCGACCCTTGACCCGGAGCTGCATCATATAGAGAACTACAGCAAGTCTTTCTGGGGCGAAAGCCTGCTATTCTCCGATGCCGAGCCCATTGTCCTTGATAAAGACAGACTCATACTGTCACTGCATACAGGAGCCTTGACAGTACCCTCTGGTGCGCTCCTCAAGGCAGAGTACACCCCACCTATCGTACTGACACAGCTGCGCACCGCAGACATGCCTGCAGACTATGCCATAGAGTACAGCGACACCATCAACATTTCACCATCACAACGGGATTTCTCACTCACTTTCGCAGCCCTCGACCTTACCGGCAACCGTTACATCCGTTACTCCACGAAACTTGACAATGACAGCATCTGGAGCCATCCGACTACCGCAAACAGCATAGACTTCCGGGACATGGATGCCGGAACACATACACTGACGATACGTTCCACCAACGCTCTCGGCCAATGGACAGACAATGTGCGAAAGGTTACAATAATAGTCGAACCGACATTCTTCGAGACTTGGTACGGAAAACTTCTCGTTTCGGCTGTCATCGCAATATGCATTGCTCTCATCACCTATGCCGCATTCTACGTCCGCAACCTCGAGAAGCGGCGCAAAGAGACCTTGGAAGCATACCTGCAGCTGCTTGAACATAAGAACAAGACGGATAATACAGAGCAAATACAGGAGGATAAGCCGCATGAACCGATAGTCATTGCACCACGCCTCTCGGAAGAAGACGAGGCTTTCATGCATAAACTGACAGACTTTATTGAGAAAAACATCTCCAACAGCGACATCAGCATCAACGACATTGCCGCCGCCACAGCCGTCAGCCGCTCAGGCCTGAACAGGAAGATGCGCCAGCTTCTCGGTGTCACTCCTGCCGATTTCCTCAAGGAAGCACGCATGAAACGCGCCGTGAAGCTGTTGAAAGAAACAACGAAACCAGTTTCCGAGATAGCCTACCTCTGCGGCTTTTCCGATCCTAAGTATTTCGCGAAATGCATCAAAGCCTCAACAGGGAAAACGCCACGTGAGCTGAGAGACTGAGCTTATCTCCGGTAACATGGGAAGCATTTGTTTATGAACAACAGCAAAAAGACAAAACAAAAACTGCAAAACGAAACAGGACAAGGCTATTATCCAACCGCCATCAAAAAACCGAAGGCAATCTTTCATGATACGAAAGATTGCCTTTTTACGTACAAAAACTCCCCGTTTCCATAGTGTTTCACCCACTTTGATTCATTTTTTCACCCAAATGAAAAAACTTTCCCCTCACAATATGCACAAAGACTGTAATTTTGCAACATGAAGGACATCCCGCAATATAAAGCCTAAACTCCGCGACCTAAAACCAAAATCCCCATTCCGACAAGCAAAAACCCCAAACCAACAACCATATTTTTTTATTGTTTAACTAAATCAACTAACAGCATCATGAAAAGACTCTTTCTCTCACTGATGTATCTTCTGCTACTCTCCGCACTGCCATCCGAGGCGGCACGCAAGGTATGGATACTCGGTGACTCCACTGCAGCCATGCAGGACGAGAACGGAAACAAGCGCGGTTGGGCGCAGATGCTCCAGCAATTCTTCAATGCCGACGAGGTGGAAATCATCGACAAGGCAAAGTCAGGAGCGTCAAGCAAGTCATTCTACCTGGAGACTGCTTTCTGGCCGACCGTCAAACCGCAAGTAAAGGAAGGCGACATTGTCATCATCCAGTTCGCGCACAACGACGAGAAGTGCGGCGGAGCTGACGGCGACGAACTCAATGACTTCTTCAAATCCAACCCGGGAAGCCAGCCTTCGGACTGGGACTATTCCAACAAGTACCGCGGAACGCATCCCTCAAAGACCTACCCGACCTACATCAAGGCGTACATCGACGAGGCAAAGGCCGCCGGAGCGAAACCCATCGTGGTGGGCGCCATCTGCCGCAAGTATTTCTCCGGCAAATCAATCAGTGCCGCGGGACAGCATAACCTGTGGCAGAAGTTCGACAGACTGGAGGGCGGCATCTATACTCCGAACTATCAGGGCATGTCATCCGATGACGGCTCCATGAACTACCCGCTTCAGGCCAAGAAGGTTGCCGACTCATATGATGATGTCCCGTACATAGACCTCACTACGGCAACGAAGACTATGTATGAAAACTTCGACGAGAGCTACTGTAACGAGAATATCTTCTGCGTGACAGACGACTCCAAAGGATGGACGGGAGACGGAACCCATCCGTCACCGTTCGGTGCGACACTCATAGCGCGCCAGTTCGCACAGCTTGTCAGAGACCAGTACAACTCCGAGACAGACACAAAGAAGAAGTCCGTGCTCAAACTCCTGGCCGACAACACGATTCTCTCTTCCGAAATCACATTCTCACCTACAACAGGAGACCTCGGCAAGGCATACGTGGGCCAGTCGCTGACAAAAGCCATCAACGTATCCGCGTTCTCCCTTGCCAACCCTACGGGAACATTCACGTTCACCACGACAGGCGGCTTCCTTGTGTCCACCGACGGCAAGAGTTTCTCAACAACAGCCACGGTATCCTATACAGGATCCACTCTCATTCAGACTCTCTACGTAAAGCTTGACGTAACTTCCAAGGGAACAATCGCAGGGACACTCACAGCATCCTGCGGCACACTCTCCGGCGAGATTGCCCTCACGGCAGAAGCGATTTCCCTCGAAGGAGGCACACCTGTGAAGGTATTCTATGAACTTTCCGCAAATACCGACTTCACGGTGACCGGCCCGTGCAACGCCCTCCCTGAGACATATAATAATATGTACACAAAGGATTACAACACCATGAACGCCAATGCCGACTGGAGCGGCACGGAATACGAAGGCCAGAATCCGAGAGTCCAGCGCAACTGCATCGAAGGGAACAACTGGCCTGCCGGCGAGGAAGACGAGAACAGCAGCCGCTACATACAGTTCGGCATGACCGCACCGGCCGACATAGAGATTGCCATCAGCAAGATTCAGTTCTATGTCGGAGGAGCCGGCGGCAACGGCATGAGGTTCAAGGCTTACTACAGCACAAGTCCGGATTTCCCCACAAACGAGCAGAACACCACCAACTTCCTGTGGCAGACAAGCATGACATCCAACAAGGCATACCTCGTCTCCACAGTGCCTGTCGTGACAATCGCAGACGGCGAGACACTCTATGTGCGCATTTACCCATACTACGGCTCTGCCGCAAACGGGAAAACAATCTGCCTCAAGGACATGACCATAGAGGGTATGGCAACGGACATCTCCACGCCAAAGACCGAAGACATCACATTCGGACTCACACGCGAGATGAACGGAACGGCTTTTGCCGACGGAACGGAGAATGCGGCAAGCAGTTCTGCCTCAATCACCGTGACAAACATCTCCACTGTTGACAGCCAGGGAAAGGACCAGGTTATGAAACACGGTTCCGCAACTCCGACATATACCGTCCCGACAGGCTGGCGCAACTATTCCGCAGCACAGAAGACAGCAGTCAAGGACAACTATGTCGACGGATTCTACTGGGGCGTGAAAATCTCCATTCCTGAGAATTATTCTCTCAACATCTCCAAGCTCTTCTCTGATGTCTATGGCGTGAAGAACACGCTGACAAGCAAGTTCATCGTCAAGACAGACCTCTCCTCCGAAAGTTACCTGTACGAGGGAGGCGAATTTGCGGCAAATGTCGAAAACGGAACCTGCACTAACTCTGTTGATGTCTCCGGCGATGACGTCCTCAAGGAGCTGACCGGCGAGGTCTATATCCTCATGCCTTGGTACTCAGGAAGCGGCGCGACATACTATGCACTGAAGGACCTTACGGTCACAGGCACTCTGACAGCGGCGGCACAGTCTGTCAAATACAGCCTCACCACCTCTGTATCCCCATCCGAAGCAGGCACCATCGTCGCCAACCCGAGCGGCAGCCAGATCAAGGAAGGAAAGACCGTGACACTTACTGCAAAGAAGAATTTCGGCTACAAGTTCCGGAAATGGACACTCAACGGTGAGGACTACTCCACAGAGGAGAAGATTTCCTTCACGATGGACGGTGACAAGAACTTCACTGCTGTCTTCGAGACAATCCCTGTATATACGGTGAAGACCTTCGTAAAGAACGACGCGGAACTGTCCCTTGGCTCGGTCACTCTCTCACCTGACGACAACGGCGGCAGGTACGAGGAAGGCACGGAGGTTACAGTGACGGCGGAGAACTCAAGAATTCTCAACTTCCTTAAATGGGAGGACAACAGCACCGCGAACCCTCGCGTGATAACCGTGAACGGTGACATGAACATCACCGCCGAATATGAGGTTCAGGACTTCATTGCTGTCTTTGATGCAAGCAAGGTTCAGTCCTACGCTTATCCTACGACATCCAACTATCCTTTCCCTGCCGACATCAGCTGGGACGCGGAACGCAACGCCACAGCATTTGTGGCAAAGGTTGCCGACGGAACGCCGGCATATACAAAGGACGGAGGCACACCGGTCGTAAGAAACCGCATCGGCGTTGTCACCACGGGACTCAACGGACTCTACCAGAACGGCTACAGAACTACTGACATCGCATGGCAGTACCAGTTCTCGACAATGAAATTCACTGCTGCGACCTTCGTCTCCCAGATGTCGGCGAAGAACAATGCCGACAAGAACTACAAGGCGCAGTACTCCCTTGACGGCAAGTCGTTTGCCGACATCGACGGCGCACGCTGCGAGACATCCGGCTCCGGCAAGATTACAGACTTCACATTTGACATCCCTGCCGACGCCCTCGGTAAGGAAATGGTATATATCCGCATAACGGGTACAGGCGAGGGCACTTACGGCTCATACGACGTGGAAGGAACATTTGACGGCCTGGACTATTTCTCTCACTCCGAGTCCGGTGTAGGCAACGTCTATGTCATGGGCACCGCCGAGGTTGCCGATGACGACGAGGCCCCGGTGGTGACAAGCACCATACCTGCCGACAATGCCACGGGAATATCCGCCTCCGGCAAGATAACGATCTCCTATAACGAGCGCATCGAGGCCGGAAACCTCGTCAACGGCGCGGCAACACTTGACGGCAGGGAGCTTGCTCCGACATGGAACACACGCTCGGTGTCATTCGAATATGTCGCCCTTGAATACGGCAAGACATACACTTTCTCAATGCCTAAGGGATATGTCACGGACAAGTCAGGCAACAGCGGCGAGGCCGTGACACTGGCATTCACTGTGATGGAGCGCGCAAAACCGGCGGCACGGCTCTTCGACGCTGTAGTTGACAAGTCTCTGAACATAGGCTACGGAGAGAGCATGGCAGCCACGGAGACAATGCCAAAGCAGTACCGCTACATACAGGATGCCATAAACGACGCACCTGCAGCATCTGCAAAGCCTTACCTTATATATATAAAGGAGGGCTACTATGATGACCCGAACCCTTATTTCAACTCAAGCTACGGCACACGCTGGACAGATGCTTCCATGACTGAGACCGAGCGCATAGGCGGAAACGGAAAGAGTGCGGACGGAACCATCAAGTATGACGACTGCCGCATCGTATATGTCAACAAGCCTAACGTGCATCTCATCGGCCAGGACACGGAGAAAGTGTTCATCGCCTCTGACCGTCAGGACGGCGGAGACAGCAAGAATTGGCAGAAGCCTTGGTATCACGTCAATGCCGGTGCCACGATAGAGGTGCAGACGGGTGCAGACGGATTCCTCATGTCTGGAATAACCGTTGACAACGAGAACTGGACCAAGGACGGCAAAGCCGGACCGCAGGCTCTCTGCCTCAATACCGATGCCGACCGCATCGTGTTCGACGGCGTAAGGGCACGCTCCTATCAGGACACCTACAAGAGCAACGGCACCTACAAGCGCGCCTTCTGGAACAACTCAACGATAGAGGGCTCCGTGGACTTCATCTACGGCAACGGTGACGTATGGTTTGAGAATACGGTCCTTGACATCAACCGTGACAAGGGCGGATGGATAGTTGCCCCGAACCATGAGAAGGAGACAAGATGGGGATATGTGTTCAACAACACTACCATAACGACCCACTACGCGTCAGACCCCGCCTCCTATTCTATCTCTCTCGGACGTCCTTGGCACGAATTCCCGAAGACGGTCTTCCTGCACACGAAGATGGAACTCACTCCGATAAGCGGCTACTGGTCAGAGACAATGGGCGGACTGCCGGCTCTGTGGGCTGTCTATGACATCAGGGACAAGAACGGCAACGCCCTGCATGACGACCTTGCGGACGAGAACGGCAACAAGGTCTACTCCGATGCGTCCAGGAAAGACTATTACTATACTGACAGCAGCGGCAACAGGGTCACGGGAGAGTCCAAGAACTGGCTGTCGCCTTCCGACATCGCACAGTACACTGTCGAGAACGTCATGGCAGGAGACAGGACAAGCAACGCAGAGACCGGAGCATGGAATCCTCTCTTCACGGTTGAGAAGACCGGGACTCCAAAGGTCAATGTCAACGGCAACGTGGCAACATGGGAGGCCGATGATTTCGCGATATGCTACGTGGTGACCGTCAACGGCGTTCCTTCGGCATTCCTCACCGACACCACTTTTGCCGGAAACGAGGGTGACAAAGTCTCAGTACAGTCTGTCAACGAGCACGGAATCCTGTCAGGCATGTCAGCAGAGGTTGTGCTCGGCTCATCGACCGGCATAACGGACGTAGAGGCATCCGGCAACGTCCGCGACATGGAGAGCGGCAAGCTCTACAATGTAGCAGGA
Source organism: Bacillota bacterium (assembly GCA_023664625.1). Taxonomy (GTDB): domain Bacteria; phylum Bacteroidota; class Bacteroidia; order Bacteroidales; family Bacteroidaceae; genus Prevotella. Next base: position 26,293 of record JAMPFD010000014.1, on the reverse strand, counting down.
CAGCCTGTCACGAAGTCTGCCAAAGGCATCGTGATAAAGAAAGGCGGCAAGTTTGTCAACAAGTAAGAACCGGCCGCAGACATGCTTCCGTAACAGGAAGCGGAAATAATGAATAAAGAGTGGCAACCGTAAATATCGCGGCTGCCACTCTTCATTTAAGCAAGTGCTGAAAATCAATCTATACTAAAAACACAGTTATTTTCAGACATGCGGTGTGCCCGGCATTGATTGTTCAAGTGCGGCAGGCAGCAGGAGCAACTGCATCCCCGTAAATAACGGCTTCGTCATAAAATATTTTTTTTAACAGCTGCTTATCGGATATTTAGCAGATGTATCCCCTCCTCACCTGCTTATAATGTCATAACGGAAATGAGGACACAGGAATACTCACAGCCATGCCGTCCTGAGAGCACCCGGCATGCCTGCATCGGAAAGATAACAAGGAAGAGCCCTGAACGCTCCGGCAAGGAGAAAACAAAGCGTTACCTTTTGTCCTGCAAACCGTAACCTTTGACATGACAAAAGGTTACCTTTCACAATGTAAAAGATAACCTTTTGCAAACCCGTCCTCCACACTTCATGGACGATGAGCCGTATTTCCGACTTATAACGCTATATGTCAACCGGATACGGTTCCGTGTAAGACATGCATGTCTCCTTATTCATTATCCGACGGCACCGGACCGTCCGGCCCCGCAAGCCCTGCCTGAGAGAAGCATGGCCGTTTACAAAGATTTTGCCCTCTATGCACCGACAGGGGTGCAACCCATGGAGCACCGTCGGCTGACGGCTGCCGTTCCAGGCGTAAGCAAAACGAAACAGCCACCGACCTCCACGTCACCATTGACAGCAAATCAGGCACCGGCGGCACAGGATTCCGGTCATTTGCTTTCCTTTATGAGATAGACAATGACAGGAAGGTGGTCGGAGAATCCGTCAAGCCACTGGCCGCCGGCGTGCGTACGCTTAGGATTGCCCTTGTACTTTCCCTCTGTCTGGAAGAGATAGTCACGGCGGAATATCTGATGATTATAGTACTTCAGCGACTCACAATCCTTCATCACACCCTTCTGATAGTCCTTTCCGCAATCCTTCACAAGGAGGTTCGGAGTGACCAGTATCTGGTCAAAGAGATTCCATGCTCCATTGTACCTGAGAGTGCCCGTACCGCTCTTGAGAACGCTTATCCAAGGATTGTACAGATCACCCTCGCCAACCTCGGCGACAGTCTCCTTGCCACGCAGGCCCTTTGTCATGGAACGGTCGGTAGGATCATCGTTCATATCGCCCATGATGAAGAATTTTGTGTCAGGCTCTTCCGCAAGAATGTTGTCCTTTATCCTGGCAAGCTGCTTCGCACCGCTGACACGGTAGAAGTCGTCGCCGCGCAGACGGGACGGGAGATGGCAGACAATGCAGCACACCTTGTCACCGGCGATCGTTCCCCTGACGACAAGGAAGCCTCGGGTGAAGAACGTCGTGTCCTCACGCTCGAAAGGAATGAGACAGGTCTTCTCGTTGTCAATCTTGAACATCTTGGGATTATAAAGTCCCGCACAGTCGACACCGCGCTTGTCCACACCCTCGAAATGCACGAACTGCATGTTGCGCTTCTTCAGCGGCTCCTGCTCACAGAGGTCCTTAAGGCACTTGGCATTCTCCACCTCGGACACTCCGATGAAGGCGCAGCCGTAAGGAAGCTTGTCGGTTCCCATCTCCGCCAGGACGCGGGCCATGTTCCTCAGCTTGTGAGTGTACTTCAGTCCGTTCCACTTATAAGAACCCGTAGGAAGGAAGTCATAGTCCCGCTTGCCCTCATCGTGGCAAGTGTCGAAGAGGTTCTCCTGATTGTAGAAACCAATGGCGTACATTGAATACTTCTTCTGCGCAAAGCATAGGGCTACGGCAAAAAAGAGAAAATAAAAAAGGAATGATAATCTTTTCATAATTGTATTTTATCTGTATGGTTATGTCACGTATATGTCAATTTCACAAAGCGTAAGACTCTCTTTTGGTCTTTTTTCAATTTCTTTGTTGCAAAATTAACAAAAAACAGGCATATCAAAGAAAGAAATATCGGAAAACTTTCGTTTTTCCGTGAAAAATCATTAATTTTGCAATCGTAATAAAATAATAAATATCAATTCACGAACCTATGAAAAAGAAACAAACACTTGTCGTTGCTCTGATGGCAATGGGACAGTTGGCACTGGCACAAAAGCCATACGCAACTGACTCCATAGGGGCTGCAGTCGACGAAGAGGCTCAGTTTACTTTCACAGAGGCACAACTTGGCGAGGATGATGACATGTCACAAAGTGTCACCCTCCTCAATTCCAACTCCAATACATATGCCTCAAATGTGGGTTACGCCTTCTCGCCTGTAAGATTCCGTTACCGTGCCTACAACCAGAAGTACAATGACATCTATGTCAACGGCATGCAGCTGAATGACATGGAAAACGGACAGTTCCGTTACTCCCTCGTAGGAGGTCTCAACAACCAGACACGCAACAGGGAGTCCACTCTGCCATTTGAGGACAACCAGTTCTCACTGACAGGCATGGGAGGCTCCAACAACTATAACTTCCGTGCCGGTTCCATGGCAACAGGCCACCGTGCAAGCATCGCAGGAGCCAACCGTAACTACACCGCACGTGCCATGTACACATACAACAGCGGATTCAACAATAACGGATGGGCATTCTCCGGGTCACTTACATACCGCTGGGCAGACACCAAGACTGCATACGTGAAAGGTACATTCTATAACTCACTGAGCTATTTCTTCGGCATAGAAAAACTTCTCGGCACAAAGCACAGCCTCTCTTTCTCTACATGGGGCAACCCTACCGAGCGCGCGAGCCAGGCAGGATGTACCGACGAGAGCTACTGGCTTGCCAACTCAAACTTCTATAACCCTTACTGGGGATACCAGAACGGCAAGATACGCAACTCACGCATCATAAACGACTTCGCACCGTCGGCACTCTTTACATGGGATTTCAAAATCAACGATAACGCCAAGCTTACCACCACTCTCGGCGGACGCTACTCCATGTACAAGAGCACAAAGCTCAACTACAATAACTCCGACAACCCGCAGCCGGACTACTGGAAGCGTCTCCCGTCGGCTTTCTATGACGTATGGAATCCTGACAACCCGCGCAATTCCATACAGGCTACGACCTTCGCACCGGAGTTCGGGCACGATGTGCCTGTAAACTGGTACAACGCTTACCAAACTCTCGCCTACTCCGAGGCAAACAGACAGGTCAACTGGGACCGTCTCTATGCTTCAAACAAGGGTGCAAATGCTGTCGGAACGGATGCCATGTACTTCGTTCAGGCTAAGCGTATCGACGCTCTTAACCTCCAGCTCAACTCCGTTCTCAATATTGACCTTGACCCGAAGCGCCACTTCTCGGCAGGAATCGGTCTCGGAGCAAACCACGGACGGCACTACCAGACCATGGAGGACCTGCTCGGAGCAACATCCTACCATAATATCAACACCTACGCTCTAAGCAGCTTCGGCAAGAATTCTCCAAAGGTACAGTACGACCTCAACAACCCTAACGCCGTTGTCGGTGAGGGAGACGTCTTCGGATATGACTACTATCTCAACATACGCAAGGCAAACGCATGGACAGCCTACACTGCCAACCACGGCCGCGCACATCTCTTCTTCGGAGGAAAGATGGGCTACACAGACATGCAGCGCGACGGAAAGATGCGCAACGGCATGGCTGAAAACAACTCCTACGGCAAGTCAGGCATGGCACACTTCCTTGACGCAGGTGTCAAGGCAGCTGTCTCCTTCAATCTCGGAAAGGGCCACGCCATATCTCTCGGCGGCAGCTTCGAGTCACGTGCGCCACAGGCTTCCACCGCATTCGCTGCTCCTGAGGTCAACAACGACTTCGTGACAAACCTCAAGAACGAGATGGTTACAAACGTGGAGCTCTCATACCAGATGTCAAACTCATGGATTGCACTCAACGCTGCGGCATACTACACATTCATCACTGACGGAACAGAGTGGCAGAACTACTACTTTGACGACGAGAACTCCTTCACCTATGTCTCCATGACAGGCATACACAAAGCGGCCTACGGTGCGGAACTCGGCGCGAGAGTAAAGCTCACATCGTTCCTCGATTTCAAGGCTTTCGGCACAATCAGCGATGCAAAGTATCTCAACAACGCCAACGTAAGATACATGATGTCTACCGGCGGCAACTATGAAGAAACTCCCGTCTACAGCAAGAACATGCGCGAAAGCGGCACACCGCTCACAGCAACATCCCTCGGACTGAGCTTCCACATGAACGGATGGTACATAGACCTCTCAGCCAACTGGTACGACCGCATCTACCTCTCATGGTCTCCTTCACTCCGTTACGAGAGCTCACTGAAGGCACAGGGACTCATAACAACAGGTGTTGACGAGAACGGAAACATCGTCACAACAGTTGACTCCCCTGCCCAGTCTGTAGGAAATGGCGGCTGGATGGTCGACGGCTCTATAGGCAAGAACATCTATCTCAAGAAGGGCAGCCTCTCGTTCAACCTCTCCCTGACAAACATTCTCAACAATGTGAAACTCTGCACCGGAGGCTACGAGCAGTCACGCTCAAGCTATACCGTGAACAACGACGGCTCACAGAGCGGCACACGTATCTACAGCTTCCTCAACAACCCGAAGAAGTTCTACGCTTACGGCACCAACGGAATGTTCAATGTTACATACAAATTCTAAAAATACAAGGAGGACTAAACAATGAAAAAGACAATATTTGCGTTAACCGCATTTGCAACGGCACTCCTTACCACATCATGTATGGACGGAGGATACGGCGACATGGATCACGTCACTGCACAGGAAGCCTATGGAAACAACGACCTGAAGGAGACACATGTAGTATCACTCTCAGAACTGGAGACACTCTATCCTGCCATAAAGGAGACGGAATACCGCGGATACAAGGACGTAGACCAGGACATTCAGGTGAAACTCCGCGTCACAGCCAACGACATCGGCGGCAACATCTACAACTATATCGCGTGTGAGGACGCCACAAGCAACGACGGGAAGTCAGTGCTTATCTACATCTACTCGGGCGGACTCTTCTCCTACCTGCCAATAGGACAGGAGATACTCGTAGACCTCAAGGGACTCTGCGTAGGCACCAACGGCAACCAGCCGGCAATAAGCACGCCTTACATGACCAGCAGCGGCAACACTTATCCTAAGAACATGCCGTTCAGCGTATGGCAGCAGCACGTGAAACTTCTCGAATGTCATCCTGAGAAAGTTGTCATCCCGGAGTATACCGTGACAGAGTTCAAGACAGCAGCATCATCGGCCAACATCGGCAAGATAGCAGGCCGTGTGGTGAAAATCAAGGATGCCGAGATAACAGAGGCCGACGGAACGAAGACATGGGCTGCGAAATCTGACCTCGCGGACATCAACGACTTCAGCGTGGAGCGTGCCATAACAGGACTCACAAAGTCATCTGTCTTCATCAACACCTCCACAAGCGCGAAGTTTGCCAATGACGTCATGCCTGCGGGAAAGGTGGACATCACCGCCCTCGTGGTACGCTACGGCAGCAAGTGCCAGCTTACTCTCCGCACAGCCGCTGACGTGACACCGGCAGCAAACTGATAAACAAAACAAAGTAAAAGAACAAACATAAAAACAAAAAGAAACTATGAAAAAGATTATATATTCAATCATGGCTCTCGCCATATCAGCTTTCGCACTCCAGAGCTGTGAGGATGTACCGGAACCATACACCATCCCGGGACAGGAAACAGGAGGCGAGCAGGGAGGCGGTACTACAATTGCACCGGAAGGTGACGGCAGTGTGGCCACTCCTTATAACACAGCTGCGGCACTTGAGGTATGCGCAGCCCTACAGAAAAGTTCCACATCAGCATCCTACCTCTCCGATGAAGTTTATGTGAAGGGTACAGTTTCTTCTATTGCCGACACAGAGTTCAACAGCCAGTACGGCAACATCACATACTACATCTCTGACATGAGAGAGGACGGCACTGCCGCAAACCAGCTGGAAGTTTACCGTGGCTTCGGACTCAACGGCAACAAGTTCACAAGCCTTGAAGACATAAAAGTAGGCGACGAGGTTATAGTAAAGGGCAAACTGCAGAACTGGCTCGGCACATACGAGTTCACACAGGGCAGCGAACTGTACTCTCTCAATGGTTCCACAGCCGGAGAGACCCCTGCACCGTCGGGAGCGAACCTCCTTGTAAACGGCGATTTCGAGACATGGAGCAACAATATCCCTGAAAACTGGAAGACCACTTCCACAGCAGGAAATGCCACTCTCGAGCAGAGCAGCGATGCACACGGAGGCAGCTATTCTGTTTCTGTAGGATTCCATGCAGAGCAGAACAAGCGTCTCGCATATAAGGAAACAACCCTGAAAGCCGGTACTTACCGCTTCTCATATTATGCAAAGGCAACAACTGCAAGCAAGACACAGACACGCGGAGGTTATGTTCCTGTCACAAACGGTGCGGTCGGCAGCTATGTCTATAACAGCAAATATACAGATATCACAAATGCTGACTGGACATTAGTGACATACGACTTTACACTGACCGAGCAGACCACTCTCTGCCTTGTTGCCATGAATGTCAAGACATCAAGCTATGCCACGGCACAGGCTATTCTCATTGACGATGCCTCTCTCGTAACATCAGATGGCGGAATCGTTACCGACGGCGGTGATACAGGAAGCGGTGACGACAACACCGGAGGAGACGACAACACCGGAGGAGAAACACCTTCCGGCGACACAACCATCAGCCCTAACGGCTTTAACTTGGAGAATGCAGCACCTCTGGGCACGCACACAACAGCTGACGGAAACTTCACGCTGACATTTGCAAAGAACGGAGGCGCAACTACTCCTGCATATTATACAGGCGGAGGCGGTGCTTTCCGCATGTATCCTCAGAACTCCGTCAAGATAGAGGCTACGAAGAAAGTTGCGTCAATAGCAATCACATGTGATGTATATAACGGCATCACATGCAATGCAGAAGGAAATGTAACATCTACAAACGGCAATGTCAATGTCAATGGAGCAACAGTAACCATTACCGACATAAACAGCAATAGTTTCACTGTCACGAACGCACATACAGGCAAAGGCACCTCTTCACAGTTACGCATCACATCCATTGCCGTAACTTACGCAAAATAAACATATAAGAATAGACCACAAAAAAAGAGACTATGTGTATGCATAGTCTCTTTTTTCATGCTTCATTCCTCATAATCCAATCCCTCAGCCAATCAACTGGAAATTTACGAATAATAAAAACAACTGTGTAAATTGCCCGATAATGCATGATTCCATGTCTTCTTACAGACACACCGCAGCACATCCGTTCAACAAGCTGCTGCCATCACAGGCATAAGACGATGGATTCACATAGACAGCATTGACAACATGAGAAGAACCAACCACCTGCCGGCTACCCGGAGGCAAACATGTTCATCAGCCGTAAAAGCATCATACGTATACAACTCAGAAATCCACGGTTTTCAAATGCTCTATTTATCATAATCAGAAGAACACGCCGGACATGGCACCTATATTTGCCGTTTTTCATCTATTTCTCGGTGAAAAACGGCATTTTTTATAGTAAAAAGGCGTTTCCAACACTGCTTTTCATTACCGTTCGACAGGTAAAAGGTAACACTTTACATGGCAAAAGGTAACGGTTTGCCGTAAAGTTGATGACAAAGAAATGTTCCATACGATATAAATCTCTGAATAACAGCCGACTGCAAACATATTGAATTTTTACGATTTTCCGTTCGTTCTTCTTCTTTTTTATTTTTACGCAATTCTCAACACGGAAAGCCACTGTGAGTTTTCTAATTTCCGACTCTCACTGCTCACAGGGATAAGTATGACATAAAAATCACCCACGCAATATTGCCGTCCTCCCCATACAGCATGAATCAACGGAGAACCGTCAACCTTCACAAATTCAGGTTTATTGTTTGACATCGACGGTTTTCAGCCATGAAACCTGAATGTCCGACGTACTGCTTGCCGGTATTCCGGCAACCATAATGAAATCAATTTACATTATCCGTGCAGTTATTCCCGCGGAAAAGCCCAAGGCGGAAAAGATAGTACAGCAGACTGCATCCCCTATGAGTTCCAAGTGGTTGGGACAAAAAAGAACAAGCAGGGAATTTAAAAGACCATACAGCAGCAATGCTTGTCAACACCATGCCGCCTAATTTTGTCAACCAACTTAATTCCTGTCGTAATCAGCCATCTATCCCACCGCCAAGAACATAAAAGCCATCAAGTTGAGCATTTGCGTAACCGGAACAAGATTAACATATTCCTTCATGCAAAAATAGAAAACCGCACACTTATTGTTAAGTTTTCTTATACCATGGAAATTTTAACAGACCAAAAACAATTATTTGTTAAATGTTGAATGTATTTTTTACATGTTGAGGAAAATTTTGGTATTTTTGCAACATTGAAACAATTTAATCTCCCAAACGGCTATAATAATCATATCAGTGCTTGGCAGATAATCACAATTATCTTTCAGCACTGTATGTATCATGGTATGTTTTTTTTATAAAAGCCACTAAGAAAGAGTCCTTTGGGAAATACAAGTGAGAATATAACATTATAGTATAAATATATTAAGGTATGAAAATGAACAAGATTGTAATGCTTGCGGCAGCTGCTGCGATGTTGGTGTCTTGCGGAAGCAAAAGCGGAGGCGGAAAACCGAACTTTGGTGACAACGAGTACGCCGTCAGGACATTGAAAGGACAGAATGCAGATTTGCAGAACTCTTATCCTGCAACTATCAAAGGTGTTCAAGATGTGGAAATCCGTCCGAAAATATCCGGATTCATCACAAAGATCTGTGTACACGAGGGGCAGCAGGTAAAAGCCGGCCAGCTACTCTTTGTCATAGACAACGTCACTTATCAGGCAGCCGCAAATCAGGCAAAGGCTGCTGTCAACTCGGCAAAGGCACAGCTCGCCACAGCAAAACTGACATACGAGAACAACAAGAAACTCCATGAGAATAATGTCATCGGCGACTATGAGCTGTCTGCCGCACGCAACTCATACGAAACTGCAATGGCGGCTGTGGCACAGGCTGAGGCAAACTACACTGCTGCCAAGCAGAACCTCGACTTCTGCTATGTCACAAGCCCTGCCACAGGTGTCATCGGCGAGCTCCCGTATAAGGTTGGTGCACTTGTTAGTGCGTCAAGCCAGGAACCTCTCACGACAGTTTCTGACATCAGGACCATGCAGGTCTATTTCTCCATGACAGAGAAAGACGTCATGAACATTACGAAAAAAGACGGCAGCGTCAATGCTGCCATCAAGGACTTCCCTGCCGTAAAACTGGAGCTGGCCGACGGGTCCATGTATACACAGGAAGGAAAGATCGCAGCTGTGAGCGGTGTCATTGACGCAACCAAAGGCACCGTACAGGTACGTGCTGACTTCCCTAACCCAGCATCACTGCTGAAGAGCGGCGGTTCAGGTTCTGTCATCATCCCCAACATCACTAATGGTGTGATCATTGTCCCACAGTCTGCTGTCGTTCAGGTGCAGGACAAGTACTTCGTGTATGTCGTCGGAAAAGACAATAAGGTAAAGTACACCCCTGTAACCATCTATCCTGAGAATGACGGCAAGAACTATATTATCACAAGTGGCGTGAAGAGCGGAGAGACAATCGTTGTCTATGGCGTGACAGCACTTACCGACGGCGCAGAAATCAAGCAACTCACCGAAGCTCAATACGCAGAAAAGCTCAATAAGGCAGAGAAGCTCGGTGCCGCTCAGGGCGACCTCCAGGAGTTCAAGAAAGCAATGGGATTATAAGAAAAAGGATAACTTTTTATTGAGAAAACAATGAAATTAGATAGATTTATTGAACGCCCGGTGCTGTCTACGGTGATTTCCATCCTGATAGTCATCCTGGGTTTCATAGGATTGGTATCACTGCCTATCGAGCAGTATCCGGACATCGCCCCTCCGACCGTCATGGTGCGAGCATCCTACAGCGGTGCGAACGCCGAAACGGTGCTTAACTCCGTCATTGCTCCTCTGGAGGAACAGATCAACGGTGTTGAGGGCATGACATACATGACATCTGCCGCAACCAACGACGGTTCAGCATCCATCACAGTGTACTTTGAACAGGGAGCCAACGCCGACATGGCACAGGTGAACGTCCAGAACCGTGTATCACAGGCATCAGCCCTCCTTCCTTCGGAAGTTACACGTGCGGGCGTGCAGGTGATGAAGCGTCAGAACAGTAACGTCATCATCTTCGCCCTTACCGGTGACCCTGAGAAATACGACAACCAGTTCCTCGGAAACTACGCCGACATCAATATCATTCCTGCCATCAAGCGTGTCAGCGGTGTCGGTGAGTGTCAGGCCATGGGTCTTCAGTCCTATACAATGCGTCTGTGGCTTGACCCCATAAAGATGAAGAGCCATAACCTCATGCCGAGTGACATCACAGGAATCCTGGCACAGCAGAACATCGAAGCCGCACCGGGTAAGTTCGGTGAGCAGACTGACAACCAGTACGAATATACCATCCGCTATAAAGGACGTCTCAAGACCCCTGAGGAATTCGCTGACATGATCATAACCAGCGATACCGACGGCCAGACAGTCCGTGTGAAGGACGTGGCGAACGTTGAACTTGGCGGTCTCTATTACTCATTCATGCAGAATGTGGACGGCAAGCCTTCCATCATGATGATGGTGACCCAGACTGCCGGAAGTAACGCCACACAGATTGTGAAGGACATCAAGAACGTCTTGGCTGACGCAGAGAAATCTCTTCCTCCGGGAGTTGAAATAAAAGTGATGCAGGACGTAACCGAGTTCCTAAACGCCTCCATCGACGAGCTTATAAAGACTCTCCTTGAGGCTTTCGTACTCGTGTTCATCGTTGTGTACATCTTCCTGCAGGACTTCCGCTCCACACTTATCCCGCTCATCGCGGTGCCGGTGTCACTGGTCGGAACATTCTTCTTCCTCTATGCCTTCGGATTCTCACTCAACCTCCTCACGCTTGCGGCACTTGTGCTTGCCATAGCCATCGTGGTCGACGATGCCATTGTGGTTGTTGAGGCCGTCCATGCGAAACTTGACCTTGGATATAAGAGTTCCGTTACGGCTTCAAAAGATGCCATGAGCGAAATCTCCGGAGCAATCATCTCTATCACACTCGTCATGGCAGCCGTATTCGTTCCTGTATCATTCCTTGGCGGAACGAGCGGTACTTTCTACCGCGAGTTCGGCGTGACCATGGCCATCTCTATCGTAATCTCGGCTCTTAACGCCCTCACACTGTCACCGGCTCTATGCGCCATACTGCTGAAACCTCACAACGAGGACGGCTCCGAGCGCAAGATGTCCATGATAGACCGTTTCCATGTTTCGTTCAATACCGCGTACGGAAAGGTTCAGGAGAAATACCAGAACGGTGTGCGCCGTATCGTTGAACGCCCGATTGTGGCAATAGGCTCCGTTATCGTCGGTATTGTGGCAATGGCAATGCTGATGATGAACACACGTACAGGCCTTGTTCCTGATGAGGATACAGGTACTCTGTTCGTTACCGTAGCTACCGACCCGGGCACCAGTCTTGAGAAAACGAACCAGGTAATGGACCGTGTGGACAAGATGCTGAGAGGCAATCCTGCCGTGGAGAGAACTCTCCACATCACAGGTTACAGCTTCATCGGCGGTCAAGGCTCTAACATGGGTACCTTCATCGTTAAGCTCAAGAGCTTTGAGGAACGCAACAAGGAAGAGGGGCCGTTGAAGTATATCGGTGTGCACAACCTTGGTTCATCCATGGTTCTCGGAATGATTTACAAGCAGACCGCGGCCATCAAGGACGCACAGATACTTGCTTTCCAGCCCCCTATGGTACAAGGCTTCTCCGCAACCAACGGTCTGACATTCTCAATGCAGGACCGTACAGGCGGTGATGTGACGAAATTCTTCGAAGTGACCCAGAAGTTCCTCGGTGAGCTTAATAAGCGTCCTGAGGTAAGTTCTGCCATGACAACTTACAACTCCAAGTATCCTCAGTACATGATGGATGTCGATGTGGCAAAGTGTAAGCAGAGCGGTATTGACCCGTCCGTCGTCCTTACGACCATGCAGGGCTACTATGGCGGTCTGTACGCTTCCAACTTCAACAGCTATGGCAAGCTCTACCGCGTCATGATTCAGGCAGGTCACGAGTTCCGTGGCGACCTTAAGAGCCTCGACAACATATATGTCCGCACGGCAAACGGCCAGATGAGTCCTATCAGGACCTATGTCAACATGACTAAGATCTATGCTCCTCAGGAAATCGACCGTTTCAATATGTTCACCTCCATCAATGTGAACGCATCGCCGGCGGAAGGCTATTCTACAGGTGATGTCATCAAGGCGATGGAAGAAGTGTCGGCACAGAGCCTTCCGGACGGTTACTCTTATGAATTCTCCGGACTTACACGTTCAGAGCAGGAGTCAAGCAACTCCACGGCAATCATCTTCGTGCTCTGTCTCACCTTCGTATATCTGATCCTGTCGGCACAGTATGAGAGCTATATCCTGCCACTGTCTGTAATACTTTCCATACCGTTCGGTCTTGCCGGTGCATTCCTTTTCACCAACCTTTTCGGAAAGCAGAACGACATCTACATGCAGATTGCACTCATCATGCTTATCGGCCTGTTGGCAAAGAACGCCATCCTCATCGTTGAGTTTGCCCTTGAACGCCGCCGTACAGGCATGGCAATCTCCTGGTCAGCCGTGCTCGGTGCAGCAGCCCGTCTGCGCCCTATCCTCATGACATCCTTGGCAATGATCATCGGTCTGTTGCCGTTGCTCGTGCCGATGGGTGTAGGTTACAACGGTAACATGACACTCGGTGCGGCAGCCGTCGGCGGCATGCTTATCGGCATGCTCTGTCAGATTATGGTCGTACCGGCTCTGTTCTACCTTTTCCAGACTCTTCAGGAGAAGATCAAGCCAATAGAGTTTGACGACAACAATGCCAATGTCGATTCTGAACTGCGACAGTATACGAACCCTTATGCCTCAGCAGAACTTCAGAAGCAGATAGACAACAATGTAAATAAAGAATAGCGACGATGAAAGTTAGAAATATCATATTGATAGCATCTGCCGCTGCTTTCATGAGCAGTTGCGGACTATACAACAAGTATGAGCGTCCAGAGGTGAACACCCAAGGGCTGGTGCGCGATACCGTGAGTGTGAATGACACACTCACGGTGACCGACACCACCAGCTTCGGCAATCTGCCTTGGCGCAGCGTATTCACAGACCCGCAGTTGCAGACGCTTATAGAGTACGCATTAGCGCACAACACCAATCTGCTCAACGCGGCACTCAACGTGAAGATGGTGCAGGCACAGCTTACTGCTGCGAAACTGGCATTCGTGCCTTCCTTCACCTTCTCTCCGCAGGGAACCCTATCCTCATGGGACGGCGGCACACCGGCAAAGACCTACTCTCTGCCTGTACAGGCAAGCTGGAGCATAGATCTTTTCGGCAACCTGCTTAACGCAAAGCGCAGTGCACAGATGCAGCTGCTTGCGACAAAGGACTACCAGCTCGTTGTCAAGACCGGTGTAATCTCCAACGTGGCAAACATGTACTACACCCTGATGATGCTCGACCGTCAGCTGGAGATTGTAGACAACATGGCAGAACTTACAAAGGACACATGGCGCATCATGAAGCTCCGCAAGGAGATGGGGCCTGTCAACGAGACAGCCGTACAGAGTGCGGAGGCGAACTACTATTCAGTACTCTCACAGGCATCCGACCTCAGACGCCAGATCCGTGAAACAGAGAACTCCATGTCTCTCCTTCTCGGTCAGCCGGCGCAGACTATTGCCCGCGGCAAGCTTGAGAGCCAGAGTCTCCCGTCATCCTTCAGCACAGGCATATCCATCAACATGCTCAACAACCGTCCTGACGTTCACTATGCCGAGATGACACTCGCCTCCTGTTTCTATGACGTGCAGAACGCACGTTCACGCTTCTATCCGAGCATCACAATCAGTGGCAGCGGAGCCTACACCAATAACAGCGGCGGCGGCATTGTCAATCCGGGGAAATGGCTCCTCAGTGCCGTAGGCAGTCTTGTACAGCCTATTTTCGCACGCGGACAGCTGATTGCCGGCCTGAAAGTGGCAAAAGCCCAGCAGGAGCAGGCTTTCAACACATGGCAGCAGGCAGTACTCTCAGCAGGCAGCGAGGTTAGCAACGCCCTCGTTCTCTACAATTCCTCTGAAGAGAAGAGCATACTTGACGGAAAGCGTGTAGACGTCCTCTCAAAGAACGTCGAGATGACAAAGCAGCTGTTCAGCACAAAGCCAGGCACGACATATCTTGAAGTAATCACGGCGCAGAGCAACCTTCTCAATGCCCAGTTGGCGAAGGTGCAGGACGACTTCTACAAGATGCAGGCAGTCGTAAACCTTTACTACGCACTCGGCGGAGGCAGGGACTAATTTCAAAAAGATATAGCTATGAGTAACATAAGTCAACAAGCATACATAGATCCTAAGGCCAAAATCGGCAATAACGTCACCATCTATCCTTTCGCCTACATCGAGGGTGATGTCGAGATAGGCGACAACTGTGTCATCTACCCATACGCCAGCATCATGAACGGCACACGACTCGGCTGCGGCAACAAAGTCTTCCAGAACACAGTCCTGGGAGCCGAGCCTCAGGACTTCAACTATAAGGGCGACTGTTCCTGTCTGGTCATAGGCAATGAGAACATTTTCCGCGAGAATGTCGTCATCAACCGTGCCACTTTCTGTAATGGAGAGACAAGCATAGGCAACCGTAATTTCTTCATGGAGGGTGTCCATGTCTCCCACGACACGAAGGTAAAAGACTACTGCACCTTCGGCTACGGCACCAAGGTCGCCGGTGACTGCGAGATACATTCAGGCGTGATATTCTCCTCAAGCGTAATCATCAACCCCAACGTACGCATCGGAAGCGGCACGATGGTCACAGGAGGCGTGCGCGTAAGCCGTGATGTTCCGCCGTTCATCGTTGCCACCCACAACCCTGTCGAGTACGGAGGCGTAAACGAAAAACTGCTCAAAGCGTCAGGAACACCTGAGAAGGTCATCGGCCATATCGCCAATGCCTACCGCCTGCTGTTCCACGGTCAGACAGCCGTTCTGGATGCCATAAACCAGATTAAGCAGCAGGTTCCGGACGGAGAAGCCGTGCGCAGCATCATCAAGTTTCTTGAAACAACAGAGGTCGGAATCATCTCCAAGATGTAAATCCCATACAACGTAATACCAAAAAACAAGACAATCCTCCGCCGGATGCCCTGCAACGGACATCCGACGGAGGATTTCTCACGCTTCCCCTCCAAACCATTCATGGGTGGTGACCTCTCCCGAGAGCATCCTTCCCATCAATCCATGCAGGCAATCCTCCATGAGGCAAAGCCCATGCACGCTGCCAACAGTTAAAAAAACAGAAAAGGGGAGCACAGTCCGTAAAGTAATTTTGTCTGGTTGCGGATAAATTCTTATTTTTGTACGATGAAATAATTCACAGCCGATTCTGCATTATAACAAAACATATACGAAATGACAATAAAACTTCTTAGCAAGACGGTGACGGCCATCCTCTTAGGCATCACCGCGCTCTCCCTCACCGCCTGCGGAGGAGACGATGACGGAGAGACCGTCAGCAGCGGCAATGCCAATGCCAACAATACAGACAAGAGTGCCTATGCCCTGCGACTTGAGGTCCCACGCGTGCAGTCCGGGAACAACTATCAGCTGATAGTCAAGTACGATGACGACATCGGTGTCAACTACATAGTCGAGTGGGACAAGCTCAAACGTGCACAGCGCTGGACCTGCTGGCAATGGACGAAAGCCAACAATTTCAAGAACTGGCTACGCCAGAACTGGAATACAGGAGTGACATGGAACGGACAGACATGGCACGGCGACCCGTTCCATGAGGCAAGCGAGATAGAAGCAGACTACCGCTCACTGCTCTCTGACTACAAGAATTCCGGTTACGACCGCGGACATATCTGTGCTTCGGAAGACCGCATCTGTTCGATGAATGTCAACGGACAGACATTCTGCCTTGCCAACATGCAGCCGCAGATAAACAGTTTCAACGCACGTGTGTGGAGCAACATGGAGACAAAAGTGCGCAACTGGTCAAAGACAACCACCGACAACAACGGCGTTCTCTATGTCTGCAAGGGCGGAACAATCAATGATGTTAACCTGAACGGCAAATCACAGAGCGGCACCATCACCATGATCAAGAACCGCATACCTGTCCCAAAGTATTTCTTCATGGCAGTATTGAAACAGACCAAGGACAACACTTACTCCGCCGTAGCCTTCTGGGCCGAGCACAAAAGTGACAACAGTTCCGACCTTACACCGTACATGATAAGCATCGACGAACTTGAGGCACGCACCGGATACGACTTTTTCTGCAACCTTCCCGACAACATAGAGAACACTGTGGAAAGCCGTCTCAACACCTCGGAATGGAGATAGCAGGCAGTCATCAGCCAAGAACATTACTTTTAAGACAGAAACATCAAATCTCCAAACGGAGAAACTTAAGCAAAAAACTTATGCGCCGCCATGGGTCATCTCCCATAGCGGCGCAATTTCTGTTACAGCCACCGGATTTCTCAACTTTGGCCTCCCCTCTCCGACACCAATCCATGACATGGATTTCCTGCCGGGATAACATACGGGCACAACTTTTCCGGCAAGACTAAAGACTGTTCTTGCCGAGCGTTGCCAACAGGACCTGATACTGCTTCTCAAGTGTCAGGTATGCCTGCCACCGGCCGTATATTCCGTCAGCCTCGGCATAATAGTCAATCAGGGACATGCTTCCCGCAGAGACCGCTTTCCTCAGCAAGCCAAGCGAACGCTCCATCAGGTCCAGGTCATACACCCGAAGTGCATCTTCCAGCCGCTGAAGTTCCTGCAGCCGCGCGTCTGTCTCACTCTCAGCCTGAGCCTTTGCATTGTCAAGATACAACTGTGCCGCGGCTTTCCTTGCCTTGGCAGCCTTTACCTTGTTCCCGTTTGAGAATATCGGAAATGCTGCTCCGACCATAAATCCGTTGCTTGCCTCGTTCATTTCCGTGTTACGCCGATAGCCTACGGAAATCCGTGGAAGCCATCCCTGCCCAGAAACTCTCAGCTCCTGCTCCGAGACTGCCATGGAAGCCTCGGCCGAACGGACGGCAGCATCATTTCCGACGATTTCTTCTCGCTGTGCCGCAGGACTTTCTCCGGCAGCCGTCTCAGAATAAGCAAGACCGTCAAGAACCAGTGGCCGGTTGGCATTCAGGGCCGTCAGTTCCTGCCGGGCAGCCCTGATCTCAGTCTCGTTCTGCAGAAGTTCCGTGCGCAAGTCCATCGTCTCCATGCGGATTTTGTTCAGTTCCAGACTTGTGGCATCACCCTCCTTCATCCTTTTCTCAAACAACACCAGCAGATCCGATGCATTGTTCATACGCTCCTGCAGAACCTTACGCGCCTTGCCGAGCATTACCAAGTCAAGACACCTCAGTTTCGCCGCAAGCAGAATGTCACGGCGGGCAGCCTGCCACTCCATGTAAAGCGCACGTTCCTGCAGCCTGCCGGCCTTCGCACGTGCAGCATAAAGCGTCGGAAAATCAAATTCCTGCGAGACAACAAGTTCGGAACTTGCCACACCTGCCGCCCCTTTACGGAAGAACGGGCTGTACTCCACGGAGGCTGCGTCAAGACTGTTGTCCACTTTCCTGTCATAAACCAGAGCCTTATTGCCGGTAAGGAGAGCCTGCAGCCCGAGATTGTTGCGCTCTATGTCACGGAGGACTGACGTTATGTCCTGCCCATGCATCGTGAGGGAAAGGACGCTGATGAATGCTGTCAGAGTTCTTCTTTTCATAATTCTATATGTTGTAGCTTTTTATATATTTCTTTTTCAAATCAATTTCCGTAAACTCCGTCTTGCAAGTTGCCGGCCGGCAAGCAACGGTTGTAAATCAGCTCACACTGAAAATGCAGTCGGCTTTGCAGACTACAGCTTCATTATGAAACAATTTTCAATAGTTGCCTATGACCATATTCCCATGCCGGTCCATCAATGAAGCGGTGCCGTCATCCGGCAAGTGCCTGCATGCGGACACCTGCCATAGTCGCCGTGACCATGTCCTGTCCACATGACCGACAACCTTACGGACGGTAAAGAAAATACTTGCCAAGGCTATTTCTTCGCCCCATGGACTACACATTCCGTAACCGTGCCATAACGGCGGCATGACAAAAGGTTACATTTCGCCAAGCAAACCGTAACCTTTTGTCGCAGGAATTCCCACAACGCATGTAACACATTGCCGTACAACCACTTCCGCCTGCAAATGTCTTTCCGTGCAAAATAACGGAAACGGGCAGTAAGAATTATCCTTGACAGAGGATTTCTTATTTTCAGTCCCACCCCGTGCAGTCACGGGTCACTCCCCGTCTTTTCCTGTTATCCATCCGTAGACAATAGGCAGGATGAACGCGTTAAGCAAGGTTGAAGTCAGCAGACCGCCAAGAATCACCGTTGCCATAGGGCTCTGGATCTCATTGCCCGGCAGGTCTCCGCGGAATGCAAGAGGGAGGAGTGCCAAGGCAGAGGTCAATGCCGTCATGAGTATCGGGTTGAGACGGTCGAGGGAACCTCTGACAATGCTCTCGCTTACCGACAGCCCTTCCTCCCGGCGAAGTGTGTCATAACGCGTGATGAGCAGCATGCCGTTGCGCGTCGCAATGCCGAAGAGAGAAATAAAACCTATGATGGCAGGGATGCTCACCTCCCCTGACGTCAGACGCAGCACAAGGACTCCGCCGATAAGGGCAAAAGGAAGATTGAGCAGAATGACACTGCTCGTACGTGCGTTCCTGAACTGCATGTACAGAAGAAGATAGATGATAACGATACTTACGACGGAGACAAGCAACAGCATGCGGCTGGCTTCCTGCTCATTCTCAAACTGTCCGCCATATTCTATATGGTAGCCCTCTGGCAGACGGACACTCGTATTCACCCTTTCCTTGATGTCATTGACAACACCGCGCAGATCTCTGCCGTCAGTATTGGCGGAGATGACAATCTTGCGACGGACATTCTCGCGGTTGATTGTGTTCGGACCCGTCGAAGATATGACGTCCGCAACCTCTGCAAGCTCTGTCTTACCGCCGTCAGGAGTGTCTATGAGCATTCTTCGGACATCCTCCGCCGTCTTTCTTGCATCCTCATCGGCACGGACGACAAGATTGAAACCGAAATTACCCTCATAGACCTGAGAAACAGTCTCTCCGGCAAGCATCACAGTGATGAACTCATTGAAGTCCGGTTCCGAAATACCGTAACGTGAGAGCATCTCCGGCTTTGGGACAATCTTCAGCTCCGGACGCTCTATCTGCTGCTCCACATTGAGATCAGTTATGCCTTCTACGGACTGTATGGCATCCTTGATACGGTTGCCTATGGAGAACATTTCGTTCAGGTCATCACCAAAGAGCTTTATGGCAATGTTTGCCTGCGTACCGCTGAGCATGGCATCTATACGGTGGCTTATCGGCTGGCCTATCTCAACGTTCGCACCGACAAGGAGCGACATTTTCCTCCTCACGTCGTCAAGAAACTCACGGGAGGTTCTGGCATCCAGTTCGAACGGTGCCTCTATCTCCGAGACATTGACTCCGAGAGCATGCTCGTCCAGCTCGGCACGGCCTGTCTTGCGTGCCACGGTCTTTATCTCCGGAACGGACAGCAGGAGTTCTTCCGCCTGACGGCCTATTTTGTCCGACTCTTCAAGGGATATGCCTGGAAGCGAGCTGACATTGATTGTCAGTGCCCCTTCGTTGAACGGCGGGAGGAAACTGCGTCCCAGAGTGAAGAACAGTCCGAGAGCTACGGCGAAAAGAGCTGCGGTAGCCAAGATGACGGAACGCCTGTGGGACAGTACCCACAAGAGGCCTGTCTGATAATATTTCTTCAGCCATACAGTAAGAAAGGCCTCTTTCTCCATACCCTTCTCTGTTGCTTTTCCGCCAAGAAGGTAACTGCTGAGCACCGGTGTCAGGGTCAGTGCCACGACGGTCGATGCGAACAGTGCCACGATGAAAGCGATGCCAAGAGGCTGAAGCATCTTGCCTTCCATGCCGCTGAGGAAGAACAGGGGCATGAAGCTGACAACGATGATGAGCGTTGAATTGAGTATCGGCATGCGCACTTCCTTTGAGGCATCATAGACTACGGCAATGACGGGACGGCGTTCCTCAAGGGGCAGCATCCTGTTCTCACGGAGTTTCTTCCAAATGTTCTCTACATCGACGATGGCATCGTCGACGAGTGAGCCTATCGCTATCGCCATTCCGCCGAGGCTCATCGTATTAAGGCTCAGTCCGAGATAGTGAAGGACAAGGAGGGAGACGAGCAGGGACAGGGGAATTGTTACGAGGGAAATGACCGTGGTGCGGACATTGGCGAGGAAAAGGAAGAGAATGATGACGACAAACAAGGCTCCTTCAAAGAGTGATGTCTTCACGTTGTCAATGGAGCTTTCTATGAACCGTGACTGCCGGAAGACATCCGTTGAGACATTGATGCCGGCAGGAAGAGTAGTTCTGATGTCACTGATGACTTCCTCCAGTTTCTGCGTAAGCTCTATGGTGCCGGTGCCGGGCTGCTTGGTCACGGTAAGGAGCACTGCCGGCTTACATTTCTCTGATGCCAGACCGAGTTTCGGACTTTCCGGACCGGTCCTTATCTCGGCAATGTCGGCTAATGTAACAGGGGTGTCCCCGGCAATCCTGACAACAGAGCGGGAGATGCGTCCGAGAACATCGGAGGAGACCACGCCGCGCAGTATGTACTCATTCCCGTACTCATAGATCACACCTCCGTTGGTGCTGCGGTTCATTCCGCGCGTCACGGCCATGACCTCGGCAAGGCTTACACCGTAATGGCGCATCTTCTCTGGACGGAGAAGAATCTGATACTCCTTCAGGTCGCCTCCGATGACGGAAACCTGCGCCACTCCTCCTGTGGAGAGGAGGCGTGGACGTATGGTACGGTCAGCAAGAGTGCGGAGGTCAAGAAGGGAGGCCGTGTCTGAGGTGAGCCCGACGATGAGAAGTTCTCCGAGGATGGAGGACTGTGGACCCAAGGTCGGCTTCCCGACATTCCCCGGCAAGTCATCGCCGACTGCCGCAAGTTTCTCCGAGACAATCTGACGGGCGAGATATATGTCCGTATCCCAGTCGAACTCAACCCATACGACAGAGAACCCTGTCGTAGAAGAAGACCTTACACGACGTACTCCCGTGGCTCCGTTGACAGAGGTCTCGATAGGGAATGTCACAAGCTGCTCCACTTCTTCGGCTGCCATTCCGTTGGCTTCGGTCATGACCACGACGGTTGGCGCATTGAGGTCGGGAAAGACATCGACCTCGGCCTGCTCGGCCGTGTACAGTCCGCAGACAACGAGCAGCACAGAGCCGACAAGTACAAGCAGACGGTTGTGCAATGAAAAGCTTATTATCTTATTTAGCATGTTTTTTCCTGTATATTATGAAATTCAACATGAAAACCTTCAACATAAGGCAAAGGCCGGAATCCCGACGGACTCGCCTGACTAATGACTGTGGTTATGCTCAGGAATGCGATTACTTGCCGATGCAAGCTTGACATGGACGGCACCCTCCGTGACAAGTTTCTCACCGCCCTTAAGGCCGGAAAGGACTTCGGTACGCACACCGTCGGACACTCCGAGACGCACCTCACATTTTCTGTAGACCTCGGCAGACTCTCTGACGTATACGAAATGAACTCCCTGCTCCTCTGTCAGGGCCGTCACGGGAACCGTGATGACATTGTCGCGTGTGGCGGTAATGAGATAAATCTCTGCAAATGCACCGGGAACGATGCCGCCGGCATTGGCAAACTCGAAGGTGACGGGAAGGAACGATGATGCCGCGCCGGAAGTCTTGCCGTAAGAGACAAGACGGCCTTTAAGTTCCTCCAGGTCGTAGACACGGTCACTATAGGACATCCTGAACTTGGCGGAGGTTATCTGATTAAGGACATTGTAGTTACGTTCCGCCAGCTCCGCCCTGAGATAGAGGTTCTTGTTCTGAGTGACAATCATCAGAGGCTGCCCCACCGACACATAGTCGCCTTCCTTGACAAGACATTCCTTGACATATCCGCCGGCAGGAGCCTTCACGACAACTCCTTTGGAACTGCTGCCCTGCACCATGGAATGATAGGCAAGACGGGCATTCTCATAATCGGCTTTTATCGTCAGGAAATCCTTCTCGGAGATAATTTTATCGGCGACAAGTTTCTTCGCCCTCTCATATTCAGCCTTTGCCGTACGGTACGCTATATCGGCACGCCTGGAAGCATCTCCGTCCTGGAGTCCTGAGGATGATATGGCGCAGACTGCCACCCCGCGGCCTATCGCCATGCCCTCGGTCAGCGGACGCGAAAGGGAAACCATACCGGAGGCTGTCGCCGCAACTGTTGTCTCATCACCTGAGGCCGTGAGCACTTTCCCGCTTGTCCTGACTATTCCGTGGAACTTTCCAGGAGTGACAGTCTCGGTCTTTATTCCGGCGGCCTTTGCCTGCGCTAATGAAAGAATAATCTCGCCTGAGTGATTGGTGGCAGAGCCTGCCTTATGGGACGCAGGATCCGAGGATTCCGCATCGCCGCCATGAGTATGGGGATTCCCGTTACCACAGGCTGACATCAGTGCCAGCAATAATGTTCCAATGATAAATGCATGTATTTTCATATTATGTTATTATGTTCGAATTTCATATGTTTTTGAAATCTGATGCAAAATTATCAAATAACCCTTGCAACTTGGTGTCAAAAACTACAGGATTCATATTACGTTCAGCAGACAAGCGTCATCTTTCCTGACGGAAGAAGCCGGACAACGCCTGCACTTCCGACTCCATGTAGGAGTTCGGAAGAAATCAGTACGGCTGATTTTCACGGGCAGCAGGTCTGACGTTCTTGTCCTTTTGCAAGTTGTTGATGTCCGTATGGCAAATTCATAATACGGAAAACTACCCGCGCATGCAAACCACCGATGGGCCTGGCATGTGCTGAAAGTTGTCGCAACGGTATACTTGCCGGCATTACGGAAGTTCTGCAGAACTGTAATTTGATAACGATGTACAGGATTTAATAAAAACAGACAGGCGACATCCCGTCATGAGGGACATCGCCTGTCTGCCGATGATAAGTTGGCCGGCTAAATTAGCACCAACTGTCTGCGCGGATATTTTCAGGAAGGATCCTGAGACGGAAAAGGGTGCATAACAGACTATATGAATGATGATGCTTAGGAATTTTACCGGAATGGACAAGCAAGGAATTCTGAATGCAATACAGGAACAAAGTATGTCTGCATCATACGGTTATTTTTGCCGGCTAACTTGTCATAAAGGAGTGCTGTAACGGCAAGCTCCGGAATTATACTTTCTTACTGCTGCACTTAGGGCATATCCCTTTAAGCATGTAGTTGATTGAATGGATTGAAAAGCCGTCCGGAAGATCAACTATAGGTGCAGGTATGTTCTCAAAACAATAGACTTGATTGCAGGACTCACAATAGAAATGGGCATGCAGGTCATCTGTTGTACAGCAACCGTTCCCTGTACACATCTCGTACTTGACAATTCCCTTGCCATCCTCTATGGTATGTACAACGCCATGTTTCAGAAGCAGTGTGAGTACCCTGAAGACACTGGACTTTTCCAAGGAGAGCAACTTCATCTCCAGTTCTGAAAGGCTCAGCGGCCGGCCACTGTTCAATACTGCCCTGAGAACCAATATCCTGTTGGAGGTCGGCTTTATACCGGCTTTCTCCAAGATTTCTATGACTGCGTCATTACCCATATCACAATAGTTTTTTATGCTTATTTTCTCTTTATAGTCATTCCTGTTCATCATGCGTGGAATCAACAGGCGGCTTTTCTCTTGGAACAATCAGTACCGTATCTGATGTTCCATGGGTGCAAAGATAAACAATAAAAACTATATTGAAGAAAAAAACTATATAAATTTACAAAGAACTTCCTTTTTAAGTATGGCCGTGTCCGGAATTTGCTTTTGCCGGAATGCTGGCTTTTGGCCATAATACAGATGGCCGGATTTCCATGAAAAGTCTTTGAATGCGGACGCTTATCATGGCATGTCCGTTATTTTCCTTTTCGCATAAGAGGCTTTTCAATATATTTCCATGACAGGGCTGCCAAGATCAAAGTAGCACAGAATGTGACGGCAAAAGCAAGATAAATATTTATTTCGTGCAGACGATATTGCACTGCGAGCTGTATGACAGGGAAATGATATAAATATATTCCGTAGGAAATATTATCGTATTTCTGGAGAAAGTTCAGGAACTTGCAATGATATGCCATACCAATGATGATGCAGGCGAACGCCATAGGCTGAAGATAGTAGAGCCATTCAAAAACGGGACATAACAGATAAAGTACGGCAGATATGGGAAAGACGATCTTGATGTAACGGCATAGCGTCCTGAAATAAAATAACAGGAGTGTACCGCTGTAAAAATAAACCAGCTGTCCGCCCAGCTGGTGCGACAGCGTATGGTATATGGGATTGTCCGTATGGTCGTACAGCCAGTTGAAAATATCAGTATATGCCATGGAAGAGCAGATGACAATCAGAAGAACTGCCAGTTTATTGTACCGCCTGAGAAAATACATGAAAAACGGGACTGTCACGTAAAACAAGACTTCAACCTTCATGGTCCAAAGCGAACCGTTGACGGCATGATACACATTATCCGTGAACAACCCCGGGAGATCCGGCTGCATGTAATTCAGAAAACACAAGTTTGCTATGAGATATTTGTAAGTCTGACTTGATGTCAGGTAATCGGCAACAGGCATGGAGGTGAACAATAGTCCGATAAGAAAAGAAAGCAGGATGGTCGTGACGTATGCAGGCATGATGCGCCGGATACGTTTCTCCGCATATTTTCGTATGTTACCGGTACGTATATAGCTATATATGACAAGGAAGCCCGTAATGATAAAGAAAGCTTTAACCCTTGTTCCTCCGGTTACGAACCAAAATTGCTCTGTGCCCGTTAAGGTGCAGAAATGGACTATGACCAATGAAAATGCAAAAAAATAACGCAAGAAGTCAAAGCAGTTGTCATGTCTGACTCTCTGTGCTGTTTCATTATCGAGCAATTCGTGAGTATGTGTCATTCCTTATATTTTATTTGCTGCAAACAACTTATAAACGGTAACGTACCATATTTAGGCACTATTCCTTATATTGTATATTCTCCCAATGGATAAGCAACGTTATTTATATATGCAATCTGTATGCTGGTACATGGTTTTATATACCACTGCTTTTCTGGCTGTTGGCATTTATGGTTCCTTCATCTGCCCTCCAATGGGACGACAATAGGATTAACGTAAATAGACGGCCTCGCTCTATATTTGCAATAAACGAATGCAGTTCCCGCTGTAGAATGTGAATTTATCCATATATAGAAAACTTTCGCCTCAGCCTTCATCGTTTCGCGTACAAAAATACTATTATTATTCGAAACCTGCAAACATTGTCTCACTTTTTTCCAAAAGTCCGGTCCGTGTATAGTATGTATAGTCAACTGTCAAGTATTAATTCACAAAAAGCTGTTGGAAAAAGTTTCTGCCAGTACCCAGGATTTATACCTTTCTCTCGGTCTGTTATTTATTTTCTTTCCGGTTCTGTCAACCTTGGTGTTTGTGACCGTGCTGATGTTCGTCCCATTAGATATGCGACAATACTTCCATCGGCTATAAAAGTGCCGGACGGCTATCAGTCATACAGACGATGATAAACGAAAGAGAAAGAGGAAACGGAAGAAATATGTGGTGAAACATAAAGTCAAAAGATAGGCACAAAAGTATGCATCCTGTTTTTTCATTCAGCATCGCACCTGCATCATACCGGTCTGACATGCGTAAGACACTGTAATACGAGACATCCACTCCTTTCAGAAAAAAATCTGTCCGTCACGCAGCAAGCCTAGAGTCAACCGGCAAGTGCAAAATTAGTAAAAATGTTTAAAGAAC
>JAMPFD010000013.1 GCA_023664625.1 Bacillota bacterium | reverse complement strand
GTAGTTCCTGCATACCTGCCGGCATCTCCCGCCGAAAGAAGTTCAGCAAGAGGAAATTTACGCTCCGTCTGTGCACAAAGCGGAAGGCAGAGTAATGTTAAAAATAAAAGAATACTTTGTTTCATTGGTAGTTTATATCTTCTAATAAGCACGCATATATCATTATAATATAACACAATAATATTAGTTCGAAAAGCACTTATACGGTATTCTATGAAAAAATCATTAGTATTGTATGCTATTCCATGTTCTCCATCACTTCATTATTTCTTTATATTTCCAGTTAACATTATTATAATCACAAAGGTAACAAAATATTATGAATTTGCAAAAAAAATGACATATTTTTTTACAAATACCTTTTTATTTGCAGGGTAAAAGAAAAGCACAGAGACTTCTGAACAACACTATCAACTTTTAGGGACAGTATCCGGCATCGAAAATAATTCTATTAAATAGCAGAATAACAATCTACAATTTTTGTATACAGCAAAAAAAATCCCACTACAAGAGTGGGATTTCATTAATATCGCAGTTCATTTTTTGTTTTCTGTATTTCTTCACATATACCTGTTACTCAATCTTATACGACTATTGAGTTGTTATTGATACTGCGAAGCAGAAACTTTTTAAGCAATTCACAACCTCTGTCAGAACGCAAACGCCTTGCAGGCTGTTGTTATTGATACTGCGAAGCAGAAACTTTTTAAGCAATTCACAACATGGCGGAATAGTCTCTTTGCCCCCTGCTGGTTGTTATTGATACTGCGAAGCAGAAACTTTTTAAGCAATTCACAACGGGTAAAGGTATATCCTATGATACTAATTTGTTGTTATTGATACTGCGAAGCAGAAACTTTTTAAGCAATTCACAACTTTCCGAGCTTTTAATTTATGTATCTAATGTTGTTATTGATACTGCGAAGCAGAAACTTTTTAAGCAATTCACAACTACTTTGATGGCAGGATGTAATCATAGAATGTTGTTATTGATACTGCGAAGCAGAAACTTTTTAAGCAATTCACAACACCACTTCATCTTTGATATATACATTACAGGTTGTTATTGATACTGCGAAGCAGAAACTTTTTAAGCAATTCACAACTTACCAGCCCTTTATTATGATTCCAATGACAGTTGTTATTGATACTGCGAAGCAGAAACTTTTTAAGCAATTCACAACATTAGGCTGTAAATGTTACAGCCGAAACTGTTGTTATTGATACTGCGAAGCAGAAACTTTTTAAGCAATTCACAACGGCTGAGGCTCAAGAGCATCACCGGGAGGGGTTGTTATTGATACTGCGAAGCAGAAACTTTTTAAGCAATTCACAACTAATTAGCTATATCTATAACTAAATCTTCTGTTGTTATTGATACTGCGAAGCAGAAACTTTTTAAGCAATTCACAACGAATGCCATATACATATTTCAAAGAACGAATAATATGAGTACAAAGATACTCCTTTTCTATATAAAAAGTGGCATTTACGAATTTTATTTTATCCCGAAATACACTTTTTTAACTTTTCCACACACAAATCAGTTTAGCACGATTGTCAGTGCAAGGAAGATTAAAACTAAAATACAATTATCTTCTTAAAGCGAAACATGTTATTGCTGTAGCTATTGCTACATTAAGAGAATCTGCCGTTTCCCGTCCCTTGGGGTAATTAGGTATCAAGAGCTTCTTATTTATTCTTGCTGCTATACCTGGAGATATACCATTTCCTTCATTGCCCATGATTATCAATCCCCTATTTTCCAACTGTTGCATTGTAATATCAGTACCATCCAAAAATGTTCCATATATTGGAAAAGGAATAACAGATGGAAGCTGCGAATCATTGTAAGCCTCTATTTCGTCTATAAGGTCATGGAGACTACAATACGTCACCTTCACTCTTGCTATGCTGCCCATGGTTGCCTGAATCACCTTTGGATTCCAGACATCAGCAGTATCCATGGAGCAGAATACATGTTCAATGCCAAACCAATCTGCAATACGGATAATCGTGCCAAGATTTCCAGGATCTTGTATTGAATCCAGGCCGATAAAAAGATTTTCCTTGCCTTCTGACAACAATGTTTCTGATATGATATCCCGCAAGGACAATGTTTCACCAATATTCTGCTTAAAAACAGCCAGCACTTGTTGTGGATGTTGCAAGAAAGATACTTTCTTCAGTTCATCCTGCGTGACAGAACAGATTTCCACATTCTGTCGGTCAAAGATATTCTCCTGTTCTCTCAGCCATGATTCCGTAGCAACGATTACCTTCGGTGAGCTCACTTTCATTAAATCCGCAATGACCTTGGGTCCCTCTGCAACAAAGAGTCCTTCCTCTTTCCTTATTTTCTTGTTTTCAAGGGAGCGGATAAACTTTATCTTTGCTTTACTAATCATCTTTGATATTATTATTTATCTGACACACTAAACACCAATTTCTCGGAAGCCTTAGGCTTTCCGACCTTTATTATGGCTCCATATTGTAATGTACTGTCAAGAAGGAGATTACATAGTTCATCCTCAATATATTGCTGTACCGCACGCTTCAATGGACGTGCACCATATTGCACGTCATACCCTCTCTCCGCTACAAACTCCTTTGCCTTATCGGACATTCTGAGTTTATATCCGAGTTCCGAGACACGTGAATACAAATCTTTCATCTCTATGTCAATAATTTGCTTTATTGAATCAAGAGACAATTGCTCAAACATCACTATCTCGTCAAGGCGGTTAAGAAATTCAGGTGCGAACTGTTTCCTTAATGCTTTTTCTATGATGGAACGTGCGTATTCACTATTAATGTTCCCGTCAGATGTTGAAGCACCGAATCCAATACCACGAGAGAAATCTTTTAACTGCCGTGTACCGGCATTGGAGGTCATAATGACAATAGTATTACGGAAATCTATCAGACGTCCGTTACCATCAGTCAACCTGCCTTCATCAAGTACCTGCAACAGTAAATTGAATATGTTCTGATGAGCCTTTTCTATCTCGTCAAGAAGAACGACAGAATAAGGATGCCTGCGTACCCGCTCCGTCAACTGACCACCTTCATCATATCCTACATATCCGGGAGGCGCTCCCACAAGCCGTGAAGTATTGAAAGACTCGTTAAACTCCGACATATCAACACGGATAAGTGCGTCAGAGGAACCGAATACTTCTCTTGCCAATTGCTGGGCAAGATATGTCTTGCCTACACCTGTAGGGCCAAGGAACATAAATGCTCCAATAGGACGATTGTGCGAACGCAATCCAAGACTGTTTCTTCGGATAGCGCGCACACAAGTCTCCACGGCCTTATCTTGTCCAATGACAGTGCCTTTAAGAATTTCTCCGAGTTTTCGCAAACGTATGGAATCATCCTCACTTACCCGAGACACAGGTACGCCGGAAATCAAAGACACGACCTCACAGACATCTTTCTCTGTAACTGTAACATAATCGGCCCTGTCTGTATCATCACCAGAAGATTGAAGTTGCAAAAGTCGGCGTTCTATTTCATCACCACGGTCACGCAAAGCTGCAGCAAGCTCAAAGTTCTGCTGCACGACAGCTGACTTCTTTTTCTGACGTACTTCATCAAGCTCTGCTTCAAGACGTTGCTGCTTTGGTGAAATAACGGCCGTCCTGAGATGCATACGAGAACCGACTTCGTCAAGAGCGTCAATGGCCTTATCAGGGAAAACACGGTCTGTAATATAACGTTGAGACTGCATAACACAAGCACGCAACGCTTCCTGAGTATATATAACATGATGATGATTCTCATAGCGTGCCTTAATATTCTCCAATATTCTCATTGTCTCTTCCGCAGATGTCGGATTGACAATAATCTTTTGGAAACGCCGCTCCAGAGCACCGTCCTTTTCTATGGACTTACGGTACTCATCAAGCGTCGTTGCTCCTATGCATTGCACTGTTCCCCTTGCAAGTGCCGGCTTCAGGATATTGGCTGCATCCATCGTTCCTGAAGCAGAACCAGCTCCCATTAACGTATGAATTTCATCAATAAACACAATAACGTCCGGACATTGTTCCAATTCAGATATGATGCCTTTCATGCGCTTCTCGAAATCACCACGGTACTGTGTACCGGCAACAACACTTGTAAGATCCAGCGAAAGTATTCGCTTGCCACGGAACACCGGTGACGCTGCCCCATAAGCAATCTGCTGAGCAAGTCCTTCTACAATAGCACTCTTGCCAACACCTGGGTCACCGATAAGGACGGGATTATTCTTTTTTCTCCTTCCCAAAATTTCTGTAAGGCGATAAATTTCACTATCTCTACCAACAACAGGATCCAACTTGTGTTCTGTTGCTGATTTTGTAAGATCATGACTGTACTTGTCAAGGAATGGTGTTTTGGTCTTTCCCTGACGATCCATCACCAAAGGACTGTCCGCACGCTCGCGACGAGCGGCATTTGCAAGAGAGTTGTGTAGTGCCCGTGAGGCTTGCTGAAACATCTCACGCATCTCTTTCGCCATTTCTTCGGAAGGATCGCCTCCTTCATCATTACGGTCGTCATCTATTGGATCAAACTCTTTATCTATCATATCTTTAATTCACTTTATTGCAAAATAGTCTTTTTCTTCTTTCTTAAAAATGCAGGAATAAAAGAGTTGAAATCATGCTTGAACTCTATTCCAAAACCTTGAATGTTAAGGCTTGATTTTGTAAAGTACCTATCTGAAGTCTGGTTGTAAACCCGCACAGAAAGATTGCCGTTTGGGAATAGAAGATAGCGCACATCAAAATCTCCTATGAACGATGTCGTGGCATTCTTGTTGTCGCGATAACCGAACTGGCCGTTTATCAGCAGGCGATTATTCAACATCCTGCCGGAAACAAGTCCCTCGTACTCGGCATTATTCATACCTTCATCACCAGGCGATATATTTGCACCGAAATTCCAGTCGCTATTCTTCAGTACCATATCCGAAATAATATTATTTATCTGTTGAGATACAGTACCGGACAGAAATGACTGCATAGCCAACGATGTCTGGGACATTGCAGCAGGATCTGCAGCAGCATTGGTATTTGCAGAATAAAAGCGTCCTATTGAGAGCAGGTAAATCACTTGTTGGTTACGCTCCTGCTCAGAATCAATGATTGATGTAATCATCTGCTGAATGTCAGCACTGGCCTGTGGAAGATTCAGGTCGAAATCCACTACAGGATGTTCTGCTGTACCGGTGATATTCATCAGGCAATTAACACGCACCGAATTATTTTTAAATGAATTCCCAATGTTCAAATCCGACAACGGGACCGACGGCACGACATACTGAGCTTTCAGATTGACTAAAGCTTGGAACGGCTCACCACCGAAGGAGATTGAGCCACCTGGCAGAAAACGGAAATTCTTTGACAGAACTTGTTGTATCGTCATCTCATACTCACCATATTCCACATTATAATTTCCGAAAATCTGCATTCCTCCTTTATTAAAGTATGTAGCCCGAAGATCTCCGGAACCGTTAAGTTTGATATAATCGCCTGTTTTCTGATCCATCAGCAATCGGATTGTGCTTGCAGGTGTAACATGTACCAAGAAATTCAAGCGGACATTTGTGGACAGCTGATGCTGATGAACTGCCTGATGCACGGGAGCAATGCTGTCAACCGCAACAATACTGTCCCGTTCTCCTTTCGATGTCCACGTTATGAATGACTGGTTCTGCAATGCATCAGGAGATGACACATTGTAAGTCAATTCGGATGTTTCCTCAGGATAGGCATCAATATCAAAGACTATTTCACCCGCACGCCCTGTTATCTTGCAGTCACCAGTTCCAATAACACGCCCGCAGAAGGTCGAGCCTTCAAGTGTTGGAAAATCAAAGCATAGAAGATGTTCTGCCTTAACATCAAGGTCGAATGTCATTCTTCCTAAATTTTTATGATGCAATGCCCCTGATATAATGCCTTTTTTCCCATATTTATCATAAAATACACAATCTGCAAACCGTATGTCATTCGGAACGAAATGTACAGTATCATTCTGCAATGTGTATTCTGTATTCAAGGCTGTTATCATAACAGAACCATTCACGACAGCATCACCTGTAAGGTTGATTCTGTTCAATGGGCCATGCAAACGCACGTTACCTGTCCCATAGATATTGACATCTTGCAGGAATGACTCACAGAATGACTGCAAGAACTCAAAACGTGTATTTTCCGCTTTCATCCCAAGATCAATATAATTATTCTTTATAGATACATATCCGTCAATACCAAGCCTTCCGTCCAGCTCTGGAGTGACATTGTCATCATTGCAGACAGCATTGATATTTATCTGTCCAAGTTCATTGTCCCATTTGGCATGACAAGTAAGCACCCCCATCCTGCCATATTGAAAACGGAAATTCTGGACATCTATATCAGAATATGCGCTTGGTTCTGAGAACAAGGACTTTACGACAGCCTTGCCTGTCACGAGGCCACCGAACTCAACACTATGGAAATCAACCAGGTTCATGATATATGCCACATCAACATCCTGCATGTCCACGACAATTGAGTCCTCTATCGAACGTGTTGCGGCACCATCTATCTGTATACGCTGTTGCCCATGCTCCAAAACAAAATTATCCACATTAAGGTTATAAGCCGTATAAGTCACATCTGAACTGTGGAGATGCCACAAGGAATCCCCCATCATTATCTCTGACGGCAGTATGCTGACATTCACGACAGGTGTTCCCTCTATATTGTTAAAGAAATGGCTGTCGGTATTTATACTGCCACACATCCTCCGCTCACGTCCATTGTCAAAATCAATAGAAGTAGTCAATTTATTGTCTGCAGCCCGTCCCTTCAACGATAATGAGAACCTTTTGCCATCAGACTCCATGCGTGAGGTTTCGCCATTTATATGTAACGTATCATAAAGTGAATATAAATAAAATTTCGTCCCGGCAAGCTCTCTGCCGGCTATTTCCAATTGTGGTGCGTCAATGCTGATATCTGCACTCCGCATCCTATCATTGACATGTCCGGCGAGTGTCAACGGCTGCTCGGAAGAAACATTCACACCCAAAAGCCCTCCCACGCGCCGCATATCTTTAATACAGGCATTCATCTCTATACTGTTGTCTGTTGCCTTATACTTAGGCATTCCCGGAAGAGTTGGCAAACGCTTTGCAACAAGGTTTGTAAATGTCTGACGTAGAGTGAACGGATCAAAATTACCCTCTGCCCTGCAATTTGCAAAATCCGATTCAAAGTCAACAGTGGCATAGCCATCATGTACAGATGTGGCAGTAGCCCGAAGGATAAATGATAACGGCATCTGCATGACAGTGTCAGACTTCAATAATCCCAATGCATACGGATTGATTCGTGCAACATCAGCCAGAAATTCTATGTCACGAATCTTTTCCGGTCTGCCATTCAATAATTCGGATATATTTGATGCCTTAATTCTTGCCACACCATTCGCATTCATGTCTGCAATATTCATGGATAATTCTGCAACATCATCTTGCAAGGCAGAAGCTATTCTGATGTTGCGATATTCATATCCATTGGCCGTGACATGCGGAATGTCTACCATACCATCCAACGCATGTAATGTAAATCTTCCAGAAGCAGGATTCTCATGAACTCTTACATCTGTATCCAATGTAAACTTCATATCACCTAATGCATGCGTATTCAGAAGAGAGCCCAACTGTACAGGTTGAGAAGTATTTATAGTTGCAGAAAGAAGATTATTGGAATAAGAAAACCTATGCTTTAAGCCACCGACACCGGTATCAAGATTACCTGTCAGAAGATACTGCCCCTTATGTCCCTCAAATATACCCGAATAATCTACGGAGCCTAACCGTTCTAACAAGGGATTATCCAATCCTGATGCGCATCCAACATTTCTTACAAACCCATGGCCGGCATGAACGTTACCACGAAGAGTAAGTTCAAGGGCTTCCGGCTTAGTTATCTCCGCAAGAAGAGAGCTTTCGGATGCTATATTTCCCTTTATATCAAAGTTAAAACCATTATCCGAGCATTTTACATCCAATTTACGGATATTCAATGTTTTACTATCTCCGGCAACATCCATGCTCACAAATATCTTATCATCCATCGGCAAGCCTTCTCGCAGGAACTTCCTCACATCTTTCAAGCCGACATGAGAGTCTTTGGTCACAAGGTAAAATGACAACATTTGCTTACCTGTATATTTTGCCTGAGCATTAAGTTTAACACTACTGTTATCCGTGCATACATTCAAGTCACGGATATCACATTGCCGGGCATTTGCATTCACCAGGAATGACATGTTTTTTAAGGAAAATCCTGAATTGGTTTCATCAAAGGACAACTTTTTCAACTTGACAGACAGAGTGTCGTCTGTCAGAGCATAAAGCATTATATGCCCTGAGATTTTATCAAGAGATATGTGCCTCGCATCAAATCCCGCTTTTCGTGTGACATCCTTACGGTCATATCTCATAGCAGAATTCCGAATAACAAGCGAATTAATCCTGAGATCCAACGGAGTATGTTTTGCCGTATCTTTGGAAGCCAAAGAATCTATTACGAACTGGCAATTCAATGGGGATTTCTCATTTGCCTGAGACAATGCAAGCCGCATTCCAAATATTTGGGCAGAGGAGATGCATATCCTGCCTTTGATTAATGGTATGATATCAATTTTTGCAGAAAGACGATGGCATGCCAACATCTCATGCAGCTGTTGGTCTTCCAACAGGATATCATCAATGATTATACGGTTGAGAAAACACATATTCACATTTCCCACCATTACACGTGTGCCTAATTTTTCGGAAATAGCTTTTGATATTTCACATGCAGAAAAACGTTGTACCGTCGGTATATGTAACAGCACAACAACAACAGCATAGATGCCGACCACGGTCCATACTGTATAAGCGAATATGTGTCTTAGACGCTTGATATATTTTAAATTTTGTTGCAAATTTACAAGAAATTTATCTTATAATGAAATATTCAATGGCTTTTTCTTCGGTTTTACCGATTTTTTTGTTAATTTTGCAGTCGTTTTATGAATAAAGTTCAAACAATTATATTTATAATCATAACACAAAAATCAAACTAAATGGTTAACGTTATCAAGTTACGCAAAGGCCTCGACATCAAGCTCTGGGGAACCGCAGAACTGAAAGATGTTGCTATTCAGAGAGGAAATGACTTCGCTCTGTGTCCTGATGATTATCAGGGAGTAACACCGAAAGTTGTGGTAAAGGAGGGAGACAAGGTCTTAGCGGGCGATGTGCTGTTCGTAAACAAACAGTACCCTGAGGTCAAGTTCGCTTCTCCTGTCAGTGGAACTGTGTCTGCCGTAGAACGTGGCGATCGTCGCAAGGTACTAGCTATCAAGGTTAACGCTGATGCAGAAATCCAGTACAAAGATTTTGGCAAGAAAGACGTTAAGTCCCTCAGTGGCACCCAAGTAAAAGAAGCATTGCTTGAAGCAGGTCTCTTCGGCTACATCAATCAGCTGCCATACGCAGTAAGTACAAACCCTCAGACAGAGCCAAAGGCAATCTTCGTATCGGCATTCCGCGACATGCCGCTCTCTGCCCACTTCCTCTATGAACTTGCAGGTAATGAAGAAGCTTTCCAGGCTGGTATCACAGCCCTGTCCAAGCTGCAGAAGACTTATGTCGGCATCAATCCTCAGCAGACGGACAAACTGGGCAATCTCCGTGACTGCGAACTGAATGTCTTTGAAGGGAAATGCCCGGCATCGAATGTCGGTGTACAGGTTAACAACGTCTCCCCTGTCAATAAGGGAGAAGTGGTGTGGACTGTATCCCCTACGGCGGTGGTCTTCATCGGCCGTCTGTTCCTGACCGGCAAAGTTGACCTCCGCCATAAAGTGGCTCTCGCCGGAGAGGAAGTCAAGAATCCTGCATATTCAGAGGTGCTGGTAGGTCAGAAAGTCGGCACTCTTACGGAAGGACGCATCAAAGGGGACAATGTCCGTATAATCAACGGAAACCCACTTACGGGCAAGAAAGCATGTCCGAAATGCTACATGGGGCCTCAGATAAGTGAGGTGACTGTCATTCCTGAAGGAGACCATGCTGACGAGATGCTCGGCTGGATTCTCCCGCGCCCGAACCAGTTCTCTGTCAGCCGTACATATTTCTCATGGCTTATGCCAAAGAACAAAGAGTACAAATGCGACACGAGAATCAAGGGTGGCGAACGTCATATGATCATGTCAGGGGAGTACGACAAGGTTCTTCCTATGGACATCTATGGCGAATACCTTATTAAAGCAATCATCACCGGTGACATAGACCGTCAGGAAGCTCTCGGCATATACGAGGTCGCCCCTGAGGATTTCGCTGTTGCGGAATTTGTTGATTCTTCAAAACTTGAATTGCAGAAGATTGTCCGCGAAGGACTTGACATTCTGAGAAAGGAGAATGCATAATGAATCCATTAAAGAAATATCTCGACTCTATCAAGCCAAACTTTGAGCCGGGCGGAAAACTTCAGGCTTTCGGAAGTGTATTCGAGGGCTTTGAATCTTTCCTCTTCGTGCCGAACACCACATCACAGAGCGGAACTCACATCCATGACGCTGTGGACTCAAAGCGCATCATCAGCTTTGTAATCATAGCCCTTGTACCGGCACTGCTGTTCGGCATGTACAACATCGGCTACCAGAACGCACTGCTTGCTAACGGCGGCACACTTCCTGCCGACGCCTGCCATGTCACGATGTTCATCTATGGTTTCCTGCAGATGCTCCCTAAAATTCTTGTCAGCTACATTGTGGGTCTGGCCATAGAATTTGCATGGGCACAGTGGAAACATGAGGAAATCCAGGAAGGCTACCTTGCAACAGGCATCCTTATTCCGATGGTCATTCCTGTTAACTGCCCGCTTTGGTGCCTTGCACTTGCATGCGCATTCTCTGTCATCTTCTGCAAGGAGATTTTCGGAGGTACAGGCATGAACTTCGTAAATCCTGCACTTGCCGCACGCGCATTCCTGTTCTTCTCCTACCCTACCGTAATGTCCGGCGACAACTGCTGGGTGGCAAAAGATCAGATCTTCGGCATGGGATACCAAGTTGCAGACGCTACAACAGCTGCGACGCCTCTCGGCCTCGTGGCACAGGCACAGAATTCAAGCTATTCCGTCGACACCGTGAATGCCGTAATCGGCCTTATCCCGGGGTCTATGGGTGAGACTTCCGTCATAGCAATCCTGCTTGGCGCCCTCCTCCTGCTCATTACAGGTGTGGCATCATGGAGAATCATGCTTTCAGTATTTGTCGGCGGCGGTCTGACAGCATGGATGTTCAACAGCCTCGGCATGTCCCCCATGACATGGTATGACCAGCTTGTGCTTGGCGGCTTTGCCTTCGGCGCAGTGTTCATGGCGACCGACCCTGTAACAGCAGCACGTACAGAATGCGGCAAATGGATTTACGGCTTCCTCATCGGCTTTGTCGCCGTAGTTGTCCGCGTCATGAACCCAGGCTATCCTGAAGGCATGATGCTCGCCATCCTGCTGATGAACGTCTGCGCCCCTCTCATCGACTGGTGCGTGGTCCAGCGCAACATTTCCCGCCGTGCTAACCGTTTAAAGAAATAAAGGAGGACAATCATTATGGCAAAGAAACTTAATACAAACAGTAACTCGTACATTATTATATATAGTATTGTACTCGTAGTGGTTGTTGCCTTCTGCCTTGCTTTCGTATACTCCTCACTGAAGGAGAAGCAGGACAAAAACGTAGCTCTCGACGTCAAGAAGCAGGTACTTGCGGCACTTGACATCCGTGAGTTTGCCGACGATGCCGACGCAGAAGCTCAATACAAGAACATCGTGGTAATGACCGATACCGTTGATGCGGAGACCAGCTCCATAATCTACACCTGCAAGCACAACGGCGAGGACAAGTACATCCTCTCCGTAAAAGGCATGGGACTCTGGGGACCGGTATGGGGCTACGTAGCCCTCAACGCCGACAAGCAGACCGTCTACGGTGCCTACTTCAACCACGAGAGCGAGACCGCAGGCCTTGGAGCGGAAATCAAGGACTCAAAAGCATGGCAGGACCAGTTCAAGGGCAAGAAAGCCATCATTGACGGCGAAGTCAAGCTCGGCGTCAAGAAAGCCACAGACATAAAGCCTGAGGAAAAGGACTTCACCGTTGACGGAGTCACCGGAGCGACCCTCACATGCAACGGCGTGGACAACATGTTCAAAGAGTCATTGAAGAAATACAGCGATTTCTTAAACATAAACAAATAACAGGAGGAAACAAGACATGTCTAAATTATTTTCAAAAGAGAATCAGGATGTCTTCATGACTCCTCTCAACGGCAACAACCCTGTCCTCGTACAGGTGCTAGGCATCTGCTCAGCCCTCGCCGTGACATCACAGCTGAAGCCGGCAATCGTCATGGGACTTGCCGTGACAGTCATCACAGCGTTCGCCAACGTAATCATCTCACTCATCCGCAAGACGATACCTTCACGCATCCGAATCATCGTGCAGCTGGTTGTCGTCGCAGCCCTTGTGACAATCGTCAACCAGATACTCAAGGCATTTGTCTACGATGTCAGCGTGGAGCTGTCGGTATATGTCGGCCTTATCATCACGAACTGCATCCTCATGGGACGCCTCGAGGCATTCGCCTCAATCAACTCCCCATGGCCGTCATTCCTTGACGGTATCGGCAACGGTCTCGGATACGCATATATCCTTGTCGCCGTCGGTGCAGTGCGCGAGTTCTTCGGCCGCGGTTCACTTCTCGGATTCCAGATCCTTCCGGAAAGTCTCTACGACCTCGGCTACATCAACAACGGCATGATGACAATGCCGGCAATGGCCCTCATCCTCTGCGGTGCGGTCATCTGGATTCATCGTGCATATTTCTATAAGGAGGCATAATCATGGAGCATATAATCTCACTTTTCTTCCGCAGCATCTTTGTGGACAACATGATCTTCGCATTCTTCCTCGGCATGTGCTCATACCTCGCCGTGTCAAAGAGCGTAAAGACATCATTCGGACTCGGATGCGCCGTAACGTTCGTACTTCTCATCACCGTGCCTGTCGACTACCTGCTGCAGACAAAGGTGCTTGCCGCTGACGGAATCCTCGGCGTAGACCTTTCCTACCTCTCACTGATACTATTCATTGCAGTCATTGCCGGCATCGTGCAGCTTGTGGAGATGGTCGTGGAGCGTTTCTCCCCGTCACTCTATGCCGCTCTCGGCATCTTCCTTCCGCTGATTGCCGTGAACTGCGCAATCATGGGCGCGTCGCTCTTCATGCAGCAGCGCATAAACCTCGCCCCCGCCAACTCACAGTACATCGGCGGAGTTGCCGACACCGTCGCATTCGCCGTCGGCTCCGGCATCGGATGGACACTCGCGATATGCCTCCTCGGCGCAATCCGCGAGAAGCTCGCCTACTCCGACGTGCCAAAGCCGCTGCGCGGACTCGGCATAACCTTCATCACCGTAGGACTGATGGCAATGGCATTCATGTGTTTCTCTGGTCTAAAAATCTAAAACAGGAAAGGAATAAACAATGGACATTAATTTTATCTTAGCGAGCATTGGCGTATTCCTGGTGGTCATCATCCTGCTGGTCATCATCCTGCTCGTGGCAAAAAACTACCTGTCGCCAAGCGGCAACGTCAAGATCACAATCAACAACGACACCGTCCTTGACGTACCACAGGGCAACTCTGTAATGACAACCCTCAACGAGAACGGAATCTACCTCCCTTCCGCCTGCGGCGGCAAGGCATCCTGCGGACAGTGCAAGGTGCAGGTCCTCGAAGGCGGCGGCGAGATTCTTGACTCCGAGAAGCCTCACTTCTCACGCAAGGAGATAAAGGCCGGCTGGCGCCTCGGATGCCAGTGCAAGGTCAAGAGTGACATGAAACTTCACGTCGACGAGTCCGTCATGGGCGTAAAGGAATGGGAATGCACGGTGATCGGCAACCGCAACGTCGCAACCTTCATCAAGGAGTACAAAGTGGCACTCCCTCCGGGAGAACACATGGACTTCGAGCCGGGCTCCTACGCACAGATCCGTATCCCTGCATTCGAGATGGACTACGACAAGGACATCGACAAGAGCCTTATCGGCGACACTTACCTCCCTGCATGGGAGAAGTTCGGACTGTTCGGCCTGAAGTGCAGCAACCCTACACCGACAATCCGCGCCTACTCCATGGCAAACTACCCCGACGAGGGCGACATCATCACCCTCAACGTGCGTATCGCAACCCCGCCGTTCAAGCCAAAGGACCAGGGACCGGGCTTCATGGACGTAAACCCGGGAATCGCATCGTCATACATATTCTCGCTCAAGCCGGGTGACA
This sequence comes from Bacillota bacterium, assembly GCA_023664625.1. Lineage (GTDB taxonomy): Bacteria > Bacteroidota > Bacteroidia > Bacteroidales > Bacteroidaceae > Prevotella. The sequence goes on along the minus strand of JAMPFD010000013.1, from coordinate 74,372 downwards.
AAGTAATCATGTCAGGCCCTTACGGCGAGTTCCGCCCGCAGTACGGAACGGGACGCGAGATGATATGGGTCGGCGGCGGCGCCGGAATGGCTCCTCTGCGCGCACAGATCATGCACATGCTCAAGACGCTGAACACACGCGACCGCGAAATGCACTACTTCTACGGCGCACGCGCCCTGGAGGAAATTCCGTTCCTCGACGACTTCCTACAGCTCGAAAAGGACTTCGACAACTTCCACTTCCATCTCGCACTCGACCGTCCTGACCCAAAGGCAGACGCTGCAGGCGTGAAGTACACACCGGGATTCGTGGCACCGGTAATGGGCGACACATACCTCAAGCAGCATGAGAACCCGGAGGATTGCGAATACTACCTCTGCGGACCTCCGATGATGGCAAAGACAGTGCTCGACCTTCTCCACTCACTCGGCGTGGAGGACGAAATGATACGCTTCGACAACTTCGGCGGATAAAACCGTCGCACAGACATGAAAAGAATCCCGGAAGCCCCATGACTTCCGGGATTCTTACGTCAATACCCACGTGTACACCACACAACAACAGCACGGCTCCTAATAACAACGGCACGGCAAAAGGCACTGGAGACATACCGCCGCCAACTGCCGCCCCGATTCCACGGAACCTTAACGCATCATAATTTTTTTACACTCCATAACACTGTTTTTCACACCAAATAACACTGTTTCTGCACGGAAAATCAGACATTTTTGCCCGAAAAACACTCCGGAACGAAGCAGCAGACGCTTTTCATAAGAAAAACAACCGTCAGATTCCACCAAAACAGTAAGTTTTTCCGGGAAAAACATCGGATTCTACAAAAATTCAAAGGACTTTACAAAAAATCCAAAGGGCTTTACAAGAAATCCAAAGGACCTTACAAAAAATCCAAAGGACCTTACAAGAAATCCAAAGGGCTTTACGAAAAATCCAAAGGGCCTTACGGAAAAATACAAGCCATCTGCATACCGTTTGTCCGACGGCAGACAGCCACCGTACCGCAACAGAGGAAAAAATCCGTGCGATATTTCCGCCTGTCTCATGATTCCTCCGGAAAAACGCACGGATTTCACGGAAAACCACACGGAAACAGGTGGAAATAATGCCAATTTTATATAAAAACAACATGCTCACGTTAACAGCCATGCCACAATTGCTCATGAAAGCCACGCACGTCAGCCGTTTCCTGCAACCTCCGCAAGAACCGGGCCGTCACTCTCCGCCGTCGCCGGCCGGAACAACTCCGCCGCCCTTCCTTGCCTCGTCGAACTTGGCCTTCATCGTCGGATTCCTGTACGTCAGCTTGCGGATGGTAAGCTCCTCCGTGTCCTGATTGGCAAGACGGAGATTCTTCTCCGAACCGACAAGCAGCTCGCGCACCTTCTGCAGCCTGGCAATGGTAGCGTCAATGTCCTTGACCGCCTCACCGAATTTCTTGGAGGCAAGCTCATAATGACGGCCGAACTTCGTCTTGAAATCCTCTATCTTGCTCTCGAAATTCGTGACGTCCACCTCCTTGCTCTGCGCAAGAATCAGCTGCTTCTTGTACTCCAGGCTCTTCCTGGAAGCCTGCACAAGAAGATTTATGAAGGGAACAAAGAACTGCGGACGGATCACATACATCTTGGGATAGACGTGGGACTTGTTGACAATGCCGTTGTTGTACAACTCGTTGTCCGCCTCAAGCAGACTCACGAGCACGGCAAACTCACAGCCTTTCTTACGCCTGTCCTCGTCGAGCTTCTTCAGGAAATCGTCATTCTTGTGCTTCACAGCCGTGGTGTCCATCTCGTTCTTCATCTCGAACATGATGGAAATGTACTCCGTGCCGTCCTCCGAATCGCGGAATATAAAGTCGCCCTTCGAACCCCCGCTCGCATCATTGTCCTTTTCGAAACAGGCACAGGGCATCATAGGACGGATGTACTGCTCGAACTCTATGCTGCAATGCTGCTCAAGCGTCTCGCCGACCATCTTGGTGGACATCCGCGTCTTCAGGTCCTTGTAATAGTCGACCTGCTCCTGCTTCATGCGCAGCTCATACTCATGACGCCTTATGAGCGCCGCCTCATGAATCTGCGCCTCGCGCTTCTCCAGCTCGGCAGAAGAACGGAGCGCCGTAATTTCCGCCTCCTTCCGCTGCACCGCCTGCCGGGATTTGCTGCGCTCTTCCATGACGGCAAGCTGCATCCTGGCGTCGCTCTGCTCTATAGCGGAATTAAGCTGCGCAATGGTCTTGTCCTTCTCTGCAAGTGCCAGGCTCAGCTCGCTCTCCTTCTGAGCCGCCATGCTTTCCAGCCGGCTCTTCAAAAGAGCGATTTCCGAGTCCTTCTCACTCCTGATTCTGCCGATCTCAGCCTCTTTTGCACCAATCTCCAAATCCTTGCCGGCAATACGGGCGCGGAAAGCCTGCTCCGACCTTGCCGCCGCAAGCTCCTGCTCAGCCCTTTGCCGTGAGGCCATTTCTGCAAGCCTGCGAGCTATCTCCTCTTCAAGCTCTGCATTCTTCACCTGACTGAGGATTGAAGCATAGCCCGCTTCGTCAACCCGGAACACCTGCCCGCAGTGCGGGCACTTCAACTCTTTCATAAGCTATACGGTTACTGTAATCTGTTCTTGTATGCAGTGTCACTTTTTTGTCCATGGGCACAGAAGCAAGACACGGACCTTTCAGGCTTTCTTCGCACTTTGAAGAAAATGCAGACATGCCCTGTTCCTTTTCCCATCATGAAAACTCTCAGCTCCTCCTCTTTCCAAATACAAAAATAATGAAATTTACCGAGAAACTATCCGCAAATCATTTTTTTCGCTAAAAAAAAGAGAATTCTCCGGCAAACCATGGCACGGCGGCAGATTATCATACGCATACGACACCTTTGCCCGAACTTCCATGAGTTTTAGCCTCAGAAGAAAATTATTCGGGAAAAGATTATGCCATTACGGGAAAAAATCTTAATTTTGCACTGATTCCTGAAACAAATACACATCGGGAACCACGCCAATCATGAAAACAATAAAAAAGAACGCAAAGGACGAAAAGAAATGGGAACTCCTTAAAAGCGAATATCTCATCAGAAGACCGTGGCTGACAGCAAGGAGAGACCACGTAAGACTGCCAAACGGTGCCGAAATCCCGGAGTACTATGTCCTTGAATACCCCGACTGGATCAATGTCATTGCCGTCACCAAGGAAGGACAGCTCGTGCTCATCCGGCAGTACAGGCACGGCATCGGAAAAACCTGCTTCGAACTGTGCGCCGGCGTATGCGACGAAGGAGAGGAACCGCTCACCTCCGCACAACGCGAACTGTACGAGGAAACCGGATACGGAAAAGGAACGTGGAAACTGTGGATGACGGTCTCGGCAAACCCAAGCACAATGACAAACATGACATACTGCTTCCTCGCAACAGACGTTGAGCGCATATCCGGACAGCATCTTGAAGCAACGGAGGACATCTCCGTCCATCTCATGGACAAGAAAGATGTAAGAAAACTGCTGACGGACGGCGAGATAAAGCAGGCACTCATGGCCGCACCGCTGTGGAAATATTTTGCATCGGAAAAAAATGCCATGCCGGACTCGGAAACATAAAGAAAGCACACGCGCGGAAAACCTGCCGCAGCATCAAATCCTGACAACGGAAACTCAATGACAAAACATCAATACGAAATCCATAATGACACATTAAAATACAGAAACATGAAAGTACTGCTCATAAACGGAAGCCCCAAAAAGAAAGGAAATACATACATAGCACTGGACGAAGTACGGAAAACACTCGAGGCAGAGGGCATCGCCACAGAGATGGTCCATGTCGGACACAAGAATATCCGCGGATGCATCAGCTGCTACAAGTGCGGAGAACTGAAAAAATGCGTCTTCGACGATGATGTCAACGAAATAGCAGAGAAATTCCGGATGGCAGACGGACTTGTCATAGGCTCACCCGTCTATTACGCATCACCGAACGGCACACTGCTCGCATTTCTCGACAGACTCTTCCTTTCGGCAAAGTTTGACAAGACAATGAAAGTCGGTGCCGCCGTAACCGTGGCACGACGGGGAGGAATGTCCTCGACATTTGACGTCCTCAACAAATATTTCACCATCTGCGGAATGCCCGTCGCCAGTTCTCAATACTGGAACATGGTCTACGGACGCACTCCGGGAGAGGCCGCCCTGGACGCCGAGGGATTGCAGACAATGAGAAGGCTCGGGAAAAATATGGCATTCCTTATCAAAAGCATACGACTCGGCAAGGAACACTTCGGCAACCCGGTCTTTGAAGAGGAAACGCAAATGACCAACTTCATAAAATAAACTGCACCACAGCCTTCAAGCGTGCCGTCCACGACGGCACGCTTGAAGGCCATCCATAACCCGACGTGTCCCCATGCATCGCCAGGCCACGGCAATGAGGTATGGCTGTGAAATCACTAAAAAATATCAAACAAAAAACAAACGCCACGACATATCGGTAAAGACTGCCCGTAAAAGCCAAAAAAATACCAAACAAAAACAAACCCCACGACATATACCGGTAAAGACTGCCCGTAAAAGCAAAAAAAATACCAAACAAAAACAAACCCCACGACATATACCGGTAAAGACTGCCCGTAAAAGCAAAAAAAATATCAAACAAAAACAAACGCCATGACATATACCGGTAAAGACTGCCCGTAAAAGCAAAAAAACGCCAAATATCATACCAACTTCAAAGAATTACATTCAGATAAACAGCAAAATTATGCTATAATAAAGTCAGAGCATGACAGGTCAACTTTGTAAAAATCTTAGAGACGCCCCAACATGCCAGCCTACAGTCTCTGACAGAACAGCATCACACGGAAAAAATAAGCAAAAAACAATGATAGTTCGTTTGGCTTTCTCTACCAAACGAACTATCTGTCTGTTTGCCACCATAAGAGAAAGTAAGGTGGCAGAAACTTACGGTGCGTGTCTCACGACAGGCATCTTAATTACCTTAATATCTAATACCATGAAAAACACGTTGCAAAATTACGGAATAATCTTTACAATCCCAAATCCTATTATAAAATTTTATTTGTAATAAATATCAATTAACAAAAAGATACATGATTATTTATAACCAAAACATATTTTTGACAACACCATAGCCGTAATGATTCCATGATAAGCCCATCATCGTTCAGATACATAGCTTCACCAGGATGGACTGCGGGAAATAAAAAGTCCAAAAGGTAATCCGATTACCGAGTCCTCCCGTAAAAAATTAAAAAGTCATAACACCAATATGGTATTATGACTTTATGATGGTAAACGTAGTTCTCTGACTAAATTACTTTACCTTAGCAACAATCGCCTTGAATGCTTCAGGGTGGTTAACGGCGAGGTCAGCGAGAACCTTACGGTTAATCTCGATACCAGCCTTATGAAGAGCACCCATCAACTGAGAGTAGCTGAGACCCTCGAGGCGAGCTGCAGCATTGATACGCTGAATCCACAATGCGCGGAATGTACGCTTCTTGTTCTTGCGGTCACGGTAAGCATAAGTGAGACCTTTCTCCCAAGTATTCTTGGCAACAGTCCAAACATTTTTGCGCGCTCCGAAATAACCACGGGTGAGCTTAAGAATTCTCTTGCGCTTTGCGCGAGATGCAACGTGATTTACTGATCTTGGCATAGTTTTCTTACTTTTAAAAAGTTAGACAATAAGATTAACGTAGACGCAGCAAGTCACGAACCTGCTTTGTGTTTGAAGAATCAACGATTTCGAAACCGAGGAGATTTCTCTTCTGCTTCTTTGTCTTCTTTGTCAGAATGTGGCTGTGAAAAGCGTGACGACGCTTAATCTTACCTGATCCGGTGAAAGAAAAACGCTTCTTTGCAGCGGAATTAGTCTTTACTTTTGGCATTTTTTTGTTATTTAATTGATTATTAATTATATTGTGGCAACGCATATACCGGGCGTTACGCACGTATCTTCCATAAAATCAACTGAGGCTTAGTCCTCAAACTTCAAATTTACAAGAGCTTCAGCACCTTTGGCATTGGCAGCAAGCCCTCCATTAGCAGGAGAATCGGCATCAGCTGATTGGACAGCCTTCTTTGCTTCCGCTTCTGCCTCACGGCGCTCACGGTCCATCTTCTGCTGGGACTTCTTTGCCACGCCGGATTTCTTCGGTGCTATGAAAAGGAACATTTTCTTACCCTCAAGCTTCGGCATCTGCTCTACTTTCCCATATTCTTCCAAATCATTTGCAAAGCGTAGAAGTAATACCTCTCCCTGTTCTTTGAAAAGAATGGAACGTCCACGGAAGAAGACATACGCACGGACTTTGTTTCCTTCCTCAAGGAACTCTTTCGCATGCTTGAGCTTGAAATTATAGTCATGCTCATCGGTCTGAGGTCCAAAACGGATTTCCTTGACCTCAACCTTCACCTGCTTCTGCTTCATTTCCTTTGCCTTCTTCTTTTGCTGATAAAGGAACTTGGAGTAGTCGATGATGCGACATACCGGCGGCTCTGCATTTGGCGATATCATAACGAGATCTTCCTCGCGGCTTCGAGCCATCTGGAGAGCCTCACGAGTTGAGACAACCATCGCCCCGTCATCGCCTACAATACGTACCTCCTTGCAACGAATCTGCTCGTTGATACGGTATTGGTTTTGTTCTTTCTTCTTGTCTATCTTCATTAAACGCTTTGTAGTTTGGCAGTTGCCATTAAATATTGATTTTGCAAAAATCGGGTGCAAAGATACTAATTTTTACAAAAATACATAGTATTAAGGTATCTTCGCACCACGATATTTAACATTATTTACAATAAAGTTTAACTTTCCGGTTTCAAATCGGTGGCTTCAAGCATTTCTGCGACTTCTCCAAGTATACGCTGTGCAAATGCTTCCTTGGACATAACAGCCTGATCACCACCGCCCTGCTGACGCATTGCAACAGTTCCGTCCGCAGCTTCTTTCTCTCCGACAATAACCATATAAGGGACACGTTTAAGTTCATTGTCACGTATCTTCCGGCCAATCTTCTCATTGCGATTATCTACCGTAGCCCGCACACCTACCGTATCAAAATACTTGGACACTTCCATTGCATAGTTATTGTATTTTTCAGAGATAGGGAGAATGGCAACCTGCTCCGGAGCAAGCCATAACGGGAAATGTCCTGCGGTATGTTCGATGAGAACAGCAGTGAAGCGCTCCAAAGAGCCAAATGGAGCTCGGTGGATCATCACCGGACGACGCTTAGAGTTGTCCTCTGCCGTGTATTCCAAATTGAAACGCTCAGGGAGGTTGTAGTCAACCTGAATTGTACCAAGTTGCCAACGACGTCCGATTGCATCTTTTACCATGCAGTCAAGTTTTGGGCCATAGAAGGCAGCTTCACCTAATTCACAGCGTGCTTTAATTCCTTTTTCCTTACAAGCATCTATGATTGCCTGCTCGGCAGAAGCCCAAACTTCATCAGAACCGATATACTTCTCCTTATCTTCTGGATCACGGAGTGAAATCTGGAACTCAACCTGCTCTTCTCCAAAACCGAAAATCTTGAATACAGTCTGGATAATCGAAAGAACACGAAGGAACTCATCCTTTACCTGATCTTGACGGCAGAAAATATGCGCATCATCCTGAGTGAATGAACGAACGCGAGTAAAGCCATGCAGCTCTCCTGACTTTTCGTAACGATAAACTGTACCGAACTCCGCACAGCGGAATGGCAAGTCCTTATATGAGCGCGGCTTCCATGCGAACACCTCACAGTGATGAGGACAGTTCATAGGTTTAAGCATGTACTCTTCATCCTCTTCCGGTGTATGTATAGGCTGGAAAGAATCTTTGCCATAATGTGCATAGTGACCTGAAGTGACATACAGATTCTTGGAGCCGATATGTGGGGTTATTACTTCCTGATAACCGAAATTCTTCTGTATTTTACGTAGCATATCCTGAAGACGGATTCGGAGATCTGTACCTTTAGGCAGCCAAATAGGCAGTCCCTTGCCAACTCTTTCTGAGAACATGAACAGTTCCATTTCCTTGCCAATCTTACGATGATCACGCTTCTTGGCTTCCTCAAGCATAAGAAGATACTCGTCAAGCATTTTTTTCTTAGGGAACGAGATGCCATAGAGACGCTGCATTTGGTCTTTGGTTGCGTCGCCACGCCAGAATGCGCCGGCAATGGCTGTCAACTTTATGGCTTTGATGTCACCTGTTGAAACGAGATGAGGTCCTTTACATAGATCAGTAAATTGTCCTTGAGTATATGTTGTAATGGAACCGTCATCCAAATCCTGTTCTATATGCTCACACTTATATGTCTGACCTGCAGCATTGAACTGTGCCAGACAGTCTGCTTTTGATATTTCCTGACGAACAACAGGCTCATTCTTACGAGCCAGCTCAATCATCTTGTCCTCAATTTTCTTGAAATCTCCCTCTTTAATCATCTCACCATTAGGGAGAAGTACGTCATAGAAGAATCCATTTTCAACAGCCGGACCAAAGCCGAACTGGATTCCTGGATACAACTCCTGAAGAGCCTCAGCAAGAAGATGGGCACTCGTATGCCAGAACGTATGCTTTCCCTGCTCATCATCAAACTTATACAAAGCAATACGTGCATCAGCATCTATTGGTCTGTTCAGTTCAACTGTTTCCCCATTTACGCCGCAGGATACAACGCTGCGTGCGAGAGCCGGAGAAATGCTCTCTGCAATCTGAAAACCAGTAACGCCTGCCTCATACTCGCGCACGCTACCGTCTGGAAAAGTTATTTTTATCATTCGTATTTTGAGTTTACAGGCAAATCGTACGGATGACCTGCCAAATTATTATTTAAATGCAAAATTAATATATTTTTCTATAATTCAAAGAAAACAAAAGATTTTTTTTGATTCCATTGTTCCGTTTATTGCATATTTTTCTCCTTGGTAAACTTTTTCATCACACTATAGGCACTGTATAATCCGAGTTCCCCAGCCTTACTCAAATCACTCAGTCCTTCTTTTCTCATATCAGAGAAAATATAGCAAAGGCCACGATTAAAATATGCTTCCTGCATGCGAGGGTCTTTTTCGATTGCCACAGTAAATGCCTCTATCGCATCTTTGTAATCACCTACTTTAGCCAAGCGGGTTCCGTGAACATAATGTTCCGTAGCATCTGTTGGTTCCAAACTTGACGAGAAATCTTCAGGAAGAAGCTCTATCTTTGTCTTTTTGTTCTGAATTCGTCCACGATATTCACTTTGGTACTCATGTTCTTTCTGCTCCTCATCTTCAATCACAAGAGAACTGTATTTATTTAGGTCAATATCGCTTTTCTTGCGCATCTCCTTCAATTTGGACTTACTCCAACGGTTCTGAATTCCAAGATGCTTATCCATCTGTGCCTTGAGTATCCGGAACTCATCCTTTTCTGCCTTTCCTGTCATCCCGAGTCTACGGTAACAACTTGCCCGACGTGACAATCCTGTCCAAAAATTAGGAAACTGCTCTATTACTTTTGAATAATCTCTGATAGCCCCTCGTAAATTTCCTGTAGCATCAAGAAGAATAGCTCGATTAAATAATGCCATGATATTGCCAGGTTCCATCTGCAATACATAATCAAAATCTTCTATGGCTCTGTTATCATCCCCCACTTGCTGCCTCAGAAGACCACGATTATAATGGGCTAGAAAATTATTGGGATCTATGTCCAACGCAATATCATAATCAGACATTGCACCACGGAGATTATTTATATTGCAACGTGCAAGTGCACGGTTAATGTAACCTGCAACCAATTTCGGACGAAGATGCAGTACCTTCGACAACTGACTGTCAGCATCTTTCCATGCCTTTCTGTTTAACGATATACCGGCACGTGTCATCCATGCATCTGCATTATACGGATCTATTTCTATACTTTTGTCCAAACATTCTGCCGCAGCGACAGTATCCTTTTGCAATATATAAACTTCCGCCTTAACATTATATGCATTGGAGAATGTTTTCCACTTTCCTATAATAGAGTCCAGTTCAAGATGTGCCTTCTCGTACTCTTTATTTTCCATACGACAAACTGCACGATTATACCAATAGTTCCTATTGCTTGGATTACGCTCTATGGCATGAGTATAGTCAGCAATTGCACCATGGTAATCTTTCTGCCTGATACGGACAATTCCTCTAAGATCATACAACTCCGGCACATAGGGGTTCAGACGTAAGGCTTCCGTGGCATCCTGTTCCGCACCACTGTAATCGTCAAGATAAAATTTTGCGATGGAGCGCATATACCATGGCTCATATAAATGCGGCTTTGCAGTAATTATCTGAGAAAAATATTGAATAGACAATGCATAATCCTCATAATGCAACGCAATCTTACCGGTCGTCATTAAGCGATCGGTATTAAACTGTGCTTTTCCAACCAAGGAGAAGCACAATACTATTGCGATTGTCACTATTCTATTCAAACCGTATTTCCTCAGATAGTACAAAAGCCTACGGCAACTATGCTCTTGGAGCCTTTGTCTTATATCCACAGCGGAAACGTCCCTGCAACAGAGCCTTCAACTTTGACTTGACAAGTTGCTTCCTCAATGGAGATATGCGATCAATAAACATATGACCGTCCAAATGGTCAAATTCGTGTTGCATGACACGTGCAAGATAACCTTCAACCCACTCATCATGTTGATTAAAATCTTCATCCACATATTGAACATGTATACGGGTCGGACGTGTAACATTCTCATGAATAGCCGGCAAAGACAAGCATCCCTCCTGTAATGTCTCTTTCTTGGCATTATCGTCAACCTCAACTATGTGAGCATTTATATAAACTTTCTTGAAATCTTTGTATTCAGGAAATTCCTCAGACACCGGGTCAAGATCTATAACAACAACTCTAACCGACTTTCCGACCTGAGGTGCAGCAAGACCGATTCCCTCACTCAAAGCAAGTGTCTCCCACATATTCTGAACAAATTGTTTCAAATCAGGATAATCTGGGGTAATATCTTCGGCAACCTTTCTCAATACAGGTTGTCCATATGTATATATTGGCAATATCATAATTATTTATCTTTTATTTGAAACGACGTGACTCCATATAATCCTGAAGAATTATCGTCGCTGAGATTTCATCCACAAGCTGTTTATTCTGACGAGCTTTCTTACGCAAGCCTGCATCCAACATGGTACGGTGAGCTATTACCGAAGTAAAACGCTCATCATAGAGTACGATTTCCTTGTCTGGAAAGTTTTTTTTCAAAAGTTCAACAAATGAACGCACACGTTGCAAATTCTCACTAGGCCGTCCATTTGGTTGCCAAGGCTCACCTACAACAATCGTTGAAACATCCTCTTTTGCGCAATACTCTTTCAAAAACCGCATCAAATCAGATGTGGCAACAGTCACCAATCCATTTGCAATTATCTGCAACGAATCAGTGACTGCCAAGCCCGTACGTTTCTTTCCGTAATCAACAGAAAGTATTCGCATATAAATTATCTAAATATTTGACCTCATATCTATTTTATTTGCTATAGAGCAACCAAGCGTCCGCGTACTGAGAACGAAGATTATTTCTACTCTGGACAGCTTCGCTCTTATTGTCAAACGTTGTAGCAACAACTCTATACATACTGTTAGAAGAGTTAAAGACAATCTGTGCACCAGGGATACGACTTTGAAGATTCTCAGCATTGGCTTTCAGACCAAAAGATCCAACAACCACACTGAACCCCTTTATACCTGAGCCACTGACAAGTTCTACCTTTTCGGAGCGGACAGAAACATTATCATTATTATCCGTCACCTGAGTATCCGTCACCTGACGCTCCACGACAGGCGCAACTACTTGTTGTTCTGTAGGTTGCTGTTCAATGACCGTTGTATTTTCCTGAGACTGTGCTTTCTCATATGCCTTACGGTATGCGGACTCTTTACTGGAGCCGCAACTTGTCAACACTAAACCTGCGCAAATACCTGCGCAAATAGTCATATACTTCTTCATGATATATAAATAAATATTACTCAATTCCTTAATGTCTGGGTACAAAATTAATAATAAATCACGACATCTCCAACAAAAAACTGTATAAAAACAATAAATTCAACAAATTCTACCATGTTTTAATAAAATTTTAGATGGAATATTTGGACGTATATAAAAACTTTCTTACTTTTGCGATAGATTTTCATTTATAATCCACTTAAAAAACTAAGAAGTATGAAAACATTAGGTTACATTGGCGCATTTTTAGGTGGCGCTATTGCAGGTGCTGCTATTGGTCTTCTCGCTGCACCAGAGTCAGGAAAAGATACACGTAAAAAGATTTCATCAACAATTAAAGATTTCTGTGACAAGCACAACATCGAACTCTCCAAGAAAGAAATGGCTGAGCTCGCCGAAGATCTTGTGGATATCAATATTGCAGAATAATGTTCAGTAACGACAAGAACATAGAGAAACTGGCTCTTCTGATAGAGTCGCTAAAAGATTACATTGGGTTGCAGAAAGACTTTCTGCAACTCAATGCAATAGAAAAAATTGTACGAATATTGACGTTAATCCTACTTTCTATTATATTATCTTTCTTTGTTCTCCTTATAATAATTTTCTTGTCATTTGCCGGAGCATACGGGCTAAGCGAAATAATGCCTATGACATTAGCCTTTCTTGCTGTTGCCGGTTTTTATTGTTTATTATTCATTCTTGTATATAAAAAACGCAAGGCATGGATACAGCGGCCGCTAATAAAACTTTTTGCAGAAATCTTAACAAACTAAAGACTTTATGTATAACAATATTAATGATATAATACTAAAGAAAGAAGAACTGCGAAAAGCCATTATACAAAAAGAAAAAGAAATTTCCATCCTTTGGGATGATACATTCCATCCTAAAGATAATAATTCTTTCAACACACCGTCACAGCGTCTTCTAAAATATGCCAATACTGGGCTTGGACTTATGGACGGTGCTCTACTCGGATGGAAACTCTATCGCAAGTTAAGGAAATAACAGCAAAAATATCATTCTATTTGAATAATTATAAAAAGTGGACATAATTTGCCCACTTTCTTTTTATATACCCCCATCAATATTACACCCTCCCGATTTACCGGAAGCCTTTATTCTTTGCAGACCTTTGTATTACCCTATCCAAAACCTTACTTTGTGTAGTAATAATTCCAATAAGTCGCTTGATAATTCCTACGCAAATTATCAAGACGTGAATTCTCCGTCTTGCAAGATCGCACCAACTGCTGCAAATCATCATAATCCGCTTCCATGATACTATCATTATATACTGCGACAGGATTTGACCGTTGGTGCTGATACAAGACCAAAGCCTCTCTATAATGAACAGGAAGAGAGTCACATATCCCAGTCCTCGTAATGTCTATACTGTCAGATAACAAACGTGCAAAAGCGTCAAGGTCTCTGTCACAAAGAAAAGCACACAGATGATAATCAAAACCTTTATACCGTGACAACATCTTCTTCTTACAAATTGCAGGAGTAATTCCCTCCAAACGGCACAATGACGCAGTAGACCCAACAACCGGCTGAGCAAATAATTTCTCTGCCAATTCCCCACGCTTATCCAATGCTATATACCTAAGCAGAGTCAATGTCGGATTGGTATCCATAAAAACATCTCCATGCCAGTTCTTTCCTTCATTGGCAAGACTTCCATAATCTTGGTTGACAAGTTGCTTCTCAGCAATAACTTGGCGGTGCAAGAGGCTGTCACCATTAGAGTTCTTAACAACAAATAACATCATAAGCACCATGATGCAGAGATTAAGCGTGAGTTGCCTTGAAAACAACAATGAATCTTTGGAAAATGCAAAAAAATGCAATTTCTGCAGAGCAGTCATACATGCAAGATATATAATAAGAGAGATGCCTATCATCCATATCGAATTTCCTACAGTCAGCCCTCCATTACCGTCAGACTCTCCACAAGTAAGAAAAGCAAGTAAAGCCATGGAGGGAAAGAATGTCAAAGCATAGAATCCTTTCGCAAATCCACAGACACCAGATATAAACATCTGCCCCATCCATCCGACAGCGGTTATAATTATAGCACTTATCAATGGACGGTAAACAGTAACCCCACCAGACAGGACATGCTGCTCATAAGTCAATGTCGGTGTCTGATAGAAATATATATACAAAAATGAGAACAGTATAAAAACGATAGCACACACAGCCCTTATCGCAGTGGTGCTATCTTTTCTATTATTAGTCATTTAAGAATAATTCTGAGAATAACGTTATCAATCTGCATTGTTCTAAATAGACCATGCAAAACGTGGTCTATATTAATTCTTTTTCAGTACCATGGCAGAACGCGCTGGAATATATAGTTTCAGCCACTCCTTGTGCTCTTCCACGTACATAGGATCATAATTCGTCATATGCGTAACGGCATCATCACAACTTCCAAAGCCTCCGAAATCTGGACTGTCAGAGTTCAGCACGACATTATATGAGCCTGTCGGAACCAGGAATCCATAGTCTGTAAATGACTTTGTAGGGTTAAAATTGAAAACAAAAATCAGTTCTCCGCGAGAAAAAGCAAGAATCTGATCACCATCATTGTGCCAGATTTCCTGAACAGGAGTCTTGTTGAATCCTTTTTCCGACTTCAGGACTTCAAGCATCTTTGCATCGAAATCACCGAGCCAATGGTAGCACAGTTCCTTATTATCAACCAATCCCCACTGACGACGCGCATATTTATGACTCCAGCCGTTACCTTCACGAGGAAAATCAATCCACTCCGGATGTCCCCATTCATTTCCCATAAAGTTCAGGTAACCACCATTGATGGTAGATGCCGTTACAAGACGAATCATCTTGTGCAGAGCAATGCCACGTGTTGCAACATCATTCTCATCCCCTTTCTTGAAGTGCCAGTACATATCGCTGTCTATCAGACGGAAAATTATTGTCTTGTCACCAACAAGAGCCTGATCATGAGACTCTGCATAAGATATCGTCTTTTCATCAGAGCGGCGATCTGTCATCTTCCAAAATATGTCAAATACGCCCCAATCTTCATCCCGTTTTTCCTTAATCATCTTTATCCAGTAATCAGGGATGCCCATGGCAAGACGGTAATCAAAGCCAAGTCCTCCATCATCAAATTTTGCGGCAAGTCCTGGCATACCGGACATTTCCTCAGCAATGGTAATAGCATTCTTGTTAACATCATGGATAAGTTTATTTGCCAAAGCAAGATAACAGATGGCATTATCATCCTGCCCTCCGTTAAAATAGTCACCATAACCACCGAAATCAACACCCAAACCATGATTATAGTAAAGCATTGATGTTACACCATCAAAACGGAAGCCGTCAAAATGGAATTCATCAAGCCAATACTTACAGTTTGAAAGAAGGAAATGCATAACCTCTCCCTTGCCATAGTCGAAACAGAGAGAATCCCACTGATTATGCTCACGACGGGCACCTGAATAGAAATACTGATTAGGATCACCGCAAAAATTACCAAGTCCCTCTATCTCATTCTTCACAGCATGTGAGTGAACAAGATCCATGATAACCGATATACCTTTTTGGTGGGCTGCATCTATAAGAGCCTTCAACTCTTCCGGAGTTCCGAAGCGACTTGAACTTGCAAAGAAATTTGACACATGGTATCCAAAAGAGCCATAATAAGGATGTTCCTGAATAGCCATAATCTGGATGCAGTTATAACCACCTTTAATCACACGAGGCAATACTTTGTCCTTAAACTCTGTATATGTTCCAACTTTTTCCTCGTCCTGTCCCATACCGATGTGACACTCATAGATAAAAAGAGGGTCTTTCTTTGCTCTGAAAGTTTTTTTCTTCCATTTATATTCCTCGGCAGGAGCCCAAACCTGAGCAGAGAATATCTTTGTGGTTTCATCTTGCACCACACGGCGCACCCATGCAGGCAGGCGCTCGCCTTCTCCACCGTCCCATTTGATTTTGAGTTTATACAGGTCTCCGTGCTTCATTGCTGTTGCAGGAAGTTTCAGTTCCCAGTTTCCTGTACCTTTTACCCTCTTGCAGGCATACTTTTTCTGTTCTTTCCAACCATTAAAATCGCCTATCAGATATATTTCCGTGGCATTAGGTGCCCATTCTCGAAACACCCATCCACCTTTAGCATCACGATGGAGACCAAAATAAAGATACCCACTCGCAAAATCAGAAAGAGTCTGCCTTCCGCCTTTTGTAAGTTCATTTATCATCCATTCTGCATGATCATGACGTCCACGTATCGCAGCCTCATAAGGCTCAAGCCATGGATCATTCTTAACCAACCCTATATGTTGTGTTTTTTTAGGGGCTTTAGAGGCCTTGGGGGTGACAGTCTTCTTTGTGGCAGTCTTCTTTGCGCAAGTCATAGTATTTTCAATTGTTTGTTAAGGTTTATGTCAGGAACGCTCTCAGCACTTCACCTTGAAGACAGCCTTATGTATCGTTCCGGTTCCTATACAAGGCTGGTGTCCGTCCTGTGGCCAGAAAATAGCCATCATTCCAGGATGACATGTGCAGAATCCCTCTGCCATCACACCTGGATATTTCGTAGCATCCTTCTCTGCATTATATTCACAATCCGGAAGCAGTTCCATCGGAGTATATCCATAAGTTTCATCATTATTCAACGGAATCTGGATATCAAGCATATTCTTATGTGTCTCCATCACGGCACCCTCCTTTGTCTTTCCTGCCGTGTCCATAATATTGACGAAACAATTTTTACCGTCAATCTCATGCTTACCGTTTTCCAGTTTGTTAAGGTCTGTGTTCTTCAGGAACTCTATAATCTGTGGGAAATAAGGATTCAGCGTTGCATAGTGCTGTAGATTCTCAATTTTGTCAATTACCATAATAATTAAAAATTTATGATTAGTTACTCTATAATTAGGCTTTATATTCCGTCGTATTAATATTTTCCTTTTTTGGTGACACGTCCGTTGCGGTCTTTCATGACATAAGAGCCGTCACGCTCCCCGTCACGGTAAGAGCCTTCAAAACGGTTACCGTCCTTGTCTTCTTCTATAGCTTTTCCATGTGGGTATCCGTCTTTATATGTACCCTTGAATTTGCTGCCATCAGCAAAATGAATTATCATTTCCCCATTCATTTTACCATTCTTGAAATATCCGTCAAAGGTATCGCCAGTCTTTTTCCTCAGCACCCCCTTGCCGTCATATTTATCTGCTTTCCATTGTCCTGTATAAGAATCACCGTTTCTCCAGACGAGAGTTCCTTGTCCTTCCTTCTCACCAGCCTTAAAGTGACCAGTATATACATCACCATTGGCATAACGGAAAATACCCTCACCATCACGTTCGCCCTGAACGTAATTACCTTCATAAACGTCCTTGTTGGCATAACGGTAGATTCCCTTGCCATGCTGTATGTCATTCAGCCACATGCCATTATAGACATCACCGTCAGCATAGCGGTAAATGCCTTTTCCGGAACGCTGGTTGTTCAGCCACTGACCGTCATATACAGAACCGTCACCCCAGTCATACTTGCCCTTGCCATTTTTCATGTCATTTTCCCATTCGCCGTCATAATATGCGCCGGAAGCAAAAGTATAACGTCCCTTGCCGGAACGCTTATCCTGAAGCCAGTTACCATCATATCTATCACCATTGTAATAATACATCACGCCATGTCCCTGCTGATAGTCACGGAACCACAGGCCGTCATATTTATTATTGTTGGCAAAATAAAATACGCCCCTGCCATGCTGCTGGTCCTGGAACCACTGACCTTCATATTTTTCTCCGTCAGAGAAAGAATAGACTCCATACCCCTGACGTTTACCCTTTATATAGTCACCTTCGTAAATATCACCGTTCTTATATGTTGCCGAGCCCTTGCCGTTAGCCTTTCCTGAAACCATCTCTCCTTTGTAGAGTCCTCCATCTTTCAGCGTATAGGAGCCAAGGGTTATTTTCTGCGCAAGAGCTGAGCCGTCAAAAGCCACCGTACCCAACGCAAATGACAATAGTATCGTATATATTCTATTCTTCACTGTAATAATTCCTTAGTTTCGAAATTCGTTTCCACAAAGATACCTAATTTTTATTTAAGTACGGACATCACTGCCTATTATTTCAACTTTTTTCACTTTTCCGCACGTTCTTCCAGAAAACGCATGTATATTCTTATGGCGGTCTCCACCATCCTTACGCACGGACGTTTTTTATAATATTCATCCGTCCTCTCATCAGGAGTTGCAGTGACAGCAATCTCAGGAATGGTTCTATCGGCACGCTTCTTGTTTAATCCGAGCAACTCCCTACAGCAGATGCTTCCGGTCTGTTCCTTGAAATCTGCCGCAAGTTTCTGAACGGCCTCATAATTCTTTTTTTTCACCTCTCTGTCCGCTTTCTCTCCGGCTATCTCAAGTCCGGCGAGCATAAACATGCCAAGAGCTGAGCCGCAAGTCTCACGCATGCGCCCTATTCCTCCTCCATAACTCGCAGACATACGTGTCATAAGCGGCAACGGGACATCATACCAACCGGCAAATGCCATCGCTACGCTTTGGGAACAGTTGTATCCTTGCCTAAAATATCCCACTCCACGCTCCACCATACGTTCAGTCTCTTCGTGCCAATCCATAAATACCTAATTGAGAAACATCTATTATATGTACATTAATATCACACGGAAGTTCCGCTTCATTATCATCTGCCGAAATAAAGGATATGACAATTAACGCATTGAAGCAATGAACTTCTCCGCATTCTCCAAATCAGCAGGCGTGTCAATACCTATTGTCTCCACCTCAGTCAGGCCGACTTTTATCCTGTAGCCGTTCTCAAGCCATCGCAACTGTTCAAGACTTTCAGCAATTTCGAGTGGAGACTGCGGCAGACAAGTAACCTCGTGGAGCACACATCTTCTGTAAGCATACAGTCCTATATGCTTGAGATAAGGATAAGCCTCAGCCCACTCCTCCTTTCCCTTTCCCCGGCAGAAAGGTATCACAGAACGTGAGAAATACAGTGCATATCCTTGCTGTGACACTGCAATCTTGGGAGAATTAGGATTGCCTATTGCAGCAATATCCTTGCAGAACGGCTTACCAAGAGTGGCTATCTGAGTATTTCCATCCTCAAAACATTTCATTACAGACTCTATCTGCGAAGGCTGGATAAAAGGCTCGTCACCCTGAACATTTATCACAATATCGTCAGGAGAAAGGCCAAGACGTGAATCCAGCAACGAAACAGCTTCCTCAATCCTGTCCGTGCCGCTCTTATGATCTGCCCGTGTCATTACGACTTCTCCGCCAAACTGCATGACTGCATCCCGTATCCGTTCATCGTCTGTGGCGACGAACACATTTTCTATAACCTTTTTTGTCTGTGTATAAACACGCTCTATGACAGTCTTTCCGCCAAGCATTGCCAAAGGCTTGCCTGGGAATCTTGTTGACGCATATCTCGCAGGAATTACCGCTATGAATTTCATAAGTCTATTTTTTCTATTTGCCGCAATAAATAAGAAAGCTTCCACACAGCTTATATCCATAACACATGCAGAGGCAAACTGTCATTTTTAAGCATTCCCATAATAATGATTGTCCTAACATACTCAAATCAGTCACGCCGGAAAATATCACGGGTGTAAACTTTCTCCCTTACGTCATCCAAAATCCCATCGTAGCGATTAGCTATAATCACTTGCGACACAGACTTGAACTCATCAATATCATTGACAACCTTACTTCCGAAGAACAGAGTACCGTCTTCCAATGTCTCCTCGTAAATGATTACGTTCGCACCTTTTGCCTTTATACGTTTCATTATGCCTTGAATGGCACTTTGGCGGAAATTGTCAGAATTGCTCTTCATCGTAAGACGGTACACACCGATTGTAGGAGCCTCCTGCTGAACATTCCCATTGACATCAAACTGATTATTATGAGAATACCCATACCACCCCGCTTTCTGCAAGACAGCGTCGGCAATATAGTCCTTTCTGGTACGGTTACTTTCCACTATGGCCGTCATCATCTGCTGAGGCACAGCCTGGTAGTTGGCAAGCAGCTGTTTCGTATCCTTTGGCAGGCAATATCCTCCGTAACCGAAAGAAGGATTGTTATAATGCGTACCTATACGCGGGTCAAGTCCAACGCCGTCAATTATGGCCTGCGTGTCAAGCCCCTTCATTTCCGCATACGTGTCAAGCTCATTGAAGTAAGAGACACGCAGTGCCAAATACGTATTGGCAAACAGTTTTACTGCTTCAGCCTCCTTCAGTCCCATGTAAAGAACTGCAATGTCTTGCTTTTTTGCGCCTTCCTGCAAAAGTCTCGCAAAAGTCTCCGCATATGTTCCGGCATGATTGCTTCCGACAGCAATGATGGCATCATTCTCCTCACCGGCCTCCTTTATCATCTTCGGGTATCCGACTATGATGCGAGAAGGATAAAGATTGTCATATAGAGCTTTTGACTCACGCAGGAACTCCGGAGAGAAAAGCAATTTCAACTTTTGGTTGACAGGACGGTTCTCCGCCTTGAAACGCTTCGCATATTTCACATAAAGAGAACGCGTATAGCCAACAGGTATCGTTGACTTTATAACCATCACAGCTTCCGGATTGACGTCTAAGACGAGATCAATCACCTCCTCAACACGGGAAGTGTCGAAATAATTCTTCACCGGATCATAATTAGTAGGTGCGGCAATTACCACAAAGTCCGCATCGGCATAAGCACTCCTGCCATCAAGCGTAGCTGTAAGCCTCAATTCCTTGGCTGCAAGATAATCTTCTATATAGTCATCCTTTATCGGACTTTTCCTCTGATTGATGAGGTCAACTTTCTCCTTTATGACATCGACAGCAACGACATCATGGTTTTGAGCAAGCAGAGTGGCTATGCTCAAGCCGACATAGCCCGTACCGGCTACAGCTATCTTTATATCTTTGAATTCTCGCATAGTATTAAATTATGGATACATACAATAGAACCTCTTCATGAAATCATGCTTCCAAACACAAGACACGGCACAGAAGCACAGAAAAAGTCACACTGTATTTTGTGCAAAGATAAAAAAAATATTTGATATTTATTTATTATTTCAAAAATTATTCATAGTTTTGTAAAAATATTTTTTTCATAATACAATGTCAGACCCTTCCAACAACTTCACAAAATGGGTTGCCTGTTGGGGCAACGCCACGTCATTTACAGATAGAAAAGAGTGCATCTATGCAAAGGACATCACGCTGCGCTACCCGATAAGAATAGTCTTTTCCGGCAGCAGACTACGCTTCAGGTTTTCAAACCTTACCGGTACGGAACCAGTCACTATCTCCGCCGCCAGGGTCAATCATGCGCGAATCACATTCAACACTTCGGAAAGCGTAACCATCAAGCCGGGAAAAGAGGCGGAAAGTGACGAGATTCCGTTCCAGGTCACCGCCGGAGAAACCATAAACGTCAGCATCTATCTTGCCGAATGTACCCAAATGAATGCTGGCACACTCATAACCGGCCCGCTGTCAAAAGGGAAATATGCATACGGGAATTTTGCGGATGATGAAAGCTTTCCTGTGGAACTGTCACGAAATACCAACTGGTTTTATTTCCTCAACACGATAGACATACTCACAGAAGAGAAAAATCATGCTCTTGTCTGTTACGGGGACTCCATTACGGCGCAGAGCTGGCCGGACTATCTTGCCATGCGTGCCTGGGACAACGGATTCAGGAATGTTGCAATAATAAGACGTGCCGTAAGCGGCACGCGCATACTCCGGCAATATGACTGCATCACGTATCAGGCATACGGATTAAAAGGTGAAACGCGATTCCCGATAGAGCTGAACGTTAACGGTGCCACCGATGTCATCATACAGCATGGCATAAACGACATAATCCATCCGGTAGGAGAAGAAGTAAACATCTTCCGTCCATGGAGCGACATGCCTACCGTACAGGAGATGAAGGAAGGTGTGGAACGGCTCTATGTAAAGCATGCAAGGAAGCTTGGACTAAGGGTATGGAGCGGCACATTGCTTCCTATTTCCGGATGGCGTACATATAATGCGGAGCGTGAGAGTATGCGCTGCGAGTTCAACGAATGGCTCAGAACATCATCACTGTTTGACGGCTGTATCGATTTCGACAAAGCAGTCCGTAACCCTGCAAAGCCGGAGGCATTCAACACAGGCTTTGACTCCGGTGACCACCTGCACCCGAGCGAAACTGCATATATAGCTATGGCTGACGAAGTTATGAGCGACTTATTAATGTAGAGGACAAAGATAAGACAACAGTCTTATTCCGCAAAGTTTGCGACACTCCTTAAATGTAATGCTGACGGGCATGAATCCATTGTCTTTAGAAGCGGAAAACAAAGTGTTACCTTTTGTATGATAAAAGGTAACACTTTACATTGTAAAACGTAACGGTTGACCATGCGAAAGGTAACCATTGGCCAAAGCAGCAGCGCCTGCTCTGCCAAAGTCCCGTAAGCCTGCAAAAAGAGAGCAATGGAAGTAAGGCTGTCAAATCTCACTTCCATTGCTCTCTTTTTGCCATGCAATAATAGCGTCTGCCATCTCTCCGGAATACCAGCTTTTCTCATGACAGCCACATGTCAGGCAATTGTCATTCGGCCTTTCTGTGCGGCTTGTATGGATTCCCGTATGCAACGACACCGGCAGGAATATCCCTTGTCACCACACTTCCTGCACCGATGACAGCACCGTCGCCAATTGTCACGCCCGGCAACACTACGACATTTGCACCTATCCAAACATTATTGCCCACACGGATTGGCTTGCAAGTCTCAAGACCGGCATTTCTCTGCTCAACATCCAAAGGATGAGCCGCCGTGGTAAAGCAGCAGTTCGGCGCAACGAAACAGTTGTCTCCGAAAGTCACAGGAGCAGCGTCAAGTATGACAAGGTTATAATTTGCAAAGAAGCCTTCACCAACATTTATATTGCATCCGTAGTCACAGACGAACGGCTGTTCTACGGTTATACGCTCACCGGTACTGCCAAGAAGTTTTCTCAATATTTCCGCACGCGTCTTCTCGTCAGAAGGACGTGTATGGTTATAGTCATGGCAAAGTTCCTTCGCTTCCATCCTCATCTTGTTCAGCTCCTGATCAAAATTGGCGTCATAAAGCATTCCCGCATGCATTTTCTCGAGTTCTGTCATCTTTTCCATAATTCTGCATTCTTTTAGGTTTTATAATACAAAAGTATAAAAAAACATTATCATCCTAATAAGGAACAACTATTTTTTTAGAAATAATTTCATTATTTGCTCATTATTTAGTACATTTGCATTCCGATTCCAACAGGTACGGCAGGTTCTTTCCTGCCATAGAATTACAGGATAAGCCGAAAAATGATAGCCACCGTTCCGTATATACAGCAGAAGTTTCAAGAATACAACACACTAATGTTCAACGGTAAGTTACCGGAACTGACAATAAGACTGAGCAAGGCGCGGACCTTGCTCGGACAGCTTGCGTTCAAGCGTAAAAGGACATGGTACGGCAGAGTTGTGCATTACGACTTCCGGCTACGCATAAGCGTACGGTTTGACCTTCCTGAGGACGAGCTTGACGACGTCATAATTCATGAGATGATACATTATTATATAATAGTCAACAAGCTGAAAGACAAAAGCGCCCACGGACCGCTGTTCAGGAAAATGATGAAAGCCATCAACACTCAGTACGGCAGGAACATGTCCATATCACGCAAAAAGAATGAACTTAAGACAGCAGAAACAATCTGAGGGCAAACAAAATACAACAAGAGTGCAATGAAGAAGAAAATAGCCATCTTTGCAAGCGGCAACGGCACGAACTGCGAAAATATCATACAGCATTTCAGGGATGACAGGAGCGCAGACGTCGCTGTCGTCGTAAGCAACAGAAAAGATGCCTTCGTACTGCAACGTGCCATGAGCCACGGCATCCCGTCTGTCATCATATCCAAACAACAGCTTGAGGAAGAGCAGGACTTTGTATTGAAGACGGTGGCAGGATGTGACTATATCATACTTGCCGGCTTTCTTCTCCGCATCCCTGACTATCTGACAGAGAGATTTCCAAGGAAAATCATAAACATCCACCCGTCCCTTCTGCCGAAATTCGGAGGAAAGGGCATGTGGGGCCGTCATGTCCATGAAGCCGTGAAAGAAGCCGGAGAGACAGAGACGGGAATCACGGTACATTATGTCACTCCTGAGATTGACAAGGGCAGCCATATCGCACAGTTCAGGGTCATGTTGCAGGAGGATGACAGTGTCGAGGACATAGAGAAGAAAGTCCGCATCTTGGAAAAGGAACATTTCCCCAAAGTCATCAGCCGGTTAATGAAAGAAGCAGACATGACGGAATACGAACGCTATTGCCGGGAACAGGCATTACAGCAGGAAGAGGAATTTGACGAAGAGCGGTGCTTCCCCGAAATGCCTGAAGGCCAGTTTGTCAGAGGACACTGACCCCGATGATGTCAATTGCGAAGCATATCCTCTAGTAAAACACATAAATCCGTGAATAGAAAAAGACGGAATAATATCCTTTAACAAAATACATAAATCCATGAATAGAAAAGACAGAACAGTTTCTTTCATCTGGCAGCATATCCTGCTGCTTGTTTCCCTTTACATCATGACGTTCGGCGTTGCGGTATGCGTACGCTCCGGTGTCGGCTCAAGCGTCATAAGCGTACTGCCCTATGTCTTTGAAAGTGCCGGCAAGGTGCTTGAGAACATTCCCGCACTGACCATCGGGCAATATACATATATCATGAACGGCGTACTCGTCCTTGGACAGATGGCCGTCCTGCGCGGAAGATTTGAATGGGTGCAGCTTTTCCAGCTTGTAGTCGGCACAGTTTTCGGGTTTCTCATAGACGTGAACATGGCCTGCACGGCATGGCTCACGCCTGTCGCGGCATGGCAGAAAGCCGCGGCACAGTTTGCCGGATGTACGATTCTCGGCTTCGGCATCGCCTTTGAGGTGAGATGCGGGAGTGTGACGATGCCGGGCGAGGGCTTCCCTGTCGCAATAAGCAAAGTCTCGGGAAAGCCTTTTCCAAAAGTAAAGATCATGGTTGACACGATGCTCGTCGTCCTCGGAGTGGCGGCAAGCTTCTTCTTCTTCCACAGATGGATGTGGCACATCATCGGAGTGGGAACATTGTTTGCCATGTTCTATGTCGGCATCGTCGTGCGCATGGCCGGACGGCACATCGGATGGTTTGACACCCTCCTTGCATACAAGCCGGGATTCAGGCGTTATATATACGGACTTGCACGGCACATTTATAAATAAGCATACATAAACAACAACATACGGACAATAGCCATGATCATAGACTTCAGCACGATGGAAACTTCCACCATTCCCAATTTCAAAGGCGGCGAAAAGGAAATCCATGCGAAAATGTTCCGGGACGGCGCAAACCGAATCATGAGAGGCTTGCTCGTTCCGGGCGCAAGCATCGGCGAGCATACCCATGATACAAGTTCGGAGATGCTCTTTATAATAAAAGGAGAGGGAACCATCATTGACGACGGCGTGGCTTCCGCCGTCAGGGAGGGACAATGCGCCTACTGCCCGAAGGGACACACCCACAGCCTCGTCAACACAGGAGACGAGGATCTGGAATTCTACGCGGCCGTGCCTAATCAGTGAACATCACTAAAAACATATATATGAACAACGAAAGAGAAAAGGAAGGCCTGAGACAGTTAGGCCGAAAGACGGAATACAAGAGCGACTATGCGCCGGAGGTCCTGGAGACCTTCATGAACAAACATCCGGAAAACGACTATTGGGTGCAGTTCAACTGCCCTGAGTTCACATCTCTGTGCCCCATCACCGGGCAGCCTGACTTCGCAGAGATAAAGATAATGTACATGCCGGGCGAAAAGATGGTGGAGAGCAAAAGCCTAAAACTCTATCTGTTCAGTTTCCGCAATCACGGGGATTTCCACGAGGACTGCATCAACAAGATCATGAAAGACCTTGTCCGCCTCATGGACCCGAAATACATAGAAGTCACCGGAATCTTCACTCCGCGCGGCGGAATAAGCATCTATCCGTTCGCGAACCACGGCCGTCCCGGCACGAAATACGAGAAACTTGCCGAGCAGCGCCTTATGGCTCACGGCATTGTGTGACAGGAAAAGCAAGGGCAGGCAGAAAGCTCCGCTGAAACCATTGTTTCGGAATGAGCCTCTGCCTGCCCTTGCTTTCCGGCTGCCATAGCCGGCTGCCGGGAAACAGGTTCCGGCGGACAGGTTCCGGCCAGGACTGATTTTCGGCGGCACTTCCACAAAAGCGATGTCCATACAGGAGAGAGAGGGTATCACTCCGTATAGAATTTTATCACTCCTTCGATGGCCTGCCGGCAGGCCGGGCAGAACTCAGGATTCTCGTTCGTGCGCATGCGGCAGTCACGGCTGGCGCGATAGACGCCTTTTAGTGAATAGCCGGCGCCCTCGAACTTCCCCACACCGGGAACTTTTCCTATAAGATTCTCCCACTTTCCCGAGAAATCCACATCAGTGGTGATATTCTTCTCCCACGGTTCGACATCCAGAGGATACATCGGAATATCTTCCGTCTCGTACGCATACTCATCCGCCAGGCCGGCAAAACTGTGGCCGAACTCATGGACGGCCACGGGCCGGAACTGCGGATGGCGGGTCGCGGCGAGATTATACGAATTCAGTATACCGCCGCCGCCATACCTGTCCGTATTGACAAGGACGATGATATGCTCGTAGGGAATGCCGGCAAGCCAGTCGTGCAGGTCTTTCAGATGCAGCGTCGTGAGATACCTTTCGCTGTAGAACGTGTCGAAGCCGGAGTGCAGGGCCGTATTCAGCCATTTTCCCTTGCCGGGCTCGCTGGTCCCGCTGTCGGCGGACGGAGACTTGACGGCGACGATTCCGAAATCCCTGCGGCGGGACTTGAACGGCTCATGGGCGAACAAGGCCTCGGCGGCGGCGTTCGCGTCATCGATGAACACAGGCATCTCCTCCTCCCTGTACCCTTCGGCGACAAACGCTATGCGGATACACCGTGACGTGTCCGCAGGATGCTGCAGCGTCTCGTACGGCGTAGTCCCTGCCACGGCAAGGCGGCGGATGAGTATGTCGTCCGGCACGACCGTATGGGTCATCTCCGCCATCACCTCACGGCGGCTGTCCATGAGCCTTACGGTGACATCCACCGTATCCTTCGGCATGGGCATGAGGAAGACATTCTCGAAGGAGCGGCTTTTCTCCTTTGCCTCGTCATAGCTCAGCCATTCCTGGAACAGCGTGGAGAAGGAGTTGCGGTATATGACGTCCCCTCCCCTGTGTTTCCTGACGATTATCTGTCCGTTGCCCTCCACCGGCACCGCGGGGAGGTTCCTGCGCTTCCCGTACCATCCCTCTGAGACGGAGAGCCCGTCCAGGGAGACCATCCGGACGGAGGAATTTCCCGAGAACGTATAGTCGGCACGCAGCGTCCTGTCCGTAAAGTTGTCCTCAAAGTCCTGTGCGCCTGCGATACAGGAGCAAAGGAAAAGCAATGTCATGGCCACATTCCTCATAGTCCAAGTTCTTTCATTAATTCCACATTATAGCCGCGGGCAATGTCTTCCGGCTTATGGCAGTGTCCGCCGTATTCCAGGATGTCGATGTCTATGGGAATGCATTTCCTGTCCTCCGTCCGTCCGAGGCGCTGCTCCAGCCTCTTGAAATTCTCCCGCAGCGTTGCGTATGGCAGAGAAGTATCCCCTACTCCGACGGCGTTGCAGTATCCGCCGCCCGTGTACCGTGTGCAGGAGAAACGGATTGCAGAGAAGAAACCCGAAAGTTCCTTCTCTGCAATTCCGATGTTCTCTGTCCGGTTCTTGTTCGAACCTAATGATATGACTACCTTCATGATAATTGGAAATCGCCGGCTTCGGCGCAAGAGACACACTTAATATGAGCGGGCGATAATCACGCGGCATTTTGCCGGCTTCCCGGAGACCATGTCCACGCCCGGCGTCTGCTCGTAGGCGAAAGGCACACAGCGGATTGTCGCCTGCGTGTCCTCCTTGATCTTCGCCTCCGTCTCTTCCGTGCCGTCCCAATGGCAGAGGAAGAAGCCGCCGTCTTTCACGCGTTCCTTGAATTCCTCATAATTGTCACACTCGTAGACGTGCTCGTCACGGTACTTGCGGGCCTTCTCGAAGATGTTCTTCTGAATGTCGGCGAGAAGCGCCTCCACGCGCTCCGCTATTCCGTCGAACGGGACGGACTCCTTCTCGAGAGTGTCGCGGCGCATGATCTCTATAGTGCCGTTCTCGATGTCACGCGCGCCCATGGCGAGGCGCACCGGCACGCCTTTCAGCTCGTAGTCCGCGAACTTGAAGCCCGGACGCTTGTTGTCGGCGTCGTCATACTTGACGGAGATTCCCTTCCGGCGAAGCGCATCAATTACCGGCTGTATCTTTTCCGTAACTGCGACACGCTGCTCAGGCTTGTTGGCTATAGGAATAATAACAACCTGGATCGGAGCGAGTTTCGGAGGAAGAACGAGGCCGTTGTCGTCGGAGTGGGTCATGATAAGCGCACCGATGAGCCTGGTTGACACGCCCCACGAAGTCGCCCATACATATTCCGGCTTGTTCTCCTTGTTGAGGAACGTGACGTCAAAGGACTTCGCGAAGTTCTGCCCGAGGAAGTGGGACGTGCCGCTCTGCAGCGCCTTTCCGTCCTGCATCATCGCCTCGATGGTGTACGTGTCCAGCGCACCGGCGAAGCGTTCCGTCTCCGACTTGACGCCCTGGAGCACGGGAACGGCCATGAAGTTCTCGGCGAAATCAGCGTAGACCTTCAGCATCTTCTGAGCCTCCGCCTCCGCCTCCTCGCGGGTGGCGTGAGCCGTATGGCCTTCCTGCCACAGGAACTCCGAAGTGCGGAGGAACGGACGGGTGCGCATCTCCCAGCGCATCACGTTGCACCACTGGTTGCACATGAGAGGCAGGTCGCGGTAGGAATGAATCCAGTTCTTGTACGTGTTCCAGATGATTGTCTCCGACGTAGGACGGACGATAAGCTCCTCCTCGAGACGGGCCTCGGGATCCACGACGACGGAATTGCCGTCCTCGGAGGATTTCAGGCGGTAATGGGTCACGACGGCGCACTCCTTCGCAAAGCCCTTCACATGCTCCGCCTCGCGGGAAAGGAATGATTTCGGGATGAGCAGCGGGAAATAGGCGTTCTGCACGCCTGTCTCCTTGAACATGCGGTCAAGCTCCGCCTGCATCTTCTCCCAGACTGCATATCCGTAAGGTTTGATGACCATGCAGCCGCGCACCGCGCTCTGCTCCGCGAGGTCAGCCTTGACAATGAGGTCATTGTACCACTGGCTGTAATTTTCTGCTCGCTTGGTGAGTTCTTTCAGTTCTTTTGCCATATCTTTGTGATTTTTATTCGCATTTGGTTGCAAAATTACAAAAAAAACTTGAATAACGCGCCCTTTAAGCAAAATAATATTAAGGTTTAGGCAATTATCGCCGTTCCGCGGCTTCCCCGCACCCGCTCCCGGGAGGTGAAGGCCTGACTTCCGGAACCCTCCGCGGGGACAAGACGGCAGGAATTCCCGCCCTACGGCTCCGCACGGCACACGGCACACGGCAGAAGTCCGCTGCGGCGGCCATGAGGCCATGGCTTAAAATAATGTAATTTATTTTGCATCCCGTAACAATGCCGTTGACATTCAAAACCGCGGCTTTTCACATTCCATAACGTCATTCCCGCACGAAAAGCAGGCTTTCCGCCGGCACGGCGGCGGTTTTGCGGAAGGGATTCCGTGATTTTCATGAAAAAAACGGCCCTGATCATGCCCGGAACGGACTGATTTCTCAAGAAAATCCGCCGCATTTCTCAAAAAACACGGCGGATTCCACACCCGAAAGGACGGGAAATGCGCCTGAAAAAGCATGGGTTCACAGAAAAATCTCCTGCATCTCCGGAAAAAACAGCGGGATTTTCAGAAAATCCGCAGACGGTTTCAGAAAATCCGCGGATGGTTTCGGAAATTTCAAAGGCCTTTTCAGAAATTTCCAACGGTGTTTCAAAAAATTCCGACGGTGTTTTCAGGAAAAAGGACACATCACGGCAACACCGGCGCATCACGGCGGAAAAAATGCCCTGATGTTTTCCGGGAAACAACAGGGACACGGAATTTCCGCCCGAAGAGCGGGACGGAACCTCCGGCGGCGGGAAACAGAAGCCTGCCGCCGGAGAAAAATCCATGCGCTCCTCCCGAGAAACGGCGGGGAATGCGGAAACATCGCAGGAATTTAACGGAAAAACAAAAGAAAACAGCGGGAAAAAGCACTGATTTTATATAAAAATAACGCGCGTTCCTTAAAAAGGATTAACCCTCACGGAAATTCTCCCGCGGAACTGACGCGCGGAAGCCCGCGGAACACCGCCGGCGCACGGAGACCACTTCCGGAACAGGGAAACCAGAAAGGAAAAAGCTGCCGCACGACAGGAAAATACTCTCGTTTATATGCATTTAATGACATTTTTTTGCACAAACAAGCAAAAAACAATATTTTTTGTCTTGATTTATAATAATTTTTTGTAACTTTGAACCCAAAATAATTAAACTAACACATACTTCAAAATGAATTTCCTAAAAACAATCCTGCTTTCCGCGACGGCGGCAATGGCCATAACGGCCTGTACGTCAAACGATAATGCCCTGACAGCCTCCGGCCTGGACCCGGCGGCGTTTGATTCCATAATCAACGGAAAACCCGTAAAGCTGTATACACTCAAAAACAGCAACGGCATGGAAGCATGCATCACAAACTACGGCGGACGCGTCGTATCCCTCGTCGTGCCGGACAAAGACGGCAGGCCGACGGACGTGGTGCTCGGATTCGACAACCTCAGGCAGTACACCGACACCCTGAACTCCCCAAGCGACTACGGTTCCTCCGTGGGACGCTACGCAAACCGCATCAACAACGGAAAATTCACCATCGGCGGAAAAGAATACCAACTCCGGCAGAACGACGGAAAGCACTGCCTGCACGGCGGAGGCACGACGGGATGGATGAACAGGGTCTACGACGCCGAACAGACGGGCGACTCCATCCTGAAACTGACAATCGTGGCCGAAGACGGCGAGAACGGATTCCCTGGAACGGTGACCGCAACCACGACATACAAGATCACGGCGGACAACACGCTGGACATCGTCTGGGAGGCCACGACGGACAAGGAAACAATCATAAACCAGACAAACCACAACTACTATAACCTCAACGGCGACCTCTCACAGCCCGGAACGGACATGATCCTCTATGTCAACGCCGACAGCTTCACTCCTTCCGACGAGACCTTCATGACAACCGGCGAGATTGCTCCCGTGGAAGGCACGCCGATGGACTTCAGGACACCGCACGCCATAGCCGACTCCATAAACTCCCGGTACACGCAAGTGAAGAACGCCGGAGGATACGACCACAACTACTGTCTGAACACCTACCAGGACGGCAAAGGCGACGACACGACGGTATGCGCCTCGCTCTATTCCCCGAAAACCGGAATATTCATGGAAATGTTCACCAACGAGCCGGGCGTGCAGGTCTACAGCGCAAACTTCCAGGGCGTCGGCAAAGACGCGGACATCATACGCAAGCACGGCGTGAAATACCCCAAGCATGTCAGCGTATGCCTCGAAAGCCAGAAATACCCCGACTCCCCGAACAAGAAGGAATGGGTACAGCCTGCTCTGAAACCGGGAGAGAAATACCACAGCCACGCCGCCTACAGATTCTCGACAAAATAATTGAAGGACGGCGCACGCCCCGAAACGGCGCCACGCCGCTGCCTCCCGCCGGAAAGACGGCAGGGAAAGACCCCGCCGCGGCCTTCCGGAACCGGACGCCGGCAGGCTGACGGCAGACAGGCCACAACGGCCGCCCACAGAACCGGAAAACGGGACGGCGGCGGAGAAGAAATGGCGAAACAACTAACAACTAATAAATAAACACTAAAATCCAATGAGCGTAATTGAAGCATTACAGAACAACGGCTTTGCGACTATCGACTACGTCGTATTTGCCGCCTACATCGTCCTGCTCGTAGGCCTCGGAATATTCCTGAGCCGCGGCAAGAAGGGCGAAGAGAAATCATCGACCGACTATTTCCTTGCCGGCAACACACTGACATGGTGGGCAGTCGGCGCATCGCTTATCGCGGCAAACATCTCCGCCGAACAGTTTATCGGCATGTCAGGCTCGGCATTCGCGTCAGGAATAGCACAGGCAGCATACGAACTCATGGCCGCCGCAACACTCCTTGTCGTGGGAAAATTCCTCCTTCCTCTCATGATCGAGAAGAAGATCTTCACCATCCCGCAGTTCCTCCGCGAACGCTACAACTGGGGCGTGGGACTCGCATTCTCACTTCTGTGGCTCTTCCTCTATGTCTTCGTCAACCTGACTTCCGTTGCATGGCTCGGCGCACTCGCCATCCAGCAGATTCTCGGACTCCCGACAGACATGGTCATAAACCTCGGAGGAATGGAGATTGACCAGGTGCGCATGGTCATCATCGTCATACTCTTCGTCATCGCAGGACTCTACTCCATCTACGGCGGACTCGCATCCGTGGCATGGACCGACGTGATGCAGGTAACATTCCTCGTCGGCGGCGGACTCATAACGGCATACGCCGCACTCTCCGTAATCGGAGCCGAGGTATGGGGCTGCGGAGCCTTGGAGGCTCTCGGAAACATCTACAGCTGGTGCATCGACCAGGCGGGAGACAAGCATTTCAACCTTATCGTAACCAGAAACGAAGAACTGTATCCTGTCATCAACGGCGTAGTCGAGAACGGTGTGACAGTACAGAAAGAAGACCCTTACTTCACAAACTCGGGCATCGTGCTTATCTTCGGCGCACTGTGGCTCACAAACCTCGGATACTGGGGCTTCAACCAGTACATCATACAGAAAGGTCTCGCAGCAAAGTCTCTTGCCGAAGCAAAGAAAGGCATGATTTTCGCAGCATTCCTCAAGATTCTCATACCGTTCATCGTCTGCATCCCCGGCGTATGCGCATTCTACATCATGAACGGCGACGGTCAGGCTCTGGAAACCCTCCGCCAAACTCTCGCCGGAGGAATCGAACGCTCTGACGACGCTTATCCTTTCCTCATACGCAACTTCACCCCGACATTCGTCAAAGGCCTCTCCTTCGCAGCACTCGCCGCAGCCGTAATATCATCACTTGCGTCAATGTTCAACTCTACCTCGACATTGTTCACAATGGATATCTACAAGCAGTTCATCAACAAGAATGCCAGCGAGAAGCAGCTCGTGAACGTAGGCCGCCTGACATCCGTGAGCGCACTCCTCATCGCCCTCGTTGCCGTTTACCCGCTGATGGGAGGCATTGACCAGGCATTCCAGTTCATCCAGGAATATTCCGCATTCGTATACCCAGGCGTCGTCGTAATCTTCGGACTCGGACTTCTATGGAAACGTGCATCCGGTGCCGCCGCCGTAGCCGCCGCATTCGGAACATTCTTCTTCTCCATACTGTTCAAGTTCACCATGCCGGACGTCCCGTTCCTGGTCCGCTCAGGATATGTGTTCATCGTGCTCATCATCATGTTTGTCACAATATCCCTCTACAGCAGCAAAGCCGTGAAAGCTGACAGACTCACGGAGAATACCGTGAAGACACAGCTGTTCTGGAGCAAGGTGCTGTACACAATCTCCGTCCTTTCCGTGATATGCCTGGTAATGTCGTTCTTCAACACCACACTCGCAATACACGGAGTACAAGGCGCAATGATATTCTTCGCAGCCATCACGGCGACAATAGGCTTCTACCTCCGCTCAAATGCGCTGGACACTGTCCAGGATCCGAAACTCGTTGCCATAGACCTTGACATATTCAAGACCGACAGGGCATTCAACCTTGGAGCAGCAGGAGTGATCATCATCCTTGCAGTACTGTATATTGTACTCTGGTAATACATAAACATAAAGGTGTAGCTTTTGGCTCTGTCCATAAGCTGCACCTTCAACCAGAATCTGTTTGTAAAAAACATAAATCCAAATGATTGACTATTACAGAGAATACTCACAGGCATACATTTCTGTGGACTGTATAGTATTCGGTTTCGACAATGGAAAATTAAAAATGCTTCTGGGCCGCAGGACAATAGACCCGGGACGTGGAGAATGGGCACTGTACGGCGGCTTTGTCTCACAGACGGAGAACCTTGAGAATGCCGCGGAAAGAGTTCTGACAAGCCTCACCGGACTGAAGGACATATTCATGCGCCAGGTCGGCGCATACGGAGCTGTAAACCGTGACCCGGGCTCACGAGTAATATCAGTGGCATATTGCGCACTCATCAATGTAAAGGATTATGACGAAGACCTGCGCAGGCAATACGGACTCGAATGGGTCAGCCTGAACGACATCCCACCACTCTTCTCTGACCACAGCGACATGGTCGAGGATGCGCTCGTAATGCTGAGAAGACGCATCTACAACGAACCTATATGCTTCTCGCTCCTACCGGAACTGTTCACCCTGACGCAATTGCAGAATGTCTTTGAAGCTATCATCGGAAAGGAAATAGACAAGCGCAATTTCCGAAAACGGGCAAAGCAGAGCAATGTCATTGAGGAAACAAATATCATAGACAAACTCACATCAAAGCGCGGAGCCGTCATGTACCGATACAACGGCAACGAAGCAGATTTCAGACTCTAAAGAAAACCACCTTAAAAAAATAAAGAACTATGTTGGAAGAACTAAAAGAACAAGTATTCCGGGCTAACCTTGACCTTGTGAAGCAAAATCTCGTAATCTTCACTTGGGGAAATGTCAGCGGAATAGACCGTGAGAAAGGACTTATGGTCATAAAGCCGTCAGGAGTATCATACGATGACATGAAAGCAGAAGACATGGTCGTCGTAGAGATTGCCACAGGAAAAGTTGTCGAGGGCACAATGAATCCTTCTTCTGACACCCCGACACATATCGAGCTTTATAAGGCTTTCCCTAACATAGCCGGCGTCGTACATACACATTCAACCTATGCGACAGCCTTTGCACAGGCAGGACTCAGCATACCAAATATCGGCACGACGCACGCAGATTATTTCTACAAGGACATCCCGTGCACACGTGACATGGCCGAAAGCGAGATGGCTGAATATGAGAAAGAAACAGGCACGGTTATCATCGATGCCTTCAAAGACATTAATCCTGACCATACCCCGGGAGTCCTCGTAAAATGTCACGGCCCTTTCTCTTGGGGAACATCACCGGCAAACGCCGTATATAATGCAAAAGTAATGGAACAGTGTGCGAAAATGGCATTCATCTCACTCACACTCAATCCTGATACAAAAATGAATCCCCTGCTCATAGAGAAACACTACTTACGCAAACACGGCCCCAACGCCTATTACGGACAGCCGGGACAGAAACACTGATGCATTCATAATATAATATGTACGCACGTACATATTATAATATGAATTCCATTCTGAAAATTTGCATATCAAGACAGCAGGAATTAATATCAACAAGAATATATTCTGAGAACACTAAAATGTCTGCCACAGCCAATTGGAAAATATGAGTATCCATTATTCATGCACAATTCATAATTGACGTCAATGACAATAACTGCTACAGCAGATTACTCAGATTATACAAAAAAACTAACCAATATGAAACCATTTGAGAACTTAGAGCTTTGGTGGATAACCGGAGCACAGCTCCTTTACGGAGGCGAGACTGTTAAAGTCGTAGACGGCCACTCACAGGAAATGGTCGACGGACTCAACGCAACAGGCATCATCCCCATAAAAGTAGTATACAAAGGCACAGCAAACTCCGACAAAGAGGTTGCCGCTGTCATGAAAGCAGCCAACAATGAGGACAAGTGCGTCGGTGTCATCACCTGGATGCACACATTCTCTCCTGCAAAAATGTGGATTCATGGCCTGCAGGCACTGAACAAGCCTCTCCTCCACCTGCATACCCAATACAACCGGGAAATTCCTTGGGACACCATGGACATGGACTTTATGAACCTGAACCAGTCCGCACACGGTGACCGTGAATTCGGACACATCTGCTCACGTCTCCGCAAGCCACGCAAGGTTGTCGTAGGATACTGGAAAGAGAAAAAGACACAGGAACACATTGCAGTCTGGGCGCGTGTCGCCGCTGCCGTGGCAGACGCAAAGGACATGCTTATCATACGCTTCGGCGACCAGATGAATAATGTTGCCGTAACAGACGGTGACAAGGTTTCTGCAGAACAAGTCCTCGGATACCATGTCGACTACTGCTGCGTATCGGAACTTATGGACTACTGGAAGAAAGTTAATCCTGAAGACGTTGACGCACTTGTCGAAGAATACAAGAAATTGTACAAGATCGTTCCTTGCGAGGCCGGCGAGGAAATCGGCAACAAGAAAATATGGAACGCCGCACGTGCAGAGCTTGCTCTCCGTGCCATCCTCAAGGCAAAAGGTGCCAAAGGCTTCACGACAAACTTTGACGACCTTGGATCATGGGACGATCCTGACTCGGAAGGTTTCGTAGGCTTCGACCAGATTCCCGGCCTTGCCTCACAGCGTCTCATGGCAGAAGGCTATGGCTTCGGCGCAGAGGGAGACTGGAAATCTGCAGCTCTGTACCGCACACTGTGGTATATGACTCAGGGACTTCCGACAGGCTGCTCTTTCCTCGAAGACTATACACTGAACTTTGATGGCGAGAACTCTTCCCTCCTCCAGAGCCACATGCTTGAGGTATGTCCGCTCATCGCTGTGGAAGACGAACCGGTACGCCTCGAAGTCCACCATCTTGGCATTGGTGTACGTAAGCAACAGACAGCGCGCCTCGTGTTCAACTCAAAAGTCGGCGACGGCGTTACGGCAACCGTTGTAGACATGGGCAACAGATTCCGTCTTATCGTAAATGATGTACACTGCATACAGCCGAAACCACTGCCAAAACTCCCTGTGGCAAATGCCCTTTGGGTTCCACAGCCCAATTTCGAAATAGGAGCAGGCTCATGGATTCTCGCTGGTGGAACACATCATTCATGCTTCTCCTATGACATAACTCCTGAATATTGGGAAGATTACGCAGAAATGCTCAACATTGAGTACCTGCACATTGACAAGAACTCTACATTCGAGTCCGTAAAGCGCGACCTCCGCATCAATGAAGTATATTACATGCTTAACAAGGCATTGATGTAATCAGAAGTAAAACGCTGAAAGTCAATACAACTATGAACGCAAAAGAAACTATAATTGCAGGCAAAGCCATTCTCGGTATAGAGTTTGGCTCTACCCGCATTAAAGCTGTTCTCATTGACGAGAATAACAAACCTGTTGCACAAGGCTGCCATGAATGGGAAAACTCCCTCGTTGACGGTCTTTGGACATATTCAACAGAAGAAATATGGTACGGCCTGCAAGACTGCTACGCAAGCCTGCTGAAAGATGTAAAGGCGAAATACGACTGTGTCATCACGAACCTTGCCGCTATCGGCATCTCTGCGATGATGCATGGATATATGGCATTTGACGAGAATGACAAGATACTCGTCCCTTTCCGTACCTGGCGTAACACGAACACAGGCAAGGCAGCTTCCATACTTTCTGAACTTTTCGTCTACAACATCCCGCTGCGCTGGAGCATCTCACACCTTTACCAGTGCATACTCGAAGACAATGACCACGTCAGGAACATCAAATATCTGACAACATTGGCCGGATACATACACTGGCAGCTGACAGGTGAGAAAGTCCTTGGTGTCGGAGATGCATCCGGCATGCTCCCTATTGATCCTGAAACAAAGGACTACAATAGTGAGATGGTTGAGAAATTCGACAATCTCATACAGCCGAAAGGATACCCATGGACACTGATGGACATACTGCCAAAAGTGCTATGTGCGGGAGAACATGCAGGAACACTTACCGATGACGGCGCGAAACGCCTTGATGTTTCTGGCAATCTGAAAGGCGGCATTCCACTCTGCCCGCCGGAAGGTGATGCCGGAACAGGAATGGTGGCAACAAATGCAGTAAAGCAACGCACGGGAAATGTCTCCGCAGGAACTTCCTCTTTTTCCATGATAGTACTGGAAAAAGACCTCAGCAAGCCGTCAGAAATGATCGACATGGTTACGACGCCTGACGGTTCACTCGTGGCAATGGTTCACTGTAATAACTGTACCTCAGACATTAACGCATGGGTAAAGCTGTTCAAAGAATACCAAGAACTCCTTGGCATTCCCGTTGACATGAACGAAATCTACGGAAAGCTTTACAATAATGCCTTGAACGGTGATGCAGACTGCGGAGGCGTGCTGGCATACAACTACATATCAGGAGAGCCTGTTACCGGACTTGCAGAAGGACGCCCTATGCTGGTAAGGTCAGCCAACGACAAGTTCAATCTTGCCAACCTCTTCCGTTCCCACCTTTATGCAACCGTAGCCGTACTTAAGCTTGGCAACGACATTCTGTTCAACGAAGAGAAGGTTAAAGTTGACCGCATAACAGGTCATGGCGGACTGTTCAAGACAAAAGGTGTCGGTCAGCGTATCCTTGCAGCAGCTCTCAACTCTCCTATCTCCGTTATGGAGACAGCCGGAGAAGGTGGAGCATGGGGCATAGCACTCCTTGCCGGATACCTTATCAATAAAGAGTCAAAATCCCTCGCCGATTATCTTGAATATGTCGTATTTGACGGGAACAACGGCGTTGCCATCTCTCCGACACAAGAAGACATTGAAGGTTTCAATAAATACATTGAGACATACAAAGCCGGACTTGCCATCGAGCAGGCAGCTGTAAACTATAAGAAATAATCATATAAAAAGGAAAATAAAACCATGAACGACAACAAGACAATGAAACTTGCTGCTGATAATATCCGTATTCTTGCAGCATCTATGGTAGAAAAAGCAAAATCCGGTCACCCGGGAGGAGCCATGGGCGGCGCAGACTTTATAAATGTTCTCTATTCAGAATACCTGAACTATGACCCACAGAACCCTGAGTGGGTTGGCCGTGACCGTTTCTTCCTCGACCCTGGCCACATGGCACCAATGCTATATTCACAACTTGCCCTGACAGGAAAATACACTCTTGACGAACTCGCACAGCTCCGTCAGTGGGGCTCTCCTACAACAGGACACCCGGAGTTTGAGATTGCCCGTGGTGTAGAGAACACCTCCGGTCCACTCGGACAAGGTCATGTGTTTGCCATCGGCGCAGCCATTGCTGCAAAGTTCCTTGCTGAGCACACAGGCAATCCTACTTTCAAGAAAGAGACTATCTACGCCTATATCTCTGACGGAGGCATTCAGGAAGAAATATCACAGGGCGGTGCACGTATAGCAGCCGTTCTTGGCCTGGATAACCTCATCATGTTCTATGACTCCAACGACATACAGCTCTCCACAGAAACAAAGGAAGTAATGTGTGAGGATACAGCTGCAAAGTACAAGGCATTCGGTTGGGAGGTAATAGAAATCAACGGCAATGATATTGACCAGATTCGCAAAGCTATTGAGACAGCAAAGAAAGTCGAAGGGAAACCTACTCTCATAATCGGCAAATGCATCATGGGCAAGGGTGCCCTGAAAGCTGACGGCACATCTTATGAGTCAAACTGCAAAACCCACGGAGCTCCTCTCGGCGGAGATGCCTACATCAATACTATCAAAAATCTCGGCGGAGACCCAGAAAATCCATTCGTAATCTTCCCTGAAGTACAGGAAATGTATGCTGCACGCACAGAAGAACTCAAAGCAATCGTAACAGAGCGTTATGCAGAAGAGAAAGCATGGGCAGAAGCCAATCCTGAGAAAGCAAAACAACAGGATGACTGGTTCTCAAACAAAGCTCCGCAAATTGACTGGACAAAGGTCTGCCAGAAAGCCAATGACTCCACACGTTCAGCATCAGCGGCTTGCCTCTCTGCACTCGCAGAGCAAGTGCCAAACATGATTTGCGCTTCCGCAGACCTCTCCAACTCGGACAAGACCGACGGATTCCTTAAAAAGACACAGGCACTTACAAAGGACGATTTCTCCGGAGCATTCTTCCAGGCTGGCGTAGCTGAGCTCACCATGGCATGCTGCTGCATCGGCATGTCCCTCCATGGCGGTGTCATTCCGGCTTGCGGAACATTCTTCGTGTTCTCAGACTACATGAAACCTGCAGTACGTATGGCAGCCCTCATGCAGCTTCCTGTCAAGTTCATTTGGACACACGACGCATTCCGCGTAGGTGAGGATGGCCCGACTCATGAGCCTGTAGAGCAGGAAGCACAGATACGTCTCATGGAGAAACTAAAGAACCACGCCGGCAAAAACTCAGTACTTGTCCTCCGTCCGGCAGAGGCAAAAGAGACTACAGTAGCATGGGCAATGGCAATGGAGAACACAGAAACTCCGACAGCACTCATCTTCTCACGCCAGAATATCAATGACCTACCAGAAGGCAATGACTACGAGCAGGCTCGCAAGGGCGCATATATCGTTAAAGGTTCAGATGAGAACCCTGATGTTGTAATGGTCGCATCAGGCTCTGAGGTCTCAACACTCATCAGCGGTGCAGAACTGCTCCGTAAAGATGGAATCAAGTGCCGTATCGTCAGTGTTCCTTCTGAGGGTGTCTTCCGTTCACAGCCAATGGAATATCAGCAGTCCGTTGTTCCGGCAGGTGCAAAGGTATTCGGCCTGACAGCCGGTCTCCCTGTTAATCTTCAGGCGTTCCTCATTGGTGCCGACCCGAAATCA
This sequence comes from Bacillota bacterium, assembly GCA_023664625.1. Classification (GTDB taxonomy): domain Bacteria; phylum Bacteroidota; class Bacteroidia; order Bacteroidales; family Bacteroidaceae; genus Prevotella. Next base: position 33,447 of record JAMPFD010000013.1, on the reverse strand, counting down.
ACAGTATGGGGTCTTAACAGCTTCGGTTTCTCAGCCCCTTACAAGGTACTTGACGAAAAACTCGGATATACAGCAGAGAATGTCTACAACCAGGTAAAAGCCATTCTTTAAAATCCACAAACAATTCCGCGCTCTGAGGCCATGCGCCTCAGAGCACATCCCCTAATACTAAATACTTACAACTATGGAAATTAAGAAAGTAGGACTCGCAAGCGACCATGCCGGCTACCCATTGAAGAAATTCGTTGAGCAGTATCTCGAAGAAAAAGGCTATCCTGTACAGGACTACGGCTGCTGGAGCGATACAAGTGTTGACTACCCTGACTATGCCCACGCCCTCGCTGAAGGCATTGAGGATGGAATCTGCAATGTCGGCATCGGCATCTGCGGTTCTGGTGAAGGCATGGCTATCGCACTCAACAAACATCAGGCTGTGCGCGCAGGTCTCGCTTGGTGTCCGGAAGTTGCGGGATTGTGCCGTCAGCACAATGACGCAAATGTAATTGTACTACCGGGACGTTTCCTCAATAACAGTGAAGCAGAGAAGATTCTTGATACATTCTTCAAAACCAATTTTGAAGCAGGCCGCCATCAGCGCCGTGTAGAAAAGATCTCCGGCAAATTCAAGCTCGTATTTGAGAAGTAATCCTCTCACCAACCGAGATCTGCCTCATTCTATATGGAGAAAAAACGGTGAGGACATCACATTGAACACATAAGTAAAGTCCACAATGCCTGCCTACAAGACATTGTGGACTTTTTCATTATATTCTGACATAAAGTCTTTCACGAATATATGCAGTAAAACTATACTGTAACATTATTCTACTAACCACACCATAGATACCATATACTATAGAGGAGTCTTTAACACCCTACCAATCCTCATGTCATACTTCTCCGCAACATAACGTAACTGTTGCTCATAATGGAATGCAATACTCCCGACAAAAGAGACAGATAAATCAGGACGATTATATGGCAGAATGTTTTTTTCAAAGAAAGCTGAAAGACTCTCTATTACGACATTCTCTACAAAGCTGTTATCCATATGGTTATGGATAAACGGAGACAACGAGGCAAGCCATCTGTTAGGAAGAGGCTGACGATAAACTCTCTCTATCACACCCATCATATCAATACGGAACTCCCTCTCAAATTCAGCCCGTAAATCAACCAACAAAGGATTCTTGTACAAAGCATTCAGAAATAATTTGCCAAGCACGGCACCGGAGCCTTCGTCTCCAAGTACATAGCCCAACGCAGGTGTTTGGGAAACAATCTTCCGGCCATTCCAAAGACAAGAATTTGCCCCCGTTCCCAAAATGCATGCGATGCCCTCATTACTTCCACAAACAGCTTTTGCCGCACCTATGATATCACTGCCGACAATTATGTCAGCATCATCACCAAAGACGCTCATCAGACACCTCTCCATTTTTGGCACCACAGAAGGGATGCAACCACTGCCATAAAATTCCACAGCCATGACATCCCTCATGAAAGGATGCTCCGAAAGCAATGCCTGAAGAACAGACACTATATCCTGCTCAGACACATGAACAGGATTTAACCCCACAGTCGTACATCTGTCAACACAGTCTTTTCCATCACGCAGCACCCACTCTACTTTGGTGCTGCCGCCATCTGCCAATAATATCATTCTTCGTTTATAGATTTTACCATCGTTATTTCTGCAAAAATACAAAAAAATCCATATAAGTCACAATAGATTACAAATATTTTTTTGTAACTTTGCAAAATATTCAGATGTTAAACTATTTTAGTTACATATAACAACCGACAACACAATATAACAGGAAATACACAAAGACATCAAAGGCAAATAAAAGACATGAAAATACGTTTCTTCATACTGATAACAATATTGACGGCAATGGCACTGCCCTCCGGTGCTGTCCTCAAAGAAAAAGACCTCACACAGACACTTTCTATTCTGCGAAGCGAACTTGAAAAGGCTCACAACGACCTTGGAGAGGAGCAGAAACGTCTGACAGAGATCAGTGACAAGATGAGGACACAGATTGTAGAGACAATGAGCCGTGCCAATCAGAATGCCCTGATGCTCTATTCTCAAAAACCGGATTTCGTATTTGACCTTACCTATGCCTGCCACGAAGCTACTGACCAATACAATAAATTCCACAACGACGTCCTGCCATTCCGCCAATGGGTAAAAAAATCCAATGTGGAAGTGGCACGCTATGACTCCCTCATCCAAAGCCTCTCGACAATGCCTGTAATGATGCTTGACGAAAGAGGGAAAATTGACCGCAACGTATGTCTTACGCTTGCCGTCAACATACGCCGTATGGTACTTGAGAACTCACAGACCCTGCAAGAGTACATGAGATATTACCAGATGTCCGAGACACATCTGAAGAATCTCAATGATTATGCCCAAAAGCGCTACAGTGACATTCAGAACAACATCTTCAGGAACGGAGACGAGAACTACCTTACAATCATAAAGAATCTCGGCACCCATATTTCAAGCACAAAACTTACTGTCGAAGATAAATACACCACAGACAAGAAAGTACGCTCACAATGGGATGCGGGAGTCATCGGATTCCTTTTCGGAGCCATCGTAATCTACGGTATTATTGCCGTCATACTCAATCAGATAGTGATGAGACTCATTGTAACACGCCTCATGCACAGAGGATTGTTCAATGAGAATATCAAGAAGAAGTTCTTTGCAAAACGCGCCTGCATCATAATGACGACAACAGTCGTAACCTTCGCCGTGATCCTGAATATAGTCAGTGCGGTGATGGAGCAGAACTTCATTCTCATGGCAAGCAATCTGCTGACACAGTTCGCATGGCTCATGAGCGTAATCCTCATCTCTATCCTCATCAGGGTAGAGAGCGAGCGCACGATGAAGACATTCTTCATCTACCTCCCATTGCTGTTTATGGGATTCATTGTCATCGCATTCCGCATAGTGCTGATTCCGAATGACCTCGTAAACCTGTTTCTCCCGCCGCTGCTCCTTGCCTGCATGGTATGGCAAGGATATACGATACACAGATATCGCAAGCTCGTTCAAAAAAACGACAGCTATTTTGCGCTTATCTCACAGACGGTCTTCATCATATCAGTCTTCTGCTCATGGATAGGCTACACACTGATGTCCGTGCAGATACTCATCTGGTGGATAATGCAGCTGACATGCGTACTTTCCATCACCTGCCTGCGCGACTGGTACTCAGGATTCGCGAAACGTAAGGATATAGGCACCATGCCGATAACAAAGACATGGTTCTACTATTTCTTCACTAAGGTCATAACGCCTACAGCAGCCGTGGCCTCATTCCTGCTCAGCATCTATTGGGCAGCCGAGGTGTTCAACCTCACAGACATGACACGGAAGATATTCCTTGAGAAATTCATCAACTCCGAAAATTTCGTTGTATCCCTCAACAGTATCTCCATCGTCATAATCCTGTGGTTTGCCTTCAGCTACCTCAACTTTATGATGAAGTCCCTGGTACGCTACCATTACGACAAGATAGACCGCCTGAATGCAGAGAGCCGCTCCGTGATGGTCGTAAACGTAATTCAGGTATTCATCCTCGGTGCATGGTTTCTCATCTCCCTCGCCATTTTCCATGTCTCCAACGAATGGATTGTTGTCATTTCAGGAGGCTTCTCCACAGGTATAGGCTTCGCATCCAAGGACATCATCGAGAATATCTATTACGGCATATCCCTCATGGCCGGACGCATACGTATCGGTGACCTCATCGTCTGCGACGGAACACGTGGAAAGGTAAAGAGCATCTCCTATACCTCCACAATGATTGAAGCCGTCGACGGCTCAGTCATAGCCTTCACCAACTCACAACTGTTCACGAAAAACTACAAGAACCTCACCCATAATCATGGATTCGAAGTCTCTGTGGTAGAAGCAGGCATTGCCTATGGCACAAGCGTTGAACTTGCCCGAAAACTCATTGTCGAAGCTGTTTCGGCACTTCCGTGCGTTGACAAGACCAACGGCCATACCGTCAGCGTATTGCTCAAAGAACTGTCCGACAGCTGCGTGACACTGAAAATTGTCAGCTGGGTTCACGCTCAGACTGCAGCAGCAGACAGCTGTACAATCCTTGAATGTGTTTACAATACCCTTAACAAGAACAACATCGAGATACCGTTCCCACAACGCGATATCCATATTATTCCTACAGAATGAGATATTTTGTTTCAATCTTACTCATATGCATTTCCTCGCTGGCACTGTATGCCGACGACACAGACATCACATCCGACAGCATCGTCGTCAGCGAACTGCGTAAGGAGGGCATAACCTTCACCCACGACAATGATGTAAAACTGCTGATGACAGGACAGGAGAAGTTTGACGACATGTTTGAGGCAATCCGGAACGCCAGACAATCCGTCCATCTCGAATACTTTAACTTCCGCAATGACTCCATCGCAATGCTTCTCTTTGACATTCTGGCAGAAAAGGCAAAGGAAGGCGTAGAGATACGGGCACTTTATGACGCATTCGGAAACTCCTCCAATAATCAGCCGCTGAAAAGCGAGCATGTAAAAAAACTACGTGAGCGTGGAATACAAATTTATGAATTCGACCCTATAAAGTTCCCATGGCTGAACCATATCTTCGGCAGAGACCACCGCAAGATTGTCGTCATTGACGGTGAAATAGCCTATACCGGCGGCATGAATGTAGCCGATTATTACATAAAAGGCACTCCAGTCGTAGGTGCATGGAGAGATATGCACTGTCGTCTCGTAGGCTCTGAAGTCAACACACTGCAGAAAATATTCCTCCGTGCATGGCATAAGGTCACCGGCGAGATTATTGTCGACAGGAAATACTTCAATGCCACGAAAAGAGAATATTCTGACGGCGGCATTGCCCTGAAAGGCGACATGATGTGCGGCATTGTAAACCGCGAACCGCACCTGTCACCGAAAGCCGTGCGGCAGTTTTATCTGCACTCCATGGACGCAGCGCAGGACACGATACGCCTCATAAACCCCTACTTCACCCTTATTCCAAAAATCAGGAAAGCCATACTAAGGGCTGTGAAGAGAGGTGTCGTGGTACAAATCATGGTTGCGGAGCCAAGCGACATACCGCTGACACCTGACTGCGTATTCTATAATGTCAACAAACTTCAGAAAAAAGGATGTCAGGTATGGGTCTATCAACCAGGATTCCATCATACTAAAATCATTATGGTTGACGGAGAATTCTGCACCGTAGGTTCCACGAACCTTGACGCCCGCAGTCTGAAATGCGATTATGAAGAGAATGTCGCCATCATTGACAAGAGTATCACAAAACAGCTCTCCGACATGTTTGACAGCGACAAAAAAGAATCCTTCCGGTTGACAAAAGGGGTATATAAAAAATGGAGAACCCCATGGCAAAGATTCCGCGGATGGTTCGCCCATCTGCTGAGTCCTTTACTATAAAAACCTTATATTATGAATCTTACAATAAAAAGCATCGATACAATCCACGATACGGCACGTGAATTTATCAACAGCATCGGCGAGCACCGTGTCCTTGCTTTCTACGGCAAGATGGGAGCCGGAAAGACAACCTTCACAAAAGCCGTCTGCGAAGAGCTCGGAGTGGAAGATGTCATAACCTCCCCTACGTTCGCCATAGTCAATGAATATACCGACGGCAACGGAGAGCCGATTTTCCATTTCGATTTCTACCGCATAAAGAAACTCGAGGAAGTTTACGACATGGGCTATGAGGACTACTTCTACAGTGGCTGTCTCTGCATCATGGAATGGCCGGAACTCATTGAAGACATCCTTCCCGAAGATGCTTTGCGCATCACCATAGAGGAAAATCCCGACGGCACACGCACAGTATCTTTCTGATACACCCAAAGACTGTCCAACGGGCATGACAAGTAACTATTGAAAACTATTTATAATGGAATATTTTCTTACCAAACTACTTTTCAACAGCCACTTATGAAAATCACATAATCTCGAAAACACCTTAAAAACTTTAACACTATGCTGAGCTCTTCTGTCAAATATATCCATCTCAAGGAGACGGATTCCACCAACAACTACCTACGTAAGTATTCCAACGAGAAAGGAAAGGAGATGACAGTTGTCAAAACCGAGTACCAGACTGCCGGCAAAGGGCAAGGCAAGAGCATGTGGGAAAGCGAGGCAGGAAAGAACCTTTTGTTCAGCGTGCTCTCCCATCCCACCACCGTTCCTGCCAACAGGCAGTTCATCCTCTCGATGGCAATAGCTCTCGCTGTAAAGGACACTCTCCACCATATCGTTGGGGACATACAGATCAAATGGCCTAATGACATCTATTGGCATGGCCACAAAATGGGCGGAATACTCATTGAGTGCACCCTCTCCGGGGGCATGGTAAAAGACTGTATCATGGGCGTAGGCATCAATGTCAATCAGGAACAGTTCACAACTGTGGAGAAACACCCGCTCTCGCTCATCCATATCATACACCGCAAGACAAACCGTGAAGTCCTGCTCCATGACATCATCCATAACCTCCACGAGTACCTCTACAGAATAGAACATAAGCAGTATGACTTTATCCTTGCCGAATATGAGCAGTCCCTGTACAGAAGCCGCGGATACCATAAGTACTGCGACATTAACGGCACTTTCATGGCTCGCTTCATCTCAGTCGATCCTACAGGACATATCAACCTCAGGGACGATGACGGCATGCTCAGGACATACGCCTGCAAGGAAGTTGAGTTCCTTGATGAATAAAGTTTTGAATGTCAGCACTTTATTAGTTTACGGAAAAAGGGTTGCCTTTTATGTTGCAAAGGGTAACGTTTTCCACTGCGAAAAGTAACCTTTCATTATGCAAAAGGTTACCTTTCGCATACAATAAAAACAATATCAGAAATATCACAATAAAAAAACATAAGATTCAAATGGCAAGATTCAAACGCATTTTACTTAAACTCTCAGGCGAAAGTCTCGCCGGAGAGCAAAAGCAAGGAATTAATGTTGAACGTCTCAACGACTACGCACGCCAGATTAAGGAAATCGCAGGAATGGGCGTACAGATAGGAATAGTCATCGGCGGCGGCAACATCTTCCGCGGACTTTCCGGAGCAGGAAAAGGCTTCGACCGCGTCAAAGGAGACCAGATGGGCATGTGCGCTACGGTCATCAACTCACTCGCACTCTCCAGCGCGCTCGGTGCCATAGGTCAGAAGAACCGAGTTCTCACAGCCATCCGCATGGAGCCTATCGGTGAATTTTATTCAAAATGGAAGGCAATCGAAGCAATGGAAAACGGTGAGGTGGTTATAATGTCCGGCGGCACCGGTTCCCCATACTTCACAACCGACACCGGTTCTTCCCTCCGCGGCATAGAGATAGAGGCAGACGTAATGCTTAAAGGCACACGTGTGGACGGCATCTACACCGCAGACCCGGAGAAAGACCCGACGGCAACGAAGTTCCACGACATCACATATTCCGATGTCATTGCAAAGGGCCTTAAAGTCATGGACATTACAGCCACAGCAATGTGCATGCAGAACGACCTCCCTATCTACGTCTTCAACATGGACATCCTCGGCAATCTGAAAAAAGTAATCGACGGCGAGGACATCGGCACACTTGTGCATAACTGATTTTACACACTATAACAAACACATTTCCTGCTGAATCTATACGGGAAATTCATACTATGAGACATTCTTATATAAAAACCGCCGTCACTGCCATCATATCACTGATGGCAGCGACGGCTTTTTCCGTTCCTGCCAAACGGGTTTGGAAAACGGCACAGCTTACCAACGGTACTACCGTAGAAATTATGCTTGTAGGTGACGAAAACGGTCACTGGTATGTTGATAAAAACGGCAATGCACTTGCCAAGGACGAAAAGGGTTATCTCTACTATCTCACTCCTGAGCAGGCTGAAACGAAGAAGAACGCACGCCTCCGGCGTGCACGCAAGAACAATGAGCGGAGATTAAGCCGCATGGAAACTGCCATGGCAAAAGCCACTGCCGGCAGGAAGAAAACATTCGGTGTCCCTACACCATTCTCCGGTTCAAAGAAAGGCCTCGTCATTCTCGTTAACTTTTCTGACAAAGCGTTCCTTGCAAAGAACACACAATCAGTCTTTGACGAACGCTTTAACAAGGAGGGCTACAACGCTCCCGGATATATCGGCTCCGTTCATGACTATTTCCATGACCAGTCGTACGGAAAGTTTGACCTGACCTTCGATGTCGTCGGACCTGTCACCGTCAGCAAGAACTACGGTTATTACGGTGGAAACGACTACTATGGCAACGACCTGCATCCTTGCGAACTTGTCATTGAAGCATTGAAGCTCACTGATAAAACTGTCAATTTTGCCGACTATGACTGGGATGGTGACGGCGAGGTTGACCAAGTATTCGTAATATACGCCGGCACAGGCGAAGCTGCCAGTGAAATTGAGAATGACATCTGGCCACACGAATGGGCACTATCTGAAGGTGCCTCAGAAGGCGACGGCAGCGGAGCACAGATTCTTGATGGTGTAAAAATCGATACATATGCTGTCTCCTGCGAACTTGGCAACGCATCTACAATCGACGGCATTGGCACGGCGTGTCATGAATTCTCCCACTGCCTCGGCTACGCTGATCTCTATGACACGGACTATTCCGGCGGTCAGGGGATGATGAGCTGGGATCTTATGGACTCCGGATCCTACAACGGTCCTAATGACATGGGGGAAGTGCCTGCGGCTTTCACATCCTTTGAACGCTGGTGGGCCGGATGGCTTGACTTCACTGAACTTGAGTCTCCGGCATTCATCACCGGCATGCCTGCACTGAACGATGAGCCTGTCGCTTACAAGATAAAGAATGACGCACACGAAGACGAATACTATCTCCTCGAGAACCGTCAGGCAAAACGCTGGGACAGCTACACCGCCGGAAACGGAAACGGTACAGGACACGGCATGATGATTCTTCATGTTGACTACGATAAGACCACATGGCAACAGAACGCCCCTAACGATGCCGTATCACGACAGCGCATGACATACTTCCCTGCCGACAACAACTACGGAACCCTGATAAATTATGGCGGCGGACAGAAAGGCTATTCCGCAACCTTCGCCCAACTGGCAGGAGATCCGTTCCCTGGAACAGGCGGACGCACGGCATTCACCGACGAGACAACACCTGCGGCAACGCTCTACAACGCCAACACCGACGGAACGAAATACATGCACAAACCAGTCACGGACATAAAGGAAAGCTCTGACGGTCTCATCTCCTTTACCTTCATGGGCGGAATGGAAATGCCTGTACTCAATGATGCCACAGAAATCTCCGCCAACGGCTTCACAGCTTCATGGTCTGCCGTGGAAAACGTTGACAGCTACACACTTAAAGCATATCCCTACACCACCCCTGCAATAGAAGCGGCAACTCTTCTCACCAAAACTTTCAGCTATGATGTCACTTCCGATGGCAATAAGGACATCTCATCATCCCTCACCGATGACTGGAGCGGAACAAAACTCTACGAGTCTCCTTACGGAATAAAGATTGGCAGCAGCAAGAGCGGCGTACGCAATATCATCACCCCTACAGTATCACCGCAGTCGGGCAATATCACGGTTTACACCGAAACAAAACGTTATGGAACAGACAGCAAAGACATGACCGCCACACTCGGAGACCCCGTAAAGAAAACCGCAATAACAAAAGCTGACGGCACACTCTATGTCAAGAGTTTCACCACGGACGATGCCATGACCTCTTCTGTCATGACATTCCAGTATGACAAGGACTGCCGCGTCATCATCGAACCTGCAAAGCGCGTATACCTCAAGACAGTCACCATCTATGACGGAGCCTTCACCATTGACGACATCCGTGATGCCGCCTCCGCCAAGAGACTGCCGATACTTGCTTCCACAACCGAAACCAACGACACCATCATCGTTGAAGGAATAACTGACACACACTATACTCTCACCGGACTCACCGCTCCGCAATACCGCTATATGGTGAAAACAGTCACAGGCAACCTGGAGTCAAGCTGGAGCGCACCGAAAACAGTGGAACTTTCCGGCACAGGAATAACATCCCTCACCGATGATGAAAACACCGGCATGCAGACAATCTACAATATCTCCGGACAAAAACTCGCCACAGACAAGTCACATCTGAAACCAGGCATCTATGTAATCGGAAAGAAGAAAGTAATTATCCGGTGACAATTCACGCTTACACCTTATTATATATATAACATGTGCGCAGGGAATACGCAGCCCGTATCTTACTGCGCACATGTTTTTATCAACATTTCCACGAAGCATAGGCAACATGATTGACACATGTCAACATTTTAACATAAATGCAACTTATTTTTGCACATTTATAACCGTGGGGTTAAATATTTTAACTAACTTTGCACCTGAAAATACGAAGGAATAAGAATAAAGACATTTTATAGACGAAGAAAACGCTTATACGACGAATATGTCCCCTTAGGACATTCAACAACTTTAGTACAAACCCTTTATTTTTATAATAATTTCATTTTTATCACTTACAAACAAAGTTATGCAGAAAAGAATTTTCTTTCTGGTTGCCACAGTAATGATGATGGTATCATCGGCTATGGCACAGGTAACAACTTCTGGCATTAACGGTAAGGTCACACTGCGTGCAAACGGTGAGGAAGTCATCGGTGCCACAGTGGAAGCCGTACACGTGCCGTCAGGTACAAAGTACAATGCTGTCACTAACGCAAAAGGTATGTACTCAATTCAGGGTATGCGTGCCGGCGGTCCTTACACAGTGACCGTATCCTACATCGGCGCACAGACAAAGAAGTTCGAGAACATCAGCCTCCAGCTCGGTGAGTCCTACAGCACTCAGGTATGGCTTGAGGACGACGCACAGCAGCTCGGCGAAGTCGTTATCACAGGACAGGCCGGCATCAACAACACCCGCAACGGTGCGGCACAGTCCATCAGCAACCGCCAGATTCAGGAGATGCCAAGCATCAACCATAGCGTTGCCGACGTCGCACGCATCAACCCGTTCGTAAAGGTTACCGAGGGCGGCGCAATGTCCATCGCAGGCTCCAACAACCGCTACAACGCAATCCAGATTGACGGCGCAATGGCCAACGACGTATTCGGTCTGTCAGCTAACGGCTCAAACGGCTCACAGGCCGGCACGACTCCATTCTCCATGGAGACAATCGACCAGCTCCAGATTTCCATCGCTCCGTTCGACGTACGCCAGTCCGGATTCTCCGGCGGTGCCATCAACGCCATCACCAAGTCAGGTACCAACGACTTCCACGGAAGCGTGTACACATACTTCCAGAACGGCGACCTCGTAGGCAACAAGTACCGGATGCACGACAAATCCGGCGACTCTGCCGACTACGGCAAGATGACCGACTACACCATCGGCGCCACTCTCGGCGGCCCTATCGTGAAGGACAAGCTGTTCTTCTTCGCAAACTTCGAGCGCACAAGCAAGGAATATGACAACGCTTACTCTACGGACAACGGAATGTCAAAGATTGACTTCGGCGTTGCCAACGACATCCTCTCCATCGTAAAGCAGCGTGCTGAACAGGCTGGATATACTTACCGCGGCACTCTCGGCAACCCTAAGGAGTACACCTACTCTGACAAGGTCGGCGTGAAACTTGACTGGAACATCAATGACCGCAACCACGCATCCCTGCGCTGGAGCTTCGTCGATGCAAAGCAGAACAACAACACATCAACAAGTTCCAACCTCCGTTCCAACGACTACGCTTACGACTTCGTCTCAAAGACAAACTCCCTCGTCTTCGAACTCCAGAGCCGCATCGGCAGCAACTGGAACAACGAGTTCCACGCAAGCATGACAAACGTGCGCGACAAGCGTAACCCGGGCGATCCGTTCCCGATGATTCAGATCTCCGGCGTAGGCAACGGCACTCTCCAGATCGGCAACGAACGCTCGTCAATGGCCAACGGCCTTGACCAGGACATCTACACCCTGACCGACAACCTCACATGGTCTCTCGGACGCCACGCCATCACTCTCGGCACACATGACGAACTCTACAAGTTCGGCAACGTATTCCTCCAGGACGCATACGGATACTTCGAGTACAACTCCGTGGCCGACTTCAAGGCAGGCAACATCAAGCGCTACCGCTACGGCTCCGGCATCAACGAACGCATCTGGGTTCCGGAATTCAGCGCGGCACAGCTCGGCTTCTACCTCCAGGACAAGTGGGACATCACCAACAACTTCCAGCTTACCTACGGTATCCGCGCCGACCTCCCTCTCATGCTCGACACTCCTATGGAGAACAAGGACTTCAACGACTGGGCAAAGCAGAACGGCTACGACCTCCGCACCGACCAGAAGATTGCCGTCAAGCCAATGTGGTCTCCACGCCTCGGCTTCCGCTGGGATGCCCTCAACAACCGTAACCTCGTTGTACGCGGCGGCGTGGGCATCTTCACAGGACGCGTTCCTTACGTATGGCTCTCCAACAGCTTCTCCAACAGCGGTGTGGGACAGTTCAACTATGACTCAAACTCTGACAAGGCCAACCTCTCAAAGATTGAGAACATCTACAGCCCTGACCAGGACCAAAACCTCGCCAACCTCGGCATCACCCCTTCTGCTCCTGACTTCCGCGCACAGACAATCAACGTCTTCGACAAGGATTTCAAGTTCTCACAGCAGCTCCGCGCCGACCTCGCCGTCGACGCCAAGTTCCTCGGAATCGACTGGACCGTGGAGGGCATCTACTCAAAGACCCTCAACGACATGATGGTCGAGAAACTCAACATCAACGGCACAGGCGAGACATGGGCAAGCAAGTTCGGAATCACAGGCGACAACCGCCCTATGTTCGAGACAAAGTCCGGCGTTGCAAACATCTACTACCTCCGCAACGTCTCAAAAGGCTACTCCTACAACGTTGCAGTAAAGGCAGAGAAGAACTTCGACTTCGGCCTCGACCTCATGGCAAGCTACACCTACAGCAAGTCAAAGACCATCAACAACGGCGGCTCTTCCGTGGCAGCTTCCAACTGGCAGTACAACTACACTCACGGCAATCCTAACGACCCTGAGCTTGCAAACTCTGCATTCAACATCCCTCACCAGGTCATGGTTTCTGCCTTCTACCACCTCAACTGGAACAACAACCCGGGACGCACATTCGACAATAAGACAACCATCGGCCTTATCTACACAGGCAACTCCGGCTCTCCTTACAACGTATACGTATACGGCGACGTGAACGGCGACGGCGGCAACAACGACCTCATGTACATCCACACAGACGGTGAAATCGACGCCCTCGTCAACGCAGGACGCATGGACGCAGGACAGGCTGCAACATACAAGACATGGCTCGCAGGACAGGACTACCTGAAAGACCACCGCGGCGAGTTCTTCGAGCGCAACGGCGCAAACGAGAAGTGGGAAAACCGTCTCGACCTCCATTTCGACCACAAGTTCGGCTTCAAGATGGGCAAGGACGTACGCTACCTCCAGATCGGCCTCGACATCCTCAACTTCACAAACATGCTCTGCAAGAAGTGGGGCGCGACTCTCTCACAGAACGGCTACAACTACTACTCTCCGCTCAACTACAACAACGGAAAGTACTCGTTCTCAAAGTCTGCCGACTTCGACATGCGCTCATGGAGCGACTACTACAGCCGCTGGCGCATGCAGCTCTCAGCTAAACTGACATTCTAAACACAAAAAGAAACACGTACGGCTCCGCCCGCACAGGAAACACGCCTCCGGGCGGAGCATGTACGGAAGAACAAAACAACAACAAGAACTGATCATGAAGAAAATATTCATAACCGCATTGACAGCTGTCCTCTCCGTTATGGCAGCCAACGCACAGCAATGCGACCAGAAGAAGGCTTGCTGCGGCAAGTTCACACCAAGCTGGTTCGTACAGTTCCAGGGCGGCGTGCAGATGCCTTACACCCCGGGCGACAAGGGCGACCTCCTCTCACCCGCATGGGCTATCAACGTCGGCAGGAACATCAACCCGCTCGTCAGCGTACGCCTCGGCATCGAGGGCGTCAACTCAAAGGTGTTCAACGAATTCTCCGGCGAGAAAGAGAACTTCAAGTACGCCACAGGCTCCTTCGACGCCATGCTCAACGTGACCAACATCTTCACAAAGAAATACTGCCACCCCGTCAACTTCTACCTCCTCGGCGGCGTGGGATGCAACTGGTCAGGAATGGAGACAACAAACTCCAGCAAGTTCTCACCGGCAGTACGCCTCGGCGCACAGCTCGACTGGCGCGTGGCAAAGAACGTGGCACTCAACCTCGAGTACCGCGCCACAAACACCAACGACCAGTTTAACGGACGCCTCGAGTCCGGCTCACACGACTGGTACTCCGCAATCTACCTCGGCGTATCCCTCGTGCTCCCTGACCGCAAGGCCGTCAAGGACCGCAGCGGCGAAATCGACGCCCTCAACGCTCAGATCAACGCACTCCGCGCCGAAAACGAAGCCCTCAAGAACCGCAAGCCGGAAGTCAAGGTCGTAGAGACAGTGAAGACCGTCGTCGAGAAGGAAGCAATCCTCCCTAACGTCTTCTTCGCCGTCTCAAAGAGCACAATCTCCAAGCAGCAGTCCGCAAACGTCAAGGCCATCGCCGACTACATGAAAGCCAACCCTGAAGTCAAGGTGACAATCAACGGCTACGCTTCCACAGACGGCAATGCCAAGTTCAACCAGAAACTCTCCGGCAACCGCGCACAGGCCGTGGCCGACATGCTCGTCAAGAAACACGGCATCGACGCATCACGCATCACAACCGTTGCCAACGGCCCTACAGGCGACATCTACCCTGAGCGCGAACTCAACCGCGTAGCCGTCTCCGTGGCAAAATAAAGAAATGCAGACAACGCGATTTTAATATATTTAATGACAATCCGCCGCCGGCAGGGACTTTCCCGTCGGCGGCAATTGTTTTCCCAAAAGACACAGGACACGGACGGCAGACGACAATGAACGGACAGCCAAGCGCAAAAAACAAATTGCATACGGATTAATCACCGGCACATCACACCACCTCCGGAACTGACAGGACGGAAAACCTGCCGTCAATAACCCAAAACAACAAACCAGTAACCCGAAACATGCACCCGCAAAACCAAAACAACAAACCGATAACCCGAAACATACACCCGCAAAACCAAAACCACAGGCAAATAACCCGAACTAACCCTTTTCACAAACGATAACCACATTTTTCACATCACATAACACTATTTTCTCCACATCTGACAAGCGTTTTTGATGCAAAAACCCACAGACTGCGGAAGAAAAACAGCATGATACACCCAAAACGCCTGCTTTTCATAAAAAAATCAGCGTATTTTTACAGGAAAACAACGCTTTTCCTAAAAAAAATCAGCAGAAGCCACATGGAAATCCATGCTTCACATGAAGAAATCACCGCCCTTTTCAAAAAAATCCAAGCCCTTTTCGAAAAATCCAAAGCCCTTTTCAGAAAATCCAAAGCCCTTTTCAGAAAATCCAAAGCCCTTTTCAGAAAATCCAAAGCCCTTTTCGAAAAATCCAAAGCCCTTTTCAGAAAATCCAAAGCCCTTTTCAGAAAATCCAAAGCCCTTTTCAGAAAATCCAAAGCCCTTTTCAAAAAAATCCAAAGCCCTTTTCAAAAAATCCAAAGCCCTTTTCGAAAAATTCAAAGCCCTTTTCAGAAAATCCAAAGCCCTTTTCAAAAAAAATCCAAGCCCTTTCCTGTCTCTCCGCCCGACGACAGCATCACATGACCGACAAACAGACAACCAATCCACTGCACCACGAAAAATTCCTGCGATATTTCCGCACAATGGACGTGACACAAAAAAAAATCACACGGATTCTCACGCCCGGAACACACCGTTTTAACCGAAACAGCCGGAAAATTATATAAAATCAACACACCTTTTCCTAAAACTTCACGCCACGGAAAAGCCACGGAGCCATTATTTTCACAAAATTAACAATGCGCCATTCTTTTTTTCAGTGAAAAATCATTAACTTTGTAGGCAAATCTTAAAAAACACAGCGAAATGGCAACCGCAGACGACAAGAAAGTTATTTTTTCCATGGTCGGGGTGAACAAAATCATCCAGCAGAACCAAAAACAAATCCTTAAGAACATATACCTCTCCTTCTTCTACGGAGCAAAAATCGGTATCGTCGGCCTCAACGGCGCAGGAAAATCCACACTCATGAAGATCATCGCCGGCATCGAACAGCCGACCTCAGGCGATGTCGTGTGGAGCCCTGGCTACTCCGTCGGCTACCTTCCGCAGGACCCGCCGCTCAACGAGGAAAAGACGGTCAAGGAAAACGTACAGGAAGGCGTGCAGCATGTCTACGACGCCCTGAAAGAATATGACGACATCAACGTGAAGTTCGGACTGGAGGAATATTACTCCGACCCGGACAAAATGGACAAACTCATGGCGCGGCAGGCGGAAGTACAGGACATCATCGACAGCACCGACGCCTGGAACATGGACTCGCGCCTCGAACGGGCAATGGACGCACTCCGCTGCCCGCCGGGCGACTGGCCGGTGGACAAACTCTCCGGAGGCGAACGCCGACGCGTGGCACTCTGCCGCCTGCTGCTGCAAAAGCCGGACGTACTGCTCCTCGACGAACCGACAAACCACCTCGACGCCGAGTCCATCGACTGGCTCGAACAGCACCTCCAACAGTACGAAGGCACGGTGATAGCCGTGACCCACGACCGCTACTTCCTTGACGACGTGTCGGAATGGATTCTCGAACTCGACCGCGGCGAAGGCATCCCATGGAAAGGAAACTACTCGTCATGGCTTGACCAGAAAACGTCACGCATGGCACAAGAAGAAAAAAGCGCGTCAAAGCGCCGCAAGGCTCTCGAACGCGAACTTGAATGGATACGCATGGCCCCCAAGGCACGACAGGCAAAGGGCAAGGCACGTCTCAACAGCTACGACGCAATGCTCAACCAGGAACAGAAAGAACGCGAGGAAAAACTCGAAATCTTCATCCCCAACGGACCGCGCCTCGGCAACAAAGTCATCAACGCAGAACACGTCGCAAAGGCCTTCGGCGAAAAGACACTCTTCACCGACCTCAACTTCATGCTCCCGCCTAACGGCATCGTGGGCGTCATAGGACCCAACGGCGCAGGAAAGACAACGCTCTTCCGCCTCATCATGGGACTCGACTCTGCCGATGCCGGAACATTCGAAGTCGGCGAGACCGTAAAGCTTGCCTACGTAGACCAGCAGCATAAAGACATCGACCCGAAGAAGACCGTCTACGAAGTCGTCTCCGGAGGAACAGAATCGTTCCGCATGGGAGGCCGCGACATCAACGCACGCGCCTACCTCAGCCGCTTCAACTTCTCGGGCAACGACCAGGGAAAACTCTGCGGCGTCCTCTCCGGCGGCGAGCGTAACCGCCTGCAACTCGCACTCGCACTGAAACAGGAAGGCAACGTCCTGCTCCTCGACGAACCTACCAACGACATCGATGTCAACACGCTCCGCGCACTCGAAGAAGGCCTCGAATCCTTCGCCGGCTGCGCCGTGGTAATCTCACACGACCGCTGGTTCCTCGACCGCATCTGCACACATATCCTCGCCTTCGAAGGCGACGGCAACGTCTTCTTCTTCGAAGGAAGCTACTCCGACTACGAGATCAACAAGGCACAGCGGCTCGGCACCGACGAAGTGAAACGCCCGCGCTACCGCAAGCTCATGGAAGAATAAGAAAAGACCCACGGCTGACAGCCGCAGACTACAGGCCGCAAGCCCCATGACCTAAAGGCCGGCAACCCAAGCCCCGCGACCTAAAGCCCAAAACCTAAAGCCGTCAGCCGCAGGCCTGCCCGACATCAACCCAAAACTAAAAACCATTTAAATAAAAACTATCCACATGAAAAGCATTTCATTAGACATCACAAAGGCACAGCAGTTCCTCCCTGCCGGAGCAGTCATGGCACTCAAGGAACAGACCGTTGCAGCACGTAAAGGACTCGAAGACGGCACCGTCCCGGGAAACGACTTCCTCGGATGGCTCCATCTCCCCTCTTCCATCACACCGGAATTCCTCGCAGAAGTGAAAGCCGTAGCCGATGACCTCCGCGCAAAGGCAGAAGTAATCGTCATCGCCGGCATCGGCGGCTCATATCTCGGCGCAAAATGCGTCATCGAAGGCCTCTCCAACTCCTTCCAGTGGCTCGTAAAGGATGCCGCAACTCCGGCAGTCGTCTTCGCCGGCAACAACATCGGCGAAGACTACCTCTATGAACTGACACAATATCTTGCAGGAAAGACCTTCGCCATCATAAACATCTCCAAGTCCGGCACGACAACGGAGACTGCCCTCACCTTCCGCCTCCTCAAGACCCAGCTCGAAAAGCAGGTCGGCAAGGAAAAGGCCAAGGAACTCATCGTTGCCGTTACAGACGCCAAGAAAGGCGCGGCACGCACCTGCGCCGACAAGGAAGGCTACCGCTCGTTCATCATACCTGACAACGTCGGCGGACGCTTCTCCGTACTCACCCCCGTAGGACTCCTCCCGATCGCATGCGCAGGAAT
The DNA here is from genome assembly GCA_023664625.1 of Bacillota bacterium. GTDB lineage: Bacteria > Bacteroidota > Bacteroidia > Bacteroidales > Bacteroidaceae > Prevotella. Next base: position 14,776 of record JAMPFD010000013.1, on the reverse strand, counting down.
AGACATCGAACAGCTCGTTGCCGGCGCACAGGCCATGGAAAAGCAGTGCGCCGTTGACGTTCCTTTCGAAGAGAACCCTGCCGCAGTCTATGCCGCAACGCGTAATGCACTCTATCAGAACGGAAAGAAGATTGAGATTCTCATAAACTACCAGCCAAAGCTCCATTTCTACGCAGAATGGTGGAAGCAGCTCTTCGGCGAGTCAGAAGGCAAGGACAAGAAAGGCATCTTCCCGGCTTCCTGCGACTTCACCACAGACCTCCACTCCATGGGACAGTGGATTCAGGACGGCGAGCGCACAATCTTCGAGACCTGCATCTCCGTGGAGAACCCTGACCATACGCTCCTTTTCCCTTCTGACGAAGAGAACCTCGACGGGCTGAACTTCCTCGCAGGAAAGCGCATCGACGAGGTGAACAAGAACGCTGAGCTCGGCACGCGTCTCGCACACGTCGACGGCGGTGTTCCCAACATTCTCATCTCCATCGAGAAACTTGACGCTTACAACTACGGTCAGCTCATCTACTTCTTCGAGATTGCCTGCGGCATGTCCGGCCAGCTCCTCGGCGTAAACGCTTTCAACCAGCCAGGCGTGGAAGCTTACAAGAAGAACATGTTCGCGCTCCTTGAGAAACCGGGATATGAGGAGGAGACAAAGGCTATCCGTGCGAAGCTCGCGGCAGAATAACCTCGTAAGATACGTGCCGGAGTCTGCAAGGTATTGCACTTACGGACAACGGCATCCACATATTCCGTCCGGCAGACGGCATGCCTGAGAGAAAAAGGCAAAGTCCGCCGGAAAGAAAAAGACAGTCGGCAGAGACAGGATGCTTACCCTGCTCTGCCGACTTTTCCTTTACATTAAAGTCTGGTCTTGCCGCGAAGCAATGAATCTGTGCTCCGGCAAATGTCACTTTGGCCGTGCCTGGAGCCGGACATCACTCCGCCACCGGCTTTCCATAGTCTACTTATTCACAAATAACAGTCCGCTGTCCGCAGCATCCACGAATATTGGATGCCCGGTCGTTACCGCTCCGCTGAGCAGCCGGCGGGACAATTCATTAAGCAGCAAGTGCTGGATTGCACGCTTCACAGGACGGGCGCCGAAGTCCGGGTCGTAGCCCTCGCGTGCGAGAACATCTGCCGCCGCATCGCTGACTTCCAGCGTGAAGCCCTGCTCTGCAAGCATGCCGACAACCTTCCTGACCTGTATGCCGACGACTTCCTTTATCTCCTTTTCGGAAAGCTTGTGGAAATCTATTATCTCGTCGATACGGTTAAGGAACTCAGGCCGCATTATCTGATGAAGCAACTCACGCTTCGCGTTTGAGGTCATGATGATAATGGTGTTCTTAAAGTTCACCGTACGTCCCTTGTTGTCCGTCAGCCTGCCGTCATCGAGAACCTGCAGGAGAATGTTGAACACATCAGGATGAGCCTTCTCTATCTCATCAAAAAGAACAACGCTGTAAGGCTTCCTGCGCACAGCCTCCGTAAGCTGGCCGCCCTCATCGTATCCGACATATCCCGGAGGCGCGCCGATAAGTCTGGAGACACTGTATTTCTCCTGATATTCGGACATATCGATGCGCGTCATCATCGTCTCGTCATTGAAAAGATAGTCGGCAAGAGCCTTGGCAAGCTCTGTCTTTCCGACACCTGTCGTACCGAGGAATATAAAGCTGGCTATAGGACGCTTAGGATCCTGCAAGCCCGCACGTGAGCGGCGCACGGCATCGGAAACGGCAGTAATTGCATCGTCCTGACCGATGACACGTTTGTGCAACTCATCTTCGAGATGCAGAAGTTTGTCCTTCTCGCTCTGCATCATCTTGCTGACAGGAATTCCTGTCCAGCGAGCCACGACCTCCGCAATGTCATCCGCCGTGACTTCCTCCCTTACAAGCGGAGAAGAATCCGCCGTCTGCCCGTCACGCCTGCTTATGAGCTCCTCCTGCGCTTTCTTCAGTTCTGCTTCCAGTCCCTGCAACTGACCGTAGCGTATTTCCGCCACACGTCCGTAATTGCCTTCACGCTCGGCACGGTCAGCCTCAAAGCGAAGCTGTTCCATAAGCTCTTTCTTCTGCTGGATATTACTTATGAGCAGACGCTCTCCTTCCCAACGGTCGCGGAAATCCTTTTCCTGCTTGCGCAGAGAATCAATATCCTCATCAAGCTGCCGGAGCTTTTCCTTATTGTCCTCGCGCTTTATGGCCTCCCGCTCAATCTCCAGCTGTGCAAGCCTGCGGCTGATTTCGTCAAGCTCCTCAGGCACGGAGTCTCGCTCCATCCTCAGTTTTGCCGCAGCTTCATCCATAAGGTCTATAGCCTTGTCAGGAAGGAAACGCTCGGAGATATAACGCTCGGAAAGCTGCACGGCAGCGATGCAGGCATCATCCTGTATGCGTACCTTGTGATGGTTCTCATAACGTTCTTTCAGCCCCCTGAGAATGGAAATGGCACTCAGCTCGTCCGGCTCATCGACCATCACAGTCTGGAATCTCCGCTCAAGAGCCTTGTCTTTCTCAAAATATTTCTGATACTCGTTGAGAGTTGTCGCACCGACAGCCCTCAGCTCACCACGTGCAAGGGCAGGTTTCAGGATGTTTGCTGCATCCATCGCTCCGTCGCCGGCTCCCGCACCGACAAGGGTGTGAATCTCATCGATAAAGAGAATAATCTCGCCGTCGGACTGCACGACTTCGTTGACAACGCCTTTCAGACGTTCCTCAAACTCACCCTTGTACTTTGCACCCGCGATAAGCGCACCCATGTCAAGCGTGTACAGTTGCTTGCGTTTCAGATTCTCCGGGACATCACCTCTGACGATTCTCTGTGCAAGACCTTCGACAATCGCCGTCTTTCCCGTACCCGGCTCACCGATAAGAATCGGATTGTTCTTCGTACGGCGTGAGAGAATCTGCAAGACACGCCGTATCTCCTCGTCACGGCCGATAACAGGGTCGAGTTTTCCCATCTTGGCATCTTCCACAAGATTCTTCGCATATTTCGGAAGATGCTGAAGGCTGGTGTTACCACCGTTACCGACATTGTTTCTGTTGTAATTGTTCATTCCTTACTCCTTTCTTTATATATGTGTTAGTGTTATCGTTTCTGTTTACCATAATCCTGCTCTGCGCACAGTATATATATAATAATGTCACTGCATTTATGTTGCAATCGTACAGTATGCTTTTCCTTTTATCCCGATTACCGTATCCGTTGCCTAAGGATTATAATACATTACAAAACAAAGAACCTCAAAGGTCGTGCCTATGAGGTTCTTATGTCATTTTGGCATCCGCAGATGTCAAAGTGTCAATTATACAACTGTTAATCAAAAGTCCTGAACTCGTATCCCTGCGATTTCAGATAACGTAACGAAGCCGGCAGGGCGAAATACAACTTATCAATGGACTTCAGCGAGTCATGGAAAGTTATGATACTGCCGTTGCGCACGTAGTTCTTTACGTTTCGCACCACATCATACGGCGAAAGAAGTTTGGAATAGTCTCGCGTAACGAGGTCCCACATGACTATGCGCATCTTATTCTTATACCGCAGATACTGTGTCGGCCGCATCCATCCGTGAGGAGGACGGAACAGAGGTTTCCTGCCGGTTTCCTTCATCCTTCCTTCTGCGCCGGAGCATGAAAGACCGTTCTCCTCCATAATCCTGAAGCACTTGTCCACGTTCCTTTCAAAGAAACGTATCGTATGACGCGCCGAACCGACATGGTTGAAAGTATGGTTGCCGACCTGATGCCCTTCTTCAAGAATCTGACGATAGAGTTCCGGATACTTGCGTACATTGTCGCCCACGACAAAGAAAGTCGCCTTGATGTCGAAATCGCGCAATGTCTTCAGGATATACGGAGTGGACTCGGGTATCGGACCGTCATCGAAGGTCAGATACACCGAGTGCTCGTTCTCATCCATTCGCCACAAGGCCTTGGGATAAAGCCATCGCAGCCATTTTGACGGTTGTTCAATAAACATTCCTTAAAATTCTTCAGGGATTATTCCGCCCTTGTTCTGATATGCATATGCCGTGGCTGACAGCAGCTTTGCCATCTTATCCGCCCGGGCGGTGTCGACGGCATCCGTAAGCTCTATGAGCGAGCGCATGACATACATCTGATAAAGGCAGTCACGCTGTGCCATGGCGAAGCGGTGGGAATCGAGCGAAATATACCAACGCATGTACTGTGCACAGTTATTCCACATACCGTTGACGATGCGAAGAGCCTCTTTCTTCATTCCGAGCTGTACATAGCAGCGTATGAAGTCAAGTCCGCCGGAGAGATAAGTTGTAGGAACGTTATATTCCGGCATCACCTTATTCATATATGCCAGCACTTTCTTCGCCTTTGCCGTCTTCCCTTCTTCAATGAGGTGTGAGGCAAGATTTGCGAAAAGCCGCTTGTGCGTGTAGCACATACGCAGGACAGTCTCGTCCAGATAAAGTCCTTTCTTGTCCAGTCCGCCAAACTTGAAGCGGGTCATCACATTATTATATACGCGCTCTGTGTCAAAGTTCTTTGCACCGGCGGCATTTGTGGTGAAAGGAGTGATGCGGTTGACAAGACCTTCCTGTACGAAGTTGTCGCCAAGATTCATGTAGTTCTCCTGCCCCACCGTCAGTGCGACATACAGCGGACGTGTCCAGTTGGCGTTGGCAAGCATCTCAAGAAGCATGAGGTCACCCTTGTAAAGAGCGCGCTTTCCTGCAAGCGAGATAATCATGCGGTCAGGAATGGAATCCGCCGCCATCATCATGCCGGACTTTCTCACGGCCTCCTTGTCAACTGTCAGGTAAAGTGTATCCGTAGGAATGACATGCGTACCGTCTGCATCCTTTCCCTCACGCACCCAATATTTCAAAACGTTCTTCACCTCAAACGGCTCATCGCCCCACGCAGCCTTCGCCTCCGCAGGATTTTCCGCATAGAGCTGTCTTATCTGCGATTCATATTCCGGTTCGATGGAAACATACTCATTGGTTCCGGAGCAGTAGTCCACACGCGGCCATGTGATCGGGAGCGAAGGAGAATCGTATGCCGGGCGCACCATCTGGTCAATATACCAGTCCGTCTGCAAATAAGAAAGGTTGCAGACGCGCGCGTCTGTTCCGACACCCTCAACATCCTGGTTATACCAAAGTGGGAATGTATCATTGTCGCCGTTGGTGAAGATTACAGGATAGCCTGTGCTCTGCATTGAATTAAGATAGTTCTGTCCGAAGTCACGGCAGGTGTAGCGCCCCGAGCGGTCATGGTCATCCCAAGTCTGGCTTGCCATCTGCATCGGTACGAGAAGGCAAAGCAGTCCCACGGCTGCGGCGATGCCGGCATTGCTCATCTTCAACTTGCGCTCGATGATGTCAAGAATTGCAGCCACACCCATGCCGCACCATATTGCGAAAGCATAGAAAGAACCTGCATATGCATAGTCACGCTCACGAGGCTGGCTCGGGGTCTGGTTAAGATAAAGCACGATGGCGAGACCTGTCATGAAGAACAGGAAGAACACGACCCAGAACTGCTGGATACCCTTGTCGCCACGGAAAGCCTGCCAGAAGAGACCGAGAAGTCCGAGAAGCAACGGCAGGCAGTAGAATACGTTATGGCCCTTGTTCTCCTTCAGTTCGTCGGGGAGAAGCGACTGGTCGCCGAGCATCCAGTTGTCAATGAACGGGATACCTGTGATCCAGTTGCCGTGCTCAAGTTCGCCGTTGCCCTGCAGGTCGTTCTGACGGCCGGCGAAGTTCCACATAAAGTATCTCCAGTACATGAAGTTACACTGATATGACAGGAAAAAACGTATGTTCTCTGCCATTGTCGGCATCTTCACCATAATCTGCTCACCACAACGGTCGAAAGGAACCTCGGTTCCTTCAACACCGCCCATCCAGTCCTCATACTGCTGAGCATGGGCTGAACTGTGCATGCGCGGGAAGAGCATATTCTGCGCATAGACATACTTATCTTTGGTACGCACAGTAAAATATCTGTCAGGCTCATCGGCACTATGCTTCTCCACCCTCTGAATGACAGGCGCACCGGGCTTCATGACAGGCTTGCACATATTCCCCTCTACCTCCAGTGCAACCTGTGAGGTGTATGCCTCACCGTATGCCAACGGTCTGTCGCCATACTGGTCACGGCTGAGATAATTTCCAAGTGTGAAGATGTCCTCCGGGGAATTCTGATCCATAGGAGGATTGGCTGCCGAGCGGATAACGATGACGGCATAAGTGCTGTAGCCGATCATAAGCATCAGCATGCATAGGAGCGCAGTGTTCTTGAAGCGTGAAGTGACAAAAGTCTTTCCACCACGCTTGTACTGCATGATAATCCATAACACAACAAGCGCAGCAACACCCGTAACCGCTGCTGACCAACCGTAACCATAGAACGGAATACCGAGCATTCCGACGGAAGCAAGAAAAGAGATGTCTTCACGCCTCTTGTTCTTGCCTGTAAAGCTCTCATGGATAGCCCAAAGAACTGTCCCGACGAGGAGCACGAGATAGATTATGACACCTGTATTGAACGGACATGACAGAGTATTCACAAAGAAAAGCTCAAACCATCCGCCGACAGTAATGATTCCCGGCACCACTCCGTAAAGAACAGCAGCAACGATGGCAAAGGATACCGCAAGAGCCATGAGCGAGCCCCTGAGATTGGCCTTTGGGTTCTTCTTGTAATAATAAACCAGGACTATCGCAGGAATACAGAGAAGATTCAGCAGGTGGACTCCGATGGAAAGCCCGGTCATATAGGCTATCAGCACGAGCCACCGGTCGCTGTGAGGCTCATCGGCATGGTCCTCCCATTTGAGGATAAGCCAGAAGACCACTGCCGTGAACGCTGACGAGTAGGCATAGACCTCTCCCTCCACTGCAGAGAACCAGAATGTGTCCGAAAAAGTGTATATCAGTGCACCGACAAGTCCTGATGCTTCTATGGCTATAAGCCTTGCCGTCGTAAGCGGCGTGTCCTTACCGATGATAAGCTTGCGTGTCAGATGCGTAACTGACCAGAAGAGGAAGAGGATACATGTCGCGGACAACAGTGCCGACATCGTGTTCACCATCATCGCGACCTGCGACGGGTCACTGGCAAACTGTGAGAAAATGTTTGCCGTAAGCATGAAAAACGGTGCGCCCGGCGGGTGACCGACTTCCAGCTTGTAACCTGTTGTGATAAACTCAGGACAGTCCCAAAAAGATGCTGTCGGTTCGATGGTAGAGCAATAGACAAAGGCGGCTATAAGAAACGTCAGCCAACCCAAGACATTGTCTACAAGTCTAAATTTCTTCATTCTTTTATTTTATTTCAATTTTGATCTTAACGCACATTTGCTTCCGTGCCAAATAAATAAACCGTGGAAATTATTTTTATAATGGAGCCATCGCCATTAAAATCAATTTACAAACAGTTATTTAGAATCTTAAATAATGTGCAAAGATATAAAAAAATACCGACAGACGCCTCCGCTTTTATAACAAAATACAATTTCGTAAGATAATTTAAATAACGTTGAATCAAATCATGCCTGCATGCAACGGCCCTACCGTGCATAAACAAAGGTTTTCTTTGTTCTGAAACAACATGAAATGCAAGGTCATTCATCCGTAAGTACTGCCTATAATATTTTGACATTCTCTTATCTTCCACATAATGGCCTGACGGAAATTAGCTCATGTAAAAACCGCATGAGTTTTCTAATGGCCTATTTATCATAATAGCAAGACATACACATAAACGGCTGCTTTTTCCCGCTTGGAACGACCAGCTTCGGATGTTTTTCGGCAAAAAACGGGGTTAAAATCCAACTTTCACACTGCCATTACTAACCTTCAGCTGCACAAAAGGTTACTTTTCACCTTGTCAAAGATAACCTTTTCTCCAAGCAACAGTTACCGAAAAAGGCATCGCAAGGGCTAACTACCCGAGTTACAGGCGATTACAGAAAGTCGCAAAATTTCATGATTTTCCGGATCCATCGGGTTCCTCTTGTTTCCACAAGATTTATTCGGCGGTTAAGAAGCATGAGTTTTCTAAAAACCTATAGTGAATACTATAAGGAGAATATGAATAACAGGCTGAAATCAGCCAATGAAAAAAAGTACAGACGTTCCTGACGACCGACATGAGAGGATCCAAGGGGACAATGCCAGAATTGCAACTGTGCAGAATTTCTCGGACGCATTCCAAAAGAGTAAGCGATCATATAGCAGCATTCTGATTTCCAAACATTTTCCACAAGTACCATATGGCCATCATTCCCTTGCAATATATTCCACCGAAAACAAATTGTAGATTCACAAACGAAGTGCAATAAACCAAGCCGTGCTCTCCGTCTTGGAGCGTAGCGGAAAGGCAGAGAGCACGGCTTGGTTTATTGCACTTCGTTTGTGAATCTACACCAGATAGACACTATAGTTGAGCACCTGGACGCACAGGAAGGCAACTTCAATATAGAGATAGAATTGTCCGATACCTTGATGATGCAGGCGAAAGGGCATCTCTCCACAAAGGGGTATGTAGAAGATGACTACCTCAACGGAACAGGTGCTTATATAGAGACTGACAGAGTGGCGAGAGTCCGCCTGACTCCGCTACAGGCAGATAAAGACGGTGAGCTTCAGGAATGCGAGCTTGACACAGACACAGAAAGAGCTATCAAGGCGGACTTCTACCGCATTCATAGATAAGAAAATACCTTCGGAACTTCGCAAGACTGGTGAGAGGAGGAAAGGTGCAGGAGGGTGAAACAAGCTCCTGAGGTCGAACCGAACTGTACCACAATATAAGAAACACTAAAAACAAAAAGAACTATGACAAAGCAAGAATTTGAGAAGCTCACGGGGCTGACTGTTGAAGACAAGGCGTTCTGGAACATCAAAGAAACCATAACCGTTGCAACAGAAGAAGATTTCGATTACAGCGATTATGAATTATTAGAGGAAATGGAATAAAAAAATCAAAAAGTTATGGGAGCGTGTAATGGCGATCTGGACCCGCGCAAGGAGATTCTCGGTGCGACGATGGTGATGGTGTTCCTGCTGGCGGGTTACCTCCTCACATGGATATTTTATTGACAGGTATTTGTTTGGTAGGATTGATAATTCTTATGAGTTAGTTTAGACTCCGGGCCGCTTCGCTGTGAAGCGCGGCGGCTCATCAGGGCAGGTTAGTTCAACAGGCAGAACGGCACAGTCTTTTTCGTTATGATGATTAGCCATGTTATGTTGTGATTTACCTGAGTGCAAATGCGGGTTCGACTCCCGCACCTGCCGCAGAAAGATAAAACTGAAAAAAAAGATGGACACAGAAAAGAAACCTAAAGACCATCTGCAAGCGATATTCCGGGACATTGCAGACGGCGAGATAAAAAAAATAAACCTCTCGGAGGTGAATGTCAGCTCCCTGCGGACACGGGCGGCTCAGCTGAATGCGGAAGCGGGATATACACAGTACAGGGTATCAGTAGACAATCTGTATGGATTAGTAAGAATATCCAATAACATTCAATGAATATGAATATCACACTTGACAATCTTTTACGATTCGTGACGCAAGCCGTTGACGCCGGTGTGCAGCAGTACATCAAGAGCACAGAGCCTGCGCAGGACAAAATAAAGCAGGCGGACGCCAAGCGTTATATCGCAAAGTTGGGCTACCAGCCGTCAATGCTGAACAAGTGGGTCGATGCCAATCTGCTGACACCTGTTAAGACAGGAGAGGCGCAGAACTCGGCAGTATGGTATTCGCTTGCCGACATTAAAAATGTCATAAGTACACTGAAATTGAAGACGATATGTAACGAAAATTAGAAAAAAAATACAGCGCAAAGAGAGTTATCCGTATTTCCAGCTGCCCTTGAAGTTGCACTCTCGACACGTCAGACACGAACAAAAACAGGAACTTGAAGCGAACAGGGATATAGAGCAGCCAGAATGTTCTCCTCATGACTGACAGGGGTATGTGTCAGCCGTTAGCCGCTATGACGATACAGCGGAGTGCAGGCAACCGCAAAGCGTGTAACATTGGGTGAGAAAGGAAAGCACGAAGTATTACAACAAGAACTATTACAGAACAATGGAAACAAACAGCGAAAAGACTAAGACAATGAGGATTGTCGCCCGTTGCGGCAACAGGGAGAAGGCGGTGTCCTTTCCCGTTCCTGAGGAAATGAACGAGTAGATGAAGGAGCAGGCCGCCAACGGAACTGTAGAGGTTGAGGGTGGCAACTCTGTGAGAATATTCATAAGCATCTACGATTTCGGCAAACAACTGTGAAAAATTTTAACAACACACAAAAAAGAAATATGGGTAATATGACAACACAAGCCTCTGTGGGAAACATTCTCAACAGTGAGGCGATGAAGAAGAAGATGGCACAGGTCATGGGTAACGAGAAGATGGCGGCGGGCTTCATAAGTTCAGTCATCAGTGTCACAAGTCAGAACAAGCTTCTGTCGAATGCAGACCCGATGACGGTCATCGGTGCGGCAATGGTGGCGGCAACCCTACAGCTCCCTATCGTCCCGACACTGGGACTGGCGTACATCGTCCCGTACAAGGGGCAAGCGCAGTTCCAGATAGGATATAAGGGGCTGATAGAACTTGCTGAGCGTAGCGGACAGTTCAAGACCATCATTGACGAAGCTGTGTATGAAGGACAACTGGTGAGAAGGAACAGGTTCACGGGCGAGTATGTCTTTGATGAAGACGCAAAGACAAGCGGCACGGTGATAGGGTACATGGCACGCTTCGACCTTGTGAACGGCTTCTCTAAGACTATATACTGGTCAAAGGAAGAGATAGAAGCACATGCGAAGAGATTCAGTCAAGCTTATACAAGCGGCTACTTCTCGCCATGGAAGAGTGACTTTGATGCGATGGCAAGAAAAACTGTGCTCAAGGCTCTATTCTCGAAGTATGCCCCGAAGAGCATACAGATGCAGAACGCCATAGCTTGCGATCAGGCGTTGGTGCGTGCCGACACGTTCACCGCCGGTAATGACGGGCTTGTTGATGCGGCGACAAGCGGACTGATGTATGACGACAACCCGGTATATGTAGAAGCCGAGGAGGCGAAAAAAATAGAAGCGGAAGAGGTTGTAAAGGTGAAGACCCCCGCCTCCAAGGCGAAGGCGGCTATGAATAATGAAGGCAAGTTGCCGATGTAAGGAGGCGGGGGTAATGGTAACAGTACTGAGACCGAAGACACGTAACGAGTGGCTTGCCCTCCGGGAGTCAGGCATAGGAAGCAGCGAGGTGGCGACGATAATGGGGCTGAACCCCTTTGACACCCCTCTGCGCCTATGGCGGAGGAAGAAGAAGCTTGACCCTCCAGTGGAAGAGAATGAGGCGATGCTCATGGGGCATCTGCTGGAGGACGCTGTCGCCCAGAGATGGGCGATAGAGACGGGGAAGACCGTAATCAAGAACAGCTCAGCCGACTTCATAATGATGGACACGGAGAAGCCATACATGCGTGTGTCTCCTGACCGCCTGTATTGGCTTGACTCTTCACGCAAGAAGCAGGGAAGGGGTATTGTAGAGTGTAAGACCACCGTCAGAGACGTGGACTATGACACGCCTCCTCTTCATTGGTGGATACAGTTGCAGTATCAGATGGGCGTGAGCGGTTATCATGAAGGGTGGCTGGCATGGCTGACACGGGGCAGGGACTTCGGTTGTAGACGCTTCTCTTATGATGAGGAATACTTCCGTGGAGAGATAGAGGAAGCCGTCACACGCTTCGTTGTTGATAATCTTGAGGGTGGACAGGAGCCACAGGTGCATACGGTGGAAGACGTTCTGCTCAGATACCCGAAGAGCGTCAACGGTAAGACGATGGTTGCAACGGCAGACGTAGAGGCGGCTGTCAGACGGCTGAGCGAGGTGAAGGGGTATATCAAGGCGCAGGAAGCCGTAAAGGCAGAGCTTGAGGCAACCGTGAAGAAGGCGATGCGTGACGCCGACACACTGATGAGCACTAACGGCGACACGCTCGCCACGTGGAAAACCTCAAAAGACCGTAATACATTCGATTTGACGGGCTTTCAGGCGGAACACCCTGAACTATACACCAGGTACATGAAAACAGCAGCAGGCGCAAGAATATTGAGAATTAAGTGATGAATAACAATGGATGGATTAAGATTAGCCGAGGTATATCTCAACACTGGCTGTGGCAGGATGCAGAGCGCCTTAAATGGTGGCTGGACTTGCTTCTCATGGCAGCGTGGGAGGATAGAAAGGAGCTTGTCGGCTCACAGCTAATTCATATCCGCCGTGGGCAGCTGATTGCGTCGGTTCGTTTTCTTCAGGACAGGTGGAAATATAAGGCTGGAAATGGCAAGATGGTGAAGCCGTCCGAACACACTATTCAGAAGTACATAGCAACACTGATTTTTGAAAATATGATAAAAATCGACAACGGTGTGTTGCCAAAGCGAGCAACGCTTATTACGATATGTAACTTCAATGAATACCAGGATGTTACGTGTACGCATGATGACGAGGTGAGCAACGGACTGAGCAACGGACTGAGCAACGGACTGAGCAACAAATATAAAGAAATAAAGAATATTATTGTTGTTGATAAAAAAGGCGCATGTGCGTGTACGTGCGAGGGGGATTCCGGATTCATTGCTGAGATGAAGCAATCTGTAATCTGGCTTGAACAGATGGCGATGCGTTGGGAGCTCACGACGGAGGAGATACAGGCGCACCTTGACGCCTTCTCCCTTGACACGAAGTGCAGAGAAGCAAGGCACGATGACCTCGCACAGGCGAAAAGACATTTCAACGACTGGCTGAGAATACGACTCGCAGCTGAGAAAAAAGAAAAACAGGATGCAGATACCAATCAGAGACGGCAAGATAGACGCAGAGGCAATGATGTCACTGCTACGTCGTGGAAGGACTATGAAGGGACGTTTTAGCCTGCCAATGTCACAGGAACAGTGCGTGGAGGCTCTGACAGTAGCCGTCCGCAATGAAGTGGAGTTGCGGTGGCAGACCTACAGGGAGAGCACGGAGCTTGCGGAATGTATCCGTCAGACAGCACAAGCCATGACAAGTAAAGACAGGTTCGGCATATTCTTCTGCGGGCGGTGCGGCAACGGCAAGAGCACGATGATGAGAGCCATACAGCAGCTCACGAACCTGCTCAAGCTGACGGACAGAGACGGAAACAGGCTTGCGTTCAGGATGTGCGATGCCCGTGAGATAGTCAGAGAGTACAATCGTTTCTACAGAGGTTACGAGCTTGTAAGGGACTGTAAGCTTCTCGCTATTGACGACCTCGGACTGGAGCCGGCGGAGGTAATGAGTTACGGCAACGTGTACTCCCCGGTTGTTGAACTTCTGTCACACAGGTACAACGAACAGCTATTCACCATCATCACCACCAACCTGCAGCCGGCGGAGGTTCGTGAAAAGTACGGCGACCGGATAGCCGACAGGTTTAACGAGATGATGAAGACGATAATCTTCAAGAATGAGACCTACCGAGGTAAATAAATTATGCAGGAGCCTATTTTCTTATCCGTAATGAACAACTTACCGCAAGACGGGAGAAAACAGCTCACAGACGAAATAAACCACCAAATTGGCAAAATAAAACACAAACTTATGGCAGAGATATGCAAGACAGAAGCCTGAAAACTATTACAGAGTTTGAAAAGTTGGAAAAGTTACATGCAGAAAATAATATCCTACCTTGGCGAGGCGGCGAGACTTTATGAGGCCCTCCCCTGGCAGCAGAGCAGGTGCAGGGCGGAGATGATACAGAAACTGATTAAGAAACTGAAAGCGAAATGAACAACGACAGATACATATTGCTCGGGCGGTACTCGGAGAAGATGGCAGGGGACGTTAGCCCGCAAGTCCTGCGCAGACGCAGGAGGAGCAAGTACGGAAACACACGTGTAGGCGGTCATGCCTCGAAGAAAGAACACCGCCGTGCCGGTGAACTGCGGATGATGCAGCGTGCCGGACTTATCTCCTGCCTCAGGGAACAGGTAATATACGAACTCATACCTGCCCAATATGGCGAATGTGGCAAAAACTTAAAAGGACAGAAGACACGTGTTCTGCTTGAGCGTGCATGTAAGTATATAGCCGATTTCGTCTATACCGACACTGCGACGGGACGGACAGTAGTGGAGGATACCAAGGGCATGAGAACGAGGGAGTATATTATCAAGCGTAAGCTGATGCTTGCAAGGTTCGGAATACGTATCAAGGAACTCTGATTTATGGTAAGACTAATCACGGAAGAACAGAAGAAATACATACTGGAGCACCTCAATGACCTCCCACGGGCACAAGTAGCGAAAGATGCTGGTGTAGGGTTAACTACGCTGTACCGGTTTATTCACGCCTACGGTGGCGAGAGGCACACATGCAGAACGAATGCCTCTATTCTGGAATATATCAGGTGCCACTACAGCGACATGACCGCCCGAGAAATCTCTGAGAAATTAGGAATTACCCCGAACTGGGTGAACTGTCTCGCTAAAAGGATGGGGGTGTCTCATTCTCCCGAGACGGTTGCAAGAATCAAGCGGCTAATACACGGAGAAGGGCGTAGGGCGATAGATTACAAGAAGGTTGTCCGCAAGGTACGTATAAGGCGAAGGCTGGAAGAGATGCGTGTGTGGGAGGGCAAGCCGCAGCTCACGCGGATGAGACTCAAGAGCATCACCACGAGGGCGTACAAGGCGAAATGGCATCTCTGTCGGCAT
>JAMPFD010000012.1:21290-92931 GCA_023664625.1 Bacillota bacterium | reverse complement strand
AACGACTGAAACGACAGTGAAAATTCCTGAAACACATGCAACAAAAGTAAAAAAAAACAGAGCGTTTTTCAGTCAAAATCACGCCTTATTCACGGAAAACCATGCCTTATTCACGGAAACATCCGGCCTGTCCACGGCCCCCTGCGGCGATGCCGGAGACCGCCGTGAGTTTTCAAAAAAAAGAAGATGAGTTTTCAAAAAAAATGCCGCGGATTTTCGGGAAAAATCCGTGGCGGTTATCTTGTGGAACGGAGCGTGTGCTCCGTGCTTCCTTTTCCTGTGCGCGTTGTCCCCCTTCATGCCCCGCGTCAGTCCAGTGCGCGGAAGAGGCGGTCCAGGGCCTCGTCGGCATTGCGGCTTTCGCCGAGGAGCGTGACGAACTTCGAGCCTATTATCGCGCCGGCGGCGTTCTCCAGCGCGCTCTTGAGCGTCCGGCGGTTGCTTATCCCGAACCCTATCATGCGCGGATTGCGGAGGTTCATGGCGTTGACGCGGCGGAAGTATTCCCGGCATGCACCGCCGAAGTCCTCCTGCTCGCCGGTGGTGGCGGAGGAGGAGACCATGTAGAGGAAGCCGTCCGTATGGCTGTCGATGAGGCGTATGCGCTCCTCGCTTGTCTCGGGCGTTATGAGCATTATCATGCGGATGCCGTACCTGTCGGCGACGGGCTTCACCCTTTCGGCGTAGTCCCTGAACGGCAGGTCGGGGATTATCGCCCCGCTGACGCCGCTCTCCGCGCAGTCGCGGCAGAAGCGTTCCATGCCGTACTGCATGACGGGGTTCAGATAGCCCATCAGCACGACGGGAATCCTTATCTCGTCCTTCACCTCGCGGAGCTGGCGGAAGATTGTGGCGAGCGTCATGCCGTTGCGCAGGGCGCGGGCGGCGGCGTCCTGTATGGCGGGCCCGTCGGCCATGGGGTCGCTGAACGGGATGCCCACCTCCGCCATGTCTATCCCGCGGCGCTGCATGGCGCGCAGGATGTCCGCCGTATCCTCCTTCCCGGGGCAGCCGGCGCAGAAGTAGAGGGAGAGGATTTTCTTTCCTCTGCTTTCTGAAAAAAGTCTGTTGATCTTGTTCATGTCCTGTTCCTTTCTTTTATTTTCTTGATGAATTCCCTTACGGCCACGGCGTCCTTCACAGCCGGCGAAAGCTCGAAGCGCGAGTTGATGTCCACGCCGGCCATCTTCGGATGGGCGAGCTCCCGGAGCCGCGGCGCGTCCTCCGGCCCGATGCCGCCGCTGAGCAGGAACGGCGTGCCGCCTTCGTACTTGTCAAGGATGCTCCAGTCGAACTGTCTTCCGCTTCCTCCCAGGCAGCGGCATTTCGTGTCGAAGAGGAAGAGGTCGGCGCAGTCCTCGTAGGCGCGGCACGCGCCGAAGTCGCCGGGCGCGGAGATGCCGAAGGCCTTGACCGTCATTATCCTGCGGCCGGCCGCAAGGCAGAGGGCGTTCCTCAGCCTGCGCACCGTCTCCGGCGTCTCGCTGCCGTGGAGCTGGACGATGTCAAGCCCGTACCTTACGGCGGCAGCGGTGATGTCCTCCTCTGCGGCATCGGCGAACACGCCGGCACGCCCGGCCCCTTCTGCCTCAAACTCAGGCACGTGGCTTACGAACCTCGGGGAGGCGGGATGGAAGATCATGCCTATCCAGTCGGCTCCGGCCCGGATTATGTCGCGTATGTTCTGCGGGTCGCGCATTCCGCATACCTTCACCGTCATATCTTCCGCAGAAATTCGTCCAGGGCCTTTCCCGGGTCCGGTGCCGCCATGAAGTTCCCTCCTATGAGGAAGCCGCGGAAGCCCGCCGCCCTCAGTTCCCTCACCGTCTCCGGCGTGCCGATGCCGCTCTCGCTGACCTTCACGGCCGCAGTGGGGAGCAGCGGGGCGAGGCGCAGGGAGTTGCGTACGTCGGTGACGAAGGTTCCGAGGCAGCGGTTGTTTATGCCGCACATGTCAGGCATCTCGTCAGCGTATTCCGTCTCCTTTTCGTCGTGCATCTCCAGCAGGACCTCGAGCTGCAGGCTGTGCGCCGTGCGCAGGAGCCGCCGGCAGGCGTCCTTCGGCAGCGCGGCGGCAATCAGCAGCACCGCGCTTGCCCCGCACAGCCGCGCCCGGAAGAGCTGGTATTCGTCGATGACGAAGTCCTTGTACAGGACCGGCAGGGTCACGCCGCTCTCCCTCGCCTCGCGGACGAAGCCGTCGCTGCCGCCGAAGAACTTTCCGTCGGTGAGGATGCTTATCGCCGCCGCGCCGTTCCGCTGATATGCCGCGGGGATGACGTCCGCGCGCCCGTCCTCCCTTATCCATCCCTTTGACGGAGAGCGGCGCTTGAACTCCGCGATGATGCCGTTGCCTTCGGCGAGAGCCTTTGCCATTGAAGGAACGGCGTTCCCGGACTTCATGACGCCTTCCGTGCGGCGGCGTATTTCGGTTTCGGGCATCAGAGCCTTCAGCGTCGCCACCTCCTTGCGCTTGTGGGCGAGAATTTCCTGTAGTATATCTTTCATGGGCAGTGTGTCGTGAGTTTATTTACGCAGGTTTTCCTTTTGTGAAAAACTGCATTGTGAGTCTGTCTGTTCAGGCTTTTCCTTTGGAGGAAGAGTGCATCATGAGTTTATTTCGGCAAACTTCCGGAACGCGGCGAGAGCCTTTCCGCTGTCGATGGACTCGCGTGCCACGCCGATACATTCCTCTATGCTCTTTTTTCCCTTTTCCATCACCTGGATGGCGAAGGCGGCGTTTGCCGTGACCACGTCCTTCTGCGCCTTCGTGGCAGTATTGGCGAGGACATTGTCGAAGATTTCCTTTGCCTCCATCTCGTCGGCTCCGGCTTTCAGCTCTTCGGGAGCGATGATGTCCATGCCGAGTTCGGAAGGGCGGAAGATTCGCTCATAGCTGTTGGTCATCACCTTGAAGTCGCCCGTGAGGGAGATTTCGTCGTAGCCGTCGTTGCTGTTGACGATAGCGTAGTCGGTGCCTGTCCTCCGGCAGACGCTGCCGTACAGGCGCATCTGGGCGAGGTTCGCCACGCCGAGCATCAGGCATTGCGGGCGCGCCGGGTTGACGAGCGGTCCGAGGAGGTTGAAGCATGTCGGGAACTGCAGGGCCTTGCGTATCGGTCCGACGGACTTCATGGCGCCGGCGAAGAGCTGTGCGTGGAGGTAGACGATTCCCGCCTCGTCGAGACTGCGGTTGAGGCGCGCGGTGTCGGCGGTGAACTTTATGCCGTGGTTGGCGATGACGTCTGACGCCCCGCTGGTGCTCGTGGCGGCGCAGTTGCCGTGCTTTGCCACCTTGTAGCCCGCGCCGGCGATGACGAAGCACGCCGTCGTGGAGATGTTGAACGTGTTCTTGCGGTCGCCTCCCGTGCCGACGACGTCGATGTAGCGGTCGCAGTCGAGCAGGGCAGGCACGCCGGTCTCGAGGATGCCGTCCCTGAATCCGAGAAGCTCGTCGGCGGTCACGCCGCGCATCTGCAGTGCGGTAAGCAGTGCGGTTATCTGTTCCGCAGGATACTTTCCCTGCGTGATGCCTATGAGGATTTCCTTCGTCTCCTTGCGCGTGAGTTCCTCACGGCCGAGGACTCTTTCGAGAATCTGTTTCATGGTTGTATTCTTTTGCTGAGTTTTCAGTGGTTAAGCCAGTTGCATATCATTGTCCTGCCGTCCGGCGTGAGAACGCTCTCGGGATGGAACTGTATTCCGCGGATGTCCATTGTCCTATGGCGCAGTGCCATTATCTGTCCGTCGTCGCTCACGGCGGTTATTTCCAGGCATTCTGGAAGATTGTCCCCGGCGACCGCCCACGAATGGTAGCGTCCCATGACGATTCTCCCGGGCAGTCCCCGGAAAAGGTAGTCGTTGCCAAGCTGCGTGCCCTCTGTCGCCACGCCGTGGACGACGTTCTCAAGGTTCACGAGCCGTCCGCCGAAGTGCTCTCCTATCGCCTGATGGCCGAGGCAGACGCCGAGGAGCGGCTTCCGTCCGGCATATTCCCAGATCACTTCCGGCATCAGCCCCGCTTCCGACGGTATGCCGGGCCCCGGGCTGAGGATTATCTTGTCGAACTCCTCCAGCCGGCCGATGGTGAAGCGGTCGTTGCGGAATACCGTGACTTCCGCGCCGAGTTCCTTCACCATGTGGCTCAGATTGTACGTGAAGGAGTCGTAATTGTCTATTATGGCTATTCTCATTGTTGTTTCCGATGTCTTCGTCACACATTATTATATATAGGCTGTCCGCGCTGTCTTACGGACATCAGGCACGGTCCTGCAGGTTCTCCGCCATGACGATTGCCCTTTTCAGTGCGCCGAGCTTGTTGTTGACCTCCTGCAGTTCATGGTCCTCGTCGCTCTTTGCCACGACGCCTCCTCCCGCCTGGAACCACAGCTCGCCGTTTCTTGACACGAACGTGCGTATGGTTATGGCCTGGTCAATGTCGCCGTTCAGGCCGATACAGCCGATGCATCCGCCGTACGCGCCGCGGCTGTGCGGCTCAATCTCGCTGATTATCTGCATCGCGCGCACCTTCGGCGCACCGCTGAGCGTTCCCGCCGGGAAGGTGTCGAGAAAAGTCCTGACGGGGCCGGCATCATCGTCGAGCTCTCCGCTGACACGGCTGACGAGATGAATCACATGGCTGTAGTGCTGCATGTCCTTGTAGAAGTCGACCTTCACGCCGTGGCAGTTGCGGCTCAGGTCGTTGCGTGCGAGGTCGACAAGCATCACGTGCTCCTCGTTCTCCTTCGGGTCGTTGCGCAGATACCGTGCATTGGCGGCATCCCGGCGTGCGTCCCCCGTGCGCTTCGTTGTCCCTGCTATCGGGTCGATATAGGCCCGTCTGCCCTCTATGCGGCAGTGGGTCTCGGGCGAGGAGCCGAAGATACGGAAGCCTCCGAAGTCGAAGTAGAAAAGATAGGGCGAGGGATTTACGGAACGCAGGGCACGGTAGAGCCTGAAGTCGTCGCCCTCGTATTTCTGGATGAATCTCCTCGACGGCACAATCTGGAACGTGTCGCCGCGCAGGCAGTGGGCTATGCATTTGCGGATGTTTGCCTTATGCTCCTCGTCGGTGAGCGTGGACGATGTGCCGCCGACGGGGCGGAAGCCGTAGTCCCTGACATTGTCCCTGTTCATCTGACGCATGATTTCCCCGACGGTGCCGTCGCCGCCCAGAGAGAGCACTGTCAGTGTGCTGGCGTGGTTGTCAAAGGCAATGATGTCCCTGTACAGGATGTACATAATGTCGGGCGCGTCGTTCTTGTCCATCGTCTCGTCCTTCACGGCGATGTTCTCGAAATATCTCACGGCGTCGAACGAAGTGTATCCGTACAGTCCGCACAGCTCTGACTTCTCGCCCTCTACACGGAATCTGCCGATAAACTCGTTTATGGCAGTCTCCACGCGGTAGTCCCCGTCAATCTCCTTCTCGGTACTGCTGCCGTCGGGATATGAGCAAAGGACCCTGCCGTGGCTGACGGCAATCTGTGCCATGGGGCTGATGCCGATGAACGAGCGGCTGTTGCTCCTGTCGTGGTAATCGCAGCTCTCCATCAGCGCACTCTGCGGATAGAGGTCCCGCAGGCGCATGTATATGCCTACCGGTGTATGAAGGTCGGCAAGGATGGTGCGCGCCGTTGTCGTATAGTTAAAAGTCTCCATATTCTCCTGCCATTTCCTTGTTTGAAAGATATGTCTCCATGTCCTTGTCCCCACGGCCGCTCACCGTCAGCACGACGATGTCGTCCTTCCTGAACTCCATCTTCCGCAGCGCGGCTATGGCATGGGCGCTCTCCAGTGCGGGGATGATGCCCTCCATGCGCGTCATCTCGTAAGCGGCCATGACGGCCTCGTCGTCGTTTATCGCCAGCACCGTGGTCCTGTTCTGTCGTGCCATGTTGGCGTGCATGGGCCCAACGCCCGGATAGTCCAGTCCTGCCGAGATGGATTCCGCTTCTGTAATCTGTCCGTCGGGAGTCTGCATGACGAGAGTCTTGCTGCCGTGAAGGATGCCCGGGCGTCCCGCATGGATGGTGGCTGCGGTATGCCCAGTATCGGCGCCTCTGCCTCCCGCCTCCGCAAGTACAATCTTTACGCGCAAGTCATCGGCATAGTGGTATATCGTTCCGGCCGCGTTGCTGCCTCCGCCTACACACGCCATGAGATAGTCAGGATAATCCCTGCCGGTTTTTTCCTGAAGCTGTGCCTTTATCTCCTCCGAGATTATGCTCTGCAGCCTTGCGACCATGTCCGGATAGGGATGGGGACCCACGGTGCTGCCGATGATATAAAAGGTGTCGGCGGGGTGACGGCACCAGTCGCGTATCGCCTCGTTCGTGGCATCCTTCAGCGTCTGGTTGCCGGTCTTCACGGGGCGCACCTCTGCACCGAGCATCTTCATGCGCTCCACGTTCAGGTGCTGGCGCTCCACGTCGAGGGCACCTTGATAGACCACGCAGGGCATGTCCATCAGCGCGCATACTGTGGCAGTGGCGACACCGTGCTGCCCCGCTCCCGTCTCGGCTATGATGCGCGTCTTGCCCATCCTCTTTGCCAGCAGTATCTGCCCGATTGTATTGTTTATCTTGTGCGCGCCGGTATGGTTCAGGTCCTCACGCTTAAGATAAATCCTGCATCCATACTTCTCGCTCATGCGCCCGGCATGGTAGAGCGGCGAAGGACGGCCGACATAGTCGCGGAGCAGCTGCATGTACTCTTTCCTGAACTCCTCGCTTTCAAGTACTTTAAGATACTCGTTCCTTAGATTCTCAACGGCGGCATACAGTATCTCGGGGATATATGCTCCGCCAAACTCTCCGTAGAAGCCTTGTCCGTCGGCATGAAATGTTTTGCTCATTATGTTTTGCTGTTATCGGTTGTTGTCTTATGGCATAAAAAACAAGGCCCGTCGCTGTCGCGACGAGCCTTGTACTATATATTCTTCCTTATTACAGAACGGAAACTCAGGTGTACGGCATCATGCCCCGCGACTTTTTCAATCTCGAGTTCTGCCACCACCATGTATTGTTCTGTATTCTTGTCATTGTCTTAAAGCGTTTTGCTCTTCCGGTTGGGTTTTCGGTTGCAAAAGTAATATAAATTACATAAACGCCCAAACTTTTTGCTCATTATTTTCATAAAAAGTGACATCTGTCTTTTAATAAAGATGTGTCATCATTTGAATGAAGAAGAAAACCTTCCTTGCTTTTGTTTCCTCTGTGGCAGATTCCTTTTGGTTATCACTGATTTTTTTATTATCTTTGCACCGGGCATGCTGCATCCGGCAAACCGGGAACAAGTTCTCTTTGCACTGCCTTCATACAGGTTTCATATATTTCCACCCGCTGCTTTTTCCGGAGCGGCGGCAGAGGATATCCAATATCAGCGAGAATGGGCAAGGATACAATAGAGAGATGCCATGATTATGAGCGACTGACTGATTTATGGCTTGCATCGGTCAGGGCTACACATGATTTTCTTACAGAGGAGGACCTGGAATACTACCACCGCAGAATACCGTGTGATTATATGCCGAACGTGGAGCTGTACGCTGTCAGGAACAGCCGTGGCGCATGGGCAGGCTTTGTAGGAATCAGCGGCAGCATGATAGAGATGCTTTTTGTTCATCCTGACGATATGGGAAAGGGAACAGGCTCAATGTTACTCCGTTTTGCCATGAAGGACAAAGGAATGCGTAAGGTTGATGTCAATGAGCAGAACCACCGTGCCCTGAGATTCTATCTGGCGCATGGCTTCAACGTGACGGGGCGGGACGCAACGGACTGTGAAGGAAAGCCATACCCGATACTTCATCTTGCAATGAAGGACTGAGAAAAGGACTCCTGCCCAATGGTTCTGACGGTACTCCATCACCAATGATTAATCATACTGATTGCAAAAGGTTACGGTTCACATGGTGAAAGGTTACGGTTTGCAGTGTGAAAGGTTACCTTTTATGGCACAAAAGCTTACCTTTTGTTTCTTTCCTATATAATATTTTGTAAATCAACGTGCTGTCTCCTGAATATAAAGCCTTTATATAAATCTTGAAAGTATGTGCCGGAGGTTATGTCTGCGGGTGCATGCAATGAAATGTATGCCTATGGCTCCCGCAGTGTTCTTCATGACATCATGTCATTAGACACATGCTTTCACTAAAAAATATAAATATTCGGGGCCTATGTTCTTTTGTCTCGTTTTTTTTTGCTACTTTTGTGTCGGATTATGTACTGTCGGTACAGGGAAGAAAAGAAAAACAAGAATAAAAACAATACGATAAAAGTTATGAATTCAGGAAAAATCGATGTCCTGCTCGGATTACAGTGGGGCGATGAAGGTAAGGGCAAGGTCGTTGACGTGCTGACACCGAAGTATGATGTTGTAGCCCGTTTCCAGGGCGGTCCCAATGCGGGGCACACATTGGAATTTGAAGGTCAGAAGTATGTGCTGCGTTCCATTCCTTCCGGCATTTTCCAGGGTGGAAAAGTGAATATTATTGGCAACGGCGTTGTTCTTGCGCCGGATCTCTTTATGGGAGAAGCGAAAGAACTGGAGAAGAGCGGCCACGACCTCCGCGAGCGTCTGCACATTTCCAAGAAGGCTCATCTCATCATGCCCACCCATCGTATTCTTGATGCGGCTTACGAGTCGCTGAAAGGCAAGGACAAGGTCGGAACAACCGGTAAGGGCATCGGTCCTACATATACTGACAAGACTTCCCGCAACGGCCTGCGCGTAGGTGACATCCTTGACGGCTTTGCCGACAAGTATGCCGCTCATAAGGCACGCCACATTCAGATTCTCAAATCCATCGGCTTTGAATATGACGAGGCTCAGCTGGCAGAGACGGAGAAAGTGTGGATGGAGGGTGTGGAATATCTCAAGCAGTTCAACATTGTTGACTCCGAGCATGCCATCGGAAAGGCTCTCAAAGACGGCAAGGCCATTCTCGCCGAAGGGGCACAGGGAACGATGCTCGATGTTGACTTCGGATCATATCCTTTTGTAACCTCCTCGAACACAATATGTGCAGGAGCATGCACCGGTCTCGGCGTGGGACCGAACAAGATAGGCGAAGTGTTCGGTATAATGAAGGCTTACTGCACGAGAGTGGGTGCCGGTCCGTTCCCAACAGAACTGTTTGACGAGACAGGACAGAAGATGCGTGACATCGGTCATGAGTACGGAGCCGTGACAGGACGTGAGCGCCGTTGCGGCTGGATAGACCTTGTGGCTCTCCGCTACTCCATCATGGTCAACGGTGTAACTCAGCTTATCATGATGAAGTCAGACGTCCTTGACACTTTCCAGACCATCAAGGCTTGTACGGCATATAAAGTCAACGGTCAGGAGACACGTGACTTCCCTTATGACATAGAGAAAGGCATAGAGCCGGTATATACAGAACTTCCGGGATGGCGTACGGACATGACGCAATTCACGTCCGAGGACGAGTTCCCGCAGCAGTTCAAGGACTATATAGCGTTCCTGGAGAAAGAGCTGGAGACACCGATTACTGTTATTTCAATCGGTCCTGACCGTGCTCAGACCATTATACGTAAGTGATTTTTTGAAGAACAGACTGTAAGACTATGGCACAGAAACCAAGTATTCCCAAAGGCACACGCGATTTCGGCCCGGTAGAAATGGCGAAGCGCAACTATATTTTCAATACTATCAAGGAGGTTTATGCACTCTACGGTTTTCAGCAGATAGAGACTCCTGCCATGGAGAATCTGTCGACTCTCATGGGCAAGTATGGCGAAGAGGGTGACAAGCTTCTTTTCAAAATCCTTAATTCCGGAGATTTCCTCCATGGCATGACAGCCGAGGAAGTGGCAGGAACGAGCACACTGAAACTTGCGGCGAAATTCTGCGAGAAAGGTCTCCGCTATGACCTTACGGTGCCTTTCGCACGCTATGTCGTGCAGCATCGCGAAGAATTGCAGATGCCTTTCAAACGCTATCAGATACAGCCGGTATGGCGTGCCGACCGTCCTCAGAAAGGACGCTACCGCGAGTTCTACCAGTGTGATGCCGATGTCGTTGGTTCGGACTCCTTGCTCAATGAGGTTGAACTTATGCAGATTGTCGACACTGTGTTCACGAAATTCGGGGTGCGCGTACAGATTAAGATCAACAACAGAAAGATTCTTACTGGCATTGCCGAGGTTATAGGTGAGGCGGACAAGATTGTCGACATCACCGTTGCCATCGACAAGCTCGACAAAATCGGTCTTGATGCCGTCAACGAGGAACTCCGCAATGACGGAATTTCCGAGGAGGCAATAGAGAAGTTGCAGCCGATAATAAAGATGGAGGGCTCAAATGACGACAAGCTCAATGTAATCCGTGAGGTCCTTGCCGCAAGCGAGACCGGCCTGAAAGGTGTTGAGGAGACGCAGTTTATCCTTGACAGCCTGAAGGAAACTTTGAACAATGAAATACAGCTTGACCTCACCCTTGCCCGCGGACTGAACTATTATACGGGAGCAATCTTCGAGGTGAAGGCACTTGACGTGCAGATCGGCTCCATCACGGGCGGCGGCCGTTATGACAACCTTACGGGAATATTCGGCATGCCGGGACTCTCCGGCGTGGGAATATCCTTCGGTGCTGACCGCATATATGATGTCCTGAACCAGCTTGACCTCTATCCGAAGGAAGCTGTCAATGCCACTCAGCTCCTTTTCATCAACTTCGGAGAGAAGGAGACGGCGTACTGTCTTCCTGTCGCAGCCGCGGCAAGAAAGGCAGGAATACGTACGGAAGTGTTCCCCGACAGTGTGAAGATGAAGAAGCAGATGTCGTATGCCAATGCCAAGCAGATTCCTTTCGTGGCTCTTGCCGGCGAGAACGAGATCGCGGAAAGCAAGCTGACATTGAAGAATATGGCTACGGGCGAACAGTCGCTTGTAACTCAGGAAGAACTTCTTTCATGCATTTCTGCAACATGCAGATAGAACGCAAGAGGGCAATGCCGTTGTCGCGTAGGGCGTGATAACGGCATTGCCTGTGAATAATAAATTAAAATAATTCAACGTTATGAGAATGGTGAAATCTGTTTGCGGCATTTTTCTGGCAGTATGCCTCGTGCTGCTCGTTTCCTCGGCAAAGCGTCAGACCACGGTCTTCGTCATCGGCGACTCAACCGCTGCGGAGAAAGACATTTCCAAGGGCTCTCCCGAGCGTGGCTGGGGTATGATGCTCCAGGGGTGCTTCTCCGAGGATATTGTCGTGGACAATCATGCACGCAACGGCCGGTCCTCACGTTCTTTCATTGATGAGGGCTTGTGGCAGAAGGTGCTTGACAGGATGAAGCCGGGCGATTACGTCCTCATACAGTTCGGCCATAATGACGAGAAGCATGACCGGGAGGGCAAGACAAAGCGTTTTGCCAAGCCGGGCACGACTTTCGACGCCAATCTCGAACGCTACGTCCGCGAGACCCGCGAGAAGGGTGGCATACCGGTTCTTCTGAACTGTGTGGAACGCAGGCTTTTCTACGATGCGCGCCTGAAAAATGCCGGCGGCAAGAAGGCGGCAGTCATGTCGGCGGAGGAGAAAAAAGGGGCTGCCGATGACGAAGCATTACGTGACGTAAAGTATGGCGAGGAAGAGGTGAACACGGAGTATCTTGTGCCGACCCATTTTACACAGGACGGTGATTATACCGCCGCTCCGTATATTGTTGCAAGAAAACTTGACGTTCCTTTCGTCGATGCCAACCGCATAACCCATTGGATAGAGACGGAACATGGAGTCGAGGGCTCACGCCGTCTGCACATGTGGCTTAAGCCCGGGGAGGTTGCAAGCATACCTGACGGCAGGAAGGACAACACACATTATAACATATACGGCGCACGCATAGTTGCAAACCGCCTTGCCGATGCCCTTGCCGATGCCGTGCCTGCCCTTAAGGACCATGTCCGCCACTATGACTATGTCGTGTCGGCAGAAGGCCGCGGTGACTACCTTACGCTTGACGAGGCTGTCAGTGCCGTGCCTGAAGGAAAAACGGTGACGGTACTTGTACTTGACGGAACGTTCAAAAAGCCGCAGACTTCAAAGAACATAAAATACGAGGTGCGCCCAAAGGCGACGCTTGTTAAATAAGTAAATGTGCACATAATGGGGAATGCCTGCTTTCCGGCAGTGTGCCCCATCCATACAGATACGTGACGAAGAAACATATATACAGACTTTCACTGGCTTTCTTTGTTTCCGCCTTCCTTTCAGGATGTTCCACGAAAGAACGCTTTGCCGAGGGAGAGATGGAAATAAAGAAAGTCAGTGTTGTTACCGACAATCCTGCAATAGACACGCAGATGATGCGCAACTACGTGCGCCAGCTTCCCGGACTGGAGAACGGAAAGCGGCAGCATCATGCCTATGACTCGCTGAAAACACGGCTTACGTGCGAGGATCTCGTCACGGCTCTTGCCAATCAGGGCTATCTCCATGCCGATGTAAGTTCATCGGTGCTTGTCCGCCCGAAGACTGCGGGCGACAGGAACCCGAAGTGTGACGTGTTCTATTTCCTTCATCCCAATGAGCCGTATTTCGTCCGTGACATAAGGTATGACATACGCGACGCAAGGATCGACACGCTGCTCCGTGAGGAAATGTCCGCGGAACACAGTTCAATTGCCGCAGGGAAACAGTTCAGTGTTGCAGACCTTAATGCAGAGCGTTCCGCGATTGCCGCCTTCCTGCAAGACCGCGGATACTATAAGTTCAACAAGGAGTTCATACGCTTCGAGGCTGATACCGTCCCGGGAGAGAACACCGTCGACCTCACTCTCCAGCTGCTCCCCTACCGTGCGAACAACAATGCCAGGGAAGAGCCGCATCCTTGCTATATGATGCGCAGGATAAACTATATTCCAGGCGGAGGCGATGACAGGATTGTACTCCGCAACAGCGTGCTTGACGTAAGCACGGAGCTGCGTGAGGGCGAGCCTTTCAGCGCGGCGGCCCTTCAGGGAACATATCAGCGTTTCTCACGTCTGCAGGCCCTGCGCTATACGAACATACGCTTCCGCGAAGCCAACGACACACTGGCGGTCACTGATTCCGCCGCATCTTCTGACGGCGCGGGCAACGTGACGGAATCTTCCGCAGACGGAACGCCGGTACGCTACGGGCTTGACTGCGACATACAGCTGTCCTCGCGCAAGCCCAACTCCATCTCCGTGCAGCCGGAAGGCACGAACACGGCGGGCGACCTCGGTGCGGCGGTGTCCCTGACCTATTCCAACAGAAACCTTTTCCACGGCTCGGAAACACTCTCCCTGCAGCTCCGCGGAGCCTACGAGGCGATAACGAAGCTGGAGGGCTACAATGACAAGAACTACATGGAGTACGGCCTGGAGTCAAAACTTCAGTTCCCGCGGTTCATCGCACCTTTCATCTCCAACTCCTTCAGGCGCAACATCCAGTCGACAAGTGAGCTTGGCGTATCCTACAACCTGCAGAACCGCCCGGAGTTCCACCGCCGCGTCTTCTCCGCCGCATGGCGTTACAGATGGTCGGAGCCGAACCACCATACCAGCTACAAGCTGGACATGATAGACCTTAACTACATCTACATGCCCTGGATCTCTGAGACTTTCAAGCATGACTACCTCGACTCCGACGATAACCGCAACGCCATCCTTCGCTATAACTACGAGGATCTGTTCATCATGAAGATAGGCTTCGGACTCTCGTATAACAACGGCACGGATGCCTACAAGTTCAGTGTGGAGACGGCGGGAAACGTTCTCAGCGGCTTTGCGAAAGCCTTCAATTTCAAGAAAAACGACGAAGGACAGCGCACCTTGTTCAACATAGCCTACGCGCAATACGTCAAGACCGACCTTGACGCGACACACATCATGAAGCTCTCGCCCGCCTCGGAGCTTGTCTTCCACGGACGCCTCGGCATTGCCTGGCCTTACGGCAACTCCGATATCCTGCCGTTCGAGAAACGCTACTTCTCCGGCGGTGCCAATTCCGTGCGCGGCTGGGCGGTGCGCGGTCTCGGCCCTGGAAAGTACGGCGGCACGGACGGACGCATAGACTTCATAAACCAGACGGGAGACATAAAGCTCGACCTGAACATGGAATACCGCACTTTCCTTTTCTGGAAATTCTACGGCGCAGCGTTCATCGATGTCGGAAACATCTGGACGATACGCGCCTACGAGAGCCAGCCCGGCGGACAGTTCCGCTTCAACGAGTTCTACAAGCAGCTTGCCGTGGCCTACGGTCTCGGCTTACGCCTGAATTTCGGCTATTTTATCCTGCGCTTCGACTGCGGCATGAAGGCAGTTAACCCCGCATACACCACGCAGAGCGAGCATTATCCCATATTCCATCCGGATTTGTCGCGCGACTTCGCCTTCCATTTCGGCGTGGGATACCCGTTCTGACAACCGCAGGACACAAAACCTTACAACCGGCACCGGACACCATGACCGTATAGCCTACGGCCCATAGCAGCATGACCCCATAACCGCCCACATACGACCGTACAACAGCACCTATCCCATATTCCTCCACGATGAAACAAAAGATAATAATCTCCACATCCCTCGAACAGCACCTTGACGACACCGTCCGGGAAATCGCTCCCGACCGCCTGTTCCTGCTGTGCGACGAGACCACGGCAGCCCTCTGCCTCCCTAAAGTAAAGGACTTCGGATGCCTGAAAGGCGCGGAAACCATTGTCATCAAGGCAGGCGATGCCGACAAGTCCCTCGCCGCCGTCTCCCACGTCTGGGAAGCCCTGCAGAAAGGCGGGGCCACGCGCCATTCGCTGATGATCAACCTCGGCGGCGGCATGGTCACGGACCTCGGCGGCTTTGCCGCATCGACGTTCAAGCGCGGCATACATTTCGTGAACGTCCCGACGACGCTCCTCTCGCTCGTCGACGCCTCCGCAGGCGGAAAGACAGGCATAAACTTCGGCGGACTGAAGAACGAGATAGGAGTGTTCAACACAGCCGACGCCGTAATCCTCGACACGCAGTTCCTCGCCACGCTCAGCAACGACGAGATGCGCTCGGGCTATGCCGAGATGATAAAGCACGGCCTGATCTTCACGCCGCGCACCGCCGGTGACGGCCCGCGGGAACGCATGTTGGCGGAGCTAATGACGTTCGACATCTTCTCCCCTGACCTCAGCCGCCTCCGGCAAATGGTCGCCGAATCGGTGGAAGTCAAGGAACGCATCGTGGAACTTGACCCGCTGGAGCACGGGCTGCGCAAGGCACTGAACTTCGGCCATACCTTCGGCCACGCCTTCGAGAGCTTCGGCATGGCGCGCGGGCAGCGGGCCGGCGGCGGGCGGAACAAGGCCGTGAGCCCTGTGCCGCACGGACATGCCGTGGCCTACGGCATGGTCTGCGAGCTGTGGCTGTCGTGCGTCAAGGCAGGATTCCCGCAGGACATCATGCGCCGCACGGTAAAGTTCATCAACGCCTGCTACGGCACGATGCCCGTGACGTGCGACGACTATGAAACACTGTACGAACTGATGACACACGACAAGAAAAACACCGCCGGAACAATAAACTTCACACTCCTCTCCGCCATCGGAGAAATAGAAATCAACCGTACCGCCACAAAAGAGGAAATCTTTGAGGCACTGGACTTTTACAGAGAAAACAGATGAAGCAAGTTAGAGCAAAGAAACAACTCGGGCAGCATTTTCTGACAGACCTCGGCATAGCGCGGCGCATAGCTGACACCGTAGACGCCTGCCCGGAACTCCCGGTCCTCGAGATCGGTCCCGGCATGGGCGTAATGACGCAGTATCTGAAAGAGAAGCCGCGGCCTTTCAAGGTCGTGGAGATTGACAAGGAGAGCGTAGAGTACCTCAACGAGCGGTGGCCGGACTTCCGGCCTCAGATTATCGGCGGCGACTTCCTGCGCATGGACCTCAGGGAAGTCTTCGGAGGAGGACAGTTCGTGCTCACGGGCAACTATCCCTACGACATCTCCTCGCAGATATTCTTCAAAATGCTTGACAACAAGGACCTTATCCCATGCTGCACGGGCATGATACAGCGGGAGGTCGCCCTGCGCATCGCCTCCGGGCCCGGCACAAAGGCGTACGGAATCCTTTCCGTGCTGATTCAGGCGTGGTACGACACGGAGTACCTCTTCACGGTCAACGAGACCGTCTTCAATCCGCCGCCGAAGGTGAAGTCTGCCGTCATACGCATGACGCGCAACTCCGTCACCGACCTCGGCTGCGACGAGGTGCTGTTCAAGCGTGTCGTGAAGACCGTATTCAACCAGCGCCGCAAGATGCTGCGTGTCTCACTGAAGCAGATTTTCAACGGTGAGACGCAGGCGCGGCCTGAGTTCTTCACCCACGCCCTCATGACGAAGCGGCCGGAGCAGCTTACGGTGGCGCAGTTTGTCGAACTGACCAACCTCGTCGCGGCGGAACTTGCCGGTGCTGATGCCGGACTGTAGGTATCGGCTTGCAGGCCATGCGGTTTCCGGGCTAAGGGCCTCATCTCCCGCGGCCTGCACTCATGACCTGACACCCACAGCCCACCGCCGTAAAGGCCGCACCACATGCAGCAACTGCAGAACCTGCAACCTTTTCCCCAAAAAAAACGTAAAAATCCCTTGCTGAGAATCAACGACAAAATAGAGACCATGAGCGGCGAAGCACTCCTCGCCGAACTTTCCCTGCTGCCCGAATGGCGCCGCAGGGAAGCGCTGCGCTACAGCCACATCGCGGGACGCCGCGAGTCGACGATGGCGTTCCGTCTGCTGCAGGAGATGACCGGCATCCGCGACCTTGAGTTCTCCCTCGGGGAACACGGCAAACCGGAGATAAAGGGCCGTCCCGACATCCGCTTCAACCTTTCCCACTGCCGCTGCGCCGTTGCGTGCGCCGTCGACAGCGTCCCCGTCGGCGTGGACATCGAACGCACGGGCCGCTACAGCCGTTCCCTGGCAGAGCGCACCCTCTCGGCAGCGGAGCTTCACAGCATCCTCTACGCCTCGGAGGACACGTCGCTGGCACGGAAGCCGGAGGAGACCGACCTGATGTTCACCGTCCTGTGGACAAAGAAGGAGGCTCTCCTGAAACTCCTCGGCACCGGCATCGGACTGACGGAGAATGTCCGCCGCGTCCTCGGGGATTACGAGGGCATGGTCGTGTTCGACACGGTCATCGACAGGGAACGCCGCTACGTCTGCACGGAGGCGCGCTTCACTGTGCGGGAGGATTCCTGAAGTCCCGTCCTCACTTCTTGAAAGGCTGCTTCTTTTTCCTGAGAACCGTGCTTTATCGTTGAGCAGCCGCACCGCTTTTTTGAAAGCTCATCTTCTGTTTTGAAAACCTGCGGCATTTTTTTTGAAAACTCACGGCGGTCTCCGGCATCGCCGCAGGGGGCCGTGGACAGGCCGGATGTTTCCGTGAATAAGGCATGGTTTTCCGTGAATAAGGTGTGGGGTTCCGTGGATAAGGCGTGATTTTGACTGAAAAACGCTCTGTTTTTTTACTTTTGTTGCATGTGTTTCAGGAATTTTCACTGTCGTTTCAGTCGTTTCCGGTGTGATTCCGGCGGAAAAAGCCGTGATTTGCGGTGAAAATGCTGTGATTTTTGTCAGAATCACGGTGTATAGGGGGAAAAACGGCGTGATTTCGGGTTGAATTTCCGTGATTTTCGGTGAAAAAGGTGGATGTTTTGTGAAAATCTTCGGATGTTTTGCGAAATTTGAAAGGTCTTTTCAGAGATTTGCAAGGCCTTTTCAAAAATTTCTAAGGCCTTTTCGGAAATTTGCAAGGCCTTTTCAAAAATTTCTAAGGCCTTTTCGGAAATTTCTAAGGCCTTTTCAGAAAATTCTAAGGTCTTTTCGGAAAATTCTAAGGCCTTTTCGGAAAATTGTAAGGCTTTTTCAAAAAAAATGCAAGGGCTTTTGAGAAGATTGCAAGGGTTTTGTGGAAAATTCCGAGGTTTTGGGGAAAGAGCTTTCCTTTGTTACGGATGAGGATGTTGGAATCAGAAAACCGGCGCGGGTCTTTTTGAAAACTCGCGCCGGTTTTGTTGTTGTATGTCACGGTGGTTTGTGTCAGAAATTGCGGTACGGCGGCCGGCGGAGCAGAGCGTTGGTTTTCAGAAACGGGTCCGGGCGCGCGGCGGCGGCATGCAAGAAGGGAACCGCCGTCGTGCAATCCCGGAAGCCATCAATCATCTAACTAAACACCATCGTTCTGTCCGCCTTTGCCGTATGTTACGGACGTGGAGCCGGTGTGTGGCTGCGGACGTGCCCCGTCGCTTTTTTGTCGCGTGGGACGGGAGAGGTCATGCCAAGCCGTAGAGGGTGCGGGGCCTCATTATCTTAAAGACTGTGCAGCCGTAAGGGTTCCGTGTCCGTTGAACCGCATGAGGCCTTAATATCCCGGGTTCTGGTATTCGGCGCCGTTTGTGATTGTCGCCGTGAACGTTGTGGAGATAGGGCGCAGGGCGAAGTTCGGGTTGAAGAAGTGCGCGAGGTCAGGGTGAGTTTCACTGAGATATGTTGCGTCCTTCAGCATTCCCGTACGCTTGAGGTCGTAGAAGCGGTTGTACTCGCCGCAGAGTTCGCGTCCGCGCTCGTCGAGGACGGTGCGCACGGTGGCGGTTCCGCTGAGCGGATTGGCGTTGGCGCGCGTGCGTACTTTATTTATGTATGTCATGGCAGAGCCTCCGTTGAGGTAGATGTCAAGTTCGGCGGCGATGAGGTAGACTTCGGCCATGCGCATCATGAACGTGGCGTTGAGGTTGCCGTTGCGCTGCTTTGAGGCGTTGGCGACGTACCAGCGGCTGCTGTTGTGCTTGTTCAGTGACGGGTAGAAGTAGCGGAACTGGTTTTCGTTGCCTGCGGCGTCAGTCATGATGACGTTGCGGCCGGCGTCATTGTAGACTGCCTTGTAGTCGACCACGAGGTAGGGTGCGGTGGCCGTTGCTGCCTTTTCAGCGGCGTAGTCAGCATCCTGCGGCATGATGAACCTGATGGCCTTGTCGCCCACGCTGATGCCTGTTCCCACGACGGAGAGGTCCTTTCCCCATAGGTTCGCGTCGTCGGCAGTCTGCCAGACATAGGCCTTGTTGGCGTTCCATTCCGTTGTAAAGGAGTTATGGAAGCGCGGGTCGAGCGTTCCGTCGGCCTGTACGAAGAGGCTGAGCAGATGCTGTGTCGGCATGAAGACGCCCTGGTAGCCTGTGTCCCAGCTTATGCACTGTGCCTGGTTAATCTCGCGTGCGCCGAACTTGTTGAGGATACACTGGAATTTTTCCACGTTGCGGTTAAGTTTCCAGTTGCCGTTGCTTGAGCCGTGGCCGTTGCTGCCGGCGTACCAGCGGTGTTTCCAGAGTGCCTCTTTGTTTTCCCAGTTGTTGCTTTCCTTGAACACGTCGGCATAGTCGGCGTACATGAATGCGCCGTAGGTTGTTCCGCCGTTCTCGCAGTCGGTGATGAGTGTCTTTGCGGCATCCATGCCTTTTTGGAGGAACTCGTCGGTGCCGTATTCGCGTGTCTGCAGGCAGGCCTTGGCGAGGAATCCGAGCGCGGCCTTTTTCGTAGGAGTTGTACAGAGGGCGTCGGTGCCTTTGTCAAGCCATTGTGCGGCGTACTCGAGGTCAGGGATTATCAGCTGGCGGTAGATGTCGAGCGGTGCGGTGCGTTCCGGAGCATAGTTGGCGGAGAATTCCTGGCGGAGGTTCATTGTCACGGCTCCGAACTGTTCCACGGCGTTGAAATAGTAGATTGCCCTCATGAAGCGCGCCTCGGCAATTTTTTCGTTCAGCTCAGCCTCGGAGAGGAAGGCGCGCGCCTTGTCGGCGTTGGCAATCACGGTGTTGCAGGCGCCCACTCCGTCGTAGATTCCGTTCCACAGGTTGTTGGTATATGTCGTGTTAGGCGATGCGCCTCCGAAGAACCAGAAGTATTCCCTTGACTCGGTGTCATTGGCCTTGTAAGTCCACAGGTCGGTGTCTCCCTCCGTCAGTTCCATGAAGCCGTCTGTGCCGTAGAAGTAGCGTTCCATGGCGAAGTAGCACTGGTTCACGAGTTCCTGGAAGCCGTCCTTCTGTGTGGCGAGGTCCTCGAGTGTGAAGCCGCCGGGGTTTTCCTCTTCCAGGCTGCACGACTGCAGTGAGCCGCCCATCATGGCGAGAGCCGCGGCAACGTATATGTTTGCAAATGTCTTTTTCATGTTTTGCTAAAAAATAATCGTTGTTGTTGTTTCAGTTATCTTTATATTAGAATGTGACGTTCACGCCGAAGACGAACTGGCGGTAGGTCGGGAAAGCGTCGGCTCCGTTCATTTCTGGATCGGTGTCTTTCAGCTGCTCGTCCATTGTCCATATCACAGGGTTGTACGCCGTGACATAGAAGCGCAGCTTCTCGATGAGAGCCTTGCGTGTGATGGATTTCGGCAGTGTGTAGCCGAGGGTTATGTTCTTCAGCTTTATGAAAGAGCCGTCGCGGTAGCGCAGTGAGGAGTAGACGGTCGCCTGTTCCGCTCCTGTTCCCGGGCGCGGATAGAATGCGCCCTGGTTGTCCTCCGTCCAGTAGTCGACGCCGGCGAGCTGGTTTGTCGTGACGGACTGCTTGGCATCGTACCATCCGAGGAGGCTGCTTGAGATTGTCTGTCCGATGCGTGCCATGAAGAATACGGAGAGGTCGAAGCCCTTGTAGGCGAAGGTGTTGTTGAGTCCGAGGATCCAGTCAGGATTCTGGTGGCCGAGGATCATGCGGTCCTTCTCGCCGTACTTGTGCACGCCGCCGTCGCCGTTCTGCTCGATTGTCTCCACCTTTATGAATCCCGGCTTCACGCCGTACTGCTTCATGAGGTCGGCATCGTCGGTCGTCTGCCACAGTCCCAGGTACTTATAGCCGTAGTGTGACTTTATCGGCTGTCCCTCGAAAAGGCTCTCTGCGATGAGGTCGCCGTCAGGGAGCGCATCGATTTTCTCCTTGCTCCATGACACGGAGAGGCTTGTGTTCCATGTGAAGTCCTTGGTCTTTATGTTGCGGCTGTTGACTGTAGCCTCGAAGCCGTGGTTGCTTGTCTCGGCGAGGTTCTGCCACATCTTGAGAGGTGCGCCCCATCCGGTCAGTCCTGACGTGATTGGCACGGTGCGGCTGTAAAGGAGTCCCTTTGTCTTTGTGGTGAAGTACTCCAGCGAGCCGTCGATTCTTCCGCCGAGAACGGCGAAGTCAAGGCCGAAGTTCCAGTTGTAGGACTTCTCCCATCCGAGGTCTGCGCTCGCCACGGTGCCGGTGTACTGTGCGAAAGGCACGACCTTGCCGTTGATGGTGATGCCCGATGCCGTGTAGACGTACGGTGTCGTTGCCGTAGAGTATGCTCCGATGCCGCCGGAGTTGCCCGTCACGCCGTAGCCCACGCGCAGCTTCAGGTTGTCAAGCCATGAGCGTGTTGACTCCATGAACTTCTCGTCGCTTATGCGCCATGCCACGGCAGCAGCGAAGAAGCTGTCCCATTTGTGTCCGTTGGAGAACCAGGAGACGCCGTCCCAGCGGTTGGAGAGGTTCAGCAGGTACTTGCCCTTGTAGGCATAGTTGAAGCGCAGGGCGTAGGACATCTTCTGAGTCTGCGAGAAATCAGACTCGATATGCTGTGACGTTGCCGACATGAGTCTGTCGTACAGCCACTTGTCCATGTCCTGTCCGCTGCCGCCGGCGAGTGTCGACTCGTTCTCGCTCTTCTGCCATGACGTGATGAACGTCGCGCCGAAGTCATGGTCTTTTGCCACGGTGAGCTTATAGTTCAGGATATTCTCCCAAAGGTAGGACCAGCCGTCACTGTGGCGCTTCTCGGCATGCGGAGAGCCTGCGTATGACGGACGGTTGGCGTTGCACTGTGCGCCCCAGTACATGCCCTGGCGGCTGTGGTTCATCGTGCCGCTCACCTGCGAGCGCAGGCAGAGTCCCTTCAGCGGTGTCAGCTCCAGGTAGCCCGTGGTGTTGACGTATGTCGTGCGTATGTTGTTGGCATACTGGTTCTCGATGAAGTCGCCGAGCGGAGTGTACTGTCCGCTGATGTATTCGTGGCGTATCGAGCCGTCAGCATTGTAGGCATCGCCCAGCGGGAACACGCTCAGCGCCTTCGTGTATGTGTTCTTCACGCCTGCATTGCGGTTGGTGTAGCTGAGGTTGGAGGTGAAGCCCACCTTTGCCCAGCTGAACAGTTCCTGGTCGATGTTCAGGCGGATCTGGTAACGGCTGCGGTTGTCATTCTCCAGCAAGCCCTGGTCCTTTGAATAGTTTGCTGCGGCGTAAATCTTTGTCTTCTTTCCTCCTGCAGTGACCGACAGGGAATATTTCTGCGTCGTGGCGGTAGTGCCCGAAACCTCGTCAACCCAGTCAATCCATTTGCCGTTCTCGTAGGCGTCAAGGTAAGTGTCGTTGTTGAAGATGACCGACATGCTTTCCGGCTCCTTGCCGTATTTGTATCTATAAGCCTCCTTCTGGTATCCGACCCACTCGTCGCCCGTCATGCCGTGGCGGAAGTTAGGAGTGCCGCTGAATCCGTAATAAGCATCGAAGTTCACCGTCGCCTTGCCTTCCTTGCCGCGCTTCGTGGTTATGATCACCACGCCGTTGGCGCCTGCGGAACCATAGATGGCCGTGGACGACGCGTCCTTCAGGACATCCACGGTCTCAATGTCCGACGGATTCACCTGGCTGTAGCTGCCCGGCACGCCGTCGATGATGAACAGCGGCTCATTGCTGCCGTATATGGAGCGGGAGCCACGGAGAAGAATCTCCGGGTCGGAACCGATCTGGCCACTTGTAACGGAGATATCCATACCCGCAACCTTACCCTGCAATGCCTCCATCGCGTTGCCCGTAGGCGCAATCGTAATATCCTCTGATTTCATTGAAGTCACGGCACCGGTAAGGTCTTTCTTCTTCACCGTGCCGTAGCCTACGACAACGACCTCGTCCATCATCTGTGTGTCCGGCTCCATCTTCACCTGCAGATTGCCGTTGCCGACAGCCATGACCTTCGTCTTGTAGCCGATGTATCCGAACTCCACCTGTGTGCCTTTCTTGGCGGATGTCAGCGTGAAAGCGCCGTTGAGGTCGGTCACCGTGGCAGCCTGCGTGCCCACAAGTTTGACGGTGACGCCAATCATCGGCTCCCCAAACTCGTCGACAACAGTTCCCCTGACCGAATTTTGCTGAGCCTGCACAAACATGCTCTCACTGCCGCCGGCAAACGCCGGTGCAGGGCACACTGATGCAGCAAAGCCTGCGACCAACATCGCTTTCATCGCTTTGTTGACCAAAGTTTTGTTTTTTTGCATAAATTTTTAAGTTAGTTGTAAATAATTTGTTAAGATTTTCTCGGGTAAATCTCGTGTTAGGTTTCGCAAAATTAGTTAAATTAGCACATAAACAAACGTATAAAAGACACGATTTAACACATTTTACCCCCCCGATTATTTTTTAACAAGCTTAAACAATTAAAAAGAAAAAATACTTAAAACTCCACTGTTTCGAGCTCCTGCAAAAGGCTGTCATGGACATGGTCACAGGCATCGGATTCCATTCTTTATCCGGCAGGTTCACGACGACCGTGAAGAAACGGCGGCCCTGCACGCCATGTAAGAAAAAAGCGGCGGCAGGAAACGAATTCATAAGTGACTTCGGAAAATCATTCCATACTCAAGCAGCCGTGGCACACGGCTTGTTTCCGGCGGTTAATCCATGAAACTGTCCATCACCAGGATTCATTTCTCCTCCCCTTCCCCGGCACACTCACGTCGTTGGTGCAACAAACTGTGTCCGCACAAGGAATAACAGCGTTTGGATAAGATCATCCCCCCCACTTGACAAAAATGGAGCGCGGCACAACCGCTGTCTACGTATTGTGCCGCACTCCTTATTATATATATACCGGAGTCCAGGATGCAAAGTCAACAGCCTGTCCGGAGGTTACGCTTTCGGCTTGGTCATATAATTAAACCGCCACCACAGCATCAGACCCGCACTCGTCAGTCCAAAAGGAAAAGCCATCCATACGCCCACAACACCCATGTCAAGGACAAATCCGCAGAAATAGCCTGTCGGGAGGGAGATGATGAAATAGGCTATGAAGGCAATGAGCATCATAAGCTTCACGTCGGAGATTCCGCGCAGGGCATTGGCAAAGGCTATCTGCAGACCGTCACCGAACTGATAGACGAGGAACGGGAATATCAAGGCCGTCACCGTCGTTGCCACCTCCGTGCTGTCAGTGAACCAGCCGCCAAGACTGCCACGGAGCATGAACACTATTGACGACAGCACCACGCCGAGCGCCACCATGATGTGGAAACCGGCATAGGCGGCACGGCGCACATTGAGCCTGTCATGGCGGCCAGCGAAATTGCTCACGCGCACCGCCACGGCGGCACCCATGCCGTAATACATCATGAACGTAAACTGCGATATGGCGATCATCACCTGATGGGATGCCAGCGCAATCGTGCCGAGCCATCCTATCATTATCGCACTCAGACTGAACGAGGCTGTCTCCATGCCCATCTGCAGGGCCACAGGCCACCCCAGACCGTTGAGCCTGCCGAAAAGGGCGCGCGACAGACCGAGGCGGAAGAACCCCACCTTATACCTGTGGAACCGCCGGCTGCGCAGGAATATCACCACAAACACCACCACCATTACCACACGCGACACCAAAGTGCTCACACCGGCACCGAGCAGCCCCATTTCAGGTAGTCCCAGCTTGCCGTAAATCAGCAGCCAATTGCCTATGATGTTCAGTACGTTGCCGCTCAGAAGTATCCACATCGCAGTCTTCGTGTCCGTAATACCGTCCGTAAACTGCTTGAAACCATTGAAGAGCATCACAAACACCAGCGACACGAGCAGCACCAGATAGTACGGCCTTATCAGAGGCAGCAGCTCCGCCGGCTGCCCGAGATGCTCAAGATTAAGATACATCACTGCCATCAATACCGTAAGCATCACAGCCACCAGAGTATTTGCGACAAGACTATTGCGCAACGCCTGACCTGCCGATGTGTACTCTCCCGTGCCGTACATTCCGCCCACAACGGGCGTAAGACCGTAGGAAAAACCGGTGCTGAAGATTATGGCGAGCGTAAACACATTGTTCACAAACGATGCCGCGGCAAGCTCTGCCGTGCCGTAATGCCCTATCATCAGCGTGTCGGCAAAGGCGAGCACAATGACGCCGACCTGACCTATGACGATAGGAAAACCGAGCCGCACAAGAGCCGTGTAATGGTCTTTGTATATATCAAAAAGTTTCTTCATAATTCTTCTGAGTTTTTAAGTTGTCGTTATCCGTTGTCTTGTATCCGCCGCACCGTTCCGCTCAAGGATTGCCCCCGAAAGAAAAACGCCTGTGGACATACCCGGACTATACACAGGAATCCGCCCGTTCCCTGACTGTTCCCCGAAATAAAACATCTGCCGCAGGATGGCACCAAACTGCAAAGTTAATGCTTTTTCCGCAACTGTGCAAGAAAACACAGGAAAAGACCTTCCCTTCGCTTTTGAATCCAGGATTTCTGAGGAGGTTCAGGCCTCCTCTCTCGTTTTTGCATTGCCGGTTGAACAGGACCCGCCACCGTCCTATACAACTATTCACGCCATGCTCCAAGCCGGAGAGGACAGCGGAATGTTATTGCAGCCCGTGTTTGAATATACAGAATCCAAGTTGAACCAGAATTGAATCGCCTGCCATGCTTGCATCACAAGAAACAAAACTTTTCAATTGGCCTTCCTGTTCATACTTTGCATGTAACAATATAAGACACGATTAGAAAACTCACCGCCGTTTCACCGCCTGAGAATCGCGTAAAAATAAATTCAAACAAAAAAGTTCTGAAAATCGCGAAATTTCCCAATTTTACCAACCGCCTGTCATTCAACAGTTTACACAAACCCATTCTTTCTTGTCTATGAAAAGAGCCCCAAAAAGGTAACGTTTTACCAGACAAATCGTTACCTTTTATCATACAAACCGTTATCTTTCATCCCGTAAAAGGCAATGATTTGTTGTGCAAAATCTGGCTTTTCGGCATGAAAAATGCCGTTTTTTTACACATTTTTCAGTGAAAAACGGCAAAGAAAAGAGTCCATTTCGCATTTTCTTCTTATTACGAGAAATAGAACATTAGAAAACCCGTGATGAAATTCTTGCTCCCAACGGCCACTCCGCAAACCAATGACAGAGCCATACCCCCATAGTAAATCTCTATTGTAAGTTTCATATTCAAACATTGAATTTATATCTTACTGTGTGATAAGCATTTGTGTGTTTAACGACAGAAAAGTGAAT
Source organism: Bacillota bacterium (assembly GCA_023664625.1). Lineage (GTDB taxonomy): Bacteria > Bacteroidota > Bacteroidia > Bacteroidales > Bacteroidaceae > Prevotella. The sequence continues at coordinate 66,599 of JAMPFD010000012.1, read as the reverse complement.
ATATTTTATGGGAAATGAGAAACACTAAGATTTAACGCTTTTAACCTTCTGAAACCACAGAACATGAAAAATTGTGCAATATCGGATAATCTTTTCATGTGTTATTCTTTCTTTTCGATTATTTTCTGTATTTTTGCGTTCAAATTAAATAATATTGCGAATGAAAGATCTAAATCGCATAAAAATCGTACTTGTTGAAAAGAAACGAACAGCCAAGTGGCTTGCTGAGGAATTAGGTAAAAATCCGGCTACTGTAAGCAAATGGTGTACTAATGTGTCCCAACCAGACTTATACACATTAGATAAGATTGCAACGTTGCTTGATATTGACAAGCGAGAACTTATAACGGGGAAAGATTAATGCTATGACGGATATTACACAAATCCAAGAACCCGAGTATGACGCAATTCTGCGACAGGCTGTCACAGTTATTGACAGGGCAAGGGCTGTGGTTGCAACAACTGTATGTTCTGCCATTGGCACGGCTCATTGGGAAAAACGAGGCAACTGTTTCCCGATGGTGTTCCAATAAAATGCAACCATCCCTTGATATGCTTGTGAAAATTGCAGGACTTTTAAAAGTAGACCCTCGCCAACTGATAAATGGCGGTAAGTAACTGTTGGAAATTAATTTATACTAAAAACGCAGTTATTTTTTAGGCGGTTAGTGTACGGAACCGAAGGAGAAATGTGGGCATTGTGACTGAGTGACAAGCACTAACTGATAGAAAAGAACAAGGTTTAGTGAGAAAACATTATATTATAAAAAATTATCAATAGTTACTTAATAATGATTGATTATGGCAAAGAAAACTTCAAATAAGAAAGATAACCTCCCGATGGAAGAGGTGTTGTGGAAGGCATGCGATGCTCTGCGCGGTTCTATCGAGCCGGGCGAGTACAAGCACGTTGTTCTTTCGCTTATATTTTTGAAATACGCCGGGTTTCATTTTGAAAAACGTCGCCGGGAAATAATCACTGCCGGACAGGAGGCGTTTGTTGATAACGTGGCTTTCTATGCGGCAAAGAATGTGTTCTATCTGCCGGAAACTTCCCGTTGGTCATACCTCAAAGAGAACGCCAAACAACAAAATCTTGCCTCGATAGTAGACAAGGCTCTTGCCGATATTGAAAAGGAGAACAAGTCACTGCGTGGCGCGCTGCCCAACAACTATTACAGTTCGCTCGGCATCGAAGCAGAAAAGCTCGGTTCGCTTCTTGACAAGATTGACGGCTTCGACTCGATACTTGAAAACGACAAGGAAAACGACATCATTGGTCGTGTGTATGAATATTTTCTCTCTAAATTCGCCATCAAGGAGGGCAAAGGTAAGGGCGAGTTCTATACGCCCAAGACTATCGTCAATCTTATTGCCGAAATGATTGAGCCATACGAGGGCATCATCTACGACCCTTGCTGCGGCTCGGGCGGTATGTTCGTACAGTCCATGAAGTTTGTGGAAAGTCATCATGGCAACCGCCGCATGGTTTCGGTTTATGGACAGGAATACACAAAGACCACCTACAAGCTGGCAAAGATGAACCTCGCCATCCGTGGCATTGCCGCCAATCTCGGAGATTATGCCGCCAACACTTTCACCGACGACCGTCACAAGGAGCTGAAAGCCGACTTCATCATGGCTAATCCGCCGTTCAATCAGAAAGCCTGGCGAGAGGAGAATCAGCTGACCGACGACCCTCGATGGAATGGCTTCGACACTCCTCCCACATCCAACGCCAACTACGGCTGGATTCTCAACATGGTCAGTAAACTCTCATGTAATGGCGTTGCCGGCTTCATCCTTGCCAACGGAGCTTTGAGTGCAGACGGCACCGAGGGTGCAATCCGCCGCAAGATGATTGAGCGCGGGCTGGTGGAGGCCATTGTCATTCTACCCCGGAATCTTTTCTACTCTACAGATATTTCTGTAACGCTTTGGATTCTCAACGCCAACAAAAAGGCACGTGTCATAAATCGTAACGGCGAAGAAATCCACTACCGCGACCGTGAAAAGGAAATACTTTTCATTGATATGCGTCAGATGGGCGAACCGTTTGAAAAGAAGTATGTCCGCTTTACGGATGAAGACATACGAAAGGTCGCTGACACTTATCATACCTGGCAGCGTGAGGGGCACACGGATACATATTCTGATGTTCCTGAGTTCTGCTATTCGGCATCATTGCCGGAGATTGAGAAGAAAGGTTTCTCACTTGTGCCAAGCAAATACATCGAGTTCATAAACCGCGATGAGACAGTTGATTACGACACACGCATGAAAGAGCTTCAAGCCGAACTTGCCGACATTCTTCGGCAGGAGGCGGAAAGTCGTGCCGCAGTGATGAATGTATTTAAATCCCTTGGCTATGAAATCAACATCTAAAGAAATAAACGGAAATCATGATTTCCAAAACATTTATGAGCAGACCTCAACGATTGTTGAACAAGCTCGTTCAACCGCTTATCGTCAGATAAACGAAACGCTTGTACGCAGAAATTGGCTCATCGGCAAACTTATAGCAGAAGAAGAGTTAAAGGGAGAGGACCGTGCCATATATGGTCTTCAACTGATAAAATGGCTCTCCAAACTCCTGACCGCCCAATATGGCAAAGGGTTTACAAAGACCAATCTGTATAGCTTCACTCAGTTCTATAAACTGTTTCCTGAGATTTTCCACTCAGTGAGTGGAAAATCTCCACAACTGCTCTCATGGACTCACTACCGCACACTGCTTCAGGAACTTAACCCTGATGCCAGACAATGGTATGAGCAAGAAGCCGCAGAACAAAACTGGAGTGTCCGTACCTTGCAACGCAACATCAGTTCACAATACTACCATCGGCTGCTCGCAGCGCAGCGCAAAGACCTTGTTGAAAAAGAAATGCTGAAACTCACAGCTCCACTCCAGACTCCTGACCCCATCGGGTTTATCAAGAACCCTGTCATAGGCGAGTTTCTGGGATTTACCGCAGACAGTTCGTTTCGCGAAACAGAATTGGAACAGTCGATTATCAACAACCTTGAAAAGTTCCTGCTCGAAATGGGCAAAGGTTTTGCCTTCGTTGCCCGTCAGCAGCATATCCACACAGAGAAGCAAGACTATTATATAGACCTTGTCTTTTACAACTATTTCCTGAAGTCATTCGTACTGATAGACCTTAAAACATCAAAAATAACGCATCAGGATGTCGGGCAGATGGATATGTATGTACGGATGTATGATGAGCTGAAACGCACCGAAGGTGATAACCCAACTATAGGCATTGTGCTTTGTGACGATACCGATGAAGACATTGCCCGCTATTCCGTGCTTCATGACAACGACCATCTTTTTGCCGCCAAATATATGGCCTATATGCCGACCACCGAACAACTCAGGGCTGAAATTGAGCGGCAGAAAGCAATCTTCTATCTGCAACATAAGAATAAGGATGAAAAATAAAGATACATATAAACGACTTGGCGATTACATACGGCAAGTGGACGTGCGCAACAAAGACCTTGCTGTGGAGAAATTGCTTGGGCTGAGTATAGCCAAGCAATTCATACCGTCAATAGCGAACACTATTGGCACGGATATGTCGAACTACAAGATAGTCAAGCCTCATCAATTCGGCTATGTTCCGGTAACTTCTCGTAATGGCGATAAGATAACCGTAGCCTTATACGAGGAGGAAGAACCGTGTATTATATCTCAGGCTTATGTGGTTTTTGAAGTTCATAACGAAGATAGATTACTTCCCGAATATCTGATGATGTGGTTTAGACGTCCAGAATTTGATCGTTACGCTCGTTTTAAATCTCATGGTTCGGCCCGTGAGGTTTTTGAATGGGAAGAAATGTGCGAAGTCATGCTTCCTGTGCCATCTATCGAAGAGCAGCAAAAGATTGTAGCCGAATATCAAGCCATAGAGCAACGGATTGAAAACAACCGCCGCCTAATTGCGACCCTTGAATCCACCGCCCAAACCATCTACCGCAAAATGTTTGTGGATGATATTGATATGGAACATTTGCCAGATGGATGGCGAATGGGAACAATAGGTGAGTTTTGTAAAGAAACAAAATCAGGAGGAACTCCAAGTCGCTCTAATGCAAAATATTGGAGTAAACCTCAATACCGATGGCTGAAATCTGGAGAAGTAGCAAACAACATTATATTTGAAACAGAAGAATATATCAGTGAGGATGGCTTAAATGAGAGTTCCGCTAAAATAATTCCAAGTGGCACTGTGGTTATGGCCATGTATGGAGCCACAGCATCACAGGTTGCATATTTGGCATGTGATACTACAACAAATCAGGCTTGTTGCAATATGCTTACAAACTCATTTGAAGAAGCGGCATATCTGTATTTCCATTGTCTGTTCAAACAAGAAGAAATCAAACGCTTTGCAAACGGTGGGGCACAAGAAAATTTGAGCCAAGATGTAATTTGCAATCAGCCAATTATACTTGCGCCCCCTACTTGTTTTAAACATTTTGCAGTGTTGTTAAAAACCAAGATTGCATATTCAGCCGAGAGTTTGAAATTGCAAGAAATGCTTTATGTAATTCAATCTCGATTATCAAGTTAAAAAAATATGGCACTACCTATCAACATAGAAGACCTGCTCAACAAAAGAAAGGTTGAGTCGAACCGCATCGAGTTTAAGGCAAGTTGGAATCCTGATAAGATTTATCACACCATCTGTGCCTTTGCCACCGACTTGGAGAATACCGGTGGTGGATATATCCTTGTTGGTGTAGAAGAAGAAAACGGAGTGGCGAAACGCCCCGTAAAAGGTCTTGCGGAGGAAACGATAGACAGGATATTGAAAGATATGGTAGGCTATGATGCAAAGATTGAGCCGGCATATTTGTGTAAACTCCTGAAGAAATAGACGACAAGACGATATTGGTGATATGGGTTCCGACAGGAATAAACAGACCATATTCTGTTATGGAAAGTGTTGTGGCAAAGAAATCGGTGCCGAAATTTTATGTGAGAAGCAAATCTTCCACGATTGAGGCCAAAGGCGAAATATTGGATGAGGTGCGTGAACTTGCCAACCGTGTGCCGTTTGACGACAGAGGAAACGAGGCCATCACACTGAATGATATTTCGGGAATCAGGGTATACGAGCATTTGAAGAATATAGGCAGCAAACTTGTTGAAGAGTTTGGTAAAAAGTCGTTATTGGAAATACTTGACGAGATGGACTTACTTGTCGGACCGACAGAAAAACGTATTATAAAGAATGTTGCGGCAATGATGTTTTGTGACCATCCTGAGAAGTTCTTCCCTGTTACACAAGTTGATATTGTGCATTTTCCAGAAGGAAGCATTGAGAATCCCGATGTGATGATAGAGGCTACGAAGATTATCGGTCCGGTGCCGAAGATGATAAACGAAACCTTGTCTTACCTTCGGACAAATGTTATAAAGCAACGGATATCCAAACCCTCAGATTCGGAAAAGTCGATAAAAGTATATAATTATCCTTATCAGGCATTGAAAGAAGCCGTTGTCAATGCTCTGTATCATCGTGATTATCAGGAGCGTGAGCCGGTGGAAATAACTATAGAGCCAACCCATATAGACATACTGAGTTTCGCCGGTCCAGACCGTTCCATCAGTACCGAGGCGATTAAAGCTGCAAGAAAACTGAAAGCACGCCGCTACCGCAATCGCCGACTTGGTGATTTCCTTAAGGAACTCGATCTGACAGAGGGACGTTCAACAGGGATCCCGACCATTCAGAAGCATCTTGAACGAAATGGAAATGCACCTGCTGTCATAGAAACAGATGACGGCAGGACCTATTTCCTCATAACGATACCTTGTCGTGAGGATATGGTGGAGAACTCAGCCTCAGCTGCTGAAGATAAAGACAACGATGAATTAGAAAACAGACTTTTACAGATACTTTTACAGATAAGAGTAAAAGTCTGGGATAAGTCAAAAAAGAAAATAAACAAAGAGGTATTATGTATGGCAGTGATTGATATATTCGAACTGCTACATATTAATGCGACTACAATAAAAGCAATATCAGAATCTATTGGTTATACAGATATAATCACGATGAGAAGAAAAATGCTGAATCCACTGATAGAACTGGGATTTATAACAATGACAGATCCGGACAAACCGAGAAGTTCTAAACAAGCATACAAACTTACAGAAAAAGGCCGTAAATTATTTGAAGAATAACAGCTATGACAGCATTCAACGAATGCACAATTAGAGCAGGCTTTTATCGAACTGTTCAAGGAACAGGGGTACGATTATATTCATGGAGATAATATTATCTGCGACATCCGCGATGTGCTTCTTTACGATGATTTACGCTCTTTCTTGCGTAAACAATATGAGGCAGAAAAAAAATAACCGAAGATGAAATATCACACCATCTGTTCCTTTACCACCGACTTGGAGAATACCGGTGGTGGATATATCCTTGTTGGTGTAGAAAAAGAAAACGGAGTGGCGAAACGCCCTGTAAAAGGTCTTGCTGATGATATTGAATATCTTGAACATAAATGCTCATGCTACCGTAGAAACAGATAATGGCAGGACTTAAAAGCATAACTTCTGATATGCCCGCGGATTATTTTACGATAAATGAAAAACTTTAATGGGAAATAAAGGAAATTTTCCTCATATTTGGTACTTTTTTGTTATCTTTGCACTATAAATATGTGGCAAGTTCTATGAATCAAAAAAACGCTTTTAATTACAAGGAATGTCTATAAATTAAAGCCATAGAATTCACGTTAAACATTAACAACCATGATAGAACCACCTCCTTCAAAACCGAAAAAAAATATCAAGGAAGCAATTAGCTTGCTTAATACTCCCAATCTCAATGATTTATTCAACAAAATAGATAATGAATATCTATATTGGGACAAAATTAAATATTATGCTCCTCAAGGAGTAACACCGGAGGCATTGTGGCATGCCGTAAAACTGCGGAGAAGTTTCAATAGTGTAAATATCAGTTTCGGTAATCTGAATTTCCATTTCACCATTACAGGCAGAATGCAACAGTTATTGCATGAGTTTGACTTGAACTTTGGTGGAAACCTCGGATCGGACAGTATCATACCGGAAAAGAGCCAGCAGCACTACTTGATAAACTCTATTATGGAGGAGGCCATAGCATCAAGCAAAATGGAGGGGGCATCAACGACACGTAAAATAGCAAAAGAAATGTTGCGTAAACAATCAAAACCGACAAACAAAAGTCAGCAGATGATTGTTAATAACTATAATACAATAAGGTATTTAGTTGAGCATCAGAAAGACGACTTGAATATAGAAAGACTGCTTGAGGTCCATCGCTGTATATCTACCAAGACTCTTGATAATCCTGTCATGGAAGGCGCATTACGTACAGACAATACAATATGTGTGATTAATGATATTACAGGAGAAATTGTTCATACTCCACCTCCTGCTGGCGACTTGAATAATTTGCTGTCCGAATTATGTGATTTTGCCAACGCAGACGATGATACCCCATTCATTCACCCGATTATTAAAGGTATAATCATCCATTTTATGTTGGCCTATTTTCATCCATTTGTCGATGGCAACGGCAGGGCTTCACGTTCTTTGGTTTATTGGTATCTTTTGAAAAAAGGATATTTGTTGACTGAATATCTTTCTATTTCGCGTGTGATATATAAAAATAAGGCACAATATGAGAAAGCATTCCTCTATACGGAGAACGACACGATGGACTTGTCATATTTTATCAATTTCAATCTAAATACTATGAAAAAAGCGTATGAGGACTTGAAAATGTATCTCCAAAAGAAAATCAAGGAACAACAGGAGTTCTACAGATTTAGAGGGTTCTCTAACATTAACGAACGCCAAGCTGAGATTTTAAGAATATATTCAGACAAGCCTCAGACATTGTTGACGGCCAAAGAATTGGCAACTCGCTTCCCTATCACAGTGAAGACCGCCCGTGCAGACTTGCAGCACCTTGTAGAATTGGGACTTGTCGTGGAATCACCTATCAATAGGAGGATGATTGGATATATTCGCTCTAATGACTTTGAATCAAAATTTGCAGAGCTAACAAATAAATAAGAAATCAAAAATAGGGGAAAATTTCCTCTGATTTCCTCTGGCTTCCCTAATATATTACCATACAAAAGCTATACACTTCTTGGATAATAACTATGTCACGATTTAACGAGCCACAATTGGAGCAAGTATTTGTCGAACTGTTCAAAGAACAGGGCTACGATTATGTTCACGGAAGCAATCTTATCCGCGATGTCCGCGATGTTCTTCTCTACGATGATCTGAGTTCGTTTTTGCGTGAACAATATAAGCATGAGGATATTACCGATAGTGAAATCACTACGGCAATACATACCCTTGAAGCCACAGATGGTGGCGGCGTTTATCCAGAGAATGTCGAAGCCATCCGTATGATTATGGAGGGCTTCCCGATTAAACGTGAAGATCCGACGAAACCTAATCTTTATATTAATCTGATCGACTACGAACGTCCAAGCTGCAACTTGTTTAAGTTTGTCAATCAGCTTGAGATAGATGGTGAACAGAAACGCATACCCGACGGAATTGTGTTTGTAAACGGTATTCCTTTAGTTGTTCTTGAATTTAAAAGCGCCATCAAGGAAGATACGACCATTGAAAACGCCTATGCGCAACTCACCGTGTGTTATCGCCGTGACATTCCTAAGCTGTTCCGCTACAATGCCTTTGTGATAATCAGCGACGGTGTCAACAACAAATTCGGTTCACTCTTCGCTTCTTACGAGTTTTTCTACACATGGCGAAAGGTGGAACATGACGCTCAAGAGGCAGAAGGCGGCTTCAACTCCATGTTCACGATGATGCATGGACTGTTCCGTAAGGAACGTCTTATAGAAATCGTACACAACTTCATCTTTTTCCCTAACACTCCCAAGGATGAGGATAAGATTGTGTGCCGCTATCCACAGTATTTTGCCACAAAACTTCTGTTTGACAACATTCTGCGCCACAGTCGCCTGGACCCTGACGGCGATGGAAAGGGTGGTACATACTTCGGTGCCACCGGCTGCGGCAAGAGTTATACCATGCTATATCTTACGCGGCAGCTCATGCGGTCCAAGCAGTTAAGCAGTCCTACAATCGTTTTAATTACCGACCGCAAGGATCTTGACGACCAGCTTGCCAAACAATTTCTAAACGCCAAGAAATTCATTGGCGACGAAACTGTTGTACAGGTAAAGAGCCGGGAGGAATTGAGCGAACTTCTGCAAGGTCGTACTTCGGGTGGCGTATTCCTCACAACCATTCAGAAGTTTGAAGAAAGCACCGGACTGTTGAGCGACCGCGCCAACATCATCTGCATTTCCGATGAAGCCCACCGTTCACAGGCCGGACTGGGGCAGAAGACCATCATCACCGACAAGGGAGTGAAAAAGCACTATGGTTTCGCCAAATATCTGCGCGATTCATTCCCCAATGCCACTTACGTAGGATTCACCGGTACGCCGCTTGACAACACGATAGACGTGTTCGGACCGATTGTAGCCCGATACACCATGACCGAAGCCGTGGCAGATGGAATTACTCGTAAAATTGTTTATGAGGGTCGAGCTGCCAAGGTAATCCTTGACTCTTCAAAGGTGAAGGAAATTGAGAAATATTACTCACAGTGTCAGGATGAAGGGGCTACAGACTATCAGGTTGAGAAAAGCAAGAAGCAGATGACGCGTATAGACGTCATTCTCAACGACCCCGACCTGCTCGCCAAAATTGCCGAAGACATTATCGCCCACTACGAAAAGCGAATCGCCGAAGGATCCACCGTTGAGGGCAAAGCCATGATTGTTTGCAGTTCGCGCTCTATAGCCTGGAATCTTTATCAGGCCATTACCAAACTCCGCCCCGCATGGGAAGAGGTAAAGGAATGTATCGAGGGAGAAACACTTACTGATAAAGAGAAAAAAGAAATCAAGCCCATGCCTCGCATAGCTATGGTTCTGACCCGTGAAAAAAACGATGAACCGCAGCTTTACAAATTGCTTGGTACGGATGAATACCGCAAAAGTCTCGACAAACAGTTCAAGGCTGTCAAGAGTAATTTCAAGATTGCCATTGTGGTAGATATGTGGATTACAGGTTTCGACGTGCCGTGTCTCGACACCATGTACTGCTTCAAGCCCTTGCAGATGCACACGCTTGTGCAGACTATCTCACGTGTCAATCGCGTTTATCCCGGAAAGGAGAAAGGGCTGGTTGTAGATTATCTCGGAATCAAGAAACAGATGAATGCCGCGCTTCATCATTATGTCGGAGGCGATGTTGACGGCAACTCAATCGACTCAATCGAGCAGTCGCTGAAAATTCTCAAAGATGAACTCGATATCATCCGCCGTATGTTCACAGGCTTTGACCGGTCGGTCTACTTCACGGGGCAGCCACTCGAACAGTTGCATTGTCTGAACAATGCCGCAGAATATATCCAGCGCACGAAAGAGTCAGAAACCAAATTCATGCGCCACTGCAAAAAGATGCGTGAGGCATATAACATCTGCTGCAATTCAGAGCAAATCACATCCGAAGAAGACGATGACATACATTTCTTCTTTGCCGTGCGTTCCGTGATTTTCAAACTCACCCGCGGCGAGGCTCCTGATGCAACGAAAATGAACAAACGTGTATTAGAGATGATCAAAGATGCCCTGACAAGTGAAGCCGTCAAGAAAATCGCCAATATCGGCGTTGCCTCAGACAAAGAAATAGACTTACTCTCTGCCGACTACATGAAGTGGCTCAGTCAGATACCTTACAAGAACACCAAGGTAAAACTGATGGAGCAACTTCTAAAAAAGGTTATAGAATCGCTCCGCAAGATTAACAAGGCAAAGGGCATAGATTTTACAAAGCGTCTTGAAGAAATCGTCAAAAAGTATAACGATCGCTCGGACGATATAACCCGTGCCAACGACATTATTGATGAAGTGATTGAGCAAATGGTCAGCCTTATGTCTGAAGTTAACAACGCACGTACAGCCGGAGAATCCATTGGTCTCGACTTCAAAGAGATGGCTTTCTTCGACATATTGAAATCCGTAGCTGTTAAATATGATTTCGTCTCAGATTTCTCAGACGAGAAACTGACAGACCTTTCCAAACAAGTGAAGCAGCTCGTAGAGCAACAGGCCACCGTTGCTGACTGGTCGAACCGTACCGACCTACAGGCTGAGCTTAAAATGAATATCATCGTCCTGCTTGCCACAGCCGGTTATCCGCCTAAAATCCACGATGAGGTGTTCAAAGAGATTCTCGAACAGGCCGAGAATTTCAAACGGCACTCACAGTCACGTCCATATGTTATTGACAATAATCCTTATTCATCAATGGTAGCAGAACCGTAATATGACACAATTCAAACATACAATATATTAACATGAGTTCGAGGAATTTAGCAGAATGACAATTGTGTATCCATAGTCCTCTCCACATGGATATATGGCTTAGCAATATGCAGCCGGAGCTCCAAGTAGGTTTACTACAAAATTGTCAAAGCATCTGTGTCTTGAAGGTTCAACCTGTGCAATGTTATTCCGTTTATCGTTGACGGTTTCAATAATGACTCTTTTTCTCAGCAGCATTTTGGGTAGTGTTTCTGTCATAAAAAAATACTCATCACCTGACAGCATATTTTCAAACATTATTTGTAATTTTGCAACATATTTATTATATCTTACAAACCGATACAAAAGCAAAGGAAATGGATACACTGCACATACCAGATTATCTAAGGACAGCAAACTTCGCCGCTACGGTATGCGACCGTGAGGGAGTGGTGGTATATCAGAACGAAAGGGCTATAAAGAGAGATGGAAATGTCATAGGGAAGAATCTCTACGGCTGTCATCCCGAGAAAGCGAACGACATAATTCGCCACATGATTGAGACCGGAGACAGCAACACATACGAAATAATACGTCACGGGAAGAAGAAACTTATTCACCAGACTCCTTGGTATGACGGAGACGGCGGTGTTGCCGGACTGATAGAACTGGCTATAGACCTGCCGGAGAATATGCCTGTGTTTGACAGAGACAACAAGAAATGACCGGAGTTCTGATTTATTATCTGCTTGGCATCAATGCCGTGACATTTTTCGTCTACGGCATTGACAAGCTGAAGGCACGCAAAGCCAGATGGCGAATAAAGGAAAGTACATTGCTCATGCTTGCCATGGCGGGAGGAAGCGGCGGAGCATGGCTCGGCATGAGAGCATGGCATCACAAGACTCTGCATAAGAAGTTCCGCTATGGTGTACCTGTCATAATGCTTATACAAGTTACAGCACTCATAGCCTGCCTTTACAAGTTACGGGTGATGGGCGCCGAATAATGGTTGCAGCAAGTACTTACGCCTCAAAAAAAATAAGCCTGTCAACAAAATAAAGATGATATAAAAAACTGTATTGATATCATTGCATTTTATTTTGTTGACAAGCTTAATGTATCTTATTTGAACAGTTCGCAGAATCCCTGTTTATTAAACTGATAATACATTTCTATTCGTTCCGGTGTATCATTTTCAAGAAGCAGAAGCAGTTCACGGGCAAATTCAAGAGCGGCAGAGCCGTTGGCTGTCACAATGTTATTATCGCTGACTGCCTGACAATGGACATACCCTTCTGCATTGGTATACTCTGCCCCTCCCCATAATTGAAGCTGCTCCGGTCCATTGCCTGTATGCTTCACGTTATTTAGAAAACCATGCCTTGCCATGAACGATGCAGCATTGCAGATAGCACCTACTATCCTGCCGTGCTCCACAGCCCGCCTTACGACAGGTACAACCTTCTCAGCAACGGGAGTCTGCCATCCGAAACCGCCGACAAGTACCAAAGCGGCATAATCATCCGGCATGGTATCAAACGAATAGTCGGGCATTGTACGGAAGCCGCCTATAGACTTCACAGGCTCCATTGTCGGAGCGACAACCTTATTGACATACTTCGGATGCTCTTTCAACGCAAACTCATCAGAAGCGATTGGCTCTGAGAGATATGGTATTTCATGCGCAGCATAATCCGGCAGAAGAATATACAGAATTTCGTTATTCATTATCGTAAATGTTTAATCTGAAAAAATATGTTTCACGCCAATTATCACAGTTTTTCCTCACACCAAGCATCCAATACAGAATGGAAGTCCTCTGTCATCAGAGAGAAATTATAAGTCACCTTGTGCCGTAACCGTTTTTCAATCCGGTGTATGGCATGAAGAAAATATCCGCACAACAAGTGCTTCTGTTCTTTACACGGCAAATCGCTAAACTCCTTCTCAAGTACTATCCCAACACGCATAATACCTGTATCCCTACGAAACGGTCCGTAGGAGAAACGGTTGCGCAGATAATAGCCGTTAGCCTCTATCTCCTTTTCCGAAAACATAGTGAGCAAAGTTGGATAGAAATCTTTTTTCTTCAACTTCAATGCCTCATCTGCAATGATGTGGTTGCATTTACAGTGGTCATTATCGTTGTAACTGAATGAGCAATTGAGAATTATCCTGTTGACGGCAGTCCCATATTGTTCAGGACGCATGAGCCTGTCCAATGCCGGTTTCAGCTCGTTCTCCATCGACTCAATCAACGGTTTGGAGCCATCATAACAATTGGCTAACCCACGCGTTATGCAGACAGGATTCTTTGGTATCCAGTTTCGCTGATCACATAGCTTCACGTCCTGTATCTCGCCTATGCCTCTATCCGTGAAGGCTTTCTTTCGTTTCATGCCAGGAGCGTCAGGGCTTTCATGGAAAGATGAGACGACAAAATCTATGGCAATCCCCTCTTTTCTCTTTGTCCATACAGCATCCAAGAAACGCGGTTTACCATTTCTGTTAACAAAGAAAGTATTCGGATTTCCATTAAACCATGCAGCATTTATTGCCTCAAGAGGTTCGTGACTTCCCCACCCTACAATGGCAAGACATTCGCAGAGCCTTACAGCCCGATTCCATTCTCCGGCATTGCCGTATCGGGCATATCGAAGAAATTCCGCAAAAAGTTTTTCACGAATCTCTTCCGCGTCACGGCTGTCCAGATACTCCCGGAGCGCAGCAAAACCGTCTATGTCAAAAATTTCCTCCACTCTACCAATTGGCCTATTTTCCTGAAACGAGAATCATACGGCGCAGGACCCAAATAAGAATCTGTCAGTCAATCGAAATTGTCAGTCCGTCATATGCAAACGTGAACCCTTCAGGCAGGCGTGCATTTGCTTCATCGTGAAGACCTATATCATGTGTGGTATGAATGAAGAAAACTCTTGCGGCACCAATCTTGTCAGCAAATGCCATTGACTCATCTACAAGCATGTGGGCAGGATGGTCACATGTAAAGCGCAGAGCGTTGACGACAAGAGTCTCCACACCTTCCAAATACTTAAGCTCTTCCTCTGCCATCGTCTTCATATCGGTTATATACGCAAGTTTCTCCCCTATCCTGTATCCAAGAATCGGCAGTTGCTTGTGCATAACCTCTATAGGAATTATGGTTGTCTTACCAACTTTCAGTTTCTGATGTGGCTTGATAACCTTCAGGTCAAGGCGCGGCACACCCGGATAAAGATGGTCGCCAAAGCAATAAGGCATAGTCTGGGTTATGGAGTTTGCCGTATCCTGATTGGCATAGACATGGATGTCACCGAACTCATAGAAGAACGGGCGTACATCATCCAATCCTCCGACATGGTCATAATGCTTATGAGTAAGCAGTATGGCATCAATTTTCTGAAAAGGAATATGCTGTGCCTGATGATAAAAGTCAGGGCCACAGTCTATCAATATGCGCGCGTCTTCCGTCTCTATGAACGCAGAGGTGCGCATGCGCTTATCCTTTGTATCATCGCTCATGCAAACCCTGCAATGGCAGCCTATCACCGGTACGCCACATGAGGTTCCTGTGCCTAAAAATGTAAGTTTCATAAGCAGTTCACCTCCGGATAAATATCTATATCAAACTTTTCCTTAACACTCTTTCTTATTGCATTACTGAGAGCCACGATGTCTTTTCCTGTGGCGCCCCCCTTATTGACCAGCACAAGAGCCTGTTTGGAATGTACGGCAGCCTTACATACCGCTCCATCGGCCGGCTCGCCACCTGACAGCCCGCGACCTTTCCATCCGCACTGCTCAATAAGCCATCCGGCTGGAATCTTCTCATGACTGTCATCAACATGGTAGTGAGGCATGGAAGGATAATTGTCCATAAGTTGCAGGAACCTTTCCCTTGAAACAACAGGATTCATGAAGAAAGACCCGGCATTGCCCTCCACCTTTGGGTCTGGGAGCTTGGCATTTCTGATTTCTATAATCACTTCACGTACGTCCTTTGCTGTAGGAACGGAGATGCCACGTTTTTCCAGTTCGGATACAATATTCCCGTATTCAAGATGAGGAATAAAGTTTTTTGCAAGCCTGTATGTAACGTACGTTATGACATATCTTCCTTTCCATTCTCTCTTGAAGCGGCTTTGACGGTATCCGTAATTACAGTCTGCGTTTGCAAATGAAACATCCTCGCCCGTAAATACATCAAGAGCCTCGACAGTATAAACAATATCTTTTGCCTCACATCCGTAAGCTCCGATATTCTGAACGGCAGAGGCTCCTACGTCACCAGGGATTATGGACAGATTCTCCGCACCATGATACCCATGCTCAACACAATATGCGACGACATCGTCAAAGTTCTCTCCTGAACCACAACGTACCAATACAGAATCACTGTCATCTTCTTCTATGACTTCAATACCCCTGATGCCTGAGCGCAATACTGTCCCGTTGAAACGCTTGGTAAAAAGCAGATTGCTTCCTCCGCCGATGACAAGGAGCGGAGAGTCCTCTGCTGTCAGCGAGGAAAGCACACCACGTAACTCCTCCACACTGTCAAACTGAATGAAACGGCGGCACTCTTCACTTATTCCGAAAGTATTGTTGCCCAAAAGGTTATAGTCTCTTCTATCTGTCATTTGTCTAAAATTGAAACAAAAAATCCCTTGAACTGCTTGTTACAAACAGTTCAATGGATTATGTATCAGACTCAGGTCGTCAGTTTGACAAGCATAAAGCCGTCCTTTGTCTTCTTGAAAGTGAGTTCTGTCTCAAAACCGTTGGAAATGCCACGAACGACAAGGATGCGCTGGTCCCCACGCTTAGGCAGATTGCCATAGATGATATTATATATCATTTCACGAGGCAGCTCAGGTGCGAACATTGACCATTGCTCCGGCATGATCGAGCCTTCCATACGAGAGAAATCATCATCCGGGTCAGGACCGGAAAATTCCACGCTCTCAGCAAGCGCATTGTGACGGAACGTTGAGTCATTGACAAACTTGTCATAAAACATGTAGAAGTCACCATTCTTGTTCTTTGCCATGTCCTCTGTACGCAACATCTGCAGACGCCAAAGTCCGTCAATACGGTCAAAAACATACTGCTTGACATACCTTTCTGTAAGATAGATTTTTTCAAGCACCACATGACTCACTTCCGTATCCTTGGAACTGCGGAGGTCTTTCATGTTACCTACAACCATTGTGTAGAAACCTTGGCGCATAAAAAAATGATCCATGTGCCAATGCCGTCTGTCTACAGAAGACATTGTGCCGTAAACCTCATGATGTAAAGGAAAGACTATCCTCTCCTGCTGTAACTTCTTGTTGGCAGCGAAATTAAAGATGAAATCATCAAACAGTTCATCTGCCGCCTTCGGCATAATAGTTTCCTCGATAAGGCTCTCAAGGGTATCGACACTCGAAGTGTCAACATACGAAGTGTCCACGATACCGTCAAGAGGCTCCGTTGCCTTGTTATTACAACCTGTCGTTGTCCACATTATTGTCAGGAAAGACAACAGCATGATGACATAAACGCTCCTTCTCATCTTTGAAAAATTTACTTATATATCAACCAAATTGCGTGCAAAATTACACAAGTCTTGCGAGAAAATCAAATTTTTAGGTAACTTTATTCGCAACACTCCCATTTTTCCAAGAAAAATTATTAATTTTGTAGCCAAATTAAAAAATAACATCATAAAAATGATACTTGAGAAAATAGAAGCACTGAAAGTTGAGGTGGCAAACATGACTGCCAAAAGCGCATCTGAGGCGGATGAGCTTTATGTCAAACATCTGAGCAAGAAAGGTGACATCACACTCCTCATGCAGGATTTCCGCAATGTCCCTGCCGACCAGAAGAAAGAAGTCGGCATGAAAATCAACGAGTTGAAACAGATGTGCATTGCACGCATCAATGAGTTGAAAGAACAAACTGCCGTTCAGGAAAACGGGGAAGAGTTCATTGACTTGACACGCACGGCATATCCAATAGAACTCGGTTCACGCCATCCGCTGACTATTGTCAGAAATGAAATCATAGACATTTTCCAGCGCATGGGCTTCACTCTTGCTGACGGTCCGGAGGTTGAGGATGATCTCCATGTATTCACAAAGATGAACTTTGCCGCTGACCATCCTGCACGTGACATGCAGGACACTTTTTTTGTGGAGCAGTCCAAACTCAATGATGTGACAAAAAATATTCTTCTCCGCTCTCACACATCTTCCGTGCAGGCTCGTGTCATGGACGCTTCCCAGCCTCCTATACGTGTCATATGCCCGGGACGTGTATTCCGCAATGAGGCCATCACTGCACGCGCCCACTGCTTCTTCCACCAGATAGAGGGACTGTACATTGACAAAAATGTCTCTTTTACAGACTTGAAGCAGGTCATGCTGACCTTCGCACGTGAAATGTTCGGACCAGAGACAAAAATAAGACTCCGCCCGTCATATTTCCCATTCACGGAGCCTTCTGCCGAAATGGATATATCATGTCATATCTGTGGAGGAAAGGGGTGCGGATTCTGCAAGCATACCGGATGGGTTGAAATTCTTGGATGTGGCATGGTCGACCCTAACGTCCTTGAACTTTGCGGAATCGATTCCACGAAATACTCAGGATATGCATTCGGTCTCGGAGTGGAACGCATAACAAACCTGAAATATCAGGTGAGCGACCTGCGACTTTTCTCCGAGAACTACACTCCGTTCCTCAAAGAATTTGAGAACGCATATTAACCAACAATTTAACAGGAACATCGCCTGACGGAAGAAGAGAGTACAGGCCATGAACCAAGAACAAGGAACAAAAAGATTTTTTGAATGATAACAGTTACAAATCTTGCTATACAATTTGGCAAACGAGTTCTTTATAAGGATGTAAACATAAAGTTCACAAACGGCAATATATACGGCATCATCGGAGCCAACGGTGCAGGAAAATCAACCCTTCTCCGCGCAATCTCCGGCGAATTGGAACCAAATAAGGGAACCGTTGAGATGGGACCGGGAGAACGAATGTCAATCCTTGAACAAGATCACTTCAAATATGATGCGTTCACCGTCATGAACACGGTGCTCATGGGACATCAGCCTCTCTGGCAGAATATGCAGGAGAAAGAGGCTCTTTACATGAAAACAGATTTCACTGACGAGGATGGCGTAAAGGTTGCCGAATTGGAAGAGAAATATGCAGAACTTGGAGGATGGACGGCAGAGAGTGATGCTGCACAGTTGCTGCAGAATCTCGGTATTGCAGAACCAATGCATCAGAAAATGATGTCAGAACTTTCCAATACGGAGAAAGTGCGTGTCATGCTGGCAAAGGCCCTGTTCGGAAATCCAGACAACCTGCTTCTTGATGAGCCTACGAATGACCTTGACCTTGATACAGTGCAATGGCTTGAGGAATATCTTTCCAACGTTGAGCAGACAGTACTTGTTGTCAGTCATGACCGTCACTTCCTTGATGCCGTCTCAACACAGACAGTGGATATTGACTTCGGAAAAGTCACTGTATTCTCCGGCAACTACTCTTTCTGGTACGAGTCATCACAGCTTGCTCTCCGTCAGGCGCAGAACCAGAAGGCTAAGGCTGAGGAAAAGAAAAAGGAACTGGAAGAGTTTATCCGTCGTTTCTCTGCAAATGTTGCAAAGTCTAAGCAGACTACCTCTCGCAAGAAAATGCTTGAAAAACTCAACGTGGACGAAATTCAGCCATCTACACGTAAGTATCCAGGAATTATCTTTACCATGGAACGTGAACCTGGCAACCAGATTCTTGAAGTCGAAGGGCTGAAAGCTGTCGAGGAAGACGGCACTGTGCTGTTTGACAATGTAAGCTTCAATATCGAGAAAGGACAGAAGACCGTATTCCTTTCACACAACCCGAAAGCGATGACCGCACTGTTCGAGATCATCAACGGTAATCGTGAGGCACAGGCAGGAACATATAAGTGGGGAGTGACTATCACCACAGCTTATCTGCCGCTTGACAATACAGAGTTCTTCCAGACAGAGAAGAATCTCGTGGACTGGCTATCACAGTTCGGTCCGGGCAACGAGGTTGCCATGAAAGCTTTCCTCGGACGCATGCTTTTCAAGCAGGAAGAGGTAGAGAAGCACGTGAATGTACTCTCAGGAGGGGAGAAAATGCGCTGCATGATTGCACGCATGCAGATGAAAAATGCCAACTGCCTCATCCTTGACACCCCTACGAACCACCTTGACCTTGAGTCAATCCAAGCTTTCAACAACAATCTTGTAACTTTCAAAGGAAACATACTGTTCGCATCACATGACCACGAGTTCATCAACACCGTGGCTGACCGTATCATAGAACTTACGCCAAAGGGAACTATTGACAAACTTATGACATACGATGATTACATCTACGATGAAAGCATCAAGGAACAGAAAGCCAAGATGTACGAATAGAAGATAATCATACACATTATATAATATAAGATTTGCATCCATATTTGGCCAAGTGACAATGACCGAAAATAAAACACCCCTGCTCTCCCGCTTCAGAAAGAGCCTCACGAATTGGCACGCTATTTGTAACCATACAAAGCGGACCAAATACAAAACAAACATTATGGAAGAGAAAGAACAGAATATAAACGAGGAGCTTCAGCCTGAGGTTGAAGCTCCTGTCAATGAAGAGAACACAGTAGCAGACGAAACTCCCGTCGAGGACTGTAAGGAAGAAAATGATAAAGAAGAGCAGGTTCCAGCCGAACCTACTCCCGAAGAACAGATTGAGGAATTGAAGACACAGTTGCTCTACAAGCAGGCCGAGTTTGACAATTTCCGCAAACGCACACTGAAAGAGAAGGCAGACCTCATACTTAATGGCGGAGAGAAGACCGTAAAAGCCATTCTCCCTGTACTTGATGATTTCGAACGCGCCATACAACAGGCAGAGAAAGCTGAGGACATTACAGCCATAAAGGAAGGTATGGAACTTATTTTCAAAAAGTTCATCGACACACTGAAAAAGATGGGCGTTGAGAAGATGGATACTCAGGATGCGGATTTCAATACAGACCTCCACGAGGCTGTCGCCCTTGTCCCGGGAATGGGTGATGACAAGAAAGGAAAAGTAATTGACTGTGTACAGACAGGATACACTCTCAACGACAAGGTCATCCGCCACGCCAAAGTGGCAGTCGGGCAATAACTTTCTGCAAGAAATCATGGTGGGTTAGGAAGAATAATACCTGCACATCTGACAAAAAGACATATATCTTACCATACAGACAATTTGACAGACTCTGCATAGAGTTATTGCCAAACAGTTTACGGCCAGTTGTCTGTCAAGATATAAAAAACAGAAGAGCCCCCACCACAGAACAGGTAGAAATAATGTAAATTTCAGAACACACCACTATGGCAAAAAGAGATTACTACGAGGTACTTGGTGTTGGAAAACAGGCAAGTGCTGACGAAATAAAGAAGGCCTATAAGAAACTGGCCATAAAGTATCATCCCGACCGTCAGTCTGGAAAGAGTGATGCTGAGAAAAAGGAGGCAGAGGATAAGTTCAAGGAGGCTGCAGAGGCCTATTCAATTCTCTCCGATGAACAGAAACGCCAGCAATACGATCAGTTCGGCTTTAACGGTCCGAACATGGGCGGAGGATTCGGAGGCGGAGGCGGATTCGGAGGATTTGACATCAATGACATCCTCAACCAAGTCTTCGGCTCCGGCTTCAACTTCAGCGGTGGAGGAGGCGGATTCGAGAGTTTCTTCGGCGGAGGAAGCGGAAGAGGCCGGCAAGTCCATCGTGGCTCAGACCTACGGCTGAAAGTGCGGCTAAACCTTCAGGAAGTTGCCTCCGGAGTTACTAAGAAATTCAAGGTTCGCAAGGACTGTACCTGCCCGCACTGTCACGGTTCCGGCGCAGAAGGCAACGCTCAGCCGGAGACATGTGGTACATGTCATGGCAGCGGCTATGTTCTCCGCTCTCAGCAAAGTCTCTTCGGCATGATGCAGACACAGAGTCCTTGTCCTGAATGTCAGGGTGAAGGCAAGGTTATAAAGAACAAATGTACTCAATGCCACGGTAGCGGACTAGTGAAAGACGAGGAAATTATTGAGGTGCAGATTCCTGCAGGTGTACAGGACGGTATGGTTGTCACCGTTCCTGGAAAGGGAAATGCCGGAGCACACAATGGTGTCAACGGAGATATCCAAGTATTCATCACAGAAGAGCCTAACGACACTTTCGTACGCGACGGCAACGACATCCGCTACAATCTTCTGCTTGACTTCCCGACTGCTGCGCTCGGCGGAAAGGTTGAAGTTCCGACAATCGACAATAAGAAGCTCGCCGTCACTATCGAACCCGGCACACAACCCGGCAAGACGCTCCGTCTGCGCGGGAAAGGGCTGCCTGCCGTTCAAGGGTACGGCTATGGAACAGGCGACATGGTACTGAACATCTCCATATATGTCCCTAAGACATTGTCAAAAGATGAGAAAAAGGCTTTGGAGAAAATGCAGGACAGCGACAACTTCAAGGCAGACAACTCTACAAAGCGTACCATCTTTGAGAAATTCCGCAGCTATTTCAGTTAAATGCCGCAGGCATGCTGACATGGTCTCAACAGAGGCACCGCAACGAGGCATTACACATGTGACAACATTTCAATATGAACTATTCCGAAACAATAGATTATCTATACAACGCAGCCCCGGCCTTCACAAAGGTTGGGGCTGTTGCATATAAGCCGGGACTCTTTACCACTGAAGCTCTCGACAAGCATGCAGGACATCCTCACAGAGAATATCTCACAGTCCACGTTGCCGGAACCAACGGCAAAGGATCATGCAGCCACACTCTCGCCGCAATACTTCAGACGGCAGGGATGAAAGTCGGGCTGTACACCTCGCCACATCTTGTTACATTCCGCGAAAGGATAAGGGCCAACGGAGAAATGATAAGCGAAGAGTACATCACAGACTGGGTAGCACGCAACAAAGAATTCTTCGAACCTTTACAACCATCCTTCTTCGAACTTACGACAGCCATGGCTCTTGAATATTTCCGAGACAGTAAGGTTGACATTGCCGTAATAGAAGTAGGACTTGGCGGACGGCTTGACTGCACGAACATCATAAAACCGATACTTTCGGTTATCACAAACATATCATTCGACCATACACAATTTCTCGGTGATACTCTCGCTGCCATAGCCGGAGAGAAGGCCGGCATTATCAAGCCGCATGTCCCTGTCGTCATCGGTGAGACAACAGCAGAGACACGAACGGTTTTCCTTGAAAAGGCGGAAGCCCTCAATGCTCCAATCTGTTTTGCCGAAGACAATGCCATAGCCTTTGATGGCGAGTTTGAACTGAAAGGATACTATCAGGAGAAGAATCGCCGGACAATTCTTAACTGCCTCACTCCTCTCTTCCGTCAGCTTAAAGCTCACGGTATTGACATAAAGAATGCCACAGAAACCGTAAAACATGCCATGTCACATGTCTGTGAAATCACCGGACTACAAGGACGCTGGCAAATAATTTCTGAAAAACCGCTGACGGTCTGCGACACAGGACATAATGTTGCCGGCTGGCAGTATCTGTCACGGCAGATTACAGAGACATTCCTTTCTTTGCCTGCTCCGGAGAGCAAGACGCTACGCATCATCTTCGGAATGGTCGACGACAAGGATATTGACACAGTAATGGCTCTGTTGCCAAAGGATGCGGAATACTATTTCACACAAGCAGAAACCCATCGTGCCATACCCGCCACAGATGTCATGCAACGTGCAGGACAGCATAATCTGAAAGGCAAAGCATATACTTCCGTAGGCGAGGCACACGAAGCGGCACGCATGGAAAGTAGTGTCCATGACATGCTTTTTATCGGCGGCTCAAGCTACATCGTAGCTGACCTGCTGACAGAAATCAGCCGAAAAGATTAGAAACAAACGGTACATTCTGCAAAGCCATCTGTCATTCACAGTACCGGAATCTTCAATTCCGTAAAAATAAAAGACGCATTACCATTGAAAGACATCAGCGGACATCTCGGGGCCTTCCTTGTCACAATAGTCTGGGGCACGACATTCGTGAGCAGCAAAGTGTTGCTTAACAATGGTCTCATGCCTGAAGAAATATTCTTCATACGCTTCCTAATTGCCTATGTCTGTCTTGCCATGTTCTCTCACAAACGACTATGGGCTGGCAATCTGAAAGACGAACTGACACTATGCGGGCTCGGAATAATGGGTGGTTCACTGTATTTTCTTATGGAGAACATTGCCTTGGCTCTCTCCACCGCAGCAGAAGTATGCATCCTCATCTGCACCTGTCCACTCCTCACCGCCATGTTTATTGCTGCCTTCTACAAGGAGGAACGCATGAATAAAAAGCAACTTCTTGGTTCCGTCGTGGCATTCTGCGGCATGATAATGGTAGTACTCAACGGACAGCTGGTACTCAAACTGAATCCGCTTGGCGACATTCTCGCTTTTTCCGCCGCAATCACATGGGGACTATATTCCCTTCTTATGCGAAGGATAATAAACCGTTACCGTCCGGACTTCATCACACGCAAGATATTCTTCTACGGCATGGCAACAATCCTGCCATACCTCTGCTATACTCATCTGCCCTCTCACGGCACTCCTGGCTTACACCTGCAATTACAAGCAGAAGCAACACACATCATAATAGGGAACATCCTTTTCCTCAGCATCATAGCCTCGTTCGGCGCATATCTGCTTTGGAATTGGGCGATGCACCGCCTTGGAGCAGTCCGCTGCACGAACTATGTCTATCTGCAACCAATGGTGACAATGCTCATCGGTGCACTTGTCCTCAACGAGCAGATAACTTTCACAGGCTTCTCCGGCATGGCAGTCCTCACACTCGGCATGGCAAGGACTCTGAGGAAATAAGGAAAAAACAGCACACGTTCCCGTCTCATTGCCTAAAATCATCATCAATGCGCCACATTGCAACGTGCTTCTGCTGCCGCAAAGAGGTATTGACGAATATTCGAAAAGGATAATGGAGAAAAATAGTCTTATGCTCAAGACTGCCTCATATATTAAGTAACTGTTGGAAATTAGTTTATACTAAAAACGCAGTTATTTTTTAGGCGGTTAGTGTACGGAACCGAAGGAGAAATGCGGGCATTGTGACTGAGTGACAAGCACTAACTGACAAAAAGAACGTTTTCGTTAAGCCAGATGAGCAGAACGAAACTCGTTTCAGTTATGCCATGGCGAGAAAAGGCAGAATGAAATTCAACAAGTCTTAGTGAGAAAACATTATATTATAAAATAATTATCAATAGTTACTTATCAGAAAAGCCTTATATATTATAATGTACACGAGCGTACATTTGTAATATATAAGGCTTTCAGCGTTTCCACTGCCGCACAAATCCTTCATTATCCCTTACGTCATGACTCCTTACGGCGGTGTCAGTCCGTCACATTCTGCAGCCGTGACTTCATCTTCCTCCTCCATGCATGGAAACCGTAGAAAGCGATAACGGTGTAGAGAGCGTAGAGCATGGCACGTGCATAGATACCTTTATAGACGTAAAGAGATGAAGAAATGGCATCAACGACAAGCCACACCCACCATTGTTCGATATATTTCCGCGAGAGCATCCACAGTCCGGTGACGGAGAGGGCTGTTGTCAATGCATCAAGCATCGGCACGCTACTGTCTGTACAAAATTGGAGGAATGCCCACAATGCAGCCCAAAGCACAAGCGTCATCAGCACGAGTATTCCCATCGTGCGGAGTGGAATATGGCTGATGCGCAAGATAGGAGTGCTTTTCCCATTATTCACCACAGTAGCATTGTATTTCGGTCGTCGTCGCCAAGAATAAAAACCATATACGGCAGCGAGGAAATAGTAAAATTCCATACAACAGTCAGCATAGAGTCCGGCACGGTAAAGTACAATGGTATAAACAACGGGCATTATGGCTCCGGCAACCCACATGAGGATGTTCTCCTTCAGTTCAAGATAAAGATAGAACAGCCCGAGCACAGCACCGAGAATGTCAAGATAGGTGGTCATGGATGTTATAAGATTATGGGATGTAGATTATAATTCTTCTATTAATATGTATTCAAGACAGAAAAGCTTATATTTTCAATATGTATTTCATTAAAACACAAAGCTGTAAGTTCTTATGCCATTTAAAAAAGAATCAGCGGGAATATCATCAAATATGAAAGGGCGTAACACTTTATATTGTAAAAGGTAACCATTTATTTTTATCACCAAGACAGTTTGACTGTTCATTGACAACTATCATTCACATAACTCACATTTAATATAACCCTATTACCTCTACTCCATGATTCCTGGTCTTAAAACTTCAGCGTAACACTTCCCATCACAGTAAAACCTGCCATAGGAATATAGCCTATCTGATAGTAACGGTTATCGTTGGTGAAGCCGGAATCTGGGGATATGGCGGAGTAGACCCATCCGGAGGCGGCATAACGGCGGTTGAAAATATTGTTCATGCTAAGTCCGAAGACTGCCTCACGGATTCCGGCTTTCATTTGCTTCATGCCGAGAGTGTAACGGAGGGTTACGTTTGTTGCGGAATAACACGGGAGAGAGCGGTCTGCATTCTCTGAATTGTCAAGGTACTGGCGACTGACGAAGTTCGTGTGCCATACACCCTGGAACCCCTTATAATGGACATCAACAAATCCGTTGAGAATTGCCGACGGGGAGAACGAAAGAGTAGAGTTATTGTAATGGATAACGTCAGGCATATCTGCTTCCCAGTTCTCGACATATTCATCAAAGTTCTTTATTCTGTTACGGCTCAGCGCGGCATTGCCCTCAATGGAAAGCCATGACAACGGAGAGATGCCCGCACTAAGTTCTATGCCCATACGATAGGAATCCTTGACATTTGTCGTAAGATTCTCCCCGATATCCGACTGTGCTCCTGTCTGTACGAACTGATTGTCGTAACCCATATAGTAGAAGTTCAGACCGGCAGACCATTTGCTTGTCTTATAAGCGTAGCCAAACTCAAAATCGTTGAGCGTCTCAGCCTCGGGAGCGGGATAAGAACCATTATCCGTAAAGTTATTGCGCTCTGGCTCACGGCTGCTTCGCGCAAATGAGACGTAGGCGTTATGTCCTCCACTATGGAAACTCAAGCCAAATTTCGGGTTAAAGAAATTATACTTTGCATCAATATCAAGACGCTGATTAGTGAACGATCCGTCCTGATTCTCATAAAATTTGTCATTGATACCGTCCGTCATATATTTCACATAACGGTACTGGACATCAGCGAATACGGAGAAGACCGGCGAAATATGGAATGTAGCCTTTGCAAAAGCAGAGACATCTGTCTTGTCAGCATCAGAATCATAGTACTGATACTCATTGCCACCATTGAAATAGTAGTCACGCACATCCTCAGCTGCAATATAAGTAAGATAACCGTAATGGTTGCCGCCATACTGCTGCGCAGAGATATTGCCGATGATATCCCAGCGGCTATCCTTATAATTCGCCCCGGCAATAGCACCGTAAAAATCATGTGACAGACCTTTCTTCCTGACAAAATCCGTGCGTTTCCCGAAACTGTGTCCTGCATCCGGTGTCATGGACAGTCCGAATTTCGAGAGCTTGTTATCATAACGGAACTCATCATAATAGCCCGAACCGTGAGTATAATGAGCAGTGGCAGTCGCACTCCACTTTTCACTTATCTGCCAAGCCATGGAGAGCAGACTGTGATTGTACCAGAAATTGTCTGTCGTTTTGTCCCAGAACGAACCGTCAGCCATCCTGTAGCGCGAGACCTCCCAATTGCCGTTCCAGTCAGGCTCAAACCGTTCATACAGACTATTGAACTTCCCAAGACCGAGGTCATACATATCTTTATAGGTTCTCACACCATCATAGGCATTCAGACTGTAATCATCGTTACCCGCAGTGACACCGCTCCACGCCTGCCCCGTGGACTCAAAGCTGCCGATATTCTTGTAACTGAGCTTGAAATTTTGGTCCTGGTTTATGAAAGTCAGACCGCCGTAATAGTTCCCGGACTTTCCTTCCGTGCCATGAATGAAGCCGTCAGTAGACGTGCGGTTGTATGCACCTTCGAGAACAAGATGATGACGAGGAAGACGTATGCCGCCAAGTCCCGTAGAGAACTGAGCACCGAAGTTCCATGTGCCGTACGAACCGTAAGACAGAGACACCTCGGCAGAAGGACGTTCATGCGGGAGTGCTGTCATGAGCGATATTGTGCCGCCGAATGCACCGTCACCGTTGGACGATGTTCCCACACCACGCTGAATCTGTGCACTGCCGAGGAGTGAGCCAAAGCTGTTCATGTTTGCCCAAAAGACACACTGGTCCTCAGGCGAGTTGAGAGCAACGCCATCAAGCGTAACATTGATTCTCGAACCTGCCGCACCACGGATGCGCATATAGGTTGTGCCGGTACCTACACCATTCTCACTCCATGCCAGCACTCCTGGTGTGCGGGAGAAAAGGAAAGGTAGTTCCCTGCCGGTCTTTGAAAACTCCTGAAGCTCCTGCTTCTTGACATTTGCCACAGCGAACGGCGCATCCTTCTGCGCACGCACGCCCTTGACGGTCACCTCCCCAAGCTGTTGCACACGGAGAGAATCCCAGTCGTCAGCCATTGCGGTGCCGTTGGCGGCAACAGCTGCAATGGCGACAAAGAATAATTTCTTCATCTGTTCATATTCTGATGATAGTTCTGAAAAAGGGATAGAAACCTGTTTCTGACATCTCCTCCCTTTTTATAAAGAAGCGAGGATGTCGCTATTCCTACGCCGGCATTACCCGGATCAGGTTCGAGGGTTTGTTCTCAGCACCACCAATAAGTGGGCACCCCTTAAAAAGCAGTTTGCTTTTCACATGCAAAGTTACGAAGATTCCTCGTATTTGTAAAATATTCTTATAGACAATCCCCTAAAATTACGACTTGTTAACGGATTTGAAGGAAATACCATGTGGAAAGCCAAATATCTCTATAAAAACGGCATGAGTTTTTGATAAGAAACAAGCAGTACGATGCGTCAACATACTGTTTACCATGTAATCCCGTTGTTTTACAACCACATGAATGCCAAACATACCATATTTGACGGTTTTCCGTAGTTTCCACATCGCGCTGTCAGACATACCAGGATGTTTTCTGCGATAATTTTAAAAAAAGAAGTATATTTGCAAAAGACAACGCCGTTCACATATCTTCCTATACATTGTAAAAATCTCAAGTCCATCGAATAAAGTTTCTAAAAGGACACTCTTTTCAGAAATCATACAAATATTTTTTCAACATGAGTTCCCTGAACATTTTACTTATAGTCTCCAACGCTATTGCACAGAACGACCTGAAGACTTTTGACCTCAATCGACCAAAGAGAAAATGAAAGCAAACGGATCTGAATCATATAGCCAGAATGCGACAAGCTCGGGGAACCTTGCCACCCTGCCCTGTGCCATCTCGGGCAGAGTAGAGACAAGGCGATAAAGATTTACAATCTTCAGTGGGCAGAGGTACAGTACCCTGAACATGGAATCCATATTATAAACGGCCGAAAAGTAAAAATGTAAACAAATATCACATACATTTATGAAAAGAACTATTCTAAAAGCAACCGTACTGCATGTAGCTGCTGCTGTTGTAATTATTCTGACACTATCGTGTTCACAGAGCAAGAAACAAGGAATCTTGGAAGGACTGCCCGCCGTCTATACAGAGATGGCCATGCACAATCAGGAAATCACGGAAAACACACAGCGTGCCATGAACACAAAGAACATGGATGAACGCAACAGCATCATGGAAGAAAATGTCAAGCTCGCCCAACAGTACATGGAGGAGGATAAGGCTCTCGTGGAAAAAGCAGCCGCCATGGGCAGGGAACTTGAGGGCAGACCTGTTGACATCGTTGCAGCAGAAGGCTCGGGCGTGACAATTTCCGATGGAACTATAGAACATGTCAAAGCCGGAAAAGTTGCAAATATTGTCATCAAGGCAAAGACATCAGGAACAATGCCACGCCTTATGCGATGCCAAATGCTTGACGAAGAAGGCAATGTCCTTACAGAGAGCATGGCATCCGGCACTGATGACTCCGTCACGCTGACCATACAACTATATTCCATAGGAAGAAATCCTGAGAAGACGCTGGAACATCTCAGTGCAACAGACAGAATTACAAAGATCCGCGTTCTCACGGAATAACGCTACAAGAAAAGGGCACCTTCCCCACATCTCACGTAAACACTCAGACTTCTTTCACAAAAACAACACACTATCATGAAAAGAACACTATCATCTGTGCCACTGTATTTCTCCTGCCAATACAGTCGGATGCACAATTCCTGAAGAAACTCGGAAAGGCACTTGACAAGGTCTCTTCTACCCTTAGCGACAACACATCCTCCGGCTACGGCAAGAAGCTCGGAAACACAATAAATGTCGGCGACATGAGAATGTCTGCCTACGGTCAATACATGGGTATAGGAATGAACTACAGCATCTGCGAGCGATGGCCTGACGGCGGACTGCGACTGACATTCCAGTTTCCTAATAAAGGAGACCGCAACGTGGAAAACATATGGCTACGCAACTACAGCAACGATACTAAAGACAATAAAGTGACAGCGTTTGGCAGCAACGGACAGGAGTACAAGATTTCACGAATCGCACTTGGTCAACTTGTAAGCAGTGAAGGAGTAAGCGTAGACATCCCGGCACACCAGTATGCCAATGGCACACTGGTCATCACAGGCGTACCACAGAACATGAAATCCCTTTCACGGGTGGGTATCGGGGCAATATCCCATGGACGCTGTAAAACAGTATTTCACCTTTGTACTCGAGAATGTGACAATCATAGACCCGCCACTCGTAACATCAGAGAGCATAGGCATGCTCCGTCTCGGCACCACCGTAAAGCAGCTTCCCCAAACCATGGACGGACTATACGACAAAATGGTCATTGGAGAAACCGAGGAGGGTCCTGACGGCAAGACGACCTCTATTGTATTCCATCGCAACGGCAAGGAAATAATCAACGCCACGGCCGATGAGGACGGAAAACTCTTCGTAATGGAAGTCTGCGGGCAATTTCCCGGAGTCAATGTCAACCGCATGCTCTTCCGCGTTGGCGACAGCATTGCAGACCTGAAACGCCAGAAAGGTGTGGTCAGCAATGGCGCAGCCGGCTGGGCAGCAGTATTCAATGGTGTGAACTTCAATGAGGACGTCAACGGAAAAATCTATAGCATCACCATCGATGGATGGTAGAACAGCAGAACGTCTTTATATATCACCGGCAGAAATGAGAACAACAGCACATCATCTCTCAATAATGCCATCGAATTTGTAAATTCCACAGCATCATAGAACAGAAGAAGAGCGAGAATATCACCACAGTGTCCCGGCACGAACCGGGGCACTGTTTGCTTTTCCATGAAAAACAGGATACAGCCACATTACCCATCCCTGCAGCCACAATTCAACGTACTTTATCATAAATAACTATAGCCATGAATCTAATAATATAAGGTGAATTATGAACTACATGATTTTTCCAGCCGTTTTATTTGGTTATTACAGGAAAAAACAGTACTTTTGCCGATGAAAAACAAACACAAAATAAACTTAACCATAAAACTATCTTACTATGGATGTACAGAAAATCATGCAGCAACTGGAGCAAAAGCATCCAGGCGAGCAGGAATATCTGCAGGCTGTGCGCGAAGTACTGAATTCTGTCAAGGATGTCTACAACCAGCATCCTGAATTTGAACATGCGAAAATCATAGAGCGTATTGTAGAGCCGGAGCGTGTAATCACATTCCGAGTGCCATGGGTTGATGACAACGGCGAAGTGCATGTCAATCTCGGCTACCGTGTGCAGTTCAACAGCGCAATAGGTCCTTACAAAGGCGGACTGCGCTTCCACCCTTCCGTAAATCTCTCCATACTTAAGTTCCTCGGCTTTGAGCAGACGTTCAAGAACGCCTTGACCACGTTGCCAATGGGTGGCGGCAAGGGCGGCAGTGACTTCTCCATACGCGGACGTTCAGACAATGAGGTTATGCGCTTCTGCCAGTCGTTCATGACGGAACTTGTGAAAGTTATCGGCCCCGATGAGGATGTCCCTGCAGGCGACATCGGTGTTGGTGCAAGAGAGATCGGATATCTCTTCGGCATGTACAAGAAACTGACACACAAATGGAACGGAGTCCTGACCGGCAAGGGACTCGACTGGGGCGGCAGCCGCATACGTCCTGAAGCTACAGGCTTCGGCGCACTCTATTTCGTAAACGAAATGCTTCAGACTCACGGCATCGACATTAAGGGAAAGACCGTGGCTATAAGCGGCTTCGGCAATGTGGCTTGGGGTGCGGCAACAAAAGCCACAGAACTTGGCGCGAAGGTCATCACAATCTCCGGCCCTGATGGATACATCTATGACCCTGATGGTATCAGCGGTGAGAAAATCGACTATATGCTTGAACTGCGGGCCAGCGGCAACGATGTCTGCGCGCCTTACGCAGAGGAATTCCCTGAAGCAACATTCTTCCCCGGCAAGCGTCCATGGGAGCAAAAGTGCGATATTGCCCTTCCTTGTGCCACACAGAACGAGGTAAGCGCGGAGGATGCTGATATGCTTCTTGCGAACAAACCACTGTGTGTTGCAGAGGTAAGTAACATGGGCTGCACTGCTGAGGCTGTAGATAAGTTCATAGAGGCCGGTATGCTCTTCGCTCCCGGCAAGGCTGTGAATGCCGGCGGCGTGGCAACCTCTGGTCTGGAAATGACTCAGAACGCCATACGCCTGTCGTGGTCAGAAGCAGAGGTTGACGAGAAACTTCACTACATCATGCACTCCATACATGAGCAGTGTGTGAAATACGGCAAGCAGGAAAACGGTTACATTGACTATGTCAAGGGCGCGAACATTGCGGGCTTTATGAAAGTTGCCAACGCAATGATGGCGCAGGGCGTAGTATAAGACTTCAGAGAGTGTGTAAAAACTCTTTTTTGAGAAGATGAACTTTTCAATTGAAATTTAAGCATTCCAAAAGACTATCTGAAAGAGTCGTATCAAACTCAGGCTTGAGTACTGATACGACTCTTTCTGATAGTCATAAGTAACTGTTGTACATCAGTTTATACTAAAAAAGCATAGTTGTTTTTGAGGCGGTTAGCATACGGAATCGAAGTAACAATGCTGGCATTGTTACTGAGTGACAAGAACCAAACGACAAAGAAGAACAAGTTTTAGTGAGAAAATATTATATTGTGAAATATTTTTCAATAGCTACTTAATAACAATCTGCAACTTTTCAAAACAGCCATTTTTTTGTTTTCTCTCCTCGTGCCTGTCTGTCTTGCAAAAACAACAGCAAAGATCACTCCTTCACACTTGTTTATATGCCATGCCATTCATGCTGACTACATAAGAACATTGATGGTTTATAATGTAATCATGTCAAAGGACGTTCCTTGCTTCAGAACAAGAAGTTCTGTTTGCAGTGCAAAGGTAATTCCATTGGCGTCAGAAACCCAAATAACATGTGAGTGCAGTAGGGAATACAATAGACTTTACTGTGCGAAACATGAAAGAAAATAAGGCAAGCATCAAAGATTGATTCTTGCCAATTCCTGCTAAGTATGTGCCTACAGACGGATTATCTAGAAATAAACCTTATAAAATAACTGTTAATACGTCTCTATCTACAGATGATTTCAGACAATTACAGACAGAAAAAAATCCCATAAAGCTTATACCATAAAAAAAATCGGATGAACTACTGAGAGTCTTACCCAGTACTTCATCCGATTTTTTATGGTTATCACAATAGAAGACGGCTCAGGCATGCCAACCTTTTCCATCATCACGGACACAATCATCACGATTTCCCGTGAAACTTCGTATTTTTTAAGCAACAGCGTCCTATTTTGCCGTTGCAGCCTTTATTTCCTTCTTTATTTTTCCGACAAGCTGGCGCAACTGCTTGTCCTTCTCAAGCGCGACCTTTATCTTTCTACATGAATGCGCCACTGTCGAATGGTCCCTGCCGCCGACAAGCCTGCCGATACGGGTGGCAGGCATGTTCGTAAGCGTCTGCGCAAGATACATGACAATCTGGCGCGCCTCCGTGATGTCCTTCTTCCTTGACTTGCTGTTGATGTCCTGCGGAGTGACGCTGCATACAAGGCATACACTGTCAACGATATTGTCCAGAGTCACCGGCGTATCGTCCGTAAAAGCGACGATACGCTTTATGACTTTCTCTGCAAGAGGAAGGTCAATCTCCGTACTGCCGGCAATACTATAGACCATCAGCGAATTTATTATCCCCTGCAAATCTCTGACACTGCTGTTGACAACCGTAGTGGCTATGTACATGATCACTTCCTCAGGGAATAGCGGCACAAGTCCGTCATGCACTATTTTGTTCTTCAAGATGTCGACACACAGCTGCATGTTAGGCTTCATCAGCTCACAGGTGGCACCGCAGACGAAACGTGTGATAAGTCGCTCATGCATGCCTCTCAGCTGTGCCGGTGAGCGGTCAGAGGCAAGGATTATTCTCTTACCTCTGCGGAAAAGATAATCAAAGATATGGAAGAATGTGTCCTGCGTCTTCTCCTGGGATGCCCATTCCTGGATATCGTCCACGATGAGCATGTCCAGAGTCTGGTAGAAAGCTATGAAGTCATTGACTTTATTATCCGTCACGGCACTTGTATATTGCTGACGGAAGGTGCGCGCAGAGACATAAAGCACGCGGAGGTTCGGATAAAGTTCCTTGGCACGAAGGCCTATCGCCGTAATCAGGTGAGTCTTTCCGCATCCTGAGGGTCCGAAGATAAAGAACGGATTGAACTTTGAGCTTCTCGGATGCTCGGCAATGTTCAGTCCCACAGAGCGTGAGAGCTTATTTGACTCGCCCTCGATGAAGTTCTTGAAATTAAGGCTCGGTGTCAGCTGCGGATCCACCTCCGGAAGCTTGGACTGCTTCTGGGAAGCATTGCCACGCGGTGCGACAATCTCCGGATCAGAAGCCTCCACGACTGTCTCATTGTCTTCCTTTACGACTACGATACGGTAGTTCAGCTTCACGCCTTTACCGTATGCCGCTATGAGGGCTTTGGCAAAGACACGGAGATGATTTTTCTCTATCTGGTCTATGTATGCACGTCCCGGAACACGCAGCAGCAACTGATGCGTATGCATGTCAAACGATTCAAAAGTGACGGGCTGGAACCATTTTCCGAACTCTTCCTCCTTACCCTCTGCAGCCAAATCTGCCTGAATACGCCGGAGCGTATCTTTCCAAAGTTGCTTGTAATCTGCCACTATAGTACCTTTCAATTATGCACACTCCGCCCATGCAGGGCAGAATGTATGGAGAAAAAACAGTCTTATTTATCCTTCTTTCCGAATATTGAGAAATGTACGTAACGCTTCGGATGAGCCTTTAGGTCTATCATGAGAGAGTCGGCGTCACGCATAGTGGCATTCATGTTATTATAGAGAGAAGGGTCATTGAGGAACTTCCCTATCGTTCCTTCGTTTGAATTCAGCTTGTTTGTCAGTTCCTCGCAGTTCTTCAGCGTGGTATTGACGCTTGCCATGGTTCCCGCTACGTCCACTTTCGCAAGCTTTCCGGTCAGTTCCTCTGTATTAGCCATAGTCCTGTCAGCCTTCTGCAACAGTCCCGGCACGTTCCTGTTAAGCTGTGCGAGCATTCTGTTAAGCTCTGCCGTTGATGTACGCAGGTTTGCCGTCGTGGTCTCTGTGTTATGAAGTATTGCTGCTATGGAAGGGTCGGCAAGCAACGTGTTGACGCTTGTCATGATGGAATCCAGTTTCGGGACTATGGTCTCAAGATATGGCACAAGCTCTGCCATCTTGTTCATCACTCCGTCGGCACCGCGTCCCATGATGGTTCCGCCCGGCTCCACGGTCTTTGCCGATGACGAGAGGACAAGGTTCATCTTCAGATTGCCCATCAGGTCTGCATCGACCTCTGCCACAGTTCCCTCCGGTATGCGCATGCGCTTGTCGATGTCAATGGTCACGGTGATGCCTTTTGACATATCGGAAAAATCAACGGCGACATCGCGCACCACACCGACTTTCATACCGTTGGCGTAAACAGGATTAGACTGTGTAAGCCCGTTGGCATCTGCAATCTGAACCTTATAGGAATAGTCATCGGAGAAGAGCATGACACCCTTCAGGAAATTCATTCCTGCAAAGAGGACAACAATTCCCACAAGCACTGTCAGAGCAATGCGCACTTCTTTGGTAAAATATTTCTTCATATCGCTAATTTCTGAATTGATTTCTTCCTTGATTATCTGACGCGCTGCCCGTTACGGAACTTTATTATGAACGCGTCAGGAAACTTGTCCGCCATCTCTTTCTTCAGCTTTGCCGCCTCGGAGAGCGTCTCGCAGTCGCCTATCGTGTACTTATAGACACTGCCGTCTTTATAATATTCCGCGCCCGTCACGCCCTTGAAGAGTGCCGCGCCTTCTTTCAGGACACTCGTTGCGGTCATGAACTGCACCTTATATGTCAGTTTGTCCGAGGCTTGCGGACTGCTGTCTGAAGTTCCCTGTGAAGCAGTTTCCCCTGCACCTTTTTGCTTCAAGTTCCCGCCGTCCGCCGGCTTATTGCTCTTTTCCGTCCGCCGGTTGTCCGTCTTTGACTGGCCGCCGTTCTTCTTTTGTGGGGCTACCGTAGGCAAGGCTATCTGTGTCTCGGCACCTGCCTTGTAGGGAGTGACAACGGAGTTTTTGTCCATATACTTCACGAAACCGGCATAAATACCGTAGCCCATCCTGTCAATCGCCGACTCATCGTTCAGCAGACGTTCCTCGTCGGGAGTGGAGATAAATCCCAGTTCGACAAGGCACGCCGGCATGGATGTCCGCCGCAGCACATGGAAATTGTCTTGCTTTACTCCCTTGTTCGGTCTGTTGGCGGCAGAGCAGAGGTTTTTCTGTATGGATTTTGCAAGTTCCACGCTCTTCGCCATGTTCTCGTCATGGATATATTCGAACATTATCGCCGACTCCTCCGAACCGGAGTCATAACCGGCATACCGCTCTTGGTATCCTTCCTCATACGTTATCACTGAGTTCTCGCGCATGGCGGCAGAGAGTTTTTCCTCCGAGCGCCGCAACGTCATGGAGTAGGTCTCCACGCCACGTCCTACATGGCCGCGCGGCAAGGCATTGGTATGGATTGAGACAAAGACATCGGCATGGTTCTTATTGGCTATGTCCGCACGCTCATAGAGTTCAAGGAAGACATCCTTCTTCCTCGTGTAGATGACCTTCACGTCAGGGCAATTATTCTCCACGTACCTGCCGAAGCTCAGTGCGACCTTGAGGTTGATGTCCTTCTCCTTGGAGAAAGAGCCCACGGCACCGGCATCCCTGCCGCCGTGACCGGCATCAATAACCAGTACGTACTTGTTCCCTGCCGCCATCGGCATGACGGCTACAAGGAAAAAGAATGCCATATGGAATAATCTTTGTCTCAAAATAGTCTGATACCTCATTTGTCTTTGTACGCTCCGCAGCCTCATGACGGCCGCAACAATTCTCTGACTGCCTCTTGCGGAATAGTCCTGCCTGTCAGTCTTCAGAAATCACAAGCCTCACTCCTGCACCGTCACAATCGCACGGCATCGGCGGGGCAACCTTTGTAATGCGCAGATCCACTGACGTGCATTCTGGAAATCTTTCCCGTACCTTTTCCGCTATCCTGCCTGCCACATGCTCAAGAAGCGCGGAGGGGACAGCCATCTGTTCCATGACAATCTCTGCAAGAACGGCATAGTTCAGGGTGTCACGGACATCATCAGTCTTTGCCGCCTGCAACCATGGGTACTCCACCTTTATATTAATAAGGTAGTCATTCCCCACCCTGCGCTCCTGCTCCAGCACACCGTGATATGCATGCACGCGCAGTCCTTCGACATATATGTAAGACGATGTTCTCACTTTCCGCTGTCAAGTCAGTCTTCCTGAGGAATATATTTCTTCAATGCCCGCTCCACACCGGCAGCCCAGCTGTTGATGCTGTCAGTGTTCATCTCCATGGACGAGACGAGCTTCACGACATGCGTTATCGGCATTCCGTAACGCAACACACCGGAAATCAGCTTCGCATAGTTCCAGTATTCGGGATTGAACTTCTCAGAAAGTCCCTCCACGGTAGTCTTGTAGCCGCGCTTGTTCTCAAACTGGAAATCGTATCTCTTTGTGCCGTCGGCATTGATGCACTTGATTATTTTCCCGCTCTCGACACTTTTGGGAAGCACTATACCTTCCTCGTCATCCTGCAAGCCCGTGAATATCTCATAAGGACGGCCGTCGAGAAGTCCGATGAAGGCCACCCATTTTTCCTTATTGTTCTGGAAACGGACGACATCGCACTCAAGAACCTCGGGCCGCACCTCCACGACATGCTTTCCGCCTTGCACAGTATTGTTCTCCATTGTTCTTAAGAAGTTATAGTTGTAAATGCAAAGTTAATAATTTTAATTAAGAATAAAGAAGCAGAATTAAAATAATTATGATTTCTTTACATACACGCCTGCTGCCCGTGTTCCCTGCCGCAAAACGCCGCATACGGCGGCAGGTCTTGTCAGCTGAAGATTATAGTCTTGTTGTGGCAGGTGAGGATCTTGCGTTCGATATGCTTCTTCACAGCACGTGCGAGGACTATCTTCTCCAGGTCCTTGCCTTTCAGGACGAGGGTCTCGGGAGTGTCCTTATGCGTGATGCGCACGACATCCTGCTCTATGATAGGGCCTGCGTCAAGTTCCGACGTGACATAGTGGCTCGTGGCACCGATTATCTTCACGCCGCGCCGGTAGGCCTGATGGTACGGCCTCGCGCCGATAAACGCCGGCAGGAACGAGTGGTGTATGTTGATAATCTTGTTAGGATACTGCTGTATCATCTCCTCGGAGATGATCTGCATGTAGCGGGCAAGCACGATGAAAGTGATTCCCTTTTCCTTCATGAGGTTCATCTCCTCGCGTTCCACTTCCTGCTTGTTGGACCAGTCTTTCTTGATTGACCATACGTAGTACGGTATGTCGAACTGCTCCGCCACATAGCGCAGGTCTTCGTGGTTGGAGACTATGCAGGGAATTTCCACGTCCAGTTCACCGGCCTTATAGCGTGCGAGCAGGTCATAGAGGCAGTGGGACATCTTGCTGACGAACAATGCCATGCGCGGCTTCTCGTAGTTGAAGTATATCTGGAACTGCATATTGTAACGCTGTCCGTAGAGCGTATCGATATATTCCGAAAGTTTCTCTGCCGGAATGGCAAATTTCTCAAGTTCCCATTCGACACGCATGAAGAAGCGGCCGTCCACCTTATCGACATATTGGTCAAGATAGACGATGTTGCCGTTGTTGTCTGTGATAAACTTTGTTATCTCCGTGATAATGCCCAGCTTGTCCGGGCAGTGAAGTAATAGAATTGCTGTCTGTTGCATTTGTCGCTTCTTGTTTTACCGTGTAAAATTAATCCTGATTGAATCCTCCGTATTATGTTTCCAAGCCCTTGAAGCATGGACGCGGGCCGGCGGGCCGTCAACGAATGCTGCAAAAGGAAAAGGGTTGCATGGCGGAAGGTTACCTTTTATGGTATGAAAGGTCACCTTTTACATAGCAAACCGTAACCTTTTGTCATACGCCATGTGCCGCCGGAAGTATTCACCTGCATGTCAGCGGTTTCCTTACAGGGACAATAACGCCCTGCCGGTGCCTCCGGCCGCCATGAGCAGGCCTCCGCCGTCATCAGCTGTCCATATAGCCTTTGGTTATCAGGTCATACTCTATCGCCTCAAGCTCGCTCAGGGAGAGTTTCGCAAGGGCAAGCTCTATGTTCTTGAGCACTTCCTCGCGGCGGTACTCTTCATTCCTTCTTTCAAAATTCATTTGCGACGCCTGTAATAAAGTCCTATGATAACGATAAGGCAAAGAACAAGAAGTCCGAAGGCGGCATACGCCACAGTCTCCGTCGTCTTCACCGTCTGAGGATGGAAATCCAGCACAACCGTGTGCTTTCCTGCCTTGACATTCACGGCACGCAGGACATAGTTCACGCGGCCTATCTCCGCCGGGCGGCCGTCAACGGTGCAGGTCCATCCGGGATAATATATCTCCGAGAAGACTATCACACCGCCCCGGGCGGACTCTGCCTCATATTCCAGATGGTTCGGAGCGTATTTCGTCATCGTCACTACGGCCGCCGAGTCCTGCTTCACGGACTGAGAGAGATGCTTTTCGAACTTCCTGTCGGCTATCGCCTGACGGCGGAGGTCAAGCCGTGCCATACCGTCAAGTTCCTGATTGGCATTGTCGGCGTAGATGACATTGTCGACGTACCATGCGTTGCCGTTGGCGTTCGGATTCAGGACAGGCATGGTCTCGCCGCCTTGAAGCGGGAGGATGAAATATTTGGTGTTAAGCATGTTGAGCACAGGACAGACATCCTTGCCGAACAGGGACATGTCGCCTTGAGCCTCAACGATGGCGGACATCGTCTTCTGCATCTCCGGCGAGATGTATCTTTCGATGAGTTCCTGATAGCGGCGCAGCTTTGCGGCGTGGTATCCTCCTATGGACTTATGGTAGTAGCTTGTCTCGTTCTCGTTGAACGTGTTGGATGCAAGATTGAGCACGCGGTAGTCAAGCGACTTGTCTTTCAGTATCTCCATGTCCGTCTGCGTCATCGGCTGCGGAGCCGTGCGCTGCTCTGCATTGACGAACATGCCGTCGTTAAGGTAGCGTTTGTCAACCTGCCACAGGTCGAAGAGACAGAGAACAGTCATCGCCGTCACGGCATGGACCGGCTTCAGCTTGTGCATCCGCATCGCCACGAGCAACGCCATGCCTGCCGTGATTATCCAGAAGGAACGCCAGCAGTCGGCGGAGAACACCGCCTGGCGCATTTCACGCAAATTGGCAAGCAGAGGATTAAGCTGTTCCTGCGGAATCTGTCCGAGCATCATCAGCTCGTTCCGGGAGACGAAGTCCGAGAAGAACAGTGCCGGCATGAGGGCAAAGAGGAGACAGATGCCTGCCGTCAGCGCGTAGCTGATGCCTATTTGCTTCATCATCCTGTCATTCCCTTTCTCCGCCTTCGGCATGCCGACGACTTTCGCCAGTGCCATGACGGCAAGGAGAGGGATGGTGAACTCGGCAATGACAAGTATGGACGCCACGGTACGGAACTTGGCGTACATGGGCACATAGTCTATGAAGAAATCCGTAAGCGGCATGAAATTCCTGCCCCACGAAAGGAGTACGGAGAGTACCGTGGCAGCGAGAAGTGCCCATTTCATTGGACCTTTCACGACCATCAGGCCGAGAATGAAGAGCATGAGCACGAACGCGCCGACATAAACGGGGCCGGACGTGCCCGGCTGCTCTCCCCAGTACTGCCCCATCTGCTGGTATATGCCTGCATAGTCGTTGTCCGCATGAGCCATGGCCACCTCGTCCGACGCTATGGCTTCCATTGACGAGCCGCCCTTGGTGTTTGGGACAAGCAGGGTCCAGGTCTCGTCTATTCCGTAGCTCCACTGCGTTATGTAGTCACGGTCAAGACCGGAGGAAGTCTGGTTCGCGCTGTTTTCCTTCACAAGTTCGCTCTTCCCGCGCATCGACTCGTTCTGGTATTCCCAGGTATGATAGAGGTTCGATGCATTCATGAGTATGCCGACAAGGGCGGCGCAGGCACATGTGGCGGAGGCTTTCGCAAAGCGGAGAAGCTGCTTCTCCCTCACTGCCTCGGCGAAATAGGCGATGACCATGAAGAAAATGATGAAGCAGTAATAATACGTCATCTGCACATGATTCGCCAGCACCTCCATCCCGGCGAAGACAGCCGTGACGAGGAACCCCCACAGGTACTTTCCCCTGTAGGCCAGAGCCACGCCGCCTATCATCGGAGGCAGGTACGCCAGTGCCATGACTTTCCATATATGGCCGGCGGCAATGATTATGAGGAAATAGCTGGAGAACGCCCAGATGACGGAGCCGAGTGCCGCAAGATACCATTTGAAGTCAAAGGCGCGGAGCATTATGAAGAAACCGAAAAGGTACGCGAAAAGGTACCAGACGTTTTCCGGAAGCCAGAGATGGAACGCGCCGGTGACGATGTTCAGCGGCTTCTGGCTGTCATACGAAGGCGCCGACTGATAGGTCGGCATGCCGGAGAACACGGAGTTCGTCCAGCGCGAGACCTCGCCTGTCCTCTCACGGTACGCCGAGACTTCCATTCCCGCGCCGCGGCCCGCTGAGGAGTCGTGGCGGTAAAGTATCCTGCCCTCGGTGTCGGCAGGGAAAAAATAGGCAAACGATATGACGACAAACGCCAGAACGACGAAAATGTCCGGCAGATGCCGCTTGATTAACTGTGTCATTTTTCTCCTTATTTATATAAATTTGTTGCAAAATTACAAAATATTTCGGAATTATTTGTAACTTTGCATAAAATATTACCTTAGCCACAAAAAAGAAATGCTGCAAATACGCTGTACCAACAACAATCAGACAAAGAGCTTCCCCGAGGGCAGCTCCCTGCTCGAGATTTTCCCCGAATTCGGACTCGACTTCAAGCATCCCGCCGTCTCCGCCAAGGTCAACAACACTTCGCAGGGACTGAAGTTCAGGCTCTGGCAGAACCGTGACGTGGAGTTTCTGGACATCTGCAACCCGAGCGGCATGCGCGCCTACATCCGCTCCCTGTGCTTCGTGCTCTACAAGGCGGCGCAGGACGTCTTCCCGGGCTGCAAGCTGTTCATCGAGCACCCGCTCTCGCGCGGATACTACTGCAACTTCGTTAGAAATTTCAAGAACATCACGGCAAAAAGTCCGGAGAACAAGCGCGGACTTACCGTCGAGGAGGTTGAGAGAGTGCGCCGCCGCATGCAGGAGATAATAAGCCTTGACATGCCCTTCCGCCGCAACGAGGCACCGACGGAGGAAGCCATCCGCATCTTCAAGGAACGCGGATTCACCGACAAGGTGCGCCTTCTCGAGACTTCCGAGAAGGTCTATACCGACTACTACACCCTCGGCGACACCGTCGACTACTATTACGGCGCACTCGTTCCCTCGGCAGGCTATCTGAAAGTCTTCGGACTCGAGCCGTACGGCGAGGGAATGCTCCTGAGAGTCCCTGACAAGGACAATCCGGAAAGGCTTGCGGAGATGACGCCGCAGCCCATGACGTTCGACGTCTACAAGGAACAGGTCCGCTGGAACGTCATCATGCACCTGTCCAACGCCGGCGACGTGAACAAGGCGTGCCGGAACGGGCGGGCGACGGAGCTGATACAGGTGTCCGAGGCCCTGCAGGAGAAGAAGATTGTCAAGATTGCCGAGGAAATAGACCGCCGGTACAGGGAGCAGGACCTGAAAGTCGTACTCATCACCGGCCCCTCCAGCTCGGGCAAGACAACGTTCTGCAAACGCCTCTCCATACAGCTGCTCGCCTGCGGCCTCAGGCCCATATCGTTCTCCACGGACGACTATTTCGTCAACCGCACGGACACTCCCCTGCTCCCCGACGGCCAGTATGACTTCGACAACTTCGAGACCGTCGACCACAGGCTCCTCGGCGACCATCTCTCACAGCTGCTCGAAGGAAAGGACGTCGAGGTCCCTGAATACAACTTCACGACCGGCATGCGCGAATGGAACGGAAAGAAACTGCGCATAAAGGACAAGCATATCCTCATCATCGAGGGCATACACGCCCTGAACCCACGTCTGACGGAAAACATCCGCGAGAGCAACAAGTACAAAATCTACACTTCCGCCCTCACCAACGTCTCCCTCGACGACCACAACTGGATTCCGACACGCGACAACCGGCTCCTGCGCCGCATCATCCGCGACTACAACAAGGGAGCGTTCTCCGCCCGCGAGACAATACGGCAGTGGCCTAACGTCTGCGCCGCGGAAGAGAAATGGATATTCCCTTTCCAGGAGAACGCCGACGTCATGTTCAACTCCGCGCTGAACATCGAGTTCGCCATCCTCCGCAACCACGCCGAGCCGATCCTCCGCTCCGTCCCGAAGAACTGCCCCGAGTACGCCGAGGCGCACAGGCTCCTGAAATTCATACACTATTTCACACCTGTCTCCGACAAGGAAATCCCGCCGACGTCAATCATGCGCGAGTTCGTCGGCGGCTCGTCGTTCACCTACTGAGAATCCCCTCCGCCCGGCAACTTCCCCTGAAAAAGCAACGCAATCCGCAGGGCGCGGCCTCCCCGCAGCACGGCAACGGACAGGGAGTCCCGCAGCAAGCCCCGCATAACAGACAAGAACAACCATGAAACAGAACATAGAGACATTCATCGGCTGCGACGCGCCCTACGAAGAGGCAAGAGTCGTGCTCTTCGGCGCACCGTTCGACAGCACCACGAGCTACCGCCCCGGCGCACGCTTCGGCTCCGCCGCCATGCGCCACGAAAGCTACGGCATCGAGACCTATTCGCCCTACCTTGACCGCGACCTCGCCGATCCTGACGACAGAGGGGAACACGACGGCATCGCCGTCTTCGACTCCGGCGACCTGGAACTCCCGATGGGCCAGGCGGAAGCGGCACTCGAAGCCATCTCGCGCCACACGGCGGAGATTCTCGACGACGGAAAAATGCCGCTGATGCTCGGCGGAGAACACCTCGTCACGCTCGGAGCCTTCCGCGAAGTGGCGAAACGCCACCCTGACGTGCACATCATACATCTCGACGCCCACGCCGACCTGCGCGACGACTACCTCGGCGTACGCCTCTCCCACGCCTGCGTCATACGCCGCTGCCACGACATCATCGGAGACGGACGCATCCACCAGTTCGGCATACGCTCGGGAGAACGCGCCGAATGGCAGTTCGCACGCGCCGGACACACCGACCTCCACCCCTTCTCCCTCAAGGACATAGGACTGCTTGTACAAAAAAACAACACACTCTGCCGCCCGGACGGTGCACCGTGCAAGGAAAAAAACGCCATCCGCACACTACCCGCCGGCACTCCCGTCTACTTCACCATTGATCTCGACGTCCTCGACCCCTCCGCGTTCCCCGGAACAGGCACTCCCGAAGCCGGAGGCGTCACCTTCGACGAGCTCCGCCGTGCCGTCCACGCCGTATGCAGCAACTGCAACATCGTAGGGGCGGACATCAACGAACTGGCGCCGAACCTCGACGCCTCGGGAGCCTCCACGGCCGCCG
The DNA here is from genome assembly GCA_023664625.1 of Bacillota bacterium. Taxonomy (GTDB): domain Bacteria; phylum Bacteroidota; class Bacteroidia; order Bacteroidales; family Bacteroidaceae; genus Prevotella. Next base: position 21,878 of record JAMPFD010000012.1, on the reverse strand, counting down.
CATGCAAGCTCCTGAGGGAATTTCTCCTGAGCCTCCCGCGCTGACACGACGGCAAGGAGACCAAGGAAGGGAAAGAAGAAACAACGATGACGGCGGAGACGAGGGACAGCCCCGCCGCACTGCCGTCATCGTCCCCGCCGCCGGCTACGCGAACGCCCACAGGCCGCCGGTGACGGAAGAAAGGAAAAGAAAGAGAGGAAACATTAAAGAAAACTAATTCCTTAACACTCCGCAACACGGTTTTTAACACGCAAAAAAACCGCTTTTTAACAAACATCAACACTGTTCCGGAACGCGAAAACAGCTTTTCCGCAGCCGGCGGTGATGATTTTAACACGCCGAAACGGCTTCTTAACTCCTATTGACACAATTTCTGCCACGAGAACAGGCTTCCCCCTGAAAAACGCCGGATTGCCGCCCGTATTTCAAGGTTTTACGGAAAAAACAGCACATCTTTGACCTGCAAACGTTTGTTTTCCGAAAAATACGCGGATACTTTCGGAAAATACAAGGATGCTTTTTGAAAATTCAAAGATACTTTCGGAAAATACAAGGATGCTTTTTGAAAATTCAAAGATACTTTCGGAA
>JAMPFD010000012.1:0-21190 GCA_023664625.1 Bacillota bacterium | reverse complement strand
GAAAATTCAAAGATACTTTCGGAAAATTCAAAGATACTTTTGAAAAATACGCGGATGTTTTGAGAAAAATCCAAGACCTTCACGGAAAAACATGACTCATTTACAAAAAAAATCCTGCGGTTTCCCGCAGGATTGGAAGGACAGCACGGAAATATCGCACGGATTTTTCAGAAAAACAGCCGCAAACGATTCAAAACCGCGCTAATTTTATATAAAAAGAACACATGTCCCTTAATTTCCGTGGACGGTCCTTGGTCCAGGACGCAGGTACGGGGTGCAGAGCCCATGCCCCTCACCCCGCGACCGTCAGATTCTGTCAAGGACAAGGCGTATGAGGTCGTCAATCTTGTTCTTGTACTGCGTGTTCATCTCCTTCGCGTACCTGTTGGCGATGACCATGCAGCAGGTCATGGCGCGGTGGCCGAAGAGCGACGCAAGTCCGGCGAGGGCAGAGGACTCCATCTCGAAGTTGCACACCTTCAGGCCGCCGTAACGGAACGACTCAACCTTTTCGTTCTGGTCCGGATCCTGTATCCCCAGGCGAATCTGCCTGCCCTGCGGCCCGTAGAATCCGCCGCAGGCAATCGTGATGCCGCGGACCATGTCCTCGCCGGCAATCTGCTCCACCAGCTCCGGACAGGCCGTCGCCACGTACGGCGCGCCCTTCCTGGCACACCAGTCCATGTGCTTCACGAACGCCTCCTCCAGCGGCAAGTCGCAGACCTCGTCGCGGCCGGCATAGTAGTTCAGCAGGCCGTCGAAGCCGATGCTCTTCGAGGAGGCCACGAACGTGCCGATGGGCGTCTCAGGCTGCAGGCCGCCGCAGGTACCTATGCGCACGAGAGTGAGCTGCCGGAACTCCTCGCGCTCCGTGCGCGTTGCGAAGTCGATGTTCGCCAGGGCGTCCAGCTCGGTGACGGTGATGTCGATGTTGTCGCACCCGATGCCGGTGGACTGCACCGTGATGCGCTTGCCCTTATACATACCTGTCATGGTGCGGAACTCACGGCTGGAGACCTCGGCCTCCACGGAGTCAAAGTGGGCGGCGACCGTGGCGACACGCCCCGGGTCACCGACAAGAATTACCCTGTCGGCAAGATTCTCCGGTTTCAGATGAAGATGAAAAGCACTGCCGTCGGCATTGATCGGCAGCTCGGATGGTGGAAAGTGTTTCATAGTCAGTTTTCTTTTAAGTATTTTTATCAATGATACCGACAACATCTCATGCCCGTGGCACCAGATATGTCCGGAAATTATTTCCAGGCGTTTATGTCACACCTGCGCTCAAGCCTCGCTTCCAAAGCATCGTCAAGGCCGGCAAACAGATCCAGCCCGGTAAGAGCCTCTATATTGTCAACGGCAGTACAGGCATTACGGTACGTCTGTTTCCCTGAATTGTTCGCATAATAGAACGCTATCGCCTTTTCGTGGCCCTTGCGCAAAGAGAGGACGGCCTTGAAGAAACCGTCGGGGACCTCCACGACATGGCTCACTCCGATGCGCTCGTGGCGCCTGTTCTTGTAGACAGGCCCGCAGACGATATGAATCCTGCCCTCCGTCCTCGCCCAACGGCGGCACGCCTTCTCCAGAGCCGCCCACGCGCCGGAGTTCAGCGCGGGATCCTGCGGGCACATGTTGGACATGTAGAAGCATTCCCTCATCGCCTGCGCGTCCCACTTGTTGTCAGCGGCGGGACACATGTGCCCGCGGTCATACCCCGACTCCTTGTAGTCGTAGTACTCCACACGGCAGACGCGAGGCAGCTTCGGGTCGGCAAGGAACTTGCGCGCTCTCGGCACAGGCCCGTCCGTGTGGGCGGCCGTAAGCGTCCATGCTACCCAGTCCGGCGTGTTGCGTGAGCGGTTGTAGCTCAGAGTGTACGCCTTATGGCTTACAATGGTCTCACGGCCTTTTGACTTGGGCAGAAAGACCGTCAGGACGGTGAGAATAATGACCAGCAGGTTCATGAAAATAGTTTTTACACCTTATTATATATGGAGCGCATTCCGCAAGCCATGACACATGGGCAGAGGACTCTTGCGCCCCGCTGACGCCCCTTGTCCCGACTCAGCCGCCATGCATTGCAACGCATTCCCACACCTTATTATATATATGGCGGCGGAACAACGGCATACGGAAGCAGGAAACGGCATACGGAAGCGGGAAAAACATCCGCCCGCGCGCCGCTGCTGACGGACAGGCAGATAATTAACGCGGAATAACCGGCATTATTGTCAGTTTTCAGTGATTTTGCTTGGAAGATTAGGATTATTTTAGTAATTTTGTTGCAAACTCACCAAAGAAACACAAGAAAGCATCACAGAATGGCAAAACTAAACGTCAACATCGGCAACCTGGAACTGAAGAATCCGGTAATGACAGCAAGCGGCACGTTCGGCTACGGCCTCGAATTCGCCGACCTCGTGCCTCTCGATGAGATCGGAGGCATAATCGTCAAGGGAACGACCCTCAAGCCGCGCCAAGGCAACGACTATCCGCGCATGGCGGAAACGGCGCAGGGCATGCTCAACTGCGTGGGCCTGCAGAACAAGGGCGTGGAATATTTCTGCGAACATATCTATCCGGAAATAAAGGACATTGACACGCAGATGATTGTCAACGTCAGCGGCTCCTCTCCGGAGGACTATGCCGAATGTGCGGCGCGCATAGACACACTCGAGAACATCCGCGCCATAGAGCTGAACATCTCCTGCCCTAATGTCAGGGACGGCGGCATGGCGTTCGGCGTGACCTGCGAAGGCGCGGCAAGCGTCGTCAAGGCTGTCAGGAAAGCCTACGGCAAGACGCTCATCGTGAAACTCTCGCCGAACGTCACCAGCATCGCCGACATCGCCAAGGCCGTGGAGGCGGAAGGAGCGGACAGCGTGTCGCTCATCAACACGCTCATGGGCACCAGCATCGACATCGAGAAGCGCAGGTTCAACCTCTCCATCGGCACCGGAGGCCTGTCGGGACCGTGCATAAAGCCCGTGGCCCTCAGGATGGTCTGCCAGGTAAGCAAGGCAGTGGACATCCCCGTCGTGGGACTCGGCGGAATCTCCACCGCGGAGGACGCCATAGAATTTCTCATGGCCGGAGCAACGGCAATAGAAATCGGCACGGCAAACTTCCTGAACCCTGCCGTGACAAAGGAAGTCAAGGACGGAATAAACCTGTGGCTTGACAACCACGGGATAAAGGACATTCACGAAATAATAGGAGTGCTATGAAAAAGAAACACCTGCTGGACCTCACCGTAAAAAGCGCCGAGCGCATCAACGAAAAGTATATACTCATAAAACTCACTGACAGCAAGCCGCTGCCGGAAATGAATCCGGGACAGTTCGCGGAACTGCGCATTGACGGCTCCGGGACAACATTCCTGCGCCGTCCCATCTCCATCCACCATGTTGACTACACCAACAATGAGCTATGGCTCCTTGTCGCCCTCGTCGGCGACGGCACACGGTCCCTCGCAAGACTCAAGGAAGGCGACACGATGAACATCCTCCTGCCGCTCGGCAACGGCTTCACCGTTTCCCCGCCATGCAAGAGCGATACCGGCGAGCCTTACTCCGTGCTCCTCGTCGGCGGAGGCGTCGGCGTCGCACCGCTTCTCTATGCCGGCGAGGCAATAAAAAGGAACGGAGGCATCCCTGTCTTCCTTCTCGGCGCACGCTCAAAGAAAGACCTGCTCGAACTGGACATGTTCCGCGCCGTGGGCGAAGTCTATGTCACCACGGAAGACGGCTCGGAAGGCGAGAAAGGCTTTGTGACAGACCACTCTATATGGAACACACGCAGTTTCTGCCGGATAAGCGTCTGCGGACCGAAACCAATGATGCTCGCCGTGGCAAGACTCGCCCGTGAAAAAGAGACCAACTGCGAAGTGTCCCTCGAGAACAAGATGGCGTGCGGCCTGGGAGCCTGCCTGTGCTGCGTGGAGGACACCAAGGAAGGCAATGTCTGCGTCTGCAAGGACGGGCCGGTGTTCAGCACCGACAAACTGAAGTGGTAAGCCGCTTTCCAAGGAATCCATGCCGCGGGCAACGGCGGCAGACACAAACGCTCCCGCCCGCATAAAGGCAGAAGGCACCCGCCAGACACCTTATTATAATATAGGCAGCCAGAATTATAACAGAGAATATCATCATCACAGTCAAGCCGCCGTATAAGCATCCCGCATATATGGCGGCTTGACGCTTAACGCCGCACCCATGAAGGCAAGAACAAGACTTCCGTCCCCCAGAAGCCCGGACTGAAAAAAAAGAAAAAGACATGAACGGATTAGCATTGGGGCTTATCATCCCCGTAATCGGCACCACTCTCGGAGCCGCCTTAGTCTATACGCTGAAGGACACCATCCCGCCACTGACGAAAAAACTCATCATGGGCTTCACCGCCGGAGTAATGATAGCGGCATCCGTATGGTCGCTGCTCATCCCCGCCATGAGCATGACAGGAGGCGAAGGCATACGCCGCATAATGCCAGCCGTCATAGGCTTCATCGCCGGCACGGCCTTCCTCCTGATGATGGACTACATCATACCGCACCGGCACGGCAACGACTCCTCCGACGAAGGACCGGCAAGCAACATGTCGCGCACTTGGAAACTTGTCCTTGCAATAATCCTCCACAATATCCCCGAAGGAATGGCAATCGGCGTGGCCTTTGCCGCCGTGATGGAAGGCAACGCATGGCTCTCCGTGACGGGAGCACTCGCCCTGTCCATCGGAATAGCCATCCAGAACATTCCCGAGGGAGCAATCGTCTCGCTTCCACTATGCGATGCCGGCAACACGAAGAACAAGGCGTTCACCATCGGCTTCCTCAGCGGCGTGGTACAGCCTGCGGCAGCACTGCTGACGATATGGCTCGCCTCCGTTATAGTCCCCCTGATGCCTTACCTCCTTGCTTTTGCCGCAGGGGCAATGCTCTACGTAGTTGTTGAGGAACTTATCCCTGCATCGGCAGAAGGCCGGCACTCAAACCTCGGGCCGACAGGGTTCGCCATCGGCTTCCTGCTGATGATTATCCTTGACGCCGCCTTAAACTGAAACGCTCTTCTCCAATTGAAGAAGAAAACGCTTGGCATCAAGACCTCCGGCATATCCCGTAAGCATCCCTCCCGTGCCAATCACTCTGTGGCAGGGCACAAAGACTGACAGTGCGTTGGCACCATTGGCGTTGGCAACGGCTCTCACAGCCTTCGGCCGCCCTATCCTCACAGCCATCTCACCGTAAGAGACCGTCGTGCCGTAAGGCACCGCCCGCAACTCTTCCCAAACCCGCTTCTGAAAGTCAGTGCCGGCAAAAAGCAAGGGCACCGAGAAAGTCCTGCGTGTTCCTGAGAAATACTCGTCAAGTTCCCTCATCGCCTGTTCTATGACAGGCGATGTCCCCTCCTCAATGCAAGCCCCCGTAATCCGCAGCAGCCTCTTCATGACACGGCGGCCATGCTTTCCTGTCTGCCAGTCACACAGACAGAGTTTCTCCCCGTACGAGCCGAGCGTCAGCAGCCCGCACGGGGAATGATATTCACTGATTATTATTTTTTTCATCGCTCTCTTACCGATAAGTTTGTCCCAAAGTTAAGAAATATTTCCAACATAGACAAATAAAACGGCAGAAACAGTGCATATGAATGCAGACATTGCGCTTCGTTTTTGATTCCACGGAAGTTTTCAGCCGTATATTACGGGAAATATTGCAGGCTCATATTTTTCTACACTGCATCAAGCCTGCTCCTTGTGTCCTGAAAATCCACGGAACCAGCTGACAAACGAACTGTTGCAGAGCCGCACGCCGCCCGGTGTCGGATAGTTGCCCGTGAAGTACCAGTCGCCGTGATGAGCGGGACATGCCGAACGGAGCCCCTCTATGCTTTGGAAGACGAGTTCTATCGGCGTCATGACATCTGCGGGGCGAAGCATCCTGACCATCTGCCGGTTAAGTTCCTCCACAGTGAACGCTTCATAAAGCCGCTTTACAGGCAGCGACTGCCCTGCTGCAGGTTTCCTCAATTCCTCCATGCACTGTCCGTAGACCTCAACAATAAGGCTCTCCATACCACGCTCCTGCAAAAGAGCAATGCAAGCCCTGAACGCTATGAACTCATCCATCCGCGCCATGTCAATGCCGTAGAAGTCAGGATAACGTATCTGCGGCGAGCTGCTGACGAGGACTATCTTCTTCGGATGCAGGCGGTCAAGAATCTTGATGATGCTCTCTTTCAGTGTCGTTCCCCTCACGATTGAGTCGTCCATGACCACAAGACTGTCCTCATGCGGGCGCACCACGCCGTATGTGACATCATAGACATGCGCCGCAAGGTCGTTGCGCCGGTCACTTCCCGTTATGAACGTGCGCAGCTTAATGTCCTTCCATGCTATTTTCTCAAATCGGACATCATGTCCCTGCTTCATAAACCCGTGGAGCATACCGTAGTATGCGACTTCCGCCGTATTGGGAACAAACGAGAAGACTGTGTGTTCCACATCCCCTCCGACAGCCTCCGTGACAGCCGGCACCAGCTGTTCTCCCAACCGGCGGCGTTCGCGATAAATATCCCTGTCGTTGCCACGGCTGAAATATATGCGTTCAAAGCTGCATGCCGCCTTAACTTCCGGAGGGATAATCTGCGTCAGGCCGACATTCCCGTTGCGCCTGACGGTCAGCGCCTGTCCGGGCATAAGTTCCCTCACGCTCTCAAGGTCAAGGTCAAACGTTGTCTGTAACACGGGACGCTCTGAGGCTATTGCCACAAGTTCCTCGTCCTGATAATAGAAAGCCGGCCGTATGCCCCACGGGTCGCGCATGGAGAAGAACTCTCCCGAGCCTGTCAGGCCGCAGACCACGTATCCTCCGTCGAAATGGGCCATGCCGGTTTTCAGCACATTGGCAATTTCCATATTGGAGTCTATATAGTCTGTGATGTCCTTTCCCTCCAGTCCTCTTTCCTTTGCCAGGGCGAAATTGCGCTCCACCTCACGGTCAAGACGGTGACCCATCAGTTCGAGCATGATGTAGGAGTCGCTGTATATACGCGGATATTGCCCTTGTGCCGTCAGTTTTCCAAACACCTCATCAATGTTAGTCATATTGAAATTCCCGCACAGACAAAGATTCTTCGCCCTCCAGTTGTTGCGCCGCAGGAAAGGATGGACGAAAGTCAGGCCGCTCTTCCCTGTGGTGGAATAGCGCAGATGCCCCATCAGCAGCTCGCCGGCAAAGGATTCGTCAATACGTGAGAAAATCTCCGTTATGGCATCCTTCCCCTGCTCTTTCTCACGGAACATATATTCATGCCCAGGCACTGCGTCAAGATGAACGGAAGCTATTCCGGCACCTTCCTGACCGCGGTTATGCTGCTTCTCCATCATCAGATAGAGCTTGTTCAGGCCATACGCCCGCGTGCCATATTTCTTTTCATAATATTCCAGCGGCTTCAGCAGGCGAATCATCGCTATGCCGCACTCATGTTTCAGCTGTTCCATATTGTCGCCGTACCGGCATTCTTGATTCCTGAATCATTTTCCTGCCGGTTCTTTTTTTTCTGATTATAAACCTTTTAAGCTGCTGTTGAAAATCAGCCGATACCAAAAACAACCGTCTTTCTTTACACATCACATTCTTCTATCACCGCCATTGCGAACCCGGCGGCAAGGCTGAGGAAGGCCGGCGTGCCGGACATGCTTTTGTAAAAGGTTACCTTTGACCATACGAAAGGTTACCTTTCACACTGCAATCCGTTACCTCTGACACTGTTAAAGGTAACGGTTCGGCCCGCACGCCGTTCCCGTCCTTTTTCCCTGTATTCCCCGGCTATTTCATGATTGCCGCCTTTATGAAATCCATAAAGAGCGGATGCGGCTGAAGTACGGTACTCTGGTACTCCGGATGGAACTGCGTTCCGACGTACCACCGCTTCCCCGGAACCTCCACAATCTCCACCAGATCAGCGGCAGGATTCTTACCGGCACATCTCATTCCGGCCTGCTCGAACTGCACGAGATACTTACTGTTGAACTCATAACGGTGGCGGTGACGCTCACGGATAAGTCTCTCGCCATAAACTGCCGCCGCACGAGAGTCCGCAGTAAGCTCACAGTCATAGGCACCGAGACGCATCGTCCCTCCGAGATTGGCTATGTTCTTCTGGTCTGCCATAAGATCGATTACGGCATTCGCCGTATCCGCCATCTCCGCACTGTCCGCATCAGCTATCCCGAGAACGTTACGCGCAAACTCGATGACCATCATCTGCATGCCGAGACATATACCGAAACAGGGAACGTCATGCTCACGGGCATATCGGGCGGCAAGAATCTTTCCTTCCGTTCCCCTATTGCCGAAGCCGGGGCAAATGACGAGCCCGTCCTGGCTTTCCAGCAGTTTCACGTCAAGATTCTCTGAATTTATGAATGTTATCTCAACTTTCCTGTTGCTGTAAGTTGCCGCATGTGAAAGGCTCTCGCTTATGCTCTTGTAAGCATCCTGCAAATCATATTTGCCTACAAGACCTATTCTCACGGCCTCCTTTGCCTTTTTACGCAGCTCCAGGAAATTATTCCACGGGCCGAGCTTAGGCATCTCTCCTACCGGGATTCCCATCTTGCGTAGTATGGCCGCGTCAAGACCCTGCCGCTGCATATTCACCGGCACTTCATATATGCTCGGCAAATCCTCGCTCTGTATGACACACTCCAGATCGACATTGCAGAATCCGGCCACCTTCCTGCGCAGGTTATCGTCAAGGTGCCGCTCAGCCCTGAGAATGAGGATGTCAGGCCGGATGCCCACACTCTGCAACTCTTTCACGCTGTGCTGCGTAGGCTTTGTCTTCAGCTCGCCTGCCGCCTTCAGGTAAGGAACGTATGTCAGATGCACGGAGACGGCATCCTTGCCAAGTTCCCATTTCAGCTGACGGATTGACTCAAGGAAAGGGGCGGACTCTATGTCGCCTATTGTTCCGCCAATCTCCGTAATGATGAAGTCATAGCCTTCCTGTTCAAGATAGCGCACACGGCGTTTTATCTCATCAGTGATATGCGGCACGACCTGGATTGTCTTGCCGAGATAGTCGCCGCGGCGTTCACGTTCGATGACCGACTGATAGATACGCCCCGTGGTCTGGGAGTTATGGCACGTGGTCTGAATGCCGGTGAAACGTTCATAATGACCGAGGTCGAGATCTGTCTCCATGCCGTCGGCAGTGACATAGCACTCGCCATGCTCGTATGGATTCAGGGTTCCCGGGTCAATGTTTATGTAAGGGTCAAATTTCTGAATGGTCATTCTGAAGCCCCTCGCCTGCAGAAGCTTGCCTATTGAGGCAGAGATTATGCCTTTTCCCAAGGACGATACGACACCGCCCGTCACGAAAATATATTTACTCATGGTTGCATTATTGTTTGTTCTTGTCTAAAACATGTCCTTCGTACTCCGGCCCAACAGGCATGCGCACCGTCAAGAAGCTGATTGCTCTTTCCGCTGTCGGTGTTCATGACCACAGCTATTCCACATGCGCAATATCCGTATCGGCTCAGGCACAGTCCTTTATTCCGACACTCTGTCATACTGTTTCCGACTTTCTCTTTCATTCCGGATGCAAAGGTATTGATTTTACAAACATTTTATTAGTGTCTCCAACGCTTTTCTATCTAAAAGAAACGGCAATGTTACGGACTATAATCAATTGTTTAACCGAGCGTGTCAATCAGCAACAATTTACACCAAATATCTTACAATTTATCACCATCCGTAAATAACAATGCAAATATTAAAGGAAGAATGTTCCGATTTATGACAAAATAGACTAACTTTGCATCCAAAATCAACAATACGAAAGCCACGGCAACGAAATACCATACAAAATGAAACAACGAATAGGTTTCACAAAGATGCACGGAGCCGGCAACGACTACATTTATGTTGACTCCACCTTATATAATATAGAGAGTCCGGGGAAAGCAGCCATATATTGGAGCGACCGCCATAAAGGGATAGGCTCCGACGGCTTGGTGCTCATCGGCAAGGCCGACACGCCGGAGGCTGATTTCACCATGCGTATCTTCAATGCAGACGGTTCCGAGGCCATGATGTGCGGCAATGCCTCACGATGTGTAGGAAAGTATCTTTTCGAGAAAGGTATGACGAACAAGACTGAAATCCGTCTGCTCACCCTTTCCGGAGTGAAAATACTGACATTAAATGTCAGGGGCGGAAAAGTCGAAGGTGTGACAGTGAACATGGGCGAACCTGTTCTTTCAGACAGCAAACTGTTTCTTGACTCCGGCACTGAAGAAAAGGAGCACACACTGAGCATTGACGGCAAGACATTCCGCGGCACATTCATATCCATGGGCAACCCTCACTTTGTTATTTTCACCGATGACATAACGACTGAAAGCATAAGCAAATACGGTCCTCTGCTTGAACATAACCGGAGATTTCCTGAACGTGCCAACATTGAGTTTGCCAGGATTCTCGACAATGGCGACATACGCATGAGGGTATGGGAAAGAGGCAGCGGCATCACCATGGCCTGCGGTACGGGAGCCTGCGCCACAGCCGTGGCAGCAAGCCTGACAGGACGTACGGCAAGAAACGCGACAGTCCTTATGGACGGAGGAGAACTTAACATATCCTGGGACAAGAATGACAACCATGTCTACATGACAGGAGGTGCAGAGTTTGTTTTCGAAGGATACATTCAATTTTGATATAGGAATATTATGGCATTAGTAAACGAACATTTTCTGAAACTGCCGAACAACTATCTGTTCGCAGACATCGCCAAAAAGGTGAATGTATTTAAGGCAACCCATAAGGGGGCTGACATAATATCGCTGGGCATCGGCGATGTCACACAACCATTGTGCCCAGCCGTGACAGAGGCTCTGCATAAAGCCACTGACGAGATGGCCACGCAACAGGGCTTCCGCGGATACGGTCCGGAGCAGGGCTATGACTTCCTGCGCGAGGCTATCCTGAAAAATGATTTCCTGCCAAGAGGCATTCATCTTGACCTTGACGAGATATTCGTCAACGACGGAGCAAAGAGCGACACAGGAAACATTCAGGAACTCATCCGCTGGGACAACACCGTTGCCGTGACCGACCCCATCTATCCTGTCTATATAGACTCCAACGCCATGATAGGCAGAGCCGGAGAGAAAGGAGAGGACGGACGCTGGTCGAACATTTACTATATGCCCTGCAATGCCGGGAACAATTTTGTCCCTGCCCTGCCGGAGCGGCGTGTGGATGTCATATACCTCTGCTACCCAAACAATCCTACAGGAACGGTGATAACCAAAGGTGAACTGCGCAAGTGGGTAAACTACGCCTTGAAGAATGAGGCTCTCATCTTCTTTGATGCCGCCTATGAGGCTTACATCCAGAATCCTTCCATCCCGCACAGCATCTACGAGATAAAGGGGGCTAAGAAATGTGCCATAGAGTTCCACAGTTACTCAAAGACTGCGGGCTTTACCGGTGTGCGCTGCGGCTACACTATTGTTCCGAAAGAGGTGACGGCTGCTACACTTGACGGCAGGCGCATATCGCTTAACGCTCTCTGGGACAGACGGCAATGCACAAAGTTCAACGGAACGAGCTACCTCTCGCAGCGTGCCGCAGAGGCCATATATACGGCTGACGGCAAGCAGCAGGTGCGCCGGACAATCGACTACTATATGCAGAACGCGCATAAGATGCTGACAACATTCAAGGATATGGGCTTTGACGTACACGGTGGCGAAAATGCTCCATATATATGGATGAGAGTCCCTGAGCGGACCGGCTCATGGAAATTCTTTGAGGAGATGCTCTACGGCGCACATGTGGTGTGCACTCCGGGAGTGGGCTTCGGCCCTTCGGGCGAGGGATATGTGAGATTCACGGCTTTCGGTTCAAGGGAGCAGACCGAGGAGGCTTTGGAAAGAATAGGAAACTGGGCAAAATAAAAGTATATAAATACACAAGCAAAGCATTACTTAGTTATGGCAAATTTAAGATTCCATGCAGTAGAAAAGGCTCTTTCAAGAAAACCTCTCGACATTGAGACCACAGGCGAAAGACCTTATGAGTATTTCGGACGCAAGGTCTTCACCCGTGAGAAAATGTACAAATACCTGCCGAAGCAGGTCTACGAGAAAATGATTGACGTCATAGACAATGGCACCCGCCTTGACCGCACTGTCGCTGACGAAGTGGCAAAAGGCATGATGCAGTGGGCAAAGGAACAGGGCGTCACTCACTATACTCACTGGTTTCAGCCTCTCACGGAGGGTACTGCCGAAAAGCATGACTCTTTCATAGAGCACGACGGCAAGGGCGGAATGGTTGAGGATTTCTCAGGAAAGCTTCTCGTACAGCAGGAACCTGACGCCAGCTCTTTCCCTAACGGTGGCATAAGAAGCACTTTCGAGGCTCGCGGCTATTCCGCATGGGACCCAACATCGCCGGTATTCATCATTGACGACACTCTCTGCATCCCTACAGTCTTCATCAGCTACAGCGGTGAGGCGCTCGACTATAAGGCTCCGCTGCTGCGCGCGCTACATGCCGTGAACGTCGCGGCGACAGACGTCTGCCGTTATTTCGACCCTGAGGTGAAGAAAGTCACTTCCAATCTCGGATGGGAACAGGAGTATTTCCTTGTCGATGACAGCCTTTACTCCGCACGCCCTGACCTCATGCTTACAGGGCGCACGCTGATGGGACATGACTCTGCCAAGAACCAGCAGATGGACGACCACTATTTCGGAACCATCCCTGACCGTGTCCAGGCTTTCATGAAAGACCTTGAGACGCAGGCTCTTGAACTTGGCATTCCGTGCAAGACACGCCATAACGAGGTGGCTCCTAACCAGTTTGAGCTGGCTCCTATATTCGAGGAGACAAACCTTGCCATTGACCATAACATGCTGCTGATGTCACTAATGAAGAAAGTGGCTCGCAAACATGGCTTCCGCGCACTGCTCCACGAGAAGCCTTTCGCCGGCATAAACGGCTCGGGAAAGCATAACAACTGGAGCCTGTCCACGGATACCGGCATTCTGCTACATGCTCCGGGAAAGAATCCGGAACAGAACCTGCGCTTCGCTGTATTCATCGTTGAGACACTGATGGGTGTCTACCGTCACAACGGACTGCTGAAGGCATCGATAATGTCTGCGACAAACGCTCACCGCCTCGGTGCCAACGAGGCTCCTCCGGCTATCGTGAGCTCATTCCTCGGCACACAGGTGTCGGAACTTCTTGACCATATCGAGCGTGCCGTGCCTGACCAGCTGTCTCTGGCGGGAAAGCAGGGACTGAAAATGGATATCCCTGAGATTCCTGAACTGCTCATCGACCAGACTGACCGTAACCGCACATCGCCTTTCGCCTTCACGGGCAACCGCTTTGAATTCCGCGCCGTAGGCTCTGAGGCTAACTGCGCTTCGGCCATGATTGCCCTGAACTCTGCCGTGGCTGAGGCTCTCGTCTCATTCAAGGAGCGGGTGGACGCACGCATGGCTGAGATTGCCGATGACCCGAAATATGCGGAGGGTACGGGACATACTGCCAAATTCCATGCCATAATCGACATTCTGCGCCAGGACATCATCACATGCAAGCCTATACGCTTCAACGGCAACGGATACTCTGACGAATGGGTGGAAGAGGCTCAGCGCCGCGGTTTGGACGTTGAGAAATCGTGCCCGAGAATCTTCGAACGCTATCTTGACGAAGAGAGCATACGGATGTTTGAAAGCCTCGGCGTGATGACCCGGAAGGAACTGGAGGCGCGCAATGAGGTGAAATGGGAGACTTACACGAAGAAAATACAGATTGAGGCGCGTGTCCTCGGCGATCTCTCCATGAACCATATCATACCTGTGGCGACCGGCTATCAGAGCCAGCTCCTCGTAAATGTAGAGAACATGTACTCCGTCTTCCATATCGACAAAGCTGACAGACTTTCAGCACGCAACGTGAAAATCATTGAGGAAATTGCTGAACGCACATCTGACATTGAGCGTCTCGTGGAGGAACTTGTAGACGCGCGCAAAGTGGCGAACAAGATTTCCGGGGAGCATGAGAAGGCTATCGCCTATCATGACACCGTGGCGCCGAAGATGGATGAAATACGTTACCAGATTGACAAGCTCGAACTCATTGTCGATGACGCTTGCTGGCCATTGCCGAAATACCGTGAACTGCTGTTCATAAGATAAGGATTGGCAATTCACGGTAGTGTTTCCATGAGCACAGAGCCACTGCAGGTCCGATGAACTTGTCAGGCTCACGTCATATGAATAAAAAATGGAGACCATCTCTTTCCAAAAGATGTGTCTCCATTTCTTTTTATCCGCAAGACTTCACGGGCTATTCATCATAAGCAAGACATAAAGTATATGCTTCTCCAAGGACAGGAAAAGGATACCATGAACGCCACAACCGTACACGGGCAGCATACGCCGCAACACTTCCCGTCAGCCTGTTTCCGGCTCTGCAGCCATTCCGTACTCACTGTCATCCGGCACTTCATTATACCCCATCCTCACTCTGCGGTCATCCAGAAAAATATGATTCAGAGTATACGCCAGCGATTCCAAAGTTCTCTCGCGTACTCCCGGCTTCAGCTCACATTCCCAAACGGTAATGCAATGCCACCCCATCTCAGCCAGCCGTTTCTGCACCCTCCTGTCACGTGACTTGTTCCTCTCAATCTTTGCCGTCCAGAACTCAACATTGCTTTTCGGCATCTTGAAATACCGGCAGCCGTCATGCCCGTGCCAGAAGCAGCCGTTGACAAAAATGCACGTGCGGTATTTTCTCAGCACAATGTCAGGATGTCCCGGCAGGCGCGGATGATTCAGCCGGTATCGGAACCCATGCGCAAACAGATACTTCCGCACAATAATCTCCGGCTTGGTATTGGCAGAATGTATTGCCGCCATGTTCCTATGACGCTGTTCTTGTGAAAGTGTGTCCATACCATTATTCAGTTATACGTTTCTCAACATCACTGAACGTTGTATCTATAAAAGTATAGCCAATCATCCCACGTGTGTCGATTTTCCGGTAATCATCGGAAATACTTCTGCTGTATCTTAGGTTGAAAGCAAGGCGCAAGTCATCATGTTTGTCACTGCTCCCTTCCTGTTGCTTAGCCTCGTTGCCTTTAATGGTGCGGATGCCTGTTATCTCGTAAACGTCACGTATTCCGCAGTCAGGAAGATACGGGATGAAGTAATGCAGATTGTGCAATGCTATTGTTGAAGGGAATTGCGGACCGGTGTAATACAACTCTGCTGTGCCATTCTCAAAACTTTGATAATATCCCTTGCGGCTGCTTTGCTTCACTACCCCGACAAGCACCCTGTCTGCAACATTCACAATAGCACCCTTTTGAGGAATGACGGCTGATATGGTTTGCGCGGAGCGCATATTGATGAGTTCATTAATGAACCGTTCCAAGAGCTTTCTGTTCTCCACATCCTTAGGGCGAAGCGGAAAGGCACCAATGTTCACTTCCTTGATGGTCTTGTAAAACTTCTACACCGCAACATCCGCAGGCTCACCGCTGCCTGGAAACAGGATATATCCGCCTATCACCTCTTTCTTCAATGCATCGGCATCATAATCCTTGTAATAAATCGCATCACGGTAGCGGTGCATCTGGTTGATTGCGTCATCAGGAGGTGTATCCACGCCATCTGCTTTTCCTGCTATACGATATTTTGCATCAAAAAGATAAGTCATCTTCATGCCCTTTTCTACATCATTCTTCGTAAGCTGCAGGACGATGTCCGGTTTCTGCGGAACGGTCGGCACAACAATGTTCTGCATACTGACACTGTCGTTCTCATGTTCGGTATGCTTAGGGTTATAAACAAGCTCCGCAAGTTCAACGCCATCCTTTCTGAACAATATCCGCGAATGCTCTCCCTTGCCAAGTTCCAATGTGAACATCCCGTTCATCTCCATACGGTTGCGGTGTTCCATGTCACCCTCATCCAATCCAAGCTGCTCCCTCACGATATGACTCACCTCTATGAAACACCATATCTCATAAAGCGTGGCAATGTCTTTGGACTGCAGGCGGTAGAGCCCGTCCTGCAGGGAGTATGCCCTGCGCAAGAGGTTCCATGTGCGGTAAACCTGACTATATCCTGTGGCGCGCTGAAGCACGAGGCTCTCCTGGCTCAGCCCCTTAAAGCGTCCCACAGTCCTGAAAAAGGGATTGCGTTGAAGATGCTTCAAGTATTCATGCACTCTTCCCATGTCCTTTCTCATGACATCTGAGACTGGTGCCATGGTCTCTATACGCTGTTTAAGCCTCTCATATTTCGCCGCAATCTGTCCCAAGGCATATTTAAGGAACCTGTTCTCCTGTGTGTCGTTTGACTGTATCTGTTCCTCCACCCTATAAAGATACGCAGGCTCATTCCTGTGTTCTGCCAGCATGTTTTCCATAGCGGCAGGTATGCGCCGCAACCTGTCAGCACGCAGATACACCTCATGTCCGCGCAGTCTGTGGCGCGGACGCTCTATGATGTTCCTGCAAGCCTGAATGAACTTCTCCTGTTCACCGGCAAAGATGCTCCACCAAATCAGTTCCGAGGTGTCACCGTTCGTATCAGGGGAAAAGCCGTGAAACGTCCGCTTCATATAGTCAAGTGCCAGCATTCTGTACTCACGCTCTATATCCTCAACAATCTTCTTCCAGTGTTCATGATAGTCAAGTTTTGTACTCAGCACTTCATAACCGAACGTAAACCGACGTGTCTCCGCTCCCACCTTATATATAATACTGAGTTCGCTCCGTCCTATATCATTACCATAATTGAGAAAACCAGCCAGTACACCTCTTCTGAAAGCAAACCGTTCATTGTCGCCTTGCAGAGTTGAACCAAACTGCGCATCAGTAACATGTCTTCCGAACTCAACCCACACAGGATATTCTGCATTGTCAAAGAACACAGCTGGTGCTTTCTCACCACAGTTCAACAGTGTGTCTCCTTTTCTTACAGACACGACACCTTCTGTCCAAGAGTATGTCGACAGTAGATTTTCCTCTCCAACATTCTTCCTGGCCTTGTTCCAGATGCAGTCAAATTTGGTGCATTCAACATACATCGTAAAGTCGTTATGTTCAATGGTCAGCAGTTCCATAAGGGTGTTACTCTATTGCATTTTCAATTTATTCCAACATGATGGCTTCCTGAAACGAAACTGTATGTTTCTAACATCTCTAAATCGCCACCAAGTTGGTGGCGATTTAGATTCGCTTGTTCATGTTTGTCCTCTTCCGTGTTCTTAACTCCAAAAACTGGTGTAACCGCTCTTCATACGTTCTTTCATCTCCGTAATCTTTGCCAAAGATACCGAATGATCGTTGCCTTCTTCTTCTTTGTCTGTCCAAGTCTTGCCGGAGATTTCATTAAGTTTGTCGGCAACAGTCTTCTTCAGTCTGTCAAGCAGGTTTCCCATCTTCATCTCGTCACCCTCAATGCGTGACAGGATTTTCATGCTTGTAATCTCATCCAAAGCATTGGCAATGATATAATTCTCTTCAATATCATTATCATTCTCATCCTTGTTGTAAGGCAGATTGTTCACAACATACAGCAAGAAATCATTCCTTGTGCGGTAAGCCACCTTAAACGGTGTCCCCTCCAGCTCATCATTCACCGCTTTCAGATAATCCAGAACTTTGTCACAAACATCTTTGTTGTCTGAATAAACATCCACGCCTTCAACAGCCGTTGCAATAAGTTGTTCCTTGCCCAACTTACCTATCTTTTCATGTCTGTCTTCCAGTCCGCCATAAAGATCCACCTCGTTCATCTCTATCGTCATGGCACGGTCAAGCACCTTGCGCGAGAACGTGAATGTCGTCTCATCCATATTCACCGTACCTATAACAATCAGGTTCTGGGGGATTGTGATGCCGTCATCATTGAATTGCTTCCTAAGAGCATCGTCATTGGTCAGTTGTGCGGTCAAGTCAAAGTACCATTGTTCGTTACACTTCTTCAATATGGCATCCGTAACAATCCTGCCTTCCTTATTCTTTCGTGACTCAATAACACTAAGATATTCCGCAAAATACTGCTCTACTGGAGCCAGGTTCATTTCGTCAAGACACAAGAAATGCGGTGTGTCCAAATCCTCCCACGCCTTTACAACAAATTTCAGAAAATCTCCCGCCACAAACTCAGGCTTACCACTTACACGGCTAACATAGCCAATCAGTTCGCTTGAATCGTGCCAGTTGGGCTTCACCTGTATCATCTCAAAGTTCTTCGGCTTGTGCGCTTCATATTCCGCAGTTCCTTCATCCCAACAAGCACGCGCCAGCTCACGGACAATCCGGCTTTTACCTGTACCGGAAATGCCGGCAAGGAGCAGGAACGGTTTGGATTTTATTGCGGTGAGGTAAGGACGATATATAGCAAAAGCCTTATCAACTTTTAGAGCTTCTTTTTTATGATTGTAAAAATAATTTTTAATAAAATCATCACCACCAAGACGGTTGCATTTAGAATCGTACATAGCCCATTGATTAGACGACTCTTCAATGATAAGAAACTGATTGCCGGTTCTATATGCCAAGGTCTTCCATCCGTTTAAATAATTATTAATTGGCAAATTTTTGTTGTCAAATGTGGCAACAACATATTCTGCCATTTTCCATAAAGAATTTGCTCTTGTTCCTAACCCGTCCTTAAGCAAAGAATCTCTTGTCGTCTCTCTATAAGACCCCATATATGTTTGAGAATCATAGCGTTCTGCAAAAGTTTTTAATCCTTCTTGTATATCTGCGTATTCCATAAATCAAAATTTTCTTTAGTTAAAGCAAAAGGCGAAGAGGCACCAATTGGAAATCCCATAAGATACTCAGCATGAAGAGCCGTGGGCTTACCAAATATTCTAACATACTTCGCACATGAAGGGTGTTTCATCATAGATTTATAATGATAATTACCCATGGTTGTTGGAGTATGAATATATATAGTATCCATTGGGTCTTGATTATGAATCCATGTGTTCACTTTAGAGAATATTTTAGATATTTCCTCCTCTGACGGGTTCACTTCATAAGTTTCTTGATGCAAATGACGATTAACAAGTACCCTAAATGCAGTAGCAGCTGCAATTGGAGCCTGGGCATTTCCAATGCCTCTCTTTTGAGGAGCTAACACAGGAACTTCTACAGGATATTCCATTTCAAGAGGATTTCTCTCCCAAAAACGGGCTGTAAATTTAGGTAAAGTCTCCATATGAGAAGCTATCTTATTGAATACGTTTTTATCCTTGACTGCTAAAAGCCAAAAACGAGGACGTTTGTGATCTGCTCCAATATCCATACATGCTAATCTACATCGTTTAACATCATAACCAATACTTTCAAGATCTTTCTTTGCTCCATCAATAGCCTCTTTTGTCACATTTTCACCAAAAATGACAGGAGCATTAGATTCTTGCGCAACTCTAAACATTTCCGGCCATAAATTTTTAGATTCAATATTATTGCCATGGGCTGCATAGCTGAACGCTTGACAAGGAAAGCCACCACACAAAATATCAAAAGTTCCTTTTATATCTTTTCCGTTTAGTTTGGTAATATCATCAATTATTGGAAATTCCTCCATCCAACCATCCTTTTGTCGTTGTCTTAATACATTTTGTGCATACTTGTCTATTTCTACACCTGCACAACATTGGTGTCCAAGTATCATACCTCCATAGATACCACCACCAATACCTGCAAATAAATGAAACTCTTTTATCATATCTAAATGTCTTATTTATAACATATATGTCATTTAATCCTATATTATTGGAAAGTTATTGAATACGAATATATTTTTTATTCTATATTTCTTAATTCGCTTTATAAAAAGATCTTGCATTTTTGCCCAATTCACTTGCAGATCCACATATTCCCACGCTATGTATTGTAAGGTAAAAACCGCAAAAACCAACAATTAATTCAACAATAACGCATTTTCGTTATGTTTCATTCTTTACTTTTTCAGCATCATCTAATCTTCTAAACAAATGAGATAAAAGACTCAAAGAATCAAGACAGTCTGATTCTGTAAACAATCCTGTTTCATGTAATTCAGATATTTCTTCATGAGCAATTGGATTTCTTGCACCTGTCAAAATACCTGCAGACAACCATCGTTGTCCTTCCTCTATATTATCTGTTGTCGTTGCATTAAATTCATCACCATTTTTTCGTCTATATTTTTTTGTAACCTTTAAAGCCTGTTTATCTTCTTTGCCAAAAGCCTTGGTCATCAATGAAACATCTGTATCTGTAAGCCCTGATTTCCTTTGTACTTCTAAGATATACCGTTTCATAGTTTCTTCAAATGCTCTATAATAATCTTGATTATTGTATCCTTTTTCTGAAACTTCTTTCACTGTTTCATGAAGATGACGATAATGGTAATAAGTATACTCAGGAAGTAATTTATGAAGATTATTGACAAGTTCATTTTGTTTTTCCGTTTCCAACTCGGAGTTTTCTACAATAGACGAAACAATACTTTCTACACCATCTTTTACTGGATATGGTAATTTGGAATACCAACTTTCAACATCTATTTTAGTCTGTTTTGATATTTTCTTCTGCCTTTCTGCTTTTCTTTTGGCACGCCAATCTTTTTCTATTATTGATAACATTTCCCTGAGATTGCATTGAAGTTCAGAGGTAACAGGCAAATCCCAACTCAAAGATTGGCGATCGGTTGAAATGACATCATCTTCCTGTTCATCTACAAAATCAACATCAAGCCAACCTGTTAAATATGAAAATACGTGACTTGATTCGCTTGCTCCAAAAAATTGAGGGGTATTTACCATTCGACCATGAGCAAATAATGTAATTCCTCTTAATCCTGGTTTTAATGGCTTTTCCGTTGCTATTATCTTTCCAGAAATATTATGACTTTCGATATATTTATTGCCTACTATCTTATCCTTGGGTAAACTCCATTTTATTTGTGTTGCCAACCCTTTATATTTTAGTTTATCATCTATTTTGATTGCATTTGAATTATTTTTAGTTATATAAGCCTCAAATGTATTGTCAAAAAGATTAAATAATTTTGAGAGGCTAACAGCAAGCCTAGAGTCAACCGGCAAGTGCAAAATTAGTAAAAATGTTTAAAGAAC
>JAMPFD010000011.1 GCA_023664625.1 Bacillota bacterium | reverse complement strand
GTGAGTTCTTTAAACATTTTTACTAATTTTGCACTTGCCGGTTGACTCTAGGTATAATATTTTCTCACTAAAACTTGTTGAATTTCATTCTACCTTTTCTCGCCATGGCAGAGTTTAAGTGAACTTAACTCTGCTCATTTGGCTTAATGAAAACGTTCTTTTTTGCCGGTTAGTGCACTCGCTTGCTAACGCTGCGCGCATGTTGTGCATGATAGACTCCTGCTCGGGAGACTTCAAGCAAGCTTAGTCTCCCGAGCTTAGCCGTTTCTTTCCTTACCACGTCGTAGGCGGGAAAAGTGTCGTTCTGCCCGTATGGATTGGCGGGAAAATGTCACTCAGTCACAATGCCCTCATTGTGACTTCGGCTCCATACACTAACCGCCTAAAAAAACAACTGCGTTTTTAGTATAAACCAATTTCCAACAGTCACTTAACAGAACAGCCATGCAACAAATGCCACGGCCACATGTTGTATGGCAGTGGAATAATCACTCATGATAACCGAGGGCTTCAGCCCTGCAGGTTAAAAACTTCCTCCATAAAACCGTGCGGACGGAACCACACTTCGTTATGGAAACAGCCGTCCGCAAGGTTCTCTCCTATTCCGCAAGCCTTCCGATAAGATAAGGCAGAGCCTTCTCAAACTTCACGCCATACCAGTGGTTCTTGTCGCCAAGTGTCTTGCGTATCGTCTCCACGACAAAATCTGCCGCTATGGAAGCCGCCTCAAGCACACTCTTGCCACGCATCATGGCTCCCGCAAATGATGAAGAGTAGACATCGCCGGTGCCGTGCATGGAGACATCCATGCGCTCAGTGAAGTAATACTCCACCTTCTCGCCGTCATAGCACGCCACACCGAGGCGGCCTTCTTCAAGACTGACACCTGTCAGCACAACATTCTTCACACCCAGGGCAAACAGGTCTCTGAGCACTTCCTCAACAAACTCCTGCGTATATCCGCTCTCCACATACGGTCTGCCCAAGAGCAGCAAGGCCTCTGTCATATTTGGCAGAATGACATCCGCTCCCTTTATGAGCTTGTGCATCTCCATTGGGAAATCTTCGTCGAAGCCGGCATAGAGCTTGCCGTTATCCCCCATCACAGGGTCGATGATGCGCAACGCACCCGGGCGCGCCGTCTCTTCCATTATCTGCATGATATACGGTATCTGCGCCTTTGACACATAACCTGTGTAGAATGCGTCAAAATCTATGTTTTCTTTCTTCCACTGTCCGAGAATGGAGGGCATCTCGCCGGTCAGGTCACAGAATGTCCATGCCGAGAAACCGGCAGTATGGTTTGACAATACCGAACTCGGCAGTATCGCTGTCTCCACACCACAGGCGGAGATTACCGGCAATGCCACTGTCAGCGAACACTGACCCACGCATGAAATATCCTGAATAGTAAGCAGTCTTTTATCCATTTTCCTTGTTCTGTTTTTTAATTTCCTTCTGCAAAGTTATCCAAATATGACCTTTCCCCAATATCCGTGTTCCCAAAACGGAAAACAACACATACGTTAAGGAAAGATGGTTGTAAGGTTGTGTGTGTGTGGTGGTGGTGTGTGTGTGTGGGGGGGGGGGAGGCTGGTTCCGGAGACGGCTGTCACTTGACTATTGTGGACATACAATGTAGAGGATGCATGTAAATATGCTTCGTTGTTAATCTATTTTCATCATCTGCATCAGAAAATTCTATTATCCCGAAATTTTCAAGAGAACAGCGTTTTGCGTAGTCAAGATGCTTGCGCCGCATGAAAAGGCGCAAGCTTTTCATTTTCCCGGTTGTCCCGGCTTTTATCTCTATAGGGACTATCTTCATGTCCTGTGTAATCAGATAGTCCACCTCAGAGGTCGTGCCTTCCGATAAGTTCTCCCAGTAATATAAGTCATGCGATATGCGTGGTGTCATGCTTTTAATCATCTCCCAGCCTGCAACCATCTCTGCCAACGACCCTTTGTTGACAAGTTCCTCTGCTGTTCCCGCAAGTATCAGCTCTGTCAGAGGTACTGCACTTCCCATCTCAATATCAAGGATACGCAGAAGGAGGCCACTGTCAAGGTAATTGTATTTCCTGAACTTCGGATTCGACTCTGCGCCCAACGGTAGCCCATTGCCCGCCGAATGCTGCACAAGCTTCACTATACCGGCATCACAGAGCATGGTCAGCGCCCGCTTGATATCATCTGTACGGTATCCGCCTTCAACATTGCTGTACACAAATTTTCTCCCTGTCTGCACAACAACACTGCGCAAGGTGTTGCGTAACAGCAGCGGGTCTATCTTTCTGCTGTATTTTGCAAAATCATCATAGTAGGTCTGCAGGATGTCTTCCTGTTCCTCCGCACATTGCAGGTAATCATGTGTCTCCACCCAAGCCCCCACGCTCGCCGGCATACCGCCGACAATAAGGAATGAACGGAACTGTTGCAACAAAGCATTGTGCAGTTCTGACGGCAACGGTCTGGAATACCCAGCCTGCTTTTTTACCTCTACCCACCCGTCATGCCCGGAGGCTGAAAGAAATTCATCAAAAGACATGGGATACATGAACATAGAGCGTATTCTGCCGACTCCAAACGCCGGCATCTCTTTAAGTGTGAATTCCAGCAGCGAACCAGCTGCCGCAACATGAAGGCGCGGCATGTTTTCCTTGAACGCCCACAGGCTGTGGAGAGCTTCTGGACATGCATGGATTTCATCAAGAAAAATCAATGTACGGTCTTCTACTACAGGCGTGCTTGTCAGAATGCCTATACGGGAGACTATATCATGAACATCACTTGTCTCTTGGAAAATCCGTTTAAACTCACGCCTTGTTTCAAAATTTATTTCTATGAAATAGTCAAATGATTCTCCCAAATGGCGGAGAGTCCTTGACTTGCCCACTTGTCTTGCACCTCTCAGCAACAGTGGCTTCCTGCGAGGGGTTTCCTTCCATTCCTGGAGGTAACGGTCTATATGCCTCTTGAAATACATTGTACTATTAATTTAACATTGAATTTCATTCTACCTTTTCTCGCCATGGCAGAACTGAAACAAGTTTCGTGCTGCTCATCTGGCTTAACGAAAACGTTGTTTTGTGCAAAGTTACTATTATTTTCTGAAAATCAAGAATATATAATCACAAAATGTAAAAACCGAGAGGAATAACGATGCTTTTCTTGTAAAAACTGAGAGGAATAATAGTGCTTTTTTTGTAAAAACCGAGAGGAAAGATAACTTTTTAGAGGCTTGGAACGGCTGCCTAACAAAAGGTGTAGGGGGTAATACTTCGCATGCGTCTGCGTATAGTTCAATACGATGTGGGAGATATGAATATAGATTACAGTCATATATGACAGTGAGGATACTCTGCGACATACTGCATAGTGACGCACCGCGGCTCATCAGCAATAAACGTATTCTCTGTGAGGAAAAACCGCGGCAGCGGTTGAATAAGGTAGCCGTGGGTCGTAACCCACGGAACATGCAACAGGGCTCTATACACGACCGATTTATCGGTCGAATAAAATAAAGATGAAATTCAATATGATACGGAAGCTCCGGAAATTGTTCGACCGATAAATCGGTCGTAGGAGATTGACCGTAATAAACCGTGGGTGCTACTCACGGCTACCATATTAAACCGCTGACGCGGTTATTCGTGCTGAGTACAGTGAGGTTGTACAAAGAAAAAAAACGCAGCTGTTTTTTTTTAGGCGGTTAGTGTAAGGAGCCGAAGGAGCAACACGAATAATGTGAGCATCCGACACACCATTTTCCAACAGGTAGTGATAGGACAATACATTCATAAGATAGGACTTGACACATCTGCGAAATTCTGTCACTACCTTAATAGAACTGTTCCGACTGCTGTCGATGCCTGTCGCGTTTTATTTCCATTACCTGCATTATTCTTTTTGCCAATATTGGCGCGTTTTTATGTAGACATAGTGCAATTGAGACGTTTACGCAAACTACGTTTTATTTCTTGCCAATGTTGGCACTTTTTAAAATGTAAACATAGCAGGATTGGAGCATTTGCACAAACTACGCATTAACCATCTGACAGCAGAGACACTTCCTTCCTGCACACAATATAAACGACAAACAAATACGGAAAAGCGTCCGATGAAGACAGCAACACTACAGTATGCCTTTCATCGGACGCTTTTCCGTATTTTATGTATCCGCCCCCTCACGCCGATGCTGTACCGGGAACAGCATCAGACGATACTAAAGGGACAATGTCAGTCTAAAGAGAACTCAAAATCATCCTCCCAAGGGAAACCCGGCTTGGAACCAACATTATCACCATTTCCTGTACCAGTATTTCCACCAATTCCAGTTTCACCACCAGTATTGTTCTCCGTATTTGTATTACTAAGAGCCAACAGGGGAGATTCTTCTTCAATTATCTCAACAATAATTTCCGGTTTAGTATATTGTTTCATATTTCTCATTTAATTTACGTAAAGATACTTACCGTAAAGAACAAGGGTAGATATGTTCTTACTCACGGTATAGAGTTCACATTATTTATTTAACAACATATTTCCGTCCATTGACGACATATATTCCGGCAGGAAGAGTATAGAGCTGCTTAGCATCCTCTGTCACAATCTGACCACTAAGACTATAGACAACACCGGAAGCTGGAACTTCGAGGAGGTTTCCTTCACTGTCCATCACAAGGCCTTCGATAGCTGTCGCAGTATCATCCCCATCAACATTATTGCTTGAAGACACGGTAAGAGCCTTTGCCTTCGCACCTTCTGTCTTTGCCTTCAGGTATCCACGGAAGCCATTAAGCTGTGCATATTCAGCAATCATACGCGTAACACCACCGGTATTGCTGATATAATAATCACCGTATCCGAAACATGTTGGGCTATAGGTTGACACCCATGAGTATCCGGAGCCATTGTCTCTGCCCCACTCTGCAGGCTGTCCCTCTGCCTCAATTGTCACGTATGGATAATCTCCCATATTTTCAGATGAGATAACAGCATCCTTTGTCGGTCTGATCAAGAACGGTTTTCCGGCAACTATGGTATTGTAAGCATGGCGCACGAAATAGATTGTTGAACCCTCTACACGGTCAAAATACATAATCTCCGTACCATTCTCATTATTCGTGTCATAAGCATTACCAAATACAGCATTCACCTGCTGACGGTTCATTGAGAATGGCAATACGCATGCGGCCCATACACCTGCTTGAAATTCTCTGTCAATAGAAACACTGGCGACATGGTTCTCTTCTGTCAGTTTCGGACTGTTTTCCATCGTCTGAGAGTATTCCACTTCATCAACCACAACGTCATCCTGACGGAATGTGAAACCGTAAAGTCCAATCTTAGAGCCAAAATTATATATGTAATATGTCTTGCCGGCCTTAACATCAAATGTATATGATACCGGAGCAGCAACCAATACACACCAGCCTCGTGCTGCATCAACATTTGGATAAGTTGCCTGCGCCTGATTATGCGTCAAACTCGGATCAAGTAGACTTGCATAGACTCCATTCTTAAAGTTGTCCAGACTGAAACTCTTAAGTCCTTTGAAATGCGTTACAATATAGTTTTGTGTCTTCTCTTTATCAGAATTTCCTTCGACCCCAGAAGCTTTCGCAATGTCATAAAGGTTATTGGACGTTCCGGCAGACAACACATCACACGTGAACTTTGTACCATTATCTCCACCCATATTCCAAATTGTAGGATATTCCATTTTTGGAGTCGAAACAACAAGGTTACCCATCTCATCCACAACAAACACACGACGTTGCGGACGATATACGTACTCCGTCTTCCCAGAAGTAGTCTGACTGTCAAACACACCATTCTGATGTATATATACAGTAGCTGTTCCGTTTGTCTTAGGAGTCAATGCGAAATAAGAGCCTGAGCAAGGGACGTTAAACATTGGATCTATCAATTTGTAATCCAGTTCCTCTATCTTTGCATTATATATGCAATTAGACATAGGCTGGCAGTTGCTGCCATATTCCTGACGTGCATTCTTTTGGCTAGACATAGATATATTATGGGTAAATCCAAGAGGATTCTTATTCTCAGTAGTTGGCTTTCCCCAAGAAGCAGAGCCGAGATTCTCACTCGTAGTTCCATGCGAGCCACTGACAGTATTAGGGAACATCCAACCACCAAGAGTCAATGTGAGACCTTCAACTCTCAGTTCTGCTCCTTTCTCGAAAGGTGTATTAGCATCTACCTTGAATGTACCATTATCTTCCACGGTAACTACACACACTGCCTTTCGGTCTGAATAATTATTATTTTTAACAAATACCTGAATATTTGCTATTCCTGCTGCCAAAGCCTGCACACCACCTTTTGCTCTATCTATTATTGAAGCTGTACCAGGGGCAGTAGACTCCCATTGCAATGTATAGTCATCTTCCGACATAATATTACCATTCTCGTCTTTTACGACTATATTAAAGTTTGTCAACACAGCACCTACCGGTACCGTTATTTCTGTTGGAGTTATTGTAACACTTGACAAGCGCTTTAATGCTTCTCCAACTTCAACTTTTATTGACTTTGTAATTTCTTTATACTGTGAACTGTATTCCGTATTCGGAGTAGCCGTAACGGTTAGCGTTACAACACCGGCTGTTGAACCAGACTGCAATATAACATTACCAGTCTTAGCTTCGAGAACTCCATTCTTTGCGCCTTTTAGCTGTGCTCCTGTAGACGAGCTACTTGATATAGCATACTTAAAGGTAAAGCCTGTGCTTATATCCACGCCACCATAAAGAACCGGTGTGATGAAGTCCCTTTCATTTGGATTCTTGGCATCCGAGCTAATTTGCATACGTGCATCATTAACACCACCAAAATACGGAACAAGCAGTCCACCTGTTTCTACAACTGTCACTTTGAACTCTGCTTGTACCTCACGGATATGGTATTTCTTTATGGCCTCATCTGTAGGAATGATCTCCACAAGCATTTCAGCAGAACCAATTTTCCAGTTGCCAGCTTCCCCTGCAAGCATGAATTTCATCTTGTCACTCATTATGATAGAAGATGGATCCGTCAGAGTTGTATAGGACAGTGAATAGTATTTGGTGTCAAGAACCAAAGGAATGCCTCCGTCCATGACATAAACCGTGATAACAGGCTGCGGCATCACACCGGAAGTATTGTAAACTGTAAGGTCTTGTGCATTGACAACAGGGACATCATAATCCTTTATCGTAATCTCATAGACAGCCTCTGTACCGACATAACCATAACTTTCAACATCTGTAGAAGGCTCCACACTGACAGTGATAGCAGCTGAACCGACACCGACTATTTCCAAATCACCAGTCTTAGAATCAACTTTCGCAACTTTCTCATCTGAAGAAGAGTATGTCAAATTGCAATATTCCACCGGAATAACATCACCAGTCGCCGCAGTGATAGAAAGAGAGGGTTCTGTTATATCCGTATCATTAATATAATATGTAATACCTGTTTTGTCAAAGCTTGCACGCATTGTTTTCTTTCCATCTGCGACACCCTTTTCATACTCGACAATGATACGGGCTACATAAATATTTCCTCCTGTTGTTGCTTCATTTGTAAACTGTATTGCATCAGCTACACTGCTGAAATTATATGTATAAGTAGTCTCATACTGTTCGACCTCACCTGTCTGAGCGGGTGAAGCTGTAAGATGACGGTGATTGTTGTCAGTGACAATACGGACTTTTCTTATTCTTGCACCATTGTTAGGGGTAATTGTCAATCCTGCGGTTAACTGGATTTTAGATCCTCTGGTGTCATTTGCCCCCTGGCCTTCGACTCTTCTGCCATCAGTTCCCTCTACAGCCACGAGTTGCAGGTCGTCCTTAACTACGGTAGAATTATTGCCTCCGGCATTACCAAAGTTTTGCATATCTTCCAAAGTAAATGTAGCCGTGAGAACCTGAAGTGAAGTTTCTGAAATCTTTGTATTAACATTGATGAGATATTCAGCTGTAGTCATCTTGTCCTCCGCCGTTACCTTCAAAGTTATTGTAGCAGACTGTCCCTCTGCAGGGGCTGTATAAACAAGAGTATTGCCATCAAGAGTTGCATTACCTGACAAGACCTCACATGTAGCACCTTCCGCCGGAGTGACAGCTATTGTCTGATTCTGTCCTGCAGCAGAAGCCTCATGTACAACGGACAGCACATTTCCTGACAATGTTCCACTGCCAAAGGATGTTTCCGTAGATGTATAAAGAGGACGTGTGTAAGTTCCTGCTATTACGACATTATCCAGGATAATTGAACCACCATCCTTACCATAAGGAACAAGACGGTATATTGTATAGTTGCCTGCCAATGCAATCTCATCTGTGCTATATGTTTTGTCTGCAGAACAAGTTAACGTTGTCAATTCTATCAGGTTATCTGCAGATGTTCCGACATAGACTTTGAACGATATGGCCTTAGATCCATTTGGAGCCCATGAGATTGTGATTTTCTCAGGAGTAAACGTATGCCCGGCTGTTACGTCATAAGAATATTCAAAATATTTGTCTGTGCTCACCACAGCATTAAATCCATTGTACCGATATAAAGTGCCTTTTCCTGTGATTGCTGCTGTTGCGTTTGTGGCAAGACCAACGACTTTACCGCTTGCCGCCATAGCCACAGTTGCCGGAACAACAGTTCCATCACTGTCAGCATTGTGTCCGGTAGTAGCCATATTTGTCCACGATATTGTACCTATACCGGTTACGCCAGGAATAACGACAGGAGTGTCATCTTTTTCTGTAGACACATTAATAGTATATGTGGCTGTATTGGCCTTATCCTCAGAAACAACCTTCAAGGTTATCGCCAGCGATTCTCCGGCTGCAGGCACTTTGTATGTCAGAACGTTACCGTCAAGAGTGGCATTCGTAACAGTGTAAGTTGCTCCTGATGCTTTATTGATGGTTATCTTGCCGTCTGTTCCTGCTTCCACAGCCTTGTGGGATACAGAAAGCGTATTGCCTGTCAATGTATAGCCGTCAAATGAAGTTTCTGTAGAAGAGGAAAGATCTGAATTCACAGCAGGAATCCATTCTACAGAATAGACATAAGTCTTTGCTTTAAAAGATATCTGAATCTTATTCCCCACGGAAGTAGTTAGAACTTCAGAAGTGACAGCAGTATTCGTTTTAGCAGTAATGCTGCCTATCACAGAACTGGTAGTTATGTCTTTAAATTCTGTAGTTCCTGACGCAGTGCTTGCGTACACAACCTTTATTTGTCCTTTTGAAGAAGTAGTTTGGAATGTCAAGGTACGATTACCATTGGATTGTGTCGCCCCATTCATGTAAAGCATTGACGTGTACGATTTACCATCTATCGTTGCCGAGGAAGTTGATAGCTTATCACTCGTATTATTACTTTGATATACCAAGTCGTATGTCTTATCAGTGCTTTTAAATGTGACCAAAGTTCCTGAGCCAAACTTTCCAGACTTATTACTGTCCTCGAAGAGCCATATTATAGAATTTGTACTTTCCACCGGATTTTCCGGCTCTATAGCATCAGAATTTTCCACCGTAACATCAGCCACGGAAGAGCGTATTGTTGTCGCAGCACGTGCCGCCATGCCCTTTGCAGCGGCACCGGCAGTCACTTCGCAGAAGTATTTCCCGGACTCTTTAGGAGAGTATGTGGCAGAGGTTGCGCCGTCTATGAGTGTGGAAGAATCCCATGTGCCCTTGCGCCACTGATATGCCAAAGATCCCGCACCGCTGACTTTCACCTCAAGTGTTGCTGTCTCGCCGGCCTTTGCGGTATAAGACGGGTTGAGGTCTACGGACAGCATCGGGGCATTGACCTTTTCGTGCAGACGCTCATATTCTGTTGCGGCGAGTATGAAGCCGCCCAGCACTTTACCTTCGGTATAAGTGTTGCGCTGTGTGACATCACTACCGGTTATATAGTATTCACGTGAGCCGGAACGTTTGGCAGTGCCGCCGAGTCCGGCTGATGCACAGCAACGGATGAGCTGTGCCTGTCCTTCCGCATCAAGCATCATGAAGTTATTGACACATCCCTCGTAAGCCTTCTCGCCGACCGGTTCATAGGTGGTTTTGTCAAGCACGCCTATGCGTACGCCTTTCAGATAAGCGGCAGAGAAAATCGCCGTGCATGAAGACTCAAGGTAGTTGCCGGAAAGAGGAGCGTCCTTCTCATCCAAAACCTGATACCAGCATCCTGTAGCCTCATCCTGATACTTTGCGAGACCTGCGGCGAGGAGTCCCAGATAGCCTTTCAGAGTCTTATAATTTTCCGTAGTCTCCAGATTTGCAGTTTGCATCTGCTCCAGCACATCAACAAGTGCGAGGAAGTACCAGCCACAGGCACGTCCCCAATGAGCAGCGGAATGATAGGTAGTACCTGCCTCCACCCCGGCCCAGCCGGCATCCTTTGCAGATTCAGGATTTGCTGTAAAGGCATGATAGAGCAGGCCGTTATTTCCGTTATACATCTGCTCCCATGAGATAGTGAACTGCTTTGTAATGAGATCCCAGTCATTATCTGTTACGTTGGAAGGCGTTCCCTTATAGTTAATTATCTGCGCAAGGAGTGCTGAACCCATGTACAGGCCGTCACCCCACATCTGATCTACATACTCCGGTTTATGGAACCATCCGCCTGCAACAGCATCACCAATGGTATTTGTTGACTTAGAACCATTGATTGCCCATACGGAGTTGTAGCGCTTCATTATTTCAATGACCTTGCCGATCTGCTCATTGACAAGCGATTTGTTGGCAGCTGTAGCCAATAGGTCCTTCTCTATACCGAAGTACATTTTCGCAGCATTCATGTCGTCAAGGGTCAGTTTACTGTCAGCAAGACCATTGACCTTATCAGTATAGGTATAGTTGGTTCCATAGTTCATGACGGTATAGAACCAAGGCTTTGACCAGTCAAAATCCTTATACAGGTCACGCGCCTCGATTGTCGCCTTGGCCACGAGTCCGGGGACGTAGTCGAACTTTGTGTTTTTATCATACGCAGTGCCTGCCACAGCATTCCCGTCAGCGTCAAAGAGCTGGAAAGGTCTCTTTGTTGCATTGGAGTAGAAATTCCCGAGCTGGGACTCCAAGACCCACTGTGAATAGCGGACATCAGGATTAAACTTCACCTGTGTCCACGTACTCGGTACGACAGTCGTATCCTGTGCCCGAGTAGTACCGAAGCCGGCAATCATCGCCAGCGTCAGCATCAGATGTTTCAGTTTCATGTATTTAGAAGTTTATAGTGTAATCTGTTTTAGTAATATAGTGTGTAGTTCTCTCTGCCTGCTGTGTGCGTACACAGTACACTTGTCAGGTGTATGCAAACATTTATGCAAATATATACATATAAAATATAAAAAAGCATAATGGGGGGGTGATTTAAATTCATTTAACTTAAATTATCCAAGTTTCGCACAGAAAAAAGGTTGAGGAGAGGTGGTTGTAAGGTTTCACGATTATTGCGGAATGTGGTTGTATGGCTGTAGGGGAATTGGTTGTACGGTCATGAACTTGCACGAGAAAGTCTGTTGTACTCCAAAGTGTATCCGCATATAATTTTGTTTCCGCCATCAATTGCCGTATCTTTGCAATGCGGAAGTGAAACATTCTGTTTCTGAAGCAAAGAGCGATCTTTGATATTATTACATTATTACAAACAGCCAGTGAGAATTATAAAATATTTTTCAGCGTTTTCGTCAAGCCGGATGAGCAGAGGAAACTTTATTCTACTCTGCATGGCGAGAAAAGGCAGGATAAAATCCAACATTTACAAAAAAGGATGTCTCAAAAAAATGAGACATCCTTTTCCTAATAGGGTGAACCGGAGGGGATTCGAACCCCTGACCCACAGCTTAGAAGGCTGTTGCTCTATCCAGCTGAGCTACCGGTCCATCACTATTTTACCATTCAGCGTGCAAAATTACTAAGAAATCCAGTTAAAATGAAATATTGCCTTGTAACATTATTAAAAATTAACAAATAGACACTTATTTATTGGGCTCGCCACACCAGTCTGAATTTATAAAAAACACTAAATACCGCCATAGTATTTTCTGTAATATTTCTTTTTTTATTATCTTTGTGCATATATATATTCCCAAATTAGTTAGATTATGGCAAACTACATTCGTTTTGACTGGGCAATGAAGCGTATGCTTCGCAACAAGGCCAACTACGGTGTCCTTGAAGGACTTCTCACAACATTGCTTGACGAGAAGATAACCATAGTGCGCATGCTTGAAAGTGAGAGTAACCAGGAAGAGGAGTATGATAAGTATAACCGTGTAGACATGCTTGCAGAGAACTCAAAGGGGGAACTGATACTTGTTGAGGTTCAGAACAACAATGAGTTTGCCTATTTCCAGCGCATGCTTTTTGGCACGTCCAAACTTGTGACTGAATATATCCGGCGTGGCGAGGGATATGAGCATGTAAAGAAAGTCTACAGTGTGAATATAGTATATTTCAGCCTCGGAGCCGGTACAGACTATGTATATCACGGCACAACGGAGTTCCGTGGCATTCATAATGGTGATGTCCTTAAACTCAGCCCGTTTCAGATGGAGAAGTTTGATGTGAAAGAGGTTAAGGATCTTTTCCCTGAATACTATATTCTGCGTGTCAACGACTTCAACAAGTTGGCAACCACTCCTTTGGAGGAATGGCTTTATTATCTCAATACCGGCGAGATCCTTGACAGTACAAGCACTCCGGGGCTTGAAGAGGCACGGAAGCAACTTATTCTCGACCGTATGTCCAAGGACGAGCTGAAAGCATATTACCGTCATCTTGACAATATTGTCATACTGAAGGATAATATTAATACAGAACGTGCGGAAGGACGTGCGGAAGGACGTGCGGAAGGACGTGCGGAAGGACGTGCGGAAGGACGTGCGGAAGGACGTGCGGAAGGACGTGCGGAAGGACGTGCGGAAGCGGTACGCATGATGAAGCAGTCAGGGATGTCCAATGAACAGATAGCCGGGATTATGAATCTACCGCTTGATCTTGTGAGAACAATATAAACACCTCGTTTCAAACAATTTCGCATGGCATTTGTATCGTTATGCCACCGTGAGGTATCATGCCATACAGTAGGGATGTGCAGTAAACATATCACCAAACCCTACAACCACATAACACAATAATCATGTCATCAGAAATTGAAGCGGAATGTAAACCGTATTCCGCCATGGCGTGAGTTTGGCAGACGGCGATATGAGAAGCGGTGGACATAATCGATATTCAGCACATTAAGAATATTGTGTATTCCCACGACACCTTCCACATATGGTGCGGAAGACATCAGACTGTAGCCTTCAGGGAAAGCCATCAGAACATTGCTGTCCCAATTCTCCAGCAGTTGCGGGTTATTCTTTGAAGTGAGATTACCCCATAGCATCCGCAGACTGAAATATTCTTTCCACCGCCACCGGCGCACAAAGTCTATGACACCTATAAGATTGCTGTTCATTTCCCATGTGAGGAACAGCTGTACATACTGGTCATTGACAAGTTCCGAAGGGCTGATAAGGCTGAATGACTCTTCATCGCTGATATATGACATATTTGCCTGAGGGGCAAGCAGAAGAGGATACGGGACCCGGTCCCAGACAATGCCCCCTTTCATGAAAGCGCTTGCAAAGCCCCAGTTTCCCATAAAGAAACGCTTGTATGCCTTAAGCTCTGTCATTTGATAACTATACTGACCGCCAAATATTCCTTTTATTCCGAATGTATGTGATATTCCTACAGAAGGAGGCTCGCTGTTCACCGGCAACTGGCTGCGCAAAGCATTACGGCTGCCGTTGCCAGGAGCATACTCTATCCCCATACTTATCTCTGTCGTACGAAATGAGCCATTGTCTCTCGAAATATATTCTGGGTTATAAGGTTCATACTCTGTCCATGCACCGCCGGTATATTCTCCATCTCCGTATTCAGACAGATTCTTGAAGAGCAATCCGCCGGTGGCAATGTCACGCTCTGTCTTTATACCAGCCCTGAACCGCATTCCGTTTTCCGCTTCACGTTCTATATCCACCCTGCGGAAATCATAATACATAAGCTGGGTGGTCTTATCCCAGTGATATGAAGAGAACAGATTGTCATGGTCAGGATGCTGGCTGCGCTCGCCTACATATCCGATGTCTTTCCGCGCCTCAAAACTGAGATTATAGCATGGGAAGTCATATTGTGTATGCTTTTTCGGGATGAATGAATATGTCACACGTCCTTTATAGTAGTTGTCATGAAAACGGAAACCGTGGGCATAGTATCCTTCAAGGAAAAGATGCCTGCTGAAGCGTGGTGTCGTCGTCCCTCCTACCCTCAGCCTCAGCCCGTCAAGGTCATTAAATGATACAAGACTGTTTGTCGGTCCGATATCAAACACACTTGGTGAGCCTAAGGGTATCTTATTGTCAACAAACGCTTTCATCGTCCATACGAGCCAGCGCAGGCTTTTTATGTCATTGGCATAACGCAGCATACGTCTTGCATACGTCTCATGAGGCTTCCGGCCGTCCTCTTCAATACTGTCGGTCTGCTCCGTTTCCGTACCGTCATAATGTGCCCAAAAGCTTTCCGGACGGTATTCTGCCTTAGCGTCATACTTCTCAGGCATTTTCCCTTTCAGCATATTGCTGTCTATGGAGTCAGTCGTATATTCGGAATATCTCTGAGTTTTTATATAGCACAGCCTGCCTATGACACTCTTGGCCTTCATTTCCGCAAGGACATCATTCTGCAAGAGGACATCTCTTCCGTCAGGCAGAGTTCCAAACTCCTGCACAATATATAGATTATCAATAGAACTGAATAAGCTTCGCTTTGGCAGCATCAGTTTCAAATGTCTCAGCCTGCAGGTGCTGTCCTTAACAACGATAATCTCTCCTGAGAGTCCATGACGTTCAGTCTTTGGTCTGAAAAACAAATGGCATACGCTGTCATTGAATGTCACGGCTGTATATTGATAATGCTGTGATGCATTGCATGACAACGGAGAAGGAATACGCATTCCGTCTATCTTTATCACGCTGTCAAGAAGATTCATATCTGTGTATTTCTCACCTACAAGGATATTGACGATGGCATCAGTATATACCATTTCGTTCAATCCGTCGCGTCTCACACCGCGGACGTAGGTCATCTTTTTATAAGGATTCTTACGGCACAGGATGTCTTCCACACGTTCTTCCGTGACTATTGGCAATACAAACTTACCGTTCAGCCCGCAGTGTTCGACAAAGTCTTTCAGCCATTTGTTGTTCCTGAAGAACCGTTTCTTTGTGTCTAACGGATTGACATCATTGACGGCAATCTTCATCTTCTCATAACGTGTGACTCTCTCATAGGCGTTATTTCCGTACAGTCCGGCACGGCATTCGGAGATAATTCTGTCCATCACATCCTCTCTCATGACGAGAACGGAATCCTTCATAAGAATATCAAAGTCACTTTCAGAGATACTTTTCTTAGAATCTATGTTCTCTGAGTTTTCCTGAACACGGCTCGCTGTGATTCCTCCAAGAGAACCGGTATCCGACTGTCCACCCGTAATATCACTCTGTGCACCAGTTCCCTGCACACACAGTAACAATATATATAATAATATGGTGATTCCCTTTTTCAAAATATTCTGCAAGGGTGAAGCCCAACTGACTTGCAAGCAGCGGGGCGGGGAGTTGCACGAATTGACTAACTACTTATTATCCCGGCATCCAGCATTTCTTTACAGAGTTGCTCTATATCCTTCTGTGCCTGGTCCCGAGACACTTCATATTCAGAAAGAAGGGCATTGACAAGGGTTTCTACGGTAAATTCCCTGCCATCATCTATCACGCTCCACAAAAACGCCGATGATTCATTGAGGGAAATAAGATTGCTGAAATCTATATTCTCGTCTCCTTCTGATATTAAAAATTGCTCACCGCATACAGAACGGAGAACAAAGCCAGGTTTCTTTTTCATTACAAGATAAATATTCTAAATTAGTTTTCTCCTATAAGACATTTATGAATTCTCATAAACGGCGAAGTATGTTCAAGCAAGTCCGGTATAACTCAATCATTCAAGGGTTTCTGTGAATGGAAGAGTATGTCATGGAGTTTAAGCAGATAACGCCGCAACGGAAGAAGCTGCATCCACAGCATACTGTACAGCCTCCATTTTCTGGACTCTATGCCATCAAGAGTTGCCCTGCCCTTACGGTAAAAGCCAACGGCAAGTGCTACAACATTTTCTCTACGGCACTGCTCAGTAGCAAGGTTTCCGTCACCGCGAAGAGTTATCCTGTCACCATCAATTCCCACAACACGGTGCAGGACATAATGAGACGGAGATACCTCGGCAAGCACAGGGTCACCAATCCGCACTTTCTCCGGCAAGACGAGCAAAGCTTTGTCACGCTTATGGATAAGGAATGGTCTCATGCTGTTTCCTCTGAGCGGAAAGATCACCGTACGTCCCTCTTGAAGCAACTGTGCAACAGCAGGAATGAGAGCTGCATTATTCATTTTCATCGGCAATCGCTTTTTTGCAGATGACGGCAGACTCTGGTGCCGGAGTACAATGGAGAACATATGTCGGAACACAGGAAACAAGTGCCGTAACAGTGTCGCATATATGTGAATATACCGCATGATCCCATTTCATGGCAGAGCATGCCGGAAGAACAGTCCCGAACGACGTAAAAGGAGACAGTCGTTCCACCTTGTCATTCTTGGCACGGTTTATTTTCGTAACAGCTCCGAGAGGTGCCTGGGTCGGGCGATAACACGGAGTCTTACCGCTCCACGGACTGCCGTAGACCATGGCTTTGCCGTCAATGATGCGGATGACAGGATTATCATCGTTCATCAGGTCGCAATCAGGAATCAC
Organism: Bacillota bacterium; assembly: GCA_023664625.1. Lineage (GTDB taxonomy): Bacteria > Bacteroidota > Bacteroidia > Bacteroidales > Bacteroidaceae > Prevotella. The sequence continues at coordinate 78,621 of JAMPFD010000011.1, read as the reverse complement.
TCTCAACCAGTTTGCCACCTGAGTGCTCTTGCCCGTTCCGCTCTTCGCAGTAAATGCATAACCAATGCCTTTATGACGCACAAGTGAAGCGTGTATGAGCAATGTGTCATGGAAACTGCCCGCATAAGCATAGGCAAGCATCAGAGCGTTGTTTAATCCGAAGCGCAGACTGCTGTAATTACCGACAATATTACAGCGGCACTGTGAGAAATCAGCATTGGAAATGAGCAGTGCGCAGTCATTATTATTTATATCGCGGATAACGAACTGATAACCGCCCTCATACAGCCGGTCAACAACAGTTTCTCCGTTTCCTGTACTGAATTTCCTGACACGCTGACGCCTATCCTTTGGAAAAGGGCGTAGCGTCAAGTCCACTGTAAACGTAAGCATCGGAGGCTCTTGTGCACACAATGGCGTTACATCAGCATCAGAAAATCCTGAAATATCCGTACGACAAGTATATGAGCACCTCCCGATTCCCTTATTGATACGAAATGGTTCAAAAGAAGGCAGGAGATGCACACCTGATGTTTCATTCTCTTCCAAGAAGTCAACGACAACAAGATGGTCAGCTATGTTGAAATAATGTTTCAAAATTCTATTCCCCGTTCGGGCGCACCCCTTGGAAAGTGAACTCCGAAGCAGGAACGGTCTGCATCACCACTCCTGAATTGGCATAGCGTTTGCGTAACTTCGCCAATGTCTTCTCTGCCCTTGCACGCTGTTTCTTGAAATAGACAGTGTTCGTACGACGTTCACCTGTCTTGCTCTGGAAATATGAATTCATCTGGTCCGAATAGCTTCTGAAGCCTCCGAGATAGACTTTCCTTACAAGATATGCACTGTCAACCTCCTGCACGTCGGTAAAGTAGACTGTACTGTCATTAAACGATGCGGATACACCGAACATATAGATAGTTGTGCTGTACTTCGCACTCGGCTTGGCAGTCTTGGACTTCTTGGCACAAACGCACACGGTCAGTACACATAGGAGTGACAGAATAAAAAGTTTTCTCATTATAAATTAAATATTCAAAATTAATTCAGATATCATGACTGCAGGCAAGCATGCCCGTCAAATCACTTCCGTAAAAGTCCCGGATATTATCTCTCGGCCAAAGACTTGGCTTTGGAACGCAAGTGGCGCAAAGCCTTATTACGAATCTGGCGTGCCCTTTCGCGTGTCATACCGTAAGCCTTGCCAATCTCGTCAAAAGTCATCTGCGGTGCTCCAATGCCATAAAAAGCGCGAAGGACAAGCTGTTCACGTTCTCCGAGAAGGCTTATAGAATCACTGAGAGCAACATGAAGTTGTGCGCGTGCTATTGCGTCATCTGCCATCGGCTGCAGGTCAGAGCCAAGGAAATACTCTACCTTGGACAACTCAACGTTCTCTTTATATGTGGGATTGTTTTTAATACGTTGCATAGGCTGTATTTTTTATTAAGTTTCGTTGCCGTTCAACTTTCTCATCAGGTCATCAAAGTGTATTTTATTGTAAGAACACATTAACTGCGGATACACTACGGTGCGTCTACTTTATGATATTCCCTAAAACTTCCTATCGTCTCAAAGCACTCAACCGGCAACCGGCATCAGGCACTCAGATTCGGATAAAGAAGCATCTCACCAAGTCAGGAAACTCATGAAAGGAGCAATCAGAACTCGGAAGTGAAGTGGAATCTTATATTCTTGAAATCCTCCTGCGCCATCTGCAGGACGTACCCCGAATCGGCAAGGAAGACATCACGTCCTTCACGGTCCTTTGCCATATACTGATACTTGCGCTTCTTGAAGTTGTCAAGCTGTGACTCATCATCGCTCTCTATCCAGCAAGCCTTATAAAGATGGACTGGTTCCCAGCGGCACTTGGCATTATATTCATTCTCCAGACGGTATTGGATAACCTCAAACTGCAACTGGCCTACTGTTCCGATAATTTTTCTTCCGTTAAACTGATTGACAAACAGCTGCGCAACACCTTCGTCCATAAGTTGATTGATACCTTTCTCAAGTTGCTTTGCCTTCATCGGGTCGTCATTCTCAATATACTTAAACAGTTCAGGGGAAAATGACGGGAGACCGCGGAAATGTATTTTTTCACCTTCCGTAAGGGTATCACCTATCTTGAATACGCCATTATCCGGCAGGCCGACTATGTCTCCCGCCCACGCCTCGTCTATGGTGGACTTACGCTGTGCCATGAACTGTGTCGGCGAAGAGAAACGAAGTGTCTTGCCGTTACGTACATGCAAATACGGCTGATTACGTACGAACTTGCCTGAACACACTTTGCAGAACGCTATACATGAACGGTGGTTGGGATCTATGTTCGCTGTTATCTTGAAAATAAAGCCTGAGAACTTCGGGTCATCCGGATTAACATCACGCTCCTCTGCCTTTGTAGGACGCGGAGAAGGTGCTATCTTCACGAAACAGTCAAGCAACTCCTGCACGCCGAAATTATTGAGAGCTGAACCGAAAAACACAGGAGCGACTTCTGCTGCACGGTAAGTCTCAACTTCAAATTCCGGATATACACCGGCAACGAGTTCAAGGTCATCACGCAATTGACGCGCATCCTGCTCACCAATACGTTCGTCAAGTTCCGTACCGGTTATGTCTACTGCGACCTTCTCTGTCACACGTTGCTTGTCTGGAGTAAAAAGGTTCAGCTGTTTCTCATATATATTATATACGCCCTTAAACTTCACGCCCTGGTTTATAGGCCATGACAACGGGCGCACACCAATCTGCAACTCCTGTTCAAGCTCATCAAGAAGGTCAAACGGGTCACGTCCCTCACGGTCCATCTTATTTACGAAGATAATTACAGGGGTATTGCGCATACGGCATACCTCCATGAGCTTGCGAGTCTGCGTCTCCACACCTTTCGCACCATCAACGACTATGATACAGGAGTCAACGGCGGTAAGCGTGCGGAACGTATCCTCGGCAAAATCCTGGTGGCCAGGAGTATCAAGAATGTTAACCTTGTAGTCCTTGTAGTCAAACTCCATGACAGATGTAGAGACAGAGATTCCACGCTGTTTTTCTATTTCCATCCAGTCCGAAGTCGCTGTTTTGCGTATCTTATTGCTCTTAACTGCACCTGCCACCTGAATCTGTCCGCCGAAGAGAAGAAATTTCTCCGTAAGCGTTGTCTTACCTGCGTCAGGGTGGGATATAATTGCAAAGGTTCTGCGGCGTTCTATTTCCGAGTTCATATATCTATATCTTCAATTTCCTGTTTTATACTTTACGTCTCCCCGCAACTGACGGCAAAAGCCGTCTTTAATGTGCGGCCATTCATTCTATATTACATTCTTTACTGTCGAGCTGACAGACTTAGCTTAAATTCCTGATACATTTTTTCAAGGAGTCCGTCCAATACGGGACTTTCACCCCAAACGTCTCCTTAATCTTTGTCTTGTCAAGAACACTGTAGGAGGGGCGTATTACAGGTGACGGGAACTCATCGGAATGGCATGGCTGTATGTCGCACTCTGTATGTCCGGAATACTCTGCAATCATCATTGCGAAGTCATACCAAGAGCATACGCCCTCATTAGAATAATGATAAATACCGGACCGCCCCTCAAACTTTCTGTTCTCAACAATATCGAAAACTGTCTCTGCAAGGTCCCCTGCATATGTCGGAGTGCCACACTGGTCAAATACGACCTTCAACTGTGGCTTTGCAGCGGTAAGGCTAAGCATTGTCTTACAGAAATTCCGGCCGAACTCAGAATAAAGCCATGCCGTACGTATGATAAGATGCTCACATCCGACATTCCTAATTTTCTGTTCTCCGTGGAGCTTTGTCCGACCATAGACACCTGTCGGAGTTCCTTCTCTGTTCTCCTTGCACGGAGTGTTGTAAGGTTCCTTTCCAAAAACATAGTCTGTAGAGATATGTACAAGCAACCCTCCCGCCTCTTTCATAGCTTTTGCAAGATTCTCCGGGGCGGTGGCATTAAGAGTCTCCACAATATCACCCGCCGTCTCCGCCGCATCAACATTTGTCCATGCTGCACAGTTGATGATACACTTTACATCCTTTTCCCTTACCACCGTGCGCACGGCCTCAAGGTCTGTAATGTCCAATTTCTCATAACCGTCACAGACATCCGTAAATATGTAATTATCCTTTGATGCCTTGCTGACAAGTTGTATCTCATTGCCAAGCTGACCGTTGGCACCGGTAACAAGTATATTCATTCGCTTTTCTTTATACAAAACATTAATCCACAGCCTTCATACATCATGCGGGCAGACATCAGAACTCCAGTCCTTCCTCCTTGTCTTTCTTATAATAATCAGAGAGCATGCCTACGAACGTGGTAATTTCCCTGACAGCACGCAACGTATCCTCTGATATTTCCTGTTTCTGCAGACGTAGCATCATCACACCATACAGAGCATCAAGGCAGGTCTCTATCTCGTTCTTGTCTTTATCACCCTTGTTGCGAAGCTCTACAATAAACGGCAAAACCTTATAATATTCAGTACTGTAGAACGGAAATTTCGGAGAACCGAGCAACTGGCCGTGCAACTCCGCAAGTGTCTGCAGAGTAACATTATTTATCTGCAAATGACCGCTTTCACGGCATCCTTCCTCCGTCATCATGCGGATAAGGTTGGAATACCAGTCTTCAAGGTCCTCGCGATCCTCGTCTGAGCAGTCGAACTTACTTATATAATCACGGCGCAAGGCCGGCATATAGCAGTCAAAAGCGCGGATGATATCCTCAACCTGCCACATGTACAGAAGGTATTCCGCAATATTTTCCTTTCTGAGTTTCTTTGAAATAAACATTTATGTTTCTATGCTTGATATTTTACAGAGAATACATTCCCGGCTTACCAATAAGAGAACGTATAGAGATTGAATACCGTACCGATAAACATCACAAGTGAGAAAATCACCACTACGGAACCGATGATACGGTTTATGAGCAGTATGCTGCTGTCCGAGAATTTTTCCCTAACCATATCTATGAGCCATGTCAGCCCGTACCACCACAGCAGAGCACCGGCGAATACGCAGATATAACCAAACGTCATCTCTACCGGACGGTTGGGGACGACAAAAGCGAACTGTGCAAAGCATGCCATGAACAGCAGTATTATCAATGGATTGGAGAACGTCACAAGAAAGCCGGTGATACCATTTTGCACAAGCGTCCCTTTCTGTTTCCCGCTACGGTGAATCTTTTTTGTAGGGTCGGAAAAGAAGCACCACGCACCAAAAGCAAGCAACATCAGGCTACCGAACAACTGCAGCCAGAACTTATTCTGAGGACTCGTTATCAAGTCCATCACGAAACTCATGCCGAGTCCCGTTATCAAGGCATATATCATGTCACTTACAGCAGCCCCGAGTCCCGTCACCATGCCATACCATCGTCCCTTGTTCAAAGTACGCTGAATTGTAAGGACCCCGACAGGCCCCATCGGTGCAGACGCAATAATTCCTATAAGAATCCCTTTCAGAGCAAGCTCCATCAGGTCTATATGTATTCCAAACTGCATCATATTTTCAAAAACATTGATGCAAAATTGCAAAAAAATACTGAGATAAGCAAATTTAGCGACAGAAATCTTTGATTTATTAGATTTAATTATTAACTTTGCTCTGGGATTACAGGTTATACCTTCAAAACTCCCTGCCTCATCAAAAGTAAACATAATTAACCACATCATATCAGGAATGACCACAGATTCTGAACGTCAATACGTCATAGGACTTGACCTTGGAGGAACCAACGCCGTATTCGGCATTGTCGACAAAGATGCAAAGATTGTTGCACAGACGTCGGTGAAGACACGGCAATACGACACTGCAGAGAGTTTTGTCAATGCTTGCACCGAAGCTTTACTGCCGATCATAAAACAGGTGGGAGGCATTGGGCACATCCACGGCATGGGCGCCGGAGCCCCGAACTCCAACTATCATAACGGATGCATAGAACTGGCTCCAAACCTCTGCTGGGCAAAGGACAGGAAAGTGCCCCTTGCAGATATGTTCAGCGAAAGGCTTGGAATAAAAGTCAAGTTGACAAACGACGCCAACGCCGCTGCCCTCGGCGAGATGAAGTATGGTTGTGCAAAAGGCATGAAGGACTTTATCGTCATAACCCTTGGGACTGGTGTAGGAAGCGGCATTGTTGCCAACGGGCAGTTACTCTACGGACATGACGGCTTTGGCGGAGAACTTGGCCACGTAATCATGGTCAGAAAGAACGGAAGACTGTGCGGATGTGGCAGGAAAGGATGCCTTGAGGCCTATTGCTCTGCAACGGGTGTGGCACGCACGGCGATGGAAATGCTCGAAACAGACAGCCGTCCATCTCTTCTGCGCAGCCTCAATCCCGAGGAAATAGACAGCTATCAGGTGTTCAAGGCCGCCAATGCCGGTGATGAGATGGCAAAGGAAATATTTGAATTCACGGGAAACATGCTGGGCGAGGCGTGTGCCGACTTCGCTGCATATTCCTCTCCCGAGGCATTTATCTTCTTCGGCGGACTGTGCAAAGCCGGGGACATGCTCATGAATCCTATACGCAAGGCATATGACAGGAACGTGATGGACATATATAAAGGAAAGGCGAAATTTCTCTTCTCCACGCTTAATGACGCGGAAGCGGCAGTGCTCGGGGCTGCAGCACTCGGCTGGACAGTATGACAGCAGAGACAGCCTTGTCACAGGAAAGTACAGAAAACGACATTACACAACACAAAAGCAAACAGACACAATACACATGAAAATAGAAGACGACATAAAGAACGCCGTAGAGGTGCTCCGCAAAGGTGGTGTTATCCTCTATCCTACCGACACGGTCTGGGGCATAGGCTGTGACGCCACAAACGCAGAAGCAGTAAGACGCGTCTACGAGATCAAGCGGCGTGACGACTCAAAGGCCTTAATCTGCCTTGTCGATTCAAGCAACCGAATACAGAGGTACGTCCGCAACGTCCCTGACGTGGCATGGGACATCTTCGACCTTGCCACAAGACCTACAACAATAATCCTTGACGGAGCCGCCGGACTTGCCCCCAACCTTATAGCCGAGGACGGAAGCATAGCATTGCGCGTGACACAGGAGGAGTTCTCCAAACAACTATGTTATCGCTTCCAGAAAGCGTTAGTAAGCACAAGCGCGAACATCAGCGGCGAGCCGGCCGCCCAGAATTACCGGGACATCTCTGAGGAAATCATCAATGCCGTGGACTATGTCTGCTGGACACGCCGGCAAGAGCACAAGCCACATACACCATCAAGCATCATCAAACTGTCTCCTGATGGTGAAGTGACAATTATCAGAAAATAACAGAGACAACGCACCGGCATACAATCATTTACCGATACAAGAGCACATAATCATAATGATTTGCCAAACAAGTCCATGAATAATGAAATACAAAAGGTAACGGATGACCTGACAAAAGGTTGCCCTTTGCCATGTAAAAGGTTATCTTTCGTTACATGAAAGGTAACCTTTTGTTTTTTTATATTTATCCTTCCGTACAAACTGCACTATCACACACCGGCTCTCCACCTTGCAGTTGCCCGCCGCTGATTTATCTTTCCGTACAAATTATACTACCACACACCCACGGCAGCCCTGTAACCGCCACCATGCATAGCTGACAATCTTGTCACACTTTTTTATGACGCATCTCAATGATAAGGGCCAATGGCAATCTTTTTCATACAATTCCTTGCATATTCAAATATTTTTCACGAAATTTGCACATTATTGATTAAGGAATAATATCCCAGTGATAATCTATAAGATGACCTGACGGGACATTGTCTTCCAGAGACATGAAATTTCACAAAAGCAATGCAGCGACTTGGCTGATAGGTATTTTTGATTAATCGCGTAATTTTCTCCATCTCCACAGAAAGGAGTTTTACAGACAAAACGCCAAGAACAAAGACTGTCTCTGGCAGGCTAAAACGAGAAGAGACCCGGTTATTTGAATGACTTTGCTTCGGAAACAGCACTCAGACCGTACGCATGTCAAAACGGCATGACAGAATACAGCCTGACAGAATGCCGACGTTTCTTTATCAACAGGAGCGACTCTTCCATGGACATGGAAGGCAACCGATGACATCACATCAGTCATCAAGCATCAAACAGCAGAGCCCCAAAACAAAAATCTCTCAACCAGAGAGACACGAAAGCCGAGAAAAGAGAACACAAACTGATTTTGAATACTTACTTATTATATCCGTGGACAACATTGACTTACAGAAAAGAACGTGGCTAGACCGTATTGTCGAATGGCGCATGGAGCACGTTTCAAAGCGTGAGATAACACTCATTCTCGCTTTTATCGTCGGCATGCTTGCGGCATTGGCGGCATTCGTGCTGCACAGTCTCATACACGTCATTCAGAAACTCCTGAGCGACAATTTCCTGAACACGCACTTCAACTGGTACTACCTCGTATTTCCCGTATTGGGCATCCTTCTTACCATGCTCTTCGTCAAGTATGTCGTGCGCGACAACATTTCCCACGGCATCACGAGAATCCTCCATGCAATATCCTCAAAGCAAGGACGTCTCGCTCCCCATAACCTGTGGAGTTCCGTGGCGGCATCAGCCATAACCATCGGCTTCGGCGGCTCTGTAGGTGCCGAGGCACCTATCGTGCTTACAGGTTCCGCCATAGGAAGCAACCTTGCCCGCATCTTCCGCCTTGACAGCAAGACAGTCTTCATGCTCATCGGATGCGGAGCGTCAGCCGCCATTGCCGGTATTTTCAAAGCCCCGATAGCAGGCCTGGTGTTCACGATAGAGGTTCTTATGGTTGACCTGACCATGGCCTCGCTCCTTCCGATGCTTATCTCGTGTGTCACGGCAACATGCTTCACATACGTCCTTGACGGCGACTCGTCACTGTTCCAGTTCCCGCAGACGGAGACATGGCCCGTAAGCCGTGTGCCGGCCAATGCAATGCTGGGCATCGCATGCGGACTGGTGTCGCTCTATTTCATACGCCTGATGACCTTCTGCGAAGGCATCTACGGCAAAATGTCGCAGCATCCATACCTGAAATGGCTTGTCGGCGGCGTGGTTCTAAGCGCACTGATATTCCTTTTCCCGTCACTCTACGGCGAGGGATATTCCGGTATAAACATCCTGCTCAACGGCAAGACTGAAGCAGAATGGAGTCAAGTGATGTCCCACTCCCTGTTTGCCGGGCATTATGAGTTCCTTGTCGTCTACATCGCACTGGTGGTAATGACCAAGGCTGTCGCCACGGCATCTACAAACGGCGGTGGAGGTTGTGGCGGAACTTTCGCGCCGTCACTGTTCATAGGAGCCTTCTCTGGCTTCCTCTTCGCACGCATCTGGAACCACTACGGCATGGGAGTCTATGCCCCGGAGAATAATTTCGCATTGCTCGGAATGGCAGGAGTAATGTCCGGAGTGATGCACGCACCGCTGACAGGTGTATTCCTCATTGCCGAACTTACAGGAGGCTACCATCTCTTCATACCGTTGCTTATTGTCAGTACAGTATCCTATCTGACCATCTCCATCTTTGAGCCGCACAGCATCTACGGCATGCGGCTTGCCAAGGAAGGCAAGCTTATCACACACCATACCGACCATGCCGTCCTTACACTGATGTCCCTGGACACAGTAATCGAGCGCGACTGCTCCGCGGTGGATCCCGACATGCCGCTGTCAAGCCTTATCCATAAGATAAGCCGCTCACGTGTCAGTGTGCTGCCTGTAGTCGATGCAGGCAACCATCTTCTGGGAGAAATTGACATGCTGAAACTTCGGCATATCATATTCCGTACGGAACTGTACCACAGGTTCCAGGTGCGGCAGCTTATGTCTGACCCTCCGGCGACCTTAAATGTCAACGACCCTATGGAGAAAACCATGAAGGCATTTGACAAAACAAATGCCCAGCAGCTGCCGGTGGTGGACATTGACAATGTGCTTATCGGATATGTGTCACGCTCACATGTTTACTCTCTCTACAGGAAAATGGTTGCAGACCTTAGCACTGACTGACAAAAAGCACGGCGGAATTGCCGGATGTCATATAAGTTTATAAAAAAAAGAAACAGAAAAATATGAATAAAGAGGATTTACGCATAATATTCATGGGCACACCGGAATTTGCGGTTGGTACGCTCAAAGCCCTTGTCGACGGCGGATATAATGTGGTGGCAGTGGTGACTCAGCCTGACAAACCTGTAGGAAGGCATCAGGACACACTGCAACCGTCACAGGTCAAAATCTTTGCCACTGAGCATAATATCCCTGTCCTACAGCCTGTGAAGATGAAAGACCCGGAGTTCGTGGAGACATTACGCTCATACCATGCCGACCTTCAAGTGGTTGTGGCATTCAGAATGCTGCCGGAAGTGGTGTGGGCCATGCCGCGTTTCGGTACTTTTAATGTCCATGCCGCGCTCCTTCCTCAGTACAGAGGAGCGGCACCAATCAACTGGGCGGTAATTAACGGTGAGACGGAAACCGGAGTGACGACATTTTTCCTTGACCATGACATCGACACCGGCAGGATGATTGAACAGCGGAAATTCCCTATTCCTGACGATGCTGACGTGGAATATGTCTATGACGGACTGATGGTTCTCGGAGCAGAGATAGCTCTGTCGACCGTAGACAAAGTAATAGAAGGCAACGGAACCGTGGAGTCTGTAGCACAGGACAACTCTGCTGCCACCAAGCATGCACCGAAGATTTTCAAGGAAACATGCGAAATTGACTGGAACAGTAACGCAAAGAACGTGTATGACTTCGTACGCGGACTGTCACCCTACCCCGGAGCGTGGACAACACTTATGCCGGAGAATGGCAAGCCCCTGACCTTGAAGGTATTCAAGACAATGAAGACCGACTCCCCTGCCAACAATATGAATCCTGGGGAAATAATGGTCGAGAAAGGACACATGCTCGTGGCATGCGCCGACTTACTGCTTGAAATGACGGAAATTCAGATTTCCGGAAAGAAGCGCATGCTCGTTAAAGATTTCCTAAACGGCTTCAAGAATATAGACCTCTATACATGTAAATAATGCGTTATTTCATTTATCTTTCATACGACGGAACAGACTATCACGGATGGCAGATACAACCGAATGCCGTTTCCGTTCAAGGCGAGATAGAACGATGCCTGTCGACAATATTGCGGAGGAACACGCCTGTTGTCGGCGCAGGGCGCACAGACACGGGCGTTCACGCACGCATGATGGCGGCACATTTTGAAACGGAGAACGCCATTGACCATGAGCAAGTGGGCTTCCGGCTCAACAGAATGGTTCCGCCGGACATCGCCATACACAGGATAGTCCCCGTGGCCGACGACATGCATGCACGTTTCAGTGCCACCTCGCGCACGTACCATTATTATATACATACAAGGAAGTCCCCGTTTCTTAGAAAATATTCTCTCGAAACCCACTATAATCTTGATTTTGAAGCAATGAACAAGGCAGGCGAATACCTGCTTACCGTCAAGGATTTTGCTACATTCTGCAAGGCGGGCTCTGACGTGAAGACAACATTCTGCGATGTCCGTACCGCGAAATGGGTGGAGAACGCACCGGGCGAATGGTACTTCGAGATTACTGCCGACCGTTTTCTCCGTAACATGGTGCGTGCCGTCGTAGGCACTCTTGTCGATGTGGGAAGGGGAAAGCTTTCCATGGATGAGTTCAAGAAGGCGGTAGATGCACACAGGCGAAGCGAAGCACGTGAATCAATGCCGGCGCATGCCCTGTTCCTTGAGAACATCACCTATCCGGATACGCCGTGTAAATGAGCACCTCCCTAAATAAAAGACTATATTTTTTAGTATAAGAAACAACAGAAAGGCAGGATCACATAATATCCTGCCTCCATTTACAACATAAAAAGACATGTGGCTGATACTCGCATTTCTCTCCGCCTGCCTGCTGGGATTTTATGATGTTTTCAAGAAACACAGCCTTAAGGACAACGCGGTTATTCCCATACTGCTTCTGAACACACTGTTCTCTTCATTGATATTTCTGCCTTTCATCATCGCCTCTGCCAACGGCACGATAGAGGAAGAGTCACTCTTTTTCACACATTCATACGGCTGGGAAGGGCACAAGTACATTCTATTGAAGTCTTGCATAGTGCTCAGCAGCTGGCTTCTTGCCTACTTCGGACTTAAGCATCTGCCTCTCACCATTGTCGGTCCGATTAATGCCACCCGTCCGGTCATGGTGCTTGTCGGCGCGATGACCTTCTTTTCTGAGCATCTGAACCTATGGCAATGGCTCGGTGTCATTGTGGCACTGATTGGCATCGAGATGCTGAAGAACACGTCAAAGAAGGAAGGCATCAACTGGTGGCACAACAAATGGATATATTTCGTGATACTTGCCAATGTGCTCGGTGCTGTCTCAGGGCTGTACGACAAGTACCTCATGGCATCTCCCGAGAATGGAGGCATCGGACTTGACAAGATGGCTGTACAGTCATGGTACAACATTTATCAGTTCTTCATGATGCTCGCAATGCTCGTTTTCCTTTGGCTGCCTACAAGAAAGAGCACCACTCCGTTCCGTTGGTGCTGGTCAATCCCGCTCATCTCGCTCTTTCTCTCCGCCGCGGACTTTGTCTATTTCTATGCCCTCGGACTTGACGGAGCCATGATAAGCATCGTATCAATGGTGCGCCGCGGCAGTGTTATAGTAAGTTTCCTCTTCGGAGCCATGATTTTCAAGGAAAAGAATCTCAAGGCGAAAGTGCTGGATCTCGCACTCGTATTGCTGTCAATGCTGCTCCTTTATCTCGGAAGCCGTTAACAACCGTTTTACGGCATAATACCGAGAATGGAATCTCCGGCGTATGCCGTCACAGTCGCAAAGCAAAATGTGACAGACTGTTAAATACATATATTTAGGTATTGCGGGAGCTTGGGGAATTATGTACCTTTGCACCCGCAAAATCATTTTTTACAAAATAATGTTTAAAACACTATCATTTTATTTCTTAAGTATCATCCTTCCCGCCATGCTTATGAGCGGATGTGAAGGTGCTTTTGACTTTGTCTACGATGACCCGCCGGTGATTCAGCCGGTGCAGGGACAAGTCTATATTGATGCTTCGTCATGGACGAAATGGCATTATCTTGACCTTATCGCAGCAAGCGACAAGAGCCGTGAGGATGAGGAGTATGATGCCTCCGGCGCATTCGTGACGTATGACATCCCAATGGACGCTGCCGGTGACTCTGAAACAGAGACCGGGCAACAAAGACCAGGACAGTATCAGTACTGGTATGACGTATGGGGCGAAGGATTAAGCAAGAACGAGTTCCGTAAATTCACGCCATGTGATGCACAGCCGGAGCCTGACTCATGGACCTTTGCCATCCACCGTGACAATGTACGTACAAATCCTGAGGTCGTAGCCGGAGTATGGGAATCACCAATGACAGACATCTCGGCCATTAATTCGTCACAGTTCGCAGATGCAGTATTCACCGCAGATGAATGGAGCGAGAACGAAGTATGGAGCGACCAGTCACAGATGCTCAACAGTCTCGTATCATCTCAAGGCATATATGTCAACGAAGTTCTGAGCGGATGGCTGACCATGAGCATTCCGCCGATACCGCCGGCATTCACACACAACAATCATGTATTCATAGTTGCCATGAGAGACGGTACGTTTGCAGCCCTGCAACTCGCCGACTACATCAGTCCCAAGGGAACGAAGTGCTGTCTTACAATAAACTATAAGTATCCGCTATGAGAAAGAAAGCATACATCGCACTTGCCATTGCGTCATATCTGATGCCATGCCATGCTCAGAATGACGACATCTGGCGCAACATGGATCTTGACCAGATAGTGGTCACCGGCACACGAACTCCAAAGACTCTGAAGGACACCCCTATACAGACACGTGTCATCTCTGCTGCGGACATTGCCAAGTCTGATGCCACCAACATTGAAGATTTGCTGCAGCAGGAGTTGCCGGGAGTAGAGTTTTCCTACGCCATGAACCAGCAGGTGAACATGAACCTGTCAGGATTCGCAGGCCAAGGCGTGCTGTTTCTCATCGACGGTGAGCGTGTTGCAGGAGAGACAATGGACAACATCGACTTCACACGCCTGTCCATGGCAGACATTGAGCGTATTGAAATAGTGAAAGGAGCGGCATCAGCTCTCTACGGTTCCAATGCCGCCGGCGGTGTGATCAACATCATCACGCGACGCAACCGGGAACCATGGTCACTTCATCTTGACGCAAGACTCGCCGAGCATAACAGCCAGCGGTACAACATGATATTCGGCCTGAGCAAGGGAATCTTCTCAAATACCCTTACCACATCACGCACATCTGCAGACAACTACTCCGTGCACAACAAGGACAACAACCCTGCCACACGCACATTCCAGCAGGTTTACGGTGACAACACATGGAACTTCAAGGATAATTTCGCCCTTGATTTCTGCAGGAATTTCCATATCCTCGGGCGTGCGGGATATTTCTTCCGCTCGGTAGAGAGAACGGTTGAGACTCCTGAACGCTACCGTGGATACACCGCAGGGCTTAAAGCCTTGTGGAAAATATCGGATAAGGATGACTTGGAACTGTCATATTCCTTTGACCAATATGACAAATCACAGTTCCAGAGAGCAAAGAGTCTTGACATACGCAGCTACTCCAACGTGCAGAACATCACGCGCCTGCTCTACAACCACAGGTTCGGAGAGGACGGCATGCTTACAGTAGGCGGAGACTATATGTACGATTACCTCATGAACTCAAACCTTGACAGCGACCATCATCAGGAGTCGCTCGACATTTTCGCACAATATGACTGGCGAATCAACAGACAATGGGAAATCGTGGGTGCCATGCGCTATGACTATTTCTCCGACGGAAGAATGTCACGCGCCACGCCGAAGCTCTCCATACGCTACACCCCGCTTCACAACCTCACTTTCAGAGCTTCCTACGGCATGGGCTTCCGTGCGCCGACACTAAAGGAAAAATACTACGATTTTGATATGGCGAACATCTGGATTGTCTTAGGGAACAAAGACCTTAAAGCTGAGACAAGCCACAACTTTAATATCTCAGCCGACTATGTCAGGGGACCTTACAACTTCACTCTTGCCGGATACTACAACAAGGTAAGGGACAGAATCACCACAGGTGTTCCATATTACATGCCGGGAGACGACCGACAGCTCTACCTTGACTATGTAAACATCGGCAAGATGGATGTATACAACATCGAGGCCACCATACAGGCACGGTGGCATACCGGTATAGGAGCCAAGCTGTCATACGTCTTCTCTCATGAAGACGCAGAGGCGAATGTCAACCAATACATGCCTGCAAGACCGCATTCTCTCACCGCACGCGTGGATTGGGATAAGCAGCTCTGCAAAGATTTCGGACTGAACATCGCGCTGTCCGGACGCGCAATGTCCTCTGTCGACAACACTGAATATATTGACATGTACGACATAACAAAAGGGGCCGCCGAGGTTCACTATCCGGCCTACTCACTCTGGAAGCTGCAGATGACGGCACGCATAATGCCGTTCGCACAGGTCAGCTTCACGCTTGACAACCTTTTCAACTACCGTCCTGACTATTATTACTACAATGCGCCGCTCACAACAGGCTTCAACGCCATGGTAGGACTGTCACTGGAGATAGACAAAATATTCTGAAACAAGACATACGCCCCTATCTTTCGCAGACGGACATGCCACAGACAGCTATATCCGCTTAGCCATCCGCCTGCCTTTCCTGACAAAAAGTGTAAACAATAAAAACAGTAAAACCATGAAACTACATTACGGAAAGACCCTCGGCAGTTTCCTCGTTGTACTGCTTCTCATGCCTATCGGGCATGCGCTGATGATACTCATGGAGCACCTCATGTCTCCTGAAACACTGCACTACAGTGCCTTTTTCATGGGATTTGCGGGGCTTGTGATAACCATCTTCGGCGCATTGCAGAAAGGAGACACGAAACAGACTATATTTGGCATCACCGGAGCCATGCTCTTCTGGACAGGCTGGGTGGAATTCCTCCTTGCCTATTACGCACAGCGCTACGGCACACACTGCGACCTTGTTGGTTCCGGAATTGTGCAGACGACATCACAATATGTCGACGGCATTGCCGTAAACCATGACTTTCTCATCAACGGACAGCCGCTAGAAAGCTTCAGCCGCGCCGACTTAAAGGCAGTCCGCGGCTCACGCCCGGAATATCTTATCATGCCGGCAACCTTCGGAATGTGGATGATGTTCATGGTACTCTATCTTTTCTGCTCCCGCACAGGATGTAACTTCATGCTGTGGATACAAAAGCACTGCGGCATCAACGAAAATGTCGAGCTTCGCCCGATGGCACACCATGCAAGCATCGTGGTGTTCATGGAGTGGAACATAATGATGTGGGGGCTCTACCTCCTCCTCATGTTCTGCTACGACCCGATATTCCTCGGCAGTTCACATCCTGTCACATTTGCCATAGGAGCGGCAGCACTAGCCGCATCGCTGCTCATGTTCCGCAAGCAGCTCCGCATCGGCGCATGGGGCAGAAACATACGCTTCGCACTCGCAACTGTCATCGTCTTCTGGACCTTCGTTGAGATTGCCGCTCGCAACGGGCTTTTCAAAGAGATATGGGTAGATCCTATGGGGCATGTCATGGAGATGTCCATCATCCTCATAACCTTCATTGCCGTCATTACATTCACTGCCATAAAGGCAAGAAAGCAACCGAGCGGATGTCAAAAATAAAAACTTCCCAACTTACAAATTCATATTTTCACAGCATCCAGCCGTCCTTGCGGATGCACACGACAGTCATTCTCACCCCGGCAAGAGAAAGCGACTGAAAAAGAAAGGCGCGTCACAGACTAAAACTGTGTCGCGCCTTCTTCGTATTCAGACATCAGCAGATGCTCCCCGTCAAATACTGCATAGGTAAACTGTGTTATCCAGTCGCCGAGAATAAGCATTCGCTTGTCAGCGGAAAGCATAAGGTCAAGCTCTATATGCCGGTGCCCGTAGATACAGTAATCGACATCAGGATGAGTTGCGATATACTCCTTTGAGTAAAGCACCAGATGTTCCTTATCCTCACCGAGATACTCCAGCTCACCGGAGCTGTTGTAGCGGCTGCATACATTTCCGTTAAACCTGGTGCCCTCAGCCCCTTGTCTGACGCGATCATGCTCTGCCGCCACCTGCCGCTCACGCTTCATTCTCGAATGCTTTGCCCATGAAAGTCCGAACCACATGGACAAACGTGGATGCAGCACAGAGAACAGACGCTGGCACCACCTGTTGTGGAAAACACCGCGGATGAGCTTGAACTCCTTGTCCGGATCACCCAGTCCGTCGCCATGGGCGAGATAGAACACCTTATTATATATCTCCAGCGTGGCAGGCTCGCGGTGCATTATGACCCCACATTCCTCCTCAAGATAACCGTACATCCATATATCATGATTCCCCGTGAAGTAATGAACCTCCACTCCCATATCTGTAAGTTCGGATATCTTCCCAAGGAAACGGGTATAGCCCTTCGGCACGGCATACTTCCATTCGTACCAGAAGTCGAACATGTCGCCAAGCAGGTACACTGCCTTTGCCTGACTCTTGATTGCGTCAAGGAATCTGACAAGCCTGCGTTCCTGCATCCTCGCATGAGGAATTCCCCAGCTGCCGAGATGTGCATCGGAAATAAAATAAACCTTTTTCATATCAGTGTCCACATTAACAAGGCGCCACCCACGGTTCACGTTCCTGCCGGCAAGGCTGGAACAGCCATGGCTACAGCCTCCTTCCACAACTGTTCTTACTCAAAACCGAGTTCTATCCTCGCCTCCTCCGTCATCATCGACTTGTCCCACTCCGGCTCAAACACCATATTGATGGTGGCGGAAGTCACTCCCGCCACTGCCTCAACCTTGGTGCGCACATCCTCAAGGATGAAGTCTGCCGCCGGGCATGAAGGAGCAGTGAATGTCATATCGATGTCCAGACTGCCGTCATCGGCAAGGTCAATCTTATAAATCAGACCGAGGTCATATATGTTTACAGGTATCTCCGGATCATATACTGTCTGGAGAACCTCCACTATGCGTTCCTCTGTCTTTATCTTCTCTTCCTGTGTCATAGCTTTCCGTTTTCCTGATAACTATAATAGTTACCGTCAGTTATTATTATATGGTCGGCAAGATGAAGGCGCATCATCCTGAGAGCCTCCCCGACCTGCCGTGTGATGTTGTCGTCATTATGTGAGGGACGGGCATTGTTGGAAGGATGGTTATGTGCCAGGACAACCACGGTAGCATTGCTCATGATTGCATATTTGACAATAAGCCGCACGTCAACAGCCGTTTCCGTCAGTCCTCCCTGTGAGATACGGACGGCATCCCCTATAAGTTTGAAGTTATGGTTCAGAAGCAATATCCATGCCTCCTCTGTCGCAAGATCCTGCATTTTCGGATACAGATAGTCGTAAATCGACTGTGCACACGACAGGTCAAGACGTTCCGCGGCATTCTCCTGCTGACGGCGCTTACCCAGTTCGCAGGCGGCAAGGATTGTTATCGCCTTTGCCTCACCGATGCCTTTATACCGTTTCAGGTCGTCAACCGTCATGCGCCCGAGGGCTTTCAGCGAATTCCCGCATCCGTGCAGCACTTTCTGCATCAGCTCAACGGCGTTCTCCTGAGGCGTTCCCGAGCCTATCAGTATGGCAAGAAGCTCTGCTGACGACAGCGCACCGGCTCCAAGCCGTCCGAGCTTTTCCCTCGGACGGTCCTCCTCGCTCCATTGATTGATGTTCAACTTGTCGGGACCGAAGACCTCAGAAACTTTCCATTCTGCCATAACCTCCGTGTTTATGCCGTTATTCCATGGCAGTCTCCGCATCACGTACGTACATACGACAATGTCATGCAGCTGTCATTCTCTTCACAAGCGGCAGTATTTCTATTTATAAAATGTCTTGTCAAAGGCATGGAACTCATCCTTTCCAAGCACGCAACGCTGCCACCACGCATACAGAAATCCGCAGCCATAGCCCGTCAACTGCACAAAAGCGGCCGCAATGCTCCTTATGCCCACCCCCGCAGAACGGTACCTAACACCGGCATCAACGGCGATAAGAAGCGAATAGAGCAACAGCGGAACAAGCGGAGCCGCACAGAGCCAGTACCAGCGATGCAGAGGATCAGGTCCGGGACCGTAAACCATCATCATCCGTCCCATAAAGGACAAGCACAGCAACGCCATCACACCGATGGTAAAAACCATCGGCAGCATGTGGACAATCTTCATTGTCCCGGGATGCCGTTTCTCAAGATTGATGCGGGCTATGCCGCTGTTGTAGACCTGCCTCCAGAACTTCCGATAGTCCGTACGGCGTTTATGCCAGACCCACGCCGCAGGAAATAGGCGTGTCGTGTACCCGGCCTCGACAATGCGGTAAGAGAAATCAATGTCCTCACCGAAGCGCATCTTCGAGAAGCCTCCAAGCCTGACATATACCTCACGCCGTATGCCCATATTGAAAGAGCGCGGGAAAAACTTGTCAAGTTTCGTCTTCCCGCCGCGTATTCCGCCGGTGGTGAAGAATGATGTCATGGAGTACGAGATGGCTTTCTGTGTCGGAGTGAACGATTCATGAGCTGAATCAGGCCCCCCAAAGGCATCGCACGACGGGACTCTGTCAGTCTGTCCGTTACCTGCATCATTGCCATACAGTTCCTCATCTACCGCCGCCATATATCCGTCCGGCAACACAACATCCGAGTCCAGTATCAAAAGAAAAGCTCCGGAAGCCCTATCAGCACCGTAATTTCGGCTCTGACCGGGTCCGGAGTTCTCCTTCCTGTAGTAATGAATGTCCAGTCTGTCCGAATACTTCCGGCACACATCGCCACAGGGGACAGCGGAGCCGTCCTCAACGATAATGACCTCGAAGTCCTTCATGCTCTGCCGTGCAAGGCTCTCCAAGAGCTCCTTAACCTCGTCAGGACGGTTGTAGACAGGGACTATTACTGAATATGTCATATCTCAGGTCTGTTCCAAAAATCATGTTCTCATTACCCAACTCCATTGAGGAGAGGCTTTGTCAATGACAAGTTTTCAGAACCCTGCCTTACTCTTTCACACGCTGTACGTAGCTGCCGTCACGTGTGTCAACGACTATAAGCTCGCCCTCGTTGATGAAAAGAGGAACGCGCACCTCCACGCCTGTTTCAAGAGTGGCAGGCTTTGTTGCGTTTGTAGCAGTGTCGCCCTTAATGCCCGGCTCTGAGTGTGTGATGCGGAGAGTTGTCTTTGGAGGCATCTCGGCATACAGGACGTTGCCGTCTGTAGTGTCATAGACCACCTCCACAATGTCATTCTCCTTCATGTAGTCCACGCCGATAACGAGATCCTTGGCGATAGGAGCCTGGTCGTATGTCTCCTGATTCATGAAGATATAGTCCTCACCGTCAACATAGAGGAACTGGAACGGACGGCGCTCAATGCGGACATCCTCAAGTCGCTCGCCGATGTTGAAGCGGCGCTCCAGCACACGGCCGTCGCTGACGTTCTTCAGCTTCACGTTCATGATTGTGTTACCCTTACCCGGCTTGCGGTGCATAAAGTCGATGCAAACCCAAATACCGCCATCCATACGGATAGTAGTGCCTTTCTTGATGTCTTGTGACTGAACCATTGTTATTTATGATTATTATGTTTATGATTAATTCCGCCTCCATACGCCCCGCAACACCACTGCATTTCCCGAAAGGACCACGCTGCCAGGGAAATGGCCCGACAGACGCACGGCAGTGACATGCAGACGCTTTTAGCTTATTTTCGGTTGCAAAGGTACTACTTTTTTCTTAAAAATCGCTTATTTTTCAATGAATTTTCAAATATTTCTTGCTTATTTCAAAATAATTACGTACTTTTGCAACCCGAATTGTGAAATATCGCCAATAAAGCAAAATAACAACAAAACTACAATAAAATGAAAAGAACATTCCAGCCACACAATCGCCGCCGCGTAAACAAACACGGTTTCCGCGAGCGCATGAAGACTAAGAACGGTCGCCGAGTGCTCGCTTCTCGTCGTGCACATGGCCGCAAGAAGCTCACTGTCTCTGACGAGCACCACGGAAAATAATTGCTGATTGCTCAGCATTTCCATAGCCATGAAGATACGGAGAGCCGCTCCCTGTCATCGGAAACGGCCCCAACGGAGACAATCAGAAGACATTTTTTGTCTGAAAAAGGCAGCAGAGGTTTATACTTCTGTTGCCTTTTTTCTTACGTGACAACAACATCTGACAGTACATGCATGGACTGATTCCGTGCTCTTGAATTTGCATGAGTTTTCTTATGTCCTATTTATCATAATGCGCAAAAAAGGCCGTCAAACTGCCGCTTCTCCGCTTTGCCTGCATCCAGTTTCGCTATTTTTACCACGGGAAAGCACACTTTGTGATACAAAACACCACCTTTTACGGTGCAAACGGTAACCTCTTCCGATGTAAAAGGTTACCATTTGCAACTCCGCATATTACGCCAAAGACCCGCATCCGCACCATACACACCTATAAGCCAGCATATTACGCTCAGATTGAATTCACGCAAAATTCAGACATCTGACACGGAAAAATCATCCACAGGCAATTCCTGATGCATGAAAACACACCGGGGTTTCTTATTCAGACCCCAAGAAAGGAAGACTGCCACAGACAAAAAAAACAGTAAAATCATCGTCTCACACTCCACAAAAAAAACGCCATCATCCGACAATTCCCCAAAAAAGCACTTGCAGAACACAGGCAACAGCAACAGGAACATATAGAAAGAATATGCGCAGCCTGAGAAAAAAAGTCACCCTTTTCACATTATTCTAAAATATTTTTTGTAATTTTGCTCCTGATTTAATTCCAAGCAAAACATCACGCAATGACAGCAAAGACCTTTTTCCAGAAACTCGGGAGCAAGTATATCTGGCTCAATATTGGACTGATGGCCATAGTCGCCATTGCATTTGTCACCGCCGTAAGTGTCGGAACAGATCTCTACACTCATCACGGGGAGGCTATTAAAGTGCCCAATCTCCAGGGAAAGAAGTTTGAGGATGCACAACAGCTCATAAAGAACTCAGGGCTTATCATCATGGTTTCCGACACCGGCTACAACCGTATGCTGCCGCCGGACTGCATATTGCAGCAGACACCCGAAGCAGGAGAACCGGTAAAGAGCGGCAGGTGTGTCTTCGTAACCGTCAATGCATCACAGAAACCGACACTGATCCTTCCCGACATCGTAGACAACAGCTCTCTCCGGGAGGCTACGGCAAAACTGAAAATCCTCGGATTCAAGGTCGGTGCCCCGCAATATATATCAGGAGAGAAGGACTGGGTGTACGGTGTCGTGGCACGTGGCAAGAGCCTCTCTGCCGGTGACCGGGTGCCGCTGGACATGATGGTGTCCCTGCAGGTCGGCAACGG
This sequence comes from Bacillota bacterium, assembly GCA_023664625.1. Taxonomy (GTDB): domain Bacteria; phylum Bacteroidota; class Bacteroidia; order Bacteroidales; family Bacteroidaceae; genus Prevotella. The sequence continues at coordinate 56,066 of JAMPFD010000011.1, read as the reverse complement.
AATGCTGGACCATGAGGAAGAAATCATTGTCACAGACCCAGAATACGAGGAGGAGGAACAGGAAGAGGCTGTCGGAGTTATCGAGGAGGATCCTTTTGAAGAAATTGTTGAATGACACCACTGACGGAAAAGAAAAGCAGATGATACAAGACGAAATATTTGAATACGACGAATTAATCAAGGAACCGCAGGAGGACTCTTCCGATGGCGACGGGCTCTATGAGCACTTCCGCATCGTGGCAGATGCCGGACAGGAATCTCTGCGCATAGACAAATTCCTTTCGGAACACATGCAGCACTCCTCACGGAACCGCATACAGCAGGCTGCTGAGGCCGGGTATATCCACGCCAACGGGAAACCGGTGAAGTCCAATTACAAAGTGAGGCCGGGCGACGTCCTCACACTTATGCTTACACGGCCGCCACATGACACAAGTATTCTTCCCGAGGATATTCCGCTGAATATTGTCTATGAGGACGACCATCTGATGGTTGTCAACAAAGAAGCCGGCATGGTTGTCCATCCCGGAGCAGGCAATTTCACCGGCACTTTGGTAAATGCAATGGCATGGCACATGAAAGATGTACCCGAATATGACCCCAACTCCCCTGAAGTCGGACTGGTACATCGTATCGACAAGGACACGAGCGGCCTTCTGCTGATAGCAAAGACACCGGAGGCAAAGCACAATCTCGGCAAGCAATTTTTCAACAAGACAACCCACCGCTCTTACCATGCGCTTGTATGGGGACACATGAAGGAGGACGAGGGGAGGATTGAAGGCAACATCACACGCGACCCTAAGGACCGCCTGCGGATGACGGTGACACCGCCGGACTCCGGCATCGGCAAGCCTGCCGTAACCCATTGGAAAGTAATCGAGCGGTACGGCTATGCCACTCTCGTAGAGTGTATACTTGAAACAGGACGCACACATCAGATACGAGCTCACATGAAGCATATCGGACATCCTCTGTTTGCAGACGAGAGATATGGAGGAATGGAGATTCTCAGGGGAGAGCGTTCATCGTCATACAAGGCTTTCATCAAGAATTGCTTCAAACTGTGCCCGCGGCAAGCCCTCCACGCAAAGACCCTCGGCTTCGTCCACCCGGTGACAGGCCGTCAGATGGACTTCACGTCCGACCTGCCGGAGGATCTCGGGACTGTAATAAGAAAATGGCAAGACTTCATTGCCGGAACAACACGCAACACCTTAGGGGAGAAAGCCGGTGCAGGAGAACAAGCCTGACAGGCATATAAGAACAAGTAGAAAAATAAAACAAACATATATGAAACGGACAATTGCTATCGTTTGCGGCGGTGACTCAAGTGAGCACGGAGTATCAATGCGGTCAGGACAGGGAATCTATTCTTTCTTCGACAAGGAACGCTATAATGTATATATCGTAGAATTTAAGGGGACAGACTGGAGAGTCCATCTCAGGAACGGTGACACAGCCAGGATTGACAAGAACGATTTCTCGTTCATTGAAGACAACCTCAAGCAGAGGTTTGACTACGTCTACATCACCATTCACGGAGCTCCGGGAGAGAACGGTTTCCTGCAGGGATATTTCGAACTTCTGCATATCCCCTACTCCACAAGCAACGTACTCGTGGAGGCACTGACCTTTGACAAGTTCACCCTCAACAACTATCTCCGCAGCTTCGGAGTCTCCGTGGCGGACAGCATCCTCGTAAGACACGGACATGAGCACGAGATTGACGAGAAGGAAATAGTGGAGAAACTCGGTCTTCCGCTCTTTGTAAAGCCTGCCGCTGACGGTTCAAGCTTCGGGATAAGCAAGGTGAAGGACGCCGACCATCTCGCTCCCGCCCTCCGCAAGGCATTCCTCGAAAGCAGCGACGTCATGATTGAGGGATACCTCGAAGGCACGGAAATCAGCCAGGGATGCTACAAGACTCGGGAGAAGAGTGTCGTGCTCCCTGCCACGGAGGTTGTCACAAGCAATGAGTTCTTTGACTATGACGCGAAATACAACGGCATGGTACAGGAAATCACTCCTGCACGACTCGCACCGGAGACAACAGAGCGCGTAGCAAAGATAACATCTGCAATCTATGACATTCTCCATTGCAACGGAATCATACGCATCGACTATATCATTTCGAAGAACGCTGACGGCTCTGACAAGATCAACATGCTTGAGATTAACACTACTCCTGGCATGACCGCGACGTCGTTCATACCTCAGCAGGTGCGCGCCGCCGGCCTGGAAATGAAAGATGTGCTCTCGGAAATCGTAGAGAACCAGTTCTGATATGACTGTAATACATGACAGACACACAAGCGTCCGCTACGGATACTCATCAACCTGTCACACTACACTATTGTAAAAACATCAAGAAACCTCTTACCATGCATAACGAGTTTGACGAGATAAGACCGTTCGGCAAAGGAGAAGTCCGGCCTGCCGTTGAGTCCCTGCTCCGCGACAGACAGTTCATGGCTATGCTGCGGGGCTTCCTGCCACTGCCCAAAGGCATCATACGCTTTCTCATACGCACAATGTTCATCGGCGTAAACACGACCCTTGACTTTCAGAAAAGATACATGCGCCGTATCGTAGGCATCATGCTCAGCAAGTCTACCGACGACTGCACCTTCAACGGACACCCTCTTCCGGTAAAGAACCGGCACCATACTTATGTTTCAAACCATAGAGACATCGTACTGGACTCTGCCATTCTTTCCTATGAACTGTTCAAGAACGGCTATGACACCACGGTGGAAATAGGCATCGGAGACAACCTTCTCATCTATCCGTGGATAAGGACCCTTGTGAAACTGAACAAGGCTTTCACCGTAAAGCGCGGGCTCTCGCCACGCCAGCTGTTGGAGAGCTCACAGCTGATGTCCAGATATATCCACCATGCCATTAAGGACAAGGGAGAGAATATATGGCTCGCACAGCGCGAGGGAAGGGCCAAGGATTCTGACGACCGCACTCAGGAGTCGGTATTGAAGATGCTCAGCTACGGCGGCTCCCTTAACGAGCTGAACATTATTCCGCTGACAATATCCTACGAGTTTGACCCGTGTGACTATCTGAAAGCTAAGGAATTCCAGTTAAAAAGGGACAACCCCGGCTACAAGAAGTCCAAGCAGGACGACCTTGAGAACATGAAAGTGGGCATCATGGGATATAAAGGCAGGGTACATTACGAATGCGCTCCATGCATAAACGAATGGCTTGACGAGTACGACGGGCTGACAAAGGCTGATTTCTACATGGAAGTTGCAAGGCGCATGGACAACGCCATACACCTGGGGTACCGTATCTATCCGAACAACTACATAGCCCTTGACCTGCTCAACGGCAACCGTGACAACGATGACTTCTACACACCGGCTGACGAGAAGAAGTTTGAGGACTATCTCAAAGGTCAGCTCGCTAAGATTGACATCCCCGGCAAGGACGAGGCTTTCCTCCGCGAACGCATGCTGACAATGTATGCCAATCCGCTGATAAACAAAATGGCAAGTAAGAATGAAGATGACGGTGCTTAAAACATTCTGCCTCGCACTCTTGTGCGGATGCATAGGATGCTCCACAGGAGATGACGAGGGTGACGGATACAAATATCCGCAGATGGTGGCGGAACTATGTGACGTCCATACCACGGAGCCCAAAGAGCTCGGCTATGCCGTGACCGACTCTGATGAACGCCTGACATTCTCCTATACCGTGTATGCACCATGGGCAACGGAGAGAGAGACCCGTTACCGTGCGCTTCTATATTATAATAAGGTGGAGCACAGCCCAGGCTTTCACGTCACAGTTCAGGCCATAAACGCAAAAAGGGCTCTTATACTGACTCCGAAAACGCCGGAAGAGGCAAAGGAATGGTATGGCAGCCGAGACCCTCTGAGCCTTGCGACGGCATGGTTTGCAAAAAACGGGAAGTACCTTAATCTTTGCCTTGACATCAAAAGCGGAAGTTCCGGCAGCGAGGATGCCGGCCATTCACTGGGGATTGTCTGCGAGAAAACGGACAGGACTGACGGCAGAGACACATACCACTACCGCCTGTGCCACGGGCAGAACGGCGTTCCGGCATACTATACGGTGAGCCAATATGTCTCAATCCCTACGGAAGAGATGCGGTCCGGCGACATCATAACACTTGAAATCCCTACGTGGGAGGGAACAGTTACCAAAGAATTCATCAAGCCATAACCATCCCGATACTAACAAAAACAACAATCCATCATGAACAAACTCAATCTGCTGACATTCGCTTCTGTATTTCAGAAGCAGGAATACGCATCTGTTCGCAAAGCACACGAAGAACTGTTTGACGCTCTTGAAAATAACTTCGAAGTGAATGTCATATTCGAGAAAGACCTTGACAGCCACGACCTTGACAGCCTTGAAGGCAAGACTCTTGTCTTCATAGCCACAGGCGGCACCGAAGGCACGGTAGTGAAGAACTACGGCCGCCTGCCAAAACCTCTGACTCTCCTCACCGACGGCAAGGCGAACTCGCTTGCCGCATCGCTCGAACTGTCATGCTGGACACGCCGGCAGGGCGACACATGCACCATACTCCATGGCGACATGGATGCCATCGTGGCAGCCGTAAAGAGTGGCAGCACGGATAACGGAGAGCCTGCACATGACTGTTCAATGAGCCTGAAGGAATCTCCTTTGAAAGGATGCAGGATAGGTGTGCTGGGCGAACCGTCAGACTGGCTTGTCGCAAGCGACGTGGACTATGAACTCGCGCGTAAGCATTGGGGCGTGGAATTTACAGACATCAGCCTTGACGTTGTCAATGCTTACTATGCCGAAGTCAAGGATGAGGAGGCAGGGAGCCTCGCAGACAAGTTCGTCAGCGACGCCATCGCCTGCAAAGAGCCTGACCGCACTGAGGTTATAAAGGCCATGCGCCTGTACCTTGCCCTGCAGCGCATAGTGGACGAAGAGAAGCTTGACGCCGTGACACTGCAGTGTTTCAGCCTCATCCCAACCACGGGGACTACAGGATGCCTTGCACTTGCACTGCTCAATGACAACGGCATCATTGCCGGATGTGAGGGCGACCTGTCGTCAATATTCACCATGCTGCTTGCCAACCGGCTCACGGGACAGGGGGCATTCATGGCAAATCCGTCACATATAAACCGTGAGACAGGCGAGATTCTCTTTGCCCACTGCACAATAGGGCTAAAGCAGACCGAAGGATATATCATCAGAACCCATTTCGAAAGCAACTCCGGCGTAGCCATTCAGGGCATCATGCCGACGGGCAAGGTTACGGTGATGAAGTGCGGAGGCAGAGGACTCGAGAGGTCATTCGTAGCCTCCGGCACCATCATGGAGAATCAGGATGACTGCCGCAAATGCCGCACGCAGATACTGGTAAAACTGGACAACCCTGAAGATGCCGCATATTTTTTCAACAATACGATAGGCAATCACCACATCATCGTCATCGGCGACTATACGGAAAAGTTCAGATGAACACCCGTTATATTATCTGTACCATTACTTTTTGAGAGAATAAGACTAAAAGTCCCTCCCCTCCTCCTGTCCTTGAAGCTTAGCGGAAAGGCAGGGGGGGGGGAGGAATGTTTAGAGACAGTATCATAATGAACAGGCTATGAGCAAAATCAAAATATTCAAAGTGACATATAAAAATCCCATTATGTTTCATGAAGTTCCTCTCTTTCGGGGAGCCGTCATTAATATGATGAAGAACGGATCAGAGGACATACTGTTTCACAATCATGCAGATGACGGCTTCAGGTACCGCTATCCATTAGTACAATACAAAAGAATCAGAGGTAATGCAGGAATAATATTTTTAGGTGATGGAATTGATAGATTATCCGATTTCTTCAACAATAATTCCGGTACAGCAAGAATCGGGCAAAAAAGCCTGGATTTGGAAACTGACAAAGTTGAGGCGTATGATGTCAATGTACAAACATGGAAAGATGAGTTTTGTTATAGCATACGGAAATATTTGCCCTTGAACCAAAGCAATTATAAGAAATATTGCGACATGGAAAGTGTAATAGAAAAATATACAATGTTGGAAAATATACTCATCGGCAATATCCTGTCCTTTGCAAAAGGAATAGACATGCATTTAGAAGAACAAGTCACTGTAAAGATATTGTCTGTAGATCCCCCCAGAGAATATAGGTTCAAGGGTGTCAAGATGATGGGCTTTGACATACAATTCAAGACCAATGTCTCTTTGCCTGACTATATAGGTCTCGGAAAGGGAGTAAGCATTGGCTTTGGGATGATAAAAAGATTAACAACAAAATAGTAATCCGATACTATGAATAATATAAAAGAACACATTTACCTTGCGGCATTATTGCATCATGAGACTTTAAGTGGTTTGCAAAAGAAGTTTTGCTCAGATGATGTATTGGTTAAATATTCTAATATAATCACCGAGGCACAGACATTAGCCCTTGGCTTAGGAGAAAAGTCGAAGAGCTCAGTCAGAGATGGACTGAATTCAATATTAGAAACAATATCAGCTACGCCTCATGAGACATTATGGAAGATTGCTCCTGCTCCAATTTCTTTGACAAAAAAGAATTTCCCAAGCAAACAGAACCTATCTTATGGGAATGACGACTTATTGGGGATGCTGTCAGAACAATTATCGGAAATGCCTGCCGATAATCTTACTGTTTTTAGCGAGAATCTACTCACTTTACTCTGTAAATACACATCCAACATTCCTGTTGGACTTGAAGGCTATAATGATGTCAGCGTATATGATTTTCTCAAATCTTCCGCAGCCTTAACAGTATGTCTGTATGACGCCATAGAATCAAGAGAGAGCAGCAATAGCCCATTCTTGCTTATTGGAGCAGATTTGAGTGGAATACAACCGTATTTGTATCAAGTTGCTTCCAAATATGCAAGTAAGAACCTCAAAGGACGCTCTTTCTATCTACGTATTTTGTCAGATGCTGTCCTAAGATATATAAGGAAGGAATTGGGATTGCCACAGGCTAATGTCATCTACAATTCCGGAGGAGGTTTCTATCTGTTGGCTCCAAATACGGAACATACGAAAAAGAGATTAGATATTGCAGTGAACAACATAGAAGAAAAGTTGTTTGACACCCATAAACTATCGTTGTTTCTGGCAATAGACTTTGCCGAACTGCCAAAAGAGGCTTTGCTGCATACAGGACAAACCTCTCTCGGTGATGTGTGGGGACAATTATTCCTTAAGAAGGACGCAAAAAAGGGTTCTAAATTCAAGAATGTCATCGCTAAAGAATATCATTCCTTATTCAATCCGTTTATGACAGCCGGGAATGGAATGACAGATATTTGCACAGGTGAGACATTTTCAAACACAGAACAGATATGTAACACCAAAGGTCTTTCGCCTATTCGTGAGATGACAAAACAGCAGATAGAGCTGGGACAAATGCTCAAGAATCTTGGTGTCATGGTCATTGCAGAAAATGAAATCCAGGCATGGAACAGCGAATGCCACCTGGAGCCTCTTAATCTTGGGCTGTATTACTATTTCATCAAACAAGAAAAACTAAAGCAAGATATTGCAATTATAAAGGACAAGACAGTTACAGTTGTTTCTTTCAATGACAATACGGACATGGTAAGAAGCAAGATGTGCAGTATCATCAACAAATTAGATTATTATGGAGGAACAAACATTAAGTGTGATGTCTTTGAGGAATTGTGCAAGAACACCTCTGCGGAATCATTCCACAGATTAGGAGTCTTGCGTATGGATGTTGATAATCTGGGAGCTATTTTTCAGAAAGGAATATCTCCGGAACGTTCAATTTTGCCACGCATGTCCGCACTCAGCAGAGCATTCGACTATTTCTTCTCAGGATACCTGAATACAATATGGAAAGAGATTGATCCTGACCATGCTTATATTATATATAGTGGTGGCGATGATTTGTTCATCGTGGGCGATTGGAGCGTAATGACGGATATGGCAGAAAGAATCCACAAGGATTTCAAGCATTTCACTTGCGAGAATCCTGCATTCTCTATTTCCGGCGGAATCTCGTTTATCGATGACAAGTTCCCGATAATCAAGGGAGCGGAGATGAGTGCACAGGAAGAAGCCAACGCGAAATCTCACGTATGCAGCGGCAAGTCAAAAGGTTCTATATCTTTCCTTGGGATGGCAATGAATTTCGAGGAGGAGTATCCGTATGTGAAATCACTGAAAGATGCAATCTCTTACGCAATAAACACAGACGGTATGCCTAAATCATTCATATCGAAAGTTCTCACCCATTGGATGAATGCGGACATAAAAGAGCATTGCATACAAAACATAAAGACATATTGGATGCTCACTTATGATTTAAGCAGAATGAAGGAACGCATGAAAAAAAGTGCGGCAATGTCATTGATTGACAACTGCAAGTCTGAAGTATGCAGCGGTTGTAACAAACTCAACGGAAAGAACATAAGCAGCTCTTACCATCCGTTGGAGTTATGGGCAATGGCTTGCAGATGGGCTGAATTGGAAATAAGATCAAACAAATTAAATACAAACTAATATGGGATACCAACAAAACACAAATTTCAGTAAGAGACCAAACGATGAAGCTCTGAAAGAAGAAAACAAGCTTAGAGCTGGAATAGAATGGGCGTATAAGCACCCTAAAAGTCCAAACGATGAAGCTCTGAAAGAAGAAAACAAGCTTAGAGAGAAAGAAGTCTGTATAAAAGAATGGATACAGGAAGGTGCCACAAAAGAATTACCTGATTTTGCAGAGGAAATGGGTTGCGCCATGGCGAAATACAAGCTCACCAATTCTCAAATCCGCAATGTCTATTGTGAAATAAAGCGCATTCAGATGGGAGGATTTGAAAAGGAAAAAGCTTCGTTCTTCCTACTCCGCCCTAAAGTCGCGTATGCGTATGGAAGAAACCCTGGCAACAATGGATTAAAACTTTTCAAGAAGGTCTTTGAAAAAGCATACAATTATGTGAATGATGAGAAATCATACATCAATTTCTGCAATTTAATGGAAGCCATTCTGGCATACCACAAGGCAAATAATGGACAATAACACACAAAAACGACACCACAATGAATAGATTGATAAAGAAACTTGTTTATACAGGCATTATAGAGGTTAAGACCGGTTTGCATATCGGTGGTACAAATGCAGCTTTGAACATCGGAGGACCAGACAACTTTGTTGTCCGCAACCCAATTGACAACAAGCCTTACATTCCAGGCAGTTCACTGAAGGGGAAAATGCGTTCCTTGACAGAACTGTATAACGGAGAAACAAACAATGGCAACCCAAGCAACAGTGCGCAATCAAAATCAGGAGCACTGTTTGGCGTCTCCGGCAGTGAAAAAGAAAGCCATCCGTCAAGATTAATCGTCAGAGATGCAGAACTCCTCAATGGTGACCAGCTTGAAAACACCGACCTCCCTTACACAGAAAGCAAAACGGAAGCAAGCATCAACCGAATCACAGCGAAATCAATACCAAGAACCTTCGAGCGCGTACCGGCCGGTGCAGAATTTAATCTGACGATGATTCTTAACATATTTGACAGTGATAATGAAGAAGAGTTGAAACAGACATTAAAGCAAGCCGTCAGCCTATTGGAAGACGACTACCTTGGCGGAAGCGGTTCGCGAGGATATGGTCATGTTATATTCAGAAACTGGGAAGAACCAGAAGAGAAAACCTATTGATTATGGTTCTACTGTCCATTATAAAAATGTATAATCTCTCGCCACTCCATATCGGTACCGGCAGGGATAATTATGATAGTTCCTCGTTAGAGTTGCATTCGGACACTCTGTCATCGGCTTTGGCCGCTGTTGGAGTCGCTACGGGAATGCCACTCAATGTGGAGGAGTTTCTTACATCTTTTTCCATGAGTTCCGCTTTTCCCTTTTACAAAGACATCTACTTTCTTCCCAAACCACAGGGGCTATTGAATGTCGTAGTGGAAGATGCGGAAGAGAGCGAGTGCCGCAAAAAGCTCAAGAAAGTAAAGTATATTGAGCAGAACTTGTGGAAGCAGCTCTTAACCGGCGGCAAACCATGTATATCCAAGAGCCAAATACAAGGTAGCTTCATTGTGCCAAGAAACAAACATCTCGAGCCGTTATTCAAGTCACAAGTCATGCAGCGAGTTACTGTGCCGCGTGACGGTTCCAAAGACGCGGAACCATTCTATTTTGAGTGGAATTATTTCAACAAGGACGCTGGACTGTATTGTCTCACTGACGCAAAAGGCGATGTGTTGGAGTTAATGTCAAGACTATTCGCTCAATTAGGCGAGAATGGAATAGGAACCGATAAAAATGTTGGTGGAGGAAAATTTGATGTGGAGATTGCAAAAGAACCGTTCTCTTTTGATGAGCCTCAAGATGCGAGAAGAAGAATGTCACTATCACTTTTCATCCCGACAGAAGAGGAACTTAACAGACTGCTTGACGGTTCTCCTCGCTACTCCCTTCTTCTTAGAGGCGGATATATGGCGGGAAGCAGTCTTGAAGAATTCCGCCATTTACGTAAGAAAATGGTCTATGCCTTCGGGGAAGGTTCTGTCTTCGAGACAACAAAGTCCCTTGTTGGAAAAGTAGTTAATCTCCGCCCTGACTGGAACGACAAGAATGTCCATCCTGTATACCGTAGCGGGAGAGCTGTAACCTTGAAAATCAGATAGTGTTATGAGCAAGATAAAAATTGAGACATTGACGGCAGTGCATATCGGTTCCGGAGAAGTATTAACGGAAGGCCTTGATTTCTTCAAGGCAAAAGACTCAGAGGGGTATAATGTCCTTGCTGTGGTTGATGCAAAGAAATTAATGAAAATCATAGGTCCTGAGCACGTGGATGAATGGATAATCCACATAGAACGCCAAAGGCCTGTGACAGAGCTTGTTGCCAAATATGCTCCCAAAGCTGTTGTAGACGACTATGCCCGTATTATTGACTTTGGATTTAAAAAGACCGAAAAGCAGCTGAAGACATTCATCCATGACGGAATGGGCTGGCCGTACATACCGGGAAGTTCTATCAAAGGAGCGATACGGACTGCCGTTTTGGCGCAGCTTCTGCATGGTGAGGGGCAAGCACAGATCAATGCATACCTAAAGCAAAATCCGAACTACAACAAAAACCAGGCCGCCGAGAATGACCTGTTTGGCAGTAATCCGAACGAAAGTGTCTTCAGATTTCTCCATGTTGGCGACGCCAGATTCGGCGGTTTGATGACAAGTGCCAGACGTATGGTGAATATTAACGAGCGTAAATTCCTAGATTACTACGACGAATCAAAACCGCAGCTTGTAGAGGTGTTGGTGCCTAAAGACGAATCAGCCTTCGACATAAAACTTGATTTGGAAAAATACGAGCATTGCAAATCTTATGTGAAGCCCCTTCCTGACTGTTTATCATCTTTACCGGAACTATTCCGCACAATCAACAATCATACAAAACAACTTCTGGAATCAGAAATAAAATATTGGAAGAAACGGGAAAATGCGGAGCAGGATAGTTCTAACTGTATAGAGAAATATATAGATAAATGTAAGGACATATTATCCACTGTTGAGGAATGCAAGGATGGCGAGTCGTGTGTCCTTCGCATAGGTCATGGCAGTGGCTGGCGGTTCATTACCGGAGCATGGACAGAAAACAGTGACTATTTCGAGAATGTAATAAAACAAGCAAGACCCCATAATGAAAGATATACTGAGTATGATTTCCCGAAATCACGACGTGTCACATCAGGCCCCTGTTCTTTATTAGGCTTTGTCAGACTGACAATAACAGACAGTAAACAATGAAAATCCATATAACATTACTTGGCAAAGAATGTCTGCCAACATATTATCCAATAATGGAGTTCTTGCCGCAACATGTGTACATTGTTGGCACAATGCAAAATAAAAGCATCGCAAAAAGACTGAAGCATGTGTTAGAGTCACATGACATAAAATGCACAATCATCTGCAGTGTCAATGCTTTTGAAATCAGCTCCATTATCGCTGTTTGTGAAGACATACATAATAAAATGGAGGCTACAGATGAAATAATGTATAATGTCACGGGAGGAACGAAAATCATGGCGGTGGGGGCTTTTATTGTCGCCCAGCGACATGACGCCCGCATAATATACACAAATTCGGATGAGTTCATAGACCTCCGCACTTATCAGTCAGAGAAACTGCACTGCAAGGTGGACAGCAAAACAATATTTGCCTTGCAGGGACAAACACTGAAGAACTACGAAATCTACCAACAAAACGATGCCACATTGTCTGTTTCCCATACGATAATGGAGTTTGTTGAGCAACATAAGAAAATATTTGAAAAACTTGGCAGACTGTATCGTTCCAACGAATTAAGAAACGGTTATTATGACGGAACGATACATTATAGCGCATCTCCAACTTCAATCCGCATAGAAAAGGATGATGCGGTTTTATTGGACATCAACCATCCTGAAGTCCGTAAGCTTCTGCTTGAGGGGCGATGGTGGGAAGTGCTTGTCGCTGATGCCATAGACAAGTGGTCCGGCAATAGATATGAAATATGGACAGGCGTGACTTTCCAACCAAAAGAAGAGACTTCGAGAGTCCGTGACAAGGACAAAAACGAAATAGACATACTTGTGAACATTGGCAACAAACTTCTTTTCGTGGAATGCAAATCCGGATATGTCAATCAGGACAACATCAATAAGATGGGGATTATACGACAGAATTATGGGAGTGACAAGTCATACAGCGTCCTGCTTTCATATTATCCAATATTAAAAGATATAGGAGAAAAATCACGGGAAGCGAAATTGAATGTTGTCTGTGGAACAAAGGACAAAACCGCATTACAGCAAATACCGGAACGTTTTGACAAAATTATAACAGGAATAAAAGCTTAAAAAATATAATATATGGCAAGAAAGGTTTTCTTATCTGTTCTCGGAACAGGTTTTTATGGCAAATGCAGATACAGAAAGAATGATTTTCTTTCCTCCGAGACAAGATTTATACAGCAAGCAATGCTTGAGTATCATGATGTAAAGTCTTGGACGGAAGATTGTGCTGCCTATATTTTATTGACAAGCAAGGCTAAAGCAACGAATTGGATTGTCCCGGGAAACGAAAGATACAACTTCCACGAGCAAAAGAATGAGGCTTACAAAGGACTCTGCGATGTAATTGAGGATATGGATTTGCCAATCAATGTACAAGCTGTTGACATTGTTGAAGGCAAAGACGAATCTGAGATGTGGGAGATATTCAATACTGTCTATGAAATTCTTCAGGATGGAGACGAAGTATACTTCGACCTGACTCATGGATTCCGTTATCTCCCAATGCTTGTCCTTGTATTGGGGAATTACGCGAAGTTCCTGAAGAATATCAGTGTGAAAGGAATTTCATACGGCAACTACGAATCACGCAATGACGGTGAGGCACCTATTGTAGACCTCTTGCCACTGTCTCTACTGCAGGATTGGACTCATGCCGCCGCTGATTTCATAGAGAATGGAAGTGTCAGCCAGCTTGTTGAGCTCAGCCGGCACCAAACCAGTTCCATTCTGAGGAACAACAATAAAGATGAGTCGGCAAGGAATCTAAATGCCTTTGTCAAGGGCTTGGGCACATTTGTTGACGAGATGAAATTTTGCAGGGGAGTTGACATTTATAACGCAACGACATTAAAAAAACTGCTGGCAACTTCCGAGACCATCAGCAGCACTTTCATCCAGCCACTGAATCCTGTTATGGACAAAATCAAAATGTCATTAAACGGTTTTGTAGCTGGCAAAAGTGCAAAAAACTGTCTGATGGCGGCAAAATGGTGCGCAGACAACGGAATGTATCAAACCGCAATAACCGAGTTACAGGAAGGTATTGTCACATTCTTCTGTGAGCGTAACAACATTCCTGTTGACAATGAGACTATGAGAGGCACAGTGAATGCGGCATGCGCAGTAAAAGGAGAAAACAGAGAGAACAATATAACAGACGCAGAACTATTGAAACTGTCAAAAAAAGTGGAATGCGATGAGAGACTAACAGAATCTTTGGCTCGCAATTTTTGCCACCTGACAAGGTTGCGCAATGATTTTAACCATTCAGGAATGCGCAATAATCCACAATCAATAGACAAACTGAAAAGAAATATCAAAAAATATGTTGATAAGATTATTGCCGAACTATGTGACAACAAGGAACCGGACAACACAGCAGAAGCAGAGCCGAAAGCCGAGCTATGTGACAACAAGGAATCGGTCAACACTCCAAAGCTTCTGATAAATCTTTCAAACCATCCGTCATCAGAATGGTCGGAAGAACAACTGAGCGCTGCCATGGAGTACGGTAAATGCATCGATATCCCATTCCCAAACGTTGACCCGTTTGACGATGAAGATGCCATCTCAGAACTGGCAGACAAAAAAATCGCAGAGATACTGACACTGGTAAAAGACAACAAAGTTACGGTGCATATCATGGGCGAGATGTGCCTGACATTCCAAATAGTCTCAAAACTACATCAACATGGCATAAAATGCATATCCTCCACCACATACCGTATTGCGGAAATTCTGCCTGACGGTTCCAAAAGAATCGAATTTCACTTCAAACGATTCAGAGATTATGGAAAATAAAAAGATAACACTCCTGCCTTGCCAAAGCAATGCCTTATCCCAGTTGTTGAAATTTGTCAACTCAGACAACCGTGTATTCATATTAAAAGGGTACGCCGGCACAGGCAAGACTACTCTTGTAAAAGAACTCCTAAGCAAACTGGCAACAGAAGACTGCAACTGCCTCCTGCTGGCATCAACAGGACGAGCTGCTAAAATTCTTTCAAATGCTACAGGATGCCCCACACGCACCGTACACGGACTGGTTTATAAATATTCCGATTTCAATCAGAATATAGAGAATGTCGTACACGAACGGGAAAAAGCTAATGTTGACAAAACAGGACAGCTGTTGCTGGTATTTGAACCATTACAGATAACATCTGAAGAGAAAAACATATATATTGTGGATGAGGCATCCATGATTTCTGATGCGGAATCAAAAACCGCCGCACAAGCAATCTTCGGCAGCGGACGCATTCTGAACGACCTGCTGCAATATGATAAAAACGGGAAATACATATTCATTGGAGACGCCTGCCAGCTTCCTCCTGTAAATCAGAAGTTCTCCCCCGCTCTCACCTCGCAATATTTCGATATGACATTCGGAATTGATGCGGAGACTATAGAACTGACAGAAATAGTCCGTCAGGCAAAAGGCAATGATATTGTCATCGCATCCCAAAAACTCAGACGGCTGTATTTCAATCCGCAGCCATGGAAATGGGCAAAATTTCCTCTCAAAGGATGCAGGAACATACATCTGGTGAATAATGCATCGGAATTGATGCAACTATACATTAATGACATAAAGGAAAGAGGATATAACATTTCTACAATGATTACATTCTCTAACAGACAGTGTGACACTGCAACAAAATTAATAAGACCATCATTGGGAATCACACAACCAACGATTGCCGTGAACGATCTGTTGCTTGTCACACAGAACAACTCCATATCTGGGCTGATGAATGGTGACCTTGTTCAAATAACCGACATAGGAAAGGAAGTTCATCGTGCCTGACTTACCTTTGTACAGGTAAGTGTCAAAGAACTCTTCACACAGAAAGTATACTCACAGTTGATGATTGCAGACATTGTCTACTCAAACCAGACAAACCTTTCACAAGAGCAGCAAAAAGAACTGTTTGTAGATTTCTTCATACGAATGAGAAATAACGGGATACAACAAAAGTCATCTATGTTCAACCAATGTATGATGAGTGATCCCTACCTCAATGCACTTCGCTGCGTCTATGGCTATGTACTGACTTGCCATAAGTCACAAGGCGGTGAATGGGACAATGTCTATCTTGATATTCCAAGAAATCTGCCATTGCAGCCAAAACCATACGTCTATCAATGGATTTACACCGCTATGACACGCGCAAGAAAAGACTTGTATGTCGTCGACGATTTCTACCTTATGTGATAAATATACAATTATGGAACTGATTATAAACAGTTTTGGAACATCCCTCAGCCGTGACAACGAAGGATTTGTCATAATAAACTCTGACGGCAAACAAAGAATACCGGCAATTGGCATAAAGTCAATACAGATAAGCCGAGGAGCCCAGATTACAAGTGATGCAGTAATGCTTGCCGTTGAGAATGAAATAGAGGTGCTGTTTATGGATAAGTCCGGCAAGACTATAGCACGTGTCTGGAGTCCTAAATATGGTTCTATCTCAACCATACGCAAAGGGCAACTTGCCTTCACCTTCTCTCCTGACTCGGTGGAATGGATAAAAAACATTGTCATACGAAAAATTGAAAATCAGCAAGCGATGCTCCTGATGTTGCCTGCAGACAATCAAGTGAAGCAAAACATAGTAAACAAAGCCGTCAACCGTCTGGAAGACTATCGTACAAAGATTGCCCTCCTGCAAGGTGAAATAGTATCCGACATCTCGCCTACGTTACGTGGTTGGGAAGGTGTCGCATCGAAGATATATTTCGATGCGATGAATCTATTCCTCCCTGAAGAGTACCGCTTTGCAAAACGCAGTCAGAACCCTGCAATGGATGCAGCCAACGCACTGCTTAACTATGGTTATGGTGTGCTGTATGGGAAAATAGAAGGAGCACTCATCAAAGCCGGCGTTGATCCTTACATCGGCATCATGCATCGTGATGACTATAACCGCCCGGTCTTGGTATATGACGTGATAGAACTCTACCGCGTGTGGATTGACTATATCGTCTTCTCACTCCTGAGCCAACATGCCATAACAGACGACCATTATTCAATACGTGAGGATGGGTCATATTGGCTGGAAGCACTCGGACGCCGCATCCTGATCCAGTCTATCAACGACTTTCTCGATGAAATCGTAGACAATGACAAACTGCAACGTAGCCGTCTCACGCAAATCAGCCTGTATGCACAAAGTTTGGCACAATTATTCAAAAAATACAATTGAGTATGATTTCCATCGGCAACAATATAAAATCCGGCAACGACTTGCTGCAAAAAGCGACGGTCAAGTACCTGTGTGATGCCATCCGGCATCCTAAACAGACCATTTCCGCAAGACTGAGACAGCTACGGATCGTAAAACAGATTAATGCGGCACAGTATGCAACACTCAAGCAGCAGCTTCCGTATTTCGTGTGCGCAATATTCAACCCGGCCTACCGCAGGACAGAAAACTTCGCCTACACCGAATATTTCATAATAGATATAGACCACTTGTCTGATAAGGGCATCGTATTGGAAGAACTGCGGAAACGGTTGACGAATGACGATAGAGTTCTACTATGCTTTGCATCACCAAGTGGCGACGGACTGAAGGTTATGATGCGCCTGGCATCAAGATGCTATGACTCCACAACGTATAAAATATTCTATAGGATATTTGTCGAACGCTTCTCCATACAATACAACATACAACAAGTCGTGGACACCAAAACATGCGATGTGACACGAGCATGCTTCATAAGCGAAGACAACAATATCTACTTTAATCCACAATGTGCTGCAGTACGGCTTGAAGACATCATTGATGTGGAAAATAATGTGGAACAAGCATTACAAATAAAATATAATTTCGAAAAGGAGAATAAAGAACAAAAGTCAAAAAGAGAAAACAATTCCACAGCAAAAGAAATAAATGATGACGCACTGGAGCTGATACGCAAAACACTTAACCCGAATGCAAAACTAAAAAAGCAAAAGACACCGGCATACGTTCCAACTGAACTGGAAGAAATAATGGATGAACTGGAACTCTATATCGCAGAAAAGGGAATCGCCATCACTGATATCATAAACATAAATTATGGAAAGAAACTACGGTTCAAAATAGGGAGCAAGCAAGCCGAGATAAATCTGTTTTTTGGAAAACATGGATTTAGTGTAGTGCAGTCGCCAAGGACTGGTACTGACACTGAAGCGAATGCTTTAATGGCAGATGTAGTAGAATCGTTCATCGTTGAAAAAATATAAATTTGCACATGCCGCGAAAAAAGAAACCACCACTGACATTCGTGGAGCGTATGAAAAAAATACATGCTGCACAACTGAAAGAAAAAGAAAATCCGCCTGCAGTTTCATACGATACCGACGAATGCATAATAGAAGACCTGCAATTGCGTATCAAACATATTTTAGGAATAACTGATAGAATAAAGAAAACGCCTAACAGAATGCTGTTTTTTGTAATGTACGATATCGAGAATAATAAAGTACGCCGTCTTGTCAGCAAATATCTGCAACGGCATGGATGCACCCGCATCCAGCGGTCAATTTTCTTAGCAGAGACATCTGTTGAAACATGCAATATGATTAAAAATGATCTCTCTGCCGTACAAGATGCCTATGACAATCATGACAGCATTATCATACTCCCGGTATCTACAGATTATCTGAAGATGATGAAAATAATAGGTCAGAAAATCGAAGTTGACATCATAACACATAGCAAAAATACACTGTTCTTCTGACTTTTTTGATTGTTACAAACGTTCTTTGACTTTTTTTTTATAACTTTGCAGAGTAATTGAGGTACTTTTTTTATTTAGAAACATATAAAGCAAGGAAAATAACAAAGATACATAACTAATATTCAACTTTTTACAATATTTGCTCTCACAGACTATATTCCATTACAATAAGGATTAAGACCTAAATTCTAACTTGTTATTTTCCATTTTACTATAACTCACAGACTATATTCCATTACAATAAGGATTAAGACCGGTCTTTGTTTCTGCCATAGTTAATTATTGTTAACTCACAGACTATATTCCATTACAATAAGGATTAAGACATAGTAACTGTTTGAAAGTGTATTCACGACGCGTGGGTCTCACAGACTATATTCCATTACAATAAGGATTAAGACATTTCGAATAATTTTGTTAAAAGCTGTAGCGCTATTTTTCTCACAGACTATATTCCATTACAATAAGGATTAAGACGAACTGTGAAATTTTGCAAATGATACTTTGGAAGTACTCACAGACTATATTCCATTACAATAAGGATTAAGACTGAGGAGATAACTGTCTTAGCTGTGTTTTCTGCCACTCACAGACTATATTCCATTACAATAAGGATTAAGACGGTATTTAATTTGTTAATCTCGCCCGTTATCTCGTCTCACAGACTATATTCCATTACAATAAGGATTAAGACGACTTCAAGTCCGTTTTCAAACAGGAAGTGTGCGAACTCTCACAGACTATATTCCATTACAATAAGGATTAAGACACGGTTTATCAAGGAATACAGACACCCGATTGGCTTCGGGCTCACAGACTATATTCCATTACAATAAGGATTAAGACTTACAGCCAAATGAATATGTAACTTTGACATTACGGCCTCACAGACTATATTCCATTACAATAAGGATTAAGACTCCACATTTGCCATAATTGGTTTTTTTTTAAGCTCTCACAGACTATATTCCATTACAATAAGGATTAAGACGTTAGGTTCGGGTGTCATAATATTTACCACTTTGCCCTCACAGACTATATTCCATTACAATAAGGATTAAGACTTAAAATTGAAATGTCCTTCTTTCTCTTCTTTACGGCTCACAGACTATATTCCATTACAATAAGGATTAAGACTGTCTCTGTCACAGGTTTTTCCGATAGCAGCCATTGATACAAACGCATACCGGGACTTTCGCACATCAACGGTATTCCGTACCTTTGCACCCGATTTAGAAAAAAAGTATCATACATCATGTCTGCAACAATTCAGAATCCTTATGCAGCATGGCTTATTATCGGATGTACGGTAATGGTCTTGCTTGTTGTTTTTGGCAGCACTACCTGTCACATTCTCTCCGTGCTCAACAGGAAATGCCATCTCCTCGGATGGGAAAGCGGTTCCATTTATACATGGGAAGATGACGATGAATAAAGACCAACAGGCGGAACAGCTCGGCATATTTCTGTGCGACTACGCCACTACCCTGCTTGAATGTGGCGCGGCGACTGTCAGGATAGAAAAAAATGTAGGACGCATGGCTGAGGCATACGGCTGCAATGCCGAGGTGCACATATATCCGAGGCACATAGATGTTGTGCTGAGCAACGTTCATGAAGGCAGAACTGCCATACGCAGCAAAGCAATAAAAGGCAGCGGAATAAATTTCTCAACCGTAAGTGCACTAAGCAAACTCAGCTGGAACTGCCTTGACAGGCACATGCCTCTCGACATAGCGGAAAGGCAATACCGGTGTATTACTGAGACCGCACGCATACCGTTGCCGGCCGTAACACTGCTCACAGCACTGGCAAACGCTTCGTTCTGCCGGCTGTTTGACGGCGACCGGACAGCCATGGCTGTAGTGTTCACGGCCACCGCCTGCGGCTTCTACATGAAGGAGACGCTCTGCCGTAAATTCAGTATCGACATACGCATCGCAACCATTATTGCCGGCTGCGTATCAGCAATAATGTCATGCTCATGCTATGTGTTCAACATAGGAACAACTCCAGACATAGCACTGGCGACAAGCGTACTTTACCTTATACCAGGCATCCCATATCTTAATGCCGTGAGCGACCTCATCAACGGACATCATATCTGTGCAATGAGCAGACTGATACATGCCGTGACCATGACGGTCTGTCTCTCTGCGGGACTGTATATCGGACTGACGCTGATGGACTACTGTGCGAAATAAAGGCAGGAAAGCTTTCCACAGTCGGGAATTCCGTCATCCGACACCGTCCGCGAAGCAAGGAGAGACCTTCTGCTTTTCTATTCAAATAATATAAAACCATTATCCGAGCAACCACATGTTACCAATTCTTGAAGACTGTTTCTTCGCCGCAACAGCCGCAATAGGCTTCGGAAGCATCAGCAACGTGCCTGTCAAGACATTCACCGGCTGTG
Organism: Bacillota bacterium; assembly: GCA_023664625.1. Taxonomy (GTDB): domain Bacteria; phylum Bacteroidota; class Bacteroidia; order Bacteroidales; family Bacteroidaceae; genus Prevotella. Next base: position 35,059 of record JAMPFD010000011.1, on the reverse strand, counting down.
CCGTCCTCGCAGCCGCAGGCCATGGCACAAGAACTCTGCTGACAGGACAGTTCGGCACAGACATCATTCCTGCAAGCTTCATCGGCAGCATTGCCATCGGACTTCTGTCCATTCCTGCATCCTCCCACTGGAAAACTCCTGCGGAAAGCATGTCCTTCCCGGCTCTCCTCCCCATGATTCCAGGCATGTATGCCTACCGTTCCATGCAGGCCCTCATAGCCTGTGTGCACCATTCCTCAGAAACAGACTTCATGCACCAACTGTACTTGCTGCACCGGAACGGACTGGTATGCTGTACAATCATATTGCTGATGTTCCTCGGGGTGACGGTTCCTATATTCTGTTTCAAGAAACATTCATTCTCGGCAACAAGATAAAAAAGTGGAGAGAAAGTGCCGTTTATCAAAGAAACAATGTAACTTTGCAACAGAAACAAACGTTGCCGTTAAGCCAAATGAGCAGAACTGAGTCCACTTAAGCTCTGCCATGGTGAGAAAAGGCAGAATAGAACTCAACAAGAAATTCCCGACATACATGGAACTGAGACATCTTAAATCATTCATCGTAGCTGCGAAATGCCTCAACTTCTCTGAGGCGGCACGCAAGTCATGTGTCACGCAGAGCACATTCTCGCAGACAATAAAACAGTTGGAGGATGAACTCGGCAGTGTCCTCTTCTTCCGCAATTCCCATGAAGTGACTCTGACGGAGGCAGGCATGGAACTGCTGCCGTTTGCAGAAAAGACAGTGCAGTCGGCAGAAGAATGTGCTCAACGCATGGAGGATCTCCGCGGATTACATTGCGGCGCACTGAACATCGGGGTGACACACTCGTTCAACATGGTAATGCACGAGACATTAAAAGAGTTTATGAGACGCTATCCGGAAATACACCTCAACATCATCTACAAGCCGATGGAGGAACTGCTTTCACGGCTTTCCTGCCGCGAACTTGACTTTGTGCTGTCGTTCCGGCCGCAGGAGCACTATCCGAAAATTGAGTCACACATTCTTTTTGAAGACCATCTGTCGGTCATTGTACGGCGTGACCATCCGTTTGCCGGGAGGAAAGAGGTCTCCGTCAGTGACCTTTCCGGCTATCCGGTGGCACTTCCTGCAAAGGGACTTCAGGCACGCAACATGCTGGAATCAATCATGCCGGATGCCACAGAACTAAACGTGAGAGTGGAAATGGACGAGGTCACTCCGCTATTGCGGCTTGTACGCAACACCGGGATATGCACCATCCTCTCAGCATCTGCCACAGAAGACAGCGACGAACTCCGCGCAATACCCATAGCGCACGACGGATGCCGCATGGAGGGATGTGTGCAGACACTGAAAGACCACTACAAGAAAGAGGGTGCGAAGGAGTTCATACGCATCCTCTGCGAGACGTCTCTTGTAAAGAAGCGTATAGGGGAGTGGCTCGGATGACAAGTGGCGGGAACAGGCAGTCCTGAAGATTCTGCTGACAACGGCTGACGGATGGAAAAGAAACGTTTTCGTTAAGCCAAATGGGCAGAGTTAAGTTCACTTAAGCTCTGCCATGGCGAGAAAAGGCAGGGAAGAATTCACTTGAAAAACACAGGCTCTGCTTGCGTATATGAAGAATTATTGCGAAATTTGCATGCGAAATGATACTTGCTATAATAATAATCTATTTTGCATTGCTGCTGCTTTTCGGGCGCATGGCATCAGAAAAGGCCGGCAATGACGCTTTCTTCCGTGCGGAAAGGAAGTCGCGGTGGTATATGGTAGCGTTCGGCATGGTCGGTGCAAGCATCTCGGGAGTGACATTCATATCTGTGCCCGGCATGGTGATGACTCAGCAGATGACCTATCTGCAGATGTGCATGGGCTTTATCCTCGGATACTTTGCCGTGGCGTACATTCTCCTGCCGCTTTACTATCGCCTGAACCTCACTTCGATATATACATATCTCGGCAAAAGACTGGGAACGAGGAGCTACAAGACAGGTGCATGGTTCTTCCTTATATCCAAGCTTTCCGGCTCGGCGATAAAGTTTTATGTCGTCTGCATGCTGCTTCAGCACTTCGTATTGGCGGAGTACGGAATTCCGTTCTGGGCGACGGCTGCCGGACTTACTGCCATGATCTGGCTTTACACCTGCCGCGGAGGAATAAAGACGCTGGTATGGACGGACATGATGCAGACTGCATGCATGCTGCTTTCGGCAGGACTTATAATCGTTGCGGTTACCGAGCGTATGGACATGTCTTTCCCTGAACTGTGGCAGGCTATATGGAACGACAGCCATTCCCGCATCTTTGTCCTTGACGACTTCGGCTCCACTCAGAATTTCTGGAAACAGTTTCTTTCCGGAATATTCACCGTCATTGTCATGACGGGCCTTGACCAGGATGTCATGCAAAAGAATCTTACATGCAAGAGCTTGCGGGACGCACGCAAGGACATGTGCTCCTACGGCTTTGCCTTTCTTCCTGTCAATGCCATGTTCCTGTTCCTCGGTGTCCTCCTTCTGCTGCTTTGCAGGCAGCAGGGAATGGCGTTGCCTGAGAAAGGTGACGAACTGTTGCCCATGTTTGCGGCAACAGGAGAACTGGGCGTATGGGCGGCCGTGTTGTTCTTCATAGGAATAGTTTCCACATCGTTCTCGACAGCAGACTCTGCCCTAACCTCCCTGACGACAAGTTTCTGCGTTGACATACGAGGAAACACTACGGACGAGAAACTGCGCAAGAGGGTGCATATGTCTGTTTCCGTAATCTTTGCACTTGCCGTGATACTCTTTGACGGCATCGGGTCGTCAAGTGTCATCAATCTTGTGTACACCGTGGTCGGCTATACATACGGTCCGCTGCTCGGACTGTTTTCCTTCGGACTGTTTACAAAATACGAAGTGAAGGACAGGCCGGTGCCTTATGTATGCGTAATTGCCCCTGTCCTGTGCTTTATCATAAACAAAATAGTTCATAACCTCCTTGGATACCAATTCGGCTATGAACTACTTATGTTGAATGGTCTTCTTACCTTCTCCGGACTTCTGTTGCTGAGAAAAGGCCGGCAGACGGCTTAGAATGTCATGTTGATTGCGAAACGCACACCGTTCTTTATGGCTGTGTCCAGATCATTGTATGACAGTCGGTGCACATAGTCCACCTCAAGAAACTTAAAGATATTGTGCACACCTACACAAATCTCCGCATACGGCTTGCTGCTCATAACGTTACATCCGACGGGGAACTGCAGAAGGATGTCGCTTCCTGCATTTGCCGGCAGGTAAGGGTTGTTCTTGTCGGTGAGCCTGCCGTACATTCCGCGGAACGATACATACTCACGCCACTTCAGTTTCTTGAGCAGCGGAACGCGGTTGAAGAGCTTTCCGTTCAAATCCCATGAGACGTGCCACATTGCATAGCGGTCATTGAGGAATTCCATGTTGTTCATCAGCTGGAATGTGTATGTTCCCTGCTGTGACAGCCATCCGAGATTGACGCGCGGCATGATAAGCAGCGGGAACGGGACTGTGTTCCATTGCGCTCCTCCTGCCACATAAATGTCCAGTTTTCCCCACGAATTCAGCCAGAAACGCTTATAAACGGATGCCTCTGTGAAGTTCATCTTGTACTTTCCGCCGAGCACTCCGTCCATGGCAACAGTATGGTCTATGGCGAATATCGGTGCATCAAGGTTGATTGGATAGCGGCGCTGTTTGGTGTTTATGAATGTCTCTCCCGGAGCGAAACGGAATCCTATATGGGCTTCTGTGGTACGGATTTCCCTGTCGAACGATGTTCCGTCAAGCTTCCGGAACTCCATTTCCGCCGCGCCTTTGATGCCTTCGGTCTTCAAGCCTATGGTCGTAGCGAAGCCGGCAAGCGTCTCATACTTGAACTCAACCTGCTGACGGTTATAGAAATAAAGCTTGTCTATCTCCCGTGTCTTGAACGCCATGAACATATTGTCCTTATTTGTCAGAAGGAATTTATCCGAAGGGGACATGATGTCGTATTCTGAAAGGAATGTGAACTGGCGTATAGGGAACTCCCATGGCTCCCTGTTCTTCTTGTTCAAAGACCATGTGAAGAGGGTCGAATAGTACCATTTCGCACTCTCCGCACCATATGCCAGATAGCCGTTCCAGAACAGATGGTTGTTGAGCGCGGCTGTGGTTCGGCCGGAAAGCCTGAATCGCCAGCCGTCAACAATGTTCTTATTTACGATGGTATTTACAGGACCGATGTCAAATTTCGACGGTATCGAATCACTCAGCGTGCACTCCACATAGTTGTTCATAAAGGCTTTCAGCAGGAAAAGCACAGTCTTCATGCCCGGCAAGTTTGCAACGCTCTTGGCAAATCCGCCGACACTCTGTTCCGACTTCGTAAGCTTCACGGTGCGGAACTGATTCCAGAAATCCTTACCGCGGTTACGTGCATCCTGGTCAACGACGTAAGTTGCCGTGCCGCGGAACTCACGTTTCTGTAACTCAGAGAAACGGTAGTTTGAGAGCTTCGTGGTGCGTATGACCACTGCATTATTCAACATGCGGTTGAGTTTCAGCTCGACAAGCATATTGTCCGTATCAAGCACCCACTGTCCGTCTGGCAGCTTGACATACTCCTGCTCTATCTTCATGTTGTCGACAAAATTGACATCCGACTTCTTCGGTATTGTCAGTGACACTTTACGTACATGAAGCGTAGAGTCATTAAGAACCCATATATCACCGCGGAATCCGAAATCCTGCTGGTTATTGGGGACAAATGTCAGCTGTATGCACTCGTCTTTGTCCACATAGCATGTGTCAACGATATAATAGCGGTAGAACCCTATGGCGTCCTTACCTATCGGAGAAGTGAAAGGGAACTGCAGAAGACGCACCTGATCGTCATAGATGTCGACATCAGTGAATATGTCTTTCATCGATGCGTCAAGGATATTGCCTGCCGTTTCGACAAGATTGGCAACGCCGATGGAACTCTCTCCGAGGACAGTTGTCTTCTCCGCACGCGGATTTTTCCTGTAAACCTTGCGCGAAACAGTCTCTGAAATCTGCACGGGACATATCAGGTTGCCGTTCATCGGACAGACTTCTATCTGGTCTACAAGCCAATCCTTATTGCCTTTCTCCTTCTGTTCCTGTATGTCTTCCGGAGAGACGTTGTTCTTGGCAAGAGTAAGTTTCTGGTATTTATAGAACTCGTAGTAGTTGTTATTGTCAAGGTCGGTCTTCTTTTTAGCAGCGATGACACGCTTCATCAGCTCCACTGCAGGATTATTCTTTCTCGAATACCTGTTCTTTTTAGACTTGACGACAACTTCCTGGAGTTGCTTTGTGTCCGGTCTTAGTTTTACCACTATATGGTTTTTCGTCTTCTCCGTAACGAGAATCTCCTTGGTTTTATACCCCATAGCGGTAAAATAAAGTTTCCATCCATTGTGTCTCGCAATGGAGAAACGGCCATTATAGTCTGCCGCAGCCATAACATGATGGGTGCGGTAGACAACGCCGGCCATGGCGATGCTGTCGCCGGTTGCAGCGTCTATTACGACGCCGGTTATCTTTTGAGAAAATGCGCCTGCCGCTATCGTCAGCAGCAGGACGCATGAAATAAAGAATCTTTTTACCATTCAGATGATATTAGTCGAGTTCCTCATCAGCCTCATAGCCGCCCATCTCACGGATTGCGTTCTTGAGAATAGTGTACTGCTGGTAGAGATGGTTTACAGGAACCTCACCCTTGGTGTAGTCATGCATAGGAGACTTCAGGAAGAAAGAGAGGAAACGCTGGTTGCCAACCTTGCCTGCACGTGCTGCGAGGTCAGAGAGAAGTACGAGGTCAAGGCAGACAGGAGCAGCCAAGATGGAGTCGCGGCAGAGGAAATTGATCTTGATCTGCATAGGATAGCCCATCCATCCGAAGATATCAATGTTGTCCCAAGCTTCCTTCTCATCATTGCGAGGCGGGTAATAATTGATGCGGACCTTATGATAATAGTCCGTATACAGGTCAGGCTGGTTCTCGGCAACGAGGATTGACTCAAGAGTTGACAGCTTGGAGACCTCCTTTGTACGGAAGTTTGCAGGCTCATCAAGCACAAGACCGTCACGGTTACCGAGGATATTTGTTGAGAACCATCCGTTCAGGCCGAGGCAACGTGTGCCGATGATCGGGGCAAAGCCGGACTTCACGAGAGTCTGTCCTGTCTTGAAGTCCTTTCCGCAGATAGGCATCTGTGTCTTTTCTGCCATCTCCCACATTGCAGGGATGTCCACTGTTGTGTTCGGAGCACCCATAATGAACGGAGCACCCTCAGCAAGAGCGGCATAAGCATAGCACATTGAGGGAGCGATATTCTTCGTATCATTAGCCTTCATGGCTGCCTCAAGGTGTTCAAGAGTATCATGGACCTCCATATTGATTGGCACATACACTTCTGTAGAAGCAGCCCACAGCATCACAATACGGTCGCAGTTGTTGGCAGCCTTGAACTCTTTGATGTCATTACGGAGAGCCTCAACCATGTCCCAGCGTGTCTTGCAGTCCTTGACATGTGTGCCGTCAAGACGTGCAGCGAAGTCCTTATCGAAGCAAGCCTTCATCGGAACGATCTTCTCCAGTTCATCCTGAACAGGCAGAATGTCCTTTGCCTTGAGCACATCAGCATTGACAGCTGCCTCAAAAGCATTGGCAGGATAAACGTCCCAAGTACCGAATACTATATCGTTGAGGTCTGCTATTGACACGATTTCACCGTATGAGAGATACTTTTTGTCGTCTCCCTTTCCCACACGGATTTTATCATACTGCGTCATTGAACCGACAGGCTTTGCCAGACCCTTACGAGCCATGAGCACACCAGTCATAAACGTTGTGGAGACTGCACCGCAGCCTACAACCATAACGCCAAGTTTGCCGGTAGCCGGCTTTACATTTGATGTTGTCATAATTACTTTTAAAGTTAATATGTTAGTGTTATATTGAATTTCATTTATATCATTTTCTTTACCGATGGAGCAAAATGCGGACTTTTATCTGCATTCATTCCATTACGATACTGCCTGCGTCCGCCCGCATTTCATCACTGATGTACGGCGCAGCCACTCGTATATCGCAATGCCGGCAGCAGATGTCAGGATGCCAAGCAGCACATCTATTACATAATGGTGTCCGCTATAGACGGCAGAAAGCCATATTCCGACCGACACTACGGCGAGAACCGACTGCCAGACTATATTGTCCCGCCTCTTCATTGCGTAATGGAACGCTATTGGATTATATGCCGAATGCAGTGACGGGATTGCCGCAAAGACATTGGCATTCTTATCATAGAAGTTATGAAAGAACGGTATTCCCGTTATTGCATCACAGTTTGCGAATCCCGCGGCAGAACCTTTTGTATCCGTAATAACCTCAAATCCATGGTCCATCACATACCACGGCGGTGCCGAAGGGTATATGTAGTACCCGATGAATCCTACGACGTTCACCATGAGAAATGCCCATGTGATGTCCCGTGCAAGGTCCTGACGTCCCTGAAAGTAGAGCACCAGCGCATAGATGAACGGCAACGGCACCCAGCAGAGATAGAACAGGCCGGACAATACGTCAGGGACAGGCCAATGGTGGATGCGGAAATATTCGGAAGGTATCACCCTTGTGCCGTCCTCCAGTGTCATTCCGAAGAGCAGCTTCTCCAGATTATACACCCCTTCCGTGTCAACAGTCCCGAACTTATAGTTCGGATAAAGTCCCAAAAGGAAGTACACCACGATGAAGATGATCACGGGCAACAGAATCAGCAATATATCTTTTACTTTCTTTTTCACTTTCATTCAACTTTTTCTCTTCACGGCAATCATGCGGAGAGGCCACTCCCCTCACCTGTCCTGCATTACCGGGACACAAGGGCGTTTCAGGACTTCATCACATCAGTCCGTGACGGAATCACAACCGGTTTCTGACATGTAGAATGCGGTAGAATGCCGTATAGTTGGCAAGGACGGCAATAACCGCCTGTGTCACGACGACGAACCACAATGCGTCAAACTCCACAAACGTCCGGCAGAAACCACAGAGAATCATGCCGAGGATTGTCACGACAACACGTTCAGGCCTCTGCATCAGTCCTACCTTGCAGTCCAGGCCAAGTCCCTCGGCGCGTGCGCGGACATAACTGACCATGATACTGCCTATCAGTGAGCAGAACGTCACCACCGCAGCCCAAGGATGTCCCGTCTGCATGAAATAGAACGCAAGTCCTGAAAGCGTCAGCAGTTCGCAATAGCGGTCAAGTACGGAATCATAGAAAGCGCCGAACGTTGTGCACATGTCTGCCGTACGGGCCATGTAGCCGTCCACCATATCCATGATTGACGATACTATTATCACCACGCCTGCCCAGCCGACAAGCGAGTAGTCGCCCTGCTCCGCATAGAGAGCGGCATAGACCAGCATCGCCGCCCCGGCAGCATTGCCGAGCATGCCGAGCGTCGTGACCACATTGGGCGTTATGCCCATCTTCACGGCGGCTCTCACTCCCGGGTCGATAACCCTGTAGACGAAATGCTGAATACCGTCCCTTATCTTATCGTAAAGTTCCATTATTTTTTATAAACGTAATATTTCTGTATCGTAAAATTCCATGCCACAGCCACTATGACGGCGACAACGGCCTTCACCATCATCACGAGCCCGAGATCCTGGTCTGTCCACAGCCCTGAGTATCTGACCAATCTGACGCCCCATTCCGTTCCGGCTGTATTCAAGGCCATACTGCCGAGCCATACGACAACATATCTGCATACGACCCCTTTCTTTGTGCGGCAGGTGCCCCTGAAAGTCCAATAGTAGTTGACGGCACAGTTCACGGCTCCTCCGACAAAGGCTCCGAACGCCGTACTTGCCACGACATGACGCGTCAGGCTGAACAAGCCCGCCGTTGAGATGAAGTCGCAGAACGTGGACAGCAGGGACGACACCTGAGCCTTGCTGAACTCTTTCACTCCGTTCCTGCCCATCGTCACCATAATCCGAGGACAGCCCTCACGCCGTACAGGACTATCGCACCATACACGCCTGCCAGTATGTCATCGAGCATAACGCCCCAACCGCCGTGAAGGTTTCTGTCCAGCCAACGGCAGCCGAGAGGTTTCGTAATGTCCATAATACGGAACAGCAGGAATGCACCGAGGACATACTGCCACTCCATGGTCGCCGGGACGGCAAGCAAGGTCACCCAGACACCAGCCATCTCGTCCACCACAACCCGTGAGGGGTCTTCACCCCAATATCTTTCAAGACGGTTGATCGGTGAGATACTGACAAGCGTCGAGACAACGGCAAGCACTGCCGTGACACAGACGGTCCAGTTATATGACGGCAATATCGCCGGGATGCCTATTCCTGCAAAAGCCCCTGAATACAGGCACCAAATCAGAGTGGCCACGGCGGCACCGGCTGTTCCTGGTCCCCACGGCCAAAATCCCGCGCCAAATCCTGTGCCGATGATGACATCAAGGATATTGGGATTATTATTTTTATCTGACATAAGCCGATTTCTGCTATCGTAAGGCAACGGCCGTATTATAATACGACACCAAGTCGCCTGTATGTTTTAATAAGTGCAAAGATATAAAAAAATATCTATCCATAACAAAACTTATACAGGAAATTGCGTTTTTTTTCAGAATTATTAAATATTAGACTCAACATAAAGCAAAATGTCTGTCGGAACGAAAAGTGCACTTTGGAAGCAAAACTCCTGTTTTATCTCCAAAGTGCACTTTTCCAACAGTATTCTCAGTCATCAATTTACAGAACATGCCGCGGTGCTTCCGTGTCGTTGCAGGTAAAGCCGAGGCATAAGGAATCACGGCTTTATCACACAATTCGGCATACCTGCTGCATACGGGGCTATCTCGTACTGCTGGTACAGTACCGTCACACCGTTCTTCGTCAGATAAGGAGGGAATGCCGGGAGCGGGAAGTTGTTCTCATAGTCCGCCTCACTTACGCCGAGAAGCATGTCACGGAGATTCCCGCCGAAGTCTGAATCAGCCTGTCTGAAATATTCCGCAAGCCCTGTCTTTATCTTGTCCGTAATTTCCTTTTTCGTCATGCCTTGAAGAAGGCTCCATCCGCACCGGCTGCCGTCCTTCACAGAGAACGTCACGGCATTGTTCACCGTCAGGCCGTGCGCACCTGCCCTGTACGTATATGTCTGACATAAAAGGGTCACATAGTCCGCACTCTCATACTCCACGAACGTACGTATGTCAGTTGCGTATTCCATAGGGAATCCGTCGCCGCCTTCACGATAGGAGAGAATTTCCGCCAGTTCCGCCTTATCCGCGGCAACAGTCTTCCGGCCCGACTTCTCAAGGACAGTCCTCATGTCTGCCGTCCCGTTGCATGCGGAATCGCCATACTGTTCACGAATCCAGCGCATTATACTGTCTGTCAAAGCTTTGTTGCCTTTCACCGGATACACACATTTATAATCAACCCGCGTAATGCCATTTGGCCGGACAACCGCCGAGTCATGCCATTCAACACTGTCAAAGGCCAAAGTCTCTTCCGTGCCGGAAACGGGAACAGGTGCTGTCGCAGTAACCGTCTTGCCACTGCGGCAGGATACAGCAGCAATCATCACGAGAAGTGCCGCTGAGAGGATAATCAGTCGATGTCTTTTCATAATATTCACGTTTTTGAAAGTTATAAATCAACGTGTGCAAAAATAGTACAAAATATCCACACCGGCAACACTGTGGCTTAGAAAGAAAACACTCTTAACATTTTTTGCAGTTGATTATGAATACCTGTCTCGTGGCGTCCGCCACAACATGACTGCGCACAGGATTCTGCCACAGGCCGGGCGGACGGAAGCACGGCCACAACGAAGTGCCGGCACCTGTTATCCGGCAAGATAAAGCCATCATTCCCACACAACGAAAAAGACAACCGGACAAAAGGTTACGATTCACATGGCAAAAGGTTACCTTTCGCATGGTAAAAGGTTACCTTTCGAGATATAAAAGGTTACCTTTTGTTTTCTCTGCAAATTCCGCTTGCCCGGCATAACGTAAAGACGGTCATTCCCGCCACTGAGGAGCCTCCGGCAAAAGATATTTCATCTTTTTTTAAAACTTTAGACGTTATTTGTACGGAAACTCTTCCGAAATGTCAGTATTTTTTAGTAACTTTGCAAAATCTCGAAGTAAAAAGGTGCTTAAACAAACAAAATATCACATCATGGATTTGAAGATTGCAGTCCTGGCCGGTGACGGTATCGGTCCGGAAATCATGGAACAGGGAGTGGCAGTGCTTTCTGCCGTTGCCGAGAAATTCGGCCACAACGTATCTTACAGGGAGGCTCTATGCGGTGCTCACGCCATAGACGAGGTCGGGGAGCCTTTCCCCGAAGAGACTTTTAAGATATGCGAAGAAGCCGATGCAGTGCTCTTCGCCTCTGTCGGAGACCCTAAGTTTGACAATGACCCTTCGGCAAAGGTACGCCCAGAGCAGGGACTCCTCGCCATGCGCAAGAAGCTCGGACTCTTTGCCAATATCCGTCCGGTGACCACTTTTGACTGTCTTGTCCACAAATCACCGCTGAAGGATGAGATTGTCAAGGGTGCCGACTTCATCTGTATCCGTGAGCTGACCGGAGGAATGTACTTCGGCAAGAAGCAGGAGCCGGCCGTAAACGCTGACGGCATCGAGGACGCTCTTGACACGAACTACTACTCCCGCCCGGAGATAGAACGGATTCTGAAAGTCGGCTACCAGTATGCACGCCGGCGCAGAAAACATCTCACAGTCGTCGACAAGGCCAACGTGCTTGCGTCATCCCGCCTTTGGCGCAAGACTGCGCAGGAGTTAGCCCCTCAATACCCTGACGTTGAAACCGACTTCATGTATGTAGACAATGCCGCAATGAGAATGATTCAGGACCCGAGATTCTTCGATGTCATGGTAACGGAGAACACTTTCGGCGACATACTCACTGACGAAGGCTCCTGCATCACAGGCTCCATGGGCCTCCTTCCGTCAGCATCGACAGGTTCGTCAACCCCTGTCTTCGAGCCCATCCATGGATCATGGCCGCAGGGAAAGGGGCTGAACATCGCCAATCCGCTTGCGCAGATTCTGTCCGTAGCTATGCTTTTCGAGTATTTCGGGCTGCAAGAAGAGGGGGCTCTCATACGCAAGGCCGTCGATGAGTCTCTCGCACAGAATGTCCGCACACCGGAGATTCAGGTTGAGGGCGGAGCCAAGTATGGCACGAAAGAGGTCGGAGAATGGATTGTCAAGTATATAAACGAGAGCCCGAAGAACTGATTCTCCAGAACTGAACATAACGCCGCCGGCCGTGTGCACTGATTCTGCTCATTGGTGCGGCGGCAGAACATACGCTTTCCTGGCGGGGCTTTTCTGGCTCCGCCATAAATATCGGAGCCGCAAGCTTTTACGAAACACTTTCCCATGCATCAGCGCATGAAGAGTGGACGGACAGGAAAACGGACAGACTGCAATAATTTCATCAAACACATCTTTTTGGAACAATGCCCTTAATATTGCCAGAGGAACTGCCTGCCATTGACGTATTGAAGCAGGAAAACATATTCACAATGGGATACAAGAGAGCGGACTCGCAACAAATCCGCCCTCTCAGACTTGCCGTGCTCAACCTGATGCCGATAAAGATTACGACAGAGACCGACTTTATACGCATACTCTCAAACTCCGCATTGCAGATACAGGTGGACTTCATGAAAATCAAATCCCATACTTCCAAGAACACTCCCATAGAGCACATGCTGGCTTTCTACCGTAATTTCGAGGACATGAAGAAAGAGAAATATGACGGACTCATCGTCACCGGAGCACCATTGGAATTCATGGACTATGAGGAGGTGACCTACTGGAAGGAGCTGCAGGAGGTTTTTAACTGGGCACACCATAATGTGACAAGCACAATCTACGTCTGCTGGGCGGCTTTTGCCGGCCTGTACCACTTCTACGGAGTCCCAAAGCATAATACAATGAAGAAAATATTCGGTGTCTTCGAGCATGAGATGCATGCGCCGGAACTGCCGATATTCCGGGGATTCGACGATGTGTTCTTCGCTCCTCACAGCCGCCATTGCGGACTGCGGAGAGAGGATATTGAGAAAGTCCCGGGACTGGACATCATCGCCGAGAGCAGAGAGGCCGGCGTGACGATTGTCCATGCAAGGAACGGCAGGGAGTTTTTCATAACCTGTCATCTTGAATACTCTCCGCTTACGCTTGACGGCGAATATCGGAGGGATATGGAAAAAGACATGGAAATCGATATTCCGAAGAACTATTATCCTGATGACAATCCGGACATACCGCCGGTAGTACGCTGGCGTGCTGCGGCGAACCTGCTCTATACGAACTGGCTGAACTACTATGTCTATCAGGAGACTCCGTTCAACATTAACGATATCAAGTAGTAAAAACGAGACAATCATGCGGGAAATAGAACTGCTGGCACCTGCCAGGAATCTTGAATGCGGCATCGCGGCAATAGACCACGGTGCTGATGCCGTATATATCGGTGCACGGAATTTCGGAGCAAGGCACGCAGCCGGGAACTCCGTTGACGACATCCGGGAACTATGCCAGTATGCGCACAGGTTCGGAGTAAGGGTCTACGCCACCGTGAACACTATCGTCTACGACCATGAACTTGACGATGCCGTACAACTTGTGGCAGAACTGGCGGAAGCCGGCGTGGACGCTGTCCTCGTACAGGACATGGGACTCCTCGCCGAAGCAAGACGGAAAGGAATAAAGACGGAGTGGCATGCATCGACGCAGACAGACAACAGGACGGCGGAAAAGGTGAGATGGCTACGGGGACTCGGCTTCTCCCGTGTCGTGCTGGCACGCGAACTGACCGCCGGGGAAATAGCGGAGATACACCGTATGGTGCCTGACGTCGAACTGGAGGTATTCGCTCACGGAGCCTTGTGTGTCAGTTTCTCCGGCCAATGCTATGCTTCACAGTACTGTTTCAACCGTTCCGCCAATCGTGGCGAGTGCGCACAGATGTGCCGTATGAAATACCGGCTCCTGGATGCGGACGGCAATGAAGTGGCTCCGCCTGCCTATTACCTTTCCCTGAAAGACCAATGTCAGATTGATAACCTTGAGAAAATCATTGAGGCCGGTGCATGCTCACTGAAGATTGAGGGACGTCTTAAGGATATAGCTTACGTCAAGAATGTCGTGGCTGCATACAGCAGGCGTCTTGATGAAATAGTGAAGAGAAGCCACGGCATATACCGCCGTGCGTCATGGGGAAAGAACGAGCTGTCTTTCACTCCTGACTTGAAGAAGACTTTCTGCCGGGGATATACGGACTACTTCCTCAATGGCAGGCATGCTGGCATAGTATCGATGCGCACTCCTAAAGCCATCGGGGAATATGTCGGGAAAGTTAAGGAGGTGCGCCATGGAAGGCAGATGTCTTTCAACGTGGCAAGTCTCTGTCCGTTTGCCAACGGTGACGGACTGTGCTATATCGACAGCGAGGGGAATGTGAAAGGGTTCCGCGTCAACCGTGCAGAGGGAAACAGGCTGTTCCCGCAGCAGATGCCGCCTGACTTAAAACCTGGAACCCCGTTATACAGAAGTCAGGACCATGCATTCGACAAGCTTCTGGCAGGCAAGACCTCCGTACGGCGCATTGACATCAGAATGAATCTGTATCTGGATGGTACTGCTCTACGTCTTGACATAAATGGCATAGACGCTCCTTTGAAAGGCTCCGCGACACTGGTTCTTGACGAAATACAGCAGGCACAGAAACCACAGATGGAGAATATCTGCCGCCAGCTGACAAAACTTGGCGGCACCGCCTACCGCTGTGACGAGGTTTCGGTCGCACCGGAACTGATTGGCGTCTTCATTCCTTCAAGCCTCCTGTCAGTACTGAGACGGCAGGCAACGGAGAATATCTCCATAACCGGACGCAAGAAATCCGTTTGCGAGAACGGAGACAGACATACGCTGACCTCCGACTCATATCACAGAAGATATGAATATCTTTACAATGTGGCAAACAAAAAAGCCAGGCAATTCTATGCCGGACTGGGAATGGACATTGAAGGGAAGGCTTTTGAACTCGGAAACGAAGGGGAAATGGTCATGCAATGCCGTCACTGCATACGCTATGCCCTTGGCTGTTGCGCTAAGAACGGTGGCAGAAGGCCTGAATGGAAAGAGCCATTGTCGCTCCGTCTTGACGACGGCAGGAACTTCACACTTGAGTTTGACTGCAAGAACTGCCAGATGAATGTGCTGAAAAAGTAAATTCCTGCAAAGATACATATACCCTGACTCTATGAGAAGAAGGAAATATATAATACTCGGGGCTGTGCTGCACGCCCTTCTCTCGACACTCTGCTCCTGCTATAACGACAGGAGCAAGGTGCATGATGCCTTTGCCTGCACAGACACAAGTCTGTCGGAAGACTCTGATGCGATGATACGGCGGCAGGATTCACTTACCTTTACCAGTCAGCATCATTACACAAACAACTATAATTTCATAGTGGACAAGGACTCTCTTGTACTCTTTGAACAGCAACCTGAGGAGATTGTCTCCCTTGAAGAGACGGCGGAAGCGGCATGGACGGCAACACAGCAGCATTCCGACTCTATCATTATCTATCGCGGAGAAAGGCTTGTCGTTGCCAACATCCGCATTCTTCCGCAAGACAAGACTGACTCCGTATGGGTGCAGCTGGCAAGGGATCAGCAGACATTCGGCTGGACACACGAGACAGAACTGTTGCCCGCAGTCGTTCCCGACGACCCGATATCTCAATTCATAAATATCTTTTCCAACACCCACCTTTTATGGATGCTTATCATTGTCGGCACGATGGGTGTCGTTTACACCTTGCGTGTAGTGAACAGAAAAGGAGCCAAGATTGTACATTTCAATGACATTCCTTCCTTCTACCCTACTGCTTTGGTTCTCATAGTATCCTTCGCAGCGATGATGTATGCCTCCATTCAGATGTTCGCCCCTGAGATGTGGCGGCACTTCTATTATCATCCGACACTTAACCCCTTTACCGTTCCGCCGCTGCTCGGCCTTTTCCTCGCCTTGGTATGGATGCTGCCGATTGTCGGTGTGGCTACCGTTGACGATGTCCGGCGTCACCTGCCGTTCGACGAAGCAGTACTATACCTCTGCGGACTCGCCGCGGTATGTATGGCGGATTATCTCGTATTCACTCTTTCCACCTTATATTATATAGGCTATTTCCTCCTCGCCATATATATATACTTTGCAATAAAGACATTCAACCGAAGCAGAAGACTGGAATATTTCTGCGGGAAATGCGGGAAAGCCATACACCATAAAGGCAAATGTCCTCACTGCGGTGCGGTGAACATATAGATGAACGTGAAGCGAGAGAGACACCGCATGCCAATGTGTCGGCTTCCTTCCGTAACACCTTGGCATACCAACCGGGTGGTGGATAATACAAAAGACATTGAGGACGTACCATCTTCAATAACAGCAGACATTACTAACTGACAAACAATCTGACATACTATGAAAAGGATCTTACTGACATTCTCATTCCTATGCCTCCTCATCAGCCTCGTGAAAGCCGAGAGAATCAAGTCCGTAACCATACGCAACGGCGGAATGGAGATGACCGCCATCAGTTATGGGGCACGAATACAGTCCCTTAAATACCATGGTACAGATGTCGTTCTCGGCTTCGACACACTCGCGGACTATAAGAATATCAAACAGAATTTCGGAGCCGTTGTCGGACGGTATATAGGACGCATACTTGGAGGTCACCTGACTATAGACGGCATGGAGCACCGGCTGCAGACAGGTTCCAACGGAGATTGCTCGCACGGCGGCACTCCAAGCTTCTCCCAAAGGCAATGGGAGATAGTGAGAAGTGACAGGAAATCCATGACACTGCGTTATGTTTCGCCTGACGGAGAGAACGGTTTTCCCGGCGAGCTGACACTTGACGTCACCTATACCCTGCTCAGTGATGCACTGAGAATTGACTATGCCGCCATGACAACCAAGCCTACCGTCCTCAATCCGTCCAACCATAGTTTTTTCAACCTTTCGGGTGACCTCGGAAAAGATGTCCTTGACGAGATTCTCTGGATAGACTCTGACAGCATTGCCACATACAATGACAGCAAAAGGGTCACCGGCGACATGGCCTGCGTGGAGGACACACCGTTTGATTTCCGCAAACCTACGGCAATAGGCATGCGCATTGGCACTGACGACCGGCAGCTTCATGTCACGGGAGGCTATGACCACTGCTACCAATTACGTCATGACGGAGACCTTTCCAAGCCTGTCGCACGGCTTTATGACAGGGGAACAGGGCTGAATATGGAAGTCTTTACCACAGAACCGGCCATGCAGATATATACCGCAAACGGTCACCGTGGAAACATAACGGGAAAGAACGGGAAGTCATACATAAAGCGCAACGCTATATGCTTTGAGACAATGCATTTCCCGGACTCTCCGAACAAACCTCAATGGCCGTCGACTCTGCTCCGTCCAGGCGAGACTTTCCGAAGCACAACAATATTCAAGTTCAGGAAATAATGCGGCAGACAGAATCAATTTGAATTACCCGCACCGGATGCTCAGGAGGAGAACCCGGAACGGGAGAAGCCCCATGGCCGGCAGAACAGCCGAATAACCCTCCGCCATTTATAGCAGGAAACAGCCCTGAACTTCACAAGAAGAAACAGCAACAATGCTTGCCGACATCATGCCGGCTCGTCATTCTGACAAATTCATGTAAACGTTTAATACAATCATGCGTGCGTTTGAAGATTATCAAACGCACGCATGATTGTATTAAACCTCAACGTTGAACAATAAAGACCCGTCATCACAGTTCATAAAGCTTCACACTCTTCTGCGCATGCAGATATTTCCTGCGTGTTGAAAGCACATGCTGCCACTTTAGAGACGACAGGTCCGGCACGGCATCAAGCGTATAAGGATGCAGGCTTTCAAGACGGGAGATAAGCACTCCCACCGTGAGATTCTCCACAGACTCTGCCGGGGCAAATGCCACATCCGTATCATCCTTGTCACTGCCAATCTGCTGTATCATGCCGGCCTGCTGCAAGTCATATACAAGTTCTACGAGAATACGCATGGGAATTTTCACATCCTTCTTTATCTCAGGCAGTGTGTACGGACGCAATCCCTCCTTGAACCGCCTGCAAATCTTTGCCATGACCATCATTGAAAGCATCATCCGGTACCTCTGCGACAGTTCTCCCAAAGTGTTGCGAGTGCGGAAATCCTCAAGATTCTGGTTCGTATATGCCAGTTCCGCACCTATGAGTATTATGGTCCAAGTGAACTGCAGCCAAAGCATGAACAGCGGAAGGGCGGCAAAAGAGCCGTAAATGGCATTATAGCTTGACACCCACAACTGTGAATGTACATAGAAATACTGCAGCAATTCCATTGCCACCGCAGCGATGAATGCCGGCAATACCGCACATCGCCAACGGACATGAGTATTCGGCATGAAGATATAAAGCACGGCGATGATACACGAAAGCAACAGCAACGGCAGGATATCCATCCCGAATTGCATAAGAGTTCCTATGACGAACATCTCATTGACAAGAGAAGACAGAGAAGCTATCCACAGAGTAACGCCGGACATGACAATAATCATGATCGGGAGAATGAAGAACATTGCAAGATAGTCCGTGAAGGTACGTGTCAGTGAACGCTGGGACTTCACTCCCCAGATGTCGTTGAAAGCAATCTCTATGTTCATCGTGAGCATGATGATTGTATAGAGCATAAACACAAGACCGATGCCGAAAACCACACCGCTCTTGGTGTTGACAAGGTAGGAATTGACAAAGCCCACTATCACTTCCGCAACCTGAGGCTGGCTGTCCAAGGCGGAACGGAACCAGGATTCTATGTACTTGTTATATCCGAATCCTCTTGCCACGGCAAAGATTACGGCGACGACGGGCACCACGGCAAGCAGTGTTGAATACGTCAGCAATGAAGCAGCGTTCATTACCCGCTTGGCGGTGAAGTCTTCCCAAATGGCCTTCGATACCCGTATTATGCTTTCCTTGTTTACCATAGCAAGTATATATATAACCAGCGCTCCTACACAGAGCCTATAAAAGAAAAAAGAACAGAGTTCCTATAAGCCGGGTTCTGTACCCGCCGGCAGTAACCTCAGGGTCACGCCGGCAGGCGCTTGTCATTTATCTATCATACCGGTCACCCGGCACGTCTTCCTCTCGGTATAGCGTTTTACCCTCTGCCTCGGACGAGCAGCCCTCAGACGGCAGTTTACATAAACTTGCAGCTCTCAAGACGCACGGCTACGATGTCACCACCGTACCGGTGAGCTCTTGCCTCACCTTCTCACCCTTACCGGCATGCCGGCGGTTATTTTCTTCTGCGTTACTCAGCCATCACTGACTGCTTGTACTTTCGCAAGTGAGATGCTCTGCGCTGCCCGGACTTTCCTCTCGCGGCATATACCGCCAGCGACAAGCCGGAACTCTGTCTCTATCTGTCCAATCCGGAAAACCGTATCAGAAAAGTTTCCCGGAACATCTTTTTTATTTCTTTGCCTCGGTCATGTCGCCCTCTATATAAAGGCGTACGACCTCAGGAGTGCCGTTGGTGCGCACGGTGATGGTCTTCTTGAAATGACCGGGAAATCTGCCGGCACCGTTATATACCACCTTCACCTCGCCTTTCTCGCCAGGGAGAACAGGGGTCTTGGTGTATGTCGGAGTGGTGCATCCGCAGCTTGCCACCGTCTGATTGATGACCAGCGGCTTGTCACCTGTATTGGTGAAGGTGAATACACAGCTCTGCTTACTGTTTCCTTCGGAAAACTGGCCGAAGCTATGCACAGTCTTGTCAAACTTTATCTGTGCCTGTGCAGCTGCTGTCATCATGCCGGCAAACATCACGAGCAGTGTGAAAAGTATCTTTTTCATAATAGTTTATCCCAAATATTTCATAAGTATCTTGGCATTGCCGCTCTCACGGAGCTTGGCAATAGACTTCTCGCGTATCTGGCGCACACGCTCACGGGTGAGGCCGAGCTGGTCGCCTATCTCCTCAAGTCCCTTCTCATGGCATCCAATGCCGTAACACTCGCGGATGATTGTTATCTCACGGTCCTTCAGCACCTTTGAGAGCACGTTGTTCAGCTCCATAGCCATTGACTCGTGGTCGACATTACGGTCGGTGCGGGAATCGTCACCCGATGCCATCACGTCCAGCATACAGTTGTCCTCTCCGTCCTGAAAAGGAGCGTCAATACTGACATGATGTCCGTCGGCCATAAGGCTCTGCCCGATCTTCTCCTCGTCTATATTTGTGGCGGCGGCAAGCTCCGAGACAGAAGGATGACGCTGGTTCTCCTGCTCAAACTTGTTTATTTCGTGGTTTATCTTGTTCAGCGAACCAACCTGATTGAGCGGCAGACGCACGATACGGCTCTGCTCTGCGATAGCCTGCAGGATTGACTGACGTATCCACCAAACAGCATACGAGATGAACTTGAAGCCACGTGTCTCGTCAAACTTCTGCGCAGCCTTTATCAGACCGATGTTGCCTTCGTCAATAAGGTCGGTAAGGGTAAGTCCCTGATGCTGATACTGCTTTGCCACAGAAACCACGAAACGGAGGTTTGCAGTCACGAGCTTCTCCTTTGCACGTTCTCCTGCCGGTCCGCCCTTGCGGATTTTCTGTGCAAGTTCTATTTCCTCGTCGATAGAGATAAGCGGGGCTCTGCCAATCTCCACCAAGTACTTGTCAAGTGCCTCACTGGAGCGATTGGTAATACTTTTCTGAATCTTTAATTGTCTCATCCTGTAACTTTTTACTTTAATTTAATTACGCGTATGCGAACATATACGCACTAAAACCTTGCAAAATAACTCAGACAACAGCATTTTATTGCCACCTGTTTAGAAATATTAACAAAAACTTTCCTACATATATACTTACAGAAAAGCCACAAGGTCTATTACTGCCCACCGGTCCGCCAAAAATCCGGACAATTGGAAAACTTGCCCCATTTTCATTGCCTGAGAATCGCGTAGAAATAAAGAAACAGAAAATTGTTCTGAAATCCGCAAAATTTCGCAATCTGCATATTCAACTATCACTCAGCAACTTATACAAAAACGTGCATTGCTCCGTCACCTGGCATGACGCAAACCGTTACCTTTTGCGGGACAGAAGGTAACGGTTTGCCAAGCTAAAGGTTACGAAAAATGGTGCGAAACATGACTTTTCTGCATAAAAAATGCCGTTTTTCACTATTTTCTCTGTGAAAAACGGCAAATTAAATCACTAAACTGTGAGTCTTCTTCCAATTATGATAAATAGAGCATTAGAAAACCCATGCATTTCCGGCGGCAAGCGTTTCATGTCGAGGAGACGATTCTTTCCCGGCTTTCCCTCCGGTCTCCGGGAGTCAAAACCGGAACAGGCGCACACTATTCCATGCCGGTATAGTGTATCTCCCAGTCAGAATAAGAGCTCTGCACGCCGTCGACGAAGCACGCCACGGTGACTACTGTCCTCTCGGCAGAATTCTCCTTGTATGTCATGCGGCACGACCATGTCCGGTGCCCGTCATTCTCGGTTATCTCCGTGACAAGATTCTTCGAAGGCTTACCCATGAGTCCGCAGGCAACGAAATGTCTTGTTATGTCACCGGCGGCAAAGTCATAATACTCCAAATTCTGCGGCAGCACCCAGTTAAGGTCAAAACCGCCATGCAGGTTCAGCAGTGAAGGGTCAGAATACGTGAACGTTATGACACCGCCGTTATCAGCGGAGATTTTCTTAAGGTTACCGTTCTCCCAGGTGAAGTTGTACGTATCCCACGTTGTGGTGCCGTCATTGTTTTTTGTAGCCTTTAGGTATCCCAAGGCATCGTATGACGCCGTCCACTCCGACGCCTCAGAGTCATCATCCCACTTATAGTTTCCGCTTGTCACCCGTGTGCCGTCATATTTTGCATGATGGACACTCTCCTCCTCCGTCCTTACCGTTCCTGACGGATAGTAAGTGGAGGTTATGCCACCGGAGATGGTGACATTGCCGTTGCCCCATGTGAAGATATTCTTCTCCATGGACTCACAATAACTGTCGCGGGTGTCATTATAAGACGAGTTGTTCAAATCATCACGCCAGGAGGAATATGTGCTTGCAGGGCGTCCGTTCTCGAAATTCACCACAGACCGTGTGATGTATCCGGCCGAGAAAGCCCCGCCACCCATGGAATAATATGAAGTGCATACAGCCTCCACACGTCCAATGTTCGGCACGGGAAGAGCCTCATCGTCATCGCCGTCATCATCTCCGGCAGTCTGGGTTATGGTTATGACAATCTTCGTATCCTCACAGACTATCACGATATACGCCGTGCGCGGGCTGCCCGTAGTGTTCGGTTCCATGGTGAATGTCACCACAGACTCGCCCGCCGCGCCGCGCCTTGTGTCAAGACTCAGCCACCCGATGTCGGCCGGACCGCCGTCATGGGAGGCCGCCGTCCATGCACTCCATGAGGCAGACGTCGCAAACCGCACCTCGCCGGAAGTGCGCTTGGCACCATAGCTGACCGCAGTCTGCTGACCGTCTCCCAACTCTATTTTCTTCTGTTCGTCGTCAGAAGAGTCGCATGATGTCATTGCCGCAACAGACGCAAACAATGACAACAGCAGGAACAATAAGTTTTTTAATTTCATTCTTTTATTTTTTATAATCAACCGGCAGCAGGGAAGTCTGCCAGCCGGCATTTTCTTAACGGCGCACAAGGTAGTAGCGTGTCGGGAAACATACACACAGGATGAGCAGGAACAGCAGGAGGGCGACAAGCCCGATGACAATGTATGCCACGGCAACGCATATCAGATAGATTGCGACAAGGCCCATTATGGAATATACCGTCATCCAGCGGGCAGCCTTCTTGCCGTACAGTGCACGGTACTTCCTGTACCAATGCCTGAGAATGAAGAACGGCACGGAAAACACCAGTGCCACTCCGGCAAGGAAGGCGGCGACGACAGCCACGGCCGTCATGCCCTCAGGCTCAGTCATTGCTCCCGGCTCAAAACACGACACCACGGACATTCCCACGCCAGAAACCAGGACACTTGCCGCCATTGTGCCTATTGCGGCATAGACTGGAGGCAGGAGAAGCCTGTTGAGACGTTTTGCCGGAATGACATTCTCCCCACACTTTTCATTGAACCACGCCGCCAGCTTGCGCGGAGCGAAAACGTAGCATACCGTAAAGACTATGGAAACAAGTGCCGCCGCCATGAACACCAGTCCCAGCAGGAGCATGGGGATTGCCAGCAGATTCCACAGTCCGGCGGACGGGGAGGCGGCTGTGACGGCTTCGCCAGCAGGCATTGCATTGCCGGCAGCTTTTCCCTTCGCCTGCGATGTCCCGGCAGCCTTCACGGCATTACTGCCCGCCTGCGTCACAGATTCCGTTTTCACGGCATCTCCGGCAGACGTTTTCTCAGCCGTCCCAGCATCGGCGACACGCTCACAGCAATAGGCGGCGACATAGGCAGTCTGCCCGTTATACTCAAAACGTATCATATCGCCTTCAATGGCAACGGCATCAATCTCATAGCCGCGGGTGACTATTCCAAGCTTATTATAATACTGTGGCGAGTCCCATACGGTCAGTTCCCTGTCCGTAACAACCCATTTCTCTGTGGCCGCGGCATTCTGCAACGCTCCGCAAAGAAGAAGAACAAGGAGCAGCAGGATTCTTGCCATGCCTGCCTTGGGATAGCGGTCACTCTGCATTGTCTTGGCTTTTCTGTTCTTGCTGACGATTAAGGACGGATTTGAATATTCCAAATATCAAACCAAACAGTTTCATTACGGTCCAACGTATGACGCGGACGCAGTCGTAGAGGACTTCTTCTCCGATGTTTCTCATAACTAATAATTTATGTTTACAATATTATTCACTGTCATTTTATGATGCTCATGCGGGAGCTTTCCTGCAACGGCAGACCTCTCAGCGTTCCATGACGTAGAACCTCAGATAGTTGAACAACCCTACGAACGGCATGAGCATGCCAAGAAAAGCAAGGGCAAAGAAGCCGAGCACTCCGAACATGACATGTTCCGAATGGTCCGTTTCCTGTAGATGACGCTGTTCACTGCCGTTACGATAGTATTTCGTTATATATGTCTTTGAAGATGCCATGAACCCAAATATTGCCAGTATGGCAGACGTCGTGGCTTTCGTACCTGCCGGACTGCGCAGCTCCGCCGCCACCCTGTACAGCTGGCGCCGGCTGCCAAGCAGGTAGGCACCGAAAGAGAACAGGAAATAGGCAATTCCCTGAATGACATGCCCGTCAGAAATGCGCATCACGGCAATGATTCCCACGACGATGCCGCCAAGCACCAGGTAAGCCTTACTGCCGGTAAACACCCGTTCCTCACATCCGGTCATCATATCCACGGCGGCATTGTAAGTGTTCACGACACGTGTGCCGCGAGGGGAAGCTGCAAGAACCTGACGCATCGCATCCTTGATGTTCTTCACTTGTTGCCCTGTGACTGGCGCGGCATCGTCTATGCCGGCAGACCGGAAAGAGGTCACATTGCCTTCCACCGCAGCATGGAGCATATCTGCAAGACGCTCTTCCTCCGCGGTGTCCCCGGCATCGGAGTCGGGAAGCCGGGAGAACTCCGGTCTCTTCACGTAAAGGACATATATGCTGTGGGCAAAAAGCAGCAGGAACAGGACACCCCACAATATTTCCCAGAACCGGCTTCCACTGCTCTTCCCTGCACTTCTCTTGTCTGCCAACGCAGCGGAAAGGGCATCATCATAACCGGATGCAGGACTGCCGGAGACTCCTGTTGCAGGAACTTTTCCCTCCGCAGGCTCACCGGCTGACAATTCACGGGTTTCCGAGATGCCTTCCATTCCCTGCGATGCCTCACTGACACTACGGGCGAGCCAGTTGCCGTCGGCATCAGTCTTGGTGTACGTATAGGTGTATACAGCACGTTCACTGCCGTCCTCGTTATAGTAGATTTCCTTGCCGGGCAGACCATCGGCGTTATATGTGCGGACCATGCGTGTGTCAAGGGTCTCTTCGTCCGTATCAACATTGACATAGTAATCCTTCACTTCACAGACACGTCCCTGTCCGTCATAAGAAAAAGTGTTTATCCTGTCAGCATCACCGGCTGAGAACTCCAGACGGACGATACGCCCGGAGGCATCACGCTTAACCGTATATGACCCGTTCTTCACCGTCATGTCCATCCCGTCAAGACTGACCAAAGTTCCCTTGTCCGAGAATTCCGCACGCATTGAAGGGAACGCGAAACCGTTGTCCGCAACCTCAGGCACACACAGCCGGACATTGCCCTTCAGGTCAAAGACCGCTCTGTCGTCCTGGGCAAAAAGATGCGAAACCATGCCCAGCATAAAAAAGATAGAGAGAAGAATGTTGTTTTTCATGTCTGCAATAGTTTTGTTTTGGAATTCAACGGCAAATTTAACGCTTTTGATTCATAAAACCTACATTTCCAAGCACCTGCACATTGCAAACTACGGAGTTCCGTAGCCCGACATGGCTGCCGGCAATAGGTCTGACCGGAGAAGCACTGGCATGAAAAGATTTTTGCCGGAGTACCGAAAAGCCCGTCCACAGTCTGTCCATTGCCTTATAAGCAACTATTGAGGATTCGTTTATTCTACAAAACCCACTTATTCCCAAAACAGGGGTAAGTAACTGTTGAAAATTAGTTTATACTAAAAATGCAGTTATTTTTCATGCGGTTAGTGTACGGAACCGAAAGAGCAATGCGGGCATTGTGACTGAGTGACAACTTTCCCGACAAGCCATACGGGCAGAGCGAAACTTATTTCAGCTATGCCGTGGCAAGGGACAGTGCGCGTAGCGTCAGCAAGCGAGTGCACTGACTGACAAAAAAGAACGTTTTCGTTAAGCCAGATGAGCAGAGTTAAGTTCACTTAAACTCTGCCATGGCGAGAAAAGGTAGAATAAAATTCAACAAGTCTTAGTGAGAAAACATCATATTATAAAATAATTATCAATAGTTACTTAAAAGTTAATATGCCGGCATCAAAAAGTCTTCATTTTTTCCTGACAGCAGTATTGCAGACTACGGAACTCCGTAGTGGGCATGACGAAAATTTAGTAAAAAGTCAGTCATATTGAACCGTTTCAGGAAGAAAAAATGTATCTTTGTACACAAGTTTACTCCTGACACGGAATGTCTGCATGGTAAACCACACACTCTTGCTGCCACAAAAACTTCCGGAAAAGACATTGCGCATGAAAAACATATTGCATAAGAAAGCGGCATTCTATGCTTTTGCCGTCATCTCCATAATATCCTGTTCCCGAGGCAACAGCCGGCAGGACACTGACCGTGTCTCCGTATTGCTCGACAGCGTAGAGACGCTCTCAGGAATGTCTTTGAACGCACAGACCCTGCCATTGCTTGACAGTGCCCTCACTTATTCCGAAGGAAATGACACACTGCAAGCATATATATATGCGGAAAAAGCCAACAATCTTCTCACCATGGGACGTATGGCAGAGGCTCTTCCGCTTTCACGACAGGCAATCGCTCTCGGAGAAAAGCTCGGGGATAATGAAATACTTGTCAACCAATATTCTGCCATCGGAATAACCTACCGGCGGCTCAACCTTCCCGATTCTGCAATGTGGGCGTACAGAAAAGGCATTGACGTAGCGCGTAAAGTCGATGCGAAGGACTATGTGGCGAACTTGTATAACAACATTTCCGTAATATTCACTGAGCAGGACCGCTACAAGGAGGGTGTTGAATATGCTGATCTCGCCACGAAATGGGCACGGGAAGCAAAGGACTCCGTGGAACTGTATTCAGCTCTTGCGACAAAGTCGGCTGCACTGTTCCGCATGAAACGCTACCGTGAGTCAATAGCCGCCGTGGCTGCGGAATTCCCGGACATCCTTGCCCTCGGCTACGTCCCGCTCACACTGAAATGTGCCTCGCCGATGCTTCACTCCCTGGTGGAGTCGGGCAATATTGCCCGGGCGCAGGAGTATATGAGGCAGATACAGCCTGCATTACAGGCAGCTGATCCGGCAAGCAATGGTGTGATAGGAATTATGGAGATAAAGGCAGCACTCCTTCACTCACAGAAAGAATACAGGGAGGAGCTTGCCGTATGGAACCGTCTTGACACATTGGTTCTGACCAACGGAGGCATACCGAGGGAGCGTATCCTTTTTGCAAAGGCCGACTGTTACGGAAAGCTTGGTGAACCACAGCGGGCGCTGAGCCTGATGAGCGAAGCCTACAACCTCGCGGATTCTCTGAAGAACAGCGGAATGAGCCGGCAGATGACAGAATTTACAATAAAATACAAAACACAGGAAAAGGAACTGATGATAGCACAACTTGATGCAGAGCGGGCCAATCAGCAGTCGCTGATAGCCATATTGCTACTTATCCTTGCGCTACTTGCCGTTATTGTATTCTTTGTGTTATACCGCAGACGTATCACACGCAAAGAGAACGAACTGGCTTTGCAACGCAGGTTCATCGAAGGACTGGAGAGCGAGCGTGCACGACTGGCACGCGAACTGCATGACGGCGTCTGCAACGACCTTCTCGGAGTTCAGCTGGCACTGAACTCCGGCAAAGACAACGCATCACAGATGGTAAGGCATATCATGACGGATGTCAGGCAAATTTCCCACGAGCTGATGCCGCCACGTTTCAACATGGCGAATGTGGCACAGATTCTTTCTGACTATATCGGACACCTGCCGTTGCCGGACTGCGAGGTGGAGTTCAGGTGCACACCGTCACAGGACGATGCACAATGGAACGAGGTCAACACTTCTGTCAGCTTTGACATCTACCGTATTGTACAGGAACTTACGGGCAACATCGTACGTCATGCAAAGCCGTCATTCATCCATGTAAATATGGAGCACAGGGACGGGCACATCTATCTCTCGGTGGAGAACGACGGTGCTGTCAGCGGTAACGACGGACAGGGCATAGGCATGCAGAGCATTTCCGTACGTGTAAAGAGTCTCAACGGAGAGATATGCCATACGGAAAGTAATGACGGCAGGTACAGAGTGGAGGTTACGCTATGACGGTAAAGAAGCGTATTCTTGTGGTCGATGACCATCCGATTGTCCGCAGCAGCATTGTGGCATTCCTGTCAAAGACGTACAACAGGGAAGACATTGCAGAAGCGTCCAACTGCCGTGAAGCTGTGACACTTGCCGCAAGCGGCAGTTTCAACATTGCAATTGTCGACCTCGAACTGCCTGACGCAAACGGAACGGACATCTTGCACAGGATATACGCCACATTCCCGTCCATACGGCTTATCGTCTACACGATGCACGAAGAGCCATGGCTGATACGTGAGCTTATGAATGCCAAGGCCGCCGCCATAGTTCTTAAAGGTGAAGATACAATGGAATTGCTGACGGCTGTAGAGTCCGTAACTGCCGGCATGCCGTATTTCAGCCAACGGTTCCTTGCACTGGCAGACGAAAGATATGACCTGTCGGAAAGAGCATTGGAAGTGATAAGCCTCATCGCACTGGGGCTCTCGAGCAGGGAGATTGCACAGCGTATATTTATCAGTGAGAATACCGTGGAATACCATCGCAAACTTATTCTCAAGCGTCTTGGGGCGAAGAATAATGCTCATGCCGTAAGCATTGCCATCAATCTCGGACTGATTGACGGGAACATACAGAAACAGCCTGACTCCGGCAATGGTTCTTGCAAATAATCCAGCACCCCTCAGTCCCGCACAAGAGAAAAATGCCCACAGGCATTCCAAGGCAACGGACAAGCGGAGGCATAAAGCATGATAAGCATAACCTTTTTCCATTACCCCTGCCACACCCGGAGAGGACCTGCACCGGCGAACAACGCTTTGAATCAGGATAAACCGGAAGAGACTGCCGGACAATCAGAGTCAGACAGTCTCTTCGTATAATAACAGGGAACCGCATACCTGTGCAAAAAATAATTGGCGAACGCAGTCCTTTCCACATAATTTCAAACAAGACACATAATCAAATTCCATTGTGCCGCAGTCCCCCCTACATTACAGTAAGCATGCACATCAATTCCTAAACGCATACACTTTAGAATTATGATCAAGCCGCTCAATATACGGCATGACTTCATGCGGGCTCAATCCCTTTTCAAAAACGAGGAGACTGTAAATATGGCAATATTCATTGTATATATTTGTTGCAAAAATACCGGCATCATCCGTTCCAACTACGATCGGAGGTAATTTCAACCCCTGACGGCTCCATTTATACCAGTTATATATATGGTATGTCTTAAAACCATGATGTTGCCCTATGACAACATTACTTGTCGGAAGGGTCTCTATGACAAGCTGTTTTTCATGAAGGAATCTCAAGACAAGCTGCTGCAGGACAGTCAGCGCCTCTTCATCAAAAATGTCATAGGCATCCACCTCAATGATTGTCATACCTTTCTTTCTTATATCCTGAGTATGATAGTATGCATAAAGTCTTTCTACTTTCGACAGTTCAGAGAAATCCCGGTCATAAAATGACTCAGGATCTTCTTTCCGTAAATTCCATGCCATAATCAGTTCCGAAGTATTGCAAGGCTCCTGATAAATCTGCGCTGCATATTCCTCAACTTTTAACGCAATCATCGGTAACAGACTTTTCAACCGTTCCTCCTTATATTCCAAGATCAGATGATAGGCAAAGATAAGATCCATCATGTAATCTTCCTTCCTCATCCACAGCTTTTCTCCAATATTCTCTTTCCATAAAACGACATCAACACCTGCTGCCGTGGCATGCCCTATCCTGTCTCCAGTCTCAAGCCCCAAGAATATCACTGCTTCATAAATTGCCCGAAGTCCGCTTAATATATGAAAAAAATCCTCTCCTGCATGATAAGTAAAATGTTTCATTCCATGGTCTCTTAATC
Organism: Bacillota bacterium; assembly: GCA_023664625.1. Classification (GTDB taxonomy): domain Bacteria; phylum Bacteroidota; class Bacteroidia; order Bacteroidales; family Bacteroidaceae; genus Prevotella. The sequence goes on along the minus strand of JAMPFD010000011.1, from coordinate 4,965 downwards.
TTCGGAAAACTGTGGCAAAGACCTCCGGAGGTGCATCAAACTCACTTGCTGCAGCATCAATGCCGACTAAAATCTCCGCTTGCTTACCTTTAGCATTCATCAAGGCTATCAGAGCATCCGTTCTATGCTTCAAGTCGGTCCGAAGGTTCTTAAATCTTATTTGCCCACAGCCTGTGTCCGGCTTTTTGATAAAATGTGCTACGAGTGACATTGTTGACTCATTTACATTATTCTCGTGCTGTCGCCTATTCAGGAAATTGAAGCCTGTCATTATTTTATCAACAAGCGCAACATTTTCCTCAAGTGATTTCTTCGATGAGAATCTTCCCTCCACATGCCTCAACCTGTCCAACTGATTTCCAGCTAATTGCATGAAGCGTTCCGTATATGTCTGTTCGCTGAATTCCCGCATGTTATTTGATGTATATTTCTGAAACTGTTCAAATCCGTATGCATCGGTTTGCTGAACAAGCATTTTGTGACAAAGTCCCAGAATAAGCAGGTAATAATGAAACATACAAGCTACAGTGTCATTATCAGGATTGGCAGACAAGAAATCAAATACTTTTATATACAAGACTGCTTCCATCATCAGCGGATAGCCATGCTCTCCAAAGAACTGCTGAATTGGATGTTCCCTGTAGCAGGCCTTATTTACCGCCACCTTCTCCAGTAATTCACTCAGAGAACTCTGAATAAAAATGCTACTTCTCGCAAACGTTGCAGAAAACAGCCATTCCCTCAACCTGCCGGCTATACAAAATAAATCAAAGAATGCTATTGGAGATATAATTCCTGTCACTTGCTCATACTGTTCCTTAACTTTATCAGCCTGATACGCTTTCTTCAGTTCTGCATAGGTTCTTTCAGGGTATCTTATAAAATCATGCCAGGCACAATCCGTCTCCACAGCACCGTTCAGATGCAAATGTAAATCACAAAGCCCATCCCGTTCTTTCACAAACATCTCCATTTCAGGAATATATGCAGACGGCAAGGCTGTGGTTTTCAAAGACGGCAACAAATACCGACAGGCATACTCTGAGGGAGAGCCTGCCATTGGGCCATAATGCTTCCATATTCTCAATACGGTCAGTAATAATGGAGGAATATCCGGCAGCAATAATTGCCAGTCATTAAACTTATCACCTTTGGCATAAACCTTATCACCGCGTATCTCAAGATAATCCTCAGCCAATTCCGCCAGCCCTACGGTAAAAAGTTCGCTTATCCTGCTTATCCTTTGAAACGAGAACTCGTTTCCCAGCCTATAGTAATGGTCAGGTACGGAGACATTGCGTTCTCTGACTTTCATCATCAAAGAACGCTTTACTTCCGACAAACTTACAGGCCTCCTGCACTCATAGTATTTACGAAGGGAGTTAATATCGGCCAAAAGGTATCTTAAATATGTCCCGCTTATCATCTCACTTTACTGTTGATTGTGATTTTAGTTTTGATTTTCATTCACTGCGTTAACATAACTTTCATAATGTTGCTTGAATGACTTGACAGAACGTAAAGTAACATTTGCAAATAGTTTTGTATTCTCTATAAAGTCGGCAGCATTTTGGGTGCTGTCTTGAATTATTTTCTTAAGAATGACTTCTTCGTCAATGCCTCCATTGCGGAATACTTTCAGCATCTGTGACATTTTATTCTTATTTCCAGAAAAGCCTGTTATTCCGCCATGTTTAACTAAATGTCTCTTACCTTTGATTTTACGAAGTAACGGAAAAACCGATGCACCCTCAAATGTCAGTATCTTCCCATCCGGTATGCTTTCCATTACCTTCTCAAATAACGTCTTGTCCATAAAGCAATATATCATCGGACATTTCATCATCCACATGGTAAACCTGAGTCTTTCCACCAGTTCTGCCTTTGAAAGATTGTCCATCAGCACTTTAGTGTCTGACCTCGGATTATTATTAACAACCTTGCTCTGCTCAGAAGGGAGAAGAGTAAGCCGCGCTTCTTCTATAAAGCAGGCATTCAGAAAGGCTGCAACCATAATGTTCATGGTCATACCGACGTTGTCATTCTTATCAATATTCATTGCTGCAGAATAGAATCGTGTCATTATTTTTCCAATTATGTACGGAGGAAGATATGCCTCACCTCTGTCTTTCTTCCACCGGAACATGTTTTCTGCAAGCCGCCCTATATCTTTTGGCTCGGTTATGACACTACACTCATCAGTATCAATATCCATCAGCCCCGCCATATCCATATCATCTGACGGCATCTGGTAACTCCGGAACAGTTTCAAATCTTTCACCTGTCCCTCCATTTCTTCCTTAGTCTCACATTTTAGGATATCCGCAATGACAGCAAGCAAAAGGAACAGAGAGTAGTAACTTTCACTGGTATTTTTCTTATTATATACAATACGGCAATATGGGAACATCGCCAATAGTCTCAAATATGTATTTGCTTCGTCTTTCAAGACACTATCCAATGCGTTGTCGACCTTCTTCTTTGCTCTGCCTTCCAGGCCAAAGAGAGGTATATGCTCCTCCATACTTCCAAGCTCTTTTCCTCTCACATATCCCATGGTCAGTCCGATACTGTTCTTCAATGACATAATCTGATACCATCCTGCAAATCCAAACAACCCTTTTATCTTATCAGAGCCATTCAGAGGCAGTGCTATATTTCTCAGGTATCCTATACGGAGCATAAAATCAAAGATCAGACTGGGACTTTTCTTCTGATGATTGCAGAAGAACATCGTCAAGGCAACCATATTACTGTTTTTATCCTTGTCCTGCAATGTAGGAATAAGCTGATAACAGTCCGGCATATTTTCTATACTGTTCAGATAATCAAGAATAACGATATTGGTCATATGCGGATTTGCTGAGATCGTCTCCACATCAATGCCAGCGGCATACATTCTTGACGTGAACACGCTGATGGCCAAAGTATTTTTATTATCGGACCAATTATCTTTGATGAAATTAATCTGTGAGCGTATGGACATTGACAATATGAAATCCCGGAATGTACTGTGAGTATTTGTACCGCTTATCCCCAGATTTGAAAATATTGTGTCATATACTTCTTTTAACTCTTGCCTTCTTTCTGCTTTCCGCACCTCCACTATGACATCCCCACTACTACATATCTGATGTAATGATGCCAGGTATATTCTGTTTACAGGATTTAAGAGTTTTAGCATGTACTGGTTTTCCAGCTCATTTGCCATTTTCGTATCATTCTGCATGAAAGCCTCATGGCTACACAGATTATGCCGCACTATTTTCCCATACAGTTTCGCATTTCCGGTTACTATTGTTATCAGTTTTCCATATGATAAATATCTACGTATGGCTTCCATCACTTCCCACCCTTGCCTTACGTCCACATCAATATCGTCAAAGGCCAGGATAAATGCCTCTTTACCAAGGATATCCAGTGCCACAGTTATCATTTTCCTGATATTCTCCTCAAAACAATTGGACTGTTTGACTTTCTCCAACCCTGTATGTAATACATAATCTTCATCTTGCCACAAAGCATTGTCAAAGTCCTTTCCTACTTTATCTACAGAAAACAGTCCCATTGACACAAGCCTGAGACATTCTTGCCATGTTCTCCTCTGAACGTATGTATTTGAGGACAACTCACATTCTTTGTTTTTAAGACTCCTTTCCACAACCTCATTTATCATGGAAATGACAACAAGGGCTATCGGTTTCTTATGTTCTATGAGTGTCGGATCAATAATTCTCAGAATCTCCACATTACTAAACTTCTCCCTGCACTTTTCCAACAAAGTGATCAAAAATGATGTTTTTCCGGAACCACGATCACCAAATATGCCTATAGTTTTATAATGATGGCTGATGGATATACTCTCATCTTCCTTCTTGCCGGCATCATCCAATAAATTGCCAATAAGTCCCATGGCTTTTTCCAAATCCATTTTATGAATTTGATTTTCACTCTTAAAGCCATGCGCGTAGGTACTGTCATTCAGGTCAATTACAATATTACTCTTATTTTCCATAGAATAAAAATGAGTTAGATTAAATAATGGTCACAATCTGAAAATTCACAGCCATAGCTGTTCCAAAACATTAATTCCAAGAATCACTGATGACAAAGTTACAGAAATATTCTTGATTAATCATGACTTTTCTCATTTTTTTACCACATAATAAAGAAATATATTCTCCAAAAGATAATAAAGTGGCAATAAGCAACTGTTGAGAAGCCGTTTATACTGTTTTTTTTAAAGAACATATTTTAATAGAAGATAATTTTCAACAGTCACTTATTACACAATAATTCTTGATACGAAACCACCATCATAAAGAAAAAATAGCCATATCACCTTCTGCAAAAGAAGAATGATACGACTACTTTATACCTATCCCAAAAGACGAATAAGGACAAAGCGAGATGTCAATCGGACATAAACAAAATATGTTGATTTGAATTATTTAAGTAACTGTTGGAAATTAGTTTATACTAAAAACGCAGTTATTTTTTAGGCGGTTGGTGTACGGAACCGAAGGAGCAATGCGGGCATTGTGACTGAGTGACAACTTTCCCGACAAGCCATACGGGCAGAGCGAAACTTATTTCAGCTATGCCGTGGCAAGGGACGGTGCGCGTAGCGTCAGCAAGCGAGTGCACCAACTGACAAAAAAGAACGTTTTCGTTAAGCCAGATGAGCAGAGTTAAGTTCACTTGAACTCTGCCATGGCGAGAAAAGGTAGAATGAAATTCAACAAGTCTTAGTGAGAAAACATTATATTATAAAATAATTATCAATAGTTACTTATGTTTGATATTCCGAATCATCGTTATTTTCGAAAAAACATTCCAAGTGAACGAAGCTTACAAGTAAAAATCAAATTACTTGCGCTCACTTGAACTTTGCCTCAATGAACTGCGGCACCTTCCACAGCATCTTCTCAAGCTTCATTATCACAGGGTTCATGCCGTGGGAAC
>JAMPFD010000010.1 GCA_023664625.1 Bacillota bacterium | reverse complement strand
CTCCTCTTTCGTTTTTTTGTATTGCCGGTTGCTCATGAGCCGTAGCCGTGCTCTCTGCCTTTCCGCTACGCTCCAAGACGGAGAGCACGGCTTGGTTTATTGCACTTCGTTTGTGAATCTACAAGGAAATTCACAAGATGTAACACAAGAGATGGCATAGTGGTTCCCATGCGTATAGTGTGGGCTGCTATCTCCATATCCGTGTTACAGGTTTTCCTAGGACCTTCAAGTTAGATATGGCATAGTCAGTGCCACGCTTCTGCAATATAATAACCGTCTCTTGTGGTGGCTGGAGAGACATTCTAAAGACAAAAAAAACTATGAATGAACTTTTGAAGTCACACTTCTTGCGGCTTTACAGCATGGTTATTGCCGATGGTATAGTTGAAGCCAAAGAACTGGAGGCACTTTATCGTATCGGACGTGAGAATTATAATCTGCCAGCAGAAGAAATAAACAGGGTGATAGTAGAGTCCGGCACATCGTTTGTCGCCCCGGAAAATGTTGAAGACCGGATTTCCATTCTTTTTCAGATGGCAGAGATTGCATGGGCCGATGGTGAAGTTGATAAGACAGAAAGACATCTGTTGACACGTTATGCCATACGTCTGGGCTTCCAGAGTGATAATGCGGAAGAGATTGCCGATTATATGCTGGAACAGGTGAAATCAGGCAAAAAAGAAAAAGAGGTGATAAATGAAATAACCAACAAATAACGGCAAACTATGGAAAACGAATCAGTACAGCCGAAGCAAGGCTTTGGAAGCAAAGTGCGCACTCTTTTTAAGCTAAGTGGTAGCCAACAGGATATTCAGGCTCCTCCTGTGAACTCAGAGAATATCAGACAGGGTGAGACGTATCTACAGTGGGGAACGCGTATGTGCGGAGTGGTGTCAGGAAGCAAGAATGCTCTCTCACCTTATTTGCATAAGGTATATAATCATATCTATACCGAGCAGGCAAATAATGTGGAATTACAGGAACAAGCCCGTAAGAACACCCAAGCGCAGATTGATACAAAGAAGGATGAAAATGCTAATGATGAGAAGAAAATCTGTGCAAAGACAGAGGATATTAATGATTTCAATGACCAAATAGACGAACTGAAGACCGAGAGACAGAAATTGGAAAAGAGAAAGTGAATAAGGAACAAAAACTGAAACTTATAATAGGTTTGTGTGTTATAGTTCCGCTCACTATGTATCTGTTTCTCTTTTATAGTTCCACGTTCTATTCTGCATTTTTCAAGAATACGGATTCAATAGAGAATCTTATGGATGCCCTTTTTGACGCTCAGGCTCTGTCTCATGCCGCAGAGATGGGCACTATGGCTTTTCTGTTTGTCCTTTGCGCTCCAATTATTTTTCTCGGACTGGGTTTCTGCCTCCATTTCTTTTCCGTGCAGCAAGGTGTTGGAAAATATATAAAAATGGCGGCCATGGTGGGAGTTACATTCGCTTTTGACTGCATTCTGGCTTATTGTATAGGACATAAATTTCATGAGATAGGACGAATAACAGGTGCTGTGCCCAGAGATCAGGACTATTCAATATCGTTGGCGGTGACGGATGAGAATATCTGGGTTGTTATTTTCTGTGGCTTTGTTGTATATATTATCTGGGGAATAGTCTTTGATATGTGTATGAGTGCGTATAACAACATGGATTTGAACAAAACACGTCTTATGGCCATAAAAGATGAAATAACGTCTCTTGAAGCTAAGAAGAAATCTGTAAAAGGTGAGATAGAAGCGTTGAGAAGCCATATTGCGGAAAATAACAAGATGATAACGTCTCTGATGACACGATTGGGAAAGGAAGTGTATATAGACTATGCAGCTATAAGAACCGAGATGAACAATTTCTTTGCTGGCTGGGTTACACAGATGCAAATCTTGTCAATGCCACAGACCGATAAGGATGAAGCAACAGTAATATTCAATTCTACAATAGGAGATCTGTTAAAGAATAAATAATATGTGGATTATGAAAAAGTATATAGTCATTGTATCTGTGGCCATAGTGTCACTGTGTGCGTTTGTAGGTTGTGGCTCCCGTGGGAATGACCGTGCCGCTGAAGGGACTGAAGAACGGTCTCAGTCGGAGCAGTCTCTGAATATTTCCGTATATTTGGATTTGTCAGACCGACTGGTCAGAGGAATGACTCCCAGCCAGACTTATAGGGACACAGCTATAGTAAATCATCTTGTGGATATATTTAAGGCAAAGACTTTGGAACCCAATATACTGAAAAGTAAGAATAGAATGAAAGTATTTTTCTATCCAGCTCCTGCTGACCCTGGCATTGCGGTACTTGCGGAAGGCTTAGATGTTGATATAGCCAAAAAGAAGGGCATTGAAAAAAGAGATGCTTTGGACGCTATGAAAGGGACTTTTCAAAAGAATCTGGCTCATATATATGACCAGACAATACAACAGAAAAACTGGGTGGGATGTGATATATGGGATTTTTTCCAGAATAAGAATGTAGATAATTTGTGTGTCAGTGAGAATACACGTAACATCATTGTAATCCTTACCGATGGATACCTTTATGCCGCAAATCACAAGATCAAGGCAGGTGATGCCTATTCTTATATCTTGCCTCAGACGCTTGCAGTGCAGAATTCTTCTCTGTTGGATAAGCGGAAGGGAGGACTGAAAGGAAAGAATGTGGAGGTTCTGATGCTTGAGGTAAACCCCTATTCTCTGCAACATCGTGATAAGATGGTTGAGGTTATAAAGAACTGGTTTGAAGAAATGGGCATAGAGAAATGCTATGTACATGAGACGGATGCTAACTTAACCAGTACATTCAATATAATAGATAATTTTATGGATCAATAGGATTGTCTGTCATGAAAAGACAATAACCGTATATGCCGTTATTCATGGTACGGCGTATACGGTTATTGTTTTTTTTGTTTAAGACAGAATGGGATGTCAACCGAACTGTGTCACGCCTGATTGCTGTGAACTGTTGTGTAAGCTGGACGGCTTGCATATGTTTCTATACATTTATGAGGTTGCCAGACTTTGTGTGTCAGGCAGCCTCGTAACTATATAGTGCAGGGTTACTGTTTGGTAATAGTATAGTACCACCTCATAGGAATTGTGAGGCTGTGCATATTTTGACACACGTTATCCTTTTGTACTTTATTGTTCCAAGATTCTCACAAACTGCACTTTGTTCTTGTTGCGTGGTTTGGCTTTCGGAGCTTCATCAGGGAAGCCAAGGGCAACTATGAGGCAGACATTGTAATGCTCGCTGAAGCCGAGTCTGTCCGTCAAGTCACGCCTTTCCTTCAATGAGCGGACAGGCATTCCAAGATTTATCGTGCCCAAACCGTAGGCGGTGGCGGCGAGACAGATGTTTTCCGAGAGCAGTCCGCAGTCAATCTGCGCCATGTCGTACTCTTCGTTTGCGGCGATGAACAGATAGACAGGCGCTTTATACAGTCCTTTAAGGTTCTCCGAAAGGTAAGCCGCCGACTTCGGATCGTCAACGACTCTCACCTCGTAGTTCTGGGCATTCATTCCGTTTGGCGCGTTTATTCCGCACTCAATGATTCTGTCAAGTGTGTCTCGTGACACCGTTTGCGCTGTAAATTTCCTTATGCTGCGGCGTGACATGATATTGTTGATTACCGTTTCCGTCACGTTCCGGTCGTTTTTCTTTGTTGTCTCCTTGTCGGAAGAAGCCATGCACGAACTTGTGCCAAGGAACAGTGCGAGTATGAGTGTTGTGATTGAGTGTCTCATGATGTAGTCAGTTCTTGTTAGGTATCTGTTGAAAATTATCCTTAGTATAAAGAGAAAATATCTGCAATGGTTGCTTATAACCTGCCCATGAACTTCTCACGGTTGACTATGAAGCGCAGGTGAGAACCTTTACCCAGCAGAGTTCCTTCGCAGTAAGCCTCAATCTCAAATTTCAGTTTTCTGCCGTCAACCGTTACGAGCCGTGCTGTCGCTTCCACTGTTTTGCCCACAGGGGTGGGGCAAAGATGGCTTGATTCTATATGTCCTCCGACAGTAGTCTCTCCTTCCTGCAGACTTCCGGCTACAGCGAGCATTGCGGCATTCTCCATTAGCGCCATCATTCTCGGTGTGGCAAGCACCGGCATATCGCCGGAACCAAGGGCTATGGCAGTGTCAGTGTCCTTGATAGTGAGACACGATTTGTAGGTAAGTCCTTCCTTTATCATAGTTTTTTTGATGTTATCGGCATGGAAAGTTTTGCGGAAGCTCCGCAAGCTATGCGTCATGCCGTAGTGAAAATCCGTGTGATTTAAAACAATCATGCCATGCCCGGCAGTCACTTCTGACATGAAAGGCATGGCATGGATATGGTTATTACTTGCTCAGATTGGCGATGGTCTCTTTGAGTGCGGCAATCTTTTCGAGAGAGTCAGCCTCTTTCTTGCGCTCAAGAGCAACGACAGCCTCCGGCGCGTTGGCAACGAAACGCTCGTTGGAGAGCTTCTTGCGGATGCCGTTGAGGAAGCCTTCGAGATGCTTCAACTCTGCCTCTGCCTTGGCGATTTCAGCCTCTGTGTCAATGAGGTCGCCGAGAGGAACGGCATACTCGCGCGTACCTATCATGAATGATGACGAGCCGTCGCCCTTCTGCTGTACATAACGGATGTCGGAGAGCCCCGCCATTTTCTTTATGATAGCGTTAAGCTCTGTGTCGGCATCAGCCTCGTTTGCCACAATCTCAAGTGTCAGCGGCTCACGCGGAGCGATGTTCTTTGACTGCCTTACGCCACGCACCCCTGAGATAATCTGCTTGGCAGTCTCGTAACGTGCAAGGATTTCTTTTTCCTCATCGGTGGGCTGTTCAAGGCGGAATACATCCACCATGAGAGCCTCACCGTCCTTGCGGTCGATGATGTGCTGCCACAGTTCCTCTGTGATGAACGGCATGAACGGATGGATGATGTGCAGGAGTTTGTCAAAAATAGCCAGTGTAGCCTCGTATGTCTCCTTGTCGATAGGAGCCTGATATGCAGGCTTGATCATTTCGAGATACCATCCGGAGAACTCGTCCGTGAACAGTTTGAAGGCTGTCATCAGTGCGTCGTTGAGGCGGTATTTTGAGAAATGGTCGTTGATTTCGGCGTAGTCTGCTTTTATCTTCGCGTTCATCCATGCTATGGACTTGGCGTTGCTCTCCGGCTGTTCGATGCCGGCAACCTCCCATCCCTTGACGAGGCGGAATGCGTTCCACATCTTGTTACAGAAGTTCATGCCCTGTGCACAGAGCGCATCGTCATAGAGAATATCGTTTCCGGCAGGTGCCGCGAGCATCATGCCCATACGTACGCCGTCGGCACCGAAACGTTCTATGAGCTCGAGAGCGTCAGGGGAGTTACCGAGGGACTTGCTCATCTTGCGTCCGAGCTTGTCACGTACGATGCCGGTGAAGTAGACATTGCGGAAAGGAATGTCCTTCATGTATTCACATCCTGCCATGATCATGCGCGCAACCCAGAAGAAGATGATGTCCGGACCTGTCACAAGGTCGGAAGTAGGGTAGTAATATTTTATGTCGTCGTTATCAGGATTGTTGATGCCGTCAAAGAGGGAGACAGGCCAGAGCCATGAAGAGAACCATGTGTCAAGAGCATCCTCGTCACGGCGGAGCTGCTCCATGGTTATTGCCGGCTCGATTGCCTTTGCCTTTGCAAGGGCTTCCTCATCAGTCAGTGCGACAACGAAACGCTCCTGGCCTTCCTCTGTCTCAGGAAGGAAGTAGGCAGGGATGCGGTGACCCCACCACAATTGGCGTGAGATGCACCAGTCCTGAATGTTCTCCAGCCAGTTTCTGTATGTCGTTACATACTTGTTCGGGTAGAACTTCAGTTTGCCTTCAAGTACCGGCGGCAGGGCTATGTCTGCCATGTGCTGCATGGAGAGGAACCATTGCTTGCATAGTCGCGGCTCCACGGCTGTATCCTGGTTGCGCTCGGAGTATCCCACCTTGTTGTCGTAGTCCTCAATATGGTCCATGAGTCCTGCTTCCTCAAGGTCCTTGGCAATCTGCTTACGCACGACCATACGGTCCATGCCTACATAAATACCGCCTGCCTCGGAGATGGTGCCGTCAGGATTGAAGATGTCGATGGTCTCGAGATTGTGTGTTTTCCCCAAAGCATAGTCGTTGACATCATGAGCCGGAGTAACTTTCAGACAGCCTGTACCGAACTCTATGTCCACGTAGCGGTCCTCTATTACAGGGACAACGCGGTTGACAAGAGGCACGATGACCTTATGGCCTTTCAGCCACTGGTTCTTCACATCCTTGGGATTTATACACATTGCGGTGTCGCCCATGATTGTTTCAGGACGTGTCGTGGCAACAACGGCATAGTAGCCTTTGTCGTCCTTATGGAACACTTCTCCTTCTTCTCCTGTAAGTACAACAGGATTGGTGTCGGTGTCGGCAACATAGTATTTCAGGTGATAGAGCTTTGATTTCTCTTCACGGTAGATTACTTCCTCGGTAGAGAGCACGGTCTGAGCCTTCGGATCCCAGTTGACCATGCGCAGGCCACGGTAGATATAGCCTTTTTCGTACAGGTCAACGAAAACTTTCATGACAGACTCAGAGCGGATCTCGTCAAGTGTGAATGCTGTGCGGTCCCAGTCGCAGGATGCTCCGAGCTTGCGTAACTGTTTCAGTATGATGCCTCCATGTTCCTCTGTCCATGCCCATGCGTGCTCCAGAAACTGCTCACGTGTGAGATCACGCTTCTTTATGCCCTGCTGAGCGAGCTTGTTAACGACCTTGGCTTCTGTGGCTATTGACGCATGGTCGGTGCCGGGAACCCAGCAGGCGTTCTTCCCGTCAAGGCGGGCCTTGCGGATAAGGATGTCCTGAATGGTGTTGTTAAGCATGTGTCCCATGTGCAATACACCTGTGACGTTGGGCGGCGGGATTATTATCGTGTATGGCTCGCGGCCGTCGGGCTTGCTTGAAAAGAGTTTGTGGTCCGTCCAGTATTGGTACCATTTGGACTCCACGTCTTTAGGATTGTACTTGCTTGCTAATTCCATATCTTGTTGTTCTATTTTGATTTTTTGCAATTTGGATACAAAATTAATAATTTTTCTCTAAACAGCGTTTCCTGTTCTGTGTTTATTATAAAATAATAACATTACGGGTGATGTGTGTAATCTTGTGTCCTTTATTGCTTGAATGTACAGTTTCGTGATATGGAAAACAGAAAGAAGTCTGTAAGTGTGACATTATTTGCTGTTGCAGGTATCTTGGACAATGGTAAAATGCCCGACTTACGTTAAATTTCGTTGTAGGATTCTCCTATTTGCAAAATAATCTGTAAATTTGCAAAATATTATATGCGTTCATTATAATGTGAATGGAATATAGCAACATAACATAATAAAACTTATAAATAACTATGGCAAAAAAGAACGAAAAACTTTTCGGAGAGTTTGTCGCACCTACAAGTCAGGAGTGGCTTGACAAAATTCAGGTTGACCTGAAAGGCGCTGATTTCAGTAAGCGTCTGGTGTGGAAGACCAACGAAGGTTTCAATGTGCAGCCGTTCTACCGCAAGGAAGATGTGGAAAAGCTGCAGACACCTGATGCTATGCCGGGGGAGTTTCCTTTCGTGCGTGGCAACAAGAAGCTCGACAATGAGTGGTATGTGCGCCAGAACATCGTGGCCGGCTCTGCTGCCGAAGCAAATAAGAAAGCACTGGACGTGCTGGACAAGGGTGTCGACTCGCTCGGCTTCCATATCTGCGGCTCAGAACTTAGCCGTGGGTATGTGGAAACTCTGCTGGAAGGTATCCACTGTGATTGTGTGGAACTGAATTTCACTACGTGCAAGCGTCATTCTGTAGAACTTGCGGAAATGCTTGTTGACATCTTTGAAAAGAGGGGATATGACAAGGAAAGCATTGTTGCTTCAATTGATTGGGACCCTATGGAGAAGATGCTTGGCGGAAAGAATGTGGAGGGAATGCTCCAATTTGCAAAACCTCTTGTCGAGGCTGTCAAGGACTATCCTCATTTCCGTGTGATTTCCGTAAATACCGTAGCACTGAGCAATGCCGGTGCATATATCGTTCAGGAACTGGGATATGCTCTCGCGTGGGGCGCGGAATATCTTCAGATGCTTGTGGATGCTGGTGTTGATATTACTCTTGCCGCAAGGAAAATCAAGTTCAATATGGGTATCTCCGAGAACTATTTCATGGAGATTGCAAAGTTCCGTGCAGCACGTCTTCTTTGGGCAGAGATTGTCAAACAGTACAATCCTTCATGTGATTGCGCTTGCAAGATGATTGTCAATGCCGAGACAACAAAGTACAACATGACGATATTTGACGCGTATGTCAATATGCTCCGCTCACAGACAGAGACAATGTCTGCTGCACTTGCCGGCGTTCACTCAATTGTAGTGACACCTTTCGACGCCGCTTATGAGACTCCTAACGATTTCTCTGAACGCATAGCACGCAATCAGCAGTTGCTACTGAAGGAGGAATGTCATTTTGATACAGTCGTAGATCCTTCCGCCGGCTCTTATTACATAGAGGAACTGACTTCTTCATTGGCAAAGGAGGCTTGGAAGATCTTCCTTGATGTTGAGGAACAGGGCGGTTTCCTTGCTGCTTTGAAAGCAGGTTCTGTGCAGGATGACATCAATGCTACAAACGAGAAACGTCACCTTCATGCTGCACAACGCCGTGAATTTATTCTCGGAACAAACCAGTTCCCTAACTTCATAGAAACTTCTGAGGGTAAGGCTCCTCTTGGTTCAGAATGTAAGGGAAAGTGTGGTGAGGAAGGAACTCTGAAAGCTGTCAAGGCAACACGCCTTGCCGCGGACTTTGAGAATCTTCGTCTTGCCACGGAAAAAGCAGAAAAACAGCCTGTTGCATTCATGGTTACAATCGGCAACCTTGCATGGCGTCAGGCACGTGCCCAGTTCTCATGCAACTTCCTTGCGGCCGCAGGCTATAAGGTGATTGACAATCTTGGCTTTAAGACTGTCGAGGAGGGCATAGACGCTGCCGTTGCGGCGGGTGCCGACATTGTTGTTCTCTGTTCAAGCGACGACGAGTATGCTGAGTATGCTGTACCGGCGTTCAAGTATCTTGACAACCGTGCAATCTACGTTGTTGCCGGTGCTCCGGCATGTGCTGAGGAACTGAAGGCAGCAGGTATAGAGAACTTTATCCACGTTAAGGTCAATCAGCTTGAAACCTTGAAGATGTTTAACTCAAAACTCGGTATCTAAAAGAACTATGGCAAGAAAAGATTTTAAGAATGTTGATATCTTTGCAGGTATCGAGAAGAAAGATGGTGCAAAGTGGCAGCAGGAGAATGGTGTCAAAAATGTATGGAAGACACCTGAGCACATAGAGGTAAAGCCTGTATATACAAAGGAAGACCTTGAAGGCATGGAGCATTTGGACTTCGCTGCCGGTATTCCTCCGTTCCTTCGTGGCCCATATTCAATGATGTATCCTTTCCGTCCGTGGACTATCCGTCAGTATGCAGGATTCTCAACGGCGGAAGAGTCCAATGCTTTCTACCGCAGGAATCTCGCTTCCGGCCAGAAAGGCCTGTCCGTAGCCTTTGACCTTCCTACCCACCGTGGCTATGACCCTGACAACATGCGTGTTGTCGGTGATGTAGGCAAAGCAGGTGTGTCAATCTGCTCCGTTGAGAACATGAAAGTGCTGTTTGACGGTATCCCGTTGAACAAGATGTCAGTTTCCATGACAATGAACGGTGCGGTGCTCCCTATCCTCGCTTTCTATATCGTAGCCGGTCTGGAGCAGGGTGCGAAGCTTGAAGAGATGGCCGGAACGATACAGAACGACATATTGAAGGAGTTCATGGTGCGTAATACCTATATCTATCCGCCGTCATTCTCAATGAAGATTATTGCTGACATCTTCGAGTATACGTCAAAGAATATGCCGAAGTTCAACAGTATCTCCATCTCGGGTTATCACATGCAGGAGGCCGGTGCGACTGCTGACATCGAGCTTGCATATACCCTTGCAGACGGTATGGACTATTTACGTGCCGGAGTCAATGCAGGTATTGACATTGATGCTTTTGCTCCGCGTCTTTCCTTCTTCTGGGCTATTGGCGTGAACCATTTTATGGAGATTGCCAAGATGCGTGCTGGACGCCTGCTGTGGGCTAAGATTGTGAAGAGTTTCGGTGCAAAGAACCCGAAGTCCATGGCTCTCCGTACACACTCGCAGACATCAGGATGGTCACTGACTGAGCAGGATCCTTTCAACAATGTCGGCCGTACATGTATTGAGGCAATGGCTGCAGTGCTCGGACATACACAGTCTCTGCACACAAACTCTCTTGATGAGGCCATCGCCCTTCCTACAGATTTCTCTGCACGTATAGCGCGTAACACTCAGATCTATATCCAGAATGAGACAAAGGTCTGCAAGGAGATTGACCCATGGGCCGGTTCCTATTATGTAGAATCCCTGACTCAGGAACTTGTTGAGAAGGCTTGGGAGCATATTCAGGAGATCGAGAAGCTCGGCGGCATGGCAAAGGCAATTGAGACTGGTGTGCCTAAGATGCGAATAGAGGAGGCTGCGGCACGTACACAGGCACGTATCGACTCCGGTGTCCAGACCATTGTTGGCACAAACAAGTACCGTCTTGACCACGAGGATCCGATTGATATTCTCGAAGTTGACAATACCGCCGTACGTCTGCAGCAGGAGGCAGCACTCAAAGAACTTAAGGCAAACCGTGACAATGAGGCATGTCAGAAAGCACTTGACGCTCTGACGGAAGTTGTCCGTACCGGTGATGGTAACTTGCTGGAAGCTGCAGTAGAGTGTGCTAAGCTCCGTTGTACACTCGGTGAAATCAGTGACGCTTGTGAAAAAATAGTAGGACGATATAAAGCTGTGGTAAGAACGATATCAGGTGTATATTCTTCTGAGTACAAGAAGGATTCAGAGTTTGAGGAAGCTGTTCGCTTGACGAACGAGTTTGCAGAGAAAGAAGGACGCCGTCCTCGTATTTTTGTTGCCAAGATGGGACAGGACGGTCATGACCGTGGTGCAAAAGTCGTTGCCACCGGTTATGCAGACTGTGGTTTTGACGTGGACATGGGACCTTTGTTCCAGACTCCTGCCGAGGCTGCACGTGAGGCTGTGGAGAATGATGTGCATATTGTCGGTGTGTCGTCTCTTGCCGCAGGCCACAAGACTCTTATTCCTCAGCTCTTCGAAGAACTGAAGAAGCTCGGACGTGAGGATATCATGGTGATCGCCGGTGGTGTCATTCCTGCACAGGATTACGACTTCCTTTACAAGGCTGGTGTCGCCGCAATCTTCGGCCCTGGAACTTCTGTGGCTTATTCAGCCAAGACAATGATGGAACTCCTTATGGATAAAGATTAATTTATATTCATACACTGAGGCCTCCGGGATTGCCGGAGACCTCAGTGTTTACGTTTAGGCTTATGCCTTTTGCCTTTGCTGGCACACATATTTTATACTCCGATGCCTGATGAAATCTTTTCGTGATATGCGGATAAATTCATGGTATTATGGAAATTACAGACGGGTCTCGGTAAAAGAAAAGACAAATGAAAGATTTTTTTAAGAATATTCTCGCCACAGTATTCGGCGTATTCCTTTGTATAGGTATTTTCATTGCATTCTCCATAATCAGTCTTATAGGTATGATAGCATCGTCATCCTCATCGGCGGAGACTGAGGTTAAGGACAATTCTGTACTTGTCCTCAATCTCCAGGGGCAGATAACGGAGCAGGGTTCCGATGATCCATTCTCCGGTCTGTTTGGGGACGAAGTGCAGTCCACCGGACTGAATGACATTCTGTCAGCCATAGACAAGGCCAAGGAGAATGAATATATAAAAGGTATATATGTAGAGACCGGCACCATTGCCGCAGACGCTGCGACCATCCAGGAAATACGCAACAAACTGAAAGAGTTCAAGGCCAAGAAGAAATGGATTATCGCTTATGGCGAGAATTTTACTCAGGGAGCATACTATCTCGCATCAGTAGCCGATAAGGTATACATCAATCCTTACGGTCGTCTTGATTTCCATGGTATAGGTGCGCAGCCTATGTATGTCAAGGATTTCATGGCTATGTTCGGTGTGAAGTACAATATAATAAAGGTAGGTACATACAAGAGTGCCACGGAAATGTACACGGAGGATAAGATGTCCGACGCCAACCGTGAGCAGGTTTCTGCATATATCAACGGTATGTGGCATAATATGCTGAAAGACATTTCCGCATCCAGAAAGATTGGTGTTGCAGAACTCAATAAAATTGCAGACGGTTTTACCGTGATGAGTTCAACAAAGACTCTCAAGGCACAAAAACTTGTTGACGGAATGCTCTATGCCGATCAGGTAAAGGCAGAAGTGAAGAAAATTCTCGGTATCAGTTCCGAGTCTGAGATAAATCAACTCAGCGTGACAGCAATGAAGAATGTCACTGTTGACAAAGACTCTGACAACAAGATTGCAGTTTACTATTGTGAGGGCTCTATTGTCCAGGATGCTCTTACGGGTTTTGCCATGGGAAGCACTACACAGATAGTCGGAAAGAATGTCTGCAAGGATATGGAGAAGCTTGCAAAGGACGACAAAATCAAGGCAGTTGTCCTGCGTATCAATTCTCCGGGCGGTGACGCATACGCCTCAGAGCAGATGTGGCACTATATATCAGAACTTAAGAAAGCAAAGCCTGTCGTTGTTTCCATGGGAGGATGTGCCGCTTCCGGCGGCTACTATATGTCTTGCAACGCTTCTTGGATTGTAGCCCAGCCAAATACAATTACTGGTTCTATAGGTATCTTTGGAGCATTTCCTGATTTGACAGGACTGATGACTCAGAAACTGAAGTTCCACTATGACGAGGTGAAGACAAACGCCAACGCCACTTTCTCTCCTGTCGCAATGTCACGTCCGCTGACAGCAGATGAGATTGCTGCCATGCAGACATGGATTAATGAAGGGTATGCCCTTTTCCGCAAGCGTGTGGCAGACGGCCGTAAGATGCCGGTTGCCAAAGTTGAGGAACTTGCCCAGGGCAGGGTATGGCTTGCGACAGACGGCCTGAAGAATGGTCTTGTCGATCAGCTTGGCGGTATAGATGATGCAGTGAAGAAGGCGGCTCAGCTTGCCAAGGTCAAGGAGTACAGCACTGTGGATTATCCTGCGGCACCGGACTTTATGGTCCAGTTGCTCAATAAGGTAAAGGGCGGTACAGGCAGCGCACTCGACGAGAATCTTCGGCTTGCACTTGGTTCATACTATGAGCCATTCATGCTTATGCGTGCCATTAACGAACAGTCTCCTGTTCAGGCACGTATGCCGTACATCCTTAATATGAAGTAAGGAACCTTGCGTGACAATTATCCATGCGGCCATACGCCATTGTATCCTTACGGCCGTATAATCCCAGAACCGCCGGTCTGCAGTCCGGCATAAAGCCCGGCGGGCAGGTGCCCATTACAAGACACTGCCTGCCGGTTTATCATTTACAGATGGAAGGTGATTTCATAAAGATATATAAAGCACTTATACCGTTAAGCTGGCTATACGGTGCAGGGGTAGGTTTCCGCAATATGCTCTTTGAGACGGGACTGCTGCGCAGCCGGAGTTTTACCATTCCGGTAATCTCTGTCGGCAACATCACTGTCGGCGGTGTCGGCAAGACACCGCATGTGGAGTATCTTGTACGCCTGTTGCGTGACAAGGTGCGTGTTGCGGTTCTTTCACGCGGATATAAGAGAAAGACAAGGGGATATATACTTGCGGGAGGAGATATGACTGCCGCGGACATAGGTGACGAACCTTGCCAGATGTATATGAAATACGGGGCACCTTCTGATAAGAACCGTGTCTATATCGCCGTGGATGCCGACAGATGCGAAGGCATAGACCGTCTGCGCCACGATAAGGAGACTGATGATACCGATGTTATAATTCTGGATGATGCTTACCAGCACCGTTATGTAAAACCAGGTGTGAATATCCTTCTTGTTGACTACCACCGTCTTATTGTCTACGACAAGTTGCTGCCGGCTGGGCGTCTGCGTGAGCCTAAGAGCGGCAAGGAGCGGGCTGACATTGTTATTGTTACAAAATGTCCCAAAGACTTGCGTCCAATGGATTTCCGCGTAATAAAGAAAGCCATGTCGCTGCGTCCGTATCAGAAACTTTTCTTCAGCACACTGAACTACGGCAATCTCATTCCCGTCTTTCCTGAGGGCAGTGCCATGAGGCTTGACGAGCTGTCGGAAAAACATAATGCCGTTGTCCTTACAGGCATTGCCTCTCCACAGCAACTTCTGCTTGACCTCGGAAAATACACAAAGAACCTGACATCACTGGCTTTCAGTGACCATCATAGATTCTCTGACAGTGATATTGACAGGATTAACAACCTCTTTGATACTGTTCCTGAGCCACGTCTGATAATCACTACAGAGAAGGACGCGGCACGTCTGAGGGACATAGACGGACTGTCTGATGCGGTGCGCAGAAGCATCCTTGCGTTGCCGATAGAGATCGGGTTCATGCTTGACGGAGCAGATGAGTTCAATGAATTCATACTGTCGTACATGCAGAAGAATTCCAGAAACTCCATACTCTCAAGACTCAAGGACTCAGAGACGGCAGCAGAAAGAACTAAAATAAACTTTAAATAATGGAGATAAAAGAACTCGGCGAATTCGGACTTATCGAACGCCTTACAAAAGACATTGAGACAAAGAATCCGTCCACACTGAAAAGTGTCGGTGATGACTGTGCCGTGATAGCGGGAAACAGCGACGAGCAGACTCTTGTGACTACAGACATGCTTATGGAGGGTGTGCATTTTGACCTTACATATATCAGTATGCAGCAACTGGGCTATAAGAGTGCCATGGTGAACATCTCAGACATCTTTGCCATGAACGGCACACCAAGGCAGATGACCGTCTCCCTTGCTCTTTCCAAGCGTTTCACGGTAGAGGATGTTGAGGACTTCTACAGCGGCCTGCGCCTTGCCTGTGACAAATGGGGCATAGATATCGTAGGAGG
Organism: Bacillota bacterium; assembly: GCA_023664625.1. Lineage (GTDB taxonomy): Bacteria > Bacteroidota > Bacteroidia > Bacteroidales > Bacteroidaceae > Prevotella. Next base: position 91,898 of record JAMPFD010000010.1, on the reverse strand, counting down.
TGACACGACATCGTCACTTACGGGACTCGCCATAAGCATCACCTGTATAGGTATTGCCCTAAAGGAGGATATTGTATATCGCTCCGGCGCAAAGGATACAGACCTTGTATGTGTGACCGGTGACCTCGGGGCTGCATATATGGGTCTGCAGATTCTTGAACGTGAGAAGAGTGTATACTATCAGCAGATACGCGAGATCCAGGCAAAATACACAGACAAGGCAGAGCAACGCAGGCGTATAGAAATGCTTGCCTTTTCTCCTGATTTCGCAGGCAAGGAATATCTCCTTGAGCGTCAGCTGAAACCGGAAGCACGTGGTGACATCATAGAGACTCTCCGCAAGGCAGGTGTAAGACCTACGGCCATGATGGACATCTCTGACGGACTCTCTTCCGAACTGATGCATATATGCCGTCAGTCCGGATGCGGATGCCGTATCTATGAGAAGAATATTCCGATAGACTATCAGGTGGCAGTGACTGCCGAGGAGTTTAACATGAATCTTACGACCTGTGCACTCAATGGAGGTGAGGATTATGAACTGCTGTTCACTGTGCCTATAGGTGATCTGTCAAAGGTTGAATGCATGGAGGGCGTAAGGATGATAGGACATATCACCAAACCGGAGTTCGGACAGTTGCTTGTGACTCGTGACAACAATGAATTCCCCTTGAAGGCACAGGGATGGAATCCGCTGACTTAGTACGCGAGGATAATAAAAACAGCTTGTACCATAACTGTAATAAAAGATATATTATCTTTTCACGCAGCTTTTGCTGTTTTTTTAGCGGGCATCAATAAAAAACAATTAAGGATTATTCTCTTCCCGGAGTATAATTCAAATATACACCATATAGCCATAGCCGGAAGAATCGGAAAAGAAACCGTTACCTTTGCCATTGTAAAGTGTTACGATTTACATGATAAACCGTTACCTTTTACATGACGAAAGGTAACGGATTATATATGCCATGTTACTCTTTTAAGGCGTAATGGTATAGAGAACTGCATATTGTGCTATATATCAATATGATACATAGATAATGCTTTATTCCTGGCCTTGCTTCCTTCTGTTCTCCGAATCCATGCCATGTACTTCGTTTATATACAAAAAAAGTGTGGCTTCCGGACACAGTCTTCCGTTCAAAAGCCACACCTGAAAAATCTTATGTACAGCAAGCTAGTACATTGACTTTATGAGTAATCACCCCGATTATCTTCTGCCTCCTTCTCTGACATGCCGCATCAATGATTTATAAGATACTCCACAATCCTTACGTTTGCCTTGCTAAGCTCTTCGGAGGCATGGTCAAGGTTACGGCTGAACTCCTCAAATGTATTCTCGCCGCCGTCAATGAGGTCTGTGACAGACTTCACGAGAATGCACGGAACATTCATCAGTGAGCAGACAAAAGCCACTGCCGCACCTTCCATATCTTTCAGTTCACCACCATGCTGCTCCATGACTTCAAGGTCGCACGGCTGAATGTCAAGTGAGGAGCCTGTCGTCACTTTGCCCATGGGCATTCCAAGAGCCGCGGCTATCTCGGCAGAACGGTCGGAAAGCCTGTAGTTGCCGATAGACTGTGTATACCATTTGTCATCCCCCATGACACGTCTGTCATGGAACATCACTCCGTTTCCGACATACACCTTGCCTATCTCTGCACCGTTCTTGATGAATGCGCCGCAGGTTCCGCTGTTTATTATGAGATCAGGACGGAGTTCTTCTATAGCTTTAAGCGTTGTGACAGACGCTGCCTCACATCCTATGAGGCTGGAGCCATGCTGTTTGCCATTAACGACAATATATAGGGCATTGTCCTCGGAAAGCCTGTGACTGTAGAGCTGACACGGAAGCTCGCCGAAAGCGTTCTCCACCTTCTCCACTCCGAACTTCTCTACAAAAGGCTTGGCTTCTGCCTCCATGGCAACAATATAGCATATTTTCATAAGTGGTACTTGTTTCCTTTTGGTTATTGTAATTTGTTCTAAAGCAGTTTCCTATGCTGTGACAGACGGTGCTCTTTCTGTCTTCTGACGCTCTCCTCCATGAGACGTGGCGAGAAAGACCAGTCCATAAACCTCTCAGCTATGATATCTACAGCCTGACCGGAAGGATGGAGCATGTCCTCCTTGTAAAACCTGTAGTCACGCAATTCGTCAAGCAGAATTTCGTATGACGGGAAGTATGCCACCTTCCCTCCGCTTTCCTTTGTCGCAGAACTTTCATGACAGAGATGGTCACACAGGAGAAGCAGTTTGGCTTTCTGTATCTGGGACTCGTGGAAACCGTATTTCTTATATCTGTAAGGACTTACTGTAAAGCATATATTCAATCCGGGATTGAACTCACGGAGTTCACTAATGATTTTCTCCCACAGAGCCGTAAGTTCATCAAGAGTCTGTTCTTTCTCCGTAAAACATCTCTGCGGCTCTTTATGGCAGTTGGCTACAACGATGCCGTCGTGCACATAATGGCGCGTTGTTCCGAAAGTCACGCAAAGCAATGTTGCCTCCCTGAGCATCTTTTGAGCAGTAACAAGACGCGAGACGGTCTTTTCTATACATCCTTCCTGCGTATTGTCAGAGAACCGGCTGCTATGGAGCCAGCTGTGCCATACACCGTCTTGTCCGTGAAAGATGAACCTGCCGTCCGTAATGGCATGGATGCTTTCTCTGTCCATCATTATCTGCAGGGCCTGGGCAATACTGGCAGGATTATAAAGAACACCGAAGGGATTGACATCAACTCCGTCACTTCCCATGCATATCTTCAGCCGCTCACCGACATTTTCGGCAAAGCAGGATCCGAGCATCATTACCTTTGAATCAATATCCAAAGAGATAATGTCCGGAGGAAGTGCTACAGGTGTGTACAGTTGCATATTTGTTTTTCTTTCCTTGGTAAGAAATGCCGTTGGTATCCGGTATCGGGGCAGCCTTGTTTTAGAAGAGACCGAACAGATGGTTCTGGTCTATCATGTCTGTCACCCTCTGAAAGTCCTTCGGATTGTCCCCAAACTTACACGTGTCTCCGTCTATTATGATGAGATTGCCCTTATAGTTCTTTATCCATTCTTCATAACGGTTGTTGAGTCCTGTAAGGTAGTCTATGCGTATTGTCTGTTCATATTCACGGCCGCGCTTCTCAATCTGGGAGATGAGATTAGGTATTGTCGAACGGATATATATCATCAGGTCAGGCATCCCGACGAGCGACATCATGAGGTCAAAGAGGTCGGAATAATTTGCAAAGTCACGGTCGCTCATATATCCTTGTGCATGAAGGTTTGGAGCAAAGATACGTGCATCCTCGAAAATCGTCCTGTCCTGAATGATGATGTCTTCGGACTTGGATATTTCAACGACCTCACGGAAACGTTTGTTGAGGAAGAATATCTGAAGATTGAACGACCAGCGGTTCATGTCTCCGTAGAAGTCTTCAAGATAAGGATTGTTGTCTACAGGCTCGTAGCGTGGTGTCCAGCCGTATCTTTTTGCCAGCATCCGGGTGAGAGTTGTCTTTCCTGAGCCGATATTTCCTGCTATTGCTATATGCATTGTAAAGGTATGAAGTGTTTATGTGGTTTCGTTATATGATAGGCGTTTTTACGTTTTCCTGCATTAACGGTCGTCGGAAATGCAGGAACCGTCACTGTCGGAGACATGATTTCCGGTTTCTCCGCCGTCTTCTTCCTGAAGCGGAAAGAGTCCGAAGAGGAGACTGTCTATCTGATCCGTGATGTATCTGAAGTCCTGAGGGTTATGCTCGTAGTCCATATTGTTGACATCTACGGTGAGAACCTTGCCGGGATAGTCCTCATAAATAAAGTGTTCATAACGTTGGTTAAGACCTTTCAGATAGTCAAGCTTGATGCTCTGCTCGTAGTCCCGTCCGCGTTTCTGTATGTTTGCCACAAGATGGTTGATGTCCGCACGGAGGTAAATCATCAGGTCCGGTGTCTTTGCTATTGACATCATCTGCTCAAACAGTTCCATATAAGTCTGGAAATCCAGGTCGGAGATTGTGCCTTGGTCATGATTGTTCTTGGCAAATACGTACACGCCCTCAAATATGGAACGGTCCTGAATGACAGTGGACCGGTTTTCGGAGATGGCAAGTATATCCTTGAAACGTTCTTTTAGGAAGAACACTTCAAGACAGAATGACCATCGCCTCATGTCTTTATAGTAATCTTCGAGATATGGATTATTGACAACCTGTTCAAATTTTGCTTCCCATTTGTAGTGCTTGGCAAGCATTTTTGTCAGCGTTGTTTTTCCCGAACCGATATTTCCTGCTATTACAATGTGCATTGTATGTTTTGTTCTCTATGGCAGATTTCTACCTTGATACCGAATTTTTTATGGATATGTTCCGCAAGATGCTGAGCCGAATATACAGAACGGTGTTGTCCGCCGGTACAGCCGAAGCAGAACATCAGTGACGTGAAGCCACGCTGTATGTACCTCTCGACATGGTGGTCGGCAAGTCTGTACACTGAATCGAGGAAGGTAAGAATCTCTCCGTCGTCCTCAAGAAAGCGAATGACCGGCTCGTCCAATCCTGTAAGTTGCTTGTAGGGCTCATAGCGCCCGGGGTTATGCGTTGAGCGACAGTCGAAGACATATCCGCCTCCATTTCCGGATGGATCTTCAGGAATGCCTTTCTTGAAAGAGAAACTCATCACACGTACAACCAGAGGTCCTTTGCCGTCATATTTCGAAAAAGTGGCGGGACCGTCCTGCGGCTTAGCTTTATACACGTCATTCTCCGCAACCCTGTAGCCGTCGCCGCGTTTTCTCGGCTGTTCCTGTGGAGGGGGGAACTGCGGGAGCGCACAGAGTCTTTTAAGCATATCCGTAAGATACGGGTACGGGAAGTCATTCATGCAGAGAAGCTGACGCAGGTTCTCAATAGCCGGAGGTATGCTTTCTATGAAATGAGCCTTACGTTCAAAATAACCACGGAAGCCGTATGCACCAAGAACCTGTAACGTCCGGAAAAGCACAAACAACTGAAGTCTCTCGTTAAATTCCCGGCGGCTCGGCACTTCTGTGTATTGTCGCAGGGCAGTATAATATTCTTCAATGAGTTCCTTGCGCAGATCATCAGAATAAAGTGCCGAGGCTTGCCACAGGAATGATGCCACATCGTAATAATAAGGGCCTTTCCTGCCTCCCTGAAAATCGATAAAATAAGGCTTTCCCGTCTTGTCCAGCATAACATTGCGTGCCTGGAAGTCGCGGTACATGAAACTTTCCGTTGTGCTTACAGCGACAAGGTCTTTTGCCAACATGCGGAAATTAGCTTCCAGTTTCAGTTCATGGAAGTCAAGGTCTGTAGCTTTAAGGAAACAGTATTTGAAATAATTAAGGTCAAAAAGTACGTTGGCGACATCAAATTCCGGTTGAGGATAGCATACGGAGAAATCCATTTCGCGTGCTCCGCGAATCTGAAGATTGGGCAATTCCCTGATTGTCTTCTTCAGAAGCTCTTTCTCTTCCTTATTATACCTGCCACCGGCATCACGTCCACCCTTTACTGCATCAAACAGCGAACGTGCTCCAAGGTCTTCTTGAAGGTATCTCATTTCGTCATGGCTCCTGGCTATGACGTGAGGTACAGGAAGCTGTCTGCGTTCAAAATGTTCCGCTATAGTTATAAAAGCATGGTTCTCATCGCGGGAAGTTCCCACTACGCCTATCACTGATTTCCCGTCCCTGTCATAGAATCTGTAATAGTTCCTGTTACTTCCGGCTCCGGCAATCTGTTCGACAGAATGCGGTTCTTCTCCGAAAGTGTCGGTATAAAGTCGTTTAAGTAGTTCCATTGTCAGAATCGCTTGATAGCGCGATCCATTTCGCGCCTGTCCTCCTTGTCCTTTAATGTGTTGCGCTTGTCATATTCTTTCTTGCCTTTCGCAAGGGCAATGTCCATCTTTGCGAATCCGTTCTCATTGATATAGACACATATAGGTATGATTGTGAAACCGGACTGATGCTTGGTATTCACTTCAAGGTATTTGATTTCTTTCTTGTTCAAAAGAAGTTTGCGGTCGCGTTTCTGCTCATGATTGTTGTAAGAACCATAGAAATATGGGGAGATATTCATTCCTTTTACCCATATTTCACCGTTATGCACATAACAGAACGTGTCCACCAGTGAAGCTTTTCCCTGGCGGATACTCTTTATTTCCGTACCGGTAAGCACCATGCCGGCAGTGTATGTGTCAATGAAGAAGTAGTCAAATGATGCCTTCTTGTTCTTTATCATGATTTTGCCTTTCGGCATTTTATCCTTCTTTGCCATCTATAGATGCGAATTTCTCTATATTATTATCTATGAAACGGGCTATTTCGCCAGTCCATTCCTCCTCGTTTGCAACGAACTCATCATCAAGATCGTCGAACTCAGGCATACGCTCGAACATGGCCATGAACTCCTCATCGGTGCATTCCACCTCTATCTCCTCATGGTATTTCTTATAATACTTATGTCCTTTCCTTATGAGCCGTGCAAGATCGGTCAGCCCCCACAGTGCCAAAGCCTTGGCAAACGGATTGAAAAAGATAAACTTTCCCAGTCCGTTATGTATCAGCTGTACAAACCCTCCGTCCATAACTTCCTCACGGAGCATGGAGTAAGCAATGAGGGTTATCTGGTCGGAATTCAGTTCTGCCATTGCTTCAGCTGTCAGCTCTCCGCCTACAGCGTTCATGATGCTGTCAACAAAGACCTGTACGAACTCATCCATCCCTGCCGTTGCCGCATGCCTCAATGTCTCATCATGTATGGTAACCTGTATCATAAAATATATAACTTTTGCCGCATATGCCCCTCCCGCGCCGGTAAGGTTTATGGCCGCAGGATATTAATACGCCGGATTTATACGGCAAAATTACGAAAAATATTTTTATTTACATCAAAAATACCGTAAAAAAAATAAATAGTTTACGCAATTTCCGTATTCTTTAAAATATTTTTGTAACTTTGCATTCAGGATTTTTAATTATTAAACCGAGTACATTGATGCATGGTTATTATCTGATGACATCACGTGTTACTCATAATTTTACGAACATATGATTTATACAAAGGAAGTTAACGACATGTGCGTCGTTGCAAAAGGCCCGAACCACGGCCCGGCTCCGATTCCGGAAGAGGGAAAGTGGATTAAGGCAAAGGAGATTAAGGACATCTCCGGTATGACTCACGGTATTGGTTGGTGTGCTCCACAGCAGGGTTGCTGCAAGCTCTCGCTTAATGTAAAGGACGGTATTATCGAGGAAGCACTTGTAGAGACAATCGGCTGTTCAGGAATGACTCACTCTGCTGCAATGGCTTCTGAGATACTTCCTGGCAAGACAATCCTTGAGGCCCTCAATACAGACCTCGTATGTGATGCCATCAATACTGCTATGCGCGAGCTTTTCCTCCAGATTGTATACGGACGTACACAGTCTGCATTCTCTGAGGGCGGCCTTGCTATCGGTGCGGGTCTTGAGGATCTCGGCAAGGGCCTCGTGTCACAGTGCGGCACTCTCTACGGCACAAAGGCAAAGGGCACACGCTACCTCCAGCTTACAGAGGGATATATCACAAAGCAGTTCCTTGATGAAGACAACGAGGTCTGCGGTTATGAGTTCGTTCACATGGGCAAGTTCATGGACGCCATAAAGAAGGGCGTTGATGCCAACGAGGCTCTCAAGTCAGTAACAGGTACATACGGACGCACAAAACCTGAGCAGGGTGCTGTTAAGTCTATTGACCCACGTAAAGAATAATACAGGAGGAAACAGACTATGATTAGAGAAGTTAAATTTGAATCACAGGACCGTCGTATCAATCAGGTGCTTGCTGCGCTGAAAGAGAACGGTATCGCTTCTATTGAAGAGGCTAACGAGATTTGTGAGAAGGCAGGTCTTGATCCATACAAGACTTGCGAGGAAACTCAGATGATTTGTTTCGAGAATGCCAAGTGGGCATATGTAGTAGGTTCAGCCATTGCTATCAAGAAGGGCTGCAAGACCGCTGCTGATGCTGCAGAGGCAATAGGTATCGGACTCCAGTCTTTCTGTATTCCTGGTTCTGTTGCTGACGACCGCAAGGTTGGCATAGGTCACGGTAACCTCGCTGCACGTCTTCTCCGTGAGGAGACAGAGTGCTTCGCATTCCTTGCAGGCCACGAGTCTTTCGCAGCTGCTGAGGGTGCCATCAAAATTGCCGAGATGGCAAACAAGGTGCGCCAGAAGCCTCTCCGCGTCATCCTTAACGGTCTTGGCAAGGACGCTGCAATGATTATCTCACGTATCAACGGTTTCACTTACGTACAGACAGAGTTCGACTATTTCACAGGCGAACTGAAGGTTGTGAAGACAAAAGCCTACTCAGACGGCCCTCGTGCAAAGGTCAACTGCTACGGCGCTGACGATGTCCGTGAGGGTGTTGCCATCATGTGGAAGGAGAACGTTGACGTTTCCATCACAGGCAACTCCACCAACCCTACACGTTTCCAGCACCCTACAGCCGGAACATACAAGAAGGAGCGCATCCTTGCAGGCAAGCCATACTTCTCAGTTGCTTCAGGTGGCGGTACAGGCCGTACACTCCATCCTGACAACATGGCAGCAGGTCCTGCATCTTACGGCATGACTGATACTCTCGGACGTATGCACTCTGATGCTCAGTTCGCAGGCTCTTCTTCTGTTCCTGCTCACGTTGAGATGATGGGCTTCCTCGGTATCGGCAACAACCCGATGGTTGGCTGTACAGTAGCTTGTGCCGTTAATGTGGCTCTTGCTCTGAACAAGTAAATTAAATTTTCTTTGATGATAAAGGCTGTGTCGTAGAAACTTACGGCATGGCCTTTTTTATTTAGCCGTCAACAAAGGTAGGACGTATGACATTTGCATTCTAATGAAACTTCAACTCTGTTAAATACCCGGTCTGCTCACTCCTTTGAGTCAGGAAGCATCCATGTGCATGTAATATGCAAGAATCATTCTCAGCCTCAGGAATGTGTCCGGAACTGCGTTACGGATAGTTCGGCTGCCGTCATCGGTGTACTTTTGAAAAAACGGATATGACATCAGAAGTTACTGCTTGTGGAACTTTTTGTCCCCTTATCTGGAAATCCGGTCGTTAGTCCCAATATTGCAATGGATATTATGGTGATAACCATTCATTATGCTAATCTGATTTCGTTACTATTTCCCAAAAACGTTTTTCATACCCCGGATGCAATCTATGTCCCGGTTTTTCAGTCTCGAATTCTAACTGTCAAGAAAATGACAGTTTTCGTAGCCTGAACAAATTTTCAAAAGTTACTTATTGTAATATTATTTCTGCAATATGGTTGCGTTTCTTTCCTTCTTTTCCGCGGGTGAGGAAAAGAATGATGCCGATTTCTTGATTTGCAGAGAGTCCGGCAGTTCCGGCGAGTGACAGCTTGCCATAGCCTTCTTTTGTTATTATGCCTTCAGGAGTTGATGGGATAGGAGACAGAATCTCATAGCCGAAGTATTCTTTTTCATTGTTAACGTATTGCACTCTGGCTTTCATTATGCCGAAGATACGTTGTCCGTCCTTATGATCTATGGGCGTGAGTGCCACTGCTGTCTTGAAATTTCCTTTTTCAGGAATTACAGGTGCAAACCAGACATATTCGCCGACGGTGGGAGGCGTTTTCGGTGCAATTGCAACGAAGTGGCGTGACATTTGGTCGAAGATGTGGTAATGACTGTGTTTCGCATCATAACGGTCGACATAGCCGATGATTTTCTTTGAGATGTCTATGTGTTTCTGGTTATATTCCCTTATGGCTCTATCGGTTCTTTCCTTCAGTGACGGAAAGGTATGTCCGTAATTATCTTTTCTCCATTGCAAGTCTTCGCTGCGGAGATTTGCGGGGAAGCCCCACAATTTCAGAAAGGCAGGCAGATTGAAGTCTTCGTGTACAAGAGACATCTTAATTGCTGTGCCGAGGATGCATGAATGAAGCAATGAAGGATGGACGAGTGGTATTTTCATGTACGATGCAAGCAGTGTACGTGCTTCTTCAGAACTGAGTTCTTTATAATGTGCCGTGAGGTATCGGTAGATGTTCCATGCCGTATCTGTGGGGTGCTTTAATGATGTAGCCATGGATTCCAGCAGTTCTTCCCATGTCGGTGTCTTGTTTTCCTTTGCCATGTTTTCCGTATGATGTTTTTGGGATGGTGATTTAAGGTCTTTGTGCAGCATGCATACAATGAACATGTTGCCGTCACAAAAGTAGTGATTTATTTTGACATTAGCAAGACAATTGTATGAAAAAGCCCTGAAATTCAATGAATTTCAGGGCTTTTTCCTGTGCTTTCGTGTATGAATATGCATGTCTGCTCCTGTTTGCGGGACAGTTTAGTTGTAGAGATATCTCTTGATGGACTTCTTTGGAGTCTTCTTGAACTCAGTTTCCATCAGTTCTATTGCCGCAAGTTTCTGGTATGCCGGCTGTGTGGAGTTGAGATCCTCGCGGTTCTGTTCCATGATACCTTTCAGGGCTTCTGTGTCAAGATTCTGCTTCTTTGCCTCGTCATAGTCTGGATAAACAAGACCGACAAGTTTTTCTCCTCTTTGTACTACGAGGCATTCGCTTACCATGCTGAGGCTTGACAGTGCGTCCTCAATTTCTTCTGGATAGATATTTTGTCCGTTGGCACCGAGGAGCATATTCTTGGATCGTCCCTTTATGAAAATCTGTCCTTTTTCATTCATTATACCAAGGTCACCCGTATGATACCATCCGTCAATGAGTACGCTCTTTGTCGCTTCCTCATTTTTGTAGTAACCGAGCATGGTATTGCATCCGCGTGTGAGTATCTCACCAGGTATGTTGTGTGGGTCAGGCGAATCAATTTTCACTTCCATGTGGTATGCGGCACGTCCGCATGAGCCTATTGCCCGGTCCTGCCAGTCATCATAGGATATGATTGGGGCGCATTCTGTTGCACCATATCCGACTGTAACAGGGAAGCTGATGTCCGTGAGGAACTTTTCCACTTCCTGATTCAGCGCCGCTCCGCCTACGATTATTTCATATAGTCTGCCTCCGAAAGCCTGATACACCTGCTCTCGGATACGTGCTTTCAGCTTCGTTCCGACGACAGGAGTCTTCATGAGGGCCTTAACATGCGGTGCGGATACTTTCGGCAATACTTTCTTTTTTATGATTTTCTCAATGATGAGAGGTACGGCAATGATTATGCATGGCCTGACATCGGCAAATGCCTGTGCAACAATGGCCGGTGAAGGAATGCGTGTCAGGTAATGGATATGGCATCCGGCTACGAACTCGTAGATAAACTCAAATGCCATACCGTACATGTGTGCCATAGGCAGTATGGAGATAGTCTTGTATCCAGGAGCGACATATTTGCCAAGTGCGTTGTGGGCAAAATCAAGGTTTCCCCATAGTGCACGGTAAGGAATCATTACGCCCTTTGAGAAGCCGGTGGTGCCTGATGTGTAGTTTATCATGGCAAGGTCTTCAGTGTCGGCTTCCCTGAAGTATGAGACATGCTCCTTACGGAAGTATTTCGGGAACTTTTTGCCGAAGAGTTCGTTAAGATGCTCGCGGGCGTATGTCAGTTTTTCCGTGCGTGACTCTAAGAGGGAGAAGTCCTGAAGGTTGATGATTCCATCCAAAGCCGGAATCTCGGCAGGAACTATCTGGTTGGCCACGACATCTCCGACAAAGAGGATTCTCGCATCGGAGTGGTTCACGATGTTATGAATCTGGTCAGGAGTGAATTCGTGCAGAATAGGCACTATGACTGCACCATACGTCATTGTTGCCATGAAAGCTACAGCCCAATGGCTCATGTTTCTGCCGCAGATGGCAATCTTGTCTCCCGGTTTGATGCCGCAACTTTCAAACAGGATGTGCAATTTCTCAATCTTTCGTGCCACATCCTTGTACTGAAGCGTGGCACCTTGATAGTCGGTAAGCGCGTTAAGATCCCAGTGGTCTATTATCGACTGCTCTATGTATGCGTTGAAACTTGGAATCTCAGCTGGAATACTGAGGTGTTCCATGGTCATTCTATCTAATTTCATATCTGTATTTCTTTTGCACAAAAGGCGTGTTCAATGTGCAAAATTAATTCTTTTTCCGCATATTGCCAAGGAAAAACTGTGCAAAATTGAATGTTTATGTAAAATAGTTTTGTTTATTGCTCATTGTAGTTGTTTTGTGCAAAGATTTTGACATAGAATAAAAAAACACATGTAAACAGTTAGAAATCAACAGCAAAGTTTTCGTGTATCAATAGAATGTGGTACCTTTGCCGATGTTATGGTGGGGGTGTTCGGGATTCTTCCCTTGGTCGCAGACTGCCGGAAGAGGATGCCCCTCAGTATTAATTGACATTTAGAATTGCTAACTTCCGTACGGAACACCTTATTATATATTATAATAGAATGGATGAGAATCCAAGGGTAAAAGTAATATAGCTAATATGCGGATGCTCATATCCCAGAGTATAGCAGTTCGCGGATTGACGTGATGTCGTTTCCAAAGTGTCAGAAACCAATAAATAATGACTTTTAATTCAAAAAAGATTGTATTATCATTTGTAGTATTATTATTATCAACAGTGTCCGCAACCGCTAAGGAAGCATTTGATTGGGAGCCAGTAATGGCGGCAATCATCCAGGTTGAGAGTGAAGGAAACCCAAAGGCAGTGAACGGACTGTCATGTGGTGCGATGCAGATTAACCCGATTTTGGTTAAGGACTGCAACAATATCCTTAAATCGCGCAACTCCAAGAAGCGCTATACTCTTCAGGACCGTTTCTCTGTAGAGAAGTCCAAGGAAATGTTTTTGCTCATACAGAGCCATTACAACAAGGACAATAACATTGAGAAAGCCATCAGGGCATGGAACGGTGGAGTAAATTATCGTCTGAGAAGTACCAACAGATATTATAGAAAGGTACTTGCGGCAATGAAGTGAGACATTGTGATTTATCCACAATTTCTTTTGAAAATGTGTAATAAAGCATAAAAAATCAACGCCAATTTGTCAATTCCGACATTTGGCGTTATTTTTGTATATTGATTTTTAGCTGCATCATTATGCAACGATGATTATCTGAGTCATACGAGATACGGATATAAATCATGTGGGAATATAATTAAAAACAGAAAATATGATTACATCAATTGTCATTATCGCCGTTGTAGTACTGATTGTACTTTGGGTGATTTCTATCTACAACAATCTTGTGCGCTTGCGCAACAACCGTGAGAACGCTTTCAGTAATATTGACGTACAGCTGAAACAGCGTTATGATCTTGTGCCACAGCTTGTGGCGACCGTAAAGGGATATGCCAAGCATGAGAAGGAACTGCTTGAGGCCGTGACGGCAGCACGCTCTGCGTGTATGTCAGCCACAAATCTGAATGATAAGATTAATGCGGACAACATGCTTTCCAGTGCGCTCTCCGGGCTGAAAGTCTCTGTTGAGGCCTATCCTGAACTAAAGGCTAATCAGAACTTCCTTCAATTGCAGGGTGAGTTGTCAGACATAGAGAACAAGCTTGCTGCAACACGCCGTTTCTTCAATTCAACCACACGTGAGCTGAACAATGCCGTGCAGACATTCCCCGGAAATATCCTTGCAGGCATGTTCGGATTCCAGCGGGAGCCGATGTTTGAGATTGCTCCTGCTGACCGTGCGGCTGTGGAAAAAGCTCCGGAAGTGAGTTTCTGAGTGTGGAGAAATTGTCCGGCGGTCATGACTTTGGCGGATTGCCGGCAATTGTAGTTCTGTCTTTTTGAAAAGTATAGAAGTATGAAATATGTCGGAATGCAAACCCAGCAGTCGAGAAATAACATTATGAGCATAATCCTTCTCATAATGTTTCCTGTCATTATGCTCGGCATGGTGTGGGTATTCCTTGCTTTGGTCAATTATTTTGGGGGCGGATATTATAACGAGTACGGAGAATTAGTCCACCGGTTGGATGCCGATGCCGTCAATTACTATTTCTTCAGAGCCCTCCCGTGGGTAGTTGGCGGAGTGGGACTATGGTTTGCCATAGCCTATTTCAGCAATACGTCCATGATACGTTCCGCTACAGGTGCCCGCCCTTTGGAACGCCGTGAGAATCCGCGCGTGTACAATATAGTGGAGAACCTGACAATGGCCTGTGGCATGGAAATGCCGAAAATCAATGTCATTGACGATCCGCAGCTTAATGCTTTTGCCTCAGGTATAGACAGCAAGTCATATACTGTGACGGTAACGACAGGTCTGCTCAGGTTGCTTGACGATGATGAGCTTGCCGGAGTGATAGGCCATGAGCTGACACATATCCGCAATAATGATACCCGTCTGCTTGTCATCAGTATTGTTTTTGTAGGCATAATATCAACTATTATGGGTATGGTCTACAATATGTTCTACCACATGCTGTGGTTTGGCGGTGGAAGCCGCGGCAGCCGTGATGACGAAAAAGGCAGCGGAGTTTCCATGGCAATGGTGATGCTGATAGGTGTCTTTTGCTGTGCGATAGCCTATCTGTTCACAATGATGACACGTTTCGCCATCTCACGGAGGCGTGAGTATATGGCCGATGCCGGCGGAGCAGAACTCTGCGGCAACCCGTTGGCACTCGCTTCAGCCCTAAGGAAAATATCAGGAGACCCCGGACTTGGGAATACTGGGCGTGACGATGTGGCGCAAATGTTCATAATTCATCCGCAGATGGCGCTTTCGGGTTTCAGCTCCTTTATGGGAAGCCTCTTCTCCACACATCCCGATACAGCCAAGAGAATAAAGATTCTTGAGCAATTCTGATCAGGAAGTGCCAATAAGGCATGGTGGAACAGACAGCCTTGGCGTGCAATTTGCTATTCTACAGTATAAACATGAATGTCCGGACTGCTCGGCTTGATGCAGTCCGGACATTCATGTTTTATGACATTTGGCCATACGTTTCGTTTCTTGTTGCCGCTTCTTTAAGCAGTATATCCGGTCTTACAGCAATAATAGCATGGCAGTAAGATTCTTATGACCGGGGCCAAATGTACCAAGATTCTTACTTGTTGAAGTAATAAAGGAAGGTCGCGATACCTTCCAGGGCAGGCTTGCGCTGGTCCTTGATTTCAATTGTGAACTTAATTTCAGCCTTGCATACACCGCGGAGGTTCTGAATATTATGAAGGACAGTCTTCATGCGGATAGAACTTCCCGTGATAACCGGCATGCCGAATTTCATCTTGTCCAGGCCATAGTTGACGAGTTGCGCTACGTTGTTGACCTCAATAGTGTCATACCACAGTTTCGGGAGGAGAGACATGGTCAGATAGCCGTGCGCAATTGTAGACTTGAAAGGGCTTTCAG
Organism: Bacillota bacterium; assembly: GCA_023664625.1. Lineage (GTDB taxonomy): Bacteria > Bacteroidota > Bacteroidia > Bacteroidales > Bacteroidaceae > Prevotella. The sequence continues at coordinate 76,501 of JAMPFD010000010.1, read as the reverse complement.
TCTTTGCCCGCTCCACATCCACGTGAATCCACTGATAGTCCAGTGTCGCGTCAGCGAAAAGGTTTATACGGTCCTGGTCAATCTGAAACCAGTCTGTTGTGCCTATCTCTTTGCCGAGATATTCAGCAAACTCGTCATACGAGTTAATAATAACTTTTGCCATTTTTGTATTTTTTTGTTTTAGTTTTGCCGTTGTTCTTATTATCATGCCGGCGACAGAAAACTATGTTTTCCGTCCCTCGTGGAATCGGTCAGCCTTATGCAAAGATACTGCAAACCGGGTGCATACGTAGCTTGCCCATGTCTGCCGAGGTGCCGCTTATCTTATGCAAAGATACTGCAAACCGAGCGCATACGTAGCTTGCTTACGTTTGCCGAGGTGCCGCTTATCTTATGCAAAGGTACATATTTTTTCTATTTCTTTGCATATATTGTTGTAAAAAAAGCGAAAAATAAGCAGGAACGCTCCCGTTATTACGGAAAATATCTGTAACTTTGCCATTGCTATGACAGAAAAAGAACGCATATTACAGCTCCGCCGGGAGCTTCATGAGCATAATCATCGTTATTATGTCCTGAACCAGCCGGCAATCTCCGACCAGGATTTCGACTTTCTGCTTCATGAGTTGCAGGATTTGGAGGGCAAGCATCCTGAGCTATATGATGAGAATTCCCCTACGCAGAGGGTAGGCAATGACATCAATCAGCAGTTCAGTCAGGCAGAGCATCGCTATCCGATGCTGTCCCTTGCCAATACATATAACCGTGGGGATGTTGAGGCATGGTATGTACAAGTGAGCAAAGGGCTGGAGGGTCAGGAATTTGAAGTGTGCTGCGAGATGAAGTATGACGGTCTTTCCATTTCACTTACGTATGAGAACGGAAGGCTTGTGCGTGCCGTTACTCGCGGTGACGGTGTCCGTGGCGACGATGTAACGCAGAATGTCCGCACCATACGTTGTATCCCCTTGCGCCTGCCTGAGGAACTTTCGGCAGAGAATATGCCGGGCGGCTATCCTGAAAAATTCGAGATTCGCGGAGAGATTCTTCTCCCATGGAACTCGTTCCGCCGTCTCAATGCCGAGCGGGAGGAGAGCGGGGAACGTCTTTTTGCCAATCCCCGCAATGCCGCGTCAGGCACTTTGAAGTCGCAGAACTCACGCGTCGTGGCAGAGCGTGGCCTTGACGCCTACCTCTATTACCTGCTTGGCGAGCAGTTGCCGACGGACGGCCATCATGAGAATCTCATGCAGTGTGAACGCTGGGGCTTCAAGATTTCGGAAGGAATGAAGAAGTGCAAGACGTTGCAGGAGGTTATGGACTATATCTCTTATTGGGATGTTGAACGTAAGAATCTGCCGGTGGCAACCGACGGCATTGTCCTGAAAGTCAATTCTATCCGTCAGCAGCAGCATTTAGGCTATACCGCCAAGAGTCCGCGCTGGGCAATTGCCTATAAGTTTAAGGCAGAGCGTGCCTGCACGCCGTTGGAGGAGGTGACATATCAGGTAGGCAGAACGGGCGCGATAACTCCTGTTGCCAATATGGCACCGGTATGGCTGGCAGGTACGACCGTAAAGAGGGCTACATTGAACAATGAGGATTTCATCCGTTCCTTTGACCTGCATATCGGTGATTATGTTTATGTTGAAAAGGGAGGGGAGATCATTCCAAAGATTGTCGGTGTCGATACGTCACGCCGCAGTGCGGATGCCGTTCCGGTAAAGTTTGCAACCCACTGCCCCGAGTGTGGTGCTGAGTTGGTGCGTTACGATGGTGAGGCAGCCCATTACTGTCCCAACGATGCCGGCTGCCCTCCTCAGATAAAGGGACGCATAGAACATTTTATAGCCCGTAAAGCCATGAAAATCACAACTTTAGGGCCGGAGACCGTCGATGATTACTATAACCGCGGACTGATACACAACATCGCTGACCTGTACGAACTTACACCTCAGCAGATAACGTCGGGTAATGACAACCGTATGGTGTCGGCAAGGAAAGTCGTGAAGAGTATCAGCGACAGTAAGGCGGTGCCGTTCGAGCGTGTCGTGTTTGCCCTCGGCATACGTTTTGTCGGTGAGACAACGGCGCGCCTTCTTGCACGCCATTTCAAGGATATGGACAGTCTTGCCGCTGCCTCTCTCGGTGAACTCCTTGAGGTGGACGGGATAGGTGAGGTTATAGCAGAGAGTGTCATCAGATATTTCCATGACGATAAGAACATTGAAATCCTGCGGCGTCTGCGTGAATACGGTCTGCAGATGCGACTGTCAGAGGAAGAATATTCCGGACAGACTGATACTTTCTCCGGTCAGTCGGTAGTCATCAGCGGCGTATTCAGCCGTCATAGCCGTGATGAGTACAAGGCAATCATAGAGCGGCACGGAGGGAAGAATGTCAGTTCAATTTCCGGTAAGACATCCTTTGTCCTCGCAGGGGAGAACATGGGGCCTTCAAAGCTGCAGAAAGCAGAGCGTCTCGGCGTGCGTATTGTCAATGAGGAAGAGTTTCTCTCTATGATAGCGGAAAACACGGACGGTACATCCGCAGATGAAAATCTTGTAGGAGCGGATGATACGTCGCGGCAACCGTCATCTCAGCAGGAGAGTGTCAGTACGGAGTTGAGCCTTTTTGACTGATGCCGACAGGAGCAGACATTTTTATCGGGAAAAGCATGTGACAATGAAAAGGATAGGTATAATCAGCGATACTCATTCCTGGTGGGATGACAAGTATTTGCAGTACTTTGATGAATGTGACGAGATATGGCATGCCGGAGACATCTGCGGAATGGATATATTGGAACGTCTCAGCGCACCATTCGGTACTGACAGGGACGGCAATCCGAAGGTGCGGATTGTCAGGGCTGTCTGCGGGAACTGTGACGGCGGAGACCTGCGCCTTGCTTTTCCTGAGATCTTACGCTGGAAATGTGAGGGAGTGGAAGTGCTCATGAAACATATCGGCGGCTACCCGGGAAGGTATGACCGTTCCGTCATGCACCTGATATGCAATAATCCTCCACGGCTGTTCATCTCAGGACATTCGCATATACTGAAAGTAATGGCAGACAAGTCTCTTGGTCTGCTGCATGTCAATCCCGGTGCGGCGGGCATACAGGGATGGCATACCGAGAGAACGCTGGTGCGTCTGACGATTGACGGGGAGCAGATGAAGGACCTTGATGTCGTTACCTTGGGCAACAGAGGGTATGAATAAGTGTGTATGAAGGGTGAATTTCCCGGTGCGGGGCGTGACAGACGGGAGGGGCTGCTGTTGAAAAATCAGCCGTGGCCTTACTGTGTGAAGATGATGTCTGGGATAACGGCTCGCCGGAATTTACAGGAAAAAGCTATGTTGCATTTAACGTGGCTGTAATTCTTTGATATTCAGGATTATATTGGTCTGGGAATTAAAAGGTGACGATTTGCAGTACAAAAGGTAACGATTCACATATAAAAACGTTACCTTTTGGACTGCAAATCGTCACCTTTAATTATTCCTGTCGTAGATGGCCGGTTTGTTTGTCCTGATTCTCCTTGTAGTGCAGACTGTCATGAGACATTCAGACAAGTGCCGGAATGCTTATTTCCTGTAGTGTCTGCGTACGATTGCAAGCAGCTTCTGATGGTTTTCGTGAGAGTTCCCGGCGATGAGGCCACAAGGGGTGACACATGTCACTGCATTGCCTTCCAGGTCGGTGATGATACCTCCTGCCTCCGTGAGTATAAGGGATGCGGCAGCGTAGTCCCATGGGCTGAGGATATATTCAAAATACATCTCACAGCGTCCCATTGCCACATAGCAGAGTTCCGGGGCACAGGCTCCGAAGCGCCGGAGGTCGTTTATCTGGGGAAATGCCTCACTGATTATGTCCGAGCATACTCCGGCATGTTCCTTATGGTATACCGGGAGTGCCGTGCAGAGCAGTGCATTGCCGAACGGCCGTCCTGATACCTTTATGCGTTTTGCAGGTTTGAGTGTGGCTTTTGTCTCACAGTCTATGATCTCGAGGAATGCACCTTTGCCTTTCTCGGCAAAGAACAGCTCGCCTGTGAGTGGTACATAGACGATACCGAGCAACATGGCATTATCCTTCCGCAGTCCTACGCATACGGCACATTGGGCTATGCCGCGGCTGTAGTTTGCCGTGCCGTCGATTGGATCGATAATCCAGGTATGTTCTTGTGCCAGGTCATTGATGTCCTTTTCTTCACACAGGAAGCCGCTGCCCGGCAGGAGGGCGGAGAGATTCTTGCAGAGGAAGTCCTGAACGGCGACATCGGAGGATGTCACGATATTGGACATGCCGTCTTTTTCCTCTATCTCAAAAGAGTCCGTGGCCATCAGATGTGATGCCTCAACTACGATTTTCTTTACTTTTTCTATCATGGATGGATAATGAGGAATGAGTTTAATCAGAATTGTAATCTTTTTCTTCCGTGCTCCCGCACGTTTTTTTAGGTTGTTGTCGTGAGACGATAGTTTGTCACATGCGTTATTCCCGTAAACAAAAAGACCGCCAACTCTGAGAGTCAGCGGTCGTGTCTGTCGTACTGTTCGTACTGAGTATATTACTCAGCAACTGTTGTGTCAGCAACCAGTGTGTCAGCAGCAACTGTGTCAACTGCAACTGTGTCAACTGTATCAGTAGCCTCAGCCTGCTGAGTCTTGTCACCACATGATGCGAAAGAGATAGCTGCCATAGCTACGAACATAAATACTAATTTCTTCATTTCTTTAAGCTTTTAAATCTGTAAAACAATCAATTGTTATTAAAACGTTGCAAAGGTACATACTTTTTTGATACCAGCAAAGTTTTTTTATGTTTTTTTTTGGAGATTATCTGTAACTTTTTCGTAACATGTTGATTGTCAGATGTTATCCAAAAGTTAAAATAATGTTAATGCTAAAGATTGTGTACGTACACGGTAAAAATAGCACTTTCCCGGTGGCCTTGACCGGCCTTGATTGTATAATGCCGGTGGTCTTGGATCTATTCTTCGATGCTGTCAAGTGCCTTTTTCGTCAGCTGGCCCCAATAGCCTACGGCTCCGAAAGGGGAGTAGCGCAAAAGCGAGCCTGTTTTGTGGACAAAACCGGTGGATGTGCCGTTATGCAGTTGGGTACAGAGAAGTATCCTTGCTTTCTTGTATTTTTTGTATAGAAACGGCACCTCGTCGTCATCGAAATTGAAGATCTCTGTCAGGATTGACCCGATGAGTGATGTCATGCGGCGTATGTGCAGTTTGTTTATCCAGTTGTCAAGTTTGACAAAGTCCACGCGGTCTCCGCGCCGGCGGAGATATTGTCCGATAAGAATGATGCCGTGGACGGAGAAGCCGAGTCTTTCTATATGGTTTATATTGTATATAATAAGGTTTAGAAGTTCCAGGGTTTCGGTTGATGTGTCGATTGTGTGTGGCTCTTCCCGCCATATCATGTCCCTTTTTTTTTCTTGGAATTGGCTTATAAAGTGGTATGTTTCTGCGCCTGAGTATGGCTCTGGGTCTTCCTCTGCTTTCTTCATCAGGCGTTCCGCCTGTTTCCACTTCCATTGGGACATGGGCAGGGTCTCTTCTTCTGAGCCGAAAGCTTTCCGGCGCAGAAGTATGAAAAGGTTGTCGAAGATGATTTCTGTGGTTTGGTTCATTTTTCTGTAAACCGGCGTGGTCTGCCTGTGATTATAGCCATGACGGCACAGATGCCGAGGGCGTAGGGGTAGAACAAATAGGGAATGATTTCTATAGGGGCTATTGCCGCGAGTCCTCCTGCCATGAGCAGCTGTGCTCCGTAGGGTATGATGCCCTGTGCGAAGCAGGAGAAAGAGTCAAGGATGGATGCCGAGCGGCGCGGGTCGATTCTGAATCTTTCGGATATTTGTCTGGCGATAGGTCCGACGGTGATTATTGCCACGGTGTTGTTCGCCGTACAGAAATTGACTATGGTGACAAGGGCTGCTATTGCCGCTTCACCTCCGCGCCGGCTGTCGATGTGGCGTGTGATAAGATTTATGATAAGGTTTATTCCTCCGTTTTCACGGACGGTCTCGAGCATTCCTCCGGCGAGCATGGTGACGATGATGAGTTCTGCCATTCCGAGAATGCCGGTGTTCATGGACTGCATCCAGCCGAATATGTCAAAGGTCCCGCCGATGATGCCTATCAGTCCTGTCAGGGCAATGCCGATGGTGAGGACTACAAGCACGTTGAGTCCTATTGCTGCCGCTACGAGGACGACAAGATAGGGCAGCACTTTTAGAAAGTCTGCTTCGTGGATGTCGGCCGGAGTGCCAATGTTGCTTCCTATAACCATGTAGAGAAGGAAAATCATGACAGCGGCGGGTATTACTATGAAGAGGTTTGCACGGAATTTGTCGCTCATTTTACAGCCTTGGGTCTGTGTTGCAACGACTGTGGTATCGGAGATGAATGAGAGGTTGTCCCCGAAGAATGCTCCTCCTACGACCACTGCACACATCATGGCGGTATTTGTGCCGGTGGATTCCGCCAGGCCGGAGGCTATGGGAATAAGCGCGACAACTGTGCCGACACTTGTCCCGACGGAAATGGATATGAAGCAGGCTGCAAGGAAAATCCCGGCCATGAGCATGCCTGGCGGCAGATAGGTGAGGGCGAGGCTGACGGTGTTGTCTATGCTTCCCATCTCTTTGGCAGAAGAGGCGAAGGCTCCGGCAAGGATGAAAATCAGAATCATGAGTATCATGTTTTCTGAGCTTGCACCACGGGAAAATACTTTGAGACGTTCCGGGAGGGGCTTGCCTTTGAGGGTTGCCACGGCCACTATGGCAGAAACCAAAAAAGCCACCGTTATGGGAACTTTATAGAAATCGCCCATAACGATGGATATTATCAGATAGAGTGATATGAATGTGAAGAGTGGGAATAATGCCATGTGCTGTTAACTTCCGTCGGATTCCGTTATTATGCAAGTGAACAAAATCAGCTTACGTCCCGTTAAGGGAATGTCTTTACTGATTTTGTCCACTCGGTTATCAGGCGAAATAGCCGCCTTCGTATTACAGTGTCACACCGTTTTTGAAGATTGAAATTTCACGGTAGCCATTGATTTCGTTACGGGACTGCTCGCCGGAAGCAACGGCAAGAACCTTGTCGATAAACTCGTTGCGGACCGTGAGCATATCTTTGCCCTCTATGAGCTGGCCGGCATTGAAGTCTATCCAGTTGGCCTTACGGCTTGCAAGGGTGGGGTTTGTTGCAATTTTCATGGTCGGTACGAATGTCCCGAACGGCGTGCCGCGGCCTGTTGTGAAAAGCACAATGTGGCAACCGGCACTAGCAAGAGCCGTAGATGCCACGAGGTCGTTGCCTGGGGCAGAAAGGAGGTTCAGGCCGTTGACCTTCAGACGGTCGCCATAGCTGAGTACTCCGCTGACAGGAGCACGTCCGCACTTCTGCGTACATCCAAGAGCCTTGTCCTCAAGGGTGGAGATGCCGCCCTTCTTGTTGCCTGGTGAAGGATTCTCTCCGACAGGCTCTCCGTGGGAAAGGAAATATTCCTTGAAGTCGTTGACCAGCTTAACGGTGTCCTCAAAGAGTTCCTTGGTCTCGCAACGGTTCATGAGTATTGTCTCGGCACCGAACATTTCAGGCACCTCTGTGAGGATTGATGTGCCGCCTTGTGCCACAAGCCAGTCGGAGAACTCCCCGACAAGAGGATTTGCCGTGATACCGGAGAAACCGTCAGAACCGCCGCATTTCAGACCTACACGGAGCTTTGAGACCGGCACGTCCTCACGTTTGTCTTCCTTGGCAGTTTTGTAAAGGTCGCGGAGGATCTCCATTCCGGCCTCTACTTCGTCACCGTCGACATCCTGAGTGATGAGGAGTTTGATGCGGTCTTTGTCGTAATCGCCAAGCATTTCCATGAAATCCTTTGGCTGATTGTTCTCGCAACCGAGGGAAAGCACGAGGACAGCTCCTGCATTTGGATGGAGCACGAGATCGCGGAGGACTTTCCTTGTGTTCTCATGATCATCGGAAAGCTGCGAGCATCCATAGTTGTGGTGCCATGTGTACACGGCATCTATGCCTTCGCACTTTGTCTCCTCGCGTAGTTTCTCTGCAAGTTTCTCTGCGATTCCGTTTACACAGCCGACGGTAGGGACTATCCATACTTCGTTACGCACACCGACATCTCCGTTCTTGCGGACATAGCCTTTGAAGGTGCGGTTCTCGCAAGGGATGGTCAGTTTCTCGCCTACAGGGTTGTATGTATACTCGAGTTTGCCGGAAAGATTGGTCTTGAGATTGTCCTCATTAACCCATTCGCCTGCTTTCAGGGCAGTCTTTGCATGCCCGATAGGATAGCCGTATTTTATGATGTCTTCGCCCTCAGCCTTGTCCTCTATAAGAACTTTATGGCCGGCAGGAGTGTCCTGGAGGAGAATTACGGACTTCCCGTCGACTTCAATCTGTGTGCCTTTGGCTATGGGCTGGAGGCAAACGACTACAGAGTCGGCTGGATTGATTTTTAAGAATGCTTGCTGCTTCATAATTTTGTTGGATTTATTGTTTGTGAGATTTGATATAATCTGTTCCTATTTTGATATAACCTGCTTTTATAATGTATTGAACTTCTTCCCATGTGTCACACAGCAATGTCTAAATGTCCAAATACGGCTATTTCCAATATTGTATAGGCGCTGTGTGCAGTGACAAGTATTTCTTACTTTTTCATAAGGATAATAGCGTTCATCCGTTATGCTTTGCAGATGCGCTTTAAGTCTGTCTGTGCTGGTAGAAGTTGACGTTCTCTTTCGTAAGAAGTTCTATAGGCATATAATTCACGGGGTTGACCTCATGTTTCAGTATGATGGCGCGAAACAAGGCGTCGACACAGTTGTAGCCTTGCATGTATCCATGCTGGGCAATGAGAAATGAAATGCTTCCCTGTCGGATGCACTCTGCGTTCTTCCCTATCATGTCATAGCCCATAATCTGTACGTTTCTGCGGTTTGTGTGCAGTATGAACTCACCGACGATATATGCTTTTGATGTGAACGTGATGCAGTGGTGCATCTTAGGATAGTTCTTGAAAAAATCTTCAAGCAGCTCGTTATGCGCCTTGATGTCTTTTTCCAGAGGAAGGTCTAACTCTATGATTTTTATTTCAGGATGATGGTCGCTCATGTAATGTCGGAAGCCTACTTCACGGTTATACTGCTGCTTGGAGGCGATGCTGCCGTTTTTTGTTTGTTTCATCAGCATTATTTCCTTTTCCTTTCCGGCAATAAGCATCATCATTCTTGCCGCGAACAGTCCGGAGCAGAAAGAGTCCTGACCATAGAATGCCAATGGCTTTAGGTCTGGAAGGTAGGAGTCAAGGAAGATAAACGGTATGTCAAGTTCGTGAAGCTTTTCTGTAAATGTGCGTGTGGAGTCAAGGGTGGCTGGGACAATGATTACTCCGTCAGGCTCCTCTGCCATGCATTGCAGGCATGCGTCATGGAAAGAATCCTCCCTGAAACGGTTGTATCTGATTGTGCGTACGTTAATCTTGAAGTCGCGGTGGGTCTCCACAGCATACATTGCACCTTCTTCCACCTCAGCCCAATAGTCGTCAGACTCTTGTTTCGGCAATAGGAGATAGAATGTACAATGACGGTTTGCTGCCATTGCCGAGGCATATGCGTTGGGTTTGTAGTTGATGGTCTCCAACACATTCTTTACCTTTTCCAATGACGATTTAGATACGTTCGGACGGTTGTGCAATACCCTGTCGACCGTTCCTACCGATACTCCGGCGCGTTTTGCTATGTCTTTGATTGTTACCTTTTGGCTCATTAATTGAAAAACATTGTTCAGGAATTCACTGCAAAAATAACAATAAAATTTGAATTGTGCGAACACACAGTCCATAAAAATATTAAAAAAAGTCATTTTTTCATTATTTTCTTCTTTTATTAGCAAAATAATGTGTAGTTTTGTAGATGATTTTAATCAAGTATGTACGTTGATATATACATTTTTATATAATATAATAACTTAAATCAGAACAAAACTATGGCAAAAGTAGTGACACTCGGCGAGATTATGCTTCGCCTTAGTCCTAATGGACAGGACCGTTTCATTCAGACAGACATTTTCCGCATCATTCCTGGCGGTGGTGAGGCTAATGTGGCAGTTAGCTGTGCTAACTATGGTCATGATGCGTACCTTGTGACAAAGCTTCCTGCTCATGAGATTGGTCAGATTGCTGTCAATTCTCTTCGTCGTTACGGTGTCAACACAAAGTTCATTGCCCGTGGCGGTGACCGTGTTGGTCTTTACTATTGCGAGACAGGTGCGTCAATGCGTCCTTCAAAGGTTATATATGACCGTGCAAACTCTGCTATTGCAGAGGCAACCCCAGAGGATTTTGACTTCGATGCTATCATGGAAGGTGCAGACTGGTTCCACTGGTCAGGCATTACTCCTGCTATTTCCGATAAGGCTGCTGAACTGACAAAGCTTGCTTGTGAGGCTGCTAAGCGTCATGGCGTTACAGTATCTGTAGACCTTAACTTCCGTAAGAAGCTCTGGACATCAGAGAAGGCTATTTCCATCATGCGTCCGCTCATGCAGTATGTTGACGTCTGCATCGGTAACGAGGAGGATGCAGAACTGTGTCTCGGTTTCAAGCCTGATGCAGACGTAGAAGGCGGTGAGACAAATGCTGCCGGTTATGAGGGCATTTTCAAGCAGATGAAGGAAGAGTTCGGCTTCAAGTATGTCGTATCAACTCTCCGTGAGTCTTACTCTGCAACATTCAACGGCTGGAAGGCTCTTATCTATGACGGTAAGGAATTCTATCAGTCAAAGCGTTATGAAATCAATCCTATCATTGACCGTGTAGGTGGCGGCGACTCATTCTCCGGTGGTCTTATCCATGGTCTTCTGACAAAGGAGACACAGGGTGAGGCTCTTGAGTTTGCTGTAGCTGCTTCTGCTCTCAAGCACACTATAAACGGAGACTATAACCTCGTAAACGTTTCAGAGGTAGAAGCTCTCGCCGGTGGTAATGCAAATGGTCGCGTACAGCGTTAATCAACAATGAATCAAAGGCTTATAGAATATTCTTTCATGGATATTCCATAAGCCTTTTTCTCTTGAAAGGACAAAAATAATATAAAAGAAAAGGAAAATGGCAAAGTTCGATAAGTTTCAGGTGATGGCGAAAATCGCTGCAGCACCTATGGTTCCTGTTTTTTATAATAAGGACGTTGAAGTTTGTAAGAATGTGATAAAGGCTTGTTACGAGGGTGGTGTACGCGCTTTCGAGTTCACTAACCGTGGTGATTTCGCACACGAAGTGTTCGGTGAACTCTCCAAGTGGGCCAATACTGAGTGTCCTGAGCTGGCTCTCGGTATCGGTTCTGTTGTAGACGCTCCTACTGCATCTCTTTATCTTCAGCTTGGTGCAAACTTCATTGTAGGTCCTCTTTTCAACCCTGATATAGCTGTTGTTTGTAACCGTCGCTGCGTGACATATTGTCCAGGTTGTCTTACACCGTCAGAGATTGGTAAGGCACAGGAAGTCGGATGTGATTTCACAAAGGTGTTCCCAGGCGACGTTGTTGGTCCTAACCTCATCAAGGGTCTTATGGCTCCAATGCCTTGGTCTAAGATTATGGTTACCGGCGGTGTGGCACCGGAGAAGGAAAATCTCGAGAAATGGTTCGCAGCAGGTGTCTTCTGCGTAGGCATGGGCTCTAAGCTCTTCCCTAAAGACAAGGTCGCAGCTGGTGACTGGCAGTATGTTACAGACAAGTGCAAAGAGGCTCTCAGCTACTGCAAGAAATAAGAATATGATGTTAGGATGGACAGGAATGACGGCAGAAGCTGTCTTCGTTACCTGTCGTAAATGATAATTACAGAATATAAGTTGTCATTTATAAATAACATATCGTGCAGGCTTTCTGTCATCATGGTGATGATGGGAAGTCTGCTTTCTTTTTATTCCTGCTCAAATAATGAAAGAGAGGCAAGGCGTCTCAACGGAATGGCATACTCGCAGCATTACCGTTCACTTGCCAAGACAAAGCTTTATGCTGACAGTGTGATGCAGCTTCCCTGTCTTTCTTCCGACCAAAAGGCAGAGGCTCTCAACAACATAGCGTTCTATCATATAGGGAAGATGCAGTACACTATTGCAGACTCGCTTCTTGGAGAAGTGCACCGTACAACTGATAACAGCATAGAGCTCCTTGTAGCCTCTGTCCAGCAGATGCGTATCTGCCAGCGATGTTCAGACAATAAAGATTACTATCAGTACAGACAACTTGCGTTACATCATCTGAAACGGATAAAGACAGAGTCCCCTAAACTGTCAGACCATGAGAAAGGCCGGCTGTTATACGCCGAAAGCGAGCTGTACCTTGTCTCTTCCGTCTATGACTATTATGTAGGCAATACAGACGATGCGGTAGCTTCCCATCTGAAGGCTGACAGTATCGCTGACCTGAAGCGTGATACGGCACAGTATGTAGCCTATTTGTATAATATAGGTTCAGGTGGAATACTCAGAAACGGCACAAAGGAGAATATTGCACATCAGGAATTAGACTGTCTGATGCAGTGCTACATTATCTCTTATGAAAGCGGCTATACATATTGGTGTGCCAATGTCCTGCAGGCTCTCAGCGAACGGATGACAGACAATCCAGGGATGGAGATTCCTGACGAGCGTCTGGCCCGCAGATATCTCGGCATAGACAGCACAGGCTCTTTTTCTGCAGGAGTTCTTGCTGACAAGGCTCTGAAACTCTTCAAGGACTATGGTGATGTCTACCAGCAAGCTGCGGCATGGCGTACGCTTTCGCGGTGTTATATACATATCGGAGACTATCCCGGAGCAATATATTCCTTGCAGCAGGCTTTGAAGACTGACACCGCCGTGGTGCAGGCACCAGCTCTTATGGCATCTATCTACGAACAGTTCTCCATTGCCTTTTCGGCAATGGACATGAAACAGGAGAGCGACCGTCATCGCAACATGTATCTTGACCTTTATGAAGACACACGGCAGGATAAGCAATGGGAGGCGCGTGCCGAGCAGCTCGGGAAGCAGGTGCAGTGGCTCAATATCCTTATATATATAATAATATGTGTCGTTGCCTGCCTGATACTCCTGCTCGTCTGTCTCGTTGTCCGCCGCAGACGTCTGTCACGTAAAGGCCGGCTATTGGGGCATATAGCATCGTTACAGGAAGACAGCAGCCGGAATATAGCGCAGTTGGAGGAGCAAATAGAAGAGTGTGAAGAGCAATGTGCGGTGGTTGGCCACGAATTGTCCATGCTTCAGGAGACATACGCAGAGCATCGTGCCAAGATGCATCTCATTAATTCCATGACACCGCTTATAGACCGCATGCTTCACGAAACTTCCTCGCTCTGTGAGAAGACAGAAACGGAAAAAATAAGAGATGAACGCCGTCAGTATATCGCAGAACTTGTGGACAGAATAAACAGCCGGAATGATTTCCTGACCGACTGGATAAAACTTAAAAAAGGTTCTCTCTCCCTGCATATTGAAACCTTTCCTTTACAGCCTCTGTTTGACATAATACGTAAGAATGCCATAAGTTATACGCATCAGGGTGTCAGACTTGAGATAGAGGACACACCTGAGTATGTCAAGGCTGACAGAAGCCTGACTCTCTTCATGCTAAACACATTGTGTGACAATGCGCGCAAGTTTTCTCTCCGTAACGGTTTTGTCAGGATAAGTGCGAAGGCCGTTGGCGGCAATATGGTTGAATTGTCTGTCGAGGACAACGGGTGTGGCATGACAGAGCGGCAGGCGGAGCATATATTTGACGTCAAGCCGATTGTAGACGAAGTGACCCGGGGAAAAGATACGTCAGGAATCTCCCACGGCTTCGGACTTCTTAACTGTAAAGGCATTATAGAGAAATACAAGAAAACGAACGCCCTCTTTGCCGGTTGCATGATAGATGTCGACAGCAAGGAGGGCAGAGGCTCACGCTTCTTCTTCCGTCTGCCCGCGGGAGTACGGCGTCTTTCCGTTGCAATATTGATGTTTGCAAGTGCCATGTCTGTCAATTCCAGGGAGTATGAATCGCTTGCAGACAGTGTTTATGAGTGCAATGTCAAGGGAAAGTATACCGAAGCCCTTGCCTTTGCCAGACATTGCATGGAGGAAATAAACAAGGATTATCTTGCCGGCGGCGGACAGCGCAACGATACGCTCATGTTCTTTGACCGTGATATGACCTATCCTGCCGATATGCGCTGGATGAAAGACTCTGTCCCCATGGACTATCAGACTCTTATGTCCTTACGCAATGAGATTGCCGTGGCGTCTCTCGCACTGCATGAATGGGACGTGTATGCCTACAATAACAGAATATACACGCAGATGTACAAAGAGTATTATGCGGATAATACACTCGAAGAATATTGCCGCCGCATGCAAGTCACGGAGACAAACCGTAATGTGGCAATAGCTTTGCTTGTCATATTACTGTTACTTTTCCTTCCGGTCTACTATTTCTCTTACTATAAATATGTCATAAGGGATGTACGCCGCGCCATGGACAATATGCGTAATGAACAGCAGAAACGGGAGCGTAGTCTTTCGGAACTTCGCGAGCGCCATGCCAGGCTCTCCTTTGAGCGCGACCGTATGCACGTTCTTGACAATGTGATGTCAAATTCTTTCTCCGCAATAAAGCACGAGACAATGTACTATCCCTCGCGTATCCGTCAGTTACTTTCCTATACCGGTACCGGCCAGTCCTATTGTGAGCTTGACGAGGTGGCGCGCTATTACCGTGCAGTCTACGGCATATTGGCCAGGCAGGCTATGGTGAACGGCACGCAGATGTTGCCTCCGGCTTTGCTTAAGGATATTCTTCTCCGCAATCTCGCCCGTCTCAGCGGACAGCGCAAGGCTGACATATTGCCTGAAAGGACAGAAGGGAAATATTCAGAATATAATATTCCTGTCATACGGTATGATGAGATAAGAATAAGAGTCTGCACACAGATTGTCCGTGACCTTGGAGAACAGTTCTCCCTTCACCGCTGTGGTACAACCTTGGATAATGACATGCTGCAGGTCATTATCCCTCTGCTGTGACAGATGTTTTTTATGTCTTAATGGCTGTACGTGCCTGATAACCATTCTTAAATGCTGTACAACAAGCCCGCCCGTAATTCTTTTTCTTGTCTTTCCATAAACTGTAACAATCCGAACGCTGAATTTTCTTATCGTGAAGTGTTACCTTTCGCTCTGTAAACCGTTACCTTTTACACTGCAAAAGGTAACGGTTTACAGAGCGAAAGGTTAGCTTTTGATTTTAAGTAACTGTTGGAAATTAGTTTATACTAAAAACGCAGTTATTTTTTATGCGGTTAGTGTACGGAACCGAAGGAGCAATGCGTGCATTGTGACTGAGTGACAAGCACTAACTGACAAAAAAGAACAAGTTTTAGTGAGAAAACATTATATTATAAAATAATTATCAATAGTTACTTATATGAAATAATTGTTTTGCAAACTGATGCCGTAGAATGGAATACACTGTGTGGTGATATGCCTGCACGGCATTGATTTTTTAGTATGCGGAGTGATGTTTCGGGAGCTTGTCGTTATCTGAATTTTAGAAGTGTTGTGACAAGGAACTGATACATTGTTTCCTCTATATCATTTTGTAACAACCTGTATGTTTGGAACTGTCACGGCAAGAAAACAGCAATACTCCCTCACCACCGGTTTTGTGTTCTGTGGTTGTTCTTCTCTGTCAAAACGGTAAACAAAGAAGACTCACATAGTCCTTTCGGAAAGGACCGTGTGAGTCTTCTTTGTTTATTGAATGTTATTGTTGTGTTATGAATGTCATGTGGAAGAATCATTCCTGTCCCTTTGCCTTCTTCTGCTTGCCGTCCGGCTTTCGTCGCTGCCGGTTTTGCCTTTTCTTTGTATCTCCGTCTTTTGACTGCCTGGTCTTGCTGTTTTTGTTGTTGCGTGTCGTGCGCGTATTACGTTGTGTACCACGTTTTGTGTGCATACCGCTCTTTGAACTTACTTTGTATTCTGGTCCTTTTTCAAGCCCCTCAGGCATAGGATTCTTTTCAACCTCGCGTTCAAGGAATTTCTCAATCATCTTGAAATAGTAGATGTCGTCCTCATTGACAAGAGTGACGGCACGTCCGTCCCTCTGAGCGCGTGCGGTGCGTCCGATGCGGTGGACATAATCTTCTGCATCGTGTGGGACATCATAGTTTATGACCATGAGAATATCATCGATGTCAATGCCTCTTGATACAATGTCCGTAGCGATCAGCACATCGATTTGACCAGCTTTGAACCGGAACATTATGTCGTCACGCTCAGCCTGGGTCAGGTCAGAATGCATGGCACCGCAGTTTATGTTCATGCGTGCGAGTTTTGTGGTGATGTCCTTGACCTTGGTTTTCTTGCCGGAGAAGATAATGACGCGCTGCAGGCCGCCCTGTTTGAATATGTTTTCAATAATGCGCAGTTTCTGTGGCTCGTAGCAGACGTATGCCGACTGGTGTATCTTTTCCGCAGGTTTGGAGACGGCAATCTTGACCTCAACAGGATTTTTGAGAATTGTCTTGGCAAGTTCCTCGATTTTCTCCGGCATTGTTGCGGAGAACATGATTGTCTGGCATGTAGGCGGCAGTTCTTTGGCAATCTTCATTATGTCTTCGGAGAATCCCATGTCCAGCATGCGGTCGGCTTCGTCAAGGATGAAGAATGAGCATCGTGAAAGGTCAAGGTTGCCAATTTGCAGGTGGGATATGAGGCGCCCCGGGGTTGCTATGACGAGTCCTGCACCCTTCTTCATGGCCTTCACTTCCTGTTCGAAACGGTTGCCGTCGTTACCGCCGTAGACCGGTATGGAGGAGATTCCGTCAAGATAGTATCCGAATCCCTGCATCGCCTGGTCAATCTGCTGTGCCAGTTCTCTGGTCGGTGACATGATGACACAGTTTATCGCATCACTCGGGAAGTCATTAGGATAGTCGTCAATGAGAGAGAGGACGGGCAGCAGGTAAGCCGCTGTCTTTCCCGTTCCTGTCTGTGCTATGCCGAGCACGTCCTCGCCATTGAGTATATGGGGTATTGTTTGTTCCTGTATGGGGGTGCAATCCTCAAACTTCATGTCATAAAGTGCATCGAGGATATTGTACGAAAGGTCTAATTCTTCAAATTTCATTCAGTTTTGTCTTTCTGTTTTTCTTGTTTTCAATTTGTTGTAATATTCTGTGGCGGGGTGCCGTTAAGGGGTGCTTTTCCTGGAAGTGATGACAGGTGAGGATGCTTCCATGTCTTATTTATCGGTATTGCTTTGAACCTCCATGACTTTCAGAGCCTCTGTGGCAGAGAACTCTGGAGCGTAGGCGCAGCTTACGGTGCAGATGCCCTGTTGATACTTTCCCTCACGGTCTGTGTAATACTCTGTCTCGATGATATGCGTGCCTTTAGCCATCTTGTCAAAATAGTAGTTTGTCTGAGTGTCCTTTGTCTCGCGATAATATCCGCTCCATGAGCCGCGAGCCGTACCTCCTGTCTTTGCTGCTTGGTAACCGCTTGTCTGCCGGACGGGCTCCAGGCATGCGGCACGGTTGTCTGTGACCTTGACAAAGTCGTAGTCACAGTCGGCGGTCACGGTCAGGCGTACCGTCACCTTGTCTCCTGTGGCAGGTGATGAGTTCCCGACAATCTCACGCTTTACGGAGAATCCTGTTCCCGTTGTCTTTACTGAGGACAGCGGTGCACGCTGGGTTATGAGGAGTCCGCCCCATGCAGTGCCTTTTGAATCCTTGACGGAGGAGAATATTGTCCGTCCCGGCTCAATGTCGACAGTGTCACCGTCTTTTATTTCTTTGCCGCCGAATGTCAGCTGACCGCTTATGCTCTGGGAGAGGTCAATGTCATTATTGCCGTATATGAAGGCCCATACAGCGTCAGCGGTATTGGCAGAGTTGTCCCATTGCTGTGTACGTTTCTCGTGCAGGAGCCACTGTTGCATCTCTTCCACAGTCTTCACATCGTCAGGACGTACCATACGCATAGCCTCTATGGCGGCGACTTCGGTTGGTATTTTGTAGTTACGCCATGAGTAGTATGCCTTGCGTGTATCGTAATAGCGTCCCGCCTCAGGGGTATAGACGGAATACTGCTTCATGCTCTCGATGAACTCCAGAGCCTTGGCTTTCTTGCCATAGAGTGCGAGTATGATTGCGCTGTGAGCCTTGCCGTAGACAGTAAATTCGGACGGAACTTTCTCCAGTAGTCCGACAAGGTACTTGATGTCAGCCTCCGCCTGCCTGCCGAAAGTCTTGCCGGAACTTCTCTGCAGGGCGCAGATATAAAGTATATCGATAGCGAGTTCAGAAGGGTGGATGCCTTTGGAATGCTTTCGCTTGCGGATGTTTTTTACCTCCTCGCTGATTGTGTTGAGAAGATAAGGCATGGCTTTGCCGAGCATCTCCTCCGTATCTTTTGTGCCAAGATGCTTATGCTGCAGGCGTGCGAGGTATCGTGTAATGCTTGCTGTCATGTATGCGGAGCCGTTCATGCCTTCCCACCATGACCATGAGCCGTCAGAAAGCTGGAGTCCGCGGAGTTCGTCGGTCAGTGATTTCACGAGTGTGTCAGGAGTCTGGGCAGGATACATTGAACCTACATATACAGCAGTGGCAAGGGACAGGGCATCCTTGTGCTCCGGCCGTGTGATGTGAGGTATGGCATCGAGTACGACACGCTCGGCGTTAGCTGTGAATCTCACTGTCATCTTACGGTCTGTACTGCCGTTTATGAGCAGGTCACTGATGTCTGTGGCATAGTTGCTGTCTCCACGTTGTGTGAAAGCAATGGTGGCAGTAGTCTCGCTGACAGCAGGGAGTACGGGGATATAATGTTGCTCTCCGTCACTTGCACCGTTGGCTGTAGTACCCACGATGCGGAAGATCAGGACACTGTCTTGGAATGTTATTGCAGGAGTTTCGAGAGCAACGGCCTCAGAACTGTTGGCACCAATCAAGGCAGAAGTCTTTTTCTCCCATATGACGGTTCCTGCATCAGCTGTAAGAAGTTGCATTATGACATTGGCAGTGACAGTATTGTCGGTGGTGTTGCTTACCGTTGAGGCGAATACAGGTCGGTCGCCGGTCTGTCTGTCACCATTACGGAAGAATCGTGGAACGTTCGGCTTGACGATGATGTCTTTCTTTGCGACACATGTAGTGTCGATAAAGGCGTGGCGCATCATGTCGTCATGGACTAAGCCGAGGAACCGCCATGTTGTCATTGTCTCAGGCATGCGGAAGGACATGCTGATGCTTCCGTCTTTGCCAGCTACGAGTGACGGATTGAAATAGGCAGTCTCGCCGAGGTCGGTGCGTACAAGTGTGGAAAGGTCTTCATGTTTATTGCCGTACCCTCCTTCATCATTTGCCATGTCGGAAGAAGCTTCTTTTGTGGCTTCTGCATTGTATGCGCCGACTACAATAGCCTTTGACAGTTCCGGCTTGGCAGTGACTGCGGATGTCTTAGCCATTGCCATGGCAAGAGGCTGTCTGCCTCGGATTATTATTCTTCCGGTATATTGTGTGGAGAAATCCATGTCTTCTTCTGAGAAAGCCAGCAGTTCTGGTCTGAAGCAGGCATAGTTGATAAACTTCTCTGTCAGATTTTTCACTGTTGCATACTTGCTGCAAAAGAAGGATGAAGATTGAATTGCCCTCCATGATGTGTTCAAAAAAGCATAATCCCTCATTACCTGAATGCTCCATCTGTGACGGGTCTCGAGGTCAAGGCTCTTGTCGTAGACGGTCGCTATCATTGAAGCGGTGCTTGCAGGGAAAGACTTCTTCTTGCCGCTGAGAATGCGCAGGCTCCATGTCTCCATGGCACCAGGCTGTGTCCTGTCACGGAAAGTGGTCCAGACCGGCGTGAGAGTCAGGTCTGGCTGAGGACGTGTTATGGTTTCGTCAAACTGATATGTCTTTCCGTCCCTTACTGCTATGCATCTTATGGTCAGGTTGTCTCCGTATTCTTTTTTATAGGAAAGTTCCTTGGAGTAAGAGCCTCTGACAGTGAAAGTTCCTTTCATGATGCACTTGCCGTCTGCAAAGAATGCCCCACGTACATAGAGTGGCTTTTCGGAAAGGCTGTCCGTGACAGTGAAGAGGATACTGCCTTCGTGCGGGAACGACTTCGCGCTGACCTTGAACAGTGGCTTATTGCTATGTTGGTTCCCGTTGTTGGCACCGGCAGTATAATCTTTGCTGCCGGGACTCTTTATCCTTGCCATTACATTGGCTCTCGCTTCGCGTGATTCTCCGTCCTTGCCGGTAACCTTTGCAGTAATCTCGTAGACGAACATGCCGAATCCTTCTTCCGGCAATATGATATGCAGAGGAATGATGATCTTTCCTTCACTGTCAGTTGTTACTTTGACGTTCTCGGCTATGATGCGTGACTCTCCGAACCGATAGAAACGGGCCCGCCTTTTAATGGTATACTCCACGGTTGCGTTGCTGACAGGAATTTGTGTGAAAGTCTTGGCCTCAAAAGCCACTGCGACACTGTCTCCGTGGAAATAGGTGCTGTCATGATCGGCATATTTTGTCTTGTCGTCAATGACATTCACTTCAAACGTAGGCCGTTTGTATTCCTCCACACGGACATGGTTCGTGGCAGATATGTCAGTGGCAGTCTGTGCCGTGATGGTGAAGTTCCCGTTTCTCTCCAAACGGTCCGGCATGGTAAATTCGAATCCGGCATTGCCGTGGCTGTCCGTTATGACGGAGTCCGTATGAACAGCCTTGTACTCTGCGTCCTTAATGGTTATATTTATCTGTTTTCCGGCGATAGTCCTGATTGAGTCGGTGTTGCTGGCATTATACGCGACAACACAGCCTTTTATTGTTTGTCCCGGACGGTAGATGGCTCTGTCGGTGAAGAGTTCAAGGATGTCTTTCTTTTCCTTGTATTCATGATAGTGAAAGTTATTGCTGTAGCGTGTCTTATGGAACGCCTTGTCATGCGTGGTATAGGCATAAATGTAGTTGGGCTTGAAGTTTCCTTTAAAGATGATTTCTCCTTGCTTATCCGTTACGGCAGTATATGTTTGTATGGTTTTGTTATCGCTTTCTTGTGTAAGAACGATTGAGCATGACGGGAGTTCCTTGCCTGTTGTCGTCGACACGGCGGCGATTCTGATGTTTTTTTTGCTTGTCGGGAGGGTGAGTAAGGTGATGTCTGAATTGTAGAATACCTGATAAGTGGTAAGGCCGTCGGCTGAAGCCTTGACAAGATACATGCCGACAGGCAGTCGCGGAGTTTCCACTGTATCTTTTACTTCCTCCCATGGATTAGGGGAAGAGTAGTCGCGGGATATGGTGCATACGGCTTTGCCTTTTACAAGTTTTTTTAGTTTTGCAAGGTCTGCCGTATTATATGTGGAGAGGGACATGGCTCCGGTGCAGTTCAGGGGAAGGAACTCTATGTCAAGAGTACTGATATTCCTTACAATGAGCATGGTATTCTCCCTGTTGAGGGTGAATTCAAACCGTGGAAATGTTATGTCGTTGAGTTTGTTTTTGAAGAAGTTCAAGTACTTGTTGCTGCTGAATTTGCTGATACAATTCTGAAGGTATGTATAACATGAAAGTCTGGAAATGTCATTGTCCTGATACATGAGAGAGTAGTCTTCCTGTGCCAGCAATGCCACTTCTTCAAGATCTTGGTATTTTTTCATTCCTTCTTTCAGCATACGGCGTTTTGTTGTTCTGGACATGTCGTCATTGCGGGAGTTGAAATGGAGCACTTCAAGATACAGTTCCACGCATGCCGCCTTACGGTTGCCGATACTGTCATAGTAATGTTTCAGGAAGGAGTAGCGTCCGGCCTGGTGTCCGATAATGCTGAGCAGGTCTTCGTTCCACAGTTCATCGTCAGTGCCTTTGTTGATGATGCGTTTCCATGGCGTGGACTTCTCCTTTGCCAGCAGGTCAGGATTACTGAGGGCTTTGTCGTAGTCTTTCTTGATCGTATGATAGACAGCGGCAAGGACAGAATCTTTCTCAGCCAGTTTCTCTATATTTCTCAGCTGTTCCTGTGCGTCCTGGTACATATCCTTCTCTACAGCCTCACAGTATTTTTTCCAAATGTTGTCATAGTCTGCGGCGTATGCCGTCAGTGACATGACTAAAGAGAAAAGTATTGTCCAAATCTTTTTCATGACGTGATTTCTTTAGGTTCTGTTCTTTTTTTTCATATCCTTGCTTTATCAGTGTCCTGATAGGGAGCGGGAACTGAGGAAAGAGGGTGCGGAATCCATATGGGGAATTATTTTATTCTCTGTCCGGCAATATTATGGCAGCCAATGACAATCCGCCCGTTTCTTATGATTTTTTTAGGTTGAGTACAGAAATCTGTATTGTTGTTTATATTACTGATCCCTGTGGATTCCCCGCCCATGAAGCGGAAACTGACGCTTCCGTCTTCGTTTTGTCTTATGTCGGTGAGCGGAAATTGTGATGTCATGTCATCACCGACATAGTTTTTATATGCTCCGACGGCCGTAACATCCTTGTTGCCGGGATAGGGATCACCTTTCAGTTCTTCCTCAAACATAGCCTTGGTTCCTTGCTGTTCCATTCCATTGTACCAGATAGTCTCTCCGACGGAGTAGGAGCCGAAGAGGAAACCGTCGGCAGGGACGAGGGTCAGGTTTGGGTGTTTGTAAGTGTTGTTTGGCGACATCCCATATTGACTGATGTCATTGACGTGTGTTATAAGTAGTCCTGTGGAACTTTTACGTCCCTGATATTCATTCCATTTGTCTTTGCCGAAGTTTTCAAGCACGTAATATTCATTTGGATTTGCAGGGTTGGTTATACGGAAAGCCTTACCTTTGCCCGTATTGCTGTCAAGCGGATATAGAGTGATGTCTGCAGGACTGTTAAGTTCCTCAAGGGTTGTCCACCCCATTATGTCCCTTTCCCATGCTGCATACTGCACCGGCCAGAAACCGTTGAAGATATTCTCTCCTCCGTCCATAAGGTCCCAGTCTTCCGGTCCGCAGTTGTTCCAGTCGTTGTATCCGTGTTCATCTTTCGGGGCAGCACCGGCGGTGTTGTAAAGATCCGGCAAGCCGAGACCATGGCTCATCTCATGGCAGAGTACTCCGATGCCGGCGCGCAGTGCCGTTCCGTTATTCTGGCTGGCACTGATGGCAAGTTCGTTGGACAGTCCGATGATATTGATGCGTTTTCCGTCTTTTTGATAATTGCTTCGGTAGTAGCATTGCGGCCAGATGTCTGAATCGTCACCACTGATGTTCGCCCCAGTTCCGGCATACAGGATATAGACCATATCAGCTTTACCGTCGTTATTGTAGTCATACTTGGAAAAGTCAATATCATTGTCGGCAAGACTCAGAGCCTCACTGATGATGGTGCCGGTGTTGCCGGTGCCATATCCGTAATGGTCATGTGTTCCGGTGACGGTATAAATGCCGTATAGGTCAAATTCTGGTGTGAAATTGCCGAAACTGGCATCGGCGAAGTACCGGCCTACAGAACTGTGTCCCTTGAATCGTGCTTCGTTTGATGGCGCGAATCTTTCTGTGCCGTTGAAGTAGTCTTCCCAGATGCTTTTCTCTTGGAAGGTAAACTTGATATCTGTATACTCTACCATTATGACAGGAATGCGTATGTTTCCGCTGTGAGGGCAGAAGTCATTGCCCGGGTATCCGGCAATGGCTTTACGCCTGGCTTTTGACATCTCGGCCCCCTTCGTGAAAAACTTGTGCCTGTCTTGTGCCTTTGCAAGTGCCTGTTCCTGAGGTTTCCTGCTGCCAAGATTATGTGCCAGTACTCCGGTGCTTCTTGTTGAACCGTCATTGCCTATTTCTGCTATATAGAACGCTTTGTCCTGATGTACTATGATGATGCCGTCCATTGTCTGGTACCATGAAAAATGCTCGTCGCCGAAGAGACGGACCATGAGAGTCGTTCCGTCAGGTTGCCTGATAGCTTTTGGCGTTCCTGACGACTTTGCGGCATAAAGACCTGCCACGGTAATTAGCAAAAATATGACGGATAGGATTACTTGTTTCATAATGAGTTGCTTTGGACTGTGTATTTGTGAATGTTTTTCGTGATATTAGGATACAAAGTTACGAATAATCCATGAGAAAAGTGTAATATTTAAACTTTTTTATTCGTTCATTAGCGAAATTATGCTTACCTTTGCATAAATATGTTTCTTATGCAAGAGAAAAACATTCCTTACGGTTTAGATTACAATTGGTTATGAAGGTATGTGGTAAGGAATGATCTTGGATCTTATGTATGCGGAAATATGCAAAACGGGAAATAACTTTCAGAATGAGGATATGAGAATAAACATTATTGCTGCCGTGGCAGAAAACCGTGCGATTGGTTATGGTAACAAACTGATATACTGGTTGCCGGATGATTTGAAAAGATTTAAGCAGCTGACCACCGGACATACGATAATAATGGGCAGGAAAACTTTTGAGTCGTTGCCGAAGGGGGCTCTTCCTAATCGCCGCAACATTGTGCTCAGCAGGAGTGTGTTCAATTCTGTGACAGAGGTGTCCGTCCCTGGTGACAGGTTTCCGGGATGTGATGTCTATCCGTCACTGGATATTGCTTTGAATAGCTGTGCGGAGGGTGAAGATGTGTATATAATCGGAGGAGCGGCAGTGTATGAGCAGGCTTTGCCTGTTGCTGACAGACTGTGTCTTACGGAGGTTTTTGACATACCTGAGAATGCTGATGCGTTTTTCCCGGAGTACGAAGGATGGAAAGAGGTCTGGAGTGAGTCTCATGATATGGATGAGAAGCACAGGCAGAAGTTTCGCTTCGTCGATTACGAGCGATAAGTGATTGCAGGAGATTCTGCTACGCTAAAACCATGGTTGCTTGATGGAGAGTGCTGTCCGTGGTATTGCGTGTGTCCTGTGAGTCATAGCGGCCATTAAGCGGGTAATATCCGTATGGTTTCCGACGTGTCACCTTTTGTCATGCAAAAGGTGACACG
The DNA here is from genome assembly GCA_023664625.1 of Bacillota bacterium. Taxonomy (GTDB): domain Bacteria; phylum Bacteroidota; class Bacteroidia; order Bacteroidales; family Bacteroidaceae; genus Prevotella. Next base: position 51,400 of record JAMPFD010000010.1, on the reverse strand, counting down.
TCGCATCATAAAAGGTAACCTTTCATACTGTAAAGTGTTACGTTTTACATTCAAAGATGTTTCACGGTTGAATTCTAAAAGCTTTCATGACGCTTATTTCGCTATATCTCAAGATGATGAGATATGCCGTAAAGTGACTTTCTTTGATACGGACGAAGTCATGCCGGTTTATGTCTTGTTTTCTATGGTTATGGCGCGGACCGCCTTGAATTCATGGCTGCATACAGACAGGGGCAGGGCTGTCAGATATGTAGTGAACATTTTGACAATCCTGTCCCTTTATGTGTTTATGCTGTGGTTTTGAGGTGTCGCTTATCATGCGATGCCCAACAGCTCTATTTCAAAAATGAGTGTGGAACCGCCAGGGATACCTGGCTGTGAGAATTTGCCATAACCCATTTCAGCAGGTATATATACTTCCCATTTGTCGCCGGCATGCATCTGCTGCAAGGCTATGATCCATCCTTCGATAAGGTCACAGAGACGACATGCCAAAGGTACACTGCCGATGCTGCTGTCAAAAATCCTGCCGTCAATGGTCTTGCCGGTATAATGAACCGTGACAATGCTTCTGGCGGAAGGACTCTTTCGAGAAGGATCTCCTTCGGACAACACCTTGTATAGAATTCCTTTGTCAATGTGCTTTACACCTTCCTCCTTGGATTTGGCGGCAAGCCATTCCTTATTTGTTCTTATGTAGTCTCTTTTTGACATGATCCTGTGGAATCAGTTTATAGAATGGCTTTTAAGACAATGCCGTTGTATGCCTTGACAGGAATTTTCACGCTGTTGTCGTCCGAAAGACATAGCGTAATGTCTTTCTTGGAAATGAGTTCTTTCGCCTTATATGTGCCAGGAGCTATGTCGAGATACTCAATGGCGGCTTTCGGAATGTTAACCTCTACGCTCTCGTCCTTGTCGGAGAAATTTGCGATGATAAGCAAAATTTCGTTGTTATGGCCACGCATAAAAGCATATTGCTGTTGCAGATGGCTGTTGACATACATGAGGTCAAAGAATTTTCCGTCAGAAATGGCAGCTTCCGTGGCAGCAATATTGAGTATCTGTGAATGGATTTTCTCCAGTGACTTCTCTTCCTTGCTAAGTTCTTTGCGTGAGTAGTAGCCTTTACGTAAAGTTTCAACACACCAGTAGTCGAATATTGTCGTGCGTCCGTCGCATCCGGAGAACCCTTCGACATCCATACCTTTTTCGCCAAATTCCTCACCGGCATAGAGCATGAAAGGATTGTGGCGGAGTAGGGCAGAGACAATAAGTGCAGGAATTCCTTTTTCGGCAGAGCCGGCAAAGAAGTCTGAGGCTATGCGTTGCTCGTCATGGTTTTCAAGGAAATATAGCATCTTGTCCTTGATGTCTTCCGTAGCTTGCCATTGACGTGTTATTTCCTGTGCAGAGCATAGATCGCAGGTTACGGCGCGTACAGTGTCGTACATTCCTACTTTATCGTACAGATAGTCGAATCCGGCATCTATGTAGCACCGGTATTGATTTGGGTCGTAGACCTCACCGATGAATATTATCCAAGGATAGACTCTTCTGACCTCATTGGTGGCGTAATGCCAGAATGCTGCCGGAACCATTTCTGCCATGTCGCAACGGAATCCGTCAATTCCCTTTGATGCCCAGAACATAAGAATCTGGGTCATCTTGAACCATGTGTCCGGTACATTTCCTTCTTCGTCTGCAAAATGTTCGGAGCGGCCTCCTGCGTCACAATAGTCTATACCGTAATTGAGCTTGACTGTCTCGTACCAATCGTTCTTTCCTGGCTGGGCAGAGAAAACATCATTGCCTGTTGCTTTGGCAGGCTGTTCCTTGTATGGCTCTATTGTGTTGCCGTCGCTGTCGTGGGATGTGTCAAAATGTGGATGAAAGTCTTGCCCCCAGCAATAGTAGAAATTATTGCTTGTTGAGAAATGCCATTCCTGGTTGTCATCTTCGCCGAGAACCTTTACGTCCTGAGGGCAGCAGATGGACTTATACTCACGGGCAACGTGGTTGGGTACGAAGTCCATGATGACCTTCAGACCTGCCTTATGTGCACGTGCTATAAGTTGTTCGTATTCATCCATGCGCTTTGTTACATCGGTGGCCATATCCGGATCTACGTCATAATAGTCCGTTATGGCGTAAGGAGAGCCAGCTTTGCCTTTTATGATTGCCGGATGGTTTCTTGGTATGCCATATTGGCTGTAATCAGTGGCGGTGCCATGGCGTATGACTCCTGTAAACCAAATATGAGTGCATCCGAGTTTCTTGATACGGCGAAGTACGGAAAGGTCTATGTCATTGAACTTTCCTACGCCATTCTCTTCTATAGAACCATTCACCCGCCTGCTGACATTCTTGTTGCCAAACAAGCGGGTGAACATTTGATATATTATGATTTTTTCCATTTGACAAATGTGGAAGAGTGCGGATATTATGCAATTCCGGAGATTGTCACAGAATCATTGCCTTTTGCTATTTTTGCTATCATTCCTTGCAGTGCCTTGCCTGGACCGCACTCAACGAAGTCTGTTGCACCGTCAGCTATCATCTGTTGTACTTCATAAGTCCATTTTACAGGAGCTGTAAGCTGGGCGATGAGGTTCTCTTTAATCTCCATAGGATTAGTATGAGCCTTTGCATCGACATTCTGGTATACAGGAACCTTCGGAGTCTGGAATTCTGTTGCTTCGATGGCCGCCTGAAGTTCGTCTTTCGCAGGCTGCATGAGAGGGGAGTGGAATGCTCCACCCACTGGGAGAGGAAGGGCGCGCTTTGCACCTGCAGCCTTTAACTGCTCACAAGCTTCTGTAATGGCTTCTTTGTTTCCGGAAATGACAAGCTGTCCTGGATTGTTGTAATTGGCCGGGACCACAATGCAGTCTTCCTTTGATATTCCTGCGCATATCTCCTCTATCTTTGCGTCATCAAGACCTATGATCGCTGCCATGGTGGAAGGTGCTGCTTCGCAAGCTTTCTGCATAGCCATAGCACGCTTGGAGACAAGCTTCAGTCCGTCTTCAAATGAAAGTGCTCCGGCAGCAACAAGTGCGGAGAACTCACCAAGAGAGTGACCGGCTACCATTTCCGCGTCGAATTGATCTCCGAGGCATATTGCAGAGATTACTGAATGAAGGAATACAGCAGGCTGTGTCACCTTTGTCTGCTTCAGTTCCTCAGCGGTGCCTTCAAACATTATTTTTGTTATCTCAAAACCGAGAATTTCATTTGCCTTGTCAAAAAGTTCCTTTGCTTTAGGATTGGTGTCGTAAAGTTCTTTGCCCATTCCTGAGAACTGGGCACCTTGGCCAGGAAATACAAATGCTTTCATAATTGATATAAATTAAAATTACTTTTGTTCCATTAAATAAAAAAAGTCCCAAACAGACATGCTGTCAGGAACTTTTATATAGAATTTTACTTTTATTGCAAAAGGATTACTCTGCAACTTCCTCAGCAGGAGTCTCTGTAGTTTCAGTCTCTGTCGCAGGAGTCTCTTCCTTTACAGGAGCTGTCTCGCCCTCTGCGATAACTGTCACAGGAATTTCTACTGAAACAGCCTTGTGGAAAATAAGTGTTGCAGCATATTCGCCTACAAACTTGATGTCCTTCATGAGGACACGCTTGCGGTCTATCTCCAATCCCTGCTTAGCAAGTTCTGCAGCTATTGTAGCTGCTGTGACAGAACCATAGAGAGCACCTGTTGCAGAAACTTTGCCTTCCACTGTTACAGATACGCCATTGAACTTAGCAGCCTCTTCCTCTGCTTTGGAGAGAATGGCAGCGAGCTTATGAGCCTGCTGCTTGAGATTCTCAGCGAGAACTTTCTTTGCTGAAGGAGAAGCGATGATAGCCTTGCCCTGTGGGATGAGATAGTTACGGCCGTATCCAGCCTTCACATCCACTATATCGTTCTTGTATCCAAGACCGATAACATCTTCTTTCAGAATGATTTCCATTATTGTAGTCCTCCAGTTTTTATTACTTCATCATATCAGTTACGTAAGGAAGAAGTGCAATCTGTCGGCAACGCTTAATAGCGGTAGCCACACGACGCTGATACTTCAGAGATGTACCTGTGATACGGCGTGGGAGAATCTTACCCTGCTCGTTCAGGAACTTCTTGAGGAACTCTGGATCCTTATAGTCAATGTACTTGATACCGCTCTTCTTGAAACGGCAATACTTCTTTTTCTTAACGTCAATTGTAGGGGCGGTAAGATATCTGATTTCTGACTGCTCTGCCATGGTTATGCCTCCTTATTTGAAAGTTTGTTACGACGCTTCTCTGCATACTGTGCAGCATACTTGTCCAACTTGACAGTCATAAAGCGGATTACTTTTTCATCACGGCGGAAGCCTGTCTCGAGTGTAGCGATTACCTCTGGCTCAGCCTTAAACTCAACGAGGTTATAGAAACCTGTAGACTTTTTGTCAATAGCGTAAGCCATTTTCTTGAGTCCCCAGTTCTCCTCGTTCACGATTTCTGCTCCATTGTTCTTGAGCAGTGTTGTGAATTTTGCAACTGTCTCCTTTGCCTGTTCGTCAGACAAAACGGGAGTAAGAATGAAGACAGTCTCGTACTGATTCATCATGATAGATAAATGTTGATTAAATATTAATTAATGTATGAGTGAATGTGCTCAGCAATATATTAAATATGCTTCTTTGCACAAATCGGCTGCAAAGTTAGCAATAAATATGCAAATATGTTGAAGTTAAATATGTAATATATGCTATTATTATTATTATTTAACGTTTTGACTGGGCGTTTGTTTATATTACCGTTATGTAATGTTTATTGATATAGATTGTTTCTTGTGTTTTTACTTTGCCGTGTTTTGCTTTGTTTTGCGTGGCTTTTGCTGATTGTTTGTGTGTTGTTTATTAGTTTTGTTGCGTTCTCTGCTCATTTGGCGGAACTTCATTTTGTCAAACTTCTCAGCCTGGTGCAATGCTTCCATGACTTTTGTTGCAGGCAACACTTTCAGCATCCGAATATGATATTTCTGCTGTTGCTGCTTTCTCTGGATATCAAGTTTGTCCCTTTCCATAATAGCTTTGCGGCATTCCGCTTCTGTTTTGGGACGATGATTCCTATGATTATGTGTCTGCTTGAAGAGTTGGCGTTCTTTTGTGCGCATCTCATCATATATGGCAAAGAACTTATTGGCTTCCTCTTGTGTCAGTTTGGCTTTTTGTATAATAAATTGATGCTGTTCTTTTTCGTATGCTTCCCTGTCAAACTGCTTTTGGCTGGTTGCCATGGCAGTTAGTGCAAGAGAAAGAAACAATATTAAATAAAAGAGTCTGTTCATATTTTTTGCTTTTTTCGTTTTCCTTTCTTTAGTGGATATTATTCTGTTATCATATCATAAATATCCTGGTTGTCAAACATTGTGTAGTCAGCAGCCTCGTCAACTGTATATGCATACTGCTCCATTGAGTTTCCTGATTCTGCATCGGCAATGTGTGTGTCGTCTTGCAATTCCATATTTGATGTTATGGCAACTATGGTGATAAGTAATGAAGCGGCAATTGAGGAGGCATAATATGGAAGACGTGAATTTCTCACGGATATGATTAAATGCTTTGAGGCGACTTTTGACGGCTCACTTTCCTGGTCTGGGATATTGGCCATTATTTGTGCCGTAAGATTCTCAAAGTAACCTGCCGGGACTTTGAAATGTTCCTTTATGTTAAAATCTTTGTCGCTCATGATATCTCTTTACTACAATTGTTCTTTATTAGGTAAGATGGAAAAACTTAGAAAAGGTTTAATCATTTTGTTCGAAAAACGCTGAAATTTTCTTTACCGCAATATGAAAACTTGCTTTCAGGGTCCCCTCGGACTTGCCGAGTATCTCACTGATTTCTGAATATTTCTTGTCTTCAAAATATTTCAGCTGAAATACAAGCTTCTGCATGTGTGGCAATTCGTCTATCGCCTGCTGTAACTTTGCTGCAGTTTCGTCACCGTCGAAATATTCGTCTGCCATAAGTCTTGACGCAATAGAAAATCCCTCACTGTCGTCATATGACAGTGACCAGTGTTGTTTCTTTTTTCTGAGAAAGTCAAGAGCTTCATTGACAGCGATGCGGTAGAGCCATGATGATAAGTGTGCTCTGCCCTCAAAGTTTGGCAAACCGTTCCAAGCTTTTATAAAAGTGTTTTGTAGGACGTCATGGGCATCATCATGATTCAGCACCATACGACGAATTTGCCTATACAGCTTTTCGCCGTATTGGTCAACTATCTGTTCAAATTCTTTTCTTCTGGAATCCATCAGTCAAGGTCAAAAGTCTCTACATGTTATGATTATTTTCAATCTCTCGGTGTAGAGAAAAAGTTCTTTTCCTTGTTTATTTGATGGAAATTTTGCGGACAGTCTTGCCAACCTTTATGATATAGCAACCTTTAGGAAGGCTTAGGTCATAATGGCGGTCATGCCCGTCAACAATAATGCTTTTGACCCGTACGCCGGCTACATTGTACACATACAGCATCTGTCCGTTGGCGTTGACAACGTGGATGGTTGATTCGTTAGTTACAGAAACAACCGGTTGTTGTTCCTGCTCTATAATCTCCACATTGGCCATCACGCACTGTGGCATAACGGCTGTCAAGGTCAAAGTAAAGAGAATGGAGTATATGTATTTCATCATAAACGATTCTTTTGTATTTGCAATGCAAAAATAGCAAAAAATCTTAAAGGAAGCAAGAAATGAAAATCAAAAGCAGGTGGAATTAGCCTTTTTTAACGTCATGCCACACAATAATTCACTGACATGGGCGATTGTCGTGCTTATTCCCTTTTTCACAGTTTCTTTTCAGTATTGTCTTTCACCAAAAATATATGTCCCTATACGAACCATGGTGGAGCGGCATTGCAGAGCTATCTTGAAATCAGACGACATTCCCCATGAACGTTCACGGAAGTTGTCGTCATCGGCGAAATAACCGGCTTTGATTTCATCAAAAAAATCTGCTGCGGCCGTGAACTCACGGCGTATCTGTTCCTCATCTTCTGTATTTGACGCCATCATCATAAGTCCACAGATCCTCACATGGCTCATGTCATGCCATTCGCCTTCTGCAAGGAATTTGCGGCATTCGTCAAGCTGGAAACCGTATTTTGAGGTTTCTTCTGCAATATGAAGCTCAAGAAGTACTTTTATGATACGGTCATTCTTGGCAGCTTGTTTCTCTATTTCTCTCATAAGTTTGACAGAGTCACATGCCTCAACCATGTCAATATAAGGTGCAATATATTTCACCTTATTTGTCTGAAGATGTCCGATGAAATGCCATTCTATATCCTTGGGTAACATTTCGTGTTTCTGCCTGATTTCCTGTTCATGGCTTTCACCGAAAATACGTTGTCCTTCATCGTAGCATGCAAGTATCATCTCTGCCGGATGGTACTTGCTTACTGCGACGAGGCGGCAGTCTGTGGGCAGGCTGCCAAGAATGTTATGTAATTTTTCCTTTATCATCAGGAATGTCCATGAAAATTAGATAAACATCCGTTATTCCGATATGTCCGCATTAGATTGCGGTGATATGTACTTACTGCTCGTATTCAGGCTTGTCGTTCACTTCCTGCTTCTTTGCGGCATTGTGCTCGAAGATATCCATTATTGAAGTATCTTGAATGGCAGAGAACTGATAATCAATGGCTGTTCCTCCCATAACGTCCTCCACGTATTTTACCGCCTGCTGGAGCGTATGAGCCTGTACGAGATATGTCACAGGTGATAGCTTCTCCTTCTGTGTCTTCTCGTCTATTGTTATGAACTTGAGTTTCACCTTGAAGAACTTGTCGTCAGTGTCAAGGTCGGAGAAGAATATCTCACCGTATCCAGCCTGCGATATTCCTGTCACTTTGAAATCTCCGCTGATATAGCTTGACATTTCTTCTATAATGGCTGATTCTGCTTCTGTAAATGAAAGGGCATCAACGACATAGAGTTCTGTGACCATTTTCTGTCGTCCGTCTTCCATCATTTTCTCATAACGTATCTTGGTCTCAAACCAGTTCGCTGTTCTTGATCTCATATCTTATGTTTTTTTATAAATGTGTACAACTATAGTATGCATTGAGAGCTTATGCAATATTTGCATATATATTTGCAAAATTACGCATAAGCTCTCAAAATACAAAGGTTTTTATCTTATTTTTTCAATTATTTAGCAGAGACTATTCAACTCTTGACATTTAGTCTTCACCGCCTCTGCCATAAGAGCCGTTACTTTCGTCGTCGTTATCCTGCTGGTGCTCCATTCCCTGTTTCTTCTTGGCATTGTTCTTTCCGAAAGCCCAAGTTATAGTGAGATTGAATTTGCGGGCATGTCTCCAGTTCTCACTATACTGTTGGAATGTCTCACTTTCGGTAAATGTTTTCCTTCTGCGTGAGTCAAGCAGATCGCGGCAGTTGAGCGCAACAGTGAGCTTCTTGTCCATGAAACTCTTGCGTATACCGAGATCCACACCATAGCTCGGTTTTCTGTAACCCTGTGTTATCACGCTGCGTGAACGGTAGTTTCCTTTGACCTGTACGGAGAAATCCCATGGTAGTATGACACTTGCCTGTATGCGTGCATTCCAAGAGAAACGGCTGTCGCTCTCACCTGTGACATGTACCGTTTTGCCCATTAGCGGATCTTGAATCTCGTAGTCAAAACCGTCCAGCTTATAGTAGAAGGCACTTGCCGTTGTAGTAAGATCAAGAATGCGGAAGAACTTGTTCTTTAGGGTTAGTTCGAGTCCGGAGTTGACACTCTCGCTAAGGTTCATTTTTGTTGAGAATGTACGGTTGTCACCGTCAATCATGTATCTTACGCGCTGGATGACATCTGCTGTAGGACGGTAATATGCGGAGATGAGGAACGAGTGGTCAGAGAATGTCTTCAAATAGTTTAACTGGAACGAGTTACTGTACTCCGGTGTCAGTTCCGGATTACCGAATGATACGCTGGTTGCGGAACGTGTATCCATAAATGAATTCAGTTCTCCTCCCCACGGGCGGCGCAGGCGGCGTGTGACGTTCAGCTGCAATTGGTCACTCTCCGTGAACTGATAGGAGAGGAACAGGCTTGGGAACAATTGGAAAAAATCCTTGTTGTATGGTGGATTCTTTTCTTTTCCGAGGAATTCTTGACCGTAGTCGTAACTCTCGGTATGTACTTTCCAATACTCACCGCGCAGACCTGCCATGATGCCAAATTTACCGTACTTCATCGTTGCCGTAGCATATAGCGAATGGGTGTCCATGTCGTATTTGAACCTGTTATAGAACTCTTCGTCTATATTTGCATCGGTACCGTCATAGTTTCCTGATGTCCATGATTCCTGCGGTGTGTTCTCGCGGCTGAACAATCCGTTATATCCGGCTTGAATCATGAGTCTTTCAGAGACAGGGTTCTCATAGTCAAGCTTTATTTCGGTATTGTTGGTTCGGACATACATCGGGCGGTACTGATAGCTTTCCCGGTCAGGATCACCATTGTCATATACTGTTCTGTCCTGGTACCAATTGTCATTGTCTGCATGCCAAGAGCCACGGTTCAGGGTGAAGTCAAGGTAATGCTTGTCAGTGAAGTTATGACGATAGCCGAACTCATAATGTAGCATCTGCATTTTACCCTTTCCGGTTGTCTGACGTGTGAGTATCTGTGTTTGAACGGGTGTCAGTTTGTCTGCTCCGGTATATATACCATAATAATAGGGTGTGTTGGAACCGCTGTTGTTGCCTCCGTACATGAACATGCCACCAACAGTGAAGTCATCTTTTTCCGTAGCGTGTAGAGTTATGCCTGCACGTGTGAAGAGGTTATTGCCACGGCGGTCGGATATTGTGCGTGCATTCTGGTATGATGCTAATGTCCCGTTGTTGAATATATCTTGCTCAGACACGGAGCCGCTTTCGTCTTCATGATGACGGTATCCCACACTGGCGTATGCATCTATCCATTTTGAGTTTAGATTTATGTTTACACTGGTATTTGCACCTTTGGCTGTGTTCGCGCCAACTTGTACTGAACCGTAATATCCGGCCTTACGGTCTCGCTTCAGAATGATATTGATGATGCCGGAACTACCTTCGGCTGAGAATTTTGCGGAAGGATTGTCTATGACTTCTATGCGGTCGATGCTCTCTGCAGGAATCTGCTGTAGAATTGTGCCGCGGTTGTCTGAGGTCAACCCGCTGCTCTTGCCGTTGATCCATACCTCCACACTTGTGCTTCCCCGGAGAGAGATATTCCCGTCCTGATCTACTTCTACGGACGGAATATTCTCCAATGCCTCTGACGCACTCGCACCTACATTGGCGAGGTCGTTGGATACATCGTAAGATTTACGGTCAACCTCCAGCTTGACAGCGGATCTCTGACCGGTTACAGTAACTTCTCCAAGCTGATGCGCGTCCTCGAAGAAAAGAATCTTGCCGAGATAGACAATAGGCCTCTCCTTTTTTATGGTGACAGACTTTGTGACAGTCTTATATCCGACAAACGAAATCTGGACATCATAAGTTCCGAACTGAAGGCCTGCGAGATCAAAACGTCCCTCCATGTCTGTGAGACCACCTTTTACTACAGCAGTCTGACCAGGCTTGGTTATCTTGACATTGACATACGACAGGGCTTCTCCTGACGAATCTTCCACTACGGTTCCTTTTACCGTACCTTGTGCCGCCATCACAATGGCGCATAGACATAAAAAAATAAGTGTTATAAATCGTTGCATACTTTGTTAGATGCGTTCTGTAATTAAAAGTTTAATTTGGGAGTGCAAAATTACAAAAAATATATGGAAAGAAAGAACAAAACACAAGAAATGCGTGTATAAACGACAAGCAATGATATTTTTTGGGGGGATCCTTAGAAGCTTATTGGCAACGAAGTCTATATCTGAGCATAGTATGCATATGTCGCTTCAACTGTCTGTCAAAAACAACTATCTATTCTATATGCTATCAGTGTTGACTTGCCGTTATACTTTAGATATAATATTCTGACCAGATCATCTATGATAGTTATTCCATTTCCTCTCATACTTTGTCCCATCCTTGAAAGAGTATTGTACAAGCCCATGTTTCTTACTCCATATGAAAGATTGTATTGGATTTGTCTGTATGTTGTCAATATCTAATTTGGAGTTTTTTCCATCAAAATACACGCAATCTGTCAACAATCCGAGTTGCGTATCTAATGAAGATACTGAAAATGGCATAGTATCAAAGGTATAACGGCTGTCCAGGTTTGAAGAAATCCATATAGGTTCTCCGTTTTCATGCTTTTCAATTCTCAATGCTCCCATCAATGAGTCCGTATCATGAAAAACTACATATTCTATATTTGCATGGGCAATATATTTGTTGTCACCAACACCAGGATTTAAATTTATTGGATTCAACAGATTATCTATTTCAATATTCGTGACAACAACAATGTCCATGTCTCCTTTATTCGATTCAAATGCCATTGTCTCACCAACATACCTATGTGTGACCCATTCTAAATCACTATCACTCATGTGGGTTATCTTTGTGTATACACATGTCATACAAAAAAGCAGAATTAGAGGGACATATTTAATCAAAGTCCAAAAGTATTTCATCTTTTATGGCTGTTTTTATTCTTTTGCGGAGAAATCACCCGAAGAGTACATGACTACAGATGTTATATTTCATGGAGATTAATAATTAAATTTCCGTTTATACATTGTACCGTCTTTGAAAGAGTATTGTATAAGCCCATATTCTTTGCTCCACACAAAAGACAGAACAGGATTCGTCTGTTTATTATGTTTACCTAATCTCGAATTGTTTTCATTGACTATTACACAGTCTGCTACAGTTTCTACATGTGACACACAAAAAGAATAATCTTGAGATTTCAGATTGTAAGCAAAACGATGATCAAAATGTGCAGAGAACCATAATGATTCTCCATTATTTCGTTTTTCAATTCCCAACCATCCATCAAAATAATCTTGGTTATGGCGAACGATATACTTAATATCCGCCCCGGCAAGATAGTCCGTCATAGAATTTGGATATGTGTTTATAGGATTTATCGAATTGTATATATCAATACTTGTGATAACAACGGTATCCTGTTCTCCTTCGTCTGATTCAAATATCATTGCCTCCCCAACTTTTCTGTTCGTTGCCCATTGCAAATCATCTTCAGTCATGTGAGTTATCTTATGGAATACACATGACATATAAAAAGCTACTACTATTGGGACATATTTAAGATATTTCCAAAAAGGTCTCATATTTATTGCAATTTTGTTTTTAAGAAATTATCAATGCCATGATTCGGACCGAATCCAGTTGGCACGCCGATTGTTATTCCTGATAAGATTAACCCAACTTTCTCCTGAGCGTTATTAAGAATATCTCCACCTACACTGAAATTTCCCAGACCAATTTTAGAGCCAATAGTCCGGTAATTTTTAACTTTAGGTTTATACATGAGTTCCTCATTTCGGATTGTTGCTTTACTGACCACCGCAGAATTGAATGTTATTGCTAATTTTCCCGTAGCCATACTGTCCGCTGTTGCCTCACCACCTCCTAAAGAATGTCCTACAAATGTAAGTTCACTATTTCCAAGTTCCTTAGTCAAAGCTCTTGCATTATTGATTGCAACATGGTATTGTGAGGATTTTCCATATAACTGGACAATATCCTCTATTGCGGTCTTGTACGGAATTTGTGCCTGCATAAACATAAGCATACTCTGTCGCACCGTTCTCTGTCCGCTGGAAAAGTTCAGACTGTAATCCATTTTGGCCAAACCTCGTGTAATTCATACAGATTGATGTGTGGAAAGCCGATATATGCCAGCCTTTATCATGCAGGGCATCTGCGTATATTTTAGCCTTCTTTCCACCATATACATGTGCAGCCATTAACGCTGCCTCATACCCCGTAGGCTCTTGTCCATCTGAATCTATCAAGATGACCGCGTTATTCAGACAATACGCAAACGGCGTGACACAGGAATAATCTTCCGCCATAGGGTCAATGACATGCCACCGAGCCAGGACGGGGTCATACCACCGTGCGCCGTAGTCGTACCAGTCAAGGGCGAGGAGGCGGTCAAGTTCCTTACCGTTATATTTATATCTATGGACATCCTTGCCGGTGCTTTCTCCGAACAGTGCGCCAAAAGGATAGGAATAGTTCTCCTTTTATTACATTTCATCTTGTATATATACGCCTTTGTTTTTACCTTTTCTGAAACTGGAATTTTCCGTCAAATATACGGAGAATCTGCCCATCTTTCTTGTTTATCTCAACAATAAGTGCTCTCTTGCTATAAGGGACGCGCGCTTCAACAATCCAATAACGGTTTTGTATCAGTGTGACGGACGTAACATTGTAGTTGTAATAATCATATCCCTTCATGGCATAGAACACGGCCTCTGCAATCTGCGCCGCCGTACCGCTTGTGGCAACGGCAGTGCTTACCGGCTTAGCACCGGGTTTTTCATGAAGTTCCGCACTTTCCCGTTTTTCAAATTTCACAGAGTCAAAACGTTCAAGGTCTGAATTCCTTACAAAGACAAGCTTCCCGTACCAGCTGTCGCTCTGTCTGTAAAGACGCTTTATTTCACGCAGCAGGCATGAGTCTACGAGTAACAGGAAGCAGCAGATTATTATTAACCATATAAACAATATGTCTGTCTTCTTCATTTCGCAAAAAAGTTTCTAAGAATCTTACCGTCCGATTTGCGTATCTCTATTGTCAGTACTCTGAAGCCACATCTCGCCCTGACCAGCCAGTACTCGTCTTTTATTAATTCTACTGTCCTTATTGCATACCTGTAGTATTCATATCCGTATTGGGCATGCCATACGGCTTCGGCTATAATACAGGCCGTGGCGGCTGTCGGTACAGCTCCTTCTTTCAACTGTATGCCTTTATTGCGTATCGGCATAATTATGGGATGCCTTGTCGCCGGTATTGTCTCGTAACTTTCAAAATCCTTATGTTTTTGTATTGTCATTCTGTATTCAACCTTTGTCACATAAGGTACTTCCTCTATCACGTCCTGGACAAAGCTGATGCTCCAGATTTTGATAACAATGATCAGGAGCAGCAACAGGTATGCTATTCCTAAGCATACGTACATACACACATTCTTCATATCTGTATTTTTCTTTAGTTTTCAATACTTCTTAAAATCGTTCCGTCCATTTTATCTATCTCTATGTAAAGAGACCGGCGGCCGGAACCTTCCGCCGTAACTATCCAACGTCGGTTGTCTATTAGGGTGGAGGATGTTATTCTGTATTGGCCGTAATCCGCGCCCTTCATAGAGAGCCACACCGCCTCTGCTATCTGCGCCGCAGTACCACTTGTCGCGACCCATCCGCTGTCTGTCCGAAGTGCCTTGGCATCTTTGGAATATACCCAAGGCTCCTCGGCTGATTTAATACTGTCATACGCTGTCAGGTCTGTTTTTACACTATAGAATACGTCATCGTAGACAACGCGCTTGGTGTCTACCGCGGGAGCATATATTATTACCTGACTTGTGACTGAGACACCAAGCTCATTGTATGACAAGATGGCAAGTATCACATCAATAATTATTACGTAAAATAAGTTCCTTACTTTTTTCATCTAACATGTTCTCCTGTTTTCTCCAATACATTAATTGATCCCAGAAAGAAAGTTGTTCAAACTCTCTATCTATCTTTTCTGTTGTATATCCATTATTCTGAGGGTCAGACGCATCACTTGGCAGTCTCATTTGCCTAAATGTTATGTGCTCGTATGTTTCGTCAGATTTTCTATGGTATTTTTTCATTGTTCCGTCCGGGGAACACAGGTAACCGGATATATTCACGGCTTTACAAGCCCGTATATCAGCGTCTGAGAATTGGCTATTGTAATATTCTTTACTGTAGTCGGCATGGGTGTGAATTATGGCGTAAGCTTTCGAGCCTTTTGGAATTTTTGTATTTGGGCGCACAGAATCTTTAGTGCCGGTATTTGGCTCATTATAGGAATACCATGTTTTCCCGCTATCATCTGTATAGCTGTAAATGAGACTGCTTTTTTCAACACCGTTTTTTATAGAACTGTAATTGAAAATCATTCCGAAATTGAAGGCTGCCGCATCTGGTGTGAAGAACTTGTCTCCTGGGTGCAAACCTTTAATGTCAACCCACCTTACCGCATTATTCAGACAATACCCGAACGGAGTGACACCTGAATACTCTTCCGACATAGGGTCAATGGCGTGCCACCGGGCCAGGACGGGGTCATACCATCGTGCGCCGTAGTCGTACCAGTCAATGGCGAGGAGGCGGTCAAGCTCCTTACCGTTATATTTATACCTATGGACATCTTTGCCGGTGCTTTCTCCGAACAGTGCGCCAAAAGGGTAATAGTGGTTCATCTGCTCTGCATTGCCGTTTGCATCCGCCACGACACGGACATTGCCCTGATGGTCACTCAGGCAGAAATGGTAGACAGGCTTCTTATTCGTGAAAGTGACATGTCCGCCGTTATATTGTCTGTTTCTTGTCATTATACGTTTTCTTTCTTTTGACTTCAGACTTTCGCCATATTTCCGCCTATTCTTGTGCGTGGAAAATCTGCCAGACTATTCAATCAGTTTTCACTTTGAACAGAACTTTTACATATCGTTTGCGTTTCAAATGCTTTGGAAAAGATTGTTTATTATCTAAATTCATATTACCATACAAATATTTATAATCTTTCGGCATTCCATATTTCTTGATAGAATTATCATATTCCAAGTAATCCTGTGGTATGTGATTATAATATCCTGATTTACATTTTATCTGATATACTATCCATGTATCATAGTCCGTCATATTATTTCCATTAATATCGCAAAGACAGTCTAAATCCCCAACACACAATTCCAAGGAACCGTGTTGAATGTACATTCTTGAATCACATCCCGTTTTAGAAGTTCGAGGAGAGTTCATAAGTTCAATAATCCGTTCAAACTCATTCTTTGTTATGTAAATTAAAGTGTCGTTTTGTATTTTCCCATGATGCTTTTTCATCTCCTCACAACTTATTGCGGTCAATGTTTCTATACATCCTGTTAAGTATGATACGGCTATGCCATCATTCATATTAGCACATGAATTGACAAACAGTAACATTAATATACTTATTAAACATTTCATCGTTTATATTGTTTTGGTTTTACTGAAATTGGACTTATAACATCATATTCCCCTCATGTTCTTGTCTGACAGCTTCTCCGTTGGTCTTTGCTGTTTTGTGATATCTGTAATTGGTCAGATAATCAGTAAATTCAATATGGCATGAGATAATTATTACCCTGCCAGAATGTTTCCGGAAGTTTATGTATGACAACGTTTTCATCTACAGTAAACTTTATATCACCAATCTTCTTTTCACAATAAACGGAATCTGATTTTGTTTTGATATACTCAAATTCCATATTTACAATGGTTTTCTTTATATCATATAAATGTCGGGCTGGCATATCATGTATTTTTAGCATTATGACGCATCTTTCCTTACCTCGCAACATAAGAGGGTGAGGATTCTGTTTATGTATGTTCAAATTATACCCACTCAAAGATACTGAAATATATGATTTACATATAGTATCTGTAAAAACAGAATCTATATAAACCTTGTTCATTGGGAGGCAAACAGTCTCCTCGTTCGGATTTGTCAGTGTCAATTCTAAATACATTTGCCCTGATTTGTCATACTTAGTATATGCGGTATCTTCAAGCTGGGTATAGCTTAACTTTGTCAATGATGCGTTTACAGGCAAAAACTCGGAATTATGATCTTCCCAGAATTGCAAATCACATCCTACAAAAGATATTACGATGAATGTGTATAATATTTTTTTCATCTTATTTTCATTTTTGTGAACGTTTCTATCTGTACATCACAACACTATCAAAAGTGTCAGGACTTCTGTATGTGATTTCTAAAATGTTGTCTATATAAAATTTCATACAGCCCAGTCTCTCTTTGAAATATATACTGTCCGACACGTCTTTTATATACCTGAAATCAAGAGAGGAAACAGCCTTACTTATATCTTTAAAATCTCTATATCCAGTTTCACTTATATCCTGTATTTTTACTGTTATAGAACATTGCTCCCTGCCTCTGAGAACAAGTTCGTTAGAATAAAGCTTTTCTGACTCCAATTTAAATTTGTTTCGATATACCTCTATATGCGATTTATATAAAGTATCAATGTCAGCCCTGTATATTGGAAGAGCAACAGGACTATCATTCGGATTTGTCAATATAAACTTAAGAAACACTTTTCCCATCTTATCTATTCCTGACTTTTTATTCAAAGTTGAATCTTCAAACCAAGTACAATCCACTCTTGACAGCAACGCTATTACAGGAAAAGCCACGTTATCATCTCTGTCCTTCTTTGATGTTTTTCCGCACCCATAAAAAGTAATGATAATAATGATAAAAATTATATTTTTCATTTTGTTTTTCTTTTTAGAGAATTATATATATTTATCATATATTTTTTATAAGAAGGTGTCGTATTGCGCCAAGATGGGTGTTGTTGCATACTCTTATATATTTTTAGATGTGAGTTGTTGTCATTTCCCATATCATTTCTAAAATGTTCAATATATTCATGAACTCCCAATAAGTTTTGTATATTGGATCTTGAAGAGTATATCTTTTGTTCAGTGGTTCCAAAAATGTCAACATAAGCAGTTAAACGTTGTTTTCCTTTATATGGGCCTATCCCTGCTAATACGTCTCCTGTCAAACCAGCGTCATTATATTGGTCTGTGGTTGATCTCATATTACCATCGTCCTGCCATACAGTGACTGATACTTTCCCATTATGGAGATCAGCTACATTCACACCGTTCATTTTTGACAACACATCAGTAAATATATTTGAATAAGCTTCTGATGACAAAACAGTTTCCTCCAATGGAATATAAGGATTGATCCAAACGGCATTTGTCATCTGTTTTTGTTTGTACAAAGCTTCATTACGGATAATAATAAAATCTGTGACCTTATTATCTGAATATAAAAACAGACCAGAATTTGTATAATAATCATCAGTGCCATCGGGATCAATCTTGTTTATAGGATTATTTTGACAATACCCGAACGGAGTTACACCGGAATACACTTCCGCCATAGGGTCAATGACATGCCACCTGGCGAGGACAGGGTCATACCATCGTGCGCCGTAGTCGTACCAGTCAAGGGCGAGGAGACGGTCAAGCTCCTTACCGTTATATTTATACCTGTGAACATCCTTGCCTGTGCTTTCTCCGAACAGTGCGCCGAAAGGATAGTAGTGGTTCACCTGTTCGACATTGCCGTTTGCATCCGCCACGACACGGACATTACCCTGGTGGTCGCTGAGACAGAAATGGTAGACAGGCTTCTTATTTGTGAACGTGACATATCCTCCATCGAAAAGGAGGCGGTCAAGACGGAGATTCTCGTAGATTACGTTCCCACAGTAGTCTATACGGTGCAGGCCGTACATGAGATTAATGTATTCGTCTGTCATTCCGATACTATCCTTTAATGACGGGCGGAGAGGTTTCAAATCATCTCCGGAAATTTCTCCAGGCAGTTCCGCATCAAGACCGAGGACGCTTATCTTCGGGTCTTCTATTGACAGAATGTCAAGCACATAGTCCGCTCTGAGTTTCTCTCCCGTGGCTGTATATGTGAACTCTATATTCTTTTTATTGTCGAAAAGGATACTCTCAGGGAGTCCCGCTATATTGTACCTTATCTCTTTTATCCTCTTGTTCTTGTCAGAGACAAGGCTTCCGTCAAGGTTGTAGGTGTACTCCGTGTCCGCATAAGCACCGTCATTGAAGTGCATGGCTCCTTTGTAATATGGGCCACCGACGGCATCAGATACTTTCCGCAGTCTGTTGCCGTCGTATTCGTATGTAAGGTCATCAATAATGCCACAGACTCCGCCATCCCGCAGACCGCTCCGCCTGAGGGAGAGGATATTGCCCTGCTTGTCGTAGGAATACTCTGTGTCATACTGTCCGCTCTGTCCTGATGAGACATCCTGATATGCGGCACCCGTGAGCCTTGACAGACCGTCATAACTGAAAGAATAGCTTCGCTCCTTTCCGTCTCCCGCCTGCCACCGCAAGGACGACATATTTCCCGAGAAGCATGGTCTGCCTCCGTACTCTCCTGTCTCGTAGCCCATGGACATGTCAAGCAGAGAACCACTGATTCCCGTCATCCATGAGCGTATGTTATATTTATAACCGGTGGTCAGAGCCGCCGAGCCGTTCCTGCTGTCAGAGAGAAGTCTGCCAAACTCATCATATTCGCATGAAGCAATTGTCACAGGCTCACTGCCGTTCACGCTGTGCGTCCGCCTGAGCAGTCTGCCTGCATGATCGTATGTTGTCGTTGTCTCCTGCACCGTAGTCGCAGGTTTCAGTTGTACACGACCGGTGTGGACATGTCTGTGAGCAGTCTCCTGCCCTGAGAAATTATATGCATAGAAATGAGTGTCAGTGCCCTCCCGGTAGTTTGTAGCCTTTCTCTGCACCACCCTCTGCCGCCAGTCATAGTAGACAGCCTCATAGATATAGCCGGAATCATCCTTTCCCGGACACAGGCATGCCGTGGCACGTCCTGTGAGCAACCCCTGTGCCTTGTTGAACTTTCTGCCATACCCATCCTCTTTCGTATATGCCAGCTCACTGTGTCCGTCTGCGAAGCCGTAAGTGTCATAATAGTTCACTGTCATGATGCGCACTCCGGTGAGGGAAAGTCCGTAGACATCATATCCCATCCAGCCGCCTCCGGTGTATGCACAGTAGGGAACTTCATTGAAATACAGCGACTGCCCTGGTGCGGGAATATTGTAGGAGCACGTTCCCGTGATACATTCCCTTCCGAATTTATCATATATATGGAACGTACTTTCATTTCGCTTCCTCTGCTCACCGGTCTGGACAAACAGCGGACGGTCAGCACCGTCATATTCCGTCAGCACGGCATCCGCTCCCGGCATTTTGGCAGAGCATCTCCTGTTTCTTCCGTCGTATTCATATATATACGCATATTCATAAATATAGTCATACGGAACATCCCCGTATCTGTATTCAGCAGCAAGAGCAGGAGGAACTGTCACAACAAGATTTCCACGGCTGTCATATATATAATATGTGTCATACGTCACCTTCACCGTTCCCTTATGCTCCACCATCCTTTTCAGGACAGTCTTTCCCTGCCTGTCCTGAAATTCCAATGCGGTAACTCCGTCTTCGTTCTCTGTCCTTACAACCGACAGAGTTCCTGAGGGATAGTCTCCCGCAACAGAGAGCGACAAACTGCTGATGCCGTTTCCGTCTGTCTTGTAAAGTACGCAGTTCAGCGTATCGTTCCCAACGACATTTGCAAGCATGTCATATCTTACTGTTTTTCCGTTATCATGCCATGCAGAACCAGGTCCGGCGGTACTTCTTATCATACCGTCAGGTACATTATCGTAAGTATCCTCTGTATACGGCTTCCCGTCCGCCCATGCACCGGCGGCACCGGCAGCGCATTGTGAATAAGGAACATATTCTCCGGGTACGCCTGGAGTGGTTACCGCCGGCAACCACGTACGTGTCTTTCTGCCGAGAGCATCATACTCATGAAGCATGACAAGGTCGTTCCGTGCTGGTGTTATTCCGGCACAAACCTCTTCCTTCATGCGCCCGAAGCCATCATGGTATTGTGCCGTAATGAGTTTTTCGGAACAATCCTGCGACCTGCTGCCAAGCATGACCACAGAGTTTGTCCCCTCGCTCGCAGGAAGTTTCACAAAGTCTTCCTCATCCTCGTATGGCAGATAGATGTAACTGTCCTCGTCCACCCCGAGCAACGTGTCGTCATCATTATTCTCCTGTCCGTAAAGGCTTGCCGTTACGAACAAAGCCATGAGCACCAACACTGTATTTTTGTTTATTGCCGTCATGATGAGTGTTTATTTGTAATGATAATCGTATTGGTTAAGCACCTGTTTCCGGTCAGTATACGGATTAACGATATATTTCTCACGCAGCCGTCCAAGCATATCATACTTATACTGTATTGCCGAACCGTCAGGAAAGACCTCGGCATAAAGCCGCATATCCATGTCATACATATAAATATGGAATATTGAGGATTTCATTGTATACCGTTCATCTATTCCTCCGTAATCAAGTCCGTACCGCATATCATTCTCTGACACAACCGCCTCTTTTCCAAGACACGCCTCCGCTTCCGCCAGAGACGCGTTCTTGATTTCGTAGAACAGTCTCTGACCGTGAAAGCCCCAGTAATACACATTCAGGCATCCGTCCGTTTCCACCTCCGTAGGTTTGCCGTAAGCATTGACGGCATTAACCTGAAAGTCAGTTTTCATGGTCTTGGTGTCTCCCCATGATGTTGTCTTACGGCTTATGTATGGAATCTGACTGTCTGTTGCCTGATAATCGAATGTCTCGACGGTTGCCGCGCCGTTCTCTTCGGTGCGCTTCTCTATTACCGGAGAAATGATGTGCAGTTGTCTCATCCAGTCATACCCGGCATAGTCAGACGGATATTTATATCTGACACTCCTTGTCGTACCGTTGCTGGTCAGCATAGTCTCGGCAGAGAGCAGCCTGTCGTAATTGTATGAATAGGTTGTTGAGGAACTGTATGCACCGCTCTCCGTATATACAGTGTCGCGTACGCTCTCCGGAAAATAACTGAATGTGAGCGTATTTGCCAGCCATCCCACTGAGCAAGTCATGAAATCGTATGGATAGTAGTTGATTATCACTTCCTGCTGATAGGCGGTTTTCATGGCGGCATGCGGGGTTCTTCCGTAGCGTATGGCCTTTTTACGCTTAAGGACACCGTTGCTGTCATAAAATTCCTCAGACAGAAGTTTACCCCTTTCCTGCGAATGGCTTGTGTATGGTGCTATGGCCTCTCCTCCCGAAGCTGTGGAATACGAATATTTCTCGTCATTGTGTGATATTCCGAATATGTCCGTATCATAGTTGGAATACCTGTATTTCTTATACCCCAGGGAATTACCTCCGGCATCAAGGGTCTCTTCTATGACGCATGAATATCCCACATCCGGAGTGTTCTGATTAGTGACAGGAGTCTGGAAACCGCCTGTCGATTTCAGCACAAGAGTCGCACTTCCTGCTGTATATGAAACACTATGAACAGGAAGAGGTTTGGATACTCCGCTGCTTTCCCCGTTTTTGGTTTCCGAATAATAATACTTTTTTGTACAGATAAGACTGTTTCCTTCATCATAGTTGTTTATCTCCGACACCCTCAAGCCGCCGGCGCAACCATAGGTTTTCATTACAGCAGAGTGGTCGGCAGACACTATCTTTGAATATTCGTGCAGGCTGTATGTGAATGCCGTCCTGCCGCCGGTAGGATAGATTATTTCTGACAGGGTCTCAGCTCTTGTGGCAGGTAAGGACGGATGTACGGTAGTGTATGACGGAATTGCCGAGATGCGGACTTCTCCGCCGTTATAGTATCCCCAGGAGTCGGTGTTTGCCATGGAATACCTGTAAGGCATGGTCTGACTTATGTCATATGTGAAATGATATGCCGGCATATCGTCTCCGGAAGTTTCCTCCGGCAGTTCATATCCCCACTGTCCCTTTATAAGGGCAGGTACTCCTGTCCGTATCAGTATTGAGAGTAATTTAATCCTCTCACTGCTGTTCTCTATGTATTCAAAATAGAAAGAACGTCCGTTTCCAGAGAACTTGTTTGTTATCGCAATGCGGTGCAGGACATTGTGGGTAAGATTGTCGGCAATGGCCTTGCGGGTGGCGTTTTCGCTTTCATATTGCCGTGTGTCCATGAAAACGAAGAACTGCAGTGCCGGGTCTTCCATGTTTGATGAATATGTCGGCCATCTGAGCGTACCCGTTGCCTGCCAGTACAAGGCTTTGCTGTTCCTGTAGAACCTGTCACCATAGTTCCTTTCCTTGAAATAAGTAAAGTCAATGGTCTCATTCGGAGTCTCTATGGATGTCAGGCATGCGGGAAAAAGCAGGAATCCGGTAAAGCCACGCCAGCCGTTCTGTTCGGGATTGGTCTGTTCCTGAACGGTTCCGTATTGCATACGGTACTGCGGGACATAACGGATGTCACACATCACTGCAGATGTATCATACTTGAATTCAATGACACGCTTGTCTGCCGTAGTGATTTTCCTGAGCCGCCATGTCGTAGGGACAAGCGGACTGTTCTTTCTTGCATAATACGGTATGCAGAATTCCGTTGCGTCAAGTCCTCCGAACTCATACCGGCATCCGTCGGGAGTAACGAGCGTGAACTTGTTGAAAAATCTGTTATTATCACTCTGAACATCCCATCCGGTTGTCTTGAAGCGTGTCTTCAACCGGCTGCGGTTTATGAATCCGTCGCCGTCTGCCGGATTAAACTCAACCTTTATGTCATGGTCGGATATGACGGTCCACCCTCCGTTTTCATTATAGTAGAAATTCCCGGAATATCCGCAAAAGCTGAAAGAGAACTCGTCAGGAACGACCTCGAAGAAGTCATTGCCGCGCAGTCTGTCCTTGGTCATCTGTGCAAATGACTCGTTTGTGATGCCCTTCATTTTTGACGAATGGGAGAAGAAGCCATGAGGAATGCCGTCGTCTCCACACAGTTCGTCATAGACACAGTTGACAGTGCGCGTAATATATCCTCCCGCCATAAGGTTCCATCCCATGCCGAGAATGCCCGACTGGACCTCAGGCTTTACCGATGCAAGATGATAATTTGCGGAAACGGGAAGAACATAGTCGCCGACCTTGATGTCGTACAACGGGACGGATATGTCCGGTATCCCGGTATAGTGGCTTACGGGAATTGTTCCGAACATACCGAGATTGGCAATCTCAGGTGTCTGTATGTTATTTACCGGTCCTACCTGTGCAAAGGCATCTGTAATGACAGACAGAAACATGTACAGTATTAGTTTCCTGTTCATCTTCTCAGTATGATTTTCTCTGTATAACGTTCGTCTCCTATATGTATTTCAAGAATGTAGATACCGTCTGTGTAATCAGACAAATCTATTTCTTCTTGATGCTTGCCGCTGTTTTGCCTGTACGGCACACTTCTGTATACGGCCTTTCCGTCAGTGGTGTATATTGAGTAGCAGACCTGTGATTGTCCGGGAAGCGTGTATTCAAGTCTGACGGAGGTCTTTCCTGTTCTGCATGCGCTGTACATGAATCTGTCCGACGGCACGGCTGTCTTGTCTTTATTTGAGTTGCCTGATGTTGTATTGTCATTCTCCGCATCATAAGCAAGTTGCTGCTGTAATGAAACAGGATAGTAGAATGATGCAGCGCGTTGTTTGTCTTCATTCCCTGGCAAGGTGGTTATGAATGATTCAAGGACAGGGTATCTGCATCCCTTTGCATACCATCTGTAGATGTCGCTTTTCATGATATACGGCTCTTCCCCAAGATGCTTCCTTATGCTGTCTTCCGGGAACGGAGCGGAAGAGATTGCCGGAAGGCTGTCCGCAGGATAACGGACGGATGAAAGGAAACGTTCCGTATGCAGGCGTATCACGTCCTGCAATGTATCTCCTACGGGCAGGACAAGTTTTCCATAAGCATCTGCCGAAACTTCATATCTGCCTAAAGAACGTAGGGCAATTCTGTCACAATAAATCCCTGTGCCATGGAAAAAGCCGGAATAGGAATCGCCATATTTCATGGGAAAAATAAGATGTGGCTCCTGTAAGTGATAGCTTATTTTTGTCGTATTGTTTTCAAAACCACATGTAAACAGTGTGTCATTGCGTAACTCATAAGAATATATTGTTGCATTTTCAATGCTTGCCATGTGTGTCTCCGAGCCGGAGAGCGACATATATGTTTGTCTGTAAACCTTGTCTGTCACGGGTATTTCCCTTATGTTCCAAATCACGTCTGCACCTGCTTCTTCAATATCTTTGCATAAAACCTGCTGTTTCATTATTACGTCGCCGTCACGAAACAGATTGGACGGCTTCTCTATGCATGTCTGTGCCTCACATGTCAGAACGGGCATACATATCATCATTATCAGAAATATCTGTAAAGTAAGAATTTGTCTCTCTGGAAGTAATCTTATCATAAAAAATAACTGCGTTTTAGTATAAACTAATTTCCAACAGTTACTTTAAAAAGTTTCCATTGAAAACGGTTGTTTAAATGGCATGAGGCTGCAAAGTGATGGAACGTTTTCGTTAAGCCGGATGAGCAGAGTTAAGTTTACTTAAACTCTGCCATGGCGAGAAAAGGCAGAATAGAATTCAACCGATGCCGTGGGGATAGTTTATTGCCGATATGGTCAACATTGTTGTCTTATGATTGCAAAAGTAAGTATATTATTTAACATTACAAAATAAAAATACATTTAATTAATAAGTGCCATATAAAAAAATAAGTGGTTGATATATTTAAGGAATAATCATCTGTGGGCAAATGCTCCAATTTCTTATGGATGTATTCTGAAATGATTATTGAGCATGCAGGATGAACTGTGCCGTGGTTGTGCTTGATTATGAGTAAGATGCTTATGGGAGCGACTGCTGTGAAATGATTTTAGGCAGGTGTTTTGATACAGTGGCGGAAGAGCAAGATGGTTTGTGACAAATGGTGTTTCTTAAATTGACGACATTGCTGTTTTCCAAAGGTAACGGTTTGCATTGTAAAAGGTAACGGTTTGTATGGTAAAAGGTTACCTTTCGTTATGTGAATCGTTACCTTTTGCACTATTGTCAGAAAAGCGGTGGCATGTAATGTCAAGTAACTAATGTTTTTAGTATAAACTAATTTCCAATAAGTAACTATTGATAATTATTTTATAATATAATGTTTTTTCACTAAAACTTGTTCTTTTTTTGTCAGTCAGTGCTTGTCACTCAGTCACAATGCCCGCATTGCTCCTTCGGTTCCGTACACTAACCGCCTAAAAAATAACTGCGTTTTTAGTATGAACTAATTTCCAACAGTTACTTAGATGTACTAAAGGTGTCGTAATTACAATCTATTAATTGACAGGATGTTATGTGGTAATTCTTGTGTGCCGGAATGGCGGAAAGAGTGGCTTTTTGTGCGTCGTGCTTTTATTGAAATGTAATATATAATAATGTGTATTTCTCATGATCTGCAAGAATTCCTGAATATTACCGTTAAGTTTGGTTAATTATGTCCTGTAGATTTGTGGATGTAATCCTAAAGTAATACCTTTGCCCATGTCAATATTCAATACCAAATTACGAACACATTTAAAATTACTGAGTTATGAAAAAGATTTTTATGATTGCAGTCATGGCTGTAGCAGCTCTCTCTGCTAATGCACAGATTTGGGTGGGTGGTAACCTCGGTTTCAACACACAAAAGGCCACGGTGAAAGTTGACAATGTTTCAGTAGACAACACATCAACGAGTTTCTCCATTGCTCCTGAGATTGGATATAACCTTAATGACGACTGGGCTGTTGCCGTACGTCTCGGCTATGAGCATAATCCGTCTTTCGCAATGAGTATTGGTGATGAGTCTTTCTCCGGCAGGACCAATTCTTTCGAAATCAATCCATATGTTCGCTACAAGGTTGTGAAGACCGGAAAGTTCTATGCTTTCATTGACGGCGGTCTTGCTTTTGGCACAACTCACGTTAACGGTACAAGTGACTATATGGACAATATCAATGCTTTCCGCATCGGATTCAATCCGGGTGTTGCATACAACGTGACTCCGAAAGTTACACTCGTTGCCCATATCGGTGACCTCTCCTATACCACAGCATGGACAAAGGTTAAGGACGGCAGAGAGGAAGCTAAGATTTCTTCCAATGCCTTCAATCTCAATTTGACAAACAGCATCAGCTTCGGTGCTTATGTTAATTTCTGATGAATTGACACATTGCGCCGGGAGGCGTATCATAGTATAGAATTTTATAGAAGCCGTTTCCAAGCCTGTTGAGGCGAAGGAAACGGCTTCTCGTCTTTGTTTGTAATCAGTTGTTGTAAATTGGCTTGAGTTTGTCCGTAAAATTCAGCGGGAGGACATTTGGAATCTTCATTGAGGCTGATCTTATGAACTCTCAGCTTGTTCTTTTTTTGAGAAAAACACCGACATAGCCGATTCAACTCCATTTATCGAAAGATGTCTTATAATGGAATGATAATGTCCTATGGTCAATTAGTGTGCATTGTTAATACTCTTTCCTGCCTGAGGGCATGGATATGAATAAGCCCTGATGTCTCATATATGACATCAGGGCTTATGCTGATCTAAGAATATTATCAGTGGTATTCAGGTTGAAGTTCTTTTCCCCGGTTGCCACTGGCAGGACTGAAGTCCTTATTTCTTGCTTGTTTCAGGTTCTGCGATGCCTTCTGATTTTGCACGCTCTTCCATACGCTTGATACGCATGTCAAGGTCCGGATGGGACGAGAACAGCTGGTTGACCTTGCTGGTCTTCGTTGCGCCGGCCTCTTCCTGCATCTGCTTCAGGCGGCGGAACGAGTAGGCCATTGACCAAGGATTCTTGCCGGCCTTCTTGAGGAACTCGTAGCCGTAGTCGTCAGCAGCCTTTTCCTGCTTCTGGGAGTATGTGGAGTTGACAAGAGCTTCGCCGAGGGAACCGAGCTGTGATTCGGTGAGGGCGGCGGCTGTACCGTTGCTGGAAGTGATGCCGTCCTTGAGTGCAGATGTGAGAAGTGCGGTGCGGAATCCCTTTTTTGAGTCGCGGTGTGCGACATGCCCCACTTCGTGTCCGATGACTCCGAGAAGCTCTTCGTCTGTCATGATGTCCATCAGGGATGAGAATACGCGTACGCTTCCGTCAGCGCAGGCGAAGGCATTGACGTCGATGACCCAGTAGACCTTAAAGTTGAGGGGAATACCGTCTGCGTCTTTCAGACCTGCTGTCAGTTTGTTCAGGCGCAGTGTGTATGGGTCGTTGGCATCGCAGACTTTGTTGTGGGTGTCCATCCAGTCAATGTACTCCTTTACGTACTGGGCCATCTGCTCATCAGAGAGTGTGGCAGCCTGTGCTACTTTTGTACCGGCATTGATTGCTTTCTTAAGATTGAACTGAGCCATTGCCGGTGTGGCGAGCGCTGTGCAGAAGACTGCCATGGCGCATTTCATTACAATTTTCTTCATTGTTATTCGTTTATTTAGTCTTTATTATAAATTGCTGTGCAAAGTTAATGTTTTTTCTTTAATTACTGAATGATGCAGAAGATTTATTTCCCTGTATCAGGAAAAATCATGGTGAATATGCCGTTATCTTGGAAAAGTTGAGGAAATACGGGAATATATTCTGTAGAGTAAGGGATATTTTTTGTACCTTTGTGCGATTTTTCATATTATTTTTTACAAACATATATTATCATGAAGAAGAAAATACTTAATGCGGTCCGCGTGATGGTGATGCTCGTTGCTCTTGTTCTGGGTATCTTGGGCTATGTCTGTTACGAGAGGACTCTTGTCGATTGGTGGCTTCCTGTTTTGGTTGCCGTGGTCATTGCTGTTGTGACTGTACCTTTGATGCGTGGACGCTGGAGTTGGCTTGTCGGGGAGGACAGGACTTTTGACCTGTTGTGTCATTTGTATGTGACGGGATGTCTGGCTTATTTTCTGTTTTTATGCGGAAACTATTTTCTTGCATCCAAGGAGTCTATGCATGAGGAGACGGTGACGGTTGAGGAGAGGAAGCATACGACCCGTGATACGGGGTATCGTTCCGGCAGGCGTTATCGCCGTTCCGGCCGCCAGACGCATAGTTACTATCTGTCTGTGCGCTTGGAGGACGGCAGTCTTAAGGATATGCCTGTAACTTCCAAGTACTATAGCCGTGTGCGCACAGGAGGGACGATAGATATTCGCCTTCAGGACGGAGCTTTCGGTTTTAGGGTGATAAAAGGGAAGTGAGTTCTGTGGCGCTGATAAGAAAAGCAGAGGCCATCCTGTACGGAAAGTGTACGGGATGGCCTCTGCTTTTCTGCCTGATAGGGTAGGAGGTGTGAAGGTTTCTAATGGCGTTGTCGTTATGGCATGATGTTATTTGAAAGCTAAGGGAAGTATGGCGGCAAGGAGTCCGAGGACAATGCTGAGGGTGATATAAAGAAAATATGTGCCGAAATATCCTTCACGGAGCAGTGTCATACCTTCGTAGGAGAGGGCGGAGAAGGTTGTGAAACCGCCGCATAGTCCGGTTGTGAGCAGCAGGCGTGTCTCCGGTGTCAGTCCCCATTGCCCGGAATATTTATAGAAGACTGAGATAAGGAAGCATCCAAGTATGTTGACAATTAGTGTAGGCCAAGGCATGACTGTATCGGCAAATCGGGGATGCAGGGAGATATGTTGCCAAAGCATTGATGCAATGAAGCGCATGACGGAGCCTGTGCCGCCTCCGATGAAGACAAAAAAGAGTTCTTTCATGTATGATAATTATGATGTAGGATAGCTGGCAGCCATTGACAGATATGATTATTCATTCAGTTTCTCCGCAAGGAAATGGCCGGTAAGGCTGTTTTTGCATCCTGCGACCTCCTCGGGTGTTCCTGTACAGACTATATTCCCGCCTTTATGTCCGCCCTCAGGACCAAGGTCTATTATATGATCTGCACATTTTATGACATCGAGGTTATGCTCTATTATGAGTATGGAATGACCGCGTTTGATGAGTGCGTCAAAGGCTGCAAGCAACCGTTTGATGTCATGGAAATGAAGGCCGGTGGTCGGTTCATCGAAAATGAAGAGTGTCGGCTCCTGCTTTTCCTGTCCGATAAAGTATCCGAGTTTGACACGCTGGTTCTCACCTCCTGACAGTGTTGAGGAGTTCTGGCCGAGTTTTATGTAGCCGAGGCCTACGTCCTGTAATGGTTTCAGGCGGTTGACAATATTTTTGGCGAGAGTGTCTTCAGAGAAGAATTCTATTGCTTGGTTTATTGTCATATCCAAGATGTCGTAGATGTTCTTTCCCTTATATCTCACTTCGAGGATGTCGTTCTTGAAGCGTTTGCCATGGCAGGCTTCACACTCCAGTTCGAGATCTGCCATGAACTGCATCTCAACAGTAATGGTTCCTGCTCCCTTGCATTCTTCGCAGCGTCCTCCTTCGGCGTTGAAAGAGAAATGTTGAGGTGTGAACCCCATCTGTTTTGATAGCGGCATGTCAGCCATCCATTGACGTATAGCATCGTAAGCCTTGACGTATGTAGCAGGGTTGGAGCGCGTAGACTTGCCGATAGGGTTCTGATCTACGAACTCAATATGCTTTATCGCATCAAGATCTCCTTCCAGTCCGCCATATTCCCCGGGAGCATCGCAGACTTCACCGATATGGCGTTTCATGGCAGGGTACAGTATTCCTTTGATCAATGAGGACTTTCCGGAGCCGGAGACACCTGTTATGACAGTCATGCAGTTCAGAGGGATATGGACATCCGTGCCTTTTAGGTTGTTCATCCTTGGGGATTTGACTGTTATTTTACGGTTCCACTGACGGCGGCTTGGCGGGGTTGGGATTGTTTCTGTATGAGTAAGGTACTCTACTGTATGGCTGCCGGAATACTTATGTATGTCTTTGCCGTTGAGTTCTGCTATCTTTGCCATATCTCCTTCGAAGACAACTTCCCCGCCATGCCTGCCGGCATCCGGCCCGATGTCTATGAGGTAGTCTGCTGCACGCATTATCTCCTCATCGTGTTCTACGACGATGACGGTGTTGCCTATTTCTTGAAGCTGCCGTAAAACCTTGATGAGTCTGTCTGTATCGCGTGGATGCAGGCCTATTGACGGTTCGTCAAGGATATAGAGTGAGCCGACCAGGGATGAGCCGAGGTTGGTGCATAAGTTGATACGCTGGCTCTCTCCTCCTGACAATGTGTTGGACGGACGGTTGAGAGTCAGATAGCCCAGGCCGACATCCATGAGGAATTGCAGCCTGGAATTTATCTCTGTCAACAGTCGTTTGACGATCTTGTGTTCGTGTTCGCTGAGCTGTATGTTGCGGAACCATTCCTGCAACTCGCTGACAGGCATCTCTATAAGTTGCATAATTGTCTTTCCGCAGATTTTTACATATCCGGCTTCTTTCCGTAGCCTTGTGCCGCCGCATTCAGGACAGACGGTCTTGCCACGGTAGCGCGCCAGCATGACGCGGTATTGAATCTTATATTGATTCTCTTTAAGCATACGGAAAAATTCGTCAATGGAAACTTTCTCGTGGATGTCCATTCCGTCTTCGGAGGGCAGACCGTGCCATAGCCAGTCTTTATGCTGCTTCGAGAGTGAGAAATATGGCTCAAAAATAGGAAAGTTATCTTTCTCGGCACGACGGCAGAATTCTTCTTTCCATACTTTCATTTTTTCTCCGTGCCAGCACTGTACACAACCGTCATATACGGAGAGGGACGGATTCGGTATCACGAGTTTTTCATCAATGCCGATGATTTTGCCGAAGCCCTCGCAGGAAGGGCATGCTCCGACAGGTGAGTTGAAGGCGAAGAGATTGGCGGACGGCTCTTCAAATGTTATGCCGTCCGCTTCAAATTTTGTAGAGAATTCATGCTCGATCATTGCTGGCATGAATATCAGGCGGCACATTCCCCTGCCTTCATAGAAGGCTGTTTCGGCAGAATCGTAGAGACGGGAGATGGTTTCTTTGCTGTCATTGACACTCATTCTGTCGATGAGGATATGTGCTTCGGCGGCTTTTATGTCTGATAGTCTTTCACCAAGGTCGTCAATTCGGAGTATCTCGCCTTTGTAATACAGACGTGCATAGCCTGCCTGTACAGACATTTCAAGTTGGCGTTCAAGGGTTCGGCCTTCAGGAAGATGGAGTGGGGCGGTAATGATGAATTTTGTGCCTTTCTGGTATGAGAGCATGCATTCTATAAGGTCTTCCACAGAATGTTTCTTCACTTCCTGTCCTGAAATTGGCGAGAAGGTCTTGCCTATGCGGGCAAAGAGCAGCCGCATATACTCATAGATTTCGGTGTTTGTGCCTACGGTGGAACGTGGATTGCGTGAAATGACCTTCTGCTCTATGGCTATTGCGGGTGGCAGTCCTTTTATATAGTCACACTCAGGCTTGGGCATCCTGCCGAGAAATTGCCGTGCATAGCTTGACAGGGACTCTACATAACGGCGTTGTCCTTCGGCATACAGTGTGTCGAAGGCAAGAGATGACTTGCCGGAACCGGACACTCCGGCAATGACGATGAACTTGTCTCTTGGAATATTGATGGAAATATCCTTGAGGTTGTTTACCTTGGCATGTGAGATTTCTATCATTGAAAGTCGGTTTCTATGTTGTTTCTACTCAGAATTTATGGTGAGAAAGTTTCGGTGTGATTGGCTGACTTGTTGCATTATGCTTTGGGACGTGCAATATATTATGCCGGAGCAAATGTTGATGCATAGCTTATTGCCTGAGGCTATAGACAGGTTTGTGACAAACTTTACTTTCAATATGATGTTAATATATGACTTATTGTCTGAGGCCGCAGTTCAATCAGCCATATAATATATTTGTGTCAGGATGTTAATACAAGACTTGTTGCCTGAGGTTACAGCATTCCTTTTGTGGAAGGTAGTTCAAATTTGTATATGTCTCGTTTAACAGCCATCTTCAGGGAGCGTGCAAGAGCTTTGAATATTCCTTCTATTTTATGGTGCTCATTTTGTCCCTCAGCCTTGATGTTCAGATTCATCTTTGCTGCATCGGAGAGGGATTTGAAGAAATGCAGGAACATTTCCGTAGGCATTTCCCCAATTTTTTCACGATGGAACTCTGCATCCCATACCAGCCATGGCCTTCCGCCGAAGTCAAGTGCTACAGAGCAGAGACTGTCGTCCATAGGCAGACAGTAACCGTAGCGTTCTATCCCGCGCTTATTGCCGAGGGCTTCGGCAATGCATTCTCCTATGGCAATGGCTGTGTCCTCTATAGTATGATGCTCATCTACGTTTAGATCTCCTTCCGTGTGGACGGTGAGGTCTATCATGCCGTGCTTGCCTATCTGCTCAAGCATGTGGTCAAAGAAGCCCAATCCTGTATTTATATTGCAGGTCCCTTTACCGTCAAGGTTCATGCGTACGTAGATGTCTGTCTCCTTTGTCGTACGCTTTACTTCTGCAATACGTTCTCCGGCAAAGAGTATTTCAGCAATTCTGTCCCATGTCATGTCGTCACCAAGGATTAGTGACTTACATCCGATGTTCTCCGCAAGCTGACGGTCTGTATTGCGGTCACCGATGACATAGCTGTTGATAAGGTCGTATTCCGGCTCTTCATCTTGCGTTTCTGCGGAACAGAGATGTTTGTTTTCCCGCTTCTTCGCAGAATAGCATTGATATTGCGGGTTGAGGTTTGAGTTCTTGATATACTCGGTAAGCATACCTGTTCCTGGTTTCCTGCATGGATGATTGTCTTCCGGGAAATGACAGTCTATGAGGATGTTGTCAAATGTCACTCCTTCTCCCTCAAGTGTTTGGAGAATGAAATTGTGGACAGGCCAGAATGTTTCCTCTGGAAAAGACTTTGTGCCAAGACCGTCCTGGTTACTGACCATGACAAATTCGAAGTCAAGGTGCTGGCGGATAAAACTAAGATTTCTGAAAACACCTTTGACAAATCTCAGTTTGTCAAAGGCGTCTATCTGTTCATCGGCAGGCTCATGGATAAGAGTGCCGTCACGGTCTATAAAGAGAACTCTTTTCATCAATTGAATTTTATATTTTCAGGTCTTTAAGAATCTGTGACATCTTCTGTACTGTCTGGACACGTGTCGGAACCAAAGGCAGGCGGAGGATATTCTCAATGAATCCCATTTCGTGAAGCAGTGCCTTTACTCCTGCGGGGTTGCCGTCGACGAAAAGCAGTGAATATAAGTCTGTAAACTTATGGTGTATCTTTAGTGCAGCCTCAAATTCTCCACGTTTTTCCAGGCGGATCATACGTGAGAATTCTTTTGGAAGAGCATTGCCGATAACAGAAATAACACCTTCTGCACCACAGGCTATCATTGGATATGTCAATGAATCATCACCGGAAAGCACCGCGAAACCTTCTGGCTTGTTCTTCAGAATCTCATCTACCTGCTCAAGATTACCGCTGGCTTCTTTCACTGCAACAATGTTTTCGCAGGCTTTTGCAAGACGTACAGTTGTCTCTGGTTTCATATTCACTCCTGTGCGTCCTGGCACATTATATAAGATTACCGGAAGATTCGTTGCGTCGGCAATAGTCTTGAAATGCTGGAAAAGACCTTCTTGTGAAGGTTTATTATAGTAAGGGCAGACGCTGAGTATTCCGTCTATGCCTTTGAAATCTCCTGTTTGCAGCTCTTTAACGATAGCCGCTGTATTGTTTCCTCCGCAACCGATTACTACAGGAACACGTCCGTTAACGAGATTGACGATGAAATGCTGGACATCAAGACGTTCTTGTTTGGTCAGACAAGGAGTCTCGCCTGTTGTGGCAAGGATACAGAGAAAATCAGCTCCATTGCTTATTTGATACTCCACAAGCCTTTTTATTGCATTGAAATCTATGTTGCCATTCTCTGTAAAAGGTGTAATCAAGGCAATGCCGAGACCACGGAATATATTTTGCTTCATAAGTTGCTTGACAAAATCAGTTAATATATTGTTACATTGGCAAGTGAGTTTGATTATGCTTGCCTGCTTCGTTGAATGCTTTTATTTCGTAATTTATGATGCTTGGACCGTTATCTTAGCACCTACGTGGCATAGAGCTGATCAGTTACGGAGCCTTATGAAAGGAAGCCGAGCAATGCACCTGCGGCAACAGCCGAGCCAATGACACCGGCAACGTTTGGCCCCATTGCATGCATTAGAAGGAAGTTCTTGCGGTCATATTCAAGTCCGAGGTTATTGGAAATGCGTGCTGACATAGGAACTGCCGACACACCTGCGTTGCCGATAAGCGGATTCAGTTTCTTGCGTTCAGGCAGGAAGAGATTCATGAATTTCACGAAAAGTACGCCGGAACATGTCGCAACAACGAAAGCACAAGCACCGAGTGCGAAGATGAAGATCGTATTCATGGTGAGGAACTCACTTGCCTGAGTGGAGCATCCTACGGTAAGGCCGAGCAGCATCACTATTATGTCATTGAGCGAGGAACCGGCAGTCTTGGCGAGACGTGTGGTCTTTCCTGATTCTTTCAGGAGATTTCCGAAGAACAGCATTCCCAACAGCGGCATTCCTGAGGGGACGATAAACGTTGTTATCAGCAGTCCTATTATAGGGAATAGTATGCGTTCTGTCTGTGAGACTTCACGGCCGGCCTTCATCTTTATGACGCGTTCTTTCTTTGTTGTAAGCAGACGCATCAAAGGTGGCTGTATTACTGGTACGAGAGCCATATATGAATATGCACATACAGCAATCGCTCCCATCAGGTTCGGGCATAATTTGGAGCTAAGGAAAATGGCTGTTGGACCATCTGCACCACCTATAATGGCAATACCGGCAGCCTGATTCGGCTCAAAACCCAAGGCAAGAGCTGTCATATATGCTCCGAAAATGCCGAACTGCGCAGCGGCGCCGATAAGTACAAGTTTTGGGTTTGCGATAAGTGCCGTGAAATCAGTCATGGCACCGATGCCGAGGAATACCAGCGGAGGGTACCACCCTTGCTTAACACCCTGATAGAATATATTTAGTACAGAGTTGTCTTCATATAAGCCAATCTCCAGACCAGCATCAGTCTTAAAAGGGATGTTTCCCAATATTATGCCAAGTCCTATTGGTACAAGCAACAGGGGCTCGAAATCTTTCTTTATGGCGAGCCATATGCATGATGCTCCTATAGCAATCATGATAAGGTTGCCTATTTCTGCATTTGCAAAGCCTGTGTATGTAAGGAAATCGAAGAAGTTACCTTTCAGGAAATTGAGAAATGTTTCCATAAATCTGTTTTTCTTAAAGGTTAGCCATTATCCGATAGTGATTAGCGGAGCACCTTCCATTACAGCGTCACCGGCCTTCACAAGTACAGCGGTCACCTGTCCGTCACATTCCGCCTCGATATTGTTCTGCATTTTCATGGCTTCAAGGATAAGGACTGTGTCACCCTGTTTTACTGTATCTCCTACATTGACCTTTATTTCATTGATTGTTCCCGGCAACGGAGCGAGGACATGCTGGCCGGCACCTGCCGGCACGATAGGCTTCGGCTGTGGAGCCGTTGCCGGCACGGTTGCTTTTGCCGGTGCTGCCTGTACCTGCTGTATAGGACGTGTTGTCGGTTTCAGAGCCCTTTTCAACTCTACTTCAAACTCAACTCCGTTAACTGTGACTTTTGCCACCTTGTCTTGAACTTCGAGGATATCTACTTCGTAATCCGTACCCTCAACTGTATATTGGTATGTAGCCATAATATAGTATTGTCTCTTTGGACTTTAGATATTTTGTTGCCTGTTATTTCTTTACTTTGTTGTTGAACTCAGGAGCGTTCCATGTCGTATTCTTTGGCTTTATGGAGATTATTCCTGATTCCACATCATGAACATCATCTTCATATTGCTTGATAGCCATGGCGATGACGGCTATGTACACTTTCTTGTCAATACCTTTTAGCTTTAAGCCGTCTTTCATCAGCTTTCCTGTTGTATCAAGCACTTCAGCACCTATTTTAGCAGTTGTTGTGATCGTGCTGGTCACAGGCTTAAGAGGGTAGGCATTGGCAATCTTCTTTGTCGTATTGATATGATCCATTATGAGGCCGAGCACACGGAAGAAGATGAACAGCAGTGCGAGGCAGGCAAATACAGTACCCATTGCAAGTATTGTGATTGCAAATCCGTGTGGGTCTTCTGCCTTTGTCCGTGCAATTTTGTTGTTGACATTAGGCGTGTTGGCTATGCCGGGGGTTACATTCTCCGGGGCACGGATGCTCCAAACGTCACTGCCGTCTTTCTCTCTTGCATACGACTGGTTCATGGCGAGTGCCGGTACTGATACAGAGTCAATCAGTTCGATGCCGTTTCCGTCATACAGGGCTACCCAGACAGGCTCGCCGGCAGCTATTTTTGCCGTTATATGGCGTGAACCGTCCTTGGGATTGCCGTTGCAGTGGAACAGGAGATGCTGGTGCCCTGTCAATACAGTGAATTCGTAACCACTCGGAATTTGAGACATAAGTGCCTGGCGTTGTGGCGCACTGAGTTCTTTATTAAGTACTGACCTGTCTGTTGTGAGGTACATCCCGCGGACATTTACAGTCGTGAATGAGGAGTTGCAAAGTTCAATCCACGCCTCACGCTTTCCGAACTCGTCTACGATGCTGGAGTCATTGCCTGTCATTACCTCATTTATCTTTATGTTCTTGGCCCCTTGGGCAAAGAGGTCTGACGATATGCAGACAAGCAAGGCAATCAGGAATCCGATTCTTTTCATTAGTTTATTGTCGTTTGTTTTTTCTATTCTGTTAGTTCGTCTGTTGTTTATGTCGCCATACCGGCCGGCGACTATAGTCGGGTTCTGGGTAAGAACGGTCAATATTTACATATTATCCGCAACAGAAAATTATTATCAGCTGGGCTGTGAAGATACGCAGGAACATTGTCAAAGGATAGACAGTCGAGTATCCTACGGCAGGAGCTTCCTTTGAGCATACAGAGTTGGCATAGGCAAGTGCGGGAGGGTCTGTATAAGAACCGGCAATCATACCCATTATGGTGAAATAGTTCAGTTTGTATCTCAGCCGCGCAACTGTTCCTATTATTAATATAGGTATTACTGTTATCAGGAATCCTGACAGCACATACAGCAGCCCGTCACCTGCAACAACTGTGTTCACGAAGTTTGCTCCGGCCTTGATACCGACGCTTGAGAGAAACAGTACTAGTCCCACTTCGCGTAGCATAAGGTTGGCGGATGTTGTGGTATATGTCACCAAATGGAATTTATGCCCGAACCGTCCGATGAGGATAGCTATTATGAGAGGCCCCCCTGCGATACCGAGTTTCAGCGGCACCGGAATGTTCGGTAGTGCAAACGGTATGCTCCCGAAGATGATTCCGAGTACAATACCTACGAAAATCGTTGCGATGTTCGGATGGTCAAGACGCTTTATTGAGTTTCCGAGGATAGTGCTTACACGGTCGACGCTTGCCTTTTCTCCCACAACCATTACACGGTCACCTACCTGCAGTGCCAGATTGCTTGAGGCGAAAAGATCCATGCCTTGTCGTGTCACACGCGTGACGTTCACGCCATAGACGCTTGAGAAATGCATCTTTGCCAATGTCTTTCCGTTTATTTCCGGTTTTGTGACAAGGACACGCTTGCTTATCATCTGCTTTTTCTCTTCCTGTTCCTTGAATTCGGAGACTTCAGTCTTCTCTCCGACAAAGGCAACGATGGCCTCGGCATCAGCTTCGGCGCACACACAATATATTTTGTCGCCGAATTCGAGCGTCGTATCTCTCTTTGGAATGATTAGTTCCGTGCCGCGGAGTATGCGTGAGAATACGAAGTCACGCTTCATGAAATCATGAATTTCCAGAATGTTCCGTCCGCAGATATATGAGTTGCGTACAAGAAGATGCATTAGGTACGGCTTTTTTGTGGCATTGTTGATGCCCTGCATGTCCAAGGCTTTTTCCTCTTGGTCAAGCCTTGTCCTTGTAAGGAAGCGGATGGCGATGGTCGCGCCTATTATGCCGACAACGCCGAGAGGATATGCGCAGGCATATCCGTTGGCAATAGTGGGTGTCGCCCCGTCCTCGAAAACAGACGAGAGCGCTTCGTTTGCTGCACCAAGGCCCGGAGTGTTCGTCACTGCACCATAAAGAGTGCCTACAAGCATAGGCAGATTGTCAGGATTGCTTATGTCAAAGAAAGCGAAGTAACATCCGAACATAACGGCGATGTTCAGGAATATTATGCTTATAGCCATGGCGTTCATCTTAACTCCGCCTTCCCTGAAACTCTCAAAGAAACCCGGACCGACCTGCAGGCCGATCATGAATACAAACAGGATAAGTCCGAAGTCCTGAATGAACGTCAGGATGGAAGCCGGTGCCGTAAATCCAAAGTGTCCGGCTGCAATGCCTGCGAATAATACAAATGTCACCCCGAGAGCAATTCCGCCGAATTTGATTTTTCCAAGATAAACACCAACTGCGATGACTAACGCATAAAGCAATGCTATATGCGCAACAGACTCAGTACTGGTGAATAAGTTCAATAGCCAATCCATATGATATTTACATAAATTTGCTACAAAATTACTCATTATTTTGATAAGAAAAGAATTTTTTTGCACTTATTTTATGTTCGTGTGCAAGTTTTTGAAAATTTATGTGTACTTTTGTATCGTACTTTTAAGCATACCGTCCGTGTACCGTGCCGTAAATGTTGTGCAGATCACAGTAAACACAGTATTCTTGTCTTTGTCAGGATGTCGGAAAGACAATCGTGGACAGCCGGGAACTGGACGGTAAATATAGAGTTATTTAGGATATAAAAATAAGGAAGAACGATAATGCATACACGTGAAGAAAAACTTGAAGCCTTTGGGAGATTGCTGGATGTGATGGAAACTCTCAGGGTAAAGTGCCCATGGGACAGGAAGCAGACTAACGAGTCGTTGCGTCCCCATACCATAGAAGAGGCATACGAACTATGTGATGCCTTGATGAAAGATGACAAGAAAGAGATTATCAAGGAGCTTGGTGACATTATGGAGCATGCAGTCTTCTACAGTATCCTGGGCAGCGAAAAGGGAGATTTCGATATTGCCGATGTCTGTAATAAGGAGACTGACAAATTGATTTTCCGTCATCCGCACATCTATGGCGGGCAACAGGCAGAGACAAGCGATGATGTCAGTCAGTTATGGGAGCGTGTAAAGCAGAAAGAGAAAGATGGCAACAAGACCGTTCTCTCCGGTGTTCCTGCGGCCCTTCCTTCGCTTATAAAGGCCTATCGCATTCAGGACAAAGCACGTAATGTCGGCTTTGACTGGGATGAGCGTGAGCAGGTGTGGGACAAGGTCTATGAGGAAATAGGAGAGCTGAAGGCTGAATTTGAGAGCGGTGATAAGGAAAAGGCGATCAATGAGTTGGGAGATTTCCTCTTCGCAGTCGTCAATGCCTCACGTCTATACCATCTGAATCCGGACACAGCTCTTGAGAGGACAAACCGGAAATTCATCCGCCGTTTCAATTATATAGAGGAGAAAGCACGGGAAATGGGCAAGGAACTTCAGGATATGACTCTAAAGGAGATGGACCAATTTTGGGACGAAGCGAAAATAACTGAATGAACAGCTGTTTCGCATCATCATGCTTAATGTAAGAATAATATCAAAACATATTTATAATTATGAGAAACTTGACATATTTGTTTGCTCTGATACTGTTTGCAGGTATCTGTGCAACAGCCTGTGTTGAGAATAAGACACCATCACAGGAGAATGCAACGGACAGCCTTTGCGAAGAAGAGCAGGATACGACTGTTTATGGTATCTGCGGTGACGGCACGACAATGCACAACCTTGAGCTGATAACCAATGACGGGGATACCTTGAATATCTTGGTCGATGATGAGGAATCCGGTTCGGAGACCGTTAAGGGCGGCTTGCTTAGCGGTGACAAGCTTGCTGTGACAGTGACGGATAACTATGGAGAGAAAGCAGCAGGCGTCGTTGTCAATCTGACGACTCTTGAGGGAAAATGGACAAGTCTTGACCGTAATTTTGAGATTGTTGACGGCGGCGAGGTGCTGTCAACTGTACAGAGTGAGACAAATCCGTATACGTCATGGAAGATACATAACGGAAAACTTCTCATGGGACGTGACTCGTTTGACGTGGTGTCATTGGGTGCGGACTCACTGGAACTGGAGAGCAGCAAGGGTATTTTTGTTTACAAACGGCAGAGACAAGCAGCATCAAAACAGAAGAAATAGTTTTGGAACCATTCAAGATACATATATTAGGTTGCGGTTCAGCGACACCTACACTGAAGCATTTCCCATCTTCGCAGATAGTGGAGATAAGGGGAAAGATGTTCATGGTTGACTGTGCGGAGGGAACCCAGCTGCAGATAAGGAAGACACGTATTGCCTTCACGAAAATACAGGCTGTGTTTATCACTCACATGCACGGCGACCATTGCTTCGGCCTGATAGGCATGATTTCCTCTTTCGGACTGTTGGGCAGGACGGCGCCGTTGCATATTTATGCCCCGGCGGCCATGGAGGAATATCTGGATATGCAACAGAAACTCTTTTGCCGTGATTTGGGATATGACGTTGTGTTCCATGCTGTTGACACAACCAGCCATCAGGTGATATACGAAGACAGGAGCCTTACGGTTGAGTCTGTGCCGTTATGTCACCGTGTGCCGTGTGCCGGCTTTCTGTTCCGCGAGAAACCGGGCTTGCCTCATATACGCCGTGACATGATTGATTTTTATGGTATTCCTGTTTCGCAGATAAATAACATAAAAGCAGGAGCGGACTGGACAGCTGAAGATGGCCGTGTCATAGAGAACGCACGTCTTGTCACGCCGGCTGACAAGCCACGTTCATACGCCTATTGCTCAGATACTAAATATCTTCCGGAGCTTCATAAAATAGTCCTTGGCGTGGATGTCCTCTATCATGAAGCCACGTATGCAGAGGCAATGACGGACAATGCCGTCAAGTATTGCCATTCTACGGCACGTCAGGCTGCCATGGTGGCACGTGATGCAAATGTCGGGAAACTGCTCCTCGGACATTACAGTGCCCGCTATGAGCGTGAGGAATCTGCGCTGCTGGAAGAGGCATGTCAGATGTTTGAGAATACTCATCTGACCAATGAATTGCAGACAATAACGGTATAGGCACCACAAATGCGGAGCATTCTGCTCTCAGGCTCATACGGAAACACAGTCGGCATATAGCGGCATCCCCGTATTGTATGTATGGTGAAAGATATTTATGGTTATGCCTGGCATGTTCTCCGTCATCCGCTATCGGATGATGAACCTATGGCCGGCATAAATCTTTTCTTTATTACAATATGCTGATTGTCAATCCGTTGTCTGCTTATAGATACTTGACTTTCACGGCATGGGAATATTCAATTGCAGACCGTTGCCTTTCGTATTATGAAAGGTAACGGTTGACATGGTAAAAGGTAACCTTTTGTGATGCAAAAGGCTACCTTTTACCATATAAGTATGTATCCATAGATTTCATGGCTGTTGACTTTACAAATACTTCTGTATATTTATCAGAAATCTTATATAAGTATGATTCATAGATTTCATGGCTGTTGACTTTACAAATACTTCTGTATATTTATCAGAGATCTTATATAAGTATGTATCCATAGGTTTCATGGCTGTTGACATGAGCATGGCAATGCTCCTCTGTTTGTCCGGCTATACAGTGTTGCCAGTAACATTCCGAAAGTCTTTTCTGCTCTTTCCGGAAGTCCGGCTTCCTTTGTTTTCCCATATTATTGTCAATGGCTGTAAATTCTGTTCCGCAGGTGTACGGAGTCTCTGGGAGTGAAAAGGCGGAAGTCCGGCTTTTACTGTGCCGGCTGTTCCTTTTCGTTTTTCAAAGGTGGCTTTCTGCAAAACGCTGCTCAGAAGCCTGAGCGCAAGTGCCGCTTAAAGGGAGTGCGGACGTATGATGTGATGAATGTCAGGAATGTTGTTTTTTTCGGGAAAAGTAATGAAAGGTATTTAAATGAAGACAAAAAAGTCTGCGCCGTATATGAACGGTGCAGACTTTTTTGTTATGGCTGATGATTCAGCCGAAGATGTTGTCTGTTGTGTTGCTTACTTTACCATAAGTTTGTATACAGCATTGTCAACTTTCAAGACGTAGGTTCCCGGACATACATTATGGATGGTTCCCTCGCCATTGTTTACGTAGGTGCTGTAGGCAGCCTTTCCGTCGATGGTATAGAGAGCAGCCGTAGTGTCTTTTGATGACTTGATTGTGATGCTGCGGTTGTCCATGCTGATGGAAATACCGGACTGTCCTGCTGTTGCTCCGTTGATTCCTGTGGAGTTCCCGACATTCATCATCGGTGTGTAGAGGTAAAGGTTGGGGAATTCCTCATTTGTCATCACACACATGACATTGTTGAACGGCTTGAGGAATGTCGTCACGCCTTCCTCTATGACATACTCGTCGTCGGCGTAAAGTTCCTCACCCTCAAGTTCTCCATAGTCGTTGAATGTCGGTTTGTCAAGGTACCATGTGTACTTGGTGTCTGTGCCGTATGCCGCGCGGTGGATGGCAAGGTCAATCTTTCCATCCACTTCTTCCGCTTCGACATCTGCCTGATTTATGTAGATGTACGGAGAATACTGCGGCTTGATGCGTGGCAGGTTGGCAAACGTGAACTTGTTGTAGTCAAGGAACATGACTTTGAGGTTGCTCAGGTTCTCAACATTGATATTTG
This sequence comes from Bacillota bacterium, assembly GCA_023664625.1. GTDB lineage: Bacteria > Bacteroidota > Bacteroidia > Bacteroidales > Bacteroidaceae > Prevotella. The sequence continues at coordinate 7,869 of JAMPFD010000010.1, read as the reverse complement.
TCAACTCGTTATGGCTCAGGGCAAGCTGCTCCAATGCCGGCAGGCCGTCAAGGGAGATGCTTTTCAGGCCGTTTGACGAAGCGTCAAGGTGCCAGATGCTGTTATTCACGAGGTTCAGGGATTCAAACTTGTTTCCTGCGATGCTGAGGAGCTGCAGCTTCGGATTCTTGCTGATGTCGATGTCGGAAAGGCTGTTGTTGCTCAGGGCGAGGGAGAACAGTTCCGGGTATTTTGACAGATCTATTGATGTCAGTGCGTTTCCTGCAAGTGCAAGCTCGCGCAGTTTCGGGCTTTCAGGCATTGTTATTTCCTTTAGTCCTGCTCCGTCGACGGTGAACGCGGTAAGGTCTGTCATCGGTGAGGCATCCATGGACGACATTGTCACTCCGGAGATGCTGAAGACAGAGATTACGTCATCTGCGTCGTATGTGTATACCTTTACGTCTGCATCCTGCACCGTGGTTGCGGCGAAGCGGGTGTAGGTGAAGCTGTTGAGCGGATACTGCTCAAGGTCGTTGTTGCCTGTCCAGTCGATGTAAAGTGCCGGTGAGCCGTTGGCTGCCCTGAAGGAGAGTGATGCCGTCTGTCCGCCGGCTGGAGTCTTGAAGGAGGCGAGCTGATGTGTAGGCATTCCTGCGCTGAGGATGTAGGAAGTCTTCAGGACATTGTCGCCGCTGAGGTCTGGATATGCGCCGTTTGTCATTTCGCAGTAGACACGTCCCATCTCGGTGTTCTTGAACGTTGTCTTTCCGTTTACTATCTCATAGTCCGTTCCCGGAGTCATTACAGCGCCGCTTTCGTTCTTCCATACGAATTGTGTCGTATGGCCGTCAACCGTCACGGCCTGTGCAGAGAGGTTGTAGCCCGGTCCTTTTGTAGGTATGGTGATGACGGCCTGTGGTGCATACCGGTACTCGTCAAGAGTGATGCCGCCCAGTTCCGGCATGTTGGCGAACGTAAAGCTGTTGTTGCTGATGTCAAGACTCTTCAGCGTGTTGCCTTCTTCTGGGAATACGATGGATGTCAGCTTGTTGTATGACATGTCTGCGGATGTCAGCAGGCTGCAGTAAGCGAGGTTTATTTCCGCGATGCTGTTGTGAGAGAGATTTATTGTCTCAAGGTTTGACGCGTCTTTGAGCGACAGTTCCTCAAATCTGTTGTGACTGATGTCAATGTTGCGGAACGGGCGGTTGTCGGAAATCTCTATCTCGGAGAGATTGTTGTGGCTCACGTTGATGTCCTCCAGCAGATTCTTTGTGTACAGGCTGTTGACTCCTGCGAGTGACAGTTGCGAGAGGTTGTTGCCGGACAGGTCAAGCGTGACGAGCAGGCGGTTCCATGAGAGGTCAATGCTGTACAGTCCTGCGTCAGGGAGGCTGAGCTGTTGCAGTGCGCGTGCTGCGCTGAGGTCGATGTCCGTGAGCGGCATGCGTGAGCTGAGCGCGGAGATTATTGTTCCGTCAGGCACGAGGATGCTTACGTTGCCGTATCCTTTTTTTGTGCCGCTGACATTATACGTTGCAGGGATTGCGGAGGCGGTGGCGGTGAAGGCCTGCAGGTTTCCGTCACCGAAGTCTACGAAGAATTCCTTCGGGTTCTCCGGTGTGGCACCGTGGATTCCGACTCCCATCGTCACTTCGTTGCCGTCGTACAGGCCGGTGGTCATCTTTACGATGGTGCTCGGCTTGCCGTATTCCTCTGCCGTCTTTACCTTGAACTTTCCGGTGTAGAGCATGACGTCGGGGAAGGCTGTGTTGCTGAATGCAACGTAGACGCTGTCTGCCGGATATGCTTTCAGCAGAGTTATCTTTCCGTCGGCGAAAGTATAGTAAGATTCGTCAAGTCTGTAGGAATCGTTCGGACTTGCCTCTACGTAGGCGTACAGTTCTGCATAGGTCTGCGTGCCTTCGCGCAGCACACGTGAGCTGAGGTCTATCACTCCGCCTACGGGATAGGCTGGAGCAACCTGGAGATTATGCTGTGCATAGTCATAGTCGCCCCATGTGCCGGGATTGACAGGCAGTGTGGCGAAGTCCATGTAATTGTTTCTCAGCGATACGTTGTACAGTTCGGGATTGTTTGACAGGTCTATGCTTGTCAGCTTGTTGTCGTTGATGAACAGCTCAAAGAGCTTTGTGTTCCTTGAGAGGTCGATTTGTGTCAGATTGTTTCCTGAGCATGCCAGGCGGTAGAGCTCGGGATTGTTCGTAAGGTTGAGGGACGAGATTTTTGTGGCGGTGTTGACGGAGCCGGACTGGTTTGTGCAGTAAAATTCTGTCAGCAGGGGGTTCTTGCTTATGTCTATGTCTGTCACCTGCGTGTCGGAGATGTTCAGGATCTTAAGCTGCGGGTTCTGCGTCACGTCGAGCGACTTCACTGATGTGACATCTATCGACAGGCGCTGCAGATACGGGCATCCTGTCGGGTCGACCTGTGTCAGTGACATGGTGTCCCATGCCTGGAAGGAGACGAGGGAAGGGTAGTCGGAGATGTTGAACTCAGGATCGATGTTGCCGATGATGCTGAAGTCGATGATGGTGAGGTCAGGCTTGTCGGCTCCTACTTTCAACGGTTTTACGTTGAAAGGGTTGTCGTTGAGCGTGAGTGCCTGAAGCTTTGTGTTCGGCGTGAGGTCAAGTTCCTCAAGTTCGTTATGTCCGAGAGAAAGGATCTCAAGGTTGGTGAGCGCACTGATGTCAAGGTTGCGTATGTAGCAGCCGTCGGCGGCGAAGTAGTCTATGAGGGAGGCGTCGCCGTAGATTCTGACGATGCCTTCAGGTGAGACCTTGCAGGAGATGGACGTTGCGGTGATTCCGCCGGCTTCCGTGTCCATCGTTGCCTGCGAGACTTCGCATTCCGTAAGACCGTAGCCGCAGTCCACATCTATATATGTGTCGGTCTTTGCGCCGATTTCTATGTGGAAGGCGTTTGTCTCGCCGTAAGTTTCGTAGATACTTGTCTTGAAGGTGATGATGGGCTGTTCTTCGCCGGCGGTCTGCGCCTTTGCCTCCGTGGCGGCGCATGTCAGGATGCTGACGAGTGCGGCGGCAAGCCCGAACAGATGTTTGATGATTTGTTTCATGAATGAATATTATTGTTTTTATTGTCGATGTTCTGTAAGATGCCGTCCGCTTATCGTATGACAATACGCTGTGAGTGCCTGCCGTTCACGTTCATTATGTAGATTCCCGGCGTTATTCCCGAAGCGTCAAAGTCGGCCTCGTCGCCTGTTGCTGTCTGTCTTGCGACGGTCATTCCCGAGAGGCTGCAGAGGGTGATGTCGAGGTTTTTGGCTCCGCCGAGGAACACATTGTAGAGTCTGTCGCCATTCTGCTTCAGCATCAGGCGTGAGTCTTTGGCGCAAGTCTCAGAGATTGCCGTTCCTTCTTTCCTTCGGATTACTTCCTTGAGTCCGCCGTAGGCGTCAAACTTTCCTGCTCCCCACTGTACGGGGTCTCCTGTCGTCTCTACGTATTCGTCCTTTATGGATGTGGCGGCAACGATGTCCTTTACGTCGTCGATGGTCAGTGTCGGGTCTGCTTCAAGCCACAGTGCTATGGCTCCGGTTACGTAAGGGGTTGCCATTGACGTGCCTATCATCTGCTGCCAGTAGTTGTTGCGTCCGTCTTCCGTGGCTTTTGCCTGGAGTTGCGGTTCTCCGATTCCGTTGCCGGCGTATTCGACGTAGTAGGTGTTGGATGACGATACGATTGTTGCTCCCGGCGCGCATACGTGCGGCAGGTTGCGTCCGTCGATAAGCGTCCCGTAGGAGGTGAAGCTTGTCATCATGCCCGGTTGGAAGTTTCCCTGATAGCTGTAGATGCCGCCGTCGAGCGAGGCGTATTCGTCTTTCGTGTTGTAGGAGCCGACGACAAGTGTGTTGCGGCCGCATGCCATGTCGCTGATGGTTCCGTTGAACATGCCGTTGTCCCAATCCTCGTAGCCGTAATTGTCGAATGCCGTGAACGCTCCGTCGCAGAAGCAGTCGATGCGCTGTCCGTCCTTTCCTGTGACCACGAAGCCGAGGATATAGTTTCCGTCACTGTTTTTCTCGCTGTCCACGGTATAGTAGTCGATCATGGCGTAGTAGCGTCCGGTGTTCTCGTCCGTCATTGAGCCGATGCCGATATATCCGTCGAAGGCGGTGGCGACGTTTGCGGAAATCTGGTCAGAGGAGTCCTGCTGATAGTCGGCGGAGCTGACCCAGTACTGCGGCACGCCGTTTGTGTTCGTGCTTACGGGCATGCGGAAGGACACGCGTCCTCTGCTTTTGTTGTAGATTACGGCCTGTACTTCGAATTCTGTCTCGTCGTTGCTGTATATGACAAGGTTGCCGTAGCGCATGTCGCTGTAGACATACGGGCGGATGAAGGTCTTTATCTCCTTCCTTGTGTCGGAGAACGTGCCGTTCAGTGCTATGGGGATGTCTCCCTCGTTGCCGGCGGAGACGCAGATGATGGCGTTGTCCTGCTTCACGACGGCGTCCATGTACTGATGGATCATGTCGCTGCCGTCGTGTGCGCCGACGTTGCTGCCGAGGGACAGGTTGATTACGGCGCGCCGGCCGTTGTCGTAGGCGTATTGCAGGATGTTGTCGACGCCCATGGCGATTGCGGCGTCGACGAGTGTTCCGCAGGATGCGGCGATGTCGGAGTCATAGGCCACGCCGTAGTACGGGTTCGGCTTTTGGGCGATGGTGACGGTGTTGCCGTCGTGCTGTGCGGCGGTCACGTTGCCGCGGTATCCTCCTGCCATGATTCCCATTGTGTGCGTGCCGTGGTAGCTGGTGTTGTCGTCGGTGGTGAAGCCTTTTACGGTATTTGCGTCATAGTAGGTTTCAAGGAGCTGGCTTCCTGAGCTGTTCAGGCGCAGGTGGCCGAGGTAGGCGACGCGGCAGCTTCCGTCCTCGCGTCTGAAGTTGATATGGTTAGGATCCATTCCTCCGTCCACGATTCCGGTGATGACACCCTTTCCGGTGTATGCCTGCGGCAGTCCGTCGCCTGTGTGGGCGTAGTCTGCTCCCGATGTCTTCCGTGCGACGTCCATCTTTGCTTTCACGGGGCGGCTGAGCTGCATGGTGCGTACGCAGTCGAGCTTTGCCAGGCGGCTTACGTCGGAAGTCTTCATCTGTGCGATGGCGATGTCGCCGCGGCGGCGCAGGATTGTCACTCCCTCCGCCTCAAGTTCCGCTGCTGCCGCTGCGTCTTTGAGCTTTATGAATCCGAGGGTGCAGTTTTCCGGTGTTCCCGTCTGTATTTTCATTATTTTCATGCGCTTGGCGAAGGCGGAGTCCTTTGTGTTGCCTGCCTGTGCAAGGCGTTCTGCGCGCAGGCGTGCCCGGCTGACGAGGTCGAGCTTTGCCTGTGCGCCGGCGAGGCTTGCGTTTCCAAGTGCGAGGAGTGTGAGTAGTAGGATTTTCTTCATGTTTCGTTTGTCGGATAAGTGTTTCTTTTCGTGCGGGGCGTGTCCGTGCCGTGGATTGGCGTGAGCGTGTCCCGTTTCTTTTGTTTTTATTTAAAAAGAATCAAAATATAAGAGCGGACGTGGCTTTCCGTGCTGCCTTCCGTGCGGCAAAGCCTGTCACGCTCCTATATTTCCCCGGTGTATTGTCTTTCCGGGCAGAGTTCCTGCGGCGTTTGTCAGCGTACGACGGTTTTCTTGCCGTTCACGATGTACATTCCGGCGGGGAGTCCTGCCTTGTCCTGCATTTTCATGCCCTGCATGTTGTAGACGGTGCCGTTTTCCGCTGTCCTTGCGTCTGTGTTGCTGATGCCGGTGGCCTTGGAGATGACGACGTTCGTGTCGGTGCTGACGGTGAACGTGTATTTTCCGCCGGCTGCCGCGAGCGGCTCGTTGTTGACGGTTACGGTGATGTCCTCCGTGTCGGCTGTTATGTCAACCTGCGTTCCATGGAGAGTCTTGAAGCCGTTCTTCCAGTCGGTTACGGTGGTCACAAGGTCGCGGACGACTTCTGCGCCGATGCCTTCCTGTGCGTCGAAAGTGACATCATGCCTCTTCGGGTTGGAAGCGAGGAACAGCTTCAGCACGTCGCCGTCGGCGAGTTCAGTCTGGTAAGTAGTGCTGTTTTCGTAAAGCGGGTTCAGCACGTTGTCGTTGAGATAGACATTGGCGTACGGCGCGCCGTACCATGAGATGTTCATCGGGTTGTCGCTGCTGCTGAATTCCACTGTGTTGTAGCCTGTCGTCATGTCAATCTCCGAGCGGTCGGCGCGTGCGAAGCTGAAGTAGGTGCTTGCGGCAGAGCGGTCGTCGATATAGACGACGGCATGACGGTCGCGGACGATTTTTCCGGAGATGACGGTGACGGTCATGCCGTCGGTGAGCGTGACGTTGTAGCTGCCGCTGTAGTCCTGCGCGTATGTCGTGCCGTTGTTGTCGGTCACGGACGTTATGTAGCATCCGGCCTCGGCCTTGATGCTTATCATGCTGTTCGTCTCGCTCAGTTCCAGGGTGTTCTTGCCGCTGACGAGGTTTTCTATCTTGTTGTTCTCGTAGCTGTAGCCGCGGCAGACGGTGACGTTCTCCGGGTTGTCGATGTCAAGGGTTGCGCTGATGGTTGCGTACTTGTGTGCCTTGACGTATATTTCCGTCTCGTCGGTTACGGTTACGGAGTACGGGCTGTAGAAATATTGTGGGGCGGTTCCGTTGACGCTGAAGTTGTCCAGCTTGTAGTCAGTCGTGTTGCCGCTTATGGCAAGTACGGAGCCGGCTTTGACGGTGAAGTCCTCGTCGTTGTAGTTCTCGGCGGTCTCACCGTTGACGGTCACGCCTGTGATGAAGCCCTTTGACTCCTCGTCCTCATAGACGAAGCGCACGGGGACGGGGATGTCGGGATAATTTGCGAGGATGCTGATTTCGGCGTCCTGCGACAGGGTCACGTACCATGTGCCGTACTGGCTTTCCAGCGGTTCGCCGTCCAGCGTGACCTTGTACAGCGGTGTGGAATAGTTTGCCGAGGCTATCATCAGCTGGGTCTCTGTCCCGGGTGCGAAGAGTACGGTGTTCTCTCCGTCGGCGAGGGTGACGCCGGTGTATGTCCCGCTGCGCTGCACGCGCACTTTCGCTGCCTCGTCGACGGTTACCTTGCATGAGGCGGTGCGTATGTCCTTCTCGTCGGCGGAGGTTACGGTCCATGTCTCGCCGGAGTTGTAGTCCGTGACGTAGATGCTGCAGCTTGTCATGCCGCTGATGTACTCCGTACCGCCGTCGGAGGTCCTGACGACCGACTTGAGCATTGCGCCGGCCTTGGCCTCTACGGCTATCTGCGTGTATGCCGCGACGTCGAGCTCGTTGGCTCCGGCGGTGACCGTCTTCTCCTCGTAGTTGACGCTTATCTTTACGCGTTCAGGGTCGTCGACGTTGACCGTGACGTTGTGATGGCCTCCACGGAGAGAGCGGCGAGGCTCAGGATGGATGCCAGGAAAATTTTGTAGAATTTTGCCATAATTGGAAATATTATAATTTGATTTGTATGTATCTGCTCTCCATGGATTTCCTGTGTCAGGAGCTTTTTGTCTGTTATGCTGTGCAAAGGTAGTAATCTTTGGTGATAAATACAAACTTTTCGTTGATTTTGTTTAATAATCCGTAACTTTTATTGTGTTTTACGTTAGAAATGGTCGTCAAAAGCATTGTTTATGTTATATTCTGTTATGTTTCCGCTTCTCTCCGCCGTTTTCCTGAGGGAGGCTCCCTCCTTTGGCGTTGCCTCACCGTACCTTACGGGCTCTGCGCCGGCATTCTGTCCTTGCTTCGCTTCTGTCTGCCGTTTTCTGATGCGTTACGGTCTTCGGTGAAGGCCGGTGTGCGTATTGACATAAGGCGTTAGTTGCGGCGTCCCCGCCGGCG